>CAVPOV010000001.1:0-215000 GCA_963707045.1 uncultured delta proteobacterium
GTCGCCGTGTAGGTCACCGCGTAGCTGCCCACCACCGCCATGTTCACGGCACTGGCGTCGATCCCCACCGCGAGCGCCCCGTCGATGTTGTCCGTGGCCGTCGCCCCGAGCTCCGCGTAGGCCGTGCCCACTTCGAGCACCTGCGGGTCGGCCCCCGTGAGCGTCACCACCGGCGCCACCGCGTCCAGACCCACCTGCACCGTGCGCACCACCTGCGCCGCCGCGTTGCCGCTCGTGTCGGTGACGTCGTAGGTCACCAGGTAGCTGCCCACCACGCTCGTATCCACCGCACTGGCGTCGATCACCGCCACCAGGCCCGTGTCGTAGTTGTCCGTCACCGTCGCGCCGAGCTCCACGTAGCTCGCACCCACCGTCAGGCCCTGCGGGTTGGCTCCCGTGAGCGTCACCACCGGCGCCGTGGTGTCCACCACCGTGACCGTGCGACTGGCACTGCCCGGGTTGCCACTGGAATCGGTCGCCGTGTAGGTCACCGCGTAGCTGCCCACCACCGCCATGTTCACGGCACTGGCGTCGATCCCCACCGCGAGCGCCCCGTCGATGTTGTCCGTGGCCGTCGCCCCGAGCTCCGCGTAGGCCGTGCCCACTTCGAGCACCTGCGGGTCGGCCCCCGTGAGCGTCACCACCGGCGCCACCGCGTCCAGACCCACCTGCACCGTGCGCACCACCTGCGCCGCCGCGTTGCCGCTCGTGTCGGTGACGTCGTAGGTCACCAGGTAGCTGCCCACCACGCTCGTATCCACCGCACTGGCGTCGATCACCGCCACCAGGCCCGTGTCGTAGTTGTCCGTCACCGTCGCGCCGAGCTCCACGTAGCTCGCACCCACCGTCAGGCCCTGCGGGTTGGCTCCCGTGAGCGTCACCACCGGCGCCGTGGTGTCCACCACCGTGACCGTGCGACTGGCACTGCCCGGGTTGCCACTGGAATCGGTCGCCGTGTAGGTCACCGCGTAGCTGCCCACCACCGCCATGTTCACGGCACTGGCGTCGATCCCCACCGCGAGCGCCCCGTCGATGTTGTCCGTGGCCGTCGCCCCGAGCTCCGCGTAGGCCGTGCCCACTTCGAGCACCTGCGGGTCGGCCCCCGTGAGCGTCACCACCGGCGCCACCGCGTCCAGACCCACCTGCACCGTGCGCACCACCTGCGCCGCCGCGTTGCCGCTCGTGTCGGTGACGTCGTAGGTCACCAGGTAGCTGCCCACCACGCTCGTATCCACCGCACTGGCGTCGATCACCGCCACCAGGCCCGTGTCGTAGTTGTCCGTCACCGTCGCGCCGAGCTCCACGTAGCTCGCACCCACCGTCAGGCCCTGCGGGTTGGCTCCCGTGAGCGTCACCACCGGCGCCGTGGTGTCCACCACCGTGACCGTGCGACTGGCACTGCCCGGGTTGCCACTGGAATCGGTCGCCGTGTAGGTCACCGCGTAGCTGCCCACCACCGCCATGTTCACGGCACTGGCGTCGATCCCCACCGCGAGCGCCCCGTCGATGTTGTCCGTGGCCGTCGCCCCGAGCTCCGCGTAGGCCGTGCCCACTTCGAGCACCTGCGGGTCGGCCCCCGTGAGCGTCACCACCGGCGCCACCGCGTCCAGACCCACCTGCACCGTGCGCACCACCTGCGCCGCCGCGTTGCCGCTCGTGTCGGTGACGTCGTAGGTCACCAGGTAGCTGCCCACCACGCTCGTATCCACCGCACTGGCGTCGATCACCGCCACCAGGCCCGTGTCGTAGTTGTCCGTCACCGTCGCGCCGAGCTCCACGTAGCTCGCACCCACCGTCAGGCCCTGCGGGTTGGCTCCCGTGAGCGTCACCACCGGCGCCGTGGTGTCCACCACCGTGACCGTGCGACTGGCACTGCCCGGGTTGCCACTGGAATCGGTCGCCGTGTAGGTCACCGCGTAGCTGCCCACCACCGCCATGTTCACGGCACTGGCGTCGATCCCCACCGCGAGCGCCCCGTCGATGTTGTCCGTGGCCGTCGCCCCGAGCTCCGCGTAGGCCGTGCCCACTTCGAGCACCTGCGGGTCGGCCCCCGTGAGCGTCACCACCGGCGCCACCGCGTCCAGACCCACCTGCACCGTGCGCACCACCTGCGCCGCCGCGTTGCCGCTCGTGTCGGTGACGTCGTAGGTCACCAGGTAGCTGCCCACCACGCTCGTATCCACCGCACTGGCGTCGATCACCGCCACCAGGCCCGTGTCGTAGTTGTCCGTCACCGTCGCGCCGAGCTCCACGTAGCTCGCACCCACCGTCAGGCCCTGCGGGTTGGCTCCCGTGAGCGTCACCACCGGCGCCGTGGTGTCCACCACCGTGACCGTGCGACTGGCACTGCCCGGGTTGCCACTGGAATCGGTCGCCGTGTAGGTCACCGCGTAGCTGCCCACCACCGCCATGTTCACGGCACTGGCGTCGATCCCCACCGCGAGCGCCCCGTCGATGTTGTCCGTGGCCGTCGCCCCGAGCTCCGCGTAGGCCGTGCCCACTTCGAGCACCTGCGGGTCGGCCCCCGTGAGCGTCACCACCGGCGCCACCGCGTCCAGACCCACCTGCACCGTGCGCACCACCTGCGCCGCCGCGTTGCCGCTCGTGTCGGTGACGTCGTAGGTCACCAGGTAGCTGCCCACCACGCTCGTATCCACCGCACTGGCGTCGATCACCGCCACCAGGCCCGTGTCGTAGTTGTCCGTCACCGTCGCGCCGAGCTCCACGTAGCTCGCACCCACCGTCAGGCCCTGCGGGTTGGCTCCCGTGAGCGTCACCACCGGCGCCGTGGTGTCCACCACCGTGACCGTGCGACTGGCACTGCCCGGGTTGCCACTGGAATCGGTCGCCGTGTAGGTCACCGCGTAGCTGCCCACCACCGCCATGTTCACGGCACTGGCGTCGATCCCCACCGCGAGCGCCCCGTCGATGTTGTCCGTGGCCGTCGCCCCGAGCTCCGCGTAGGCCGTGCCCACTTCGAGCACCTGCGGGTCGGCCCCCGTGAGCGTCACCACCGGCGCCACCGCGTCCAGACCCACCTGCACCGTGCGCACCACCTGCGCCGCCGCGTTGCCGCTCGTGTCGGTGACGTCGTAGGTCACCAGGTAGCTGCCCACCACGCTCGTATCCACCGCACTGGCGTCGATCACCGCCACCAGGCCCGTGTCGTAGTTGTCCGTCACCGTCGCGCCGAGCTCCACGTAGCTCGCACCCACCGTCAGGCCCTGCGGGTTGGCTCCCGTGAGCGTCACCACCGGCGCCGTGGTGTCCACCACCGTGACCGTGCGACTGGCACTGCCCGGGTTGCCACTGGAATCGGTCGCCGTGTAGGTCACCGCGTAGCTGCCCACCACCGCCATGTTCACGGCACTGGCGTCGATCCCCACCGCGAGCGCCCCGTCGATGTTGTCCGTGGCCGTCGCCCCGAGCTCCGCGTAGGCCGTGCCCACTTCGAGCACCTGCGGGTCGGCCCCCGTGAGCGTCACCACCGGCGCCACCGCGTCCAGACCCACCTGCACCGTGCGCACCACCTGCGCCGCCGCGTTGCCGCTCGTGTCGGTGACGTCGTAGGTCACCAGGTAGCTGCCCACCACGCTCGTATCCACCGCACTGGCGTCGATCACCGCCACCAGGCCCGTGTCGTAGTTGTCCGTCACCGTCGCGCCGAGCTCCACGTAGCTCGCACCCACCGTCAGGCCCTGCGGGTTGGCTCCCGTGAGCGTCACCACCGGCGCCGTGGTGTCCACCACCGTGACCGTGCGACTGGCACTGCCCGGGTTGCCACTGGAATCGGTCGCCGTGTAGGTCACCGCGTAGCTGCCCACCACCGCCATGTTCACGGCACTGGCGTCGATCCCCACCGCGAGCGCCCCGTCGATGTTGTCCGTGGCCGTCGCCCCGAGCTCCGCGTAGGCCGTGCCCACTTCGAGCACCTGCGGGTCGGCCCCCGTGAGCGTCACCACCGGCGCCACCGCGTCCAGACCCACCTGCACCGTGCGCACCACCTGCGCCGCCGCGTTGCCGCTCGTGTCGGTGACGTCGTAGGTCACCAGGTAGCTGCCCACCACGCTCGTATCCACCGCACTGGCGTCGATCACCGCCACCAGGCCCGTGTCGTAGTTGTCCGTCACCGTCGCGCCGAGCTCCACGTAGCTCGCACCCACCGTCAGGCCCTGCGGGTTGGCTCCCGTGAGCGTCACCACCGGCGCCGTGGTGTCCACCACCGTGACCGTGAATGTTCCCGTGGCCGTGTTGCCCGCGCTGTCGGTGGCCTCGCAGCTCACCGTCGTCACGCCCAGGGCAAACGTCGACCCCGAAGCCGGCACGCAGCTTACCGCCACCGCCCCGTCCACGGCGTCGCTGGCCGTCACGCTAAACGTCGCCACCGCCCCTCCCGCCCCGCTCGCCTCTACCGTCTGCCCCACCAGCCCCGACAAGACCGGCGCCACCGTGTCGGCCAAGCCCGTCGCCGTGTCGGTCCTCGTCTGGTTGACGCTCCCGGTGGCCGTGACCGCATCGTTGTAGGTCGCGGTCAGGGTGGTGGGGCCGGGAATCTGCACCGTCCCATCCCCCGAGGCAGTGGAAGCAGTAGCCGAAGCGATCGAGCCTACGAACACCCCAGTATTCACGCCTGTCTCGGTGAGGGTCACGGTCTCCGCGTCACCGCCCCCCGTGGCGAGGGCGGTAACGACACTCTGCGCGGTGTCCGCGTCAGTGTTCCGGTCTCCGTCGTCCACCCGAAGGTAGATGGTGGAGCCACCCACCACGGTGGTCACATCCCCGCCGCCCAAAGCATCCGCCACGAAAGAGACCGAACCGGTCGCGGCCGAGACGCCCATCGGGGTCATGAAGTCCGAAAACCCGGCCATCAAGGTGGAGCCGGCCACGAAGTCGCCCCCGTTGCTCGCAAGCGTCTGGGTCGACGCGGAGGCTCCCTCGAAGAGCCGGATCGGCGAGGTGTCGGTCAGCCCGGTATCCGCCTTGAAGTCGCTGTAGGGGATCCGCCAGTCGAGGAAGTAATCGGCGTTGCCGTCGATCGTCGTGTCGGCGACAGAAACCGCGATGTTCCCAGCGACCGGATAGGTGCGGGTCACCGCCTCGGGCTGGTCCGAAGGGTCGCCGGCCGTCCCCTGCACGTCGTTGCGCCGCAGTTCGATGCCTTCCGTCCCGATCCCGTCCACCATGACCTGCCACTCGAAATCGGTGTCGTCGAGGTCGGTGTCGATGTCGACTCCCCAGCCGAAGGACAGCAGCGCTCCTTGCCCGCCGCTTCCCTGAGGGTCCACGTTGAGGCGCACGCGGAAGTAGAGGTAGGTACCGTCGTTGGAAGCGTAGGCAGCGGCCTTGTCGGGGGCGAGGGACACGACATCTCTCGCGCCGGCACCATCTCCGAGATCGTCCATGATGGGCAGTTGGTTCTGGCGGATCGGCACCCACTGCGTCGCGGTGGGCCAAGCCAAAGCTTCGGGCGACCACGCAAGGGCGAACAGGATACCGAGAGCCGAAATGACCGCTGCCGAACACCGACGCATTTCACGCCTCCACCGAAGACCGGTCCGCGAGAACCACGAAGCACTGCGCAAACGGGCTTCTTTTCGCTTTGGGAGGCTTCCGACTTGAGAATGCCCGCCGGACGCTGCCGCGGGAAGACGAGGACCGGGGATACAACCTCGCCGCCCTGTTTCACCACCCGACAGCGCGCTGCCCGATCGACCGTGCGGTACCGCCAGCGACAAGCCGGCGGATCGGCGAAGCGCCCCCCGCATCACCCCGGCAGCCCTGATTCGAGAGCTTGACAGCCCACCGACTCCTGATACGAGGATTAGGCCCTGCGGCGGAGGCAAGCGGTCTCAGCCGCCTCTTGGCAGTCCGCTCCCGCATGGCGACGAACGCAGATCTCCCCCGCGGTCGGGGGGAGGGCTCCGGAACCCGAGGATGCGATATCGAGACGCTGTCAGTGCACGAAAGGAGGCCCCGTGAAGGAGAGCACCTTCACCATTCGGCTGATGAAGGCGGAGGATTTCGACGCGATCGTCGAGATCGACAGGAAGATCATGAAGGCGTCCAGACCCGACTACTACGAGATGAAGTTCGAGAAGCTGTTCGGGTCGGGAGACTACCTGCCGACCTCTCTGGTCGCACAGACGGGGATGGAAGGGTCGCAGGCTTCATAATGGGAGAATTGTTCATAGGAGAGTACGGCATATCCCAGGAGGGAGCGACATTGGATACGATCGGGGTCGATCCGGACTGCCGGCACAAGGGCATCGGCGAGAGGCTCGTCAACGAATTCCTGGAGCACCTGAGCAAGCTCGACGTCAAGAAGGTGAACACGCTCGTCGACGTCGGGGATACGCGGCTGATGAAGTTCTTCAAGGCGAACGCAGTTCACTCCTTCCACCACCATCAACCTCGAACGAAGTCTGTCTTGACGTGGACGCCCCGCGCCATCCGATAGGGCAGGCAGGTGGGCCTCACGCACGGCACCCTCCCCGGGCGGAGCCAGTCCGGGAACGCACGAAGCCCGGCCTTCAAGGCCGGGCTTCGTTACAAGCGTGAGGCGAAGGAAGACCGAATTCCGGCGCTCCCAACCGGGGCGCTAGGCGGGCCCCGGAGCCTGCACGCTCTTCCTTCTCGGAACCGTCTGGACGAACGCCCCGAAGTCGTTCAGTTCCTCCATGCGGCAGCTCCACACGAGCTTTCCCTCGTGGACGGTGATGTCCGGACAGCTGTCGCACATGTCCTGCCGGCCGTCCTCCTCGAAATTGACCGGTTGGATGATCATAAAGCTCTGGAGGTACGCCGGCTGCGTGATGCTCAGGGGATTCGAGACGGACCGCTTCAGGATGTTGAGGAAGATGCGCATCATCCTCTTGTCCACCAACCCCATGCAGAAGGAGGCCAGCTTGCCCTTGGCCGTGCTCCTCGGCGCGGCGTAGGAGAGGTACGTTCCTCGGAACAGGTGGTTGAAGACCTGCACGAGTTCCATGAAGCGCGGGGTCACATACCCCATGACCTTCCCGTCGAAGACGGCGCGGGTGGCCAGCAACCACTTCAGGGAGCTCGGGTTCGCGGTTCCGTTCAGGTAGGCGGCCGGTTCGTACGAAGGGTCGGCCTTCCGGATCGTCTCGACGATGTCCGGCGCCATGAGGTAGCTCTCGCCGCCCCACTCGCTCTCCTTGTAGGTCTCCTTCATCTCGATCTTCTTCCCGTTGGCGAAGAAGTCGAAGTCCCCCGTCAAGCTCGGGGCCCGGAACAGGATGAAGACCATGGTGTGTACGATGTCCGCATGCTTCTGGGCCCAGCGGACCATGCCCGGGATCTCGTGCACGGTCTTCTCGGAGACCGTGGCGTTGAAGGAGCAAGAGATCCCGCCCACGTCCGCCAGCATCTTCGCGTAGTGCAACCGAAGGGCGTTGAGCTCCGCCTCCGTCGCCTCCTTCATCTTCGGGCGCTTCTGGCTGCTGTCGACGTGGAAGGTGAACCCGAAGACCCCCGCCTTCTTGAGTTCCACCAGCAGGGGCTTGTCGAGGGCGAGGCCGTTGGTGTTGATGATGGGCTTCCACCCCATTTCCTTGACCATCTTCACCAGTTCCACGATCTGCGGATAGACGAGCGGATCTCCGCCCGCGATGCTCATGCAGTCGCTCTTCCGCAGTCGTTGGAAGACCTCCAGATCCCCCCGCAACTGCTCCAGGGTCTTGTGTCCGGGACCGGTGGGATCCCGGTAGCAACCCTCGCAGCGCAGGTTGCAGTCCGTCGTGGGCTCCAGCCACGAGATCCCGTTGTCGGCGAAGTTCCACGGCAACCTGTAATACTGAAGATGGTTCACGGTGGCAGGCATACGAACTCCTCTAGGGCGTCGCTACCGCAACAGCTTGTTTCCAGCGTGGTTCCGGCTCGTGTCGAGGGATGGGCAAGGCCCGCGGCACGGACCTCCCTTTTCGGTTCGGGGCCGCTGACCATATCAGCATTGTGGACGGGATTCAACGACCGCTCCCCCCCCTCGGAGGATGCGAGGGAACGTCGCCGGGCCTCCGAAGAAAGCGGCTCGGGACTACCAGCCGTCCGCGAGGGAGACTCCCCTCCTCAGGGAGCCCCCGCCGCCTCCCCGTAAGGATCGGGCCCGCTCGCCCCCTTCACGGCCCAGCGCCGGTAGAACCAGATCCAGTGGGTGGGATCCTCTCGTATCGCCTTCTCGAGTTCGCCGTTGCACAACTGCGTGAGCCGGACCACCTCCTCCCCGCGCGGGGCGTCGGGGTCCATCGCGAGGCTCGGCCCGATGCGTAGGGTGTGGTGGAACTTGCGCCGGGGGTCGCGGAAGATGAAGGCGGAGTGGACCTTCGTCTCGGTGGCGAGTGCCAAACGGGCCACCCAGGGGGTCGTGTAGGCCATGCGGCCGAAGAACTCGACCGCCACCCCCTTCGACGGCTTGACGTTCTTGTCTATCAGGATTCCGACCGAGGTCCCGCTGCGGATCGCCCGGAATACCTCCTTGGCCGACCCGGACTTCCGGATGGTCCTGTTTCCGCCAAGGCGTCTGCGCTCGTCGATGAACCGGTCCAGGAACTCGTCCCGGAACGTGCGGACGACGAAGGCGACAGGACCGACGGCTCTCCCGTAGACGTAGCCGAGCAGTTCCCAGTTCCCGAAGTGCCCGGTGATCGTGAGGGAACCGCGTCCTGAGGCCGATTCGGTCTGCCGCAGATACTCGGCCCCCTCGATGCGGAAATGCCCTGCGAGATATTCCTCGTCCATCCTCGGGATGTGCAGGAACTCGGCCAGGGAGGTGCCGAGGCGGACGTAGCAGAGCCGGAGGATGCGGTCCGCCTCCGCGTCCGCCATGCCCGGGAACGCCATCCGCAGGTTGATCCGCGCGATCCGGCGGCCCTCCCGGTAGGCCGCCCCGAGACACGCCATCGCCCTTTCCAGAAGCGCGGCGCGGGGCGACAGCGGAATCGCCTCGAGGGCACGGAAGCACCCTCGCAGGGCCCTCGCCCCGGCCGTCTGCAGGAACGAATCGCGCTTCGTCATCAGATCAAGGGCTGGATCGAAGAAGGACGGGGGCGGCGAGTTGACCCGAGGCGCTCACCGGACTCCTCGCAGGGCCACGTCGTAGAGCCGGTAGGTCTTGTAGCGCGCGGCGTTCATGAGCTTCGCCCCGCGGTTCATCGGCTCGTTGTCCTCGAGCACCCAGGAGGCTTCGCCGAGGAAGATGTTGTGCCGGGCCGCGCGCGTCACGGTCTCGTAGTACATGACGGCGTCCACGCCCTTGTTTCGGTGCTGCGGCAGCACGCCGAGCACCGCGATGCGAACCAGGTCGATCTTCTTCATTCCGGTGAGCATGTGCCACAGGGCGGGGAGCAGCCGCCCCTTCCGGTTGCGGATCAGCACCTGGTTGAGGTCGGGGAGACAGAGGGTGAAACCGATGGGCTTCCCGTCGCGCTCGGCGACGAACACCAGATCCCGGAACTTGCCCACCGCGTGGGCCAGGTCCTTGGCCATGAAATCGAACTCCTCGTCCGTCATGGCCACCGCACCCCAGTTCCTCTCCCAACTGCGGTTGTACAGGTCCTTCAGGATCTCCGTTTCCAGCTTGAGGTTGTTGAAGTCCACGTCCCGGATGGTGATGTTGTACCGCTGCCGCACGAGATTCTGGCCGCGCTCGAGCTTCGGGGTGATGACGTCCTCGTTCCTCAACAGGTAGGCGTAGACGTCCTTGGCCTTCCGGAAGCCGTATCCCTCCACGAGCGAGGGGTAGTAGCGCGGGTTGTACGTCATGAGGATGACCGGGGGCCGGTCGAACCCCTCGACCAGCATGCCGAGCTCGTCGTTCACCGACGGGTTGAACGGGCCGCGCATGGTGTCCATGCCCCGATGCCACAGCCACTCGCCTGCGGCATCGAACATGGCATTCGCCACACCCTGTTCTTCGATGCACTCGAAGAACCCGAAGAAGCCGACCCTGTCCCCGTGCTCCCGGTTGTGGTTCCGGTTGACGACGGCCGCGATGCGCCCGACCACCTCGCCGGCTCGCTCCGCCACGAAGAGCTGCATCTCCGCGTGCCGGAAGAACGGGTTCTTCCTCGTGTCGAGCAGCTTCTTGCGGTCCATCAGCAGCGGGGGCACCCAGTTCGGGTCGCCGGTGTAGAACTTCCACTGCAGCTTGATGAAGCGGGTGATCCCTGCCCTGCCCGACATCGGGCGGACGGTCACGGCCATGGTGTGTCCCCTCGGTTCCTGCCTCAGGTCACCCTCCACCGGCCTCACGGCCGACCGCGCCACCGTCGCCGCCGGAGACGTCCCCTCCGACCGCCCCGGAAAATCCCCGGGCGGCCCTTGCGGGCAGGCGGCGTAGCAGGCGTCGGTGAAGGATCGGGAATCGGTCTCGGTCGCAGAGGGTACGGGAGGCGAAGATATCAGCCGGACTGCCCCTGCGCCAAGGGTTGAAAGACCGCGGGAAGGGTCCGCAAGCGCAGACGCGCCGTTCCGGGCGATGGCGGAAGCCGGGAGCGGTCCGCACCCGCGGCCCCGGAATCCTCCGGGCCCCGGCGCGAACGACGCCCGGCCTCTCGGCCGGGCGTCTCCCCTTCCGCCGTGGACGAATCGGTCGCTCAGGCCTTGGCGAACGCGACCCCCTTCTCGATGTTGGCCCGAAGCGTCGGGATCATCTCGTCGAAGAGCTTCTTCTCGTAGGCGCTGAGCCGGCCGTAGCCCACGATCTTCGTGATGCCGCCCTTCCCGAGGCGCACGGGCAGGGCGAAGAACGCCGTGGGCTGTCCCTCCACCGCGACATAGGCGCACTGCACCGATTCCTTGCCGTTCAGGCCGTTGAGGAGCGCCGTGGTGAAGCGGCAAGCCGCCTCGGCCATGGACAGCGTCGCCGAGCCGCCGCCCGCCTTGGCCTCGACGACCTCGGTGCCCGCCTCCTGGATGCGCGGCGTGAGCCTGTCGAGCTCGGCCTTCGTGAACTTCACCCCCGTCACCTTGGAGAGGAGCGGCAGGATCGTGTTGCCGCTGTGACCGCCGATCACCGTCACCTTCGTCTTCACCGGGTCCAGTTTCTTCAGTTCGGCCACGAACGTCTTGGCCCGGATCACGTCGAGGGTGGTCACGCCGAAGAGTTTCTTCGGGTTGAACACCTTGGCCTTCTTCAGGACCTCGGCGGCGATCGGCACGGTGGAGTTAACCGGGTTGGTGATGATCGCGAAGCAGGCCTTCGGACAGACCCGGGCGGCCGCCTCCATCAGGCTCTTGACGATGCCCGCGTTGATGTTGAACAGGTCGTCGCGGGTCATGCCGGGTTTGCGGGGCACGCCGGCCGGGATGACCACGATGTCGCTTCCCTTCAGCGCCTCGTCGAGTTGCTCCTTGGCGAAACCGGTCACCTTCACCGGGGAGGGGATGTGGCTCAGGTCCACGCCGACCCCCACGACGACAGGCATCACGTCGTACAGGGCCAGCTTGGACCCCGGCGGGAGGGCGTTCTTCAGGAGCAGGGAGAGGGGCTGTCCGATGCCTCCGGCGGCGCCGAGAACGGTCACTTTCATGGGCGGGTCCTCCCTTGGATACGGGTGACGGCGCAGAGCCCCGGAAACGCGGGGCTCGGGACGGAACGCGAATGCTAGGCGGGGCACTGCGGGAGGTCAAGGGGATTTTAGCGGAAGTGAAGCTTCTTTAGCCTGGCTAAATGGGCTTCCGGCAGGCTCGCTGCCCGGGGTTCAGCCCCACCGGGCGCGACCTTGCCCCGCGTCCGGCGCTGGCGGCCGGCCGCCCGGCGGTTCTACAGGTTCGCCGGCTTGCAGAGGTTGTCGCTGCTTCGGGCCGTGCGCCCGCAGGTTCGGCACACGAAGCGGGACTCCCGGACGAGCCGGCGGAGCTTCTCGGAGTCGCCGTGGCGCGAGACGATCCGCCACAGGTGGTCCGTCTCCCGACAATGCTCGCCGCCCCGGCAGCAGTGGACCCGTTCCATTTCCATGGGAGCCTCCCGTTCCGTACGATTCCGGCGCGCCGCCCAGTCTTCTTCCTACAGCACCCTTCCGCCCCGGGAAAATGGGGGAACGCCCCACCTTTCGAAGCGAATCGCCCCACCCGGTGTCGATCCAGTGATTGCAACCGCCCCCGGAAGGCAGGAAGGGCCGGATCCTTCGATCCGGCCCTTCCGCCGCTGTCCAGGCGAGTTCCCCCTACTTCTTGGCCGTGCCCGAGATCGCCTCGTTGAGGATCTTGATGCCCTTCTGGGACTCGTCCACGGAGCGCGTGAGCGACTCCCGCGCCAGTTCCGGGTTGTGGAAGCCGTCGGAGTTCTCCGCCGTCCAGTACTCCCAGAGGATGTGGGCGCGCAGGTGCTGATCCTGGGCCTGCTTGACCGCATCCTCCGAGACCCCGGCCCTCTTGGCCTCACCGATCTTGTCGATCAACTGGTCGAGCCAGAACTCGGCCTTGCGGAGTTTGCCCCGCACAAAGGCCTTCACCGAGTCGATGGCGTAGCGCGCCTGCTCCTCGGTCCAGTCGGCGTGGCAGTTCAGGCAGGTCTCCTTGAGCATGAAGCGGGGCGTGACCGCGAAGTGCGACGTGTACTCCTTGCCGGTCTTCTCGTCCTTCATCTTCGGGGTGTGGCAGTCGTCGCACTGCACCCCGGCCTTGGAGTGCTTGGACTCGTAGAAGGTCTCCGACTCCGGGTGCTGCCCCTTCCAGAGCAGGCCGCCGGTGAAGGTGTTCTTGAAGTCCAGGAAGTTGACTTGGTTGACGTAATGGTCGTAGAGGCCGAGCACGTCTTTGTACGGGAAGTGGTTGGTCCGGCGGTCCTTCATGGTGACCTTCTCGCCGGTCTTCGTGTCGGTGCCCGGGTTGCAGTTGTACTCCACGTGGCACTGGCCGCACTGGAGGCGGGAGTCGTACTTGTCCAGCAGGGCGATCTTCCGCGGGAACCCGCGCAGGCCCATGTCGATCACCTTGATGCCGGTGCGGTTCGGGTCCTTGTGCCACAGGGTGTCCGCCTCCGGCCGGGTCAGCGCCTCGATCAGCCCGTCGCGCACGATGCGCGGCTTGGCCGCGTGGGGGTCGTGGCAGGTGTGGCAGTTGAGGCCGTGCTGGAGGCTTCGCGCCAGTTCCACGACGTTGGAAGCCCGGGACCACTTGGCACCCACGTCCGGATCGCCCATGTACGCCCAGTCGAGGATCTGGTCCTGGCTCTTGCACTGGAGGCACACGGGGTTGGCGGCCGGCGCGCTCTGCGGCAGGAACGCCTTGTGCTCGATGGAGTCAGGCCAGTTGTCCTGCAGGTAGTCCCACGCCTTCTTGCCGGCGGGTTGGACCACGTACCCCCAGCCCTCCTTCGGCTGGAACCGGCCCCCGTAGGCCCGGTCGACCACGTAGTGGTCCACCAGCATCCACGGATGGCTGCGGGTGAGGGCGTGCTCCTTGGTGAACCCGTGGCCCGCCATGAGCTTGTCCCAGAAGGGGTTCGGCGCGCGGTTGGTGAGCTGCGACTTCTCGTCGCGGGCCGGACGGTGGTAGGCCGTCTGGAGGAAGCTCTTGTACTGCGCTTCGTGGCACTCACCGCAGGTCTCCCAGCCCATGCTCGTCACCGGGCGCGTCTCCGGCGTCTGGTCCTTCTGGTGCGCGGCGAGGCCCGAGTGGCAGTACGCACAGTTGACCCCTTCGTGCTTCCCGCCCTTGTGCAGCGACTGGACCACGTCGTGGCAGTCGTAGCACTCCGCGGCCTTCACCTCCGGCTCGCTGGGCTTGGCCGACGCCGTTCCGACGGCCCACAGGGCGGCCAGACCGACAGCAAGACACAACCCTACCCTCCGCGTTTCCCTCATCCGACACCTCCTCTTCTGCTCTTCCATCCCCGCCGCGACGTGCGGCAGGCAGTCCCAGCCAGCTTCCGCCAGGCCCCGGCGGCCCGAAGGCTTGTCTCCACGTTCACAACTTTGGCGCGAAACCTAGCCAGCCCGACGCTTCCATTCCTTGATTTTCGTCAAGGCCTGTCCGTCGGCCCTTTCCCCGCACGTTCCCTCGCCGTGGGCAGGACCTCCCGCTTGGATACCGCCACCCATCGGTCGGCGTCCCTCTCGAAGACGACCTCGAAGGCGCCGTCGGACCCCTCCTCCCAGGCCTTCGCATACATGGCCTCCAGGGTGAGGGCCTTCCGGAAGAACAGGGCGAAAGGATAGCGGACCACCGACGGTTGGCCAGGGCCGTCCGCCTCGCAGGAGGGGATGCCGAACTCCCTGTACGCCTGCCCCGGGCCCCGGTGGCAGGCGTGGGAGGGGACGTCGAACTGCACCGTCTCCTCGACGCCCCGGGGCGCGTCGGCTCGGGAATCCCGGATCCGGTGCTGCTCGGCCTGGAGCCCCTCGCGGTACGCCTCGACCGCCTCCCGCAGACCCGGCGGGCACTCTCCCGCGGAGGCGCATTCCCCGATGATGCACAGCAACACGCCGGCGACTGCCGCGACCCTATGCACCGCTGGACTCCTCTCCGCCCCACAGGCCGTAACGGTCCCGCACCCGCCGGGAAAGCTCGCGCAGGAGTTCGTAGCACGCCTCCACCGTGGCGCCCTTGTCCGGGTTGACCAGTGCGCAGGTGGCGGGGAGGAGGAGGCTGCGAGGAAGGAGTTCCTCCCGGCGCAGCCCGCCCTTCTCCAGGAGGTCCCAAAGCCCCTCCAGGTGGTCGAGGAGCCCTCGGAGGTCCGACGCCCGGAACTCGTCGTAGTTGGCGGGCACGATGCCCCACCCCACCACCCCGCCCCTGTCGAGGAACGAGCGCAGGCTCGGGATGTAGTTGACGAAGCGGTCCCCCCGGCCGAAAGCGTTGAACGACAGCACGTCCATGGGCGTGCGCAGCAGGAAGTCCCAGTCCGGATTCCCGCACAGGTGCACCCCCCTCTTCCCCTCCACCTGGGAGAAGAAGTGGTCCAGGTCCACCCGGGCCTGGCCGTCGCTGTAGCCGGAGAGCGAGGAGAAGATGAACTCGAGGCCGGGCTCGTCCACGAACATGAAGGCGTTGGGGTTCTTCCCGGCCAACTCCCGCCCCATGACGTTGACTTTCCGGGCCATGAAGTCCAGGAGCAGGGGGCGCACCTCGTCGCTGTACACGAGGGGCCGGTCGTTCTCGTCCTTGACGCTCAGCCCGAAGGACACCGGCCCCTCGAGTTGGCCCCGGACCGCCGCGTAGCCCGAGAGGTCGAGGCCGAGGAAACGGTGGTAAACGACGGAGTACCGCTCGGAGAGCCGGTAGAGGTCGGGGTCCTCCATCCGCGCGACGAACGCCTCCAGTTCGCCGTAGAAGCGCTCGGTGGAGAAGTCGATTCTGCGGTTCGCCTCGTCGATCCGCACGCCGGGGAAGTTCTCGGAGACCTGGACGTACATGTCCTCGTAGTAGGAGAGCCGCGGCAACTGGGGCCAGAAGGGGATGTCCAGCGACAGCGCCAGTTCGAGGGCGCGGTCCACGTCGGTGTGGGGCAGGATGCCCATGGCGGTGGTTCGGCAGTTTCCCGGGATCCGCGGCACGTCGCGTTCCCCCTTGTGAAGGATGACGCGACCCACTATAGCTGGCGTCACGGCGCCCGCCATTGACCGAGGTCAAGACCGGCGACTGCTGACCGATGCGGGTCCCCGGGGGCCGTCGTCCCGACGGCCGGGCCTGGAAGGAGATCGCGATGTCCCAACTCGTGGCCTGTCGGTTCCCGGGCGGCGTCGTCGTCGCGGCGGACCGCCGGGTAGCGGTCGTCCGCGGGGGCGAGCACCAGGTCCACTCGGTGCGGAAGCTCTTCGCGCTGGGGTCCACGGCGGCCGTGGCGACGAGCGGGGCGGCGGTGGGCATCGCCGTGAGCCGCAACCTGCACCGGTTCCTCAAGCACCGCTCGTCGCCCCCTCTCGAGGAGGTGGAAGCGTACGCGCTCTCGGTGTTCCAGAAGGAGTACTCGGAGTTCGTCCGCCAGGGGGAGCAGTGGTTCCGAGACCACCCGGACGCCCACCGGCTCTCCTACCTGCTCCTCGCCGGCCGCACCGGAGCCGGCGACTGCGCCTTCCGGTTCCACGGCTCGGAGGCCCACCACGAGCCCTACCGCCTCGTGCCCACGGGCGAGGTCCTCACCGCCCCCCGAAGGCTCGGCCTGGAGGGAAGGCTGGTGCGGGCCGCGGCGGCGGGGGGCCGCGGTTCGGCGCTACTGGAGGTCGTGCTCGAAGGGCTTCGCGTGATCGCCGCCCGGGAGGAGGCGGTGGGGCCGCCGTTCGACTACGCGCTCTTCGAAGCCGGCGGGGTCAGGACGGGTTCCTCCGACGGATAGGGAGGTAGGCCCGAGAGAGGGAGGGGCTCAGCGGCCGGCGCGCATCCAGGGGGGCGGGCCGTTGCGGAATCGGTTCAACTGGGATACGACGGCGAACCCGACGTCGTTGAAGCAGAAACCCTCCTTGCGGACGAAGGCTTCCGTGTAGGCGGTCCCGGGGAACTGCCGGAAGTCGAACCGCGCCAGGAGGTCCGTGGGGTCGAGTTGGAGGCAGACGCCGTCGTGCTCGATCTCCACCCAGGCGTGCTCCACCAGCGCATCGCCCGCCGCGATCTCCCCCGTCACGACCCGCACGGCCGACGCCGGCATTCCCATCGCGCGGTACAGGCTGGCGAGCAGCGCCGCCTTGCCCAGGCAACTTCCGGCCCTGTCGCGCAGGGTCTGCTCCGGGCTCCCCGCGGGCAGATTGGGGTGGAACCGGATGGCGTCCCGGACGAAATAGTACGCGGCTTCGTAGGACCCCAGGTCCTTCACGCACATGCTTACTGCGGGCGAGTCGGGCTCGACCAGGTCCACGTAGTCGGCCGTGTGGACCACCCGCATGTCGTGGAACCCGCCCCTCGGGGCCTTCGCTCCACCTCTCCCAGAGCACCCCGGCGAAAAACCCGGCGACCGACGCGGACACGAGGAGAAAAGCCACCTTCTTCATGGGCCTTCTTCTACCCTGCGGGCGCCGGAGGGGTCAAGTGAACCCGGCCGGTGCCGCCTCCGCCGCGAGCGATCAGGGGCTCAGGCTCACGTAGTACCCGACGCGGCCCCGCTGGACGACGAGGACGACCGTCTCCCGCTGGCTGGCCTGGAGCAGGGCCTCCCGGTACTCCGCGACCGTCCCGACGGGCACGCTGTTGACCTGACGAACCACGTCCCCGGCTTCGATGCCGGAGTCCGCCGCCGCGCTGCCCCTCCGCACGCCCGCTACGAGCACCCCGCCTCGCCGCCCCGGCGCCTCCGCCACCGACAGCCCGAGCCAGGAGTCGCTCAGGGACTCCACGTACGCGGCCGGGATCTCCCGGGCCACGGCGTCGACGGAGACTTCCTTGCCGTCGCGCAGCACCCGGAGCACGATCCGGCTCCCCGCGGTGTACCCGGCGAGGCGCTCGAAGAAGTCGTCCCGATCGCGCACCGTGCCGGAGCCGAGCCCGATCACCACGTCCCCCCTCTCCAAGCCGGCCTCCTCCCCCGGGCTCTCCTCGAACACCCGCGTCACCAGGACACCTCCCTTCGGGGGGACCCCGAAATGCCGCGCGAGCTCCGGAGTCAGGTCCTGCACGTGAATGCCGAGCCAGGCCCGGTGCACCTTGCCGTAGGCGATCAGGTTGTCGACGATGCGCTTGGCCTTGTCGATGGGGATCGCGAAGCCGATGCCCTCCGCCCGCTGGTAGATCGCGGAGTTCACGCCAACGAGGTCGCCCGCGATGTTGAGCAGCGGCCCCCCGGAATTGCCGGGGTTGATGGAGGCGTCCGTCTGGATGAAGTCCGTGTAGACCCTGTCGTTCGCGCCGCGGATGGTCCGGTTCAGCGCGCTCACCACCCCGGTGGTCACGGTGTGGGACAGGCCGAAGGGGTTCCCGATGGCGATCACCGTCTCCCCGATCATGAGGTCCTCGGAGGTCCCCATCGCGAGAAACGGCAGGGGATCGGGCGCCTCCACGCGGAGCACAGCCAGGTCGGTGCGGCTGTCGGCACCGACGAGTTGCGCCTCGTACTCCTCGCCACTGGCGCGCGTCACCAGGATGCGCGACGCGTTCTGCACGACGTGCTCGTTGGTCAGCACCAGCCCGTCGGCCCGGATGACGACCCCGGACCCCAGGCTGCGCTGCCGGCGCTCCCTCTCGGGCAGGTCGCCGAAAAAATCCCGGAAGAACTCGTCGAAGAACGGGCTGAACCTTTGGAACGGGCTCCCGACCCGGGTGACGATCTCCACGCCGATGTTCACGACCGCCGGGGAAGCCTTCCGGACGGCGAGCACCACCGGCGTCTCCCGGGGGTTGGGCTTCGCCGCCGCGGAGCCTGGCGCCCCCGCGACCGCCACCAACGGCAAGACGGCCAGAACGATCCGAATCTTCCCGAGCATGCGCCCTCTCTCGCGTCGCTGAAATCCCGCCGCCCGCTCCCGACGACCGCGCCTCATAGGTAACACTCGCCGTCGGCTCTCTTCAACGACGTTGCATCCTACCCACCCTTCTTCTAGGCTTTGGCGCGACGGCGCCACTCCGACGCGGGGAACCTCATGCTCCGACTCTTCCTCTGCCAGATGAATCCCACCGTGGGCGACATCGGGGGAAACGCGGAGAAGGTGCGCCACGGCCTGCGCAGCGCCCGCCGCTGCGGGGCCGACCTGGCGGTCTTTCCCGAGTGCGCGCTCGTGGGATACCCGGCCGAGGACCTGCTGTTCAAGTCGCAGTTCATCGACGACAACCGGGAGGCCCTCGAGGCGGTCCGGGAGGAGACGCGGGGACTCACGGCCGTGGTGGGGTTCGTCGAGCGGGCGGACGACCTGTACAACGCGGCCGCCGTGTTCCACAACGGGGAACTCCGGGGGGTCGCCCGCAAGTCGATCCTCCCCAACTACGGCGTCTTCGACGAGGACCGCTACTTCCAGACCGGTCGGGACACCTCCGTGTTCCGGTTGGGCCGGTGCACCTTCGGGGTCACCATCTGCGAAGACGTGTGGTACCCGTCGGGCCCGGCCCGCACGCAGTCCCTCTCCGGGGGAGCCGAACTCCTCGTCAACATCTCGGCCTCCCCTTATCACGCGGGCAAGGTACAGGCCCGCGAGCGAATGCTGTCCACCCGCGCCACCGACAACGCGGCCGTTCTCGCCTTCTGCAACCTCGTGGGAGGCCAGGACGAGCTGGTCTTCGACGGCAACTCGCTGGTGCTCTCGCCCCGAGGCGAGGTGCTTGGCCCGCGGACTGCCCTTCGAGGAGGACCACGTGGTGGTGGACGTGGACCTGGAGCAGGCCTTCTCCCAGCGACTGCGCGACCCACGGCGGAGGGTGGCCCTGCAACCGGGAGAACCTCTGGGTGCCCCTCGCGGGCTGCGTGGAACTGCCCGACCTTCCCCAGCGCGAGCGAACCTCTCTGCCCGCCCGGGAGATCGAACCCGTGTCCGAGGCGGAGGAAGTGTACCGGGCCCTGGTCCTGGGCTGCGGGGACTACGCCCGCAAGAATCGGTTCGAGCGGGTCCTGCTGGGGTTGAGCGGCGGCATCGACTCGGCGCTGACCGCATCCATCGCCGCGGACGCGCTCGGGCCGGACCGGGTGGTCGGCGTGACCATGCCCTCCGCGTACTCGAGTGCGGGCAGCGTCTCCGACAGCCGCGCCCTCGCCGAGAACCTGGGCATCGAGTTCCGGGAGATCCCCATCGCGCCGGTCTTCGAAGCGTTTCAGCGAGCGCTGGAACCCTCGTTCCGGGGCACGAGATCGGGGGTGGCCGAAGAAAACCTCCAGGCCCGCATCCGGGGCAGCCTCCTGATGGCCCTCTCCAACAAGTTCGGCTGGCTTCTGCTGAGCACCGGGAACAAGAGCGAGACCTCGGTGGGGTACTGCACCCTGTACGGGGACATGGCGGGCGGGTTCAACGTCCTCAAGGACGTGCCCAAGACCCTGGTCTACCGCCTCGCCCGCTGGCGAAACGCCGAGGCCCGCGGGCCCTGGATTCCGGAAGCGACCCTGACCAAGGAGCCGAGTGCGGAACTCCGGCCGGACCAGACGGGACACCGACTCCCTGCCCCCCTACGACGTCCTGGACCCGATCATCCTGGGCTACGTCGAGGAGGACCGCTCCCTCGAGAGCCTCGAGGCCGCAGTTCGGCCGGGACGAGGTGGAGCGGGTGGCGGCCCTGGTGGACCGCAACGAGTACAAGCGCCGACAGGCCGCGCCCGGGATCAAGATCACGCCGCGCGCCTTCGGCAAGGACCGTCGCTTCCCCATCACCAGCGCCTACCGCCCCCGCCGCTGATCCCACCGACGGCGTAGGGAGCGAACCCGCCCCTCGGCCTTGACACCCCTTGTCGCGGACCTAGATTTTCGACGAATCCGCGGCTCTTCCCCACGGCACGTTTTCGGCCGCGGAGAAAGGAGGAGTGTCATGGCCCTGATCAAGTGGGAACCGCGCAGTGGAGAGTTGGAACCGGTCCGGAGCCTGCGGCAGGAGGTGGACCGGCTCTTCGAGGACTTCTTCCGGGGGTGGCCGAGGCCGTGGACGGGGGGACTGTTCGCGGCGGGAGAGGGAGCCTTCGCCCCGAAGGTCGACCTGAAGGAGACCGAGAAGGAGTTGGTCCTGTCCGCCGAGGTGCCGGGGCTCCAAAAGGAGGAAATCGGCATCAACATCACCGAAGACAGCGTAACGATGAGCGGCGAGCGAAAGACGGAGAAGGAGACCAAGGAGGCGGGATACTACTACCGGGAGAGTTCCCAGGGGGTCTTCCACCGGGTGGTGCCGCTTCCCTGTCCGATCCTCGCCGACAAGGCGAAGGCGAAGCTGAAGGACGGCGTGCTCACACTGACGCTCCCGAAGGCGGCGCCCTCGAAGACCAAGAGCGTCGAGATCAACGTGGAATAGACAGCGCCTGCTGCGAGAGGCAACGCAGGAAGGGGACCGATCGGTCCCCTTCTTCGCGCCGGCAGGGCGCCTTTTTGCCGTGGGGTGCCGAGGCCAACCCTGCTATCTTGATTGGCCGCCGGACCGGAGCGGGAATCCGACGCCATGAACCTGCAAAAGACACTTCGGTACTTCTACTACCGCAGCGTGCGCCTGCACGGAAAGCCCCACGAAGTCGCGATGGGGATGGCCATCGGTCTCGCCGTGGGCATGACCCCAACCATGGGGATCCAGATGCCCATCGCCATCGCCATCGCGGCCCTGGCCGGACAGAGCAAGATCGCCGCGGGGGCCGGGGTCTGGATCACGAACCCGATCACGGCGCCGGTGGTCTACTTCGTCACCTACGCCCTGGGCGCCTTTGTCCTCGGTCAACCGCTCCACCCCCCGGCCGGGTTCCTCCACACGATCACCCACCTCAACACGCTCACCTGGAACGTGTTCCTGCCGCTGCTGGTGGGCGGCTTCATCTCGGCGATCCCCATGGGCATCACCGGCTATTGGGTCACCTACCAGGCCGTCGTCGCCTACCGACTGCGGATCCGCCACCGTCGGGCCAACCGGCTGCACCGGTGGCGATGGAGTCCCCAGGCGGGATGGCACCGGGTGACCCTGTCGCCGGAACCGGGAGGACCCGAGGGTGGATGATCGCGCCCGCGCGAAACGGATCGACGCGATCCTGGCGGAGAGGTATCCCGAGACGACGGCGCTGCGCTTCTCGAGCCCGTTCACCCTCCTCGTGGCAGCCATTCTCGCCGCGCAGTGCACCGACGAGCGCGTCAACGGGGTGACCGAAACCCTGTTCGAGCAGTTCCCCGACGCCGCGGCCTTCGCCGACGCGGACCCGGCCTCCCTCGAACAGGCCGTGAGGTCCACGGGGTTCTACCGACAGAAGGCCCGTGCTCTCCAATCGTGCTGTCGCCGGCTGGTGGAGCGCTACGGTGGTGAGGTGCCGCAGACGGTAGCGGAGATGACCACGCTTCCCGGCGTGGGCCGGAAGACCGCCAACCTCGTTCTCGGCAACAGCCGTGGGGTGCCCGGCATCTTCGTGGACACGCACGTCAAGAGGGTCTCCCATCGGCTCGGGCTCTCCCGGAGCGCCGACCCGGACCGGATCGAGGAGGAGTTGACGCCTCTGGTTCCCGAAGAACGACAGGTGGCCTTCTCCAACCTGCTGACCCACCTGGGTCGGGACGTGTGCACCGCCCGCAGGCCCCGGTGCCCTTCGTGCCCGCTGGCCGATCTCTGCCCCCGGATCGGGGTCGCCTGAAGTGGGCGCTGCTCGCGCCCCGGTCTTCCTCCCCTGCCCCGCCTCAGGACTTCCGGCTCGTCTTGGCAAAGAAGGCGCCGTAGACCCTCGCCACGCTCCTGCTCTTGCACGCCGGGCACTTGACGGCCTTCTTGCCGACCTCGCTCGGCCGCATGTCCACCTCGAAGCCCTCGTCGCACTTCCTGCACCGGTAGTCGTAGAGCGCCATGTCCGCCTCCTTTCCCACGCGCCGCCTCCAGTCGACGGGGCGTCGTCATTCGGCCGAACAGGAATACTGTCGCCTCCCCCCGTGTCAAGCCCCGGCCTAAAGGCGTGCAACGGATCAGCCGAAGCGTTTCCCACGCCTTGGCCCTGGACAGGACCCGGAACAGAACCGGCGTGGAGGCCCGATGCCCGACTTGTGCGAATTCCTGCGGCGGTGTGCGGAGAGCGAACGACTGGTCCGCGACTTCTACCGGCTCGTCGCCGACCGCTTCGCGGAAGACGAGGAGGCGGGGGAACTCTTCTCGAAGATGGCGATCGAGGAGGAAGGCCACGCCAAGGCCTTCGAATTCCTGCTGGCGGTCGCGAGCCGGTACAAGGGCCGGGCCACGGTCCACGAGAATTTCGAACCCAACCTCGAGCGCCTGCGGCGCGGGGTCGATCGGGCGACCGAGTCGCTCCGCGGCGCCCACCCGGCATCCCTGGCGGACGCGGTGGGAATCGCGTGCCTCATCGAGGCCACGACCCTCGAGCGGGACAAGGGCGCCTTCGCCGACGTCGCGGACCGGGAGTTTCGCAACCTGCTCGACGGCGTGGTGGTCAGCGACGAGCGTCACCGGCGCAAACTCGAAGCATTCCGCCAGGCGCTCATCGAAGCCGCCTGAACCCCGGCTTCCTTCCGCCGCGAACCCCGAAGGAACCTCTCAGGGGCTCGGGCAGGACGACCCCGCGCTCCCGAGCTTCACCGCACAGAAATCCCCGCACATGCTGCACACGGTCTGGTCGGCCGGCAGGCAGCGCGACCGGATCTCCCGGGCCCGCTCGGGGTCGATGGCGAGCCGGATCTGCGCCTCCCAGTCCAGGCCGGCGCGCGCCCGGGCCATGGCGTCGTCCCAGTCCCGGGCCCGCGGCACCCCCTTCGCCACGTCCGCCGCGTGGGCCGCGATCCGCGACGCCACGACCCCCGCCCGCACGTCCTCCACGTCGGGCAGCCCCAGGTGCTCCGAGGGCGTCACGTAGCAGAGGATGTCGGCCCCCGCCATGGCGGCGATGGCCCCGCCGATGGCCGACGTGATGTGGTCGTACCCGGGGGCCACGTCGGTGACGAGGGGCCCGAGCACGTAGAACGGCGCCCCGTGGCACAGGCGCTTCTGCGAGGGTCACGTTGGCCTGGATCTGATCCAGGGGGACGTGCCCCGGCCCCTCGATCATCACCTGGACCCCCGCTTCCCACGCGCGCCGGGTCAGTTCCCCCAGGATCACCAACTCGTGGACCTGCCCGCGGTCCGTGGCGTCCGCCAGGGCGCCCGGACGGAAGCCGTCTCCGAGGCTGAGGACCACCTCGTGGGCGCGGCAGATCTCCAGGAGCCGGTCGAAGTGCTCGAACAGGGGATTCTCCCGTCCCTGGCGCCGCATCCACGACACCGTGAACGACCCGCCCCGGCTCACCACCCCCAGAATCCGCGGGATGCCCCTCCAGGCGGGCGACGCTCTCCCGCGTGATCCCGCAGTGGACGGTGAAGAAGTCCACCCCCTCCTCGGCCTGCTCCTCCAGCACCCGGAAGATCTCCTCCGCGTCCATCTCCGCCACGGTCCGGCCGGCCGCGACCGCCTCGGCCGCCGCCTGGTAGAGCGGCACGGTCCCCAAGGGGACGTCGCACGCGGCGAGCACGCGGCTTCGGATCTCGGGGAGCGGCCCTCCGGTGGAGAGGTCCATCACCGTGTCGGCCCCGGCCGCCAGCGCGGCCCCCAGCTTGGCCATCTCCAGTTCGACGTCCATGCGGTCCCCGGAGGTGCCGATGTTGGCGTTCACCTTGGTGCGCAGCCCCTTCCCGATGGCGAGGGGGCGACACGCCGTCCGACTCCGGTTGCGGCACACGATCGCCTCGCCCCGGGCCACCGCGGCGGCGAGGGCGCCAGGGTCCACCCCCTCGGCCGCGGCCGCGGCCTCCACGACGTGGGGGACCCCGCCCGCGCGGACCGACTCCAACAGCGTCATCCGTCTCTCCTTCCGCTCAGGGTTCGGGCCAGGGAGACGACCCGCCGAGCCACCTCCGCGGCGTCGCCCCCGAAGACACGGACCATCGGCTCCTTCCCCAGGTCGCCCTCGTCGTAGATCGCGTCCGGCGCAAACCCGCATCTCTCGAGCACGCTCAGCGTCCCCCACTCGAGGGACGAACCCTCGGCCCGCTTCACGACCTCGGGCTCGTCGGCCCGGCTGAACCCTGCCACCGCCAGCCCCTGCCTGCGGCAGGCGGCGAGCACGTCCTCCCCGTAGCGCACGTTCATGACCGCGCGGAACGGACTCCCCCACCGCGCCGACGCCAGGAGGATCTTCGCCATGTGCCGGCTCGCGCCGAAGCGAGGCCCGTCCACGCGGCGCACGCGGTCGCCGCAGCGCACGATCCTCCCGGGAAACGCGGCGACGTCGCCGAAGCCGACTGCCCCGGCAGGGCCTCGGCGAGGTTCGACTGGACCTCCGGAATCAAGCCCGACGGGTTTCCCTCCTCGAGGATCTCCCACGCTTCCCTCAGCCGCTCGAGCACCGCGTTGTGCCCGCCGAAGCGGACGGCGGCGTAGGGATTGGTCGGCCCGTGCCCGGCCCCGAGGTCGTAGGACTCCCGCACCGCCGCCTGGAGCAGGGCCCGGGCCTTGGCCACGGCCTCGGCCAGGGGCTCGCCGTGCCCCAGGTGGGCGGCGATCGCGGCCGAGAGCGTGCAGCCCGTTCCGTGGGTGTTGCGGGTGGCGACCCGCTTCGACCGAAACGTCTCCCGCAGGCCGTTCGGGCCCGCGAGGCGGTCTTCCACCCACTCCCCCTCCCCGTGCCCGCCCTTGAGCAGCACGGCCTCGGGACCCAGTTCGAGAATGCGGCGGCACGCCTCCCACGCGTCGGACTCGGAGCGCACCGCCGTCCCCGCGAGGACCTCGGCCTCCGGGAGGTTGGGCGTCACGATCGTCGCCCGGGGCAGGATCTCCCGCACCAAGGCGCCCTGCGCGTCGGCACGGCAGCAGGGAGGCACCCCCCTTCGCCACCATGACCGGGTCCACGACCAGGCGGCCAACGGGTCGGCGTTCCAGGGCTCGCGCCACGGCGGCGATGATCTCGGCGGAGAAGAGCATGCCGGTCTTCGCCGCGTCCGCGCCGATGTCCGAGAGGACGCTCTCCACCTGGGCCTCCACGGCCTCGGGCTCCAACGGGTACACCGCCTGCACGCCAAGGCTGTTCTGCGCGGTGACCGCCGTGACCGCGGAGGCGCCGTGGCACCCCAGCAGCGCGAAAGTTCGCAGGTCGGCCTGGATCCCGGCGCCGCCGCCGGAATCGGAGCCGGCGATCGTCAGGACTCGTGCGGGCGTAGGGGTCGGCATGGGTCACTCCGGAATCGAGGGTTGCCGGCGCGGGCCGGCTTCCGGTTCAGGGCACGGGAGCCCCCAGGCCCTCAGGGCCGCCTCCCGGTATTCGCGCGCGCGGGACGTGACGTCGGGGACGAGGAACAGTCCGCCCAGCACGGCGGCTCCCGCGGCACCGGCCCCGGCCGCCAGGGCGAGACGCTCCGGGGTGAGGCCGCCCAGGGCCAGGACCGGAACGGTGCGGCCCCGCAGGGCGACCCGGAAGCCTTCGGGGCCGAGGACCGGCGACGACGCCCCCTTCGAAGTGGGGGCGAAGAAGGGGCTCAGGAGCGCATAGTCGGCCCCGGCCCTCTCGGCGGCCTCCAACTCGGCCCCCCCGTGGCAGGAGACGCCCAGGATCGTCCCGGGAAAGGCCCGCCGCACGCCCCCCACGTCGTCGAAGCGCGAGGGGAGGTGCAGCCCGGGAACCTCCAGCGCGCGGCACACCCCGGGGTCGCCGTGGACGGAGATCGCGGCTGCCGGGCAGGCCTCGCGGAGCGCGAGGACCAACCGCGTCCGCTCCTCGGCGTCGGCGTACCGGGCCCGCAGGCACAGCCACGCCAAACCGCCGGCAAAGGCAGCGGCCGCGGCCTCCACGAGACGGGAGCCGAGGGTCTCCTGGTCGACCAGTGCCAGGACCGGGGAGGGCAGATGGTGCATGGGCGGCGGACCGCCCTGCGGTGGGACGCGAGATCGGACGTGCGGGCCTGTTCCTGCTTCCCTACGCCGGCATTATCCGGATCAGGTTCCAGGGGTCGTCCCCTTCGGGACTCTCAGCTCTCGCGCCCCCAGCAGGCGGAACTACTCCTCCGTGAACAGGATCTTGTGTTGGAGAAGGTTGATCTCTTCGATGCGGCCGCGCACGGTGGCTTCCTCGCCGAAGATCCCGACCAGGCGGAAGCCGCCCTCCACGGGTTCGACGACGACGACCTCCCGGAGCAGGAGCTGCTCCTCCCCTCCCCGGCGCAGGTATGCGTTGGACTCACACACGTTCCACACCTCCACAGGCTTGGTAGCCCAACGGCCGGGGGGAGTCAAGCACCTTCGTGGACAGCACCTCCGTGGAGCCGGGGGGCACCCGGGCCCCACCCGCGGCGGGCACCCTGCAGGCCTCCGTCTTTGACAGGCTCGGCCGCCGGTGCGTATTATGACGCACCTCACCCTTCCGCCGCGGGGGCCCCATGGCCAAAGAGAAGGTCCTGATCGTCGACGACGAGTACCTGATCCGCTGGTCCCTGTCCGAGAACCTCAAGGAGGACGGTTTCCGGTGCCTCACGGCGGAGAACGGGGAGAAGGCCCTCGAGACCTTCCGGGCCGAGGCCCCCGACATCGTCATCCTGGACATCAAGCTGCCCGGCATCGACGGGATCGAGGTCCTGGAACGGATCAAGGAGATCGAGAAGGACGTCCCCGTCATCATGGTCACCGCCACGAGCCAGCTCGACGTGGCGGTGAAGGCCATGAAGCTCGGGGCCTACGACTACATCGCCAAGCCCTTCGACCTCACCGAGATCCGCACCAAGGTCCGCAACGCCCTCGAGAAGACCCAGCTCGTGCAGGAGGTCGAGTACTTCCGCAAGCGCCAGGCGGAGCGCCACGGGTTCGACCGCATCATCGCCAACGACCCGAAGATGCAGGAACTGGTGGGGATGGCCCGGCGGATCGCCCAGTCCTCCTCCACCACCGTGCTCCTCATGGGGGACAGCGGCACCGGCAAGGACCTGCTCGCCCAGGCGATCCACTTCGAGAGCTCGCGCCGCGACCGCCCGTTCATGCCGATCAACTGCACCGCCCTGCCCGAGGAACTCCTCGAGAGCGAGCTCATGGGGTACGAGAAGGGGGCCTTCACGGACGCGAAGAAGACCAAGAAGGGCCTGTTCGAGCTCGCCGACGGGGGCACCATCTTCCTCGACGAGATCGGGGACATGAAGATCGGGCTCCAGTCGAAGCTGCTGCGCTTCCTCGAGGACCGGACCTTCAAGCGGGTGGGCGGCAAGGAGGACATCGAGGTCGACGTCCGCATCATCGCGGCGACCAACCGGGACATCGAGAAGGCGATCGAAGAGCGGAACTTCCGCGAGGACCTGTACTACCGCCTGAGCGTCATCCCCCTGGCGCTCCCGCCCCTGCGGGAGCGGCGCGAGGACATCCTGCCCCTGGCCCGGCACTTCCTCGAGAGCTTCAACCGGGACTTCAAGGCCTCGTTCCGCGGCTTCACGCCGGAGGTGGAGGCGCTCCTGCTCCAGCACGACTGGCCCGGCAACATCCGCGAGCTGCGAAACGTGGTGGAGAGGGCCGTCATCCTCTCGCCGGGGGACACGATCGGGGTGGACAGCCTCCCGTGGAAGGTCCGGGGCGACCGCCCCAAGAGCGCGCGGGCCGGGGAGCCCGGTGTGGTCATCCTTCCCGACACGGGCCTGGACATCGACGACGTGGAGCACGAACTGATCGTGCAGGCCCTGGAGAAGACCTCCCAGAACCAGACCCGGGCCGCGCGGCTGCTGGGCCTCACGCGCGACGCGCTGCGTTACCGGATGAAGAAGTACGAGCTCTTGTAGCCCCTCCCGAGCCCCGGACCGAAACGCGATGACGAGACGGCTGCCCGCGGAGTGGGAAGAGCAGGACGGCGTGCTCCTGGCGTGGCCCCACGCCGGCACCGACTGGGCCGGGGACCTGGAGGCCGTCGAGCCGGTCTTCGCGGCGGTCGCCGCAGCCGTGGCCCGCTTCGAGACCGCGGTGGTGGTCGGGCCGGACCCGGACCGGGTCGCCGAGTTGCTCCGGGCCGCCGGCGCCCGCGAAGACCGCGTCCGGGTCCATGCGGTGGACACGAACGACACCTGGGCTCGGGACTTCGGCCCCCTTACCGTGGAGGCGGACGGGAGGCCCCTGCTCCTCGACTTCGGGTTCAACGGGTGGGGCGGCAAGTTCGAAGCAGGCCTCGACGACCGCGCGACGCGGGCCCTGGCCGCAACCGGAACGTTCGGCGCCACCCCCCTGCAGACGGTGGGGATGATCCTGGAGGGAGGGAGCATCGAGAGCGACGGCCGGGGCACGGTGCTCACCACGTCGCGCTGCCTGCTCGCCCCCACCCGCAATCCCCACCTGGACCGCCGCGGCGTCGAGCGCGCACTCGGCCACCACCTGGGCGCCCGGCGGGTCCTGTGGCTCGAGGCCGGGCAACTGGCCGGCGACGACACCGATGCCCACGTGGACACCCTGGCGCGCTTCGCGCCCGGCGACACGATCGTGTACCAGGGGTGCGACGACCCCGCGGACGAGCACCGTGACGCGCTGAACGCCATGGCCGAAGAACTGCGGGACCTGCGCACCGAAGCCGGCCGCCCCTACCGCCTCGTGCCCCTCCCCTGGCCCGGGGAGCGCCGGGCGCCCGACGGGCGCCGGCTGCCGGCCACCTACGCCAACTTCCTCGTGGTGAACGGAGGGGTGCTGGTGCCGACGTACGGCGACCCTGCGGACGCAAGGGCCCTCGCGGCGGTGGCCGGGGCGTTTCCCCGCCGCGAGGTGGTGGGGATCGACTGCTCCCCGATCCTCCTCCAGCACGGCTCTCTCCACTGCCTAACGATGCAGCTTCCACGAGGGGTGCTCCCATGAACCGACCCGACCTCCTGCCCTTGGGACTCGTCCAGCAGGCCTGCTCCGAGGACCGGGGGGACAACCTGGCCGGGACCGTCGCCTCGATCCGAACGGCAGCGGCCGCCGGTGCCCGCCTCGTACTCCTCCAGGAACTGCACGCCAGTCGCTACTTCTGTCAAACGGAAGACCCCTCTCTCTTCGACCTCGGCGAGCCGATCCCCGGCCCCACCACGGACGCCCTCGGCGCCGCGGCCCGGGAGTGCGGGGTGGTCGTCGTGGGGTCGGTGTTCGAGCGGCGGGCCCCGGGGCTCTACCACAACACCGCCGTGGTCTTGGAGCGGGACGGAAGCCTCGCCGGCACCTACCGCAAGATGCACATCCCCGACGACCCCGGCTTCTGCGAGAAGTTCTACTTCGCTCCGGGCGACCTCGGGTTCCGGCCGATCCGTACCTCCGCGGGCATCCTCGGCGTGCTGGTGTGCTGGGATCAGTGGTACCCGGAGGCGGCGCGGCTCATGGCGCTGGCCGGGGCCGAGATCCTGCTGATCTACCCCACCGCCATCGGCTGGGACCCCCGGGACGACGACGCGGAGCGCGAGCGCCAGCGGGACGCCTGGTTCACCGTGCAGCGGGCCCACGCGGTGGCGAACGGCCTGCCGGTGGCGGTCGCGAACCGGGTGGGCTTCGAGGCCACCCCCCAGGGTCCCGGCATCCGCTTCTGGGGGACGAGCTTCGTCGCCGGCTGCCAAGGCGAGATCCTGGCCCGGGCGGGGGAGGAGGAGCAGGTGCTGCTCGCAACCGTCGACCTCGGCCGCACCGAGGCGGTGCGCCGCATCTGGCCCTTCCTGCGCGACCGCCGCGTCGACGCCTACCAGGGGCTGACCCGCCGCTACGCGGACGAGGGGGGTTAGCGCCGGTGCCCGGCGTGCTCCTCGAGGTCCGCGGCCCCCTGGGGCTCGTCACCCTGGACCGGCCCGAAGCGCTTCACGCCCTCGACCTCCCCATGATCCGGGCCGTGGCTCCGACCCTGGCCCGGTGGGCGCGCGACCCGGCGGTGCACGCCGTGGTCATCCGCAGCACCGGGCCCCGGGCCTTCTGCGCGGGCGGCGACATCCGGCGGGTGTGCGAGGCCCGACACCGCGGCGAGGGCTCCCTGCCCAGCGACTTCTTCCGCGAGGAGTACGCCCTCAACCTCCGCATCCACCGGTTCCCCAAGCCCTACGTCGCGCTCCTCGACGGCATCACCATGGGGGGCGGCGTCGGGCTCTCCGTGTACGGATCCCACCGGGTGGCGACCGAGCACACGGTCTTCGCCATGCCGGAGACCGGGATCGGCCTCTTCCCCGACGTGGGAGGCGGCTACTTCCTCCCGCGACTCCCCGACGAGCTCGGGACCTACCTGGCACTCACGGGCGCCCGCCTCGGGCCCGCCGACGCCCTCGCCGCCGGGATCGCCACACACTTCGTCCCGTCGGCCCGGCTGCCCGCGCTCCTCGACCGACTGGAACGGACGCCCCTCCACACGGAGCCTGCCGAAACGGTCTCCGCCGTGCTGGACTCCCTCTCGGAGCCGGCCGGACCGCCCGCCCTCGCCGCCGTGCGCGAGGAGATCCGAGGGGCCTTCGGGGCGTCCTCCGTGGAGGAGATCCTCGCGCGACTCCGCCGGCTGGACTCGCCCTGGGCCCGGGAGACGGTGGAATCCCTGGCCTCCAAGTCGCCGACGAGTCTCAAGGTCACCCTTCGTCTGCTCCGGGAGGGGGCCCGCCGCGAACTGGAGGAGGAACTGCGGGTGGAGTACCGGCTGACCCAGCGCTTCGTGGGCGCCCACGACTTCTGCGAGGGAGTGCGCGCCGCCTTGGTGGATCGCGACCACCTCCCCTCGTGGCGGCCTTCCGCTCTGGAGCAGATCTCCCCGGAGGACGTGGACGCCCTGTTCTCGCCCCTGGAGGACGGGGAACTCCTGCCCGGACAGTGGCCTCCTGCCGAGTGAGCGGAACGCGGAAGGCCGGGCCCCACACGAACGGAAGGGCCCCCGAGGGGGCCCTTCCCGCATCATCGGGTAGAACGTTCCCTCAGCCCAGGTGCTCGAGCACGATCCGGAGCACGCGGCGCAGGGGCTCGGCCGCGCCCCACAGGAGCTGGTCGCCCAGGGTGAAGCCGGTGAGGAACTCCGGGCCCATCCTCATCTTGTGGAGGCGCCCGATCGGCACCTCCAGGGTGCCGGAGACCGCGACGGGGGTCAGACGGGCCAGGGTGGCCGCCTTGTCGTTGGGGACCACCCTCACCCAGTCGTTGCCCGAGGCGAGGATGTCCGTGACCTCGTCCATGGGCACGTCCCGGGCGAGCTTCACGGTGAGGGCCTGGCTGTGGCAGCGCATGGCGCCCACCCGCACGCACAGGCCGTCCACCGGGACGGGCCGCTTCGAGCCCAGGATCTTGTTGGTCTCCGCGAACCCCTTCCACTCCTCCCGGGTCTGGCCGTCCTCCACGAGCCGGTCTATCCACGGGATCAGGCTGCCCGCCAGGGGGGCGCCGAAGGCCTCGACGGGCATGGCCGCGCCCCGCTGCTCCCGCGTCACCCGGGCGTCCAGGTCCAGGGCGCTCAGGCCCGGGTCGCGGAGCAGGTCGCGGGAGGCGCCCGCGATGGCGGCCATCTGGGCCACGAGCTCGATCATGTTCTTCGCACCGGCCCCGGAGGCCGCCTGATAGGTCATGGTGGAGAGCCACTCCACCAGCCCCTCCCGGAACAGCCCGTTGAGCGCCATGAGCATGAGGCTCACCGTGCAGTTCCCGCCGGCGTACGCCCTCACGCCCCGGGCCAGGCCCGCGTCGATCACGCCGCGGTTGACGGGGTCGAGGACGATGATGGCCTCGTCGCGCATCCGCAGCGTCGAGGCGGCGTCGATCCAGTGCCCGCGCCACCCGGACTCTCGCAGCTCGTCGTACACCGCCTGGGTGTAGTCCCCGCCCTGGCAGGAGACCACGACGTCGAGGGTCGCCAGCACCCGCAGGTCGTGGGCGTCGGCCAGGGGCGGCGCAGGCAGCCCCACGTCGGGGGGCGCCTCCCCCACCTGGGACGTGGAGAAGAACACGGGCTCGAAGCCCCGGAAGTCTCCCTCGCTCCGCATGCGGTCCACCAGGACCGAACCCACCATGCCCCTCCAGCCGACGAAACCGACCCTTCGCATCCGAACCCTCTCTCCCCGCCGCGGGGTCTGCGATTTGCGTTCCCGAGCCCCCGGGCGCGCCATTCTGTCACCGCGCCGAAGGGAAGGCAACGGCCCCTCCCCCGGCCCTTCCCCTGAGTTTGCTGTCCGCCCCGGAATTCCGCGAGAGCCCCCGGCCGAACGGGAAGCGCCGGGGAGCCAGGCGCAGACGCGCTCTCGGAGGCAGCGGGCATGGACCGCTTTCGCCGGCGGCGCGCCGCGGCGGAATGCGCCCGAGGGACCCGGGGGGGCTCGTCCCGTCAGGAAGCCGACGGCGACCCGACGCGACGCAGGACCGCGTCCACCAGGGCCGGCAGAACCTCTCCAGCGCTGCCCTGCAGGAACACGTCGGTGACGCTCCCGGTGAGGTGGGTCGGCTCGACGTTCACCTCGACGACGCCGGCGCCGTGCCTGCGGGCCGTCCACGGCATCCGGCTGGCGGGCGCAACCTCCGCGGACGTCCCCACGACCAGCATGACGCCGCACCCTTCCGCCAGGCGGCGGCTCTCCTCCACGGCGCCGGCCGGGATCTCCTCCCCGAAGAACACCACGTCGGGCTTCAGGAGCGCCCGGCACGCGCAGGGCGGGGGCGCGCCTCGCCGGCGCGCGTCCTCGCGCCGGTAACGGCGGCCGCAGGCCAGGCAGGTGAGGCTCCGGTGGGAACCGTGGAACTCCACCACCCGCCGGCTCCCGGCGGCGCGGTGCAGGCCGTCGATGTTCTGGGTGATCACGCCCGCCAGGATCCCGTTCGCCTCCAGGGCGGCCAGGGCCCGGTGCGCCGGGTTGGGGACCGCCGCGTCGAGCACCTCCTCCATCTCCGCCAGCATCCGCCAAACCCTCGCCGGGTCGCGGCGGAACGCGTCGATCGTCGCGTACTCCTGCGGCGGGTAGCGCGTCCACAAGCCGCCGGCGCTCCGGAAATCGGGGATTCCGCTCTCCACGCTGATCCCCGCGCCGGTGAGAGCCACCGCCTGCCCCCGCTCGGCCAGCAGGGCGGCGGCCTGTTCGAGCCCCGGGCTCACGGCTCCCCCGCTCCGCGGAAGGCCTCGACCCGTGCCCGGATCTCCCGGAGGCGTGCCCGGAACCTCGGCCCGGAGGGGAGGATCTTCTCGGCGAAGTGGTGCCGGATCGAAGCCTCGGTCCAGCGGGGCTGCGCCCCGGCCTCGGGCCGGAACTCGCGGGATCCGTCCGTCTCCTCCCACGCGCCCGGGAGGTCGCACAGCAGGCACCGGGCACCCCCCTCCCGCCGAGCCACGACCAGATCCAGGTGGCACACGGGGCACGCCCCGGCCGCGCCGCGGTAGCCGGTCTCGCCGCGTCCGAGGGCCTCGCCCCCCTCCGTCGCGCGGCGGCACGCCGCTTCGTCGTCGAGGATCTCGCCGGGGCCCTGGGCGTGCCCCAGCACCTGGTCCACCACCGGCATCCCCAGGAAGAGGAAGGTCAGGCTCACCTGGGCGAGGGTGAACGGCTCCCAGCCGGGCACTCCTGCGGCGGCCACTGCGAGTCCGGGCCGCCCGACGAACTCCCGCGCGAGGCCGAAACGGATCATCCGGTCCTGCAGGTTCTTCACGGCCCCCGTGGCGCCGAGCACGTAGGCCGGCGACCCGAGAACCACCCCGTCCGCCCACCGGAAGGCCTCCAGGAACTCCGGAAACCGGTCCTCCTGGACGCAGTCGCGGTCCTTGAACACGCACGCCATGCACCCGACGCAGGGCCCGAGCCCCAGGTCGGGCACCCGGAGGAAGCGCGTCTGCGCTCCCTCCGACTCCGCCCCGCGCAGGGCGTGGCGGACCAGGAGATCCGTGTTCCCCCACGCCCTCGCGCTCGCGCTGATCCCGAGAATCCTCTTCACGTTCCCCTCCCGTCGGACCGGGCCACCGCGCCGGAGTATGGTTTCGGCACGGGCACCGGTCAAGCGCCCTCCGGCGGACTCCCCTTGACTGTACCCAGATTGCCCACTAGGCTGTCATATGTCTCACATGATGGTCATGCAGTGACATTGGGTCGGGAGACGACGGGTCCCGACCGGCAAGGAGCGGCGCCATGGGGCTGACGTTGGGAGTGATCTGCCTGTGCGGGTCGGTCTTGGCCTTCTGCCTGCTGTTGCTCGCCTGCCGCAACCCGAGGCCGTCCCGTTGGAGCGACGACTTCCTGGTCGCGAACGTCCTCTCGCCCCTCCTGATCGGCTTGGCGGTGTTCGGGCTGGCGGACCTGGTCCGCGTCGGCTTCCGGGCCGAGCCCGCGGACTGGGAAGCCGCCCGCCTCCTGCCCGCGGCCGCCGCGGTCGTCCTGACCGCGATTGCCCTCAAGGCGCTGCGCGTCCGCCGGACCCTCGCGTCCTATGCCGCGCGAAGCGCCCCGGGCAAGGTGATCGACCTGGCCGCGGCGCGCCCGGGGACGGAGCAGGAGGAGCCCAAGCCCCCGGTGCAACCCAAGGGTCGGAAGCGCGCGGCCTGAGATCCCCCTCCACCGCACGGGCTCCCGCGGCCCCCGTCGGCGCTCACGGCGCCGACGGAGGCGTCTCGAGTCCGGCCAGGAACTCCATCACCCGGTCCTGGGCGCCGCCGATGTTCTCGTAGAGGATCCCGTGGCGGTCCGAGTGGACCCAGAGGAGCTTCTTCCGCCGGGATCCGAGCTTTTCCAGGATCCGCGGGGCACTCTCCGGATCGACCGTGGGGTCCTCCGTGCTCTGGATGAGCAGGACCGGGCATTCCACCCGATCGAGCCCCTCCTCCATCGCGTCGATGAGTTGGCCCAGTTCGTAGAGCGCCCGGATCGGCATGTGCCGGTAGTTGATCTGGGGGTGTTCCGCGTTCGCGTGGTGGAACAGCATGACGCCCTTCACCAGGGCGGTGGACCCGGCCACGACGTTCGCCCCGTGGACCAGGGGAACGAGCCTCATGGCGCGGTCCTTCAGGCGCAGCGGCGCCCCTACCGCCGCGACCCCCTCGAATCGGCCCGGCGCCTCCGCGGCCATCTGGAGGGCCAGGGCCCCGCCCGTGGAGAACCCCACGAGGCACAGGCGGGGCGCGAAGGCCCCGAGGATCTCAACCCCGCGGCGCACCGACGCAAGCCAGTCTTCCCAGCGGCGTTCCAGGAGGTCCCACGGGGAGGTGCCGTGCCCTTTCAGGCGGACGCCCAGCGTCGGGTAGCCTTCCAGCCGCAGCCGTTCGCCCAGGGGCCTCATCTCCGCGGGCGAGGCCGTGAACCCGTGGACCAGCACCACGCCGAGCGGGCGCGGTCGGGTCCTGGGGAGGAGCAGGAACGGCTCGCCCGGCAGGGTCGCGGTCTCGTCCCGATTCACCTCCTCGTGGCGAGGCCGGTGGAAGATCTCCCGGTCCCACCCGTAGGCGATGCTCTCGTCGTCGAACTCCAGCAGGGCCCACTCCTCGGGCGAGAGCCGCTCCGAACGGCGCAGCGCACCTGCCACCGCGTCGGTGGCGGCGGAGAGGGGTGAAAGCTCGTTGTGGTAGACCGCCAGGGGATTGCCGACGCGCACCTCGTCGAAACCCAACTCCTCGCACAGCCGGGGAAGGAACCGGTACCGGGCCTCTTCGCGCTCCACGAGGTCCGAGGCGACCAGCGTGTCGAAGAGCTGGTCGAGACCTGGACAGCTCCCGCGGAGCAGGCCACCGTAGGCGTCCGGATTCTTCAGGCTTCGGTGCAGGTGGATGCCCCTGGCTGCCTGGAGGTTCTTGACCGCCAGGTACAGCGTGCGGTGGAACGCTTCGACCGGCACCGAGTCCTGCCCCTCCTCCACGAGAAGGAAGACCAGGTCGGCGGCGAGGTGGCTCAGGTTCACGGTCAGGCCCCGGTACATCTCCCGCATGTAGGCGTCCCGCAGCCGCAGCGCCTTCCCGCGGACCCTGCGGTCCCACAGGCGCCCCTCCCACGGGGAGGCCCGCCCGCCCGCCTCCAGGAAACCGCCCGGCGCCCGGACCGTCCGCGCCACGCGCCTCGCCAGCCAGCGGTCCAGGGGGCCCAGGAAGTCCGCTGGCGCCACCGGCCGGCCCAGCCGGATGTCCATGTCCGTGTCCCTGAGCAGGAGATTCCCCTCGATGAGGAGTTCCTCGGCGAAGCGGGGTTCGAGCCCCTTGCTGAAAAGCCGGGCGCCCTGGCGGAGCCAGTTCTGCTCGGTGCGGATGGGGTAGAAGGTGATGTTGGCGGGCACGATCCGGGTGGGACGCCGCGCCGCGGCCACCAACGCCTCGGGGCCGTCGAGATCGAGCGCTTCGGCCCAACGTGCCAGGCGCTCCTCCTCCCCGGCTTCCCTCGCCTCGCGCACGGCGAGCCGGAAGGCCTCCACCGCGAGGCCCACCACCGCGGCGCCGCGGTGGTGCTTGCGGCGCTCCAGCGCGGAGCGGGAGTAGACGCCGTACTCCCCGGCCCGGTCCACGACCCGGCGGTCCTTCACCATGCCGCCCTCGGGAAACAGGATGATCTTGCGTCCGCGGAGGACCTCGGCGGCGAGGAACCCCAGGAGGCCCGGGTGGTCGTTCGGCACCCCGCCCAGGTTGAGCAGGTAGCGGGAGAACGAGTCGCCCTCCTGGAAGAACTCGGCCGAGCCCACGGAGCGGCTCAGGGCTCCGATCTCACGGTAGATCAGGTACTGGGGGATGAACGTCTCGAAGCGCGCGAAGTGGTTGAAGAGGAAGATCTCGCCGGCCTCCAGCTGATCCCGGGTGCCGTGCAGCTTGACGTTGATCTTGAGGAATCTCTCCAGCAGGGAGATGGTGCGCCCGGTCCAGTCGTAGACCGTCGGGCTGATCCGGAAGTCGGCCTCCGTGAACATCGTCGCGGCCTCCCTCGGTCCCGCCTGCGCCCCCGCCGCCCCCCTCAGGCGCCCGTCTCGGGCGCCAATGCCTCCACCAGGTCCGCGGGGAGGCGCGTCAGCCGGCCCTCTGCTCCCAGGACCGCGTGGTCGGTAGCCCCCTCGGTCAGCAGGTCTCCCCCCTCCCCTCGGATCTCGTAGCCGAAGGAGACCCGCGCCCCTCGGGCCCGCACCACCCGGGTCTCCACCGTGAGCAGGTCATCGTAGCGGGCGGGACGGAGGTAGCGGCAGCGGGCCTCCGACACGGGCAGCCGGAACCCCCTCGCCTCCACCTCCCGGTAGGTGAGCCCTCTCGCCCGGAGGTACTCGTTGCGGCCGTACTCGAAGAACCGGAGGTAGTGCGCGTAGTACACGACGCCCATGGTGTCGGTGTCGCCGTACAGCACGCGGTACGGCGAAGCGATCACCACAGGCGCGCCCGCCCGAGGATCTGCTCCATCAGCCGGTGGGCCTCGGGGACGAAGACCCCCGTGGCCGAGGCGGCCGCTTCGCGTGAACCGGCCGTTCCCGGAGCCTTGGCGGCCCCGCCGAGCGGTAGAGGGCGAACGGCACCGGCTCGCGGTGTGGGTGCGCAGGTGCAGCGGGGTGGGGTGGTCGGGCATCGCCAGGATGGACGAAGGGTTCGCCACGAGCGCCTCGAGCCCGGCCCGGACCGGGCCCACCATCCTGGGCGTCGAAGTCGGCGATGGCCCGCACCTTGTCGGCCGCGCTGCCGGAGTGGCCCGCCTCGTCGGGGGCCTCCACGTGCAGGTAGACGAAGTCCGACCGTCCGCCAGGGCATCCAGGGCCGCGGCCACCTTCCCCGCGTAGTTGGTGTCCAGGTATCCCGGTCGCCCCGGGCACCTCCAGGGCTCCAGCCCCGCCACCCGGGCGATGCCCTTGAGCAGGTCCACCGCCGAGACCACCGCGCCGGTCAGCCCGTACTTCTCCCGGTAGGTCTCCATCTGCGGCCTGCGCCCCTGCCCCCACAGCCAGATGGAGTTGGCGGTCTTCTGGCCGGCCGCCTGCGCCGCGCCCGGTTCACCGGGTGGTCCTTGAGCAGCATCTGGGAGCCGGTGATCAGGTGGGTCAAGTTCCTCCGCCCCGGCGCCCTGGGGCAGGTACTCCTGGATCGGCTGGCCCATGATGTCGTGGGGCGGCGTGGTCCGGCGCCGGTCCTCGCCGCCCCGCCACACCAGCAGGTGGCGGTAGGACACGCCCGGGTAGAACTCGAAACCGTCTCGCGCAGCTCGGCGTCCAGAGGTCTCCACGATCCGCCGCGCCTCCTGCCGTCGCCGATGTGCCCGGCGCAGAAGTCGTCCATGTACACCTCCTTCATGCCGGGCAGGAGGTGCACCAGATTCATGCGGTAGGCGATGTCGTCGGGGCCCAAGCTCCACCCCCATCGCCGCCGCCTCCAGGGGCGCCCGGCCGGAGTAGCAGACCGCCGGGTCGTAGCCGAACACCGACAGGTTCGCCACGTCGCTGCCGGCGGGGTAGCCCTCCGGAACCGTCACCGCGGTTCCCAGGACCCCGTCCCGGGCCAGGGCGTCCAGATGGGGAGTGGCGGCCACCTGCAGGGGGGTGCGGCCGTCCAGTTCGTCCAGGGGCACGTCGGCCATGCCGTCGCCCAAGGAGCACCGCGATCTTCACGCTCAGCCCTCGACGCGGATCAGGGCCGGGGCCCCGAGGGTGATGTTGAGGGGTTCCACCTCGCCCAGGGCCTCGCGCACGTCGGCCTCCCGGGCTTCGTGGGTGAGCATCACCAGGGGCACCGCCTGGCCGGCGTCGCGGCCCTTCTGAACCACGCTCTCGATGGAGATGTTGTATTCCCCGAGGATGCCCGGTGATCTTCGACAGCACCCCGGGTTTGTCCAGGGCGGTGAAGCGCAGGTAGTAGTGGGACCGGACCTCTTCGATGGGCTTGAGCACCGCCGGGGCCAGGGCAATTTCCTGGAACGCCCGGGGGGGCACGCGCCCGGCTGTCCCCTGCAGCACGTTGCGGGCCAGTTCGATGATGTCCCCCACCACCGCGCTGGCGGTGGCCCGGCGCCCCGCCCCCTGGCCGTAGTACATGGTCGGGCCGAGGAAATCGGCGTCCACGTACACCGCGTTGTACACCCCCCGCACGTCGGCGAGCAGGTGGTCCGAGGGGATCATGGTGGGGTGCACCCGCACCTCTACGCGGCGGCCGTCGTGCTTGGCCACGGCGAGCAACTTGACGGCGAAACCGAAATCGGCGGCGTACTGGATGTCCTGGGGGGTGATCTCCCGGATGCCCTCGGTGAACACGGCATCGAACGGCACCTTCTGACCGAACGCCATGGTGGCCAGCAGGGTGATCTTGTGGGCGGCGTCCACCCCCTCCACGTCGAAGGTCGGGTCGGCCTCGGCGTACCCCAGCCGCTGGGCCTCCTTGAGCACCCGTTCGAAAGACTCTCCCTTCTCCTTCATCTCGGTGAGGATGAAGTTGGTGGTGCCGTTGAGGATGCCGTAGATCGAGGAGATGCGGTTGGCCGCCATGGCCTCGCGCACCGCGCGCAGGATCGGGATGCCGCCGCCCACACTGGCCTCGAAGCCGATGTCCACCCCCTTCTCGGCGCAGCGAGTGAAGATCTCGTCGCCGTGGACGGCGAGCAGGGCCTTGTTGGCGGTGACCACGTGCTTGCCGGCGTCCACCGCCCGCAGCAGGAAGCTCTTGGCCGGCTCGTAGCCGCCGATGGTCTCCACCACCACCGAGACCTCCGGGTTCTCCACCACCTGGGCCACGTCGGTGGTGAGCAGCCCCTGGTCGACCGCCACCCCGCGGTCGCTCTCGATGTCCTTGTCGGCGATCGCCACCAGCCGCAGCCGTGCCCCCAGGCGCCGGCTGATCACCGCCTCGTTCTCTAGCAGAATCTGCACCACCCCGGCGCCCACCGTACCCATGCCGATGATGCCTACGCCGATCTCCTTCATCTCACCACTCCCTCGGTTCCACCGGCCCGCGGTCACCGCGACCGGATCATCGTTCCCGAACTGCCTTCACTCGCCCTGAGCGCCCGCCGTGCGCAGCATCTCCCGGATGCCCCCCACCGCCTGCTGGATGCGGTGCTCGTTCTCCACCAGGGCGAAGCGCACGTGCTCGTCGCCGTACTGACCGAACCCCACCCCCGGGCTCACCGCCACCTTGGCCTCGCGCAGCAGGAGCTTGGAGAACTCCAGGCTGCCCGCTCGCGCCACGGCTCCGGGATGCGGCGCCCACACGAACATCGTGGCCTGGGCGACTCCACGGCCCAGCCGGCCCGGTTGAGGCCCTCCACCAGCTTGTCCCGGCGGTCCTGGTAGACCTGGCGCAGATCTCCTGGATCACCGTTCCGGCTGGCTCTCCAGGGCGATGATCGCGGCGATCTGGATCGGCTGGAACATGCCGTAGTCCAGGTACGACTTGATCCGCACCAGGGCGTTGACCATGCTGCGGGTTGCCCACGCAGAAGCCCGACGCGCCAGCCGGCCATGTTGTAGCTCTTGGACAGGCTGACGAACTCCACGGCGATGTCCTTGGCGCCCGGGACCTGCAGGATGCTCGGAGCCTTGTAGCCGTCGAAGCAGATGTCGGCGTAGGCCAGGTCGTGCACGAGGATCATCCGGTGCTCCCGGCAGAAGTCCACGATCTGCTCGAAGAACGCCAGGTCGGCGACCGCGGCGTGGGGTTCTGCGGGAAGTTGAGGATGAGCATCCGGGGCCGAGGCCAGACGGTCTTGGTCGCCTGCTCCAGCCGCTCGATGAACTCGTCTCCCGCGTCGCACGAGGTGGATGGCCCGCAGGTCGCCGTCGGCGAGCACCACCGAGTAGGAGTGGATCGGGTAGGTGGGGTTCGGCACGAACACCACGTCGCCGGGCGCCAGGGTGGCCATCACCAGGTGGGCCAGCCCTTCCTTGGCGCCCATGGTGGCGCACCACCTCCGATCTCCGGGTCCAGGTACACCCCGTAGCGGCGCTCGTACCACTTGGTGATCACCAGCCGCAGCTTGTAGATGCCCCGGGAGACGCTGTAGCGGTGGTTCTTCGGCTTCTGGACGGCCTCCACCAGCTTGTCGATGATCGCCTGGGGCGTCGGGCGGTCCGGGTTGCCCATGCCCAGGTCGATGATGTCCTCGCCCTGGCGTCGCGCCCGCATCTTCAGCTCGTCGACCGACCTTGAACACGTACGGGGGGAGCCGCTCGATGCGGTGGAAGGTCATGCTGTCCTGGGACATGGGAAAGGCCTCCCGGCGGGTCGTGGCCGCCTCGCAAAGAGCGATCATGCTACTGGATCGCCTCCACGGGGGTCAACGGCTTTCCCCACGGAAGTGCCCGTTTTTCCGAGGAGTTATGGCCCTCATCGTTTGACCCACCGGGCGGATTTTCGGTACGGTAGCGCTTCACCCGCGGGCTGCGAGGATTCCATGGAACGGTTCCCCTGGCGGCAGGCGGCGGGGCCTCCTGGTGCTCCTGCTGCTCTTCAGCCTCCTCCTGGAGAACGTGAACCGAACCTCCCGGCCCCCTGCGCAGCCGGTCTCGTACACCCTGTTCAAGGCAGGAACTCGCCGCGGCAACGTCAAGCAGGTGACGCTCTCCGAGGAGAGCTGGTCGGGACCCTGTTCCACCGCGTGGCCATCCCCGGGCACGGGCCGACCCGCGTCCTTCCGGACCTCCCTCCCCCCCCTCGACGACCCGGAGCTGCTCCCCCTGCTGGAGGAGCAGAAGGTGGAGATCCACCGTCGACCGCAGAGCCGGGCAGCAGGCTAGTGGTGGATGGTGCTCGCCAACAGCCTGCCGTGGCTGCTGCTGCTGGGATTCTGGGTCTGGACCATGCGCCGCGCCCAGAACGCCCGGATGGGTCCGTTCGGCAACTTCGGCCAGGTCAAGGCCCGGGTCTACGACGCCCAGGTGCCCCAGGTCACCTTCGACGGACGTCGCCGGCCTGGAGAACCCCAAGCGGGAGCTCGGAAGAGATCGTGGACTTCCTCAAGGATCCGTCCAAGTACCAGAGGCTCGGGGAGCAAGGTTCCCAAGGGGGTGCTGCTGATGGGCCCCCCGGGGACGGGCAAGACCCTGCTGGCCCGGGCGGTGGCCGGCGAGGCCGGGGTGCCGTTCTTCTCCACCAGCGCCTCGGAGTTCATCGAGATGTTCGTGGGGGTGGGCGCGTCGCAGGGTCCGCGACCTGTTCGAGAAGGCCCGGGCCAAGGCGCCGAGCATCGTGTTCATCGACGAGATCGACGCCGTCGGCCGCTCCCGGGGCACCGGCCTGGGAGGCGGCCACGACGAGCGGGAGCAGACCCTGAACCAGTTGCTGGGCGAGATGGACGGCTTCGAGGGCCACGAGCAGGTGATCGTGGTGGCGGCCACCAACCGGCCCGACGTGCTCGATCCGGCGCTGCTGCGGCCCGGGCCGCTTCGACCGCCAGGTGGTGATCGACCTGCCGTCCCTGGAGGAGCGCGAGGCGATCCTGCAAGTGCACACCCGCGAACTGCCCCTGGCCGGTGACGTGGATCTGTGGCTCATCGCGCGCTCCACCCCCGGCATGAGCGGGGCGGACCTGGAGAACCTGTGCAACGAGGCCACCCTGTTCGCGGCGCGGGAGTCCGCGACCGAGGCGGTCTCGATGCACCACTTCGACCTGGCAAAGGACAAGGTGCTCATGGGCACGAGCGGCCCGGCCTGAGCGACGAGACAGGAGCGACGCATCACCGCGTACCACGAGGCCGGCCACGCGGTGGTGGCCAAGCTGATCCCGGAGCATGGACCCGATCCACAAGGTCACCATCATCCCCCGCGGCGCCGCCCTGGGCGTGACCCAGCTGGTACCCGACGGCGACCGCCACTACTACCCCAAGGCCTATCTGATGGGGAAGCTCGCGGTCAACATGGGCGGTCGCGCAGCGGAACTGTCGGTGTTCGAAGACACCTCCACCGGCGCCCAGAGCGACCTCAAGCAGTCCACCGACCTGGCGGAGAAGATGGTCTGCCAGTGGGGCATGAGCGACAAGGTCGGGCCGGTGACCTTCAGCCGGGGAGAGGAGCACGTGTTCCTCGGCAAGAAGCTGGGCGCAGGAGAAGACCTACTCGGAGCAGATGGGGTGGATCATCGACCAGGAGATCGAGACCTTCGTGCGGTCGGCGGAGGCGAGGGCGAGGGAGATCCTCGAGGCCCACCGGACCGCCCTCGACCGCCTCGCCGAGGCGCTCCTGGAAAGGGAGGAGATTCTCGGAGAGGAGATCGACCGCCTCCTGCTCGCCGAGGAGGGCGGGGACGAAGCGAGCGACGCGGCCAACAACTGACGGGGCGCCCCGAGCGCCCCACAACCTCACGACCCAGGCAGGCCCCATGACGACGCAACCGGAGACCAAGGCCCACGTGCTGATCAAGAAGTACGCGAACCGCAGGCTCTACGACACCGTCCACAGCCGCTACGTGAACCTCAAGCAGATCTTCGAGATGATCCGCGAGGGGCACACCGTGGAGGTGGTGGACGCCTCCACGGGGGAGGACCTGTCCAAGGTGATCCTGACCCAGATCATCCTCGAAGAGGAGAAGGGCCAGCGCAACCTCCTGCCCGTGGATTTTTTGCATCGCATCATCCAGGAGGGGGAGTCGGCCTACGAGAAGTTCCTCGAACGCGGCCTCGCCGCGGGCCTCGCGGCCTACCGCGCGGCGCAGGAACAGATGGAGTCCGCCCTGCGGGGGTGGATGACGCCGTGGATGAACGTTCCCGGAGCGGACGCCCGAACCGAGATCGAGACCCTGCGGGAGCGCATCGGCCAGCTCGAAGCGAGGCTCGCAGAGCGAGGTCGCGACCCCTCCGAGTGATTGCACCGCCGCCCCTCTCCCGTCCGCCGTTCCGCCGGAGAGTCCGAGCGGCCCCGAGAAATGCCCGGATGGCTCTTGACGCAGTGCAGCAAAACGGGTAGGTTCGCGCCCACGGAGGACGACATGGACCCGAAGCTGTTGGAAGCCTGGCTCCGCCTGACCGCGGACGCCCTCAAGGGAACCGAGGAGGCCCGCAAGGCCCTCGAGACCCTGGGCGTGACGCCTCCCTCCCGCGAGGCCCTCGCCCGCTGGGCGAGCGCCTGGCTGCCGCAGTACGGAGAGCGGCGGGAACCGCCCCAGGGCGGTGAACTGCAGGAGATCGCGGAGCAGTGGTGGAAGGCGCTCGGCGTGGTGCCCCGCCACCGCTACCTGGAGCTCCTGGAGCGGTACGAGGAGCTGAGGGGCCGCCTCGAGGAAGCGGAGAAGACCATCCGGAACCTCCGTGACGTCCTCGCCCGCCGCGGCCCGGACTCCGAGGCCGGGAGCGAGCTGCTCGACCAGTGGGAGGAGACCACCCGCAAGGTCTTGGAGACCCAATCGGAGTGGGCCAAGTCCTGGGCGGAGGGCTTCTGGAAGCCCGAAGACGACAAGGGCGGGAAGAAGGCCTGATGGCCGACACGCGAAGGGAGGACCCCGGAATGAACTGGACCGAGCAGGCCCAAGAGATGATGAAGTCGTGGACCGGCACCCAGAAGAAGCTCTGGGAGAGCTGGAGCGACGCAGCCCAGCGCGGGAGTGCGCAGCCCCCCCAGGCGCCCTGGTCGGGGTGGGTGGCGCAGTGGCAGCAGATGGCTCGGGACTCGCTCCAGAAGATGGGGGGCGGGGCCGCGGGCGTACCCCGGGAGGTCGCCGAACGGCTCTTCGCAGGGGAGACCTCGTTCCTGCGTTTCGTGGAGTTCGCGCTGGGCACCCTCAAGCAGATCGCCCCCAAGATCGACGCCGGCGAGGACTGGGTGGAACTGCTTCGCCGGCAGCTCGACCAGCTGAAGCAGGAGATGACGAGGGCGCCCGCGCCCTGGTTCACGCCGGAGGCGGCCGCGGCGGTGTCCAAGGACGTCCCGGAGCTGTGGAAGCTGTTCCTGCAGGAAACCGGCAAGCTGTCGGCGCCGTGGACGAGTTCCATCAAGCAGGCCGGCGGACACATCGGCGAGGCCATGAGCGGCGACCGCCAGGCGGCGGTCCGCATGTACAACATGTTCATGGACACCTTCGAGAACACCTTCGGCAAGTTGGCCGCCGCGCCGGCGATCGGGTACACGAGGGAGTTCCAGGAGAAGCTCACGAAGGCCTTCGAGTCCTGGGTGGACGCCAGGAGGGCCGAAGTCGACTTCCGCACCGAGCTGGTCAACACCGGCCTCCGGTCCCTGGAAGGCCTGCTCCGCGAGCTCGTGGCCAAGGGGGAAGCGGGAGAGAAGGTGGACAGCTTCCGCGCCCTCTTCGACCTCTGGGTGGCCACCGCGGAGAAGAGCTACTACGAGATCGCGAGCACCGACTCCTTCGCCGAGATCCAGGGTCGGGTGGTCAACACGGCCATGCAGTACCGGATTCGTGAACGAGAGCTCGCCGAGGAGATCTACCGGACGGTCCACCTGCCGACGCAGAGCGAGCTCGACGACGCCTACCGCCACATGCACGACCTCAAGAGCGAGGTCCGCAAGCTCCGCAGCGAGGTCAATCAACTCAAGGCGGCGATGAAGAGCCAGCCGGCTCCGGCCCCAGCGCCGCAGGCCGGGCCCGCCGCCGCTCCGGCACCCAAGAAGGCCACGGCCACGGCCGCCGCCAAGGTCCCGGTCAAGACCGCCGCCAAGGTCCCGGTCAAGACCGCCGCCAAGGTCCCGGTCAAGACCGCCGCCAAGGTCCCGGTCAAGACCGTCGCCAAGGTCCCGGCCAAGGCCGCCGCCAAGACCCAGGCCAAGCCGAAGGCGAAGAGCACCGCCAAGGCCGGGCCGAAGCCCGCCGCCAAGACCCCGACCAAGACCGGCCGCAAGAGTTCGTAAGCGAGAAAGGACCGCACCATGTTCCCGATCCAGATCCGTCCCGAGCAGGCCCTCAAGGAGATGGTGGACTTCAACCGCAAGCTCCTGAAGGGCATCGACTCCATCGTCGACATCCGAGAGATCGACGTGGCCCCGACCCCCAGGGAGGCGGTGTACCGGGAGGACGAGCTCGTCCTCTACCACTACGCGCCCACGGTGAAGCGGCCGTGCAAGGTGCCGGTGCTGATCGTCTACGCCCTGGTGAACCGCCCGTACATGGTCGACATCCAGCAGGATCGCTCCATGGTCCGAAATCTGCTAAGCCAGGGACTGGACGTGTACCTCGTCGACTGGGGCTACCCGGATCGTTGCGAGCAGTACCTCACGCTGGACGACTACATCAACGGCTACATCGACCGCTGCGTCGACGTCCTCCGCGAGCGCCACAAGCTCGACAAGATCAACCTGCTGGGCATCTGCCAGGGGGGCACCTTCAGCCTGTGCTACTCGGCCCTCCACCCGGAGAAGGTGCAGAACCTGATCACGATGGTGACCCCCGTGGACTTCCACGTGCGCGACGGCCTCCTCAACGTGTGGGCCCAGAACCTCGACATGGACGCCATGGTGGACGCGTTCGGGAACGTGCCCGGCGCTTTCATGAACTGGGGATTCCTGGTGCTGAAGCCCCTGCAGCTGATGGTGCAGAAGTATTTGGGGTTCGTCTCGATCCTCGACGACGAGCAGAACCTGAGGAGCTTCCTCCGGATGGAGAAGTGGATCTTCGACAGCCCGGACCAGGCGGGGGCCACCATCCGTCAGTTCGTCAAGGACTTCTACCAGCAGAACAAGCTCATCAAGGGCGAGGCGGTGATCGGAGAGGATCGGGTCGACCTGCGAAACGTCACGATGCCCGTGCTCAACATCTACGCCAAGGAGGACCACCTGGTCCCGCCGAGCTCCTCCCTGGCGATGGAGAAGTACGTCGGTTCCAAGGATCTCACGACCCTGGCCTTCCCCGGAGGCCACATCGGGATCTACGTGAGCGGCCGGGCCCAGAAGGAGCTCGCGCCCGCCATCGGCAACTGGGTGAAGGAACGCTGCTGACCGGGGGGAATCGGGAAAGCACGGGGCCCTCTCCGGCGGAGACGGGCCCCGTTTTCGTCCGGCGCCGAGCAGTCGGACCGTCGGTCGAAGAATGGCGTTGACCACCCAGCGCGACTTCCGTATCATCGCGTCGCTACATGCGTTCCGCGAAGGATACGGGACGCGTCGTTACGAGATCTACCCAGCGTCGGACTTCAAAGAGGGAGCGGCCGAGGCGGGCTTGCTCCCTCTCTTGCGATCCGCGTCGGGCAACCGAGCCACTCCGATGGAACAAGAACAGCGACAGGCAGTGGACCTCCACCCCTCTGAGCTTTTCGAGCCATCGTCAGTGCAACACATGGGTCAGAAGCCCAGAGTCTAGGAAGAAAGGAGGTACGCACCATGGCAAGAGGAACCGTGAAGTGGTTCAACGACCAGAAGGGGTTCGGGTTCATCACCCAGGACAACGGGGGCCCGGACGTCTTCGTGCATTTCAGCGCCATCCAGGGGCAGGGTTTCAAGAGCCTGGCCGAGGGCCAGGCGGTGGAATTCGAGGTCACCCAGGGCCCCAAGGGCGCCCAGGCCTCGAACGTCACGCCTGTTTGATGTGACGCCGACCGCGAGAACGAAGAGCGGGTCCCCTCGGGGACCCGCTCTTCGTTTCCCACCGCGACCGCTGCTCGCCTGCGTCACCCCCTCCGGGAACGGCCTGCTGCCGGTTCCCGACCTCCTCGGGCGCTTCCCGCCTCCTCTATCGAGGACGGCTGCCCGGCGCACCCCTCCCCTCCGGCCCCGGAGACGAAGCCCGGACCGGTGCGGCGGCATTCCTGCGACAGGGGTACCGGGGCGTCGGGACTAGCGGCCGGTCCGGCGCTCCCGGAGCCAGGCCGCGACGTCGGCCTGGAGCTTGCGCTCCATGGCGCCGGGCTGGACCTCCGGGGCCCCTCTCCGCCGCAGGACCGGGGCACGAGAGGGAGTTTCGGCGGACGTGCGTGATGCGATCTGAACGTTTCTCATGTGGGGCGACGCTTTTCCTTTCGGGAGGTAGGGTTCTCTTTCCGCGGCCCGCTCGCGGACGGGCTCACCGGACTTCCCGGAGTGCTCCTGCACGCCGGCCGCCGGAGAGAGGCTTCCCCGCGCGAACCGCTCCGCGAACGGGGACTGCCCGTCAACCGGACTCTTCGCGCGACTTCGGGAGAAGGGAGATCTCGAAGGCAGGAATTGTCTTCATACTACCACGGGTCCGAACCGCAATGGAAGACGATCTGCCGCGCGGGAACCGGCCTGCTTCCCCGCGCCCTCACGTCGGAACGAAAGAAAGGCCCCGCAGGGCCCTTCTCCGCCGGCAGCCTTCCAGCAGTCCGGTCTCAGGACTTCTCCGCCTCTTCCGCACCCGCCACGTCCCGGGCCAGCGCCTCGAGGATGTCGGTGCACCGGTCGAGCCCCAGCTTCGAGGTGTTCAAGGTGATGTGGTACAGGGTCGGCTGGTCGGGGTCGCAGTCGAAGTAGAAGCGCAGGTAGTCCTGGCTGCGCGCGTCGATCTTGTGGACGAAGTCCCGCGCCTGTTCCGTGGACATGCCGCGCCGCTCCGCGGTCCACGCCACCCGGTCCTCGAAGCCGGCGACGAACCGGACGTGGAGCGTACGGGGGTTCTCCTTGAGGATGCACTGCCCCCCGCGACCGACCACGATCACGCCGCGCCGCTGGCCGAGGGAGGAGACGATCTTGATGACCATCTGCTTGTAGATGTCGCCGTCGATCCACCCGTCGACCCGATAGTGGTACGGGATCTTGTCCCGATCGTCGTAACGGGCGTCGGAGAGCGCGTCCTCCCGGACCTTCGCCTTCTTCTTGAGGGCGTCGAGATCGAAGATCGTGGAGAAGAAGCTCTTGAGCTTGTTGTGGTGCTCGGCCTCGAACTCCTCCACCTCCTCGTCCGGCACGTTCACCTCGAGCGCCACGCGGTGGATGATCTCCTTGTCCACGTAGTCGACGCCCAGGCGTTTGGCGAGTTCCTTGGCGACCTCGGGGCCGCCGGCACCAAACTGGTTGGACACGGTTATGACGGGCATCGCTCCTCCTTGCCAGACAGGGATCCCGAGAAGAGGTCCGTCCCCGGCGCGGCGTGGTGCAGGCCCCGGGAGAACCCGGCGCATCTTATAGCAAAGGCCCCCCGGCCCTTCAAGCGCATATCACCCTTAGCGCCTTTGCCACGCCTCTGTTATCCTGGGCCGTCGGCTCTTTCCCTCTCCCCCGCCGCCATTCGATGGGAACGCTTCACGTTGTCGGCATCTCGGACTGCAAGACGTCCTCCGACCCTTCCGACTCCGTCGTCACCTACGGGCTGGGATCGTGCGTCGGCGTCGTGCTGTACGACGCCCGCGCCGCGATCGGCGGCATGGCCCACGTGATGCTGCCCGACTCCCGATGGCGAAGGGGGGCTCGGGAGTTCAACCCGCACATGTGCGCCGACACGGCCGTCCCGGCGCTCCTCGGCGCGCTGACGTCCCTGGGCTCCGCCCGCGAGCACCTGGTCGCCAAGCTGGCGGGCGGCGCGAACATGCTCGGGCACTCCACCCTGTTCGACATCGGGGAGCGCAACGCGGAGGCCCTTCTGGACCTCCTCCGCCACGAGCACATCCCGGTGGCCGGTGCCAGCCTCGGGGGCTCGGTGGGCCGCTCGATGCAGTTCCGGCTGCACGACGGGCTGGTGACGGTGCAGGTGCTCGGCCGGGGCGTCGAAACGCTATGAGCCTCACGCAGATCCTCGCCCGGCTGGAGTCCCTTCCGCCCTTCCCCGAGGTCGCCCCCCGGCTGCTCAGGGCCTGCCAGGACCCGGACGTGGACCTCGCCGCCGTCGCGGCGCTCCTGGAGCGAGATCCGGCCATGGCGGCGAACGTCCTGCGGGTCTGCAACGCGCCGTATTTCGGCCTGCGGGGCCGGGTCGCGTCGGTCCGCCACGCGACCAGCCTCCTCGGCATCCGCAACGTCCTCAAGATCACGATGACCGTCCTCTCCTCCGGGCACCTCACGTCGCCCCAGGCCGGCTACGGTCTCGGGCCCGGCGACCTGTGGCGCAACTCGGTCGCATCGGCGCTCGCCGCCGAACTCGTGGCCCAGGAGATCGCCTACCCCCGGGTCGAGACCGCGTACACCGCCGGCCTGCTCCAGGACGTGGGCAAGATCGTTCTCGCCGAGTTCGTGGAGGACGCGACCGAAGCTATCCGGAACCTGCTGGCAGCCGGTGTCGCGTGGCAGGAGGCCGAGGAACGGGCGATCGGGACGACCCACCCCGAGGTGGGCGCGCGCCTGCTCTCGCGCTGGGGGTTCCCGGCGGCGATCGTGGAGGCGGTGCGCACCCACCACCGGCCCTCCGAGGCGGCCGTCGACCCGGCCCTGGCCGCCATCTCCCACCTCGCCGACGCCCTGAGCATGACCGTCGGGGTGGGGTTGGGTGCCGACGGGCTGACGTACGAACTCGACGAGGGCGCCCTGGCGGCCCTCGGACTGGCCGAGCCCCGGAGGCTCGAGGGGCTCGTGGCCGAACTGGCCCGGCGGGTGTCCGGCGCGGAGGACCTGTTCGGGGCCGCGGGAGGGAACCCGTGAGGATCTGGAACTCCCGCTTCTCCCTCGAGACGGCCGGCAGGGGGCACGTGGTGGACCTCACCCCCACGCTCGAGCGTTGGATCGGGGCCCAGGGCATCGCCGAGGGGCAGGGGGTGCTGTTCGTCCCCGGATCCACCGCCGGCCTGACGACGATCGAGTACGAGCCGGGCGTGGTGCGCGACCTGCAGGAAGCGCTGGAAAGACTGGCGCCGGAAGGCGCCCCGTACCATCATGACGCGGCCTGGGGCGACGGCAACGGATACGCCCACGTCCGCGCTGCCCTGCTCGGCCCCTCCCTCGCGTTCCTGGTGCGGGACCGCCGGCTGCTCCGGGGCACGTGGCAGCAGGTGGTGCTCTGCGACTTCGACAACCGCAGCCGGAAACGCACGGTGGAGGTGCAGGCGGTGGGGAGACCGGGGGAAGGATGAGCGACGCGGAAGCGGTGGAGCGCCTGGAGTTCCACGATCCCGGGCACGTGGCCGTGCTGGTCGGGGAGCGGGAGGTGCACCTGCGGGAACTGGCCGCCCTCCTCCACGACGTGAGCCTGGCCAGCCGGGGCAACGCGATCCAGTTGCGAGGCGACCCGGTGGCGGTGGAACTGGCCCGGGAGGTCCTGACCCAGTTGTACGCCCTCGTCGAGGAGGGGTACCCCCTCTACCGGGCGGACGTGGACCACGCGGTGCGCATCCTGCGCGCCAACCGGAGGGCCCGGCTCAAGGACATCTTCCTCGACGCCGTGTTCATCGCCTCCGACCGCAGGGTGATCAGCCCCAAGAGCCTCGCCCAGAAGGCCTACATCGAGGCGATGCGCAACCACGACGTCGTCTTCGGCATCGGGCCGGCCGGCACCGGCAAGACCTACCTCGCCATGGCCATGGCGGTGGCGGCCCTGACGAAGCGGCAGGTGAACCGGATCATCCTCACCCGCCCGGCGGTGGAGGCCGGGGAGAAGCTGGGCTTCCTCCCCGGGACACTCTACGAGAAGGTGAACCCCTACCTGCGCCCCCTGTACGACGCGCTCCACGACATGATGGACTTCGAGAAGGCCTCGAAGCTCCTGGAGAAGCGGCGTCATCGAGGTGGCGCCCCTGGCCTTCATGCGCGGCCGCACCCTCAACGACTCCTTCGTGATCCTCGACGAGGCCCAGAACACGACCTCCGAGCAGATGAAGATGTTCCTGACCCGCCTGGGCTTCGACAGCAAGGCGGTGATCACCGGCGACGTCACCCAGATCGACCTGCCCCCGGGCAAGGTCTCCGGCCTCGTGGAGGTCCAGGACGTCCTCCGGAGCGTGCCCGGGATCCGGTTCTGCTACTTCTCCCGCGACGACGTCGTGCGCCACCCCCTGGTGCAGGAGATCATCGAGGCCTACGAGTCCCAGGCGCTGCGCGTGCGGGAGGAGCCGTAGCCGTGCGGACGGGCTGGGTCGTCGCGGGGCTGGTCGGGTGCGCCGCCCTGGGCTTCGTGACCGGAGGGGCCCTCGTGCTGGTCCGCGGCCTTCCCCAGGTTTCGGCCCTCGAGGACTTCACGCCGCCCTCCTCCACCCGCGTCTTCTCGGCCGACGGCGCCCTGCTGGCGGAGTTCGCGACCCAGCGCCGCACCCCCGTGGCCCTCGACGCGGTGCCGCACAACCTCGTGCGATCCGTCCTCGCGATCGAGGACCATCGGTTCTTCGAGCACATGGGCATCAACGTCGGCCGGATCCTCAAGGCGGTCGCCGTGGACCTGATCCAGGGCCGCCTCGCCGAGGGCGGCTCGACCATCACGCAGCAACTGGCGAAGATCCTGTTCCTCACCCCCGAGAAGACCCTCACCCGGAAGCTCCGGGAGGCCCTGCTCGCCCTCGAGATCGAACGACGGCACACCAAGGAGGAGATCCTCGCCTTCTACCTGAACCAGATCTACCTCGGGAACGGCGCGTACGGAGTGGCGGCCGCGGCGGAGGTGTACTTCGGGAAGCCCCTCGCCTCTTTGGACCTCGCCGAGTGCGCCCTGATCGCGGCCCTGCCCAAGGCGCCGTCGCTCTACGATCCCCTGCGCAACCCGGAGCGCGCCCGGGCCCGGCGCGACCTCGTGATCCGCCGGCTGCTCCAGTTGGGGTGGGTCTCGTCGGAGGACGCCCAAGCAGCCGTGGCACAGGCCGTGCCGGCCGCCCGCCCCGACGTGCAGCGGGTGTCGGCGCCCTACTTCGTGGAGGCGGTGCGACGACGGCTCCTGGAGCGCCTGGAGATCGACCTCGTCTACCAGGGTGGCCTGCGGGTCTACACGACCCTCGACGCGGGCCTCCACAAGGCCGCCGAGTCCGCCCTGGAGAAGGCCCTGGCCGCCGTGGACCGGAGGCAACCGCGGCGCCGGCCGAAGGCCCAGGGTGCGGTCCTGGCCCTGGACCCGGCGACCGGGGCGGTGCGCGCCCTGGTCGGGGGGAGGAACTGGTTCGAGAGTTCCTTCGACCGCGCCTTCCAGGCACGCAGGCAGCCCGGAAGCGCCTTCAAGCCCTTCGTGTACCTGGCGGCCCTGGAGACCGGCCTCACCCAGGCCCGAACCCTGCTGGACGCCCCGGCGAGCTACCGCGGCTCCTCCCCGTCCCGGCCGTGGACGCCGAGCAACTACGACGGGGAGTTCCTCGGAGAGATGACCCTCCGGAAGGCACTCGCTCTGAGCCGCAACCTGCCGGCGGTGCGCCTCATGGAGGAGCTCGGCGAGGCCCGGGTGGAGCAGGCCGCGGCGGACCTCGGCCTGGCCGGGCCCTTCGGGGAGGGACTCGCCGCGGCGCTCGGCGTCGGCGGAACCAGCCTGGCGGAACTGGTGCGGGCCTACGCGGCCTTCCCGACCGGCGGACTCCTCCCCGAGCCCCACCTGATCCGGGCCGTGTACGGCCCCGACGGGCGCAACCTCTGGGAGCGCAACGGCGCCGCGCGACGGGTGCTCGACCCCGTCACGGCCTACGTGATGGCCGACATGCTCCGGGCGGTCGTGGAGTCCGGCACCGGAAAGGCCGCGCGCGCCCTGCCCTTCCCCGTGGCGGGAAAGACCGGGACCACGGACGACCAGCGGGACGCCTGGTTCGTCGGGTTCTCGAGCCGGTTAGCCCTCGGTGTCTGGGTGGGCCGCGACGACAACTCCCCCCTGGGCTACGCCGAGACCGGCGCCCAGGCCGCCCTTCCCGCCTGGGTCGACACGATGCTCGCGTCGGCCGCGGAGGGCCCTCCGCCTCCCTGGGCGTCCCCTCCCGGCGTCGTCGTCGCGGAGATCGACGTCGCCTCGGGGCTCCGGGCCGGCCCGGCGTGCGAGGAGACCGCCTTCGCCGCTTTCGCCCGGGGAAGGGAGCCCCGCTCCCCGTGCGACCGGGAGACGTTCCAGTGGGAGCGGATCGCACGGGACGTCGGCCTGGGGCGAAGTGCCCGGAGAAGCGGGCCGTGATCCGGGAACTGGCGGCGGACGTGACGCCCGAGGCGGCGTTCCTCTCCCTGGCCGACAGGCCCTACCCCTTCTTCCTGGACAGCGGCGAGGGCTTCCCCCGGCTGGGAACCCGCTCGTACGTGGGTGCGGACCCGTTCCTCGTCGTCCACGCCAAGGGGTCCGAGGCCCGCCTCTCCTGGCCCCGGACCGGCCGCACCGAGACCCGGCGCGGCAGCCCCTTCGACCTGCTCCGCGACCTCCTCCGGGAGCACGGGGGGCCCCCCGACGCCCCGGCGATGGCGTGCGGCGGAGCCGTGGGCTACCTGGCCTACGACCTGTTCCCGTTCGTGGAGACCATCCCGCGCTCGGCCCGGGACGACCTCGGCATGCCCGACCTGTTCCTGGGTTTCTACGACACCGTCGGCATCTTCGACCACCCGGGGGGGCGAGCGCACCTGTGCGCGAGCGACCGGGGCGGACCCGAGGGGCCTCGCAGGGAGGCCCGGGAGGCCTGGGGCGTCCTGTCGGACCCCGGCCGGCCCGGCGGGCGGGAGAACTCCGGGTTCGCGGCCGGTTCGCTCGAATCCAACTTCACCCGGGAGCGGTACGAGGCGGCGGTCCTCCGCGTGAAGGAGCACATCGCGGCGGGGGACGTCTACCAGGTGAACCTCTCCCAGCGCTTCCGCGTCCCCTTCGACGGATCGCCCCTCTCCTTCTACCGGCGCCTGCGCCGCACGAGCCCGGCGCCGTTCGGCGCCTGCCTCTTCCCCGACGGCTTCTCGATCCTCTCCAACTCCCCCGAGCGGTACCTCCGGATCGACGGGGACCGCATCGAAACGCGTCCGATCAAGGGGACGCGCCCCCGGGGCGCGACGCCCGGGGAGGACCGCCGGCTCGCGGAGGAGCTGCGGGCGAGCGCCAAGGACCGGGCCGAACACGTGATGATCGTGGACCTCGAGCGCAACGACCTGGGCCGGGTCTGCCGGTACCGCTCCGTCCACGTGCCGGAGCTCGAGGTGGTCGAGTCCTACGCGAACGTCCACCACCTCGTCTCCACCGTGGCGGGCCTCGTGCATCCCTCCAAGGAGGCCGCGGACTGCCTGCGGAACTCCTTTCCGGGGGGGTCGATCACGGGCGCGCCCAAGGTGCGGGCCATGGAGATCATCGAGGCGCTGGAGCCGACGGCCCGCGGCGTGTACTGCGGGTCGATCGGCTACATCGACTTCGCGGGCCGGGCCGACCTGAACATCGCGATCCGGACCGCCGTGGTCCGGGGCGACAGCCTGTACGTGCAGGTGGGCGGCGGCATCGTGGCCGACTCCGATCCCGCCGCGGAGTACGAGGAGACGCTGGTGAAGGCCCGGTCGTTCCTTCGGGTGCTGGGCAGGGAGGAGGGCGCGTGGGCCGGGCGCGCGGCTCCGTGAACGACCGGCCGCCGCCGGAGTCTTCCGGCACCGTGTCGGCCGCGGACCGGGGCCTCCTCTACGGCGACGGGGTCTTCGAGACCCTGCGCGTGTACGCCCGGGTCCCGTTCCGGCTGCCCGCCCACTGGGAACGCCTCTCCGACTCCGCGGCCTTCCTCGGGATCCCGGTGCCGGGCGTGGACCCCTCCGCCGGAGTCGGGCGGGCCCTCCGGGCCTCGGGCCTCGACGACGCAGCCGTGCGCATCACCCTGACCCGCGGCCCGCTTCCGGAGGGCCCCCGGCCGGCGCCGTCGGGGGGCGCCCCGACCCTGCTCTTCCAGGCGCGGCCCCTGAGGCCCGGCCTGGAGGAACTGGCCCGGACCGGCGTGGCGGCGAGGCGGGCGCCCTGGCCCCTGCGGGCGCGGGGAATGCCCCTCCACGGGCACAAGACCTTGAACTACCTGGCGAGCGTGGTGGCCCTGGGGGCCGTCGGCCCCGCGGAGGAAGCGGTCCTGCTGAACACCGAGGGGCACGTGGCGGAGGGCGCGACCTCGAACCTGTTCTGGGTCCGCCGCGGGACCCTGTACACCCCCGCTCCCGAGGCCGGCTGCCTGCCCGGCCTGGCCCGGGCCCTGGTCCTGGAGGAGGCCCGGCGCCTGGGCCTGGAGGTCGAGGAGGGGCTGCACCCGTTCCGCGACCTGGCCGGGGCCGAGGAGGCGTTCCTCACCAACTCCCTCGTCGAGGTGCTCCCCGTCGTGGCCCTGGACGGCGGGCCGGTGGGGGGAGGGAAGCCGGGGCCGGTGACGAGGCGCCTGCAGCACGCCTACCGCCGGTGCGTCCAGGCCGAGGTCGGGCGGTGACTGCGGTGGCGTCCGCCTCCTGCCGGGACTACGCCGGGGTCCGGGACGCCCTCGCCCGGGCGCTGGAACTCCTGCCGGGACCCTTCGCGGCCCGGGGCGACCCCCTCCTCGTGAAGCCCAACCTCCTGGCGGCCCACGCACCGCACGAGGCGGTGACCACCCACCCCGCGGTAGTGGACGCGGCCCTGTCCCTGGCGTCCGATCTCGGCGCGCGGGCGGTGGTGGCCGACTCCCCGGGGCTCGGGTCCGCGCAGCGGGTCGCCCGGGTCGCCGGGGTCGCCGACGTGTGCCGGCGCCACGGGGTCGCGGTGCTGGACCTCGGGGAGTCCGAGCCGGCGGAGGTGTCCGGCGCGACCTACCGGGGGCTGGTCCTGGCGCGGGAGGCCGTGGAGGCCCGCTGGCTGTGGAACCTCCCGAAGTGGAAGACCCACACGATGATGGGCCTCACCCTCGGCGTGAAGAACCTCTTCGGCTGCGTGCCCGGCAAGCGCAAGGTGGCCGCCCACTTCCGGGCGGGGCGCAGGCCCGAGGTGTTCGCCCGCCACCTCCTGGACATCGAGGGGGCCCTGCGGCCGTGCCTCACGGTGCTCGACGGCGTGGTCGCGATGGAGGGGGCGGGCCCCAGCCGCGGTCGGCCGCTGGAGCGGGGGCTCCTCCTAGCCTCGGGAGACGCCGCCGCGCTCGACTGGGAGGCGACCCGCCTGTCGGGGCTCGCGCCGCAGGACGTCCCCACCGTGGCGGAGAGCGTGGCGAGCGGCAGGCTCGAGCCCCGGGGGATCCGCCTGCTCGGCGTCGAGGCCCGGCCCCTCCGGTTCCGCCCGGCGCCGGGGAGCCCGTGCGACTGGCCGCTGCCCTCGGCCCCTGCAAACGCCTGCTGCGCGGGGTGGTGTCGCCCGCGCCCCGCTTCGACCCCGCCGCCTGCAAGGGGTGCGGCGCGTGCTCCGAGGCGTGCCCCGCCGGGGCGCTCCGGCCGGGAGCGCCGCCGGAACTCTCGCAGGAGACGTGCATTCGCTGCTACTGTTGTCAGGAACTTTGCCCCCACGGAGCCGTGACGATTCCTCGCCGGCTCCCGGCCCGGTTCCCCTTCTCGGGGCGCGGGAGGAAGGCATGAACGGGATCCTCGTCGGCATCGACGTGGGCGGAACCCACACCGACGGCGTCGCCGTGGAGGGCGGCCGCGTCGTGCACAAGGTGAAGGTCCGCACCCGCGGCGACGACCTGACGGCGTGCACCTGGAGGCCCTGCGGCAGCTGCTCGAGGGGGTGAGCACGTCGTCGATCCGCAGGGTCGTGCTCTCCACCACGCTGGTCACCAACGCCGTCGCCGAGGGGCGGCTGGAGCCCGCGGGCATGGTGCTCACGGCCGGCCCGGGCATCGACCCCGGCCCACGCTCCGAGCACCCCCGACGTCGAGGTGGTCCCGGGTGCCGTGGACCATCGCGGCCGGGAGATCGTCCCCTGGACGAGGGCCAGGTGGAGAGCCACCTCGGGAGCTCGCGGGGCGGGGCGTCCGCGTGCTCGCCGTCGTGGGGAAGTTCTCGGTGCGCAACCCCACCCACGAACTGCGCGTCGCCGAACTGGCCGGGGACCGCTTCGACTACGTGGCCCTCGGGCACGGCCTGTCCGGCTCCCTCAACTTCCCGCGGCGCGTCGCTACGGCCTACCTCGCGGCCGCGGTGTGGCGGCGACACACGCAGTTCGTGGAGTCGATGGTCGGCGCCGTTCGGGACTTCGGCATCCAGGCCCCGCTCTACCTGCTCCGGGCCGACGGCGGCACCCAGACCGCCGAATCCTTCCGGAACCCGGCGGAGGGCTCCCTGTCCGGGCCCGCCGCGAGCGTCATGGGGATCCAGGGCCTCGACGACGTGGACGGCGACACCCTGGCCGTGGACGTGGGCGGCACGACCACGGACCTGTCCCTGTTCACCCGGGGGTGCCGCTGCTGGAGCCGCGGGGCGCCACGGTGGGACCCTACCGCACCCAGATCCGATCCCTCTACACCCGCTCCCGGGCGCCGGCGGCGACAGCCTCGTCCACCTCGGCCAGGGGGAGATCACGGGTGGGCCCCCAGCGCCTGGGAGCGCCGGCGTCCCTGGGGGGCGAGCACCCCACGCCCACCGACGCCCTGGTGGTCCTCGGCCGGGCCGTGGGAGACCGGGCCCGGGCCCGGGAGTCGCTGGCACCTGTAGCGTCCGCGATCGGGGTCGGCGTGGAGGAGTGCGCCCGCCGGGTCCTCCGGGCCCTGGCCGCCTCCATCGCCTCGGCGGCCCGTGCCCTGCTGGCCGAGGTGAACGGAAAACCCGTGTACACGATCCACGAACTCCTCGAGGGGCACCGGGTGGAACCGCGGCGCGCCGTGGCCGTGGGGGGCCCGGCCCGGGCCCTGGCACCCTACGTCGAGGACGCGCTCGACCTCCCGGTGCACGTGCCCGGCCACTTCGACGTCGCGAACGCGGTGGGAGCGGCCGTGGCGCGGGTGAACCTCGAGGTGAACCTGCTCGCCGACACCGCGCTCGGCCGCCTCTCGATCCCCGAGGCGGGGGTGTACCGCCCCGTGCGAGCGGAACTACGGGTTGGAAGAGGCGCGGACCGAGGCCTTCGAGACCCTCCTGGGGCTGGCCCGGGAGAAGGGCCTGCTCGACGAGGAGGCCGTTCCCGAGGCTACCGAGGAGGAGAGCTTCCGCATCGTGGACGGCTTCTCGACGGTGGGCAGCATCCACCGCCTCCGGGTCCAGATCCGCCCCGGCATCCTCGGCCGGGTGGAGTGAGCGGAGCCATGCGAACGATCCGAGCCCCCCAACGCACACCGGCGTCGTCTTCTTCCCGGCCTTCGACTGGGCCATCTCCCCGACCCACCCGGAGCGGGAGGAACGGCTGCTCTACACCCGCGACCAGATCTTCGAGGAAGGGGCTGCTGGACGTCGAGGGGATCGAGGAGTTCGCCCCCTCGGTGGCCACCCTGCGAGGACATGGAGCGGGTGCACACCTGCTCCCCGCCAGCCAGTCGGTCGTCAGCGACAGCCACCGCATCCGGCGGGCGGGGCGATCACGGCGGCCCGCAAGGTCCTCTACGGGGAGGTGGAGCGGGCCTTCGCCCTGGTGCGGCCGCCGGGCCACCACGCCGGCGGGTGGTCCACGGCCTGCGGGGCTTCTGCATCGTGAACATCGAGGCGGTGATGATCGAGCACGTGCGCCGCCACATCCGGGATCTGCGGGTGGCCATCGTCGACACCGACTGCCACCACGGCGACGGCACCCAGGACGTCTACTGGAACGACCCGGACACCCTCTTCATCTCGATCCACCAGGACGGCCGCACCCTGTACCCGGGCACCGGGTTCCCGGACGAGTTCGGCGGCCCGAACGCCTACGGGACCACCCTCAACGTCCCCCTTCCGCCGGGCACCAACGACGAGGGCCTGCTCCACGTGATCGACCACTTCGTGCTTCCCGTCCTCGAAGACTGGAAGCCGGACCTCATCGTGAACTCCGCCGGCCAGGACAACCACTTCACCGACCCGATCACCGACATGTCGATCACGGCCCAGGGCTACGCCGCACTCACCCGCCGGCTGCGTCCCCACGTCGCCGTCCTCGAAGGGGGCTACTCGGTGCAGGACGCGCTCGCCCTACGTGAACACGGGGATCCTGCTGGCCATGGCGGGCCTCGACACCGGCGCCCTGATCGAGCCCGACTACCAGCCCGAGCTCTTCCCCAGCTCCGAGCGGAACCAGGAGTACATCCGGCGGCTCTCCGAAGCGATGTTGGAGAAGTACCGGCACCGGGAGGCCCTCCGTGAGAAGGCGTTCGGTGGCAAGACGCACCACGAGGAGATGCGCCAGGTCTTCTACGACGGGGCGGGCATCACGGAGAACCAGAAGGAGCGGGTCCGGATCTGCGGGGACTGCGCCGGGGTGGTGACCCTGGAGAGCTGGGTGGGGGGCCGCGGCAGGCTCCTGGCCGTGGAGCTCCCGCGGCGCTGCTGTCTGCGGTGCCGAGAGGAGGGCCTGCAGGCCTACCACGCCGCGAGCCTCGGGGACCTGTCCCTGGTCGAGCTCCGTGACCGGGAAGCCGACCGAGTGGAGCGGAAGAGCGTCTTCGACGGCGGCTAGCGCGGCGCCGGCTCAGGCCCCCGCCGCCGCGAAGGCGTCGTCCACGATGGCCCGTGCCTCCTCCTGGATGCGGCGCAGGTGCTCCGCGCCCCGGAAGCTCTCGGCGTAGATCTTGTAGATGTCCTCGGTCCCCGAGGGCCGGGCGGCGAACCAGCCGTTCTCGGCCACCACCTTGAGCCCGCCGATGGGCGCGCCGTTGCCCGGCGCCCGGGTCAGCTTCTCCCGGATGGGATCGCCGGCCAGCTCCGTCGCCGTCACCAGGTCCGGCGAGAGCTCCTTGAGCACCGCCTTCTGGCGGGGCGTGGCCGGCGCGTCGATGCGCTCGTACACCGGGCTGCCGAAGCGCTCCTCCAACGCCCGCGTAGAGCTCCCCCGGGTCCGCCCGGTGCGCGCCGTGATCTCGCACGCCAGCAGGTCGAGGAGGATGCCGTCCTTGTCGGTGGTCCACACCGTGCCGTCCCGGCGCAGGAACGACGCCCCGGCGCTCTCCTCCCCGCCGAAGCCGATGGACGCCGTCGAGCAGCCCGTCGACGAACCACTTGAAGCCCACGGGAACCTCGCACAGACGCCGCCCCAGGGCACGCGGCGACCCGGTCGATCATCGACGTGGAGACCAGGGTCTTGCCCACGGCGGCCTCCGGGCCGCCACCCGGGCCGGTTGCGGAACAGGTACGAGATCGCCACCGCCAGGTAGTGGTTGGGGTTGAGCAGGCCCGCCGCCCCGGGTGACGATGCCGTGCCGGTCCGCGTCGGCGTCGTTGCCGAAGGCCAGGTCGAAGCGGTCCTTGAGCCCGATCAGGCCGGCCATGGCGTAGGGCGAGGAGCAGTCCATGCGGATCTTGCCGTCCTTGTCCACGGTCATGAAGGAGAAGGTCGGGTCCACGGCTCCGGTTCACCACGTCGCAGGTCGAGGCCGTAGCGCTCGGCGATGGGGTCCCAGAAGTCCACCGACGCGCCGCCCAGGGGGTCGACCCCGAGTCTCAGGCCCGCCGCGGCGACGACCTCCAGGTCCACCGCCTGCGCCGAGGTCGTCCACGTAGGGCGCGACGTAGTCGTGCTGCGCCGTGGTGCCGGACCGCAGGGCCCGCTCGTAGGGTCACGCGCCGCACCGCGGCCAACCCTGCCCCCAGGAGCTCGTTGGCCCGCGTCCTCGATCGGCCCGGTGGTCGTCGGTGTCGGCCGGGCCGCCGTCGGGGGGGTTGTACTTGAACCCACCGTCCTCCGGCGGGTTGTGGGAGGGGGTGATCACCACCCCGTCGGCCGGCCCGGTCCTGCGGCCGCGATTGTGGGTGAGGATGGCGTGGGAGATCACCGGGGTCGGGGTGTACCGCAGTCCCGGCTGGACAGCACCGTCACACCGCGGGCCGCGAGCACCTCGAGCGCGCGTGGCCGGAGCGCCGGCTCGGACAGGGCGTGGGTGTCCATGCCGAGGAAGAGCGGTCCGTCGGTGACGCCCGCGCCGCTGCGGTGCTCGCAGATCGCCTGGGTGATCGCCAGGATGTGGGCCTCGTTGAAGCTCCGGCGCCAGGGAGCGACCCCGGTGCCCCGAGGTGCCGAAGGAGACCCGCTCCGCCGGCTCGGCCGGGTCGGGCTGCGGGTGTAGTAGGCGGCGACCAGCGCGGGGATGTCCGCGAGGAGTGAGCGGGGCGCCGGCTGCCCGGCCAGCTCGTGGAGGGCCATCGGTGCCCCCTCAGCGCCGCTGGGCCTGGTTCGCCACCGCATTGGCGGCGGCCTCGGCCGCCGCCGCGTCGCCGAGGTAGTACCGGCGCACGGGCGTGAGGTCGTCGCCGAGCTCGTAGACCAGCGGGATGCCGGTGGGGATGTTCAGCTCGACGATGGCCTCGTCCGAGATCCGGTCGAGGTGCTTGACCAGGCCCCGGAGGCTGTTCCCGTGGGCCGCGATGACCACCCGCCGCCCGGCCCGGATCTGGGGCGCGATCGTCTGCTCGTAGTACGGCAGGGTCCGGGCCACGGTGTCCTTGAGGCACTCCGAGGCCGGGAGCTGGTCCGGGGCGAGGTCGGCGTAGCGGGGGTCCGTGCCGGGGTGGCGGGGGTCGTCGGGCGTCAGGGGGGGCGGGGGCACCTCGTAGCTGCGCCGCCACAGCTTGACCTGCTCCATGCCGTGGCGCTCGGCCGTCTCCGCCTTGTTGAGCCCCTGGAGGGCCCCGTAGTGCCGCTCGTTGAGCCGCCACGTGTTGTGCACGGGGATCCACATCAGGTCCATCTCCTCCAGCGCCAGCCACAGCGTCTTGATGGCCCGTTTGAGGACCGACGTGTACGCCACGTCGAACACGTACCCCTCCTGGCGCAGCACCCGGCCGGCCTCCAGGGCCTCTTCCACCCCCTTCTCCGAGAGCCCGACGTCGGTCCACCCCGTGAAGCGGTTCTCCCGGTTCCACACGCTCTCCCCGTGCCGCAGCAGGACCAGCTTCTTCATCGTCCGTTTCCTCTCCCGCGCCGCCACGTGCGGCGCCTCCGGCGGCGCGGCCCCTTACCGGGGCCCCGGCCGACCCAGGTCGATCAACTCCATGCGGTGATTGGTGTCCGGGTGCTTCGACGACGGCCCCTCGGTGAGGAGCACCAGGTCGCCGTCCAGCGCGTGGCCGGCCAGCCACTCCCTGGCGTACGCCCGCCAGTCGTCCGGGTGGTCGGGCTCGTGCACCGGGTGGACCCCGCACGAGAACTGGAGGCCGCGGCACGTGGGTTCCCGAGAGCTGACCGCCACGACCCACACCGGAGGGCGAAACCGGGCGATGTTCCGGGCGGTCGCCCCCGTGCGGGTCGGCACGAACACGGCCGCCGGGGTCACGCGCCGCAGGGCCCCCTCCACGCTCCACGCCAGCAGGTCCGAGAGCCGGCGGGTTTCCCGGCCGGAGGCGTCCTCGCTCTCGGCCTCCCCGAGCCTCCGGCGGTGGGGCTCCACCGCGGCCGCGATCCGGGCGAGCATCTCGACGGCCTCCACCGGGTAGCGCCCCATGGCCGACTCCCCCGAGAGCATGACGCAGTCGGTGCCGTCCAGGATCGCGTTGGCCACGTCGGTCGCCTCCGCCCGGGTCGGGCGCCGGCTCGCGGTCATGGACTCCAGCATCTGGGTCGCGGTGATCATCGGCTTCCCGAGGCGGTTGGCCTTGCGCATCAGCCGCTTCTGCACGACGGCGATCTGCTCGATGGGGATCTCCACGCCCAGGTCGCCCCGGGCGATCATCACCCCGTCGGCCTCCTCCAGGATGGCGTCCAGGTGGTCGAGCGCCCTCGCCCGCTCGATCTTGGCGATGACGAAGGGCGAGTACCCGGCCGCGGCCGCCGCCTCCCGGACGGCCCGCACATCCTCGGCGCCCTCCACGAAGGACTGGCTGACCGCGTCGACCCCGTGCGCCAGAGCGAAGTTCAGGCACCGGCGGTCCTCGTCGGTGAAGGCGCGGATGCCCAGGTCGACGCCGGGCAGGTTGAGGCCCTTGCGAGACCGCAGCTCGCCCCCCGCGCGGACCAGGCAGCGGACCTCCCGCGGGCCGGTCTCGCGGACCTCCAACTGGATGAATCCGTCGTTGAGGAACAGGGCGTCGCCCGGCTTCACCACCTGGGGGAGGCGCTCGAAGCTCACCGAGGCGAGGCTCGGGCCGCCCTCCACGTCCTCCACGGTGAGGGTGAACTCCTGCCCGCTGCGCAGCTCGATCGGCTCCTGCGCCAGGCGGCCGATGCGGAGCTTCGGCCCGGGCAGGTCCGCCATGATCGCCACACGCCGCCCCGCGGCGCGCTCGGCGGCGCGGACCCTCTCGATCGTCCGGGCGTGGGTGTCGAAGTCCCCGTGGGAGAAGTTCAGCCGCACCACGCTCATCCCGGCGCGGATGAGCCGGACCAGGACCTCCTCGGAGTCCGACGCTGGCCCCACGGTGCACACGATCTTCGTCCGGCTCGGAGGCAGCGCCCCGTTCCCCGCCCCGGGGGTTCCCCTGGCTTCGGTCGGCATCCCCTCTTCCATCTCGCCTACACCCCCAACGGTGCTCGCAGGCCGCCCCCGCCCGGGGCGGGCTCCCGGTTCTGTACCACGGCCGGGCGGACCCGTCCAGAGCCGGAACTCCGCAGGGCGGGAGGCATTGGCGCGGGGAGGGTTTCCGTGGACAATGACAGGCGTGGAAGGACGCCGACCCGGAGGCGCCGTGGCCCCCTGGCTCTACCTGACCCTGACGGCGGCAGCGATTCTCTCGGCGGGGGTGAACCCCCGGCCCGCGGCGGCGTTCTGCTTCGAAGACGCCGCCGCCCGCTACGGCCTGCCCCCCGACCTGCTGCGCATCGTCGCGGAGATCGAGTCGGCCCTCGACCCGGACGCCGCCGGCTGGAACGCCGACGGCTCGGTGGACGTGGGCCTGATGCAGATCAACTCCTGGTGGGAGCCCCGGCTCGGAGCGGAGAGCTGGACCGCGGTGTGCACCGACCCCTGCTACAACGTCACCGTGGGGGCGTGGATCCTCGCCGACTGCCTGCAGCGCCACGGCTACACGCCCGAGGGGATCGGCTGCTACAACGCCCGCAGCCCCGAGAAGCGAGCACGGTACGCGAAGATCGTTCTCGAGGCCTACTTCGCCCGCCCCCCCCGGTCCACCCCTCCTTGACGCCGCCCCCTTCCCGACGAGCCTCCCGCAGAAAATCGATTTCTCACGAACTTCTCATGTGGGCCTCATGTCCGTTTCATCTTCCGCCGATACAATTCCCCACGTACCGTGAAGACGAAGGGATCGGGCGAGTGTGGCAGCTCCCCGGGACCACAAACGGTGCGACTTCCTCCTCCTCTTCCTCCTCTCGTTGAACGGGGCTGCTTCGGCAGCCCCGTTCGACGTTTGGGGGTTCCCCTCGCTACGGAACACCTCGTTCCCCGCAGCCTGCCGCGCCCACCGAGATCTTCTGCCGGTCGATCCCCTGCCCGATCACGTGGTCGGTGGAACGCCCCGTCGGCACCTTGCCTGTCTGGCCACGCTTCACCTACCAGCAAGCCCAAAGCGGTCAACCACGCGATTTCACGTACGTCCCGTCAGAGGGGACCCACCCTTGCCGCGGGGGCGCTCTCTGTGTATGTAATGACTACGTTGCCCAACCCCTTCATCGCGCTTGTCGAGCGTCCGCGTCACGCCGTGGTTCGGCGCTTTTCTGTCGGGCTCGACGCCTCCTGGTACGAGAACTCCTGTAACCGCGCATTCGTCCGTGCGTGCTCGATCGTCATGCTGACGAGATTGCCCCCGGGGTCGAGATCCACGTAGATGTTCTCACCGATCTCTTTGGTCTCCGCCACCTCATTGTCTGTGAACTCGATCAAAGCCGTGTCGGTGTCCGCGAAGTATCGGACTTTCATCTCTATTTCTCCTTGTATGACCTATCGAAGAAGGCATTGTGGACCGTCTCGCCGTCCGAGAGCAGTATCACTCTCAGGTATCTACCGGCTTCCGGAATCTTTGCCCACTTACGGATTCTCCCGTCGGACTGCGCCTCAGTGCGCTCGGCATGCTCAACCACGCGCGAGATCCACTCCTCTCGGACGGCAGCCCGGTCCGCACGTTGTCGCATGTGCTGGAAATACCTGGTGGTTTTCAACAGGTTTCGGTCTCCTTGCTTCTATTCATCCCTCCGAACAGCCGTTAGGCCAATCGCAGCCTAACACGTTGTAGACGGCTGCGAGTCACCACAGAGGTCGCGTGCGTCGTCATCCTCGCCTGCCCCGGTTCGGTGACACGCGGGCTTGGAGATCCGTTGCGCGGCCGGGAAAGTGCGGCGGGAGGGGGGAAGGACGCGGCACGCGCTCAGCGGGCCCCTCCCGACGCGCCGCTTCTCGGGAGATACACTCGCGCGAGGTTTCACGCAAGGGCTTTGGGAATAGACGAAGGCGTGCGCCTTCCCCGGCTTTGCGGCGGGACGGCCCTTGAGGGGCCGCGCTGGCGCGAGCCTTCGATTTCACCCGGGAGCCGGCGGGGGCAACCCGACCCGGCGACCGGCATCGGCTGACGGTCGGGCCTCCACGGCCGGCACCTGACCACGTCCCCGCTATAGCGACCCGGCCCGCTGCCCAACTCCGGAATTGGCCCGTGCTCGCGGCGTTCGCCTCTCCGGCGGGCCGTGGCACGGGGTATGCTTTGGGATATGGGCAGCCGATCCCCACCCGGCCCGCCTCCCGCGGGCTCGCGGTCGGACGCGTTCCCTGGGGAGGCACCCCGGACGGCGGGGCCTCCGAGAAAGGCGGGCGTCATGCACGGCACGTGGAAGACGTGGCTTCTCGGCGGACTGGCGGTGCTCGGCTCCTCTTGCGGAGGGGGCGGCGGCGATGAGCCCCCGCCTCCGCCCCCTCCGCCCGACCTCTCCGGGGTCTGGGCGGGCACGTGGGAGGGAGTCGACTCGATCTTCGGCCGGGTCACGGGCTCGTGGGAGGCGGAGGTCTCCCAGGACGCCTCCGGCGCGGTCGGGACCTTCTTCCTCAGCGGCGACGTGGACTGCGCGGACGGCGTGCTGGCGGGCTCGGTCCCCGCCGGGGGCGTTCCCAGCGGAACCCTCACCCGCCCCCCGTGCCCCTCGAACCAGTGGACCCTGACCGCGCTGGACCTGGCGACCCGGAGCGCCAGCGGGACCTGGACCAAGCCGGAGACCGGGGGCGCCGGCTCGTTCACCGGCACCCAGGTAGCCACCCCGGGCGGGCCGCGGATCGCCTTCTTCCACCCGCCGGGGGGACGGCCCGGCGCCACGGTGACCCTCGTGGGGTCCGGCCTCGGTTCGGCCGCCCCGGACGACCTCCTCTTCGACGACGCCCCGGCCGACGCGTTCCTCTCCTCCCGCGGCGACCGGGTGGTCGCGACCGTTCCCGCCGGGGCCGCCACGGGCCGGCTCTTCCTCAGCACCCCCGCCGGCACGGCGATCAGCCCGAGGGACTTCCGGGTCGAGGTCTCCCACCCGGCGCCGGTGGCCGGAACCGACATCTTCGTCGGGGCGGCCCAGGAGGGCGTTGCGACGAGCCCGGACGGCCGGAGGCTGTACATCGCCGCCGGCGACACCGGGGTGGGGTCCCCCTCGGTCCTCATGGTGGACACCGCTTCCCTGGTGACGATCACGGCGACGCCGCTGGCCGGCGCGACCCTGCAGGGAATCGCGGTGAGCCCGGACGGCAAGCGCGTCTACGCGCCCCTGGGCCCTGCGGGGGTCGCCGTGCTCCACGGCGTCTCCCTTGCGCTCCTGGAGGTCCTGCCGATCCCCGCGGGCGACGGGAGCCTCCCCAACCCCCAGGGAGTGGCGGTGAGCCCCGACGGGTCCCTGCTCTACGTGGCGGACTGCCGGGACGGCGGCGCGGTCACGGTGTGGGATCTTCCGGGCAGCCGCGCCGTGGCGAGCGTGCCGGCCGGTGCCGGTGTCTTCCCCACGGGGGTCGCGCCCGCCCCCGCCGGCGACCGCGCCTACCTGGCGATGGCGCCGGCCGCGGGCCCCGGGGAGATCGCCGTGTACGACATCGCAACCGGCACGGTCTCCGGCCGCCTCGCCGCAGGCAACCGCCCCGTGGGGGTTGCCGTGACCCCCGACGGGACGAAGCTGGCCGTCGCCCACGAGTCCGACAACTCGGTCACCCTCTTCGACACCGCCGGCGGGCAGCCTACGGCGGTCGTGGCGGTGGGCAGCCTGCCCTCGGGGGTGGCGGTGAGCCCGGACGGCCGGTTCGCCTACGCGGCCAACCGCGGCGGGCAGACCGTCACCGTGGTGGACCTGGAAACCGCCCAGGTGGCGGCGACGGTGCCCGTGCTCTCGGGGCCGACGGCCGTGGCGTTCAGCCCGGACGGGCTGCTCGCGTACGTCGCCCACCGGGACTTCGGCCTGGCGAGCCAGATCGGGGAGGCCCCGGTGCTCACCGTCGCCAAGGGCGGGACGGGGATCGGGACGGTGACTTCGTCCCCCCCGGGCATCGAGTGCGGGGCCACCTGCAGCGCCGGATTCGCCCCGGGCACGTCGGTCGCGCTGACGGCGTCGCCCTACGCGGACTCGGTCTTCTCCGGCTGGGGCGGTGACCCCGACTGTGCCGACGGCGTCGTCTCGGTGACGGCGAGCAAGACGTGCGTCGCCACCTTCACGAGCACCGGCTCGAGCGGCGGCGGCGGGGGGGGCGGGGGAGCCTGCTTCGTCCAGGCCTCGGGCTGGTGAGCGCGCCCCAGGGAGCGCGTCCGCCGCCCGCTTGGGGGACGGGCCAGGGGGGCTACGGGGGGCAGTCGGCGCAGACCGAGCGGAAGAGCGTCGTGCTCAGGTAGCGGTCCCCGCGGTCGGGGAGGAGCACCACCACGGTGCCCGACGCCATCTCCCCGGCGACCCGCAGGGCCCCGGCGACGGCGGCGCCGCTCGACATCCCCACGAAGAGCCCCTCGCGCAGGGCCAGGACCCGGGCGGTCTCGAAGGCCTCCTCGTCCTGGACCACCAGCTTCTCGTCCAGGCGCGCGGGCTCGTAGATCTCCGGGACGATGGCCTCCTGCATGTTCTTCAGCCCCTGGATCGCGTGCCCGATGGGGGGCTCGACGCCGACGATCCGCACCCCGGGCTTCCTCTCCCGCAGGTACCGGCCCACGCCCATCAGCGTGCCGGTCGTGCCCATGCCCGCCACGAAGGCGTCCACCTCGCCGTCGGTCTGGCACAGGACCTCCGGGCCCGTGGTCTCGTAGTGGGCGAGCACGTTGGCCGGGTTCGCGTACTGGTTGGGCATGTAGTAGCGGTCGGGCTCCGCCTCCAGGATCTGGTGGGCCTTCATGATGGCGCCGTCGGTGCCCTGGCACCCGGCGGAGAGCGTCAACTCGGCTCCCAGGGCCTCGAGGACCCTCCTGCGCTCCAGGCTCACGCACTCGGGCATGACGAGGCGGATGCGGTAGCCCTTCACCGCGGCGATCATGGCCAGGGCGATCCCGGTGTTGCCCGAGGTGGGCTCCAGGATGACCCGGTCCGGCGAGAGCTCGCCGGACTCCTCGGCCTTGGCGATCATGTAGTGGGCGGGCCGGTCCTTCACCGAGCCCCCGGGGTTGCACCCCTCGAGCTTGGCGAGGACGCGCACCCGGGGGTTGCCGCCCAGCCGCGTCAGCTCCGTGACCGGCGTGTTCCCGATGGCGGCCAGCACCCCGGGGTTCTTCTCCCGCCGGATGAACCTCTGGTCGATGCGAAGGGGCTCCACGGCTCTAGACCTCCGGCCGAAACGGCGTCAGATGTAGCACTCGGCCCGCTCATCCGGGACCAGGAGGACGGGGACGGAGGCGCCCTCCGCCACCCGGTGGGAGGCGCTCCCCACCACCAGCTCCTTCACCCCGTGCTTGCCCCGGGTCCCCATCACGATGAGCGTGGAGTGTCGGTCCGCAGCGGCCTGCAGGACCTCGTGGGCGATGGACCCGGCGAGCAGGTGGGACTCCGCCTCCAGCCCCGCCGCCGAGAGTTCTTCGCAGATCGCCCCGAGTTCGCGGCGGCACTCGGCCTCCTCGCTCCGGGTCTCGTCCGCGGTGTAACGCCGCAGGTCCCTCTCGGCGATCACGTGGACCACGTCCGCCCGCTTCGCCACGCCCGCGAGCCGCTTCACGAACGCGAGCGCGTGGGACGCGGTCTCCGAGAAGTCGGTCGCGAAGAGGACCCGCTCGTAGGCGCCCGCCCCGGGGAGCTCGCACGCGGCCTCGGCGGGCGGGTGCTTGCACACGAGCACCGGGATGGCGCTGCGCCGGAGCACGCCCATGCTCGTGCCCCCCAGGTAGATGGCGTCGGCCGGGACGTGGCGCTGCCGCCCGGTGATGATCAGGTCCACCTCCTCGTCGCAGCTCACCTCGAGGATCTTGCCCTCGGGCTGCCCGATCTCCACCAGGTGGCGGGCGCCGGATGCCCTGCTTCCTCGAGCTCCTTCTCCCAGTCCTCGAAGCGGAGCCGCGCCTCCTCCCGCATCTGGTTCGCCAGCTTCTTGTCGAACCCGCGGAACAGGTCGAAGCCCACCTCCTCCCGGTCGATCACGAAGAGGAAGACGATCTCCTCCAGCCCGACCCCCCGGAGCGGGTAGAGCCGCTCCACGCAGCGGAAGGACAGGTCCTCGAACTTGGTGGGGAACAGGATCTTCCGGATGGGCTTCATGGGCGCACCCCTTTCGAGGCCTCTTCTAGAGGAAGAACACCGCGGTGACCACGAGGAACGCGGGGACCAGGATGGTGACCGAGTACTTGAGAATATAGCCGAAGAAACTGGGCATCTCGACGCCCGTCTCCTCGGCGATGGACCGCACCATGAAGTTGGGCGCGTTGCCGATGTAGGTGTTCGCCCCCATGAACACCGCGCCGGCCGCGATGGCCTGCAGGTAGATCTCGTTGTTCGCGATCAGGGCGTGCGATGGCCGTCGCGCTCGGCCACGCCCGGGGCTGAAGTTGCCCAGGGCGGTGTTGAGGAACATCAGGTAGGTGGGCGCGTTGTCGAGGAAGCTCGACAGGATGCCCGTGACCCAGAAGTAGTGCACCGGCTCCTTGCACGGCCTCGGATGATGAACGCCAGGTGGCCCTGCGTCGCCCGCCTTGAGGATGTCGAGCACCGGGATCATGGTGATGAAGATGCCGGCGAAGAGGTAGGCCACCTCCTGGATGGGGAACCAGGTGAACTCGTTTCGCTCCCGGATCGACGGCCGCGTGGTCCGCAGCGACAGGACGCCCATCAGGATCAGGATGCCGTCCCGCAGCAGGTCGGCCACGGGCCGGTGCACCCCCAGCACGATGCACCTCGCCCGAGGTGCAGCAGCCCGCTCATCAGCACCGCCGCCGATGATGCCGCCGAGGAAGAGCAGGTTGTGCAGCCCCTCGACCCGGAGCTTGGCGCCCTCGGACTCGGGCGGGCTCGCCCTCCTCCCGGCGGTGGAAGTAGGTGTCGACGGCGAAGAACAGGGCCAGGAGGAGCAGGCGCGACCAGGAGCATGGGCTGAAGCAGCTCCAGGGTCCAGAAGAACGGCACGCCGTGCAGGAAGCCCAGGAAGAGCGGCGGGTCGCCCAGCGGCGTCAGGGAGCCGCCGATGTTGCACACCAGGAAGATGAAGAACACCACCTGGTAGGTGCGCCTCTTCCGCCAGGCGTTGGCCCGCAGGAACGGGCCGGATCAGCAGCATCGCCGCGCCGGTGGTCCCGACCCAGGAGGCGATCACCGTGCCGATCAGCAGCATCACCGGGTTGACCAGCGGCGAGCCCGCGACAGGCTGCCGCTCACCAGGATGCCGCCGGCCACGGTGTAGAGCGCCCACAGCAGGATGATGAACGGGCATGTAGTCGACCAGGTAGATGTGGACGATCTCGTAGCATCGCCTCGCCGCCGTACAGCGATCAGGAAGGGCACCGCCAGGGAGAGCGCCCAGAACGCCGAGACCTTGGCGAAGTGGTGGTGCCAGAAGCGGGGCGCCACCAGCGGGAACAGGGCGATGGAGAGCAGGATGCCCGACGAAGGGGATGCCGAGGTAGAGGGGCAGCACGGCCCCGAGCCCGCCCCCGTGCTCGCCGCCCCCGGACGCCAGGGCGGCGGCGGGGCCGAGGACGACGGCGGCCGGGGCCAGCGCCGTAGCCAGCGGGAAACGTCGACTCATGACTCCTCCTCCGTCGGTGCGCGCGGGGACCCGGCCCCGCCTCAGAACAGGGCGTCGACGAACGCCCCGGCGTCGAAGGGCCGCAGGTCGTCGACCTCCTCGCCGATCCCGATGTACTTCACCGGGATGCCGAGCTCGTCGCAGATCGCCACGATCACGCCGCCCTTGGCGGTCCCGTCGAGCTTGGTCAGGGCGATGGAGTCCACCCCGATGGCGTCACGGAAGGTTCGCGCCTGGCTGACGGCGTTCTGCCCGGTGGTGGCGTCGAGCACCAGGAGCACCTCGTGGGGCGCGCCCGGGAGGGCCTTGTCCGAGGACCCGCCGGACCTTCTTCAGTTCCTCCATGAGGTTGGCCTTCGTGTGCAGCCGGCCGGCCGTGTCCACGATGACCAGATCCGCCCTCCGGGCGCGGGCCGCCTCCACCGCGTCGAACGCCACGGCGGCGGGGTCCGAGCCGTGCTGGTGCCGGATCACGGTCGCCCCCACCCGGTCGCCCCAGATCGCCAGCTGCTCGATCGCCGCGGCCCGGAAGGTGTCCGCGGCGGCGAGGACCACCTTGTGGCCCTTCGCCCGGAACTGGGCGGCGATCTTCCCGATGGTGGTGGTCTTCCCCACCCCGTTGACCCCCACCACCATCAGGACGTGGGGCCGCTCGTGCCCGAGCTCCAGGTGGCCCTCGTCGGAGACCAGGATGTCCAGGATCGCCTCCCGCAGGTGCTCGCGCAGGGCCTCCGGGCTCGTCAGCTCCTTCCGGCTCACCCGCTCCTGGATCTCGCCGATCAGCTCCTCCACCGTGCGGACCCCCAGGTCGGCGGTGATCAGCGCCTCCTCGAGGGCCTCCAGGGTCTCGGCGTCGATCTCCTTCCGTCCGAACAGGGCCCGGTCGACCTTCCGGACGAACCCCTCCCGGGTCTTCGACAGCCCCGAGCGCAGTCGCACGAACAGGCCCGCCCCGCGACGGGGCTTCGGGCCCCGCAGGTTCCGGAGCGGCTTCGGCCGCGGGCTCCCCCTCCGCCTGCGGTTCCGGGGGTTCCTGGGGCTCCGGAGGCTCGGGCGGCGCCGCGGGCTCCGCCTCGGGGGCCACCGCCCGCTCGTCCCCCGGACCCGGCTCCTCGCCGGGAACCGGCTCGGGGACCTCCCCCGGCTTCCCCTTCCGGAACAGGCGCCCGAAGAACCCCTTACCCTTGGCCTTGTCCTCCGAGGTCCGATCCTCCGACACCGACGGCTTCCTCCCCGGGGGTCCCCGGCTCACCGGCCCAGCAGTTGCGTCCAGAACCCGGGGTAGGACACCGCCGCGGCCTCGGCGCCGTCCACCGTCCCCCCTCCCGGGATCGCCAGGCATAGGACCCCCATCGCCATGGCGAGGCGGTGGTCGTCGTGGCTCTCGAACGCGGCCGGCCGGAGGGGCGCTCCGCCCGTCACCCGCAGCCCGTCCGGGAGCGTCTGCACCGGCACGCCCGCCTTGCGCAGCTCCCCCGCCACGGCCTCGATCCGGTCCGACTCCTTGTGGCGCAACTCCTCGGCGCCCCGGACCCGGGTCTCACCCCGGGCCGCGGCGGCCACCGCGGCGAGCACCGGTAATTCGTCGATGGCGGTCGGCACCTCGGCCGGGGAGACCTCCACCCCCTCCAGCGGCCCGTGCTCCACCACCACGTCGCCCACGGGCTCGCCGCAGGCCTCGCCGGTCTCCTCCAGGACGACGGAAGCCCCCATCCTCCGGAGGATCCGGTAGAACCCCGTGCGCGTGGGGTTGAGGCTCACGCCCCGCACCCGCACCCGCGACCCCGGCACCAACAGGGCCGCGGCCGCCCAGAAGGCGGCCGAGGAGGGGTCGCCTGGAACCTCGAGGTCCAGGGCTTTCAGCCGCGCCGGGCCCCGCACCCCCACCCGGAGCCCGTCGCGCACCACCTCGGCGCCCATGGCGGCGAGCATCCGCTCCGTGTGGTCGCGGGAGAGCTCGGGCTCCTCCACCCACGTCACCCCCCGGGCGTGCAGCCCGGCGAGCAGGACCGCGCTCTTCACCTGGGCACTCGCCACGGGCAGCTTCCAGTCGAGGGCGCGGAGGCTCCCGCCCCGGAGCACCAGGGGCGCCCGGGTGTCCTCCGCGCGGCCGAGCGCCAGCGCCCCCATCTCCCGGAGGGGGTCGAGGATGCGGGCCATGGGACGGCGACGCAGCGACGCGTCCCCCGTGAGCACCGAGAGGAATCCGTGCCCTGCCAGGACCCCGGCGAGAAGCCGCATGGTGGTACCGGAGTTCGCGCAGTCGATCACCGCGTCGGGCTCCCGAAGCCCTCCGACGCCCCGGCCGGCGACCACCACGCCGCCCCCCTCTTCGCGGACCCCCGCTCCCAGCGCCTCCACGGCACGCCGGGAGGCGGCCACGTCCAGGCCCTCCTGGAGCCCGCGGATGCGGGCTTCCCCCTCGGCCAGCGCCGAGAAGAGGAGGGCCCGGTGGGAGAGCGACTTGTCGCCCGGCACGCGCACGTCCCGCACCAGCGGCCCGGAGGCGGCCACCCTCAGCGGTGCCACGGGTTCCTCCCCTCGGAGGCGGTGCGCAGGAAGAACCGGTCCAGCGCCTCCTCGTCGCCCGCCTCCACCGCGCTCCGCAGCTCGGCCAGGAGCACGGAGAACGCGTCGACCGCGCCGAGCAGCGCGGCCCGGTTCTCCAGGAACACGTCCTTCCAGACCGCCGCCGGGCTCCCGGTGACCCGGGTGAAGTCCCGCAGCGACGTGCCGCCCAAGGACACCTGGTGGGGCTCCAGGTCCGACGACACCGCGCCCACGAGGCTGTACGCGAGCACGTGGGGCAGGTGGCTCACGTAGGCGAAGACGCGGTCGTGCACGTCCGGCGCGATGCAGACCACCTCGGAGCCGAGGTCGCGCCACAGGGCGCTCACCAGCTCCAGCGCCTCGGGCGGCGTGTCGGGCTCCGGCGTCAGGACGCAGGTGCGCCCCTCGAAGAGCCCGGGCACCGCGCCCTCGATGCCGCCCCGCTCGGTGCCGGCCACCGGGTGCCCCCCGACGAAGGCCACGCCCTCGGGGAGGCACTCCCGGGCGCCGGCGAGCACCGACACCTTGGCGCTCCCCACGTCGGTCACCACCTGCCCGGGCCGCAGGTGCGGGGCCAACTGGCACAGCAGCGACCGGATGGCCCGCACCGGAGCGGCCAGGATCACCAGGTCCGCGCCCGCCACCGCCTCTTCGGCCTCGGCGTAGCCCTGGTCGAGGAAGCCCCTCTGCCGCGCCAGCTCCACCGAGCTCTGGCGGCGGTCGGTTCCCGTCACGACCCAGCGGGTCCTGCGGGCCTTCAGGGAGGCCGCGATGCTCCCCCCGATGAGCCCGAGGCCCACCAGCGTCACCGTGCGCCGCGGGTTCACGGCGCCCCCACTTCCCGGCCCACCGCCCGCGCCACCGCGGCCAACTCGGCCACGAGCCGGCCGAAGCGCTCGGGCTTGAGGCTCTGGTTGCCGTCGCACAGCGCGGTTTCGGGCGACGCGTGCACCTCGATCATCAGGCCGTCGGCGCCGGCCGCGAGGGCCGCCTTCGCCAGGGGGGCCACCAGCTCGAAGCGGCCCGCCGCGTGGCTGGGGTCCACGATCACCGGCAGGTGCGTCTGGCCCTTCAGCACGGGCACGGCGGAGAGGTCCAGGGTGCTCCGGGTGGCGGTCTCGAAGGTCCGGATGCCCCTCTCGCAGAGGATGATGCGGCGGTTTCCCTGGGCGGCGACGTACTCCGCGCTCATCAGGCACTCGGTGAGGGTGGCGGACATGCCCCGTTTGATCAGCACCGGCTTCTCCAGGTTCCCAACCTCCTTGAGCAGGCGGAAGTTCTGCATGTTGCGGGCGCCGATCTGCACCACGTCCGCGTAGCGCGCGACGAGCAGCGTGTCCCGAGGGTCCATCAACTCCGTCACCACCGGCAGGCCCGTCTGCTCCCGGGCCTCGGCCAGCAGTTCCAGCCCCTTCTCGCCGAGCCCCTGGAACGCGTAGGGGCTCGTGCGCGGCTTGTACGCCCCGCCGCGCAGCATCGTGGCGCCGGCCTCCTTGATCGCATGCGCGGTCTCGAGCAGCGTCGTGCGGCTCTCGATCGAGCAGGGGCCGGCGATGATCTGCACCGCGGGCCCCCCCAGCCGAACGCCCCCCACCTCGACGACGCTGTCCTCCGCCTGGAACTCGCGGCTCACGAGCTTGTAGGGCTTGAGGATGGGAATCACCCGCTCCACCCCCGGCATCGACTCCAGGGGCAGTTCCCGCAGGGCGTCCTCGTCGCCGATCGCCCCGAGGATCGTCCGCTTCCGCCCCTCGGACTCGTGCACCGACAGGCCGAGGGCGCGGAGCGTCTGGACGAGCTGCCGCCGGTCCTCCTCCCGGTGGTCGGGCCTCAGGACGATGATCATCCCAGGCCTCCCCGCGCGTCGAGCACCCGGTCGAAGGCCTCCTCGAAGAGGTCCAGCTCGTCGGGCGTCCCCACCGTGACGCGGATCCACTCGGGCATGCCGAAGCTGCGCACCGACCGCACGATCACCCCGTGGTCGAGCAGCGCCTCGAACCAGCCGTCGCCGTCCCCCACCCGGGCCAGCACGAAGTTGGCCTGGCTCGGCACCACCTCCGCCCCGCGGTCTCGCAGGAAGAGCGTCAGCCGCTCCCTCCCGGCCCGATTCGCCTCCCGGGAGCGGCCCACGTGCCCCTCGTCGCCCAGCGCGGCGGCCGCCGCGCCCTGGGCCGGCCCGTTGGCGTTGAAGGGCAGCCGGAGCCGGTTCATGAAGTCCACGAGCCGGCGCGGCGCGAGCCGTACCCGATCCGCAGCGCGGCCAGACCGTAGGCCTTGGAGAAGGTCCGGGCGCACACCAGCAACCGCTCCTCGTCCAGGTACTCGCGCCCCACGGGGAAGTCCGGGGCGTCCGCGTACTCCGCGTAGGCCTCGTCGAGCAGGATCCCCACGCGCGGCCGGCGTGCCGACAGGAACGCTCTCCCACTCGCGCCGGCGGAAGATCGTGCCGGTGGGGTTGTTCGGGTTGCCCAGGATGACCAGGGCCGCGTCCTCGTCCACCGCGCGATGGACGGCCTCCAGGTCCACGGCGTGGTCCCGCAGGGGCACGCGCCGCACCCGCCCGCCCTGGGCCCGCACCGTGATCTCGTACATGCTGAACGACGGGCTCGCCACCACCACGGCCCGGCCGGGACGGCACCAGGAGCCGGACCATCATCTCGAGGATCTCCGACGAGCCGTTGCCGAGCACCAGGTTGTCGCGCGACCACGCTCCACCGCCGCGCGAGGGCCTCCTTCAGCTCGAAGCCGTACCCGTCGGGGTAGCGGTTCAGGCGCCCGGCCTCGCGCTCCAGGGCGCCAGGGCGGCCGGGCTGGGCCCCAGGGGGTTCTCGTTGCTCGCCAGCTTGACGATGCGCGCGAGCCCCCGCTCCCGCCGCAGCTCGTCGATGGGCTTGCCGGGGACGTAGGGCTTGAGGTCCAGGACCTGGGGGCTGACGACCGAGTCGAACCGGTCGCCCCCGGCGGTGGCGGGCTTGGGCTGCATGACCTTCCGCGATTCCAGCGACGAAGGGCCGCTCCCCGGCCCCAAGGAAGGCCCTTGTATATCCCGAACGGTCACGGGGAGTCCAGCGGGAGGCGGCGCAGCGCGGATCTTTCGACACGCACCGGGCTTCGGCAGCCGCTATCCCGTCGGGTATCCGAAGTGCCCGACCGCCCCCTTGCGGGCACCCCCGCCGACCTTACGCTGCATCCGTCTCTCAACCCCGCATCGGGAGGAAGCTGCCATGCCAGGAAACGAGATCCTCAACGGCGTCGACATCGGAGTCGTCCAGGGCACGGTGAGGGCGGTCGAGGAGGACCCCGCCCTCGGGAGCTGCAAGTTCCGGGTGCACAACCGCTGGATCCGGGCGGGACACAACCGGGCCACGATCGACGGATTCTACGGGGCGAAGCAGGAACACTCGCGGCCGGAGCCGTTCGTCATCGACGCCGACGAACCGCCGGTGCTCGCCGGGACGGATCTCGGGGCGAACCCGGTGGAGCACCTGCTCCGCGCCCTGGCGGGCTGCATGATGACCACCATGGTGTATCACGCTGCACTGCGCGGGATACGGATCGAGGAGCTCGAGATGGACCTGGAAGGCGACCTCGACCTGAGGGCCTTCCTGGGCATCTCCAACGACGTGCGGTTGGGCTACGAAGCGATCCGCGTGACCTTCAAGGTCAAGACCGACGAGAAGAACCTCGACCGCCTCAAGGCGTTGAGCAAGCTGTCACCGGTGTACGACGTGACGACGAACGGGACCAAAGTGGACATCGCCATCGAGAGAAAGACCTGAAGGACCGCTCCTTCGCCGGGGGCGTGCACCCGAGGCCCCCGGGCGCCCGACCCTCGGCCGGCGCTCCGACTCCGGCACCGATTGCGCGGACATCCCCTGTCGTCCGGTCCCCGCCGGGGGACCCTCGACCGGCCCGACACCGAGCGGAATCAGGACATCTGGGACGCCCGCAGGGGCTCGTGGACCTCCTCCGCGATCCTTTCCCGGATCCTGCGGTTCAGCACGAAGCACGAGGCCAGGGACTCCGGATCGAAGTGGAGCAGTTCCAGACCGTGGCGGCGCGCCCCTCGGCGAAAGACGGAGGGGAGTTCGTCGACCGGAGGGAGGGTCGCGAGACCGGCGATCACGAAGGACCACGGCGCGAAGAACGTGTCGTGGTGCGCCCGGTAGGAAAGGCACGACCCCAACTGGCTCGCCACGGCCTGTCGAATGGCGCCGTGGGCCGCGAAGTCGAGAAGGCTCAGAGCGCTGGCCTGGGTGCAGAGCAACCCGCCCGGACGCAGCAGCCGGCGCAGGGCCGCGTAGAACGCCCGGCTGTGGAACGAGCGGCCTGGGGCGACCTCCTCCACCACGTCGGGCAGGTCGCCGAAGATCACGTCGAAGCGCTCCTCGGACCTCTCCACGAAATCGAAGATGTCCTCGTAGTGCACCGTGAGGCGCGGGTCCTCGAACGCATCGGCGTGCCACCAGGGCACGTGGGTCCGACAGCTCTCCACGAACTCGCGGTCGATGTCCACCATGGTCACGGAGTGCAGCTCGCGGTAGCGCAGCGCCTCTCGGGCCGTCACGCCCGTGCCCCCCCGCACACCAGCACCCGGCGCGGGTTCCCGTGCAACAGCATGGGCGGGTGGACGAGAGCCTCGTGGTAGGTGGCGCGGTCCAGCCCCGTGGACTGGAGGTCTCCGTCGATGGTGATGCACACGCCCTGGGACGGGGACTCCCAGATGGCGTACCGCTGGTAGGGGGTCTCGCCGGCTGCCAGGATCCTCTGCACCTTTCGAGTCACCACCGCGTCGGCGGCGACCTTCTCGCAGAAGGTGTAACCCTCGAATCCGCCCATCGCGCACCTCCGTCGGCTCTGGAACGTCCCGTCGCCGCGGGCGCCCACCCGGTCCCGCAGCTCGCCCCCCGGGAACACCTGGCCGACCACCTTACTAAGTTCTGCTGCCGGAAGGCCAGCCCCGGCTCCCCACGACGCGACACCTCCCCTGCCGCACGGGAGGCGGACGCACGAGGGCCCCGCTCCGGCGGGGCCCTCGTGCGTCCGGGTCGTGCCTGGGCGGGGCGGAGCTACTTCTTCGCCACGTCTCCCACCAGCCTCTGCACCGCCGCCACGTTGTCGTCGTCCTTGATGCACACGGGGTAGGCCCGGGGCAGGCGGTCGGGGAGGGTCAGGCCCGCGTGGGCGAACTCGCTGGAGATGACCCCGGTGGGGCAGACCTCCAGGCACTGCATGCTCGCACGCCTCGCAGGTGGGGCAGTGCTTGACGGCCAGCTCGGGGTAGATCACCACCTGCCGCTCGGTGCCGCGCCCGACGAAGCCGAGCACGTTGGCACCGACGACCTCGGTGCAGTGGCGCACGCACAGGCCGCACAGCACGCAGAAGGTCGTGTTCTTCTCGAAGCGGTCCAGCGTCGGCCCCGTACTTCTCCACCAGGTCCTGGGGGCAGTGGTCCCAGCGGGCGGAGAGCAGTTCGAGGATGATCTTGCGGTGCTTGGCGACCCTTGGCGTTCTCGGTCTCGATGGCGAGGCCGTCCTCCACCGGGTAGAGGCACGAGACCACCATCTTCGACCAGTTGCCCTGCTTGATCTCCACGAGGCAGAGCCGGCAGGCGCCGTAGGCCGCCAGGCCCTCCAGTGGCACAGGGTGGGGATCTCGATGCCGGCCTCGCGGGCGGCGTCGAGCACGGTCATGCCCTCGGGCCTCCACCTCCTGGCCGTTGACGGTGAGCTTCAGGAGGCACCGAGCGCTTCGGCGGCTGTCGCAGTCGGTCAGGGTGAACCATCTCCAGCGAAGTCACGGGAAGACCGCGTTCTGGACGGGATGACAGTATAGGCTGCCTCCTTCGTCGGCGGCATCCCGTACGGCGAGGTCCCCCGGTCTTCTTGGGCTTCGCCCGGGTCCCGGGACGGCTTGGCCGGGCGCCGAGAGCTTGGTCACGCGCCTGCACCTTGGCGCGGGCACACCTGGTAGCAGGTGTCGCACTTGGTGCACTTGCTCCTGGTCGATGACGTGTACCACGCTTCTTCTCGCCGCTGATCGCCTCCACCGGGCACTCCTTGCGGCACATGCCGCAGGCGATGCACTTGTCCGGGTCGATCCAGTAGTTGGTGAGCGCCTTGCACATGCACGCGGGGCAGCGCTTCTCCTCCACGTGGGCCACGTACTCGTCGCGGAAGTACTTGATGCTGGAGAGCACCGGGTTGGGCGCGCTCTGGCCCAGGGCGCACAGCGAGGCCACCAGCACGGTGTCGGCGAGGTCCTCCAGGGCCTCCACGTCGCCGGTCCTGCCCTCCCCTTGGCACAGCCGCTGCAGGATGTGCGAGCATCTGGGTAGATGCCCTCGCGGCAGGGCACGCACTTGCCGCAGGACTCGTCGGCGAGGAACGTCCAGGAAGTAGCGGGCCACGTCCACCATGCAGGTGTCCTCGTCCATGACGATCATGCCGCCCGAGCCCATCATGGAGCCCGGCCTCGGTGAGCTGGTCGAAGTCCACCGGCAGGTCGAGCAGCGTTCTCGGGGATGCACGCCGCCGGACGGGCCGCCGGTCTGCACGGCCTTGAACTCCTTGCCCTCGGCGATGCCGCCGCCGATGTCGAAGATGATCGTCCCGCAGCGTGATGCCCATGGGCACCTCCACCAGGCCGGTGTTGTTCACCTTGCCCACCAGGGAGAAGATCTTGGTGCCCTTGCTGCTCTCGGTGCCGATGCCCGCGAACCAGTCGGCGCCCGCTCGATGATCAGCGGCACGTTGGCCCAGGTCTCCACGTTGTTCAGGTTGCTGGGCATGCCGCGCACGCCCTTGATCGAGGTGCGCACGTACTTGGGCCGGGGCTCGCCCACCCGGCCCTCGATGGAGCTCATCAGCGCGCTGGACTCGCCGGAGACGAAGGCGCCGGCGCCCCGGTGGATGACCACGTCGAAGTTGAAGCCGCGTGCCGAGGATGTTCTCGCCCAGCAGCCCGATCTCCCGCATCTGGTCGCAGGCCAGGTGCAGGGCCTCCACCGCCAGGGGGTACTCCTGGCGCACGTAGACGATGCCCTCGCGCGGCGCCGATGGCGTAGCCGCCGATCAGCAGCCCCTCGAGCACGCTGTGGGGGTTGCCCTCGAGGATGCCGCGGTCCATGTACGCGCCCGGGTCGCCCTCGTCGGCGTTGACGATGACGTACTTCTCCGGCGCCGGGGTGCGTGCGGGTGCCCTCCCACTTGCGCCCGGCGGGGAAGCCTGCGCCGCCGCGGCCGCGCAGGTTGGACTTCTTCACCTCGGCCACCACCTCGTCGGGGCTCATCTCGGTGAGCGCCTTGCCCAGGGCCTTGTAGCCGCCCAGGGCGATGTAGTTGTCGATGCTGTAGGGGTCGAGGAAGCGGTTGGTGCCGAAGATCTCCGGGGTCTGGCAGCTTGTAGAACGGGATCTCCTTCTCCTCGGCGATCGGCGCGCCGTCCGGCGCCCTTGTAGAGCAGCCGCTCCACCAGGCCGCCGTTGACCAGGGTGGTCTCGACGATCTCGGCGGCGTCTTCCGGGGTGACCTTGAGGTAGGCGATGCCCTTGGGGTGGATCGACCACGCTGGGCCCCTGCTGGCAGAAGCCGTGGCAGCCGGTCCGGAGCAGGGCCACCTGGTCGGTGAGGCCTGCTGCTCCAGGGCTTCGCTGGAACGCGTCGGCGATCTTGCCGCTCTTGTAGGCCAGGCAGCCCGGCCCGACGCACACCGCGATGCAGGGCCGTTTGGGGTCGAAGCGGGCGCGATCTCCTCGCGGTAGGCGGTCAGCTCGGCGACGGATGCAAACCGGGTCATGGGGTCTAGTCCGCGGCTCCTCGGCACGATGCCGCTCGATGTCCTTGGTGGTGGGGTTGCTCAGGTACTCGTCGTCCGCCACCATCACCGGCCCCAGGGCGCAGCAGCCCAGGCAGTTCACGGTGTCGACGCTGAACTTCTGGTCGTCGGTGGTCTCGCCGGGCTGGATGCCGGTGGCCTGGCCGACCCGGTCGATGAGCCGCTCGGCACCGCGCACGTGGCAGGCGGTGCCCACGCACACGTGCATGGAGTGGCGGCCCTTGGGCACCAGGCTGAAGTGCTTGTAGAAGGTGGCCACGTTGTAGACGTACGCCAGGGGCACGTCGAGGCGCTTGGAACAGCGCTCCAGGGTACGTCCTTGGAGAGCCAGCGGTACTCGTCCTGCACGTCGAGCAGGATCTGCACCAGCTTCTCCTTGTTGGCGCCGTACTTGTCGATGATCAGGTCCACCTTGTTCTGCTTTGGATCCATTGGTTACTTCCGTGATCGTGATCGTGATCGGTGGAAAACCCTCGGAGCTGGCGCGTGCCGGAGCCGCCCGACCGCGTCTGGATTCTGCTTCCCAGCGCCCCAGCGCGCTTCTTCATCGCCTGGCCGAGGTCCGCGGGGCTCTTCACCACGGTGACGCCCGCGGCCTCCAGGGCCGCCATCTTCTCGGCGGCGGTGCCCTTGCCGCCGGCGATGATGGCCCCGGCGTGGCCCATGCGCTTGCCCTGGGGCGCGGTCTGCCCGGCGATGAAGCTGACCACCGGCCTTGATGTTCGGCCTGGATGTAGGCCGCGGCCTCTTCCTCGGCCGAGCCGCCGATCTCACCGATCATGACGATGCCCTCGGTGGCCGGGTCGTCCTTGAACAGGGACAGGGCGTCGATGAAGTTGGTGCCGATGATCGGGTCGCCGCCGATGCCCACGCAGGTGGTCTGGCCGATGCCGAGCTTGGTGAGCTGGTCCACGGCCTCGTAGGTCAGGGTGCCGGAGCGGGAGATGACGCCCACGGGGCCCGGCTTGTGGATGTGGCCGGGCATGATGCCCACCTTGCACTCCTCCGGGGTGATGACCCCGGGGCAGTTGGGGCCGACCAGGTGCACGTCCGCGGCCCTCCAGGGCGCTGGACACCGTGACCATGTCCAGGGTGGGGATGCCCTCGGTGATGCACACGATCACCTTGATGCCCGCGTCGGCCGCCTCCAGGATGGCGTCGGCGGCGAAGGGCGCCGGCACGAAGATCATGGAGGTGTCGGCGCCCGTCCTGCTTCACGGCGTCGGCCACGGTGTTGAACACCGGCACGCCCAGGATCTCTCTGGCCGCCCTTGCCGGGGGTCACCCCGCCCACCAGCTTGGTGCCGTACTTCAGGCACTGCTCGGAGTGGAACTTGCCGTTGCCTCCCGGTGATGCCCTGGCAGATGACCCGGCTGTCTTTATTGACCAGGATGCTCATCGTTGCTCTCCGTTGTAAGACCAAAATCTTTGACAGGATCACAGGATGGACAGGATTGGAATTGGATATCAATGCAAGCTCAGAAATAGGCTGGACCCTGTTGATCCTGTCATCCCGTCCAAGAAAGTCTCTTCTGTTTCCTCACGCCGCCTTCTTCGCCGCGGCCACCACCTTCTCGGCGGCTTCGCTCATCGTCTCGGCGGTGATGATGGGGAGCCCGCTCTCGGCGAGCATCTTGCGGCCCAGCTCCACGTTCGTGCCCTGGAGGCGCACCACCAGGGGCACGTTGATCTCCACCGCCTTGGCCGCGGCGATGACGCCCTCGGCGATGATGTCGCAGCGCATGATGCCGCCGAAGATGTTCACCAGCACGGCCTTCACCTTCGGGTCGGAGAGGATCAGCCGGAACGCGTTGGTCACCTGCTCGGCGTTGGCGCCGCCCCCCACGTCGAGGAAGTTGGCCGGCTCGGCGCCGTGGAGCTTGATGATGTCCATGGTGGCCATGGCCAGGCCCGCGCCGTTGACCATGCAGCCGATGGTGCCGTCCAGGCTGATGTAGTTGAGGTCGAACTTGGAGGCCTCCAGCTCCCGGGGGTCCTCCTCGGTGGTGTCGCGCAGCTCCAGCAGGTCCTTGTGGCGGTACAGGGCGTTGTTGTCGAAGTTCATCTTGGCGTCCAGGGCCACGACCTCGCCGTCCTTGGTCACCATCGAGCGGGTTGATCTCCGCCAGGCTGGCGTCGGTGTCGAGGAAGGCCTTGTAGAGCGCCGGCATGAACTTCTGGCCGCTCTTCAGGGCGTCGCCCGTGAGCCCCAGGCCGAAGGCCAGCTTGCGCGCGTGGAAGGGCATCGAGGCCGGCGGCCGGGTCGACTGGCCGCCTTGAGGATCTTCTCCGGGGTCCTGGCCGCGACCTCCTCGATCTCCATGCCGCCCTCGGTGGAGGCCATGATGGTCACGAAGCCCGTGGCCCGGTCGATCGACCATGCCGAGGTAGAGCTCCCGGTCGATGTCGCAGCCCTCCTCCACGTAGACCTTGAGCACCTCCTTGCCCTCGGGGCCCGGTCTGGTGGGTGACCAGCTTCTTGCCGAGGATCCCGGCCGCGGCGGCCTTGGCCTCGGCGGGGCTCTTCACCACCTTGACGCCGCCCGCCTTGCCGCGGCCCCCGGCGTGGATCTGGGCCTTCACCACCATGACCGGGGTGCCGAGCTCCGGCCGCGGCCTTCTCGGCCTCCTCCGGCGTGGTGGCCACGATGCCCCGGGGCACGACCACGCCGTAACCTCTGCAGGACCTGCTTCGCTTGGTACTCGTGGATGTTCATGTCGCCTCCGGTGCAGCTGTCAGCTGTCAGCTGTCAGCAGTCAGCTAGGGTCACATCCTCGCAGTGTCGAGCTGACCAGCTGAGAGCTGACAGCTGACCGCTGTCCTCACCTCATCGTCCCTTCGTAGTGCGCGGTGAGCTGCCGCTTGCGCACGTCGTCGGTGGTGTAGTCGGGCAGCAGCATCGGGCGCGATGCGGGTGCGCTCCACCCCGGCGGCCTCGAGCTCCTGCCACGTACTCGCTTCACGTGGTCGAGGCTCGGCGCGCCCAGGTCGCCGTCGAGGCCCTTGCACGTAGGCCGCGGCGTTGGCGCCGGCCCGCCGGCCGAAGACCGGTGACGTCGAGCAGCGAGTTGCCCATCAGGCGGTTCTCGCCGTGGACCCCGCCGGTGGTCTCGCCGGCGGCGAACAGGCCCGGGAACACCCGTCTCGGCGTTCTGGTCGATCTTGATGCCGCCGTTCTGGTAGTGCAGGGTCGGGTAGATCAGCATCGGCTCCTTGCGGATGTCGATGCCGTAGCGGATGAACTGCATGTACTTGGCCGGGCAGCTCCCGCTCCACGGCCCCGGGCCCCTCCAGTTCCTCGATCATGGGGGAGTCGAGCCACACGCCCAGCCGCCCCACCGGGGTGCGTGATGCCGTTGCCGCGCTCCACGCACTCGCGGATGATCGCCGCGCTCTCCACGTCCCGGGGCTCGCGCTCGAACACGAACTGCTCGCCGTCGATGTTGAGCAGGTTGGCGCCCAGCCCGCGCACCTTCTCGGTGATCAGCAGGCCCACGTTCTGCTCCGGGTAGGCCGCGCCGGTGGGGTGGTACTGGGTGGAGTGCAGGAAGTCCATGGGCACGCCGGCGCGGTAGGCCATCACCAGGCCGTCGGCGGTGGCCCCGTAGTGGTTGGTGGAGGCGAAGCCCTGGATGTGGAGCCGGCCGTTGCCGCCCGTGGCCAGCACCACGGCCTTGGCCGGACCACGAAGTACTCCTCCGTCTCCAGGTTGTAGAGAGCGCGCCGCAGGCCCGCCCCTTGTCGTCCTTGAGGATCTCCACCGCGGCGGCGAACTCCATGATCTCGATCGGCGTCGGCGCGGTTGCGCACCTCGTCGCGCAGCACCCGCATGATCTCCGAGCCGGTCATGTCGCCGGCGGAGTGCATGCGCTTGCGGCTGGTGCCGCCGCCGTGGCGCACCAGCATGCGGCCGTCGGGGTGCTTGTCGAACATCATGCCCATCTTCTCGAGCCAGGCGATGACGAGGGGCGCGTCCCGGGTGAGGGCCGCCACCAGGTAGGGCCGGTTGGTGAAGTGACCGCCGCCCAGCGTGTCGAGGAAGTGGAAGTAGGGGCTGTCCACCTCGTGGTCCGCGCCCTGGATGCCGCCCTCGGCCATCACCGTGTTGGCGTCGCCGTGGCGCAGCTTGGTGGCCAGGATCACCTTGGCGCCGGTCTCCGCCGCCAGCAGCGCCGCGGACCTGCCGCCCCCGCCGCCGCCCGACCACCAGGACGTCGGTGGTGTGGGTGGGGAGCGCCGCGAAGTCCACCTGGTCGGGGTGGATGCGCGGGTAGGACTCCAAGAGGTCGACCATCTCCTCCGGGTAGACGTCGCCCTTGTTGGGCCCCAGCTGCACGGCCCGGCGTCCGTCGTCCATGTAGTCCGGGTGGAACTTCTTCAGCACGTCGGCGCGCTCGTCCAGGGTCATGGGCGTGAAGTACTCGCCCCGGCGCGTCCTCTCGATGCGCTCGGCCCGGGTGGCCTCGACCCGCTTGATGAGCTCTTTCATCTCCGGCGTGTAACCCATGTCAATTCCTCCAGCTGTCGGCTGCCAGCGGTCAGCTGTCAGCTAGACCTTCAAGATTCGAGTTCATGGTCTCGGCTGATCGCTGGCAGCTCGGACGCTGACAGCTCACAGATACGTCTTGTCCTGCGGCTCCCACCCGGCGGAGTCCAGGGGCTCGGGCTCCCGGGCCACGTAGAGCTTGCGCAGTTCGTCCTCGCACATCTGCGTGAGGTCTTCCAGAATCCGTCGTACGCCCCGAGAGGATCTGCTCGACCCGGCTCCCCAGGTGCTCGGCCCGGGGCAAGGACGTAGCGGCCGTAGAGCCGGCGGCACAGCTGGGCCACGTGGTAGTGGGCGATCTGGGCCGGGCAGCGGGCCGAGCACAGGCCGCACTGGATGCAGTCGAAGGAGATCTTCGCGGCCCGGGCCACGTCGCCCCGCATGGCCGCGTTGATGTAGCTCCATGACGTCGATCTCCATGGGGCAGGCCCGGGTGCAGGTGTTGCAGCCCACGCACTTCATCACCTCGGGGTAGAGGCATCCCCACCGCGTCGCCGATCTGGGAGAGCTCCTCCACGTCGTACAGGGCCTTGTTCGCCGGGAAGAAGGGCAGCTGGGCCAGCACCATGTTCTCCTCGATCACGGTCTGGCAGGCGAGCCCGAAGTGGAGCTGGTAGTCCCCCTGCACCCGCCACACCGTGGGGCATGCCCCGCAGATGCCGCCCCGGCAGCCGCACGCCCGGATGAACTGGTAGCCCGCGTACTCGATCGCCTTCTGGATCGTGAGGGTCTCGGGCAGCATGTACTTCTTCCCCATGACGTACACGGGGATCATCTTGGCGCCCTCGGGCAGGATCGTCCGGTCGCCGCTGGCGATGGTCTTCTGGTGCTTGGCTGCTTCTGCGCTCATGGGAACTGCCTCCTGAAGTCGGCTCTCAGCTGTCAGCGTTCAGCTTTCAGCCAAATCCCTGGATGATTCTTCTCTTGCTCCAAGCTGACAGCGGATCGCTGACAGCTGACCGCTAGTTGAACGCCCCCGACTCCTCCTCCAGTTCGTCCTCCCGGAAGACCGTCAGCGGGATCGGGTCCTCCAGGCTCCGGCCCGGCTCGTACTCCAGCATGCCCTGGACCCCCTGGGCCACGGCGCGGAACAGGGTCGCCACGGGCAGCCCCATCGGGCAGGCCGTGTCGCACAGGCCGCACCCGATGCACGAGGTCGCCATGTGGTTGAGGCGGGTCAGGTGGAACAGCGTTGTCTCGGCCGGCATCTTCTGGGCGCCCTTGCGCTCCGCCCAGCGGGCGTAGATCTCGCCCGGGTGGTCGAAGGTGGGGGACTTGAAGATGCAGAGCTTGCAGTAGCAGATGGGGCAGTTCTCCATGCAGTTGTAGCAGCGGATGCACGTGGCGAAGGCCTTCTTGAAGCCGTCGAGCCCCCTCGCGTCCTTCTGGAACGCCGCGAAGAGCGCGTCCCGGGCCTTCGTCCGCGCGGCCACAAGGTCGGCCAGCACCTTCGCGCGGGCGTCCACGCCGGCCCCGTCGAAGGCCACGAGCCCCGCCCCCTCCAGTGCGCCCGCCAGTTCGTCCTCGGCCTCCACGCCCAGCGCCTCGGCCGCGTTCGCACCGAACGCGTGGACCCGAATCCCACCCCACTCCGCCGAGGGCCGCTCGCAAACCGTGCACGCGGTGCGGAACGGCAGCCCGTCCGGGCCCGGCGCGCCCGCGGCCATGGCGGTCAGGAGCTCGCCGCTCGCGGCGGCTGCGTCCCTACCGGACTCGTGGAAGGCCTTGAGCTCGAAAGTGCCCGGGCAGTCCACGGTGACGAAGGTGAGGTTGCCGGGCGTGATCTGCTTGAGCTTGATCAACTCCACGGCGGCCCGGGCCTCGCACGGGCGGAGCACCACGGCCACCCGCCGGCCGGGGTCGGTGAAGGTGAGGTTCTGCACCGCCCGGGCGCCCTGCACCGGCATGACCGGCGACCACGGGTTTGCGCCCGCCAGGAGCCCGCTGCGGGCGAAGAGGCTCAGCATCGTGGTGCCGCCCCCGGTGCGGGCCGGGACCAGCACCTCGTCCACCACGCCCTTCTCGAGCAGGCCCTTGAGGAGCGCCTCCACCGCCTGGAGCGGGGCGCCGTCGGTCTTCAGGAGGCCTTTTTTCATCGGTACCTCGTCGGAGCGTTCAGCGATCAGCGGTCAGCTTTCAGCCAAAGCGGGAGGGAACGGTCCTTCCGCTGACAGCTGACCGCTGACAGCTGACCGCTCCCCCCTACACATCCCAATGTTCTTTGAACTCGCACGGCCCCATCGCGCGGATGGCGTCGGTCATCTCGGTCACGGTCTTGGCGAAGAGCCGCCCCTCGCTCGCGCTGATCCACCGCAGCCACACCCGCTCCTCGGGGATGCCGAGCTGCGAGAGCACGTTGCGCAGGATCGCCACCCGCCGCCGGGCCTTGAAGTTGCCCGACTGGTAGTGGCAGTCGCCCGGGTGGCACCCGCCGATGAGCACGCCGTCGGCGCCGTCCATCAGGGCCTTTAGGGCGTACACCACGTCCATCGCGCCGGAGCACATGAGGTGCACCACCCGGATGTTCGACGGGTACTGCTGCCGGGTGGTCCCGGCCAGGTCGGCCCCGGTGTAGGTGCACCAGTGGCACAGGAACGCCACGATGCGCGGTTCGAAGTTCTGTGCTGCCTTGGCTGCTTCGGCCATGGGGTACCTCGGTTGTTCGTGATTGGTTATTGGTTACTGGTTGATGGCCGAAGACCAAGAACCAACGACCAACGACTCGTCATCCCAGCAACTCGTCCAACCCCATCAGGACCTGCTTGGGCGCGGACCCGTACTGCTGGGCCGCCTTGTTCGGGCACGCCATGGTGCACGCGCCGCACGCCTCGCACAGCAGCGCGTCCACGACCGCGACGTTCTTATCCGCGAGGTCGAGGCTCCGGGCGCCGTAGGGGCACACGTCCACGCACACCCCGCAGCGCGAGCAGATCTTCTCCACCACGTAGGAGGCCTTCTCCAGGGACCGTCGGGCCCCCTTGGCCAGGAGCGCGGAGCACCGGGCCGCGGCGGCGCCGGCCTGGGAGAGGCTCTCCTCGATGTGCTTCGGGGCGTGGCACAGGCCGGCCATGTACACGCCCTTCTTCGCGAAGTCGGTGGTGGCGGCCTTGGGGTTCTTCTCCACGAAGAACCCGTGGGCGTCCGCCTCGACCCCGTAGAGGGCGGCGAGCCCGCGGTTGCCTTCGGCGTCCGGGGCCATGCCCGCGGAGAGCACGACCCAGTCCGGGGTCTCGGTCACCTCCCGGCCCAGGCCCGGGTCGAGGTAGCGCACCGAGACCGCATCGCCCTGAACCTCCACCGCCGGGCGGTGCGACAGGTCGAAGGACACGAAGGCCACCCCGCGGTCCCGGGCGTCCCGGTAGAAGTGCTCGAAGGCGCCGTAGGTCCGCAGGTCCCGGTAGAGCACCGTGACCTCGGCGTCGGGGTTCGTCTCCAGGATCTTCAGGGCGTTCTTCACGGCGTGCGTGCAGCACACGCGGGAGCAGTACGGCCGGCACCCCTCCGCCTCCTCCCGGGACTCGACGCACTGGATCATCACGACCTTCCCGCCGGAGAACTTCCCCTCGGCGAGCCTCTGCTCGAGTTCCTTCTGGGTCGCCACCCTGGGGCTCCGGCCATACCCGTAGCTCCCCGGCTTCACCTCGCCCGCGCCCGTGGCCAGGGCCACGGCGCCGTGGAGCACCTCCACCGGCCCCTCCCGGGTCTCCACCTCGGTGCGGAACGCGCCCAGGCGCCCGGAGGCCGAGGCCACCCTGGCGCCGGTGTACACCCGCACGTTGGGGTGGGCCTTGATCCGGGCCTCGAGCGCCGCCAGGAGCTCGCCCGGCGCCCCGCCCTTCACCGTGTAGCGCGCCGTGCGGAGGTTCCCGCCGAGCGCCGCTTCCTTCTCCACCAGGTGCACGGTGTGCCCCAGGTCGGCCAGCCGCAGGGCCGCCGTCTGGCCCGAGGCCCCTCCCCCCACCACCAGGGCGGTGCGCTCCACGCTCTCGCGCGTCACCGGCGCGAAGCCCCCGTACCAGCTCTCCTGTACCGCCTGGGCCAGCAGGGCCCGGGCCCCCGCCTCCCCGCCGCCGTTCTCCAGGCACGCCTCGCGGAGGTTGGCCACCGAGAGGACGCCGGGGTGAACGCCCATCCGGCCGAACATGTGGCCGTAGAGCTTCTCCACGATGCGGTACGAGCAGGCGGCGAGCACCACCCGGTTGGGCTCCCGCTCGGCGAAGACCCGCCGGACCTCGTCCATGCCCGCCTTGGAGCAGGCGTGGGTCGCGGTGTGCACGAAGGCGACGCCGGGCATGGCCTCGGCCGCCTCGCCCAGTGCCCCGAAGTCGGCCTTCTGCTCGTTGAAGCCCTCGCAGGTGCAGAGGAATACGCCGACCTTGGGAGCCTCGGCCCGGAAGTCCGCCGGGGTGGGCATGTCCGGCTCGCCCGCGTCCGCGGGCGGCGCCAACTGCAGCGCCGCGAGGCCGGCGGCGCAGGCCGCCTCGGCCGTGCTCTCGGGGATGTCCTTGGGGTCGCGGAACGCGCCGCACGCGTACACCCCCGGGACGTTGGTCTCGCAGGGGGCGAACTCGGGCCCGCCGGAGAACCCTCCCTCGGCCAGGCCCACGCCGAAGGCTCCGGCCAGAGCGCCGGGTCCCGTCCGTGCTCGCAGAAGCCCGAGGACAGCACCACCAGGTCGTGCTTGGCCTCCGCGGCCCTGCGGCACTCGTCCGCGATCTGCAGCAGGCAGCTCCCCGCTCCCGGGCACCTGGCGGATCATCGACGGGATCGCCCGCACGAAGCGGATGCCCAGCGGCCTCGGCCCGGCGCATGTAGTCCTCGTAGTCCTTGCCGAAGGTGCGCAGGTCCATGTAGTAGATCGCCACGTCCAGGCCCGGGCACCGCTCCTTCGCGAAGAAGGCCTGCTTGAGGCGAACATGCAGCACACCGAGGAGCAGTGCCCCTGGCCGATCTCGGCGTCCCGGCTGCCCACGCACTGGACGAACGCCAGGCTGCTGGGCGGACTGGCCGTCCGACGGCCGCACCGGCACCCCTCCGCTGGGGCTGCCCGCGGCCAGCATGCGCTCGAACTGCACCGCCGACAGGACGTTGGGGTAGCGCCCGAAGCCGTACTCCTCCTTGCGGGCCGCGGGGAAGATGTCGGCACCCGGGGCCAGCACCACCGAGGCGGCCTCCACGGTCGCGCTCCACCGGCTGCGGCGTCGAGGTCGATGGCGTCCGGGTCGCAGACCTCCACGCACTTGCCGCACCGGGTGCAGGAGTCCGGGTCCACCACGTAGGCCTTGCCCACGGCCTTGGGGTAGTACTTGTAGACGGCCTTGCGCTTCTCCAGGCCGTCGCCGAACTCCCGGCCCACCTCCACCGGGCAGACCTCTTCGCAGGCGCCGCAGTCGGTGCACTTGTCCGGGTCCACGCAGGAGGCCCGCTGGGCGACCTTCACCCGGAAGGCCCCGGCCTCCCCTTCCACGGACGTGACCGACGCGTAGGGGAGGATCTCCACGTTCTCGTGGAGCTCGCACTGGACGAAGGGGCAGTAGGTGGGCGTGTCGCAGGCCATGAAGCACACGCCGCACGACTGGGTCGGGAACTGGTTGTCGAGCAGCGGGAAGAGGCCGCCGATGGCGGGCCGCTCGTCGAGCAGAACCACCCGGTGGCCCCGCTCGGCGAGCACGAGGGAGGCCTGCATGCCCGCCAGGCCGCCGCCCACTACCAGCGCCGTATTGCTTGCGTCACTCATGAATTCGCTCCGGCTCTCAGCTGTAGCGTTCAGCTCTCAGCCCTGAGACCCCAGCTGACCGCTGACCGCCGACCGCTGAAAGCTGCCCTACCGAAACAGCTTCGAGGGGTTCACGATGTGCTTCTTCCACCACTTCTCCCGCCCCGGCACCTGGAGCGCCTCGCCCAGGACCTCGGTGATGTAGAGGACGGGGAAGTTCATCCCGCTCTGGCGCATGTCCAGGTTGATCTGGCACAGCCCGCAGGAGACCACGATCGCTTCGGCGCCGGCCTCCTTCGCCCGGGAGGCGAGGCGCGTGCACAGAGTCTGCGCCCTGTCCCCGTGGCCGAAGGCCAGGTCCGCGCCGCAGCAGTCGACCTTGTAGGACCAGTCGAGCGCCGTGGCCCCCACGGCCTCGCAAGCGGCCTCGAGCACCGTGGGGTTCTCGCAGGAGGCCCGGCCCGTGACCCGCTGGGGCCGCACCAGCTGGCACCCGTAGTAGGCCACCACCTTGAGGTTCGCCAGCGGCTTCTTCACACGGCTTCGCAGGTGGTCGATCACGCCGGGGCGCTCCAGCCAGTCCACCAGGGAGAGCACCTCCGTCTTGCCCTCCCACGCGAAGTCGAGCACCCGTGCCAGTCGGGCCGCGTCCTCGCCGCCGTCCTCCATGGCGGTCTTCGCCTTCTTCACGTTGTTGTAGCACCCGGCGCAGGGGATGATCAGGTCCCTGCCGGCAGCCTGGGCGATGGCGAGGTTGCGGGCCGGGAGCCCCAGGCCGACGAAGTGGTTCACGTTGTGGGCCGAGGCCCCGCCGCAGCAGTTCCAGTCCTCGATCTCCCGCAGGCCGTAGCCCAGCGCGTCGAACACGGCCACGGTGGAGGCGTTGAACTCCCAGCCCGTGGAGTGGGCGGTGCAGCCGGGGTAGTAGCTGTAGTCCATGGAAACCTCTTTGCTGTCAGCGGTCAGCTGTCAGCCGTCAGCCGTCAGCGTGAAGCGGACTTGCTCGGAGCTGAAGGCTGAACGCCGACAGCTGATCGCTACAACTTCAACCCCGATTCCTCGAAGATCCTGTCCACCTGGGCCTTGCCCTTCACCGAGGAGGGCAGGAACGGAATCTTCCCCTTGGCGAAGAGCTTCGCGCCACCCACGGCCTCGCCCACGAAGCCCTTCTGGAGGAACATCTTGCTCTTCCACATGAACTCCGCGAGCATCGTGGCCTCGTGGACCCGGCCGAACCTCTTCGCGCTGCCCACGAAGGCCTTGTGGAAGGCGATCACCGCGGGCTCGGGCAGCGGCCTGCCCTCTTCCACCGCCATGGAGCGCAGCGCGTCCATGATGGGCGAGAGGTAGATGCCGTTGGGGCAGCGGGTGCCGCACGTCTCGCAGGTGACGCACATCCAGATAGCCTTGGACGCCAGGAGCTCTTCCTTCAGCCCCTTCTGGACCATCCGGACGACGCCGTGGTTGGGCCACTCGAACCAGGAGACCGTGGGGCAGCCGCCCGTGCACTTCTTGCACTGGTAGCAGCGGCTCAGGTTCTGCCCGCTCTTCTCCTGGATCTCTGCCGCGAATGGGTGCATCGAACCCGTCTCCTACATCAGTTACCCTCTCCCCCGAGGGGAAAGGGAACCGCTCACCCGCAGGCCGCCTCGCCCTCGGGCTCGGTGAAGATCTCGATCTCGCCGATCACCTGCACCGGGCTGTCGTTCTTGAGCTGGCACGCCTTGTTGGGGCACACGGCCACGCAGGCTCCGCAGCCCTGGCACAGGGCCTCGTTCACCCGGCTGAAGCGCACCCGCTCGTCGAGCTCCCGGGCCCCGTAGGGGCAGATGGGAACGCACAGGCCGCACGCCGAGCAGATGTCCGGGTCCACCCGGGCCACCAGGGGATCCTGGGCGAGCTCCTCGTTGGCGAAGAGGCTCTGGACCTTGGACGCCGTGGCCAGGGCCTGGGCGACCGAGTCGGTGATGTCCTTCGGGTACTGGCCCGCGCCGGCCAGGTACACGCCCCGGGTGGAGCTCTCGACCGGGCGCAGCTTGATGTGGCTCTCCTGGAAGAAGCCGTTCTGGTCCACGCTCGCGCGGAAGAGGCTCGCGACCTCCTCGTACCCGGGGGAAGGCTCCACGGCCATGGCCAGGACGACCAGGTCCGCCGTGAGCTCGAGCTTCTCGCCGCTCAGGGTGTCGGCGGTCCACAGGGCCACCCGATCGCCCTCGCGCCACACCTTGGAGACCCGGCCCCTGATGTACACCAGGGCTCCGTCCTCGATGTTCTTCTGGCAGTACTCCTCGGTGTTCTTGCAGTCGGTGCGGATGTCCATGTAGGAGACCACGGCCCGGCCGCCCGGGTTGCGCTCCTGGAAGAGGCGCGCCTGCTTGCTGGTGTAGAGGCAGCACACCCGGGAGCAGTAGGGCTTGTGGCTCTCCGGGTCCCGGCTCCCGGAGCACTGGATGAACGCCACGTCCCGCACGGGCTTCCCGTCCGAGGGGCGGCGAACCGGCTCCCCCGAGGCGAAGCTCTCCCGGAGGAGGTCCTCGAAGGCGAGCGCGTCGATCACGTCGGGCACCGCGCCGCCGCCGTACTCGGCCATGCGCTCCACGGGGTAGAGCCGGTAGCCCGTGGCCACGACGATGGCGCCGACCGTCTCGACGGCGGGCTCGGCGGCGGGCCCGCCGTTGCCGGCGGCGATCTTCACCTCGAAGTTGCCCACATACCCGGTCACCTCCGTGACCCGGCTCGACGCGTAGAGGCGGATGTTCGGGTGGTTCCGCACCGCCTCCACCCGGGGGGTCAGGATGGCGGCGGCGTCCTCGTGGTACGGAAAGGTCTTGGAGAGGCGCCGCACGTTGCCGCCGAGCTCCGCCTCCCGCTCCACCACCACGGTCTCGTACCCGGCGTCGGCCAGGTCCAGGGCCGCAGAGAGGCCGGCGATGCCGGCGCCCACCACCAGGGCCCGCTTGGTCAGCGGCACGCGGATCGCCTCCAGGGAGGCGTTGCGGCGCACCTTCTCCATGGTCGCCCGGATGATGTTGAACGCCTTCTGGGTGGCGGCGCCCTTGTCGCGCTGGTGCACCCAGGAGCACTGCTCGCGGACGTTGGCGATCTCCACCAGGAAGGGGTTGAGGCCCACCGACCCCGCGGCCTTGCGGAAGGTGTTCTCGTGCATCCGGGGGGAGCAGGAGGCCACCACCAGCCGGTCGATGCCCTTCTCCTGGATGGCGTTCTTGATGCGGTCCTGGCCCGGGTCGGAGCACATGTACATGTAGTTCTCGGCGTGCACCACGTCGGGGATCTTGCGCAGATCCTCCACGAGGCGGTGCACGTCCACGGTGCCCGCGATGTTCGACCCGCACCAACAGATGAAGACGCCGATTCGATTCATCTCGGATTCCGTGACGCGTGACGCGCGACGCGTGACGCGAATACGAAGAAACGTGACCCGTTACTCGTCACCCGTCACCTATCCCCTGTCTATGCCGCAATCCGGCGCAGCCGCGACAGGAAGACCTGGACCTTGGAGGCCGCCGCCGAGGCGTGGGCCACGGTGTCGGCGATGTCGCGGGAGCCCTGGGCAGGTGCCGGCCACCACGATGCCGTCCCGGCCGGTCTCCACCGAGCCCACCTTGTAGTGCGGCCTCCTGGAAGAAGCCGTTGTCGTCCACCGGGATGCCCAGCACCCGGGCCAGCTCCGCCTGCTCCGCGTTCGGGACCGCCGCCATGGCCAGCACCACCATGTCGGTGCGCACCTCAACGGGCTCGCCGGACAGCGTGTCCGTGCCCCACACCACCACCTTGTCGCCGTCGCGGAAGATCTTGGAAACCCGGCCGCGGATGTAGACCAGCCCCTCCTCCTCGGTGGACTGCTGGAGGAACTCCTCGTACCCCTTCCCGGTGCAGCGCAGGTCCATGTAGAACAGCGTCGCCCGGCCGTGGTGCATCTTGTGCTTGTAGAGGCGCGCGTGCTTGGCGGAGTACATGCAGCAGATCCGGCTGCAGTAGGGCTTGTGGTACTCGGGGTCTCGGCTCCCCACGCACTGGATGAAGACCATGTCCTCCGGGGCCTTGCCGTCCGAGGGCCGCAGCACCCGGCCCGCCGTGGGGCCGGAGGCCGAGCAGAGCCGCTCCATGGCGAAGCCGTCGATCACGTCGGGCACCGTGCCGTACCCGTACTCGCCCATGGCCTCGACGGGGTAGAGCTCGAAGCCCGTGGCCACCACCACCGCCGCCACGTCCTCCTCGACGAAGGTCTCCTCCTGGTCGTAGACGATGGCCTCCACCGGGCAGACCTGGGCGCACACGCCGCACTTCCCGTGGAGCAGGAAGCGGCAGTGGTCCTCGTCGATGATCGGCTTGTTGGGCACCGCCTGGGGCGAGAGGGTGTAGATGGCCTTCTTGGCCCCCACGCCCCGCTCGAAGAAGTTCGTGGGCACCTTGGCGGGACACTTCTCCTGGCAGGCGCCGCACCCCGTGCACTTGGTCCAGTCCACGTAGGAAACTTTCTTGCGCCGGATGCGCGCCCGGAACGCCCCGGGCCCTCCCTCGAGGCCCACCACCTCGCTGTACGTGTACAGCTTGATGTTGGGGTGCTGCCCGGTTTCCACCGTGCGCGGCGTCAGGGTGCACTGGGCGCAGTCCAGGGTGGGGAAGGTCTCGGAGAGCTGGAGCATCCGGCCGCCAACGCTCGGCAGGCGCTCCACCATGACGACCTGGTGGCCGGCGTCGCCCAGGTCCACGGCCGCCGTGATGCCCGCGATGCCGCCGCCGATCACGAGGACGCCGCTGCTTGTCGTTCAACTCCGGCATGGCAACTCCGTCACCCGTTACCCATCACGCGTCACAGCCCTTTGGCCTGGAGCACCGGCCGGGGGTCGGTGTGGTTGCTGGTCACGTCCATCGCCTCGGCCGCCTCCCCCAGGGCCACGGCCAGGAGCTGGGTGAAGTAGAGGACCGGAAGGCCCTTGAACCCCTGCTCCTCCTTGGCCATCTCGCCCTGCCGGTCCTCGAGGTTGAACTGGCAGAGCGGGCACGCCGTGACCAGCATCTCGGCCCCGCGTTTCTTGGCGGAGTCGATGATCTCCCGGGAGCAGCGGGTGGCCATGGCGTCGGAGTGCACCACCTGGAAGGCGCCGCAGCACTCGGCCTTCATGGGGTAGTCCACCGGCTCCGCGCCCAGCGCCCGGAGCAGGTCCTCGAAGATCGAGGGGTTGTCCGGGTCGTCCATCCCCATCTCGGCCTTCGGCCGCAGGAGCAGGCACCCGTAGAAGGGGGCCACCTTGAGCCCGGCCAGGGGCTTCTCCACCTTGGCGGCCAGGTTCTCGAAGCCGATGTCGTCGCGCAGGACCTCCAGGTAGTGGATCACGTCGAGGTCGCCCTCGTAGGTCTCCTCGATGAAGTCGGTGACCTTCGCCCGACGCTCGTCGTTGGTCTTCATCACGTGGTTGGTTCGCTTGAGCACGTTGTGGCACACGGCACACAGGGTGACCAGCTTCTCCCCGGCCTCCGGCCCTGGGCCAGCACCCGAGTGGGGGAGGCGAGCGCGATGTCGTTGTCCTCGGCCAGGGGAAAGGTGGCGCCGCAGCAGGTCCAGGTCTCCATCTCCTCGAGGGTGAAGCCCAGCTTCTCGCCCGCGGTCTTGCCGGCGTCGTCGAAGGCACTTGCCCTTGGTGTAGAGGGTGCAACCCGGGAAAGTAGGGGTAGTTCATGGTATCATGCCTCTTCTAGGAATATCTGAAAAAGCGAAAACCGTTCTGGACAGGATCGGTACGGATGAAAATCGAAGCGGGATCCTTTGACCTTCCATCCAGAACATCCTGAAGACCAGAAACGCCTTTGACTTTGAACTTGCCTTTCAATCCGCGAGATCCGTGCGATCCCGTCCAGAAAACGCCTTGATCTTGTCCTCAAGCCAGCGACAGGAACTTGCGGTAGCCGCTGATGAACGCGATCTGCGGGGCGCGTCTCCAGGTACTCCTTGTCAAACTGGCGGATCTCGATCTCGTTCTCGCCCTTGCGCAGTTGCAGCATCCGGATGGCCTCCATGATCCGCGCCAGGTCGACGCCCTTGGGGCACACGGTCATGCACTGCAGGCAGGAGGCGCAGATCCACGGCGTGTTGGCCGCGAAGACCTTCTCGTCGAGCCCCAACTGCAGGTAGCGGATCACCTGGTTGGGGAGCATGTCCATCTCGGGCGTGGCCGGGCAGGCGGCGGAGCACTTGCCGCACTGGTAGCACTTGTACACGCTCTGGTCGGAGATCTCTTCCACCTTCTGGATGCGGTCGTTGCGGACCTGGTCGTTGTCGATCTTGACGCGCATGTGGCTTCCTTCCTGAAAGACGAAAACCCTTAAGAAGCGAAACCCTTCTTTGGACGGGATCAGGATTTACAGGATTGGAATTCAAGACCGGAGCCCCTTTTTTTAGACGGGATCTCACGGATCCGGGATTGAAAGACAAGCCCAAGCCCTTTGCCTTTCCATCCTGTCACTCCCGTTCATCCTGTCCAAAAAGCCTTTGACTTTGGTCTTGCCTCTAAAGATCCGTACGATCCGTGCGATCCTGTCCGAAAACGCCCTTGACCTCGCCTCTACCCGTCCTTGGCGTACTTCTTCCGCCCGTCGGCGTAGAGGTCACCGCCCCGGCAGTCGTTGACGACCACGGCTGGGAAGTCCTCTCACGGCCAGCCGGCGGATCGCCTCGGGACCCAGGTCCTCGTAGGCCACGATCTCGGCCGCTCTTGATCCGCTGGGAGATCAGGGCCCCGGCGCCGCCGATGGCGGCCAGGTACACGCGCCTTGTTGCCTCTTCATCGCCTCGATCACCTCGGCCGAGCGCTTGCCCTTGCCGATCATGCCCTTGAGCCCGTGCTCGATCAGGAGCGGGCTGTAGGAGTCCATCCGGTACGAGGTCGTCGGACCGGCGGAACCGATGGGGCGCCCCGCGGGGCCGGGGTCGGGACCGACGAAGTAGATGACCTGGCCGCGAAGTCGAACGGGAGCGGCTTGCCCTGCTCGGATCAGGTCGACCAGGCGCGCGTGGGCCGCGTCGCGGGCCGTGTAGAGGTCGCCGGACGATCAGCACCCGGTCGCCGGCGCTGAGCCCCTCCACGACCTCGTCGCTCCAGGGGGTGGTCAGACGGATCGGATTGCGCCATCTCTACAGCTCCACTTCCTTGTGCCGCGCCGAGTGGCACTGGATGTTCACGGCCACCGGGAGGCTCGCGATGTGGCAGGGGTGCGCCTCGACGTGCACGTCCAGGCTGGTGGTGGTGCCCCCGAGGCCCTGGGGGCCGATGCCGAGCCGGTTCACCGCGGTGCAGCAGCTCGTCCTCGAGGGCCGCGTAGTAGGGATCGGCGTTGCGCTGCCCCAGCGGCCGCAGCAGGCTCAGCTTGGAGAGGTAGGCCGCCATCTCGAAGGTGCCGCCGATGCCCACGCCCACGATGGTGGGCGGGCAGGGGTTGGGCCCGGCCTGGCTCACCCGGTCGACCACGAACCGCTTCACCCCTTCCACGCCGTCGGCGGGCTTGAGCATGGCGATGCCGCTCATGTTCTCGCTTCCGCCGCCCTTGGGGGCGAAGGTGATCTTGACGTGCTCCCCGGGCACGAGCTTCACGTGCACGACCGCCGGGGTGTTGTCCCCGGTGTTCTTCCGCCGGAGCGGATCCTCGACGATGGACTTGCGCAGGTACCCCTCCCGGTAGCCCCGGCGCACCCCTTCGTTCACGGCGGCGTAGAGGTCCCCGCCGGCCAGGTGCACGTCCTGCCCCAACTCCACGAACACCACGGCGAAGCCCGTGTCCTGGCACAGGGGGAGCTTCTCCTCCCGGGCGATGCGGGCGTTCTCGCACAGCTGCTCGAGGATGTCGCGGCCGGTGGGGCTCTCCTCGGACGCCCCGAAGCGCGCGAAGGCGTCGAGCACGTCCTGGCCGAGCTCGGTGTTGGCCTCCACCGCCATCCGCCGGAGCGCTTCCGTGATCTCTCGGACGTCGAGTTCTCTCATGGCTTCCTTGGAAGGTCGCGGCCCACGGGGCCGAGGCGGCCGCGGGGCGGCTCGGCGGTCCCGCCGCCCCTGCCCGGGGCTTCCCCGGAGGGGACCGGATCGTAGCAGCCGGCCATCTTGTTTAGCAACAGTAAAAAGCCAACAGTTTCGCTAAAACTCGTCGGGCCCCGTTCCGGCCTTCCGCGGGGCCTCCCGGCGTCACCGCCGTTTCGAAACGAGCCTTCCCGGCGGCTCCCCTGGGGCCGACCCGCATGGCCCCGCCGGCGACAGGGGCGCGATCATAACGGCGGTTTCAGCAGAAAAATAGCTTATCTTTTCTTATCTGTACCTCAAGTTTTTCTTGTTTCACACTCGGCGCAGAGCGCTTGGTACAGGAGCTCGGTGAGCGTGCGTCCCGGATGCCGTCTCCGCTCGTACAGCCCGACGCGGCGCCGGAGCTGCGGCGTGCCGAGGGGGATCAGGGAAAACCGCTTCCGCGCCCGTTCCAGCCGGTCCCGGCTGAAGGGGACGACAGCGACCCCCAGCCCCTGCTCCACCAGGCTGAGCACCGCCTCGAGGGAGTCGAGCTCCATCACGTCCAGGGGCTGGATGCCGCGCGCCATCAGGTGCCCCTCGATCAGGGCGCCCGTCCACGCCGTCTTGTCGAACCGGACGAGGGGGAGCCGCTCGAACAGGCTCACGTCGTCCAGCGAGGCGGCGCTCCGGGGACCCACCACGTAGAAGGGTTCCTCGTCGTAGGGCCGCCACTCGCAGTGGGCCGGCAGCGCGTAGGGGGGCTCGCTGATGAGCGCGGCGTCCAGGTCCCCCGCCTCCACCCGCGGCGCGAGATGGTCCGAGATGCCCGAGCGGATGCGGACCTGGAACTCCTCGTAGCGCTGCTTGAGCCGCGCCAGCACGCTCGGCACCGGCCCGGTGAGCGCCGTGGGGATCACCCCGAGCTCCAGCACCCCCCGCACGCCGCCCTCGGGATCGAGCTCCTCCCGGAGGCCGTCGTAGAGCGACAGGATCTCCTCCGCGCGCTCGAGGGCGAGGCGGCCCGCCGCGTTGAGCCGCGTGCCGCGGCCGGTGCGGTCGAACAGCTCGGCGTCGAGCTCCTCCTCCAGGCCCTTCATCTGGAGGCTCACGGCAGCCTGGGTGAGCCCCAAGTGCTCCGCCGCTGCGGCGAAGGTACCCTTGCGGGCGACCTGGACCAGGGTACGAAGGGCACGAAGGGACAAGGCAGGGACTCGCTTTCCCGCGAACCGTCGGAGCGGCGATCTGCACCATCATTGCCGCAGAGCCGGCGCGGACACAAGTTAGGAAGAGGCAAACCTGTCAGTTGGAGTATGGACCGACGCCGTCGGCGCGGGCGGGATGGATGCGTCGATCCGTACCAACGACGGGGGGAGGGAGCGTGAGGTCTTGCCGTGCAGGAGACCAGGCTCCGGAAGGTGCACCGGTACCTGGGGCTGATCGCAGCCCCGCTCGTGGTCGCCCAGGCCACGAGCGGGCTGATGCTGTCCCTCGACGTTCTCAGCCGCTGGCAGCACCGGGTGCGGATCCTACTGGAAGACGTGGACCTGCCGGCCTTGGCTCGCTTCTGGGACACGGTGCTCTATCAGATCCACTTCGGCACCGGGAGGCTGGGCCTCCTTCACAACGTGGTGGTCGGTTCGAGTCTCCTGCTCCTCGCGCTCAGCGGAACGTTCATCTTCGTCAAGGTCGTCGCCCGCACGCGCCTGCGGCCCTCGGCTCCCCCGCGGTCCGAGCCGGCGCCGGGCTTCGTGCCGGAAGCGGTCCCGGGGGAGCCCGAGACCGTTCCCCGTTGGCAGGTCGGCCTCGCCCTGGGCGCAGCGGCCATGGGGCTGATGGCGCTCGACATCTACATCTTCGCCGCCGCCTACCGGGTCAGCGGCCTGCGCGCCCCCCACCTCTACGCCGCCACCGAGGTGGAGGTCTACGCCGGCCGCAGCCGCACGGCGCTGGAACAGGTGCTGGCGGGCGATCCCACGGGCAGCATGGACCGGGCGTGGACCAGTCTGGAGAGCGCCGAAGCCGCCGCCAAGGCACTGCTCGAGGGAGCGGAGGAAGCGGGCCCGAGGGGGAAGGGCTTTCGCGTGCTCCCCGTCGAGAGCCTCTCCGTTCGCCGCCGCATCGAGGGGGTGCTCCAGGGGCTGCGGGGCCTGAAGGACCTCACCATCCAGCGCTTCATGGACGCCGCGCCTCCCGGACAGGGAGGAAGCCTGGAGGCGGCCTACGGGCGGGCCTTCGAGGGGATCCAGGCTTCGGCCCGGGGCGTCGTGGAAACCTTGATGGAGACCGTGGCGGAGGACAGGACGAGGTTCTTCGCGATCCACCTCGTCCTGTTCTCGTCGGCGTTCCTGTTCCTCGTGGCGGTGGGGGCCGTGCTCTACGTCTACGAAGCCTCGCGCGCAAGGCACCTCGCCTCGGTCCGCGCCGCCCGAGACCTGGCCCGCGAGTACCAGGCCCGCTTCCACGAGGTCATCCGCCAGGCTGCCGACCCCCTCCTCGTGTTCGACCGGGAAGGGCGGGTCGTCGAGGCCAGCCTGAGCGCCGGGCAGCTCCTCGGGTACGACGAAGAAGAGCTGCGCACCCAAAAGGCGGAGACCATCGACGCAAGAGGAACTCCCGCCGAGCGGGAAGCGCTCTGGCAGGAACTCGTCCCCGGAGCCCCCACCGCCGTGAAGACCCGCTGGCGCAGGCGCGACGGCTCGGAGGTCCCCGTGGTCCTGAGCCTGGCCCTCGTGGCCGACGGCGAGAGCGTGGGACGTTCGCTGGTTCTCGCCCATGCGCGTCCCACGGACGTCCGGCAGACACGGGAGGGCGGTAGCCGGGAAGGGGAGGATGGGGTAAAGGAGTAGCCGGCGAGCGCCGTCCCTCTCCCGCGGAGAAGGGAGGAACCCGCCGCGCCGGTCCACTACCGCAGGAGGTGACCCGTGCTCCGAGAAGCCGGCCTGTCCGAGATGACGCGCCTCGGCATCCCGAGGGAGAACCGGGTCCTGGTGAACCGGGGCCGGGGCAACGACGAGCTCGCGCCCGCCGAGGAACTCTTCCGCGAGTTCGACGCGGTGAAGAAATCGCTGGAGAGGGAACTGGGCCGGGGGAGCGACGAGGCGCACAACCGCGCCTTCGTCGAGTGCCGCTACGAGGAGAGATTCCGCAGCCAGGTCACCGGGACGCCCGCGGCCCTCCGGCGCCTCCGGGAGCTCGCCGAGCGCGCCCGGGGCGAGGACGTGTATCTCGTCTGCTACGAGGGCCCGGCCAAGGCGTGCCACCGGCGCATCCTGCTCCGGCTGGCGGAGGAGCACTTCGGGGCGCCCGTCGCCGTGGAGGGCGTGGAGCCCGCCCCCCCGGGGGCCGAACCCTCGGGGGGTGGCGGGACGCATCGCTGACCGCGCCCCCATCGGATCGCCCCCGAGAGCACGCGGAAGGCGACCCGACCGGGTCCCGAGGCTCCGGGCCTACCGCCCGCCGGACTTCAGGAACTCGAGGACCCGCCCGTACCCCTCGTCGACGGTCCGCTTGTAGTCGTCGCGCCCCTTGCGGCAGGCCTCGACCCACTCCCGGATCATCTTCTTCCCCTCGTCCGGGAGCCAGCTCGTCTGCTCCAGGAGCGTGTCCGTCATCTTCTCGGCCTGCTCCTGGATCATCACCATCGCCTTGAACGAGCTGTCGAAGGCGGCCTTGTTGGCGTCGAGCATCTGCTTGGCCATCGTCTCCTGTGCCACGTCCGCTCCTCCCTTCTCCCGCCGCTCCGGGTGTGAGCTCCCGGCTCCGACTGCCCGGGAGAGTCCGCAGACACCTGCAGGACAGCGGCTCAGAACATGTGCTGACCGCCGTTGATCGCCAGGTTCGACCCGGTGAGGTAGCCGGCGTCGTCCGAGGTGAGGAAGGCCACGGCCCGAGCCACCTCCGATGGATCGCCCAGCCGCCCCACGGGGATGTCCTCCACGATCTTCTTCCGCACCTCCTCCGGGATGGCCATGACCATCTTGGTGGCGATGTAGCCGGGGGAGATCGTGTTCACCGTGACCCCCTTGGCGGCCACCTCCAGCGCGAGCGCCTTGGTGAACCCGTGCATGCCCGCCTTCGCCGCGGAGTAGTTGGTCTGCCCCAACTGGCCCTTCTGGGCGTTCACCGAGGAGATGTTGACGATCCGCCCGTAGCCCCGCTGGATCATCCCGTTGATGATGAGGCTCGTCATGTTGTAGAGGCTGTTGAGGTTGGAACGGATCACGTCGTTCCACTGGTCCCAGCTCATCTTGCGGAACATGGAATCGCGCGTGACACCGGCGTTGTTGACGAGGATGTCGACGGGCCCGACGAGGGTCTCCACGTCCTGGACGCACTTCTTGCACGATTCGAGCTCGCGCACGTCGCCGTAGGCGATGCCGATCTCGTACCCCTCCTCCTTCTGCTGCTGCTGCCAGGCCCGGGCCTTCTCGTGGTTCCCCCCCATGTTGTAGCCCGCCACCACCTTCGCCCCTTCGTCGCACAGCCGGCGGCAGATCGCCACTCCGATGCCCCCCGTGCCTCCCGTGACCAGCGCCGTTCGCCCCTTCGCCCTCATAGTCCCTCCTCTTCTCTCGCTCTCGTCGGTTCGGGAACTCCGTCGACTCCGGGGCGCGGCCCCTTCCGCGCTCGCCGTCTCGGCGAGGCCCGACAGACCCGGGTTCCTCGCGAACCTGTTTACCAGGGCCCAGGAAGTCGTCAACCGGCCCCTTGCCCGTCGGCAGATCCGCGGGGCAGGGCAGCGAAGGGGCGGGACCTTGCGGTGTCCGGTCCCTGCCGGCGGCGAGAAGCCGGGGGGCCCGACGAAACGCGGGGATCCCGGAGGCTCCCCGCCCCATCGCCCCGGTGGGAGGCTCAGCGCTCCAGCCGGACGGGCTGGCTCTGCAGGCGCTTGTAGTAGAAGTTCTGCCCGTAGAGGACCGCCACGGGGTTGACTGGTAACGGTGGTGGTGGTGGACTGACGGAGGAATGCATTATACTAGGCGGAGGTGCGTGTGGGTTGCCAAGCAATATAGATTTTCTTGGCTTGTCGATTTCGCGTTTGGTTTTGACCATTGAGGAGGCAGGGTTGCGCACATTTTCTAGCGGCAACCAAGAACTATATGCACTCGCGACCCTTGACATTTACACTGAAGGGGACGGGATCACGCCCCCTACACCAGGTGTCGTCCCCGAACCCAGTACCATGCTGCTTCTGGGTAGTGGCCTCGTCGGATTGGCTGGCTATGCCCGTAGGAGGAAGAAGTAGCCGACGGGTTGTTTGACCGTTCCGTTTTGGGGCGGCGTCCAAAGGTGTCGCCCTTTCTCTTTCCCGGGAGAGGCGGCAAGCACGGTCCATTCGGACTCCGGACAAACGAACGCCCCAGTCGAAACCGGGGCGCCGTCTTTAGGGCGGGGTGGAAGGGGTCCCGCCCTGGGGTTGTGCCGGTGTGGCGGAGGCACCGAACGAGGATGCCGCGGGACCACCGACACGACTACTCCCGCCCGTAGTTTTGGCGCGTCGTTGGCGTGGGGCCGATCAAAGCCCTGCGGACCCGACGCGCCGCCCCCGTCCGCCCGGGGGAGCGTGTTACGTGGTCAGGGCGTCGAGCATCGCGGAGAAGGACGCCGCGTGTCGGACCGCGATGTCCATGTCCAGGTGCGCCGCGATCCGGACCCCGCCGGACGTGGACAGGGTGTAGGGGTCCACGATCACGTCGATTCCGCCCCACATCCCGAACAGGAGTTCCTGCCACGCGCCGAAGAAAATCGCGCTGCACACGCCCGACGCGGTTCCCTTGGTCAAAGTGGACGAAACCTGATTCGTGACGTGGGCGGGGTACCCGTTGAGCGGGCGGTCCCCCTCGCCCCACACCATCCGGTCCCCGTAGGTCGCCGTGACGAGGGTCCCCTTGAGCTTCCGGCGGACCACAGGGTTCGTGATGTACGCGAGGGACCCGCGGTCCCCGTTGGCGACGGAAACGTCCTCCTCCAGTTCCAGGAGGTGCGCCAGGGTCGGCGCCCCGCCGTTGGTGCCGCCCGCCACGGACCCGATACCCGAGGTCGCCGCGACCCCGGTTGGTTGGTTGTTGCTCCCCGTCCCGTGAAGGGCCGCGAGGTCCGCCGCGAGGCTGAGACTCCTGGAAACGTCGCGCGTGACGATGGCGTCCGCCGCCGGGGTCGCCTGTTTCATGGGCCGTCGCATGATGTCCACATACGCGGCGACGGTCTTGGGGGTCATGGTAACGGCGTCCATCGCCGGGGCGCCCTCGGTCGGGCTACCGCCCTCCGCGACCCAGTACGCGGTCGTCGTGGTCGATTGGCGCGGGATGCTCACGTTCCCCACCAACCCGGACATGACGGTCGCCCCGGCGTCGATCACGACGGGGCGGTTCCTGAGGGCGTCGATGAAGTGGCCCGCGAGGTGGTCGGTGCCGACCAGGGTCTTGCCGCTCTCCCCGCCCCCGTACTCCAGGTCGCGGCGCGACAGGTCCCCGAAGACCAGTTCGTTCGGGGCGTACAGGCCGCTCGGTTCCTTCCCGCGCATCCGGGCGATGTCCTGGGAGACTTCGCGCTCCAGCCCGCCGACGTCGCCCTCCCCGGGCATCATGGAGCGAACGAGGGCGAGGAGGGAGTACCGGCGCCCCTCGCGGTTCCGCAGGTCCACGTGCGCGGACGGGATCGGGGTCGGCTTGTGGCGGGTCTTCGTCGCCTCCAGGAGGGCGGCGCGGTACTCGTCCGCCGACTTCCCGTTTTCCACGAACTGGCGGGCCAGTTCCCGGGCAGGTCCGAGGTGGGAGAAGTTGTCCGCGATCTGGTTGATGATCGTCACGCGCCTGCCTTCGGCGGCGGCGGACCGTTCGTCCATCGTGACCCCGGCGTCCGGGGTCTGTTCGTTCGTCTGCATCGTTGCCTCGCTCCCGCCGTGTCGGCGAGTGATGAGCGTTTCGTGTGAGTCCTCTGCCGTCCGCCCGACCCCAACGGAGACGTCCGCGGGCACGGCGACGATGGAAACCTCCAGCGGCTCCCAATCGGTCGCCCGGAACGTCTCCGTCCCGTCCGCGTCCTTCCCCTCCTGGGTCATGCGGTGTACGACGTACCCCACGGAGACGTTTTGCCGGATGCCGTCCACGACATCCTGAAAAACCTCCGTCGCCCGTGGCGACCGTCCGAAGCGGACGACCGCGCGGCCCCTCCCGTCCTTCCCAACCTCCGCGCGTTCCACGACGCCGATCTGCTGTCCGGGGTCGTGGTCCAGGAGGAGGGGTCCCCCGCGCCGCAGTCGGTCCAGGCGGACGGACTTCGGCCCGTGGTCCAGGACTTCACGTCCGAACCACCGGTCCACAGGGGTTTCGCTGGAAAAGGAGACAGGGACGGTCCGCGCGTCCGCGTCGGCGGCGCCACGGTCCAGGGTGAACGTCCGGTAGAGGCGACCCGTCTTGAGTCTCATGGCGCCTCCCGCCGTTGATGTGGACGCCCTCGCGCGGCGCGGTCCCGGTCCCCCCTGGCCCGTGCGTTCCGCCGGGTCTCCCCGGGTCCGGTCCCGCTCGTGAGCGGGCCTTTCGCGGGTGTCTCGGGCGGTCGGCGCGGACGTTGGTGCGGTCCGGCGTCCTGGGTTGCGGACCCCGCGAAAACGCCTCCGGGGTCCGGGAAAACGGGTTTCCTATACCACAAATCCATAAGTTTTTCTAATGGGATGACGCGGACCCCCTAAAAAAACTTCTGCCTCTAGGAGAACGTCGAGCGCCCGCTTGGTACCTGCCCGGCTCGGCTGGGAAGGACCCGTCACGCGCTCCCCGCCGGTTCCATCTTCCGGAGTACGTCGTCGGAGCGGACACAGCCGATGGCGGCGACCCCGGGTCGACCGTTGTCCTCGGCCCAGGCGGCGACCGACGTCCGGATCAGACTCAGGGCGCCGGCGACGTGAACGAGGGTCAACGAGGGGTCCGCCGCGAGGTGACGGTTGACGTCGGCCCCGAGGGCCAAAGCCAATTCGATGCAACGCCGCTGGTCCTCTTCCGACAGGGGACGGAAACGGTCGGCTGTCATCGGACCCCCTCCAGGTCCCGCGCGATTTTGCGCAGGTCGTCCTCCACGTCGGACAGCAGGGCGCACAAACCGTCCGCCTCCACACTCTGCAAAGCCAGCATGGACGCGCCAGGGCGTCGGGCGAGGGGGGCGCTCAGGAAGGCAATCTTGTCCGCGAGGGCTGTCAGTTTCTCGGGGGCCGTTCGCATTTCGCTCCTCCGGTCTGTGTGTCGCCCCGCAGGAGGGGCGCCAAGGTGTCCGCCGCCAGCCATTCCGCCGCGCGGGGATGGAACCCGGCGGCGAGGAAGTGTTCTCGGTACACGGTCCACGCCTCCCGCCATTCCGCCGGCCACGCGTCGAGGTCGCGCCGCCACGGGGGCGCGTTGCGCAGGGCGGCGAGAATGTCCGCCTTGCGTTCGGCAAGCGTCGCGCGGAGTTCTTCAGTAACGGCGTCGGCAGGGGCGCGGACGTGCAGGTATTCGCCGTCGAGGGTGACGCGGACCCCGGACTTCGATTCGTCGCGGAGCTGCCTCGGTCTAGCGTCGAGCGTTGGGCCGCAGCCGGATCTCGTAGTGTCCTCGAGGGTTCTCCTGGCCGTGGTCGCGCTCCTGCGCGTGTCCTGGATCTCGTTGTGCCGGCTCCGGGCAAACGCCGGAGCCTGGTTGTCTTGGCTGTTCGGTCCCCCGCAATCAGGGCGCTGGAATCGGAACCTGCCGAGCAATCGCCCACAGGAATCCCGCCATTTCCCGTGCGATGGCGGTGACGACGACCTGAGAGCGTTTTCCTTTGGCCTCCAGTCGCCGGAAGCGCTGGCACAATCGGACCTGGGCCTTCCAGGCGATGTCGCGCACCGCCTGGGGCAGGTGTTCCAACCGATCGGCCATCTGCCGACTGACGCGCGCTGGATGCCGGTACGTCCACGAGCCCTCCACCAGGGCGCGGCGTGCATGGCTGTTGCCGGCTCGGGTAATGGAACCCCGCCGCGTCGTATCGCCGCTCGAGTGCTCCGAAGGCACCAGCCCCAGATACGCCATCAACTGGCGCGGGTTATCGAACCGGCTCAGGTCCCCCACCTCCGCGGCCATCGTTGCCGCCACGAGGAGCGACACGCCCCGCATCGCCTGGAACGCCTCCACCACCGGAGCCAGTCGCCAGTGGGGCAACAACAGCCGGATCTGTTCGGTAAGCCGCGCCACGCGCTCTTCCGACTGTTCGACGGCGTTGACGTACTCCTGAAACGCCATCTGCTGCGCCGGATGGGCGAACCTCTGGTCGGCAAGCCAACGACGGTGGGCTCGCGACCACGCCGTTCGGCCGGCAAACCGGACCCCGTGGCGCAGCAGAAACGATCCCAGCCGCTGCTTGGCCTTGCGCTCCGCCTGCTTGGCGTCCCCACGCGCCCTCACCAGGTCTCGCATTGCCTCGTCCTGCGCGCATGGGACGTATACCCCCGTCAACTCCCCGGCCCGGTGCAGTCGCGCCAAGGCCAGGGCATCGCGCCGGTCCGTCTTCACCCGGTCCCCACTGCGCTTGGGCACCAGCGAAGGCGCCACGACGACGCACTCGATCCCCTGTGCCATCAGGTGTCGATAGATCTCGTAGCCGCACGGCCCCGCTTCGTACACCACCCGCAGCGTTGCTCGCCGCGATCGCAACCGGCGCAGCACTTTGTCCACCGAAGCCAGGTTGCCGCCGATGGCACCGTAGTGCCGCACCTCTCCGTTCCGTCCGTCCTCGGCGATCGCCACGTCGATCGAGTCCTTATGCACATCCAGTCCGACAAAAAGGGTGGTATGCTCACTCATGGCCTGCCTCCTTGGTGGTGGCTCTGTGGTGGTGGTTGGCGCCTTCACCATAACCCACGTGAGCAAGGGGCCCGTGTTCGCGCAATCGTCAAAATCGCGTCCGCCGTCCCCGCGACGCCGAACGTCCCCGAGGCGTTTTCCAAGTAGTCCGCGGAGGTCCCCTTTCGCGTGTGGTGGAGGGCGAGGACGGCAAGGCCCGGTGTCCCCTGTGCGAGTGCCTGGAGGGGTCCGAGTTCGTCCACGTCCACCCCGTAGGCGTTGCGCTTGCCGTTGCCGGCGCGTCGGAGTCGTCCGAGGGTATCCAAGACGATGAGGCGTGGTTTGTGGTCACGGACGTAGCGGGCGAGGTCCGTCAACCCTTCCGGAAGAGGTCGGGGCCATCGGTCCTCAAGCGTGACGATGGTCAGTTCGTCCGGGGGCGGCGTCCCCTCCAAGAGCATCCGGAGGCGGTTTTGTACGCGTCGCCGGCTGTCCTCCAGGGCGACGACCAGGACCCGCCCCGGTTCCGTCCGGATACCGCCGAGGGCGGGTCCCCCGTGTGCCACGGCGGCGCCGAGGGCGAGGGCGAAAAACGACTTGCCAAGTTTCGGCGGGCCGACCAAGAGGGACAACCCCTCGGGGAGAATGTCCGCCACGACGAAGGATGGGGCGGGGAGGTCCAGCGCCATGAGGTCCGCCGCCCCGATTCCCCGGACCGCCGGCCCCCCCGTGTCGATGCGGGACAGGGCGCCGTGGACGTCGGACAGTAGTTTCGCGGGGTCCGCGTCGGGGTCCTCCCGGAGGCGTTGCGCGGCAGTCTCGGCGACCCCGAGGGCCGCGCGTCGCCCCGCGAGACGGCGGACTGTACGCGCATGGTGCGTCACGACGTCCGGGGTCCCGTCCGCCTGGGTCGTCAGTCCCGCAACCGTTGCCGCCTCGACCTTCCCCTTGAGGCGGGCGGCGACCGTGGGGAGGTCCACGGGTTCCCCCGCGGCGCGGATCGCGCCGAGGGCTTCCCACACGCGCCGGTGTTCCGTGGACCAGAACGCGCCGGCGTCGAGGTCGAGGGCGTCGAGATTGTCGGGATTGTGGAGACAACCGCCGAGGACGGCGCGCTCCGCGTCTTCGGACCAGGGCGGGGGATGGTCGCGGCGTCCCTTGCTCATGGCACCACCAGCCACAGGAAGAGGGGCGCCAAGAGGGCACCGAGGAGGATGGGGGCGGCGGCAGTCAGGAGCACCCGGGCTTGACACCAGACGGGCGTCTGGTACCATGCGGGGCACGTCGCCGGACGCGGGGGCCTCTGGGGCGGTGGGCGGGTACCTTCGGGTTCCCGCCCTCTCGCGTTTTCTGGGGGCGCCATGTCAGGACGCGACCGCGGCGGCCTTCCGCGCCTTTTCTCGTCGTGCCGTGATTGCCTTCGTCGGTGCGGGCGCCCCGCCCTTCTCCCGGTTCGCCATCCACGCCACGATTTCCGACAACCGCCAGCCGACGCTATGCGGCGTCAGTTGGAGGCGGCGAGGTGCCTTCCCGGCCTTCTCCAACCTCCACCATGTCGTGGATGGGAGTCCGGTCTTGGCGCGGCGTTCGGGTTCACGGATGATGCGGTCGGCTTCGGGGGAAATGATGGCAACCATGGCGGTCCCTCCCTGAATCGGGTGAAATCTAGGAGGAACATTGCGGGGTGGGGGGTGTAAAAAAGGGGGGTTAATTACACCCTATTTTGGGGGGCGGGATTTCAGGGGGGCGGTTTTCTCCCGGAAGCGGTCAAACGCGGCCGGGACGGCTTGCCGCACAACTTCCACCGCTTGCCGTTTCCGGACTTCGCGGACGATTTGTCGGAAGCGTCCGAACTCGATTCCCCGGTTCTCCTCTCCATGGTTCGAGACGAGGCAGTCCCCGTCGCGGTAAACCTCGCCGTCAGCGGACTTGTAGCGCCATGACTCCGTGGCGATCCACAATTGCCCGCACGACGCGCGGGCGCCCCTTTTCTCCATGAGGTCGGCCACGGCGTCGAGCCAGACGTGTGCGAATCGGGGAGCGCCCCCGCGTCGCCCGCCGACCGCAGAGGGGTCGAGTTTCGCCGCAAGGAGGCTGTTCGCCCAGGTCCCCGCGAATGCGGCGCCCGCGGCAAGGCGACTGCCGTCCAGGGACAGCGCCTCACAGAGCGCGCCATAAGTTCGGGGACTGAACCCCTCCCGGTCCAGGAGGTGCGCGACGGTTGCCGTCGCCTCGTCGGTTTCGACAATCGCGGCGGCGTATCGTTTCGCCGCCCCTCGAATGTTGGCGCACTCCTCCAGTACCATCGAAAGGAGGGCAAGGCGCTCGGGGGACGATTCCGCGGGGACCGCCTGGAGGAATGCATCCCCGAACGCGTCGGCCAGACTGGCTGCCTCCTCCGTCGCGTCGAGTTCGCTCCTACTCTCGCCTTCCCGTCTCCGGACCCATTCCAGGATGGTTTCCGCGCGGCCCCCGTCCTCCTCCAAGGACTCCAGCGACAACCGATCCCGTCGGCGCTCCTGCGCCCGTCGGAACCACTCCCGCGTCCGCTTCCCCATGGCGCTACCCTCCCGCCTTCCGGAGGGGGACGACGCGGGCGGGTTTGCCCTTCACGATCTGTCGGAGGTGTTCCGCCCAGGCGTCGAGGGCCGCGCGCTTTTCCGCCGCGTATTCGTAGCGGTCGTAATGGCGCGCGGTGACGCCGCGTTCCCGGTGATTGAGTATCCGGTCGAGGACGACGCGGGAAGCTCCCGCCTCCGCGATCCGCGTCGCGCAGGTCCGGCGGAGGTCGTGGGGGGTGAATTTCGCGATCTTCAGTTGAGGGAGGATGCCGCGGACTGCCTGTCCGAGGGCGTCCTCGTGTAGGGGCGAGGCGGTCCGCCCGGGGAAGGGCGACGGGAAGACGGGGCCTTCCTCGCCCCACGTCCCGAGGATGTCCAGGACAGCGCCCGACAGGGGAACACGGTGCGCCTGTCCGTTCTTGCTGCGCTCCTCCGGGATGGTCCACCAAACGCCCGTCAGTTCGTCCTCGATCTCCTCCCACCGCATCCCCGCCACTTCCCCGGGGCGCTGGCCGGTCAGGAGGACGACGCGGAGGGCGCGTTGCGCCGAGTCGGAAACCTTGGTGCGGTCAAGGCCGGTCCAGAACCCCCGGATCTCCCGGTCGGTCAGGACCCGCTGGCGGGGTTTGCGCGGCGCGGGGTTTTGGACCATGTACGCCGGCGACGCCTCCAGGATTTCCTCCTGGACGGCCCACGCGAACAGTTTTCGGACAACCGCCGCCGTGACGTTCGCCATTCCCGGGGACCCGCGGGCGACGATCTCCGCGAGGACGTCCTTGACGTCCGCCCGCCGAATGTCCGCCGCCTTGCGGTGGGTCCAGGGTTTGAGTTCCTTCCGGAGGATGCGTTCGTCGGTCTTCCAGGACCGTTTCCGGGGTTCGGCCCACTCCTTGAGGTACAGGTCGATCAGGCGCCCCACCGTGGGGGACGTGCGCCGCGCGTCGCGGTCCGCGAACGGGTCCCGCCCGTGTTCCAGGTCGTTGAGGATGCGCCCGTGTTCCTTGTGGGCGTCCGCGACGGAGATTTGAGGGTACGCGCCGAGGTGCTGGCGTCGTTTTCGCCCCTCGCGGGCCCACATGAAAAACCAATGCTTGGTCCCGTCGGGGGAAACCCGAATCCCGAGTCCGTCCCCCTCCCGGACGTCGTAGCGCGTCGCCTTGGGTTCCAGCGACTTGACGTAGCGGTCGGTCCACCGTTTCCCCATTGCGCCCTCCCTCCCGGGTTCCTCGCTGGGTTCCCCTCCGGGTTCCTCTGGAGGGGTTGCAGCGGGTGGTATAGGGTGGAATGTCAAAGGGGAGACTTAGTCTGGTTTTTGCCTGTTTTCAAGGGGTCTGAGCGGGTTTTTTAGGAGTCTCTTGTAATAGAATGAAACGCCGTGGAGGACGGCCACAGGATTGTGCCCCGTCACCCGGTCCTTGACGACGAGGGTCGTCACGGGCGCCTTCGAGTGGCGTGAGAACAGCATGTCGTGGCCCACGCACAGCCCCACGATCACGTTCATGTCCGTGCCCACTCCGTTGAGCAGCTCCGCCTGGGCGATGGGGTTGCACGCCGGCTCGAAGCTCCCGGGGCGGACCTTGTCCTCCTCGGCGATCCCCAACTCCCGCTTGTCGATGCTGCCGGCCTTGCAGCACACGCTCTGCACCGCGAACCCCTGCGCCTCCAGGATGGAGGCGAGGCGGCGGCTCTCCTCCAGGAGGCCGATGCAGGTGGCGATGCCGATCGTCCGGTACTCCATGAGCTTGGCGAAGGCGATGGTGTCCTCCACCCGCGTCCACCGGGCGTTCACCGCCGGGCTCCCGGGCACCGGCTGGTAGCAAAGCCCCTCCACCTTGGCCGCGACCGCGGCCATCCTCGCCTCTTCGCCGCCGCTCCGGTACGCCTCGAAGGCTTCGCGGATCTCGTCCCCGTGGCCGCCCGAAGGGCAGCGGTCGGGCCGCGGCGGGCCGCCCTCCCCGCTCCAGCAGTGCGTCTGGCCCTTCTTGCTCCACACCGCGCTGCACTCGGTGCACGAAAACCCCTCAGCGGAACGCTTCATGGAACCTCCTCGGTGTCGCGTGGGGCGCGGTAGCGGCGCCGCAGCACTGCAGGCCTCTCCGCTCGTTTCCGTAGATTCCCAGAGGGAGCGTCCCCGGCGCAACCGGCGGATCGCCGATTCCGTGGGGAAGGGCCTCCCGGGAGGACGACCGGCGAGTCTCGGCCGACTCCTATCCGTAGTGCAGGGCGAGGAAGACGAGGGGAACCGAGACTCCGAGGGCGGTGAGCCATCCGGCGCGTCCCCGGAAGCCGCCCCTCCCGACCCCCACGAGGACGCCGGTCGCCGCCACGACCGCCAGCAACAGGGCGTAGACGTCGGCAACCCACGTCCAACCGCGTTTCGGGACGTTGAGGTGGAGCACGTTCATGGGACGGAGGACCGGCCTCTCCGTGACCGTCTCCAACTCGACGATGCCCGCGGACGGTCGGACGGTAAGGGTCCCTTCCGCGAGGAACACCTGCAGCGTCTCCGGGTCGGGCCGGAACGTGTTCCGGACCGGCTCGTCGAGTTGCAGGCGCGCCATCACCTCCCCGGCCAGGGCCTCGGGCTTCACCGAGGAGAGATCGCCGACGTGGACCTGGTCGCGCTCGACGAGGTAGTTGGGGTTCCAGTCGGCGACGTGGTTCAGAGCCACGCCGGACAACGCATACACGACGGTGAGGCCGAAGCAGAGGTATCCGAGGTCCCTGTGCAGAACCCGGTTCCACCGGCGCCACTCGAGCCCGACCGATCCTCTCTTCCCCCGCCGCTGGGCCCTCACCGGATGATCGCCCCGGTGGCCCGGACCCGGTACTCCGTTGCGGCTTCGGCCGCCGCCGACGGGTCGAACGGACGTCCCTGCTCCTCGGCCACGTGCTTCGCCCACGCCAGGGCCTCCTCCGGAGTCCTCCGCACCGCCTCGACCCTGCCCTGGACGAGAGCGACCTTGCCCCGAGCGCTCATCGGGAACACGATGACCCCGTCGTCCACCTTGATCCGGATCTTCTGGTACGCCTGGTCGCTGGCGACGTCCATCCAGCAGCCCCGCTTGGCGCAGACCTCCACCACCGTCCCCTCCACCAGGACCGCTCTCCCCACCCACTCCTCCGGCGCCGCCGCGATCACCGATATCGGCGTCCTCTCCTCGAGCGTCACTCCATCGCCGTAACGTTCTTCCGCCCGAGCCGCGGGGCCTGCCAGGAGCACCAGGAATGCCGCCAGACCGAACACGATCCGCCTTGCCATCTCGATCTCCTCTCGGAATGCCGGAAAGGGATGGGGGACCGGGGAAGCCGGGCCCCTTTGCTGCGCGGTTGGATGTCGTCGGGCCCGAAGCGGTTACAGCCTTCCTGCGGAACCGAGCGCCGACTCCTTTGACAGCGCCGCGCTCGCGGCTACCCTTCGCGTTCGTTTGGAACCCCTTCGCCGGAGGCAACGATGACACCGTCTCGACCGACCCTCCTCCTCGCTGGAATCCTCGCCGGCGCGGCCCTGGCGGCCTCGCCGCCGGCCTCCGCCTCCGACCGCCCCACCGCGGTGACCGGCGTGCAACTCCCCGAAGGGTACCGGGGCTGGACGGCCGTGGCCCCGTCGCACCGGACGGACAAGGGGCACATCCGGATGATGCTGGCCAACGACACGATGGCCCAGGCGTACCGGGCGAAGACCCTGCCCTTCCCGGACGGCTCGGTGATCGCGAAGCTCGTCTACAAGGCGGTGAAGAGCGCCGAGTGGGAGGAGGCGGTGGTGCCGGGCGAGCCGGTGAGCCTGGAGTTCATGGTGAAGGACTCGAAGAAGTACGCCTCCGACGGGGGGTGGGGGTTCGGGAGGTTCTCGCCCGACGGCAAGCCCGTGGGGGACGCGGAGCTCTACAAGACGTGCTTCCCGTGCCACGAGGCGAACGTGAAGGACCACGACTTCGTGTTCACGCGCTGGGCGCCCTGACGGCGACCTCCCGTTCTCCGGTACGACCCGCGGGGGCCTCCGGGCCCCCGCTCGTCTTGCCCCCTTGACACCGTCCGGCCCCGAAGTAGTTTCCCCCCAGGGGGAGGGTTTTCGATGGCGCGGACGACGAGATCTCGCGGCGGCAGCCCGGTCTTGGTCCTCCTGACGGCCGCGGTGCTTTCCACCGTGGCGGCGTCGGGTCGGGCGCCGGGCGCGGACGACCCGGAGCCGGCGACGTCCGAAGAGACCGCCCCCGAAGTGTACCGGCGGGGCCTCCGCTCCTTCCGCGCCGGGAACCTCGACGAGGCGTTCGCGCTGTTCCACCGGTCCCAGGAACTCGACCCCGCCTATCCCTTCCCCTCCCTCGCCCTCGGGCGAATCCACCAGGAACTCTTCGAGACGCGGCACCGCGGCTACGACGACGCAGCGGCGGCGTACGAGAGGTTCACCCTCGCGCTGGAAGCCGCCCCGCCCCCGGCCCGGGAGCGCGACCTCTACCAGGGGCTGTACTTCCAGGGGCTGCTCTACCTCAGAGGAGGGGAGCCGGAGAAGGCCCTGGAAAGCCTGGACCGCTTCGCCGCGAAGTACCCCGGCTTCTACAACGCCGAGGAGGTGCTGAACGCCCGGGGCGTCGCGTTGTACCACCTGAACCGGTACGAAGAGGCGGCGAAGGCCTTCAGGGAGGCCATCGCGGCGAAGCCGGCCCTGCTGGAGGCGAAGGCGAACCTCCGCGCCGTCTTCTCCCGGCTCGCCCTGTACGACGAGGCCCGCGCCAACTATCGGTCCGGTAGCCTGGACGACGCGCTGGAGCGGACCCGCAGCCTTCGCCGCATCGCCCCCGGCTACCTCCCCGCCCTGCGCCTCGAGGGGGAGGTCCTCGAGCGGCTCGGCCGCCCGGAGGAGGCCCTGTGCGCCTACCGGGCCGTCCTCGAGGAGGACCCCGGCGACCCCATCACCCACGGCGTCCGCCTCGACATCGCCCGCCTGCTGGAACTGCGGGGCGAGAAGCGCGAGGCCCTCCGCGTCCTGAACGAGAACCTCCGGCGGTTCCGAGACGTTCCCCGCGACCCCACGAAGCGGGAGGTGCTGCGCCTCATGAACCTGCTCCGGAGTCCGCCATGAGGCGGCTCGGGCTCGCCGCACTCCTCTGGGTCCTGCCTTGGACCGGGGCCTTCGCCTCGGAGCCCGCGCCCCTCGCCGGGGCGCACCGGGCACTGGACTGCGAGCGCTGCCACGCCGGAGAGGACCCCCTCGACTGCTCCGCCTGCCACCGGGACGCGCCCATCCCCCACCCGGTCGGCGTCGTGCCGTCCCGGCCGGCACCGGCACAGTTCCAGCTCTCCCGGGACGGCCGGCTCCTGTGCCGCACCTGCCACCGCCTCCACGGCGGCGACCCGGCCACCTCCTTCGTGGCCGACGGGGAGGAGGACTGCCTGCCGTCGGCCCGGCGCTTTTGCGCCCGCTGCCACCCCCAGGGTCTCGGGGCCCTCAGCCCTCACTGGGCCCGCCAGGGGCTCGGACGCTGCGTCACCTGCCACACCGAGGTGCCCCACGATCCCGCGCACGGGGCGTCCACGGTGCGCGGCCCCGTCGAGAAGCTTTGCGGCTTCTGCCACGGCCTGCGGCGCGGAGAGCACCCGGCCGACGTGAACCCGCGCCTGCCGCTCCCGCGAGGGCTCCCCACGGCGGCCGACGGGACGGTCACGTGCGCCACGTGTCACGACCCCCACGCCACCTCCACCACGACCGGCCACCTCCGCCCGGAGTTCGCCCGGCACCTCGCGCGGGGGCAGGAAGAGAACCCCCACGCTGAGTCCTACTCCGCCTGCCGGGGATGCCACGCCGTCTCCTTCTCCGACCAGATCCAGCCCCCGGGCTTCGCCCTCCTCTACGGGGGCGACATGACCCGGCTGTGTCTGTCCTGCCACGTCACGGAGCGCGGCCACCACCCCACCGGGCTCTCCCTGCCCGAGCGGGTCCGCACGCGGCTCGAAGCGGCCGCGGTGCCCCTGCCCCTGGACCGCCGCGGGCGGCTGACCTGCTACACATGCCACGACAACGGCTGCTCCACCGGGCGCCAGGGCATGCGGGTCCGACACTACGACCGGGCCGAGGCCCGCGACGACCTCTGCTGGGCCTGCCACGCCCGCCGGGAATTCGCGGCGGTCAACCCCCACGGCGACGACCCCGACCTGTGCCGCTGGTGCCACGAGTCGCTGCCCTCCCCCGGCGAGGACCCGCGGGCGAGCCTCATGGCCGGCCCCACCATGGTCTGCCTCCTGTGCCACGAGGCCGAGGCCCACCCGGCCGGCGCCAACCACCTGGCGGCGCCCCCTCCCAGGATGCAGGTCTCGGACGCGTTCCCTCTCGACCGGGACGGAAGGGTCGGGTGCGTGACGTGTCACGAGGCGCACATGAGCTCGGGCCTCGTCCCCCGCCGCCTCCGGGCGAAGGGGACCGCCCTGTGCACCGGCTGCCACCCCTGACCCGACCGGTCTGGCCCGCACTCCCCGCTCCCGGTACAATCCGCCCCGAACCCCTGCCGCCGGCCGTCGGAGATGTGCACACTACACCTCTTCTTCCGCACCTTCCCCGGGCACCCGCTGGTCTTCGCGGCCAACCGGGACGAACTGCTCGACCGCGCGTGGGCCGGGCCGCGGCCCCTCGCCTCGGACCCGCTGGTCTTCGGCCCCGTGGACCTCGTGGCCGGCGGCACCTGGCTCGGGGTCAACGGCTGCGGGGTCGTCGCCGCGCTCGCCAACCACGAGGGCACGCTCCGACGGGGCGGAAGCCTGTGCACCCGGGGCGTGCTCGTGCTCGAGGCGCTCCGCCACCCCACGGCGAGGGAAGCCGCGCGGCGCGCGGAGGCGGGAGCGGCCGCGTGCAAGGCGTACACCCTCCTGGTCGCCGACCACCGGGACGCCCTGGTGCTCGACCACGACGGGTCCGGGGGAACCCGCCTCCACCGGCTGCCGCCGGGATGCCACGTGGTGACGAACTCGCGCTTCGGCGACCCGGACGACCCCAAGGCCGTGCGCTCCCGGGAGCGCATGGAGCGCCTGGCGTCGGGAGGCGCGGAGCCCACCGACGAGGAACTGCTGTCCTTTCTCGCCGACCACGAGCCCCCGGCCCCCGGCTCGTTCCCCCTCTGCATCCACCCCCGCCCCCCCGACCGCTTCGGGACCTCCTCGGCGAGCGTGATCCGCGTCGATGCCGAGGGCGCGGTGTCGAGCTTCCGGTTCGCCGAGGGGCCGCCGTGCCGCACTCCGCTCCTCGACGTGACTCCCGCGTTCGCCTCCGCGCTCCGGGCCGCCACCGCGGGGACGGCGGAGGGACCCCCGCCCCCGTAGACCCGCCCGGCGGAGCCCCGCAGGAGGCGGCCGCGGCCCTTCGGCGGCCTTGCACCGCCGCCGCCCGGCGGGTATAAGGCGTCGCTTTCGTCCCTCCCTCGCATCCGGAGGAGTCCGTGGCGCACCAGTACGTCTTCGTGATGAAGGGCCTCACCAAGGTCTACCCCCCCAACCGGGAAGTCCTCAAGGACATCTGGCTGTCGTTCCTGCCCGGGCGCCAAGATCGGCGTGCTCGGCCTCAACGGCGCGGGCAAGAGCACGCTGCTGCGGATCATGGCGGGCCTGGACACCGAGTTCCATCGGCGAGGCCTGGCCCGCCGACGGCATCCGGGTGGGCTTCCTGCCCCAGGAGCCGGAGCTGGACCCGGCCAAGACCGTGGCGGCAAGTGGTGGACGAAGGGGTCGCCGGACACGCGCGCCCTGCTCGCGCGAGTTCGACGAGATCAACGCGCAGTTCGCCGAGCCCATGGACGCCGACGAGATGGAGAAGCTGCTGGCCGAGCAGGCCCGGGTGCAGGACGCGATCGACGCGGCCGGCGCCTGGGAGCTCGACCGCACGCTCGAGATCGCCATGGACGCCCTGCGCTGCCCCCCGGGGACGCCGGGGTCGCCACCCTCTCCGGCGGCGAGCGGCGCCGCGTGGCCCTGTGCCGGCTGCTGCTGCAGCAGCCCGACCTGCTGCTGCTGGACGAGCCCACCAACCACCTCGACGCCGAGTCGGTGGCCTGGCTGGAGCGCCACCTGCCCGAGTACCCGGGCACCGTGGTGGCCGTCACCCACGACCGCTACTTCCTGGACAACGTGGCCGGCTGGATCCTGGAGCTGGACCGCGGCCGCGGCATCCCCTGGGAGGGCAACTACTCCTCCTGGCTGGAGCAGAAGGAGAAGCGCCTGGCCCAGGAGGAGAAGCAGACCACGGCCCGCCGCAAGACCCTCGAGCGGGAGCTCGAGTGGATCCGCATGGCCCCCCGGGCGCGCCAGGCCAAGGGCAAGGCGCGGCTCAACGCCTACGAGGAGCTGCTCCAGACGGAGGGCGGCCAGGGCCGGGTGGAGGCCGGGGCCATCGTCATCCCGCCCGGGCCGCGCCTGGGCGACCTGGTGGTGGAGGCCGAGGACCTGTCCAAGGCCTACGGCGACCGGCTGCTGTTCGACGACCTGAACTTCCGGCTGCCGCAGGGCGGCATCGTCGGCGTCATCGGCCCCAACGGCGCCGGCAAGACGACCCTGTTCCGCATGATCACGGGGCAGGAGCAGCCCGACGCGGGCACCCTGCGGGTCGGCGAGACGGTGACGATGGCCTACGTCGACCAGAGCCGCGACGCCCTGGCCGGCGGGAAGACGGTCTGGGAGGAGATCTCCGACAAGGCCGACTTCGTGGAGCTCGGCAAGCGCAAGGTGAACTCCCGCGCCTACGTCGCCGCCTTCAACTTCAAGGGCGCGGACCAGCAGAAGCGGGTCCAGGACCTCTCCGGCGGCGAGCGCAACCGGGTCCACCTGGCCAAGCTGCTCAAGCGCGGCGCCAACCTGATCCTGCTCGACGAGCCGACCAACGACCTGGACGTGGACACCCTGCGGGCCCTGGAGGAGGCGCTGCTGGAGTTCGCCGGCTGCGCCCTGGTCGTCTCAGCCACGACCGCTGGTTCCTGGACCGCATCGCCACCCACATCCTGGCCTTCGAGGGCGACAGCCGGGTGGTGTGGTTCGAGGGCAACTACCAGGACTACGAGGCCGACCGGAAGCGGCGCCTGGGGGCCGAGGCCGACCAGCCCCACCGCATCCGCTACAAGAAGCTCACCCGCTGAGGGAAGGTCACCCGGCAGGGACTCGGGCCGCGAGGGCCGCGAGCACACTGCCCGTCTCCCGCTCGATCTCCTCCACCACGGAGGCCGCCGCGCCGAGGTCTCCCGCGCGACCCAGGTCCTCGGCCCGGGCGGCGAGGCCGCACAGGCGCTTCGCGCCGAAGATGTTGGCCGACCCGCGCAGCTTGTGGGCCGCGAACTCGAGAGCGGCGTGGTCTCCCGCCTCCAGGGCGCCCCGCAGGCTCGCGAGGGCCTGGGGGCCGGTGGTCTCGAAGCTGCGGACCAGCTTGCCCACGGTCTCCCAGCTGTCGCGCAGGCCCGCGAGCAGCGGGGCGAGGTCCACGGGGGAGGGCTGGGACGGGCGGGCGACCCTGCGGGCGAGGCTGCTGCTCCACCGCTCCGTAGAGTTCCTCGGCCTCCACCGGCTTGCTCACGTACCCGTCCATCCCGGCCTCGAGGCAGCGCTCCCGGTCGCCCTTCATCGCGTGGGCCGTGAGCCCCACCACGGGCACGTGGCCGCCCCGCTCCCGCTCCCGTTCCCGCAGGACCCGGGTCGCCTCCAAGCCGTCCAGGTCGGGCATCTGCACGTCCATCAGGACGACGTCGAACTCCTCGGCCTCCAGGGCGGCCAGGGCCTCGCGGCCGGTGGCCGCCTCCCGCACGAGCCAGCCCCGCCGTCCCAGCAGCGCCGCGGCGAGCAGGCGGTTCACCTCGTTGTCCTCCACGAGGAGCACCCGCAGGGCGGCGCCGGCCGAAGCGGCGCGGGGGGAGGTCGGCGCGGAGCGGGAACCAGACGCCGCGAGCTCCTCCAGGAACCTTCGGAGCCTGCTTCGGGTGAAGGGCGCCTCCAGGCACCCCGCGACCCACGGCTCCCCGCAGGGAACCGCGGGGGCCCCCGCCGGAGTGGACGGCAGCAGGAACCCCAGGGGCGCCCCCTGGAGCGCCGGCTCCCGGCGAAACTGCGTCGCCACGCCCCGCGGGTCGCCCCAGGCCTCCGCGAGCCCCACCAGCAGCACGCCCACCGCCTCCCCCGCCCCCCGCACCGCCCGGGCCTCACGGAGGGCATCCTCGGGCCGCTCCGCCAGGCTCACCGGGATCTCCCACTCCGCCAGGGCCTCGACCAGGGAATCCCGCACGGGGCCCGGTTGGTGGATCAGGAGCACGCGGAGCCCGTTCACGCGGGGCCTCGGGGGCCGGGTCTCCTGCGCCGGAGCGAACGGGACCTCGAACCAGAACCGCGAACCCGCCCACTCCTCGCTCTCCACGCCGATCTCCCCTCCCATGGCGGAGACCAGCCGCCGGGCGATGGCGAGGCCGAGCCCGGTGCCGCCGTAGCGCCGCCGGGTCCCGGAGTCCACCTGGCTGAACCGCTCGAAGAGGCGGCCGCGCTTCCCCGCGGGAATCCCGGGGCCGGTGTCTTCCACGACGAAGCGCAGCCGGCACCTGCCCTTCCCCTCCGGGGGACCGCCGGCCGGGGCCACCTGGAGCCGCACGCACCCGGTTTCGGTGAACTTGACCGCGTTTCCCAGCAGGTTGCCGAGCACCTGGCGGAGCCGGCCCGGATCCCCCCGCACCCGCTCGGGGGACTCCGGCGCCACCGAGGCTGTCAGCTCCAACCCCTTCCGCCGGGCCTCGACGCCGAAGCCCCGGAGCGTCCCGTCCACGAGGTCGTGCACGTCGACGTCGGACTCCTCGAGGTCGAGCCGCCCCGCCTCGATCTTCGAGAAGTCGAGGATGTCGTCGATGATGCGGAGCAGCGTCAGCGCCGAATCCCGAGCCGCTGCCAGGTAGTCCCGCTGCACGGCGTCCAGGGGCGCCTCCTCGAGGAGGCCCAGCATGCCGACGATCCCGTTCATCGGGGTGCGGACCTCGTGGCTCATGTTGGCGAGGAACTCGCTCTTGGCGCTGTTCGCCCGCTCGGCCTCCTCCTTCGCCCGCTCGAGCGCGTCGTGGGCCCGCTTCCTCTGCACGGCCAGGGCGTAGAGCGATGCCATGCCCTCCACCAGGGCGAGCTCCCCTTCGCCGTAGTCGCGGTCCGCGTTGGCCACGGCGATCTCCCCGACGAGCTCGTCCCCGGCGACCGCCGGCACGGCCAGGAGCCGCCGGACCGCCACGTGGCCCTCCGGCACACCCTCTGAGCGCGGGTCCCGCTCCGGGTCGTTCGCGACCACCGGAAGCAGGTGACGCAGCGCCCAGCCCCAAAGCCCGCGGAACTCGTGGAACACGACGCTCTTGTCCGGCACCCGGCAGGACTCCCAGACGTTCCGGGTCATGGTCGGGCACACGAGGTGGCCCGATTCCTCGTCGATGTACCCGACGAACCCGTGGGGACTCCCGGTCAGCCGCTGGACGTGGTCGAGGACGAGGGCGGACATCTCCTCCACGCTCTTGTCCGCCACCAGGGCCCTCGACAGCTCCGCGAGGGCGCCCTTCGAGGCAGCCTCCCACGCCAGGGCCTCCCCCGTGCGCTTGCGGTCCGTCACGTCGCGCAGGCTCGCCAGGTGGGCGGGCTCGCCGTCCCACTCGGTGTCCACGATGCGCATCTCCGCGACGGAGCACTGGCCTTCCCGCCCGACGATCTCCACCTCGGTGGTCTGCCCGTCGGAAACGGGGAAGCCGAAGAGCGTCCCGACGATCTCCTCCGCGGCCCGGCCGAACAGGCGCCCCGCGGCCGGATTGGCAAAGCGGACCCGGCGCTCGAGGTCGACGATCACGATCGCGTCCGCATTCCTCTCGATGACGCTCTGAAACTCGGAACGCTTCATGCGCACCGCCCGCCGGGCGTCCCGGCGGCGGAGCTCGCTGTGGTGGAGGCGGACCATGTACCGGATCAGCCGTTCCAGGAGAGCGGGGCTGAATTCCTCCTCCGACACCCACTCGGTGAGCGAAGGTTGGCTTTCGGGAGGCCGCTGCCCGCCCCCGGCCGCCAGGAAGACGAGAGGGGTGAGAGCGCAAGTCTGCCTGACGCGGGCGGCAAGCCCCGCGTCCTCCCCTCGAACGTCCACCAAGATGAAATCCCAGTCCGCCTGCCTCCCGTGAACGGCGCCCGCGGCCTCCGGCATCAGCCGGTCGACCTCTACGGGCCTGCCCTCCGCAGCCCTGCGCCCGGCAGACCTGACCCCGTCCTCCAGCGTCGGGTCCCGGGATACCACGAGCAGGCGCACGAGCCCCCCCCGACCGGCATGTCTGCTCATGCTTCCCTCACTGTCCACGGACGCCGGCCGCGCCGCGCCCGTCGGTCTTGCGCTCCACGTCTCGCCGCTCCTGCCCCGACGAGGAGCGCGCCCTCTCGGGCCCGGTGCATCCTCGCCAAGAGTCGTTCCCCGCGCTATACATGCCCGTTCCAGCAGGAGAGGTCCACAGGTCCGTCGGAGGAGACGCCCGATGAAGCCCACCGGCTACGAGAGGGAGAGCAGCCGCAACGTCGACCGCCTGGCCCACGCGTGGCTCGGCCGGGCCACCCTGGGGCTCTCGCCCGCCTCCCTGCTGCTCGCCTTCTCCGACTGGGCCCTGCACTTCGGGTTCAGCCCGGGCAAGCAGATGGAACTGCTGCGAAACGCCGCCGAGAAATCCTACCGCTTCGCCCTCTACGCCCTCCAGGCGACCCAGGACCCGGACGCGGCCCCGTTCATCGAGGCCCTCCCCCAGGACCGCCGGTTCCGCGACCCCGCGTGGCGGTCCTGGCCCTTCAACCTCGCCCACCAGTCCTTCCTCCTGGCCGAGCAGTGGTGGCACTACGCCACCACCGGGGTGCGCGGCGTCTCCGAGCACCACGAGAACGTCGTCTCCTTCGCCGCGCGCCAGATGCTCGACATGTTCGCGCCGTCGAACTTCCTGCCCACGAACCCGGCGGTCCTCCGCGCGACCATGGCCGAAGGGGGCGCCAACCTGGCCCGGGGGGCCCGGAACCTGGCCGAGGACCTCCGCCGCTCCCTCGACCCGGCGGGGCCGGCGGGCACCGAACGCTACCAGGTGGGGCGCGACCTCGCCGTGACGCCGGGGAAGGTCATCTACCGGAACCGCCTCATCGAGTTGCTCCAGTACGCCCCCTCCACCGCCACGGTCCGGCCCGAGCCCGTGCTGGTCGTCCCGGCGTGGATCATGAAGTACTACGTCCTCGACCTCTCCCCCGCCAACTCCCTCGTCAGGCACCTCGTGGACACCGGCCACACGGTCTTCATGATCTCCTGGAAGAACCCCGGGCCCGAGGACCGGGACCTGGGCCTGGAGGACTACCGCACCCTCGGCGTCGCGGCCGCCCTCGAGGCGATCGGCGCGGTCGCCCCCGGCTGCCGCGTCCACGGCGTCGGGTACTGCCTGGGGGGCACCCTGCTGACCATCGCCGCGGCGGCCATGGCGCGCGACGGCGACCCCCGCTTCCGCACCCTGACGCTGCTGGCGGCCCAGACCGACTTCACCGAGGCGGGCGAGATCTCGCTCTTCATCGACGAGAGCCAGGTCACCTTCCTGGAAGACCTGATGTGGGACACCGGCTGCCTCGACAACCGGCAGATGTCCGGGGCCTTCCAACTCCTGCGGTCCAACGACCTCATCTGGTCGCGCCTCGTCCACGAGTACCTCCTAGGGGAGCGCGAGGAACTGAGCGACCTGATGACCTGGAACGCCGACTCCACCCGCCTGCCCTACCGGATGCACGCCGAGTACCTCCGCAAGCTCTTCCTCGACAACGAGCTGTTCGAGGGCCGCTACGAGGTGGAGGGGCGCCCCGTCGCCCTGAGCGACATCCGCGCCCCGGTGTTCCTCGTGGGCACCGTCACCGACCACGTGGCCCCGTGGCGCTCGGTGTACAAGCTCCACCTCCCCGCCGACACCCAGGTCACCTTCGTCCTCACCAGCGGCGGGCACAACGCCGGCATCGTCAGCGAGCCGGGACACCCCGGCCGCACCTTCCAGATCGCCACCCGCGGGGAGAAGGACCGCTACCTCGACCCCGACACCTGGCAGAGGCAGACCCCCGTCCGCGAAGGGTCCTGGTGGCCGGCCTGGGTGGAGTGGCTCGACGCCCGCTCCGGCGAGGCGGCCGACCCGCCCCCGATGGGGGTTCCGGGCATGCCCGTCCTCGGGGACGCGCCGGGACTCTACGTACGACTCCCCTGAGCACCGCACTCCCCGACGACCCGGCAGAGCGGGATGGCCCGAGCGCCCCCTCCGCCGGCCGTCCGTCCCCTTGGCTCTCCCGTCCGTGCGCCCTACGTCACCCCGGAGTCACTGGAAGCAGCAGTTCCGAAACTCCTCGGCCTTTCGGATCGCAGCGTCCACGTCGCCGTAGAGGCTCCCGCAGGTTTCCTCGAACCCTCGCGGCCGGTCGCAGTACCGATCGCGCGCCGCGATCTCCGAGAGGTCCCCCAGCAAGGCCCCGAGGTCGTGCCCGCACCCCCAAGTCTCCCGCACGAACTCCCTCGTCATCGGCTCCAGCGCATCGGCGAGCGCCCCGAACTTCTCCCGGAACGTCCCGTCCTTCGAGCGCTCCGCAAGGTGCCGAAACTCCCCCTGAAAGTCGCCCAGATCCCACTGCTCCGTCCTCTTGCTCGTCATGGCCGCCCTCCTCTCTCCCCCGTCCGCCGTAAATGTAACCACTTTGGTACTCATTGTCCCCCGGTCCCCCCGGGACGGCGCGCACCTCGACGCACCCCGACCCCGAACGGCACGGAAGGGGTCCGGCCGCGCCGGACCCCTTCCCGGGGAACCTCCGGAACAGGCCGGGCTACCGGCGGCGCGCCCCCCCGAGGATGCCGCCCAGGAGGCCGCGCAGGATCTGGCGGCCCACCTGGCTCCCGACGGTCCGCGCGGCCTGCTTGGCCATGGCCTCCACCATGCCCTGCCGCCGCTTCGTGCCCCAGAGCCAGTCCCGGATCGCCCCGCCGCCCTCCTCCGCGGGCGCCTCCCGCCCGCGGCTCGAGGGGGCGTCGGGCCGCGCCTCGGCGGCGGCCCGCCTCGCCAGCATCTCGTAGGCCGACTCCCGGTTCACCCGGGCGTCGTACTTGGCCCCCACCGGGCTCCGCGCCCGAACCGCCCGGCGCTCCTCCGGCGTCAGCGCGCCCATCCGGCAGCGCGGCGGGCAGATCAGGGCGCGCTCCACCGGCATCGGCACCCCCTTCTCCTGCAGCGTCGAAACCAGCGCCTCGCCGACGGCGAGCTGCGAGATCGCCCCGGCCACGTCGAGCCCGGGCCTGGGCACGAAGGTCTCCGCCGCGGTGCGCACCGCCCTCTGGTCGCGGGGCGTGAAGGCGCGGAGCGCGTGCTGGACGCGGTTGCCCAGCTGGCCGAGGATCTCGTCCGGCACGTCGTCCGGGAACTGGGAGCAGAAGTACACCCCCACCCCCTTCGACCGGATGATCCGCACCACCTGCTCCACCTTCCGGCGCAGCGCCGGCGGCGCGTCGTCGAAGAGCAGGTGGGCCTCGTCGAAGAGGAACACGAGCTTCGGGCGGTCGAGGTCGCCCACCTCGGGGAGGTTCTCGAAGAGTTCGGAGAGCAGCCACAGCATGAAGGTGGCGTACAGGCGGGGCTTGAGGATCAGCCGGTCCGCGGCGAGCACGTTCACCACGCCGCGGCCGGAGAGATCGGTGCGGAGCAGGTCCGCGAGGTCCAGGGCGGGCTCGCCGAACACCTCCTCGGCGCCCTCCCGCTCGAGCCGCAGCAGGGCCCGCTGGATCGCGGCCACCGACTGGGCGCTCACCAGCCCGTACTGCGGCGAGACCTCCTTCCGGTTCTCCGCCGCGAACCCGAGCAGGGCCCGAAGGTCGTCCAGGTCGAGGAGCAGGAGGCCCTGCTCGTCGGCCAGTTGGAACACCACGTCGAGCACCCCGGCCTGGATGTCGTTGAGCTCCAGGATGCGCGCCAGCAGGCTCGGACCCACCTCGCTCACCGCCATCCGGACGGGGTGGCCCGACTCCCCGAACAGGTCCCAGAACACCACCGGGCTCGCCTCGGGGGCGTAGCCCTCCACGCCGGTGCGGGCCGCGCGCTCCCGGAGCCCCTCGCTCGGCGTTCCGGGTATCGCCAGGCCGGCCACGTCGCCCTTCACGTCGGCCACGAACACCGGCACCCCCATCCGGGAGAAGCCCTCCGCCAGCACCAGCAGCGAAACCGTCTTGCCCGTGCCGGTGGCGCCGGCGATCAGGCCGTGGCGGTTCCCGTACTTCCCGAGCAGGTGGACGGGCTCCTCGCCCTTGCCGATCAGCAGCCGATCCACTCCCCACCTCCTCTTCCCGCGGCGGCCCGCCCCCGAACCCCGCTCACGGCTTCCCGTGCGGACGCGCCCGCCGAAAACCGCTCCTCCGGTGGAGCCACGCCACCGCGAACTTGCCGAAACACGCCCCCGCCAATGCTTCGAACGCGTGGACGCCCGCGTCGAGCGGGCCGAACGACGGCCGGAACAGGTCGGAGAGATCGGGCGACCCGAGGATCTCGACGAGCACGGGGTCGGCCGTGGTGAGGGTCGGGTCGAGCGGAGCGGCCCGTCGTGGGTCGAGTGCAGCGCCCTCGCTCGCCTCCCCCGACTCCGCCGCGACCCCCTGTCGCAGGGCGGCGACAGCACCCGGGGCCGCGGCCGTCGGCCCCGGAAGGCCCTCCCACGCGTGCCGAAGCGGAAGTACCCGCCCCTCCGGCCGTCACCCGCACCGACTCGCGGCCCCGAAGGTGTAGCCGGACGCCAACGGGTCCGACAACTCCCCGGTGCTCCCCCGCGGCCCCGGCTTCCGACGGCGCCTCCTCGGGTTTCCCCTCCGGTTCAACGTTCTGCCCTCCTCGGCCGCCAACGCCCTCCCGGGCGCACCCCCTTGGCACGGAGGTTGCTCCTCCGGCCACCTCCGGCGGGGGCACCTCGTCCGGCAGCCCTGCTTGCCGGAAACACGAAAGGAGACCACCCATGAAGCGCATCGCACCGCTGTCCACCCTGGTCCTGATCGCGGCCATGGGCCTCGCCGCCCTGGCCCGGCACCGGGATGGCCGCTCGGAGAACGCGGCACTCCCCGGCCCGGGGGCGACGCTGATCAGCCTGGACCTGCAGGGGCCCTCCTCGCTGGAGGAGAACTCCATGCAGCGCTACGTGCTGCTGGCCCGCTACGACGACGAAACGACCGTCGACGTGACCGAGCAGGCCGAGTGGCGCGTCGACTCGCCCCATGCCCGGGTGGCCGGCGGCGTCCTCTCGGTCCGGGAACTGCCGGCGGACCAGACCGTGACCCTGACCGCGTGGATCACCCACGGCCTCGCCCTCAAGGCCGCCCGCACCGTGACCCTCATCGACCGCTCGGAACGGCCCGAGCCGGGGAAACAGGCCCCCGCCGGTTCGTTCTCCGCCCGGGAGCACGCGCCGCCGGCCGGGCAGAACCCGGCGGCCCGCGGGACGTGAGCCGGCATCCAGTCTCCTCCGACCGACGGCGGGTGCTCCGGGGCGCAGCCGTGGATGCGGCTGCAAGGGGCGACCCACTCCCCGAGGGCCCGCCCCGTCGCGAGCAGCGCAAGATCGGGCGTACTTCGCTTCATGACTGTTCGCGTGTGTCACCGACAGGATCACCCACGGGGATGGAGCGCAGCAGAGTCCCCATTCGGTGGATCGCCCGCTTCGGTGTGCCGGAGCGTAAAGAGACGCCACCGCGATCCCCCCGAGGATCGGCGCTGGCGTTCAAAATAGATCGTCATCTCGACACCGTCGACCGTCTGGACTCTAAACCAGTGCTGACGCACATAGCGTTCGCCCGATCCATGCCGACAAGGACCCAATTGCTTCCACTGCTCCAGGATTGCGAGTGTGGTGTAGCTACGACCTCTCCACCGAAACGCACTTGGAAATCCCGGCTCGCCCCTGGCCATGGCAGATGTCGAGAAGGAAGCACGTTCCGGAGTAATCGGTTCGCCGATGAACGTCGCTTTGTTCATCTTTTCACCGCACAGTATGTTATGCGAAAAGCGACATACCCACACATGGGAACATATTCATCTGGGGACAGCTTCCATCATCCTGGAACCTCCTGGTCCTCAGATCTGGGAGTGTCTGTGGTTCCCATATCTGGGAACCTTCGACACGGACCATCCCCGTCGCAAACCGAGTTCCCCGGCCACGCGCAGGGCCATCCCCGGCCCGCGCCCCCGGATTCCACCCGGAACCGACCCTTTGCGCCCGCTCCCACGCGACGCCTCCCACGGCGGAGCAGCGGTCGTTGTACCCCGCGGCTCGGTGCGGGTCAATGCGGGCACCACCCCGGGGCCAGTCGGCCCGTTCGGCCTGCCGGTGCAGGGAAAGGCCCACGGAACCGGGATCGCTGCGCGTCTTTCCTATTGACCTCCGCTCGCTGCACCGTAGTCTGTGGTGGCCCGCCGCCCTTGGCGGCGCCCCACCCAACGGGCGACGCCCACCGAACGGAGGAAACCATGGCCGTGGACCGATTCCTTGCAGCCCTCGAGCCCATCCTGGAACACCTGGGCGGGCTCGACCCGAACGACCCGGCGGCGGCCGGAGCCAGCCTGGCGAAGGCCTTCCCGGTCTCCTCGTCGGCCGTAGCGGGCATCCGGAAGCTCTTCACCCAGGGCGTGGAGGAGGGGTGGCTGTGCCAGCAGGCCGCGGGCACCGCACGCTTCTCCCGGGTGGCCAAGGCGTCGGAGGCGACCCGCGGCTACTCGGTGGACGCCGTGCAGTTGTCGGGACGCGGGGTGTGGCACCGCCACACAGCGGGCGAGATCGACCTGTGCTTCGCCCACGGCCCCGAGGCGCGCTTCGACGGGCACCCCGAGGGGTGGGTCGTGCTCGGCCCCGGCACCGACCACGTGCCCGAGGTCACGGGCGGGACCATGGACATCCTGTACTTCCTCCCGGGGGGCGCCCTGGAGTGGAAGCGGTAGAGGCGGTTCCCCTCCCGCGGCACCCGAGGGCCGCGGGAGGGGAGGAATCGGGGCGTTCCGGCCCGACGCGGGCATCGGCGGCCGCCGGCCTTGACGCCGCATCCACCGGGCCTGGACTTCCGGCCCTCTCCCCGGGGTCTTCCCACGGAGGCCGCCATGGCGACGCGCCGCAAGGCCCATCCCGACCACTACCATACGAACCCGCCGCCCCCCCAGGACGCCGAACTCCACCGCAAGGAGCACCGCCCGCAGCCGGGGCCGGAGCGCCCCGGCAGGCCCGAGCCCCACGCCGAGGGGCAGGTCCGGGCCGGCGACAAGGCACGGCACGCCGTGGCGCTGCACTGCGCCCGCTGCGACAGCCGCATCGCCGTGCTGGCGGACCAGCACGTGCCGGTCTGCCCCCACTGCGGAGGGAAACTCTACCGCGCGGCGGGCTGAGCCACCCGGGGCCGGCCCCCGCCGGTCCCCGTCTCCCCTCCCCTGCCTGCCGCGAGCCGCCCCACCAGGTACGCGTCGAGCGCCAGGTGCACGATGTGGTGCGCCACGCAGAAGACGAGGGCCCCGCCGTGGGTCGGGAAGATCGCGGTCTGGATGAGCAGCGCGATGGGGAGCGTCTTCTGTGCCCCCAGGAACCACACGACCTGCCGGCGGCCGTCTCCCAGCCGCGCCAGCCGGGCGCAGCCCGCGGCCGCGGCAAAGAGCGCGACGTGGAACACGAGGGCGAGGGCGGCCGAGAGGGCGGCCACCACCGGGGCCTGCTGGAGCGTGGCCTGGGACCGGGAGACGGCGATCCAGACCACGGTCAGCACGAGGCCCTGGCTGAGGCGCCCCGGCACCTCGCGGGGCATCCGGGCGATCGCCGCCGAGGCGCGGCGCAGGCCCATGCCGGCGAAGAGGGGCAGGACCACCAGCAGGCCGAGGCGGAGGGCGAGGCCCGACTTGTCGAAGGCCCCCGCGGCCGAACCGGCGGAGACGCCCAGCAGCCACTCGAGGGAGATCGGGATCGTCGCTATGCCGAGCCAACTGGCTGCGACGGTGACCACGAGGGCGGTCGCGACGTTGCCCCCGGCAGCCCCGGCCATGACGACCCCGCTCGTGAGCGTGGTGGGCATGATGGCGATGAGCAGGAGCCCCACCCGCAGGTCGCGCCCGATGGGGAGCAGGCCCAGGGCCCACGCCAGCAGCGGAGCCGCGACGAAGATCACCGTCAGCGACACCGCGACGGTTCGCCCGTCGGCGAACCCCGCGCGGGCGCGCGACAGGTCCAGCCCGAGCCCCGAGAGCAGGAACATGGCGAACACGCAGGCCTGAGCCCCCTGGTGGGCCCCCGCCCACCGCCCGGCCGCGGCCACGGCACCCGTGCCCTCCCCGAGGGTGAGGGCGGCCACCCCGAGCAGCCCGAACGCGAACCAGTGACGGCGAAGCAACCTCACGCGTCACCTCCCCCGTGACGGCCCCGGCCACTCGCCCCGGGGGACGACGCCCGCCCGCCGCCTCTCCTCCGCCAGCCCGTCCGTTCCCTCGACGACATCACAGAAACATCGTTCTGCATCTCTCATGTCCACTGCCGGCCTGCGGCTCGCGGCGCACGGAAAGACCCTTCCGACCGCGAATCCGGAGCCAGGATAACGATTCCCGGCCTCGCCAAAAAATCGTTTGTTCTTGGTTGACGAGCACGATTGCATATTGTATACAAAATCCCCCTGCCGAGGAGGTCGTTTCGCACCGTGCCGAAGATCCGCGTGAAGGCCCTGCCCCAGGAAGTGGCCGACTGGATCCGCGAGATGATCCGCCGGGGCTCGCTCGCGACGGGGGAGCGCCTCGTGGAGCAGAAGCTCTGCCAGGTGCTGGGCGTCAGCCGGACCCCCCTGCGGGAGGCGCTCCGGATGCTGCACTCCGAGGGGCTCGTGGACCTGATCCCGCGGCGGGGGGCCTTCGTCTCCCAGCCCGGGATGGACGAGATCCGGGACATGTTCGAGGTCATGGGCCTGCTGGAGGGCGCCTGCGCCCGGTGGGCGGCCGAGCGGATGACCCCCTCGGAGCTGCGCAGGATCGAGCGGCTCCACGAGCAGTTGGAGCGCCACTACGGCAACCGGGACGCCGAGGCCTACATCCGCACCAACCACGCGTACCACTCCCTGCTCCAGGAACTCAGCGGCAACCGCACGATCCACACCGTGCTCAACGGCCTGCGCCAGAAGCTGCTGCTCCACCGGTTCCGGCAGCTGTACCAGCCGAACCGCTTCGACCGCTCCATCGACGAGCACCGCAGGCTCCTGCGAGCCTTCCGGGACAAGGACCCGGACGACGCCGAGCGCTGCATGCGCGAGCACCTGCACAACCAGTGCGAGGCCCTGGTGACCGTCTACGAAGAGGAGCCCGGCACCGACGGCGCGTCCCCGGCCGGGGCGCCCGGCCGGGGTTCCCGAGAGGCCGACCCGGTCGTCCCCCACACGAGAGGAGAGAGAGCATGAACCGAACGAGTCCCGGAGTCTTCCTGGTCCTGACCGCGGCGCTCCTGGCGGCCGCCGCGGGCCCCGCGTGGAGCGCCCCCCGGGAGCTCCGCATCTCCCACCAGTTCGCCGAGGGCGACGCCCGCCACGACCTCGCCGCGGCGTTCGCCAAGGCCGTGGAGGAGAAGACCAAGGGCGAGCTCACCTTCAAGGTCTTCCCCTCCCAGGCGCTGTTCAAGGCCGCGGCCCAGTACGACGCCATGCTCAAGGGCGCGCTGGACATGTCCATATTCCCCCTGGCCTACGCCTCCGGCAAGGTGCCCGAGCTCGACATCACGCTGATGCCCTGCATCATTCCCGGCGTGGATGAGGGCATGGCCTGGCGCAACAAGGAGATCGGCCAGCGCGTGGAGAAGATCTGCGAAGACAAAGGGCATGAAGATCCTCACCTGGCTCTGGTACGGCGGCGGCATCGGCAGCCGGGGCAAACCGGTGATCCTGCCCCCGAGGACGCCAAGCTGAAGTTTCGGGCGGCCGGCAAAATGTTCGAGTTCATGCTCAACGCCCAGGGCGCGTCCATCACCAGCATGCCGTCCTCCGAGATTTACATGGCGCTGCAAACCCGCGTGCTCGACGCATGCCTGACCTCCGCCGAGTCCTTCGTTTCCTACCGCCTCTATGAGCAGCTGGAGTACTTCAACACCCCGGACAACTACTCCATCTGGTACATGTGCGAGCCGCTGGTTATCAGCATGAAGACCTGGGAGTCGCTGCCGCCCGATCAGCAGAAGATTTTCGAAGAAGTCGGCCTCGAGATGGAAAAGAAGGCCCGCGACGATCGCGGTCGCGGCCAACAAGGAAGTGAGCCAGGGTCTTCAAGGAAAAAGGCGTCAAGGTCCATGCGATGACCAAGGAGGAATGGCAGGCCTGGGAAAAAGTGGCCAAGGAAACCGCCTGGAAGAAGTTCGCGGAGACCGTCCCGAGCGGCCAGGAGCTTCTGGATCTGGCCACAGAAGTAGCACGATTCATCCGTGGTGCGGCCGCGCCGCCGGCCGCGGCGGGGCCTGCCGCGGGCGACGATCCCCTGGCCGAGAACAGACCCGACCATGAGGCCTCCCGAAGGGGAGAAGCGACCAGTCCGCGCCGCGCAATCCTCTCTTCCGGCTGATCAACCTCCTGTCCAGATCTCGGGGTACGTGGCGGCCCTGTCGATCCTGGCCGCAACCCTGATCATCGTCGAGCAGGTGGTCGTGCGCTACGTCTTTAAAATCCCCACCATCTGGCAGGTGGAGATCGCCGTCTATCTGCTCATCGCCGCGACCTTCGTGGGCGCGCCGTACGGTCTCAGGAAAACTCCCACATCAACATCGAGCTGTTCACCATCGCACCTCCCCGCCGGGGTCAAGCGCCGAAAGCTCGACCTCTTCACCTCGGCCGTCGCCATGGCGTTCTGCGTTTTCCTGGCTTAGCGGCGGGGTCATGTGGTGGGAGGCCTTCGAGGGCGACTGGCGGACTCTCGTCGCTGCTGTCGGTGCCGCTGGTCTACCCCTACGCCATCCTGCCCGTGGGCATGTTTCTCACCGGGCTCCAGTACTGCGTCAAGATCGCCGGGACCTATCCGGAAATGGAACGGTCCCGCTGAACGCGGCCTGCAGGAAGGACATACGCCATGGATCCCCTGGTTATCGGCGCTCATCGTCGGCGGTGATCGCCATGGTTTTTCTGTTCAGCGGCATGCCCATCGCCTTCGCCCTGGGAGTGACCTCCCTTGTGACCATGTTCATCTTCATGGACGCCTTCCAGACTCGCCATGGTCGGCGAGACGGTCTTTGAAGGGGTCAACGACTTCGGCCTGCTGTCGATCCCGCTCTTCATCTTTATGGGGATGATCGCGCGGTCACCCGGGCCGGCTCGGACCTCTACGAGTGCTTCCACCGCTGGCTTTACAAGATGCCGGGCGGATTGGGCGATCGGCAACATCGTGTCGCTGCTCCGTCTTCGCCGCCCTCACCGGCTCCAGCCCGGCGTGCGCCGCCGCCATCGGGACCATGGGCATCCCCGAGATGCGCAAGCGCGGCTACCGGCGACGGGCCTGGCCACCGGGATCATCACCGCCGGCGGCACGCTGGGCATTCTGATCCCCCCCAGCGTCACCATGATCGTCTATGGCATCGCCACCGAGACGCTCGATCGGCAAGCTCTTCATCGCCGGCATTATCCCGGGCCTGCTGGTGACCGCGCTCTTCAGCGCTGTGGGTGCCTTTCTCCTACAGCGCAACCGCCGCCGGAAGTGGCGAGCCGGCCGCGACGGCCGCGGCCGAGGCCAAGTCCTACACCTGGGCGAGAAGCTCTCCTCCACCGCCAAGACCGTCCCGTTCCTGGTGGTGGTGGGCCTGGTGCTCGGCTCGCTGTACACCGGCTGGGCCACGCCCAGCGAGGCGGCGGGCGTGGGGGCGTTCCTGGTGCTCTGTCGTGGCCAGGTTTTCTACCGGATGTACCGGCCCCGGCAGATCGAAGGACATCCTGCTGCGCACCGGCCCGGGAGAGCACGATGATCATGATGATCATCGCCACCTCCTTCCTGTTCGGCTCGGTGCTCACCAACCTCTACATCGCCCAGACCCTCGCCCAGGACATCGTCGCCCTGGAGGTCAACCGCTGGGTGATCATGCTCGCTGATCAACGTTCTGCTGCTGGTGCTCGGGTGTTTTCTGCCGCCGGTGGCCATCATCCTGATCATCTGCCCCGATCCTCCATCCCATCATCACGGGGCTGGGGTTCGACCCGATCTGGTTCGGCGTCGATCATGACCCTGAACCTCGAAGCCGGCCTCATCACGCCGCCGGTGGGCCTGAACCTGTACGTCGTGCAGGGCGTCGCGCCCGACATTCCGATGGCCACGGTGCTCAAGGGCGTCGATCCCGTTCATCTTGCTCCTGCTCGTCGGGATCGTGATCCTGTCCGTCTTCCCCGGGCATCGCCACCTGGCTGCCGGCCCGCATGATCGGCTGACCTCGGCCTCGAGGAGCGAGACCCCATGACGACGCAGCGCCCGCTGGAAGGGATCAAGGTGCTCGACCTCACCCGGGTGCTGGCCGGACCCTACTGCACCATGGTGCTCGGCGACCTGGGCGCCGACGTGGTCAAGGTCGAGGTGCCGCAGACCGGCGACGACGCCCGGCACTTCGGGCCCTTCGTGGGCACCGAGAGCGCCTACTTCATGAGCCTCAACCGCAACAAGCGGAGCATCACGCTCAACCTGAAGGACGAGCGCGCGAAGAAGCTGCTGCTCCGCCTGGTCCGCCGCTTCGACGTGCTCGCCGAGAACTTCCGGCCGGGCACCATGGAGAAGCTCGGGCTCGGGTACGAGCGGCTCGCCGAGGAGAACCCCCAACTCGTGTACGCCGCCACCTCCGGCTTCGGGAACACCGGACCGTACCGGCTCAAGCCCGCCTACGACGTGGTGGTGCAGGGCATGGGGGGCATCATGAGCATCACCGGACAGCCGGGGGGGCCGCCCACCCGGGTGGGCGCGTCCATCGGGGACATCACCGCCGGGCTCTTCACGGCCATCGGCATACTGGCGGCGCTGCGAGCCCGCGAGCGCACCGGGCTCGGGCAGATGGTGGACGTGGCCATGCTCGACGGGCAGGTGGCGATCCTCGAGAACGCGATCGCGCGCTACGAGGTCTCCGGCGCGGCCCCGGCGCCCATCGGGAACCGCCACCCCTCCATCACCCCGTTCACCTCGGTGACGGCCTCCGACGGCTACCTCATCATCGCCGTGGGCAACGACGCCCTGTGGGGCAAGTTCTGCCGGGTGATCGGGAGGGCGGACCTCGTGGAGCACCCGGCGTACCGGACGAACCACGACCGCACGGAGAACTGGGAGAGCCTCGAGCCCCTGCTCAACGAGGCCTTCGGCGGACGCACGGTGGCCGAGTGGCTGGCGGCCCTGGAGGCCGCGGGGATCCCCTGCGGCCCGATCAACACCGTGGACCGGGTCGTCTCCGACCCCCAGGTCGCCGCCCGGGAGATGATCGTCGAGGCCGAGCACCCCGTGGCGGGGCGCGTGAAGATGGCGGGGTCCCCCATCAAGCTCTCCGCCGCTCCGGCGGAGACCGTGCGGACCCCATCCCCCACCCTGGGGCAGCACACCCGGCAGATCCTGCAGGAGACCCTGGGGCTCTCGGCGGCGGAGATCGACGAGCTCTCGGGGACCGGCGCGATCTGAGGGCCCGCCCCCGGTTCAGGCGGGGCCTGCCGGCGCGCGCTCCGCCCAGCGCTCGCGGCAGCGCGACGCCGCCTCCCACAGCCCCGGGAACTCCGACCTTCCGCGCTCCCCCAGGTGCTCCTCCAGGTGGCGCAGCGCCGCCGCGGCGTGCTCCAGGAACCCCGGCTTCCCCAGGCGCCCGCCGAGCTTGCCGAAGGCACCCAGCGCCTGGAGGAGGCGGAAGGTCCCGACGGCGAACCACCCGTCGTCGGTCCACGCCGCGCCCGCCCCCGACGATTCCAGCCTCTCCCGATAGTGTCCGAGGAGCCGGGCCCGCAGCTCCGGCGGGTTGGCGGCGTAGGGGTCGAGGATGAGGGCGGCCGCGTCGTAGGCCAGGGGCCCGGGCCGGGCGCCCTGGAAGTCGAGCAGCGCGGGGCCGTCCGGGGCGAGCTGGACGTTTCGGCTCTGGAAGTCGCGGTGCAGGAAGAAGCCCGAGGCCGCCGAGGCCCCCAGGGCCGCCAGCCGCTCCAGTTCGTCTCGAAAACCGGGCGACACCTCCAACCCCAGGACGCCCTCGGCGAACTCCCGGGCGAAGTAGAGCCCCTCCCCGTCGACCATCAGCCTCGGCCCGTAGGGCTCCGGCGCGAACCCCACCGAGAGGTCGAACCCCTCGGCGCCCCGCACCTGGGCCCGCGCGAGGAGATCGAGCACCGGGCCGTAGAGGGCTTCCCGGTCCGCCGCGGGCTCCCGGAGCGCGGCGAAGAGGCTGCGGTCCCCCAGGTCCTCCAGGAGGACCCACCCCCGGGCCTCGGCCACCCCGTGCACCTCCGGTACGCGAATCCCCCGGGCCTCCAGGTGGCGTGCGACCCGAACGTACGCCGCGTTCTCCGCGGGGTCGGGGCCCTCCAGGAGCACGTAGCCGCGCGCCTCTCCCCGCACCCGGTAGAACCGCCGCGCAGACCCGTCGCCGTGGAGAGGCACCACCGAGCGTGCCCGCTCCCCTCCGGGGAGCAGGGGCGAGACCTCTTCCGGCCGCGGCGTCACCGCAGCCACCCCTTCGCCGGCCGTCCCCACCGTGCGGGCCGCACCGCACCGCCTCTCCGCCCCCCCGAAACCCTGCCGGCCCTCACCCCACGCCCCTCCCACTCACATGGAACCCCCCGAGACCGTCTCCTGGGGAGATCGTCCCTGCGGCATCCCACCTCCAACTCGAGACACCGCGTCCTCTCAAAGAACGAGACGGCTAGCGGCCTTGGCATTGCTCTATTGCCATGATCCGTTGATTGTGAGCCACAACGCCCGCCCTCAACGGTTGCCGGAAGCGCTCCAGCGCTGTAGGCAATCCGATTGCAGGGCGTTGTTGGCGGAGTTCATCTGCACGGCTTGGGACCTACGACGACGCGAGTGTCTGGAGATTGGTACCAAGGTTCCGGTCGATCTCGCCCCAATGCCTCTCCGCGGAGTTTCTCAAAGCTGAAGAGATAGCGCCGGTAGACCGATGGCCGCTGATAAGCTGGGGAGAAAGATCCTGCGTTGCCCCCTAACGTGAACCAGCAGGCCGACAGATAAAGGCCGTCACCGCGTTTGGGCTCCCACCCTGGCAACCAGTGACTCAATAGTAGGTAGCCATTCTTCCCGTCCTTCGAGCATACTGGAAAGCTCAAGACCCCGTAGTCCTCGGCTGTAACCGGCTCTGAAAGTTTGGAGCCATCAAAGGCCCAGACGGACCAATAGCTGCGCGCCATGCCAACGCTCATTGCCTCCATGACGCTGATGAGGAGTTCTTCTTTCCCGTCGCGGTCCAAATCGATGGCCTCAAGACGTATTGTTTCTGACGACGGGCCAGCGGGCGGCATTATCTGAGTCGTCCATTCGCTGAGCAACGTTCCGGCGCGTTGGACCCGCATTCGCACGTTGCCCTTTTCCTCGGATACGAGGCACGCCGAAAACTCCAACCCATCGGGCAAGACCAATGAATATGAGTCCTTGCACCCCGGGATCTTTGTCTCTTGAATCGGAGGGAGTTTGCGGCCGCAAGGGAGGTCACTTCGCCATTCGGTCATCTCGGCGGCATCTGATGCCCTGCCCGCGGCAAAGAAGAAGAGAACGCAAATGAATAGATGTCGTTTCATAACTCTTGATCTATTCCCGCCAACGCGAGCGTAACCGGATTGCAACGAAGCGCAGCGTAGTTGGCAATGCGCGTTGACGCACTTGGTACCCTAGTGCCTCCACGACGGATTCACGTCCTCGGAGCCACCTGAGATCCTGATTGCATCTCCTGAATCTAGGGAGTACTGCCATAGGCTCCATTTCGAGTCTTGGTCGGGAGCTACAGCACAAACCACCACCGAGTCCCGGTTTGGCGATAACTCGATTGAGTCCCGCAACCAAAGGCCGGGGATCCCGACTTTCTTCGGGGAGACGTCCTTTAGATTCAAATGCCACAGTTCGCCTCTTGTGCTGCCCTTCTTACCAACAAACAGGAGACGTTCATCATCAAGCCACACAGACTGGGAAACGTAAGAGAAACTCTCAGGAAACGAGCGTTTCAGCAACCAGGAATCGCCACCGACCTCGGCAACCAAGATTGTGTCAAACTTGTCGACCAGTAGCGCCGCCAATCTACCGGAAGGACTGAAAGAGATCATTTGAAGGAAATCAAAATTGCTCTCAAAGCCAACAACAGGCACTGATGTGAAGTTGCCCCCAGACGACTGCCACCTGCCGAGGCCGTGCTTTAAGGCATAGCTCAAGGCGTATATATACTGACCATCTGGGCTCCACATCGGCCTTATGAAGCCCTCCGACCCCTTAAGAACAGCGATCTGGTCCCCTTGCCGGTTCAATATCACAAGCCTCTGAGGACCATCATGCTGGCCTGCTTCAGCGACGATCCGGTCGCCGCTCGGGTTCCATCTTGGCGAACCGAATTCGATGTCGGCCCTGAGGCAGTTTGGGTTCCGTTTGGCTCCCGGAGAAACGCTGCAGAGCTGCCCCCAACTCGTGTAGACAATCTCATCCAGATCACGCGTCAGTCCGCTTCCTGGGGAGCAGACAAGAAGGACGAGGGCAATTGTAGTTCTTTGTATGATTGGTTTCATTTTAGGTATAACGATTTGAATAACCGGCTTTGAAACAGCGCAGCTGTTTTCAAGTCCACAGTTCATTCACTTGTTGGGCGTCCTTTTCTACTCACTGGTGACTTTGCGGAAGGCTTCGGCCACATGAATGTCGATTTCTGAATTACCACTGGTCCAGGGGTTATCTGAACGATACTGAGCCGCCGCCAACAATGCACCAGTGACTCTATCGTCGCGCGCTTCTGCCAACGACTCAGACAGCAGAGAACTCATGGTGATCACATTGGCATCGAGATCCTGTTCAAGCAATTGCATGGCTTGCGCTGTTCTCCCATCACTCAATCGCTGGAGGACGGCAACATCTACCTTAGCCTGAGCGGCTGCCCTGAATTCGACAGCAAGCATCGCCGAATCGCGGTGGATTTGGCTCGCGGTCACTTGTGTCCAAGAAGCGATAGTTCAGAACGCCTGAGATGTCGAATTGACGCGACGAAAATCGCCCCCCAGCCATTGCCGACAACCTCGTCAATGCAAAATGCCCTCTTGAATGGGTATGGTGTGGGCTACGACACCGACACCCCAAACCCACCAAAAGGGCAGCCATGGTACGTACCGCCAGTCTGTTCAGTCAAACCCTCGGATTGATCGATCGGTTCGCGTTTCACCGCATGGCCCGCGAGCACAAGGCCAACCGGTTCACCAAGCGGTTCACCGCCTGGGACCACTTCGTCACCATGGTCTTCTGCCAGTTGGCCCAGGCCCAGAGCTTGCGGGAGACCTGCGACGGCCTGGCGTTGCGCGTGGGCAAGACGGTGCATCTGGGCATCCAGAATCTGGCCAAACGCTCCACGCTGGCCTATGCCAACGAGCACCGGCCGTCGGGGTTTTTTCGGGACCTCTTTGCGGCTTGCCGCCGGTTCCCCGCGAGGCCCCACCGGCAAGAAGCCGTTTCGCTTCGCCAACGGCTGGTCAGCATCGACAGCAGCGTGATCACGCTGTGCCTGAGCTTGTTCCCCTGGGCCGAGTACACCCGCACCAAGGGCGGGGTGAAGCTCCACCTGATGCTCGACCACGATGGGTACTGGCCCACCTATGCCCATCTCACCGAGGCCAAGTGCCACGACGTCCACTTCGCCCGCACTCTGGCCTTGCCCAAGGGCTCGGTGGTGGTGATGGACCGCGGCTACGTGGACTACGAGCTGTGGGGCCGCTGGAGCCGACGAGGGGATCGTCTTCGTCACCCGACTGAAGCGCAACGCGCCCTACGAGGTGCTCGCAAAGCGGCCGGTCCCGGCGAGCAAGCCCGATCTCGGCGCGACGAGATCATCCAGCTCACCAGCCCCCGGGCGCGAAGCACTGTCCCTACCGGCTGCGCCGCGTGGTGGTGCGCGACGCCGAAAAGATGCTCGAGCTGGGCGTGACCAACCAAGAAGATGGCGGCCGACACCATCAGCCAGATCTACCGGGAGCGCTGGCAGATCGAGCTGTTCTTCAAAGCGCTCAAGCAGAACCTGAAGGTCAAAACCTTCCTGGGCACCAGCCGCAACGCGCTCGAGGTGCAACTTTGGACAGCATTGATCGCCATGCTGCTGGTCAAGTACCTGCAGTGGCGCAGCCGCGGGTGGTCGCTGTCCAACCTGGTGGCGCTGCTGCGCTTGAATCTGTTTCAGCACAAGGACCTCTGGGCTTGGCTCGATGATCCGCTCGGCACGCCACCGGGCGTGCCCGATCATCCACATGGCGCTACCGGGCTTCGAGATTGGACAGCTGGCAACGCCGATTAGGAAATGCCAACAAGAACGTACTGTTCCACGGCGGTTCAAATAGGTAAAGAAATGCAGTTATTCGTTCTTGGACAGCAGTGGCTCGCGGTGTAGCCTCCCGCGACGCCTCCAACCACGGCACCAACAAAGAACGCCCCAGCAAGCGCCAATGAGGATCGACTCTTGATCATCTGCGTGTTCCTTTCACGCCCAACGATTGAGGTGTGCCGCGCCGGGGATAACGAAAGCATCAGGAATCATGGCGCGTTGTCCCGGCGTCGGCACGAGCGACGGGTTATGCCTAGTGCGATACAACTGCTTCCTCCCGAAGGAACCTGCAAAACTCGCTCTTTAGCATCTTGTCATCTTCACCGGATTGTTTCTTATAGCCATCAAGATAGACCCGATAGAGATAACCTTTGACCATTTTTAGGTGGTTCTCGACGTTCGGGAAATCCGCGCCTTTCCAATCGGTGTTGATCTGAGACTTTAACGCCTCTAACGCCTTGTTTGCCTCTTCCTTGGTGAATGCCGATTCAGGGATATACCAAGGATCGCCCTCCTTCACCGGTTCTGGCATGGGTGGACAGTAGCCAGCGGCCAAGGCTGATTGAGCGAAGGTAAGAAGCGGCAGGAAACACCCAACAACAAATAGAGCCCTCATCCGTGATCCTTTTTAGGCATAACGATTTGCATAACCGGCTGGTTGGAAGCGCGCCAGCGCTGGAAACCAGTCCGCTTGTTTATGCAATTGTTAGCCATAATCCTAGTCAATCTTGCCGCAGTAAGGACACTCGGCGCCCCCCATTGGATAGTAGTACGAAGCTCGACACCTTGGGCATTCCTCTGGTTCACCAGAAGGCTCGTAGGGTCTGTGACCCATTCTCAGGAAGTATATTGCCTTCGCCTCTTCCCAAGTTGCCGCTTCAATGACGTGTATCAGCTTCGCATTATCGCTGAGCTGTCCCCTTTTCCTGTGCTCCAAGTGACCTTCTTTGGTGCAGAGTAAGATCCCGTTGTCTCCATCGTCCCACGCTTCGAATTGCTGGCGACGTTCCTTCATCTTGCTTTTTTCCTTCGTGGCTAACGTTCTGAATAACTGGTTTGTAAAGACGCGCAGCGGATTTACAGATCCGCGTTCATTCAGTTGTTCGTGGCCTTCCCTCTGCAGTCAACTCTCACTTCGGATTCCTCCAGGCGGTCGTTCAGTCCAACGATTATGTGTGTGACGCCAGGGACCGAAGGGCAGCACAGGGCATCCGATTGAGAATAGTTGAGTGTCGATAGCTCTAGAATGCCTTTTTCATACGCTTTGAATTTGACCACCCGAAGACCTTTGCCGCCCACCCTAATCGGGTCGAGAGATTGGAGCCCGGTCGGACTCCTAGTGAATACTGCGACGTATTGAAGCCAGTCAGTCCCACCGCGGACGCCTTCAAGCGTATACAGGGCGGCGATAGAAGCCCGAGCTTCCGGATTGGCTTCGACAATGATCTTTCTTGCTTCTTGATCCTCCTCGCCCGACTTCTCGGCGCCCTCCTTGGCAATGAACGCCGCGATGGCCTCTTGCTCTTCGGGTGATACAGCCGAGGAAGCGAAGGTCGGGCTTTGCACGACTGCCAGCGCGACAAGAAGGGTAATCGTTATTGGTTTCATGCCTCTATTGTCTTGCCACGAACGCGACGTGTAAGCGGGCCGGCCAGCGCGGCTAGAACCACCACCAAAGCTATTCAGAATGACCACCGCAGCTTTACCCGGTCCGCTTCACACGATTGTTGTGCGCTTCTAGTAGTATCTAGGTCGGTCCCATGGCTTTGAGTATGGGTATCCTTTCGCCTCTTCTTTGGTCAAGATGCCTAGAATTACAAGGAGGCGTCCACATAGATACATCGATGAGAACACCACGAGGCCATAGGAAATTATTAACGAAGCAATAGGTAATATTGCCAATCCGGGTCCATTTAAGGCGTCGAACATTTGGAACCGCCGTGCAGCCAGTGAAAATAGAAGAACCCCAACGGCCGCTGATACAGGGGCAGAAAGCTGCGTGAAGATGAACTTTCTATTTGGTTTCGTCTTCATGCCTTGTTCATGTTCGCACAACGCTGGCCATGTGCGGTTGCCGGAACGCGCAGCGTGTAGGCAATCCGAACCATGGCCTTGTTCTGTGGTCCTGCGGCTCGTTACCTGACCAGGGGCAACCCCTTGACCTCAACCCACTCCGCCCCAGTCCAGAACTTGACACCTGTCTCCGAGAACTTAGGGCGACGGAATATCATGGAAAAGAACGAGATATCTTGCTTTGGGTCATCCCAGGCCACGCCGACAAGGCGCCCCGATTCGGACCGCCAGGTTGAGTCAAAGAGAAGTTCATCATTTTTGATTTTGAAGGGGCAAGGTGGCTGAAGAATCACCTTCGTGTCCCGTCGAATGAGCCAACAGCCCGGGAAAAGAAGAACGTCATTCTTGAATTTTGGATCTGAATAGACCCCTACCGTGGCATCGCCGACCAAGGCGCTGGCGCCAGTCAGCTGTGGCCACACCTCCCATCGTTCACCCGCTGAGGCGTCCGCCGCGAACAGAAGGAGAACCAAGCCAGTTATCGCTGAGCAGCACCAGTGCTTCTTCAATTCTCTTCCACAGAACAGGTGTTAGTTTGCATGTGAAACTAACCTCGAAATTTGACTGCAAACTAATCCACTATCGATGGCACCCTGACTCCCGCCGCTGCCCTGCCCGCTTCGCCGCCAGCCCGAGCAGCCGGGCCTCGGCCTCGGCCAGGCGCTCGGGGGGAACGCCCTCGGTCAGGGCCTTCGCGACGGGCTCGGGGTCGAGGCCGGGCTGGAGCATGCGGCCGTACAGCAGGAGGTCGCACCCGGCGCGCACGGCGCGCACCGCGACCTCGCCCGGGCGTGCCGAGGCCGGCCAGGGCCCCCATCTCCATGTCGTCGGAGACCACGGCCCCTCCGAAGCCCAGCCGCTCCCGGAGCACGCTCCCGAGCCAGGTCCGGCACAGGGTGGCGGGCGAGGCCGAGACCGCGGGGCACAGGAGGTGCCCGGCCATGACCATGGGCACCCCGGCCTCCACCGCGGCCCGGAACGGTGGGAAGTCGGTGCGCTCGAGTTCGTCGAGGGACTTCGCGATGCGCGGCAGCTCCCGGTGGCTGTCCACCCGGGCGGCGCCGTGGCCGGGGAAGTGCTTGGCGCAGGGCAGGACGCCGCCCCGCAGCGTCGCGCGGACGTGGGCGGCGGCGAGGCGGCCGACGAGGGCGGGGTCGGCCCCGAAGCTCCGGTCGCCGATGGCTCCGCTCTCCCCCTCCTGGACCACGTCGCAGACCGGCGCGAGGTTCACGTCGACGCCGAGCTCCGCCAGGGCGCGGGCCTGGGAGGTGACCTCCTCGGCGAGCCGCCGCTCGCCCGCCGGGTCGTCCCCGAAGGTCCGCGCCGGGGGAAGCCGCGGCACGCGGTCGCGGATCCGCTCCACCCGCCCCCCCTCCTGGTCCACCAGGACGAGCGCGGGCGACCCCGGGTCGGCCTCGGCCATGCCCCGCCGGAAGTCCGCCGCGGCCGCGGCGACCGTCTCGGCCGTCGGGGCAGTTGCGGGCGAACAGGATCACACCGGCCAGCCCGAAGCGGGAGGCGAAGTCGAGCACCTCCCCCGGCGGGGTGGGACCGTCGTAGCCGAGCACCAGGAGGCGCCCCGGACGAGGCGTCACGGGACCAGCCCTTCCAGGAAGGTCAGCGAGCCCCGCTCCGGGTCGAGGAGCGCCCGGGGCCCGAAGGGCAGCGGCAGGTTCGGCGTCACGTGGCCGGCCGAGACGCCGGAGAGCACGGGACACGGCACCGAGGCGGCGAACTCCGCGATCAGGGCCTCCAGGAGCCCGCGGTCCTCCCCCTCCGGCCCGAACGCCTCCACCTTGCCGAAGACCACGGCCGCGGCGCCGTCGAGGCCGCCCGAAGCCCGGAACTGGTGGAGCATCCGGTCGATCCGGTACGCGGCCTCCCCCACGTCCTCCAGGAAGACGATGCGGCCCTCGGCACGGAACGCCCAGGGCGTGCCCGCCGAGCTCGCCAGGAGGGAGAGGCACCCCCCCGCCACCTCGGCCAGGACCCGCTCCCCGCCGCCGCCCCACCGCCGCAGGCCGAGGAACGCGGAGCGCGCGGGCTCGCCGTAGTACCCGAGGCACCCGAGCACCGAGTCGAACTCGTCCGGGCGGGACGCCTGGGGGTGGGGGCCGTGGAGCGCGGCCCACCCGTGCCGCCGCAGGTGCTCCAGGAGCGCCGTGTTGTCGCTGAACCCCACCACCGCCCGGGGCGCGCCGAGCTGCCCGCCGCCGACCGCCGCCAGGAGGCGCTGGCTCCCGTAGCCGCCCCGGGCGAGGAACACCGCCCGGATCTCGGGGTCGGCGAGCGCCCAGAGGAGCTCGCCGCAGCGTCGGGCGTCCTCCCCCGCCAGGTAGCGGCAGGTGTCGGTCACGTCGTCGCGCACCGCCACGCGCAGCCCCCGGCTCTCCATCAGCCGGACGGCTCCCTCGACGCGCAGCGGGTCCACGGCCCCGCCGGGGGCGATCAGCGCCACCCGGTCCCCCGGCCGGAGTCGGGGCGGGAAGGAGACCGGCGGGAGCGGGCTCATCGGGCCACCTCGCCCTCGCCTCGGCCGGCCGAGGCGAAGGGGGCCGTGGCGGACGCGGTCCGGCCGAGATCGGCGGAGAGGGCGGACCGGAGCAGGATGCGCCGCAGCTCCCACGGCGCCTCCGAGAACCGCACGTCCCGGGAAGGCTCCAGGGCCTCCACCCGGTACACCCAGCACCCGTTCTCCACCTCCAGGACCGGGGTCGTGCCGCCCACCGCGGTGGCGAGGATCGCGTCGTTCAGCGCGCTCCCCGTGGAGAGGAACCGAGGCCCGAGGGCGCCCCCCTGCCCGCGGCTCCCCGCCTGGGACACCTCCCGCGCCACGGCGTCGAACCCCTCCCCGTCGAGGACCCGCGTGCGGGCCTCCCGGCACGCGCGCAGCTGCTCCTCCCGCCGCTCCGGCCCGTCGAGGGGGTGGATGTACCGGAAGATCCCCCGGAGGGCGACCCGGGCCGGCGCGGCGGAAGCCGCGGCGTCGAGCCCCTCGAGGACCCGCGGGAGCGCGACCGTGCGCGCCTCCTCGAACTCCGCCCAGCGCTCCTCGATCACGTCCTCCGAGTCGAGCCCGGGGACCGGCACGCCCCCGGAGGCGCGGTCGAGGCTCGCGGCCAGCCAGCGGCCTCCGGTGGTGCGCCCCGAGGGGAGCCGGCGGGGCGCCGGCCCGGAGGGCGGAGCCTCCGCCCTGCGCGCCACGGCCCGGGCGTAGGGGGCCAGGCCCCGGGGCCCCGACGCCAGGGTCCCGAGGTCGAACAGGCACACCCCGTGGTAACCGGCCTGCCGGGCCAGGAGGGCCTCGCGGCCGATCTGCTCGGGCTCCTTGCGGTAGGCGCCCAGGCCGGCCCAGAGGCGGACCCGGGACGCCCCCGGCCCCAGGGCCTCCCGCACGCCCCGGAGCTGGGCGCCGACCCGCTCCTCGCCGCCGAAGTACGCCATGGGGTAGAGCTCGTCCACGAGCCCCCGGTCGGCCCACGCCCGCCAGTCCTGCCCCTTCTCCACGTAGGCGGCCCCGGCGTCGGGGAACACGGCGGCGGAGAGCTCGCAGGCCGGGGCGGACCCCGTCGAGGGTCCGTCGGACGGCCTCCACGAGGGCGGTCACCCGGGAGGCCCGCACTCGGCCCAGAGCAGGCCGCCGTGGTGAGCACCCGGTCCGCCCGGGGCATGGTCGCCGTCCGCCCACGGCCGCAAGGTCGGGGAACCGCAGCTCCTCCGGGATCCAGCGGGGGTCCACCCCCCAGGCTCGGCGGAACCGGTCCCGGACCTCCCCGCCTGCCCGTAGCCGGGCCCCGGGTAGCGCACGAAGTCCAGGTGCACGCCGTCCACGGGGTAGCGGGCCACGAGCTCCGAGACGACGCGGCAGAAGTGCTCCCGGTACGCCGGGGAGGCGGGGTCGGCGTAGATCCCTTCGATCCAGCCCCGGGAGCGCTCCGCGCCCGTGTAGTCGGCCACGGAGCGTCCGTCCGCGTCGGTCAGAAGCCAATCCGGGTGCGCGGTCGCGGCGTGGGCGGGGTCGCCGGGCGGCGTCTCCCCGCCCCACAGGAAGAAGACGTTGAGCCAGGCGAGCACCCGCCGGCCCCGCAGGTCGAGGAGGAGCCGCGAGAGGGGGTCGAACCCCTCGGGCGCTCCGGCCATCTCCTCGGCGCGGGGGACGAGCTCGCTGCGGTAGTAGGCGTCGCCCCGCCCGCGCACCTGGACCACGGCCGTGTCGAACCCGGCGTCCGACACCTGCTCGGCCGCGGCGGCCGCACCCTCCGGGGTGGCGATCGCGGTCCGGACGACCCAGACCGCCGAGGGGGGCCGGGGGCCGCAGGCGAAGGCGAGCAGCGAGCCGGCGAGGAGGAAGGCGGGCGCCCGGTCTCATCTCCGCCCCAGCCCTTCGAGCAGGAGGCCGTGGATCCCCTCGAACCCGCCGTTCGAGAGCACGGCGACCACGTCGCCGCTTCGCAGGCGGGGCAGCAGGTACGCGACGATGGCGGCGGCGTCCGGGAACGCTTCGGCCGGCCTCCCCCTCTCCCGCACCGCCCGGGCCAGCCGCCCCACGTCGAGCCGCTCCTCCGGCCGCACCTTGTCGGCGTTGGGCACGTCCCGCAGGCACACGGCGTCCGCCGGGTCGAAGGCGCCCGCGAGGGCCTCCTGGAAGACCCTGCGCCGCAGGGTGTTCGACCGGGGCTCGAACACGGCCCACACCCTCCGGTCGGGGTAGCGGTGCCGGAAGCCCTGGAGCGTCCCGAGGATGGCCGTGGGGTGGTGGGCGAAGTCGTCGTACACGAGCACCCCGGCGACCTCGCCCCGCAGCTCGGCCCGGCGCTTGACGCCCCGGAAGGCGGCCACCGCCTCCTCCACCTCTCCGGGCCCCAGGCCCGCCTCGGTCAGGGCCGCGGCCGAGGCCAGCAGGTTCCACACCTGGTGCGCCCCGATCAGGCCGTGGCGCAGGTCGAGCCGGACGCCCCCGGGCCCCCGGACCTCCACGCGGTCCCCCTGCGCCTGCCCGTACCAGTCGGCCGCCGGGTCCCGGGCCGAGTACCAGACCACGGGGCAGGGCGCCCCGGCGGCCAGGGCCACGACCTCCTCGTCGTCGCGGTTCGCCACGACCCGCCCGGAGCCCGGCACGGTGCGCAGGAGGTGGCGGAACGACCGGCGGATGGCCTCCAGGTCGTCGAAGATGTCGGCGTGGTCGAACTCCAGGTTGTTCAGCACCAGCACCCGGGCCCGGTAGTGGAGGAACTTGGAGCGCTTGTCGAAGAAGGCCGTGTCGTACTCGTCCCCCTCCAGGACGAAGGTGCTGCCCTCCCCCAGGTGGAAGCCCCGCTCCAGGTCGAGGGGCACCCCCCCGACGAGCCAGGAGGGGTCCCTCCCGGCCTTCCGCAGCGCCCAGGCGCACAGCGCCGAGGTGGTGGTCTTCCCGTGGGTGCCGGTGACCACGAGGCTCGCCTTGCCGGGCAGGAAGGCCCAGCGGATGAGTTCGGGCAGCGAGCAGTAGGGCAGGCCGCGGTCGAGCACCGCCTCCACCTCGGGGTTGCCCCGGGAGAGGGCGTTGCCCACCACCACCAGGGACGGCGCGGGCTCCAGGTTCTCGGGACGGTAACCGGCGGCCACTGCCACGCCGCTCTCGGCCAGGAAGGTCGACATGGGCGGGTACACCGCCTCGTCCGAGCCGGTGACCCGGGCCCCCCGGCGGTGCAGCTCCGCGGCGACCCCGGCCATGGCCGTGCCGCAGACCCCGATGAAGTGGACGTGCAGGGGCGCCCCGGTGGGGCGCATCAGCCTCTCGGCCAGGTCGAACATGATCGGCCCTCGCGCGGTGCGCTCCGGTCCCTCGCAGCCGCCCCGGCAGCAGGCACCTCCCCCGCAGCGGCCTTCTCCGGCCGCCGCCGTCGGAGCCGCGCCCGCAGGCGGGATCACGGGTACAGCAGGTACGGCCGCCGCTCGGCCTCCCACCGCTCCAGCTCGGAGGCCCACGCCGCCTCCAGTTCCACCGGGTCGGCCCCGGCCTCGATCCCCCGGCGGACGCCCTCGTCGCCGAGGAGGAGGTGGATGGGCAGCCGCTCCGCCTCGTACTCGTAGGGCGGGGGCCGCCAGCCGAACCCCGCGGCGCGGCAGCCGTCCCAGAGCTCCCGCGAGCACGGCCAGGCCGGTCCGGTAGGGCCGGAAGGCCCGCGGGTCGGTCACGTGGATCTGCACGCCCCCGCAGGTCCGGCCGGCCCACTTCTGGAAGGTCGGCTGGAAGGTCGCGGGCCGGAAGACCGCCCCGGGCAGGTCGCGGCGGGCAGAGCCGCGCCGCGAACCCCTCCGGATCCACCCACGGCCCCCCGACGATCTCGAAGGGGCGCGTCGTGCCCCGCCCTTCGCGAGGCCGTGGTCCCCTCCAGGAGCACGGTGCCGGGGTAGACCAGCGCGGTGTCCGGGTGGGCATGTTCGGCGAGGGCATCACCCAGGGCAGCCCCGTGTCCCCCCAGAGCATCTCCCGCCGCCAGCCCCCGGGCGGGGACGACGTCGAGCTCGCAGCGCACGCCCCTCTCCCCCGCGAACCAGCGGGCCAGCTCCCCGGGCGTCATCCCGTGGCGCATGGGCATCGGCTCCAGCCCCACGAAGGAGGCCCACTCGGGGCGCAGGGGGTTCCCCTCCACCGCGGCGCCGCCCAGGGGGTTCGGGCGGTCGAGCACCACCACCCGCACGCCGGCCTCCGCCGCACGCCTCCATGGCCAGGCGCAGGGTCCACACGAAGGTGTAGACCCGGCTCCCCACGTCCTGGAGGTCCACCAGGAGGACGTCGAGGCCGCCGAGCATCTCCGCCGTCGGCTTGCGCTGCGTCCCCGTAGAGGGACCAGACGGGAATCCCGAGGCGGGGATCGACGCCGTGGGGCGACTCCACCATGTTGTCCTGGAGGTCGGATGCGCACCCCGTGCTGGGGGCCGAACAGCGCGACGAGCCGCCCCCCCAGCGCCCCCGCCGCCACGTCGCGCGCCCAGCGCAGCCTGCGGTCGACGCTGGCCGGGTTGAGCAGGAGCCCCACGCGGCTCCCGGCCCCCACCCAGGCCCCCGGGTCCCCGGCGAAGACCTCCAGACCGACCTCGACCACCGATTCCCTCCCGGCCCCGGTTCCGGCTCCCACCTCGCCGTCGCCTCAGACGCCCGGCTCGTCCAGGTCGAACCGCAGGGGCGCCCGCTCGCCGTAGGTCTGCGCTGTGGTCCTCGCGCACCACGTCGAACAGCCCGAAGCGCGTGGAGAACTCGAGCTTGTAGGCGAGGAACCACATCAGGAAGACGCCCCTCACCACCACACGATCTGCCACAGCCACAGCGGCGGCATCCCCAGGGGCCAGGTGGCCGGGTCGCGCGCCGTCGAAGAAGAGGCAGTCGTTGCCGAGGACGCGAAGCGGGCCGATGGCGAACGCGAACCACACGATGGTGATCACCCACCCCACCGGGCGGTGCGCCGTCGCGGGGCCGACACGCTCGCGCACCGCCGCAGGAAGGGTGGAACTCGAACCAGCGCCTCGAACTCCTCGGCGCCGGGCTGGGTGACCGCGCTCACGGCGAGCGCCACGGCGACGTTGACCAGGATGCCCCACCCCGCGCAGTGGATGGTCAGCGGGTAGTGGCCGAAGCCGAGAACGCCCTGGATCGCCTGGATCATGGGCCGAGGTGGAAGGGGTAGGTCAGGGTCACGCGCGACCAGGCCGCGAGCACAGGCCGGCGACGACCCCCTGGCGGGTCAGCCAGGGGAAGTACAGGGTCGCGGCCAGGGGCACCCACATCTGGGTGCCGAAGGCCACGGCCAGCCCGCCCGAGCATGACCAGGGCCTGCTCGGTGTAGGTGGCGACGACCAGCGCGCCCAGGGTGATGCCGCAGACCCAGAGGCGCCCCCACGCCTTCTGCTGGGCGCCCGAGGCCCGGGGGTTGACGTAGCGCACGTACATGTCGCGCGTGATCATCCCGCCGGTGGTCGACATGTACGCCGACCCCGTGGACTGCATGGCCGCCAGGGCGCACACGGCGAGGAGCGCCACCAGGATCGGCGCCTGCTCCGCCACGAGGTTCGACCAGGGCGGGCACGAGCTGGTCCTGGCCGCCGGGCTCGAGGAGCGAGAGGGGCAGCAGCCCCTTGCCGATGAGGATGCGGCCCCCGAGGCCCTGGAGGGTCGAGAAGACGAACAGGCACAACCCCACGCCCAGGGCGCTGGCCCAGACCTGCTGGGGAGCGAAGGGCCGGGGGTTGGTGTTGGCGAAGGCCCACATGCTGAACGCCGGCGAGGCCTGGATGCCGACCAGGGCGAAGAGGTAGGTGAGGATCATCGTGCCCGTCCAGATGCCGCCCTCCGCCTGGGACGCGGCCGGCACGACCTGGATCGCCCCCGGCATCCCCACCATCCGGTGGTACCCCTCCGGGGTGAGCACCGGCCGACCCAGGAGGTCGGCGTCCGCCGCCATCTCCCGGGCGATGGTCTCGCCGAAGGCGGAGACGAACTCGGACCAGCCGCCCACCTTCACCATCGTGATCACGCCGAGGATCACGATGCCCGCCGTGAGCATCAGGCACTGGGCCGTGTCCACGTAGGCCACCGACCGGAGACCGCCGAGGGCCACGTAGACGAGGACGATGAGGGACAGCGCCCACATGCCGAAGTTCACGCCGACCGCGCCGTCGGTCAGGATGCTGAAGAGCACGCCCGACGCGCGGAACTGCAGGGCCAGGTACGGGATGGAGTAGGTCAGGGCCACGAGCACCGTGAGCCACCGCATGGCCTCGCTGCCGTAGTAGTCGGAGTACATCTCCCCGGGCGTCACGTACCCGAAGCGCTTTCCGAGCATCCACTGGCGCTTGAGGAACAGGGTGCCGGTCAGGGGGATCGTGATCACGTAGAAGGAGGCGAAGGCGTAGGGCAGGCCGTCGACGGAGATGAGGTAGGGGTGGCCGATGAACGTCCAGCCGGAGAACGACGTCGCCGTGGCGGCCAGCACGAAGACCCACATGGGGATCTGGCGGCCGGCGAGGAAGTAGTCGGAGGCCGTGCGGGCCCGGTAGAAGCCCTTGAGGCCCCAGAACACGCAGTAGCCCCAGTAGAGGCCGAGCAGCACGAAGAGCCAGATCAGGACCGTGCTCACGAGCGGAGCCTCGCGGGCCTCCCGGAGCGCGGCGCCCGGGGCGGGGGGTGGGCGGTCCGGGCGCTCACCGGGAGATGAAGTCCAGCTGGTAGCGGTCCCGGATCGACCGGAGGAAGCTGCTCACCGCGGTCAGCGCCTCCCGGAGGCGGTCGAGGTCGCGGGTGGAGAGCCGCTGGGGGTCGAGGTGGTTCGAGGGCTTCTCCCCGGCGGCGAGCAGGCGGAGCTGGCACTGGAGCCGCAGGTCCACGAGGCAGGTGAACGCGTCGGCCAGTCGATCCAGGTCCTGCCGGGGCATGACGTGGCGCTCGGCCAGGGCCTCGATCTTCTCCCAGGTGCTGCCCTCCATGATCCCGGCCTCCAGCCCCAGCAGGCTCACGCCCTCCGTGATCGCGAAGATCCCGGCCTTCTTGAGGTTGAGCTTGCCCTTGTGCTTCCCCTCGGTCTCCACCCGCAGCCTCCCGAACCAGCCCAGGGGCGGGGGGAAGCGCACGATGTTCCGGGCCACGTAGGGGAGGAAGAGGGACTGGCGGCGCACCGCGTCGCGGATGTGGTCCTCCAGGACGTGCTGGAAGGCCGGGTCCCCGTGGATCGCCCGGAGGTCCTGGAACATCCCGAAGTTCACCATGTGCTCGGGCTTGAGCACCGAGATCCACTGCTCCAGGAGCTGCTTCCACTCCGACAGGCTGTGGCGCCACTGGGGGTTGCTCGCCATGGTCCCCCCCGGGCACGGCGGGACCCCGATGTGGACCAGGGCTTCCACGAGCCGCACCGAGAACCGCTCCACCGCCGCCAGGTCCGCCGGCGAGAGATCGTCGGCGTAGACCATGGCGCTGTCCTGGTCGGTCCGCAGGGTCTGCTCCCGCCGCCCCTCGCTGCCGAGCGCGAGGAAGGCGGCTCCCGCGGGCAGGACGATCCCCTCCTGCTCCTCCAGCAACTCGATGGCCCGCTGGGTGATCCGGTCGTTGAAGTGAGCGATGAGGCGCACCACGTCCCGGGTCCCCGCCCCGGCGTTCCGGGCGAACTGGACCATCTCGGCCGTCTTGCGGTTCACCGCCTGCAGCCCGTCCAGCGAACCGGCCGACTCGATCTCCCGGGTGAAGTAGAGGGGGGTGTTGGTCTGGAGGGCGATGATGTCGGTGTCGGTGACGATGCCGGCGAGGCGGCCCTCCTCCCCCACGACGACCAGCCGGTGGATGTTGTGCCGCGCCATCTTGTAGATGGCCTCGAACACGTAGTCCTCGGGCCGCAGGGTGACGAGCGAGGAGGTCATCACCTCGGAGGCCGGGATGCCCCGCACGTCGCCCCCCCGCTCGGCCAGCTCGATCCGGATGTCCCGGTCGGTGATGACGCCCACGGGCATGCCGTCGCGGCACACGACCACCCCCGAGATGCTCCTCGCGGCCATGAGCGCCGCCACCGTCACGACGTCGTCGCCCGGTTCGCAGGTCACCGGCGGCCCGTGACAGCAGACCTCCCGCACCCGCACGAAGAAGAAGCTCTCGTCCCTCATCCGCTCCGCTCCCCCTCCTCGGCCGTTCGCCGCCGCAACGACCACGCCACACTATTTCTAGAGATCGCACCGGAATGCAAGGGAGATCCGACCACCAGACCGAGGCAGGGGCGTCTCCGGGTGGGGACGAGGCACAAACGGCGTTATCCGCCGCGAGCCTCGAACGAGACCGGGAGCCCACGGACGGCCATCTCCCCCCAAGCCGGAGGCCGCGTGCGGGTCGACGGGGCCGAGGGAGCGGGCGGGCGACCCGGTGGGGTTTAGTGTTCTACTTGGACAAACCTCGTTTTTCTCATATTGACATACCGACGCCCCCCACGTATCCTCCCGCACCAGCCCACCTTTCAAGGGCGCACGGCGTCATCGGCGGTCCGGATCCCCCGGCGGCCGCCGCCTCCGCCACATCGGCCTCCAACGAGACCGACGAGCCGCGGCACGAACGAAAGGAGGGTTGCCAGAAGCCGGCGCCCCGAGGTCACCCAACAAGAGAAGGAGTTCGAGCCATGAAAGCAGCGGATCTGGAGAGGTACTGGAAGGAAAATCTGCGCTACATCTTCATCATCCTGGCCGTCTGGTTCGCCGTGTCCTACGTCGCGGGCATCCTCTTGGCGGACGCGCTCGACACCGTGAAGATCGGCGGCTTCCCGCTGGGCTTCTGGTTCGCAAACCAGGGATCCCTGGTCATCTTCGTCTTCTTGATCTTCGTCTACGTCGGTCTCATGAACAAGCTCGACAAGAAGTACGGGGTCTACGAGGACTGATCGTCTCCTGACGGACTCATTCATTCATAGGAGAAGCACTTATGAGCATTCTGGGCTGGACTTGGATCATCGTCGGGGCGTCCTTCGCCCTCTACATCGGCATCGCCTTCTGGGCCAAGGCGAAGACCACGGGCGACTTCTACGTGGCCGAGAAGCGCGTCCACCCGCTGGCCAACGGCATGGCCACCGGCGCCGACTGGATGTCCGCGGCGTCCTTCATCTCCATGGCCGGTCTCATCTCCTTCATGGGACGGGACGGCTCCATGTACCTCATGGGCTGGACCGGCGGCTACGTGCTGCTCGCCGTCCTGCTCGCCCCCTACCTCCGCAAGTACGGCAAGTTCACGGTGCCCCAGTTCGTGGGCGACCGCTACTACTCCAACGGCGCCCGCATCGTGGCGCTGCTGTGCGCCATCTTCGTCTCCTTCACCTACGTCGCCGGCCAGATGCGCGGCGTCGGCGTCGTGTTCTCCCGCTTCCTCGAGGTCCCCATCAACATGGGCGTCCTCATCGGCATGGCCATCGTCTTCTTCTACGCCGTGCTCGGCGGCATGAAGGGCATCACCTACACCCAGGTGGCCCAGTACTGCGTCCTCATCGTCGCCTACCTGCTCCCCGCCATCTTCATCTCCGTCATGCTCACCGGCAACCCGATCCCGCAGCTCGGCTTCGGGTCCTCCATCAGCCAGAACGGAGCGCAGCTGATCGGCGTCCAGGCGGGCACCCACCTGCTCGACGTCCTGAACCAGATCCACACGGAAATGGGCTTCAAGGAGTACACCGTGGGCTGGAAGCCCACGATCGACGTCTTCTTCATCACCTTCGCGCTGATGGTGGGCACCGCGGGGCTCCCGCACATCATCATCCGCTTCTTCACCGTGCCCAAGATCCGCGACGCGCGCTCCTCGGCCGGCTGGGCCCTGTTCTTCATCGCCCTGCTCTACACCACCGCCCCGGCGGTCGCGGCCTTCGCCCGCACCAACTTCATCAAGACCATCCACAACAAGGAGTACACGGCGGCTCCCCAGTGGTTCAAGAACTGGGAGAAGACCGGCCTGATCAAGTTCAAGGACGTCAACGGCGACGGCGTCATGCAGTACACCAGGGACGCAGCCACCAACGAGGTCACGGTGGACCGCGACATCATGGTGCTCGCCAACCCGGAGATCGCGAAGCTGCCCAACTGGATGGTGGCCCTGGTGGCCGCGGGCGGCCTGGCCGCCGCGCTCTCCACCGCGGCGGGCCTGCTGCTGGTCATCTCGGCGGCGATCTCCCACGACCTCCTGAAGGGCGTGCTCACGCCCAACATGACGGAGAAGCAGGAGCTCCTGTGGGCGCGCATCGCCGCCGGTTTCGCGGTGTGCGTGGCCGGCTACTTCGGCATCAACCCGCCGGGCTTCGTGGCCCAGGTGGTGGCCTTCGCCTTCGGGCTGGCCGCCTCCTCCTTCTTCCCCGTCATCATCATGGGGATCTTCTGGAAGCGGGCCACCAAGGAGGCCGCCATGCTCGGCATGGTCGTGGGCATCATCTTCACCGCGGCCTACATCATCTACTTCAAGTTCGTGCACCCCGAGCTCAACAACCCCACCCACTGGTGGGGCGGCGTCTCCCCCGAAGGCATCGGGACCGTGGGCATGATCTTGAACTTCGTGGTGATGATCATCGTCTCCAACATCACCAAGCCCCCGCCCCAGGACGTGCAGGACCTGGTGGGCAGCCTGCGCTACCCCAAGGAGTCCACGAACGTGTAGGCGCTGGCACCTCTGCACCGCGGCCAAACGAGAGCGGCTGCCCCCCGGGGCAGCCGCTTCTCCTTTCCCTCGGCCCCCTTCGAGAGCACAGCCTCTTCGAGGGCATTGACCCCGGTCGGCGCTGCGGGTAAACGGATGGAGTCCTCCGGCCCCCCACGCCCCGGCCGGAACCACGGCTTTCTGCTGGGAGGTGCCCGGTGAAAGGCGCAAAGCTGGGAAGGCTCCGTCAGCTCGACATCCGCCGGTTCTGGGACGACCAGGACTCGGACTTCCGCTCGTGGCTCTCCCAGGAGGAGAACATGGCGCTGCTCGGCGAAGCGGTGGGCCTGGAGCTCGAGCCCCTGGCCCGAGACCCGGAGGCGGCGGCGTCCCACTCCGAGCTGCTCTGCCGAGACACGGTGTCCGACCAGTGGATCGTCGTGGCCGCCGACGCGGAGGACACCGACGACGCGCGGCTCGGCCAGGTGCTCGCCCAGGCCGCGGGCCTCAACGCGGGCACCGTGATCTGGCTGTCGCGCCGCTTCGGCGACGCCCAGCGCGCCGCCCTGGACTGGCTGAACGAGATCACCGACACCCGCTTCTACTTCTTCGGCCTCGAGGTGGAACTCTGGCAGATCGAGGACTCGCCGGCCGCGCCTCGCTTCAGCGTCGTCGCCAAGCCAAACGACTGGACCAAGACCCTGGGGGAAAGGCCTCCCGCCTGCGCACCGGCGGACCGGCGGCGACCAAGCAGATCCTCCAACTCGAGTACTGGACCCTCTTCCGCGAGCGCCTGCTGCGGGAGGACCGATCGCTTCGCCCGCCGAAGGCCTACCCGCAGAACGCGATGAACTTCGCCGTCGGGCGCTCGAACTTCCGCCTCGCGGCGTCCATCAGCGTCAAGGGGCGATCGCTCGCCGTCGCCCTCGTCGATGGACGGCCCGGACGCCAACGCCCACTTCCACCTCCTCCTGCGCGAACGCGACGCCATCGAGCGCGAACTGGGAGCCGGGGAACTGGAATGGCGGGAGCAGACCGGAAAGCGCGAGAGCGCGATCGTGCTGCAGACGAGCGCGGACCCCGCGGCCAGGGACGCGTGGGACGAGCAGCACGGGTGGCTGCTGGAACGGCTCGAGGAGTTCCACCGGGCATTCTCGCCGCGGGTACGCACCCTGGACGCCGACGAGTACGCGGACTCTTGAGCGAGTGAGGCCGGCTATCGTTATACCCAGACAACTAATGTTCTATTAGACATATCCTGCAGTCTCCTTTCGCCTTCAAACCTCGAACCTGCCGAAACGCACCTCCTCGCCCGCCACCCCACAACCATGCTCCTAGGGGCGCCCAATGGGCATCTCCGCTCGAACCCGCCCCCAGGGGGGACTTTGTGCGAGGGTGGGACACTTTCAAACCTCGTTTATTTTCCTCTTGACTCTCTGCCCCTCTTTGCCTACCCTCCGGGCCATTGTGCGCCGGTGCGGGTGCACGGCGCTCGGGGGCGGCCCCCGCGGGAACCGCAGGCGGCCGCGGAGGAAGAGGAAAGGAGGTGAATCGTAAAGCCCCCCATCCACGGATTCATCCACCATCATCCGAGGAGGAACTCAAGCCATGAAAGCAGCGGATCTGGAGAGGTACTGGAAGGAAAATCTGCGCTACATCTTCATCATCCTGGCCGTCTGGTTCGCCGTGTCATACCTCGCGGGCATCCTGTTGGCCGACGCGCTCGACACCGTGAAGATCGGCGGCTTCCCGCTGGGCTTCTGGTTCGCGAACCAGGGATCCCTGGTCATCTTCGTCTTCCTGATCTTCATCTACGTCAAGTTGATGAACGCCCTCGACAAGAAGTACGGGGTCTACGAGGACTGATCGTCTCCTGACGGACTCATTCATTCATAGGAGAAGCACTTATGAGCATTCTGGGCTGGACTTGGATCATCGTCGGGCTGTCCTTCGCCCTCTACATCGGCATCGCCTTCTGGGCCAAGGCGAAGACCACGGGCGACTTCTACGTGGCCGAGAAGCGCATCCACCCGCTGGCCAACGGCATGGCCACCGGCGCCGACTGGATGTCCGCGGCGTCCTTCATCTCCATGGCCGGTCTCATCTCCTTCATGGGACGGGACGGCTCCATGTACCTCATGGGCTGGACCGGGGGCTACGTGCTGCTCGCCGTCCTGCTCGCCCCCTACCTCCGCAAGTACGGCAAGTTCACGGTGCCCCAGTTCGTGGGCGACCGCTACTACTCCAACGGCGCCCGCATCGTGGCGCTGCTGTGCGCCATCTTCGTCTCCTTCACCTACGTCGCCGGCCAGATGCGCGGCGTCGGCGTCGTGTTCTCCCGCTTCCTCGAGGTCCCCATCAACATGGGCGTCCTCATCGGCATGGCCATCGTCTTCTTCTACGCCGTGCTCGGCGGCATGAAGGGCATCACCTACACCCAGGTGGCCCAGTACTGCGTCCTCATCGTCGCCTACCTGCTCCCCGCCATCTTCATCTCCGTCATGCTCACGGGCAATCCGATCCCGCAGCTCGGCTTCGGGTCCTCGATCAGCCAGAACGGAGCGCAGCTGATCGGCGTCCAGGCGGGCACCCACCTGCTCGACGCCCTGAACCAGATCCACACGGAAATGGGCTTCAAGGAGTACACCGTGGGCTGGAAGCCCACGATCGACGTCTTCTTCATCACCTTCGCGCTGATGGTGGGCACCGCGGGGCTCCCGCACATCATCATCCGCTTCTTCACCGTGCCCAAGATCCGCGACGCGCGCTCCTCGGCCGGCTGGGCCCTGTTCTTCATCGCCCTGCTCTACACCACCGCCCCGGCGGTCGCGGCCTTCGCACGCACCAACTTCATCAAGACCATCCACAACAAGGAGTACACGGCGGCTCCCCAGTGGTTCAAGAACTGGGAGAAGACCGGCCTGATCAAGTTCAAGGATATCAACGGCGACGGCGTCATGCAGTACTCGCCCAAGAAGGACGAGAACGAAGTCACGGTGGACCGCGACATCATGGTGCTCGCCAACCCCGAGATCGCGAAGCTGCCCAACTGGTGCGTGGCCCTGGTGGCCGCGGGCGGCCTGGCCGCCGCGCTCTCCACCGCGGCGGGCCTGCTGCTGGTCATCTCGGCGGCGATCTCCCACGACCTCCTGAAGGGCGTGCTCACGCCCAACATGACGGAGAAGCAGGAGCTCCTGTGGGCGCGCATCGCCGCCGGCTTCGCGGTGTGCGTGGCCGGCTACTTCGGCATCCACCCGCCGGGCTTCGTGGCCCAGGTGGTGGCCTTCGCCTTCGGGCTGGCCGCCTCCTCCTTCTTCCCCGTCATCATCATGGGGATCTTCTGGAAGCGGGCCACCAAGGAGGCCGCCATGCTCGGCATGGCCGTGGGCATCATCTTCACCGCGGCCTACATCATCTACTTCAAGTTCGTGCACCCCGAGCTCAACAACCCCACCCACTGGTGGGGCGGCGTCTCCCCCGAAGGCATCGGGACCGTGGGCATGATCTTGAACTTCGTGGTGATGATCATCGTCTCCAACATCACCAAGCCCCCGCCCCAGGACGTGCAGGACCTGGTGGGCAGCCTGCGCTACCCCAAGGAGTCCACGAACGTGTAGGCGCTGGCACCTCTGCAGCGCGGCCAAACGAGAGCGGCTGCCCCCCGGGGCAGCCGCTTCTCCTTTCCCTCGGGTCGCCTTCCGAGGCCCCCCGTTTCGTCACGACGTGGAGACCCCTTCCTCAGCGCGCTCCCACGCCGCTTCGAGGGCGGCCTTCCGCCACTCCGCCGCGCAGAAGGCGCAGCGCGCCCGGATCTCGCCCTCCTCGGCGAGCAGGCTCCGGGCCTCCCGGGGGCCGAGGGCCGCCAGGGTGGCGTCGAGGCGCTCCGGCCCGCAGCGGCAGAGGAAGCGCGGCGTCCCGAGTTCCTCGGGGCTGAAGGGGAGACCGTCGAGGGCTCGCCCCAGAAGGCCCTCGACCCCCTCCCCGGCGCGGAGCACCCCGGTGATCGACCCCAGGCGCGCCATGTTCTCCGCTAGGCGATCGTTCAGGTCCTCCGGCGCCCCGGGAAGGGTCTGGACGAGGACGCCCCCTGCCGCTGCGACGGACCGGTCGGGGGAGACGAACACGCCGAGGCCCACCGCCGACGGCACCTGCTCGCTCACCAGCAGGTAGTAGGCGAGATCCTCGCCCATCTCGCCGCTCCGGAGCGGGACCGTGGAGACGTAGGGGTCCCTCAGCCCGAGGTCCTTGACGACCACCAGGTTCCCCTTGCCCCCCACGGCCCCTCCCACGTCGATCTTGCCGCCGCGGGAGGGGAGGTCCGCCAGGGGATTCCCCGCGTAGCCCCGCACCGTGAGGTCGGGCCGCCCCTCGGCCACCACCGGGCCCAGCACCCCCTCCCCGCGCCACTGGAGGAGGACCGACTGGCGGCCCTTGAGCAGGCTGCCGAGGAGGAGGGCCCCGGTGAGTGCCCTGCCCAGGGCGGCTGTGGCCGTGGGGGACGCGCCGTGGGCCAGCCGCGCACCCTCGCACACCGCCGAGGTGACGGCGGCCCGCACGAGCACCGTGCCGCCCTCCACGAGGGCTCCGACCACGCGGTCGGGGGACGTCACGGCTGCTCCACCAGGGGCAGGGAGATGCGGAAGGTGGTGGTCGTCCTTCTCGGCGTCCACCCGCACCTCCACCAGGCCGCCGAGGGAGCGGGCGAAGCGGTACACGATGTTGAGGCCCCGACCGGAGACGTCGGCCGAGAGGATGCGGGAGATCTCCGCCTCGGGGATACGCCCGGAGTTGGTGATCTCCGGCCAGGCCATGCCGGCCGACTTCCCGGTTCGGACCTCCAGGCGCCCGCCCTGGCCGGGGAATGGCCTTGGTCGCGTTGTTGAGCAGGTTGTCCAGGACCCGCTCCAGGGCCAGCCGGCCCGTGCTCACCCACAACCCCTCCTCCAAGCCCGCCGCGTCGAGGGTCGATGCCCGCACGCTTCTGCTCGCGGATCGCCTCCTCGTTGATGAGGAAGCGGGCCCGGACGATCTCGGAGAATTCGACGGGCTCGGGCTTCGCGGCCGAAGAGAGGCTCACGGCCATCTCCTGCAGGCGGGTGCCCTCCTGGATGATGACGTCGAGGAAGCGCAGCATCTCTTCGCGGCGCTCGTCGCCCCTCTCGAGCATCCGGCGCACGCGCCGGGCGAAACCCGCCACGGCGATCGCCGGGTTCTTGAAGTCGTGCAGGATGTCGTCGAGGCGCTCGATCTCCAGGGCCTGGGTGATCTGCTTCCCGAAGAAGGTGAGGATCTCGATCTCCTCGTCGGCGAAGAAGCGGCGCCGTCCACGGCGTCGAACACGAGCACGTAGCTCACCCGGTCGCCGATCCGCAGGGGCACGTAGAGGATCGAGTTGATGTCGTGGGCCCGCGCGAAGCGGCGGAGGTTCTCGGTGACGAGGCCGCTCTCCTGGGGGTTCTTGATCAGCAGGTACGACGGGTGGACGCGCTCGTGGTCGGAGTCGCCGAAGGGCCGGTCGCTGCGCACCACCACCCGCAAGTAGGGGTGCTCCGCCAGGACGAAGGCCTTTCCGATGGTGTGGTAGCCGCCCTCCTCCGGCCAGCCGCTCTCGAGCACGGCGCTCTCGCCGTCGTCCGACACGGCGAACAGGGTGCAGCTCTGCACCTTGATGATGTCCTGGAGCTCCTCCACCATCATGCGGAAGATCTCCTTCATCTTGATGCCGCCCTCGATGGAGAGCTTGGCGAAGATCTTCTCGACGACCCACTCCTTCTTCTGGTTCACGCGCCGCAGCTCGGCGATCCGCTTTCGGGCGATCACGTAGCTGACGCGCTGGGCCATCAGCTCCGCCGTGAGCACCTCCGCCGGGGAGAACGCCCGCTGCGCCTCCGGGTAGTAGATGTGGATGGCTCCACGCACGTCGGCGGCTTCGGCGACGAACCGGGGGATGATGAGGGGGACGGCGACGAGGCTTCGCAGCCCCTGAGCCACCACCGACTTGTCCCGGTAGTCCGGGTCCGAGGCGATGTCGCGTACCACCCGGCTCCTCCCGTTGGCCACGACCCACCCGGCGATGCTCTCGTCGAAGGGGATCGCGGACTCCCGGCGGGACTCGTCGTAGTGGTAGGACCCGAAGGAGACCATCTGGTTCTGGTGGGGCTCGTGGATCCGGATGGACGCCGCCTCGGCCCCGAGGAACTCGACGATGATGCGCGAGGCGTCGTGGAGGATCCTGCGCCACGACTGGCGGGCGTCGACGTTGATGAGGTCGTTGAAGGTCCGGAAGACGCACTCGAGCGCCCAGGGGAACTCCGGGTGGGAGACCCGCTGGAGGAGCTCGGGGAGGGTGGGGCCGCGTTCGGTCATCGTAGCCTCGGGACAGGGCCCCCTGTGTATACGGGAAGCTCCGGGGGCGTCAAGAAACCCGCAGCCGGCCGGGCAAACCCTCCCCTCCGGTCCGCGAGCCGGCTTACACCGGCCGGGGGCGTCCCGTAGACTGCGGCTCCCCGACTCTTCGCCTCCCGCCGCCCCGGAGGGCCCCCCATGGACCGCGTCGCGAACTTCCTGTTCGAGGTGGGCATGCTCAAGCGCACGCCGCGAACCGGCTGGCAGTTCCTCGGGTCGGGGGACGAGAGCGTGGCCGAGCACGTCTTCCGGACCGCCCTGATCGCCTACGTCCTGGCGCAGCTGACCGGGGACGTGGACCCGGACCGGGTTCTGCGCATGGCCCTCTTCCACGACCTGCCCGAGGCCCGCACGGGCGACCTGAACTACATGAACCAGAAGTACGTGCGGGCCGACGAGGGGAAGGCGGCGGACGACATGACCGCCGGGCTGCCCTTCGGCGCCGAGATCCGGAGCAGCATCGCCGAGTTCTCCGGTCAGACGACCCCCGAGGCGGTGCTGGTGAAGGACGCGGACAACCTGGAGATGCTGCTGCAGCTCAAGGAGCACCACGACGTGGGCAACCGCAACGCCGAGGAGTGGATCCCCTTCACCCTGCGCCGGCTGCGCACCGACACGGCCCGGGACCTCGCCCAGCGCATCCTGGAGGGCGACTCGTCCGCGTGGTGGTTCGACAAGGGGTCCGAGTGGTGGGTCAAGGGAGGAAAGGGCTGACAGCTGTCAGCTGTCAGTCCGCCCCGACCTCTCCCCGATCCTCTCCCTCACCCAGCGCACCTCGTCGTCCCGGCTCTCCACGCGGCCGTCCAGGCGGGCCTCGAGCAGTCCGCCGAGGAGCTCGCGGTACACCGGGCCGGCCGGGACGCCGAGCCGCCGCAGGTCCTTCCCGCCGAGCAGGGTCTTCGTGCCCGCCAACTGCGTGCAGTAGCGGCTCACGAGCCTGCGCTTCCGCTCGTCCTCGGTCTTGGCCATGAGGAAGACCAGCGGCTCGGGTGGACAGGGGTGGAGGATGGAGTACACGAGGCTGTCCGGCGGTTCTCCCCCGGTCAGCGCGTGCCTCAGGGCGAGCAGCGCCCGGTGCGCCCGTCGCCGGCCCTCCCGGATCGCCTCGCCTTCGCGGGCCTCCACGCCGAAGGTCCGGACGAAGTCCTCCACGGCCCCGTCGTCCAGCGGTTCGAGCAGGGCCAGCAGATAGACGAGCCACGCGTTCAGGGGCGCGTCGAGGTAGAGCAGGCGGAACCACGTCACCGCGTCTCCCACGCGGTCCAGGAGCCCCCGCGCCTTGGCGTCGAGCCTCAGGTCCGGGCGGAGCGCCGCCAGGATACCGTGCTCGTCCAGGGCGTCGAGCGCCTCACCCGGGTCCGTCTCTTCCAGGAGCAGCACGAGCTCGGTGAACAGCCGGTGCCCGCGGGCCTGGGCGACGAATCCCGTGCGCACGGCGGACCGCAGCAACCGCTGGGTCTGGCGGCCGAGCCGGAACCCGAACCGCAGCTGGAACCGCAGGGCGCGCAGCACCCGCGTGGGGTCCTCCACGAAGGACAGGTTGTGGAGGATGCGGATCGTCCCTTCCTTGAGGTCCCGCAGGCTCCCGAAGAAGTCGATGACCTCCCCGAACCGGCCCGGCGAGAGGCGGAGCGCCAGGGTGTTCACGGTGAAGTCGCGACGGTACAGGTCGAGCTTGAGGCTCGACCACTCCACCGCCGGCAGGGCCGCCGGTCTGGGGTAGAACTCGGTGCGCGCCGTGGCCAGGTCCAACCGCGCGCCGTCCGGACATACCAGCGTGGCCGTACCGAACACCCGATGGGAGCGCACACGCCCGCCCCACCGGGCGGCCACGGCCTCGGCCAGCGCGATCCCGTCGCCTTCCACGACCACGTCCACGTCCTGGTTGTCGCGCCGCAGGAGGACGTCGCGGACGATGCCTCCCACGAGGTACGCCTGCATGCCGAGCCCTTCGGCCACCGCACCCAGGTCGCGCAACCGTTCCAGCACGACCGGCTCCAGCCGCTCCTCGAGCAGCTTCCCGACGTAGCGCTCCTGGGCCTCCCGCGGCACCTCCAGCGGCTCCCCCTGGTCGAGGGCGTCCAGCGCCCGGAGCAGGTCCGTCCGGGTGACCGCCCCGAGGAGCCTGCCGTCCTCGACCACCGGAAGGAACCTCTGGTTCCCTCGGATGATGAACTCGCGGAGGCGGTCGAGGGGTGCGTCGGGGGGCACGACGGCGAATTCGGTCACCATGTAGTCGTCCACCGCCGCGTCGGTGAGGCCGTGCTGGAGTGCCCGCCCGACGATGAGTCGGGTCACGATGCCGAGCAGCGCGCCGTCCTTCACCACGGGCATGGCGTTGACGTGGTAGCGGTCGAGGAGGCCGGCGACCTCGGGCAGCGGCGTGCCGGACTCCACGGACTTGACGGGCGTGCTCCAGATGTCGCGGGCGGTCGTCGGCGGCCGGACCAGCGCCGGCAGCGCCGCCAGAAGCCTCTCCCGGACCTGGACCAGGGTGAGGTCCCGGGTCGTCGCGGAGGCGGCCTGGGGGTGCCCGCCGCCCCCGAACAGGCGCGCCAGCTTCGACACGTCCACCTCCGGCACGCGGCTGCGCCCCACGAACTGCACCCGGTCCTCCAGGCGGACCAGGAGCACCAGCGCGTCGAGGTTCTCCATGTCGCGGATCTTGTGCGCCAGCACGGCCAGGTCGCCGACGTAGTGCTCCGCGCTCGCCTCCGCGACGGTGATGCGGGCCCCGTGGACGGCGTGCTGGACGCGGGATTGGAGCAGGTCGTCGAGCAGCGCCACCTGCTCCACCGTGAGCTCGGGGGTGAGGACCGAGGGGACCGCGGTCACGTCCGCCCCCTGCCCGAGGAGCCAGGCGGCCGCCTCCAGGTCCCGGGGGGTGGTGGAGGCGAAGGTCAGGCACCCGGTGTCCTCGTAGATGCCGAAGACCATCAGCGTGGCCTCCTCGGGTTCCACGGGGAGGCGCCTCTCCCGGAGGAGTTCCACCAGGATCGTGGTGGCAGCCCCCACCCGGTCCACGTGGCTCACGTCGGGCTTGACGTCGTCCGGCGTCGGCGGGTGGTGGTCGTAGACGTGGATCTCCACCCCGGGCCTCCCCACGAGCGCACCGAAGCGGCCGATCCGGTCGGCCTGGGCCACGTCCACCAGGATCAGGCGCCGCACCTGGTCGAGGTCCACGTTCTTGGCCTTGCGCACGTCCACGGCGTAGAGGGTGGACTCCACGAGGAACTGGCGGAGGGTCTTCTCCTGGGAGCCCGGGAAGGCCAGCACCGCCTCGGGGTAGAGCTTGCGCGCCCCGATCATGGCTCCCAGGCTGTCGAAGTCGGCGTTCACGTGGGTGGTGATGACGTCCAAGCAGGGCTCCCCTCGTCGCGCGCTACCCGTGCGGGCGCGAGTCTATCACAGCGGGGGCGCGACTTGACGGTCCGCCCCCCGCACGGTATCCACGGGGCCGGAGGAGTCACCATGCCCACGAACCGCCGGACGACGCCCCTGGCCTTCCTGATGCTCCTGGCACTGTCGTGCATCCGAGGCGGGCCGGGCGTTCCCGCGGCCGCCGACCCCGCCCTCGGCCGCGACAAGGGACCCTCTCTGTCGCCTGCGGCGGCACGGGTCTTTCGCGGCCACGCCGTCCACGGGCACGAGGTGAGGGCCTTTCGGCCGTGCGGCTCCCGGGAGGACCTCTGGGCCGTGGACCGCTCGGGGCTCCTGTGGACTCTTCACGGGGAACTGGTGCCGAACGGGGTCCCGCGCGGGGAGATCTTCGCGGTGGTGGAAGGGGCGAGGGAGCCGGCCCCGGCAGAGGGCTTCGGGGCGGGCTACCCGGGGGCGCTCCGCGTGGACGCGGTCCTGTACGCCGGCCTGGAGGGTCCGAACTGCGAGGCGGGCTGGGCCCGGTTCCGGTACCGGGCCGTCGGCAACGAGCCGTTCTGGTCCGCGGTGATCTCCGCCGGAGGCCTCCGCGTGACGCGCCTGGGGGAAGAGGACCTCGTGTGGCCGGAGGTGCGCGAAGAGCGTGGCGCGTCGGGCGTCCGGTTCACGGCCGGCGGCCGCCCCGATCGGGTGCCCGCCTCTCTCGAGATCACACCCACGCCGTGCCGGGACTCCATGTCGGGGGCGTACTTCGCCTACTCGGGGCACCTGCGGCTCGAAGGTCGGGAACTCGCCGGGTGCGTTCTGCCCGGCGACGAGCCGGCGCCGCCCTGAACTCCCGGCGGCTCCGTCCTCACCCCCGGGGATGGTGCCTGCGGACGAGGTCGATGAGGCGCCTGCGGGTCACGTGGGTGTAGATCTGGGTCGTGGAGAGGTCGGCGTGCCCGAGCATCATCTGGAGGCTCCTGAGGTCGGCGCCGCCCTCGAGGAGATGGGTGGCGAAGGAGTGCCGCAGGGTGTGGGGGCTCGCTTCGGCCCCGACCCCGGCATCCCGGCACGACGCCTTGACGAGCTTCCACACGGACTGGCGGGAGAGGCGCCGGCCGAAGCGGTTGAGGAAGACGTGGGGGTTGCGCCGCCCCTTGAGGAGCAGGGGGCGCCCCCGCTCGAGATACTCGCGCAGGGACTGCCGGGCCCGCTCTCCCACGGGCACGACCCGCTCCTTCGAACCCTTCCCCATCGCCCGCAGGTAGCCGACCTCCAGGTCGACCTGGTCCAGCGTCAGGCCCGAGAGCTCCGAGACGCGAAGGCCGGCCGCGTAGAGGAGTTCGAGGATGGCACGGTCCCGAAGCCCCTGGGGGTCCTCGCCCCGGGGCAGTTCCACCACCGCCCGGGTCTCCTCCGGGGACAGGGTCCGCGGCAGGGTCTTCCACAGCTTGGGCGAGTCCAGGCGCGCGAGGGGGCTGGCGTCCGCGAGCCCTTCCCGGACGAGGAACCGGTAGAAGCCGCGCAGAGCCGAAACGCGGCGGGCCACGGTTCGGGCGGAGAGCCCCCGGTCTCGCTGGGTCTTGAGCCACCCCAGAACGTCCCTGCCCCCGGCCGCGGCGGCGGATACCCGGCCGTGGGCGCGGAGGTGCTCCAGATACCCGGAGACGTCTCTCGCGTAGGCGTCCACGCTGTTCCGCGAAAGCCCCCGCTCGACGAGGAGGTGGTCGAGGAACAGGCCCAGCAGGTCGGAGGCGGCGGCGCCGTCGTGTCCGGAGCCTGGAGCCTCGGGCCTCGGCCCGCGAGCTTTCTCCTTCACGGGCGGTTCCTCGGGGAGTTCAGATCGGCTTCTCCTGGCGGACCGGGAGGTGGAGCGTCACGGTGGTTCCCGCTCCCGGCTGGCTCGCCACGTCCACGTCCCCGCCGTGCCGGGTGACGATCCGGTGGACCATGGTGAGGCCCATCCCGGCCCCGGTCATCTTCGAGGTGTAGAAGGGGTCGAACACGTGGCTCAAGGCCCCCTTGGCGATGCCGCACCCGGTGTCCGAGACTTCGATGCGGACCCGGTTCTCCTCCGAGGCGAGGGAGATCGTCAGCAGGCCGCCCTCCTCCATGGCCTCCACCGCGTTCTCCACGACGTTCGCCAGGGCCATCTCCAGGTTGCCCGGGTCCCCCTCGATGGGCGGAAGACCGGCCTCGTACCGCCGCTCCACCCGGATGCCGGCCTTCTCCAGGCGCGCGCGTGCCGCCTCCAGCACCCGGTCCGCGAGGATCGCCAGGTCGACCGACTCGTACGGGGAGATCATGAGGGCCTTGAAGCGGACGATCTCCTCGACCATGGTCTCGAGCCGCTCGACTTCCTTGATGATGTGCTCCGCGTACTCCCGCAGGGGGTCCCCCGGGTCGAGGCGCTCGCGGATCCGCCGGGCGAAGCCGCCGATGGTGACCATGGGGTTGCGCACCTCGTGGGCGACCCCCTCGGCCATCTGCCCCAGGGCGCCCAGCTTCTCCTCGGTCACCCTCTTCGCCTCGAGGGTGCGAAGGTTCAGCAGGCTGCGCACCCTGGCCATCAGTTCCTGGGGGTTGAACGGCTTGGTCACGTAGTCGTCGGCCCCGGTGTCGAGCCCCCGGATCTTGTCGGGGATCTCGCGCTTGGCGGTGAGCATCACGACCGGGATCTTCCGGGTGCGCTCCGAGGACTTGAGCCGGCGGCAAACCTCGAACCCGTCGAGCTTGGGCATCATCACGTCGAGGATCACCAGGTCCGGATCCTCCGAGGCCACCTTTTCGAGCGCCTGCTCGCCGTCGTAGGCCTCGCGGGTCTCCAGGCCGAGCGCCTTCAGACGCTTCGTGAGGAGCTCCACGTTGTCGGCGTTGTCGTCCACCACCAGGATCCTGGGCGGGTTGTTCACGCTGGTCGTCCCCGGATGAAGGTTTCCACCTGCTCGGGCAGCCGTCGCACGTCCACCGGCTTGGCGATGTAGCCGTCGCAACCCGCCTCGAGCGCCCGCTCCCGATCCCCGACCATCGCGTAGGCCGTGAGCGCCACCACGGGCACCCGGGCCAACGCCGGGTCGCCCTTGAGGCGGCGGGTGGCCTCGAAGCCGGTCATTCCGCCGAGGTTGAGGTCCATGAGGACCAGGTCCGGCGGCTCCCGGCCCGCCAACTCCAGGGCTTCCTCTCCGCTCGCGGCCTCCACCACGCGGTAGCCGGCGTAGCCGAGAACCTTGGCCACCAAGGCCCGGTTGTCTTCGTTGTCCTCGACCACGAGCACCGTCGCCCTCATGTGCGCCTCTCCGTCGGCCCCGCACGCCGCGGCAGCCAAATCGAGAACCGGCTTCCCAACCCCACCCGACTCTCCACCGTGATCCGGCCGCCGTGCAGTTCCACGAGCCGCTTCGCGATGCTCAGGCCCAGCCCCGTCCCCCCGTGGGAACGCGTCGTCGAACCGTCCAACTGGGTGAACGCCACGAAGATGGCGTCGATCTTCTCGGAGGGGATTCCCGCGCCGCTGTCCGAGACCTCGGCGACGACCCCCGGGACGCCCTCGTGGTCGCCCGGCCGCACCGCGATATTCACCGCACCCCGGTCGGTGAATTTGATAGCATTGTTGACCAGGTTGTTCAACACCTCCCGGATCCTGTTCGAGTCCGCCTCGATCCGCACGTCCCCGGGTTCGACCACGGCCCTGCAGTCGATGCCCTTCGGTTCGGCCAGTGCCCGCAGGTCGTCCGCCACCTCCCGGGCCAGCGCCCCCAGGTCGAAGGGGTGCAGCTCCAGGTCCATGCGCCCGGCCTCGATCTTGGAGAGGTCGAGGATGTCGTTGATGAGCCGCAGCAGGTGCTCGGCGTTCTTCTCCACGCGCGCCAGGCTCCTCCTCTGCTCGTCGCTCACCGGGCCGTCGACCCCGTCGAGGACGAGCCGCGTGTACCCGAGGATGGAGTTCATGGGGGTGCGCAGCTCGTGGCTCATGTTGGCGAGGAACTCGCTCTTGAGGCGATCGAGCTCCTGCAGGTTCCGGTTCGCCTCCTCCAGCGCGTGGGTCCGTTCCAGGACCTTCTGCTCCAGGGTCCGGTTGAGCTCCCGCACCTCGTCGTAGAGCCGCGCGTTGATGATGGCCAGGGCGAGCTCGCTGGCCAGTGCCTCGAAGGCCTCCACGAACTTCTCCGAGAACCCCCCCCGCCGCCGGTGGCTGGCGGCCGCCAGCACCCCGAGGACCCGCCCCTCCTGGAGGATGGGGGTGGCGATCACGGACGCCAGCCCGGGACTGAGCGACGCTTCGACGGGCATCGACTCCGCCACCTCGTGGGCCCCGGCCACCGAGACGGTCCGGGACTGGGCGGCCGCCTCGGCAACGCAGGAACGCCGGCCGGCCGGGGCGGCCAGGGCTTCGCAGTAGGATTCCGGGAAGCCCCGCGCCCTCCGCGCCTCGAGGACTCCGCCCCGCACCAGGAAGACCCCCTGGCACTCCAGGCCGAACTCGCTCGCGATCAGGTCCAGGACCGCGTCGATGGCCTCCCCCTCCTCCAGCGTGGCCGCCACGCGCTTGGAAGCCTCGAACAGCACGGAGAGCTCGAGGACGCGGCTCTGGAGTTCCTCCCGGCTCTCCTCCAGGGAAAGGGACACGGCCCCGAAGACGTCGAAGATCTCCTCCAGGGTCGTGCCCTTCAGCGCGAGGTAGCGTTCCACCACCTGGCTCGCGGCCGCCGGGCCCACCGCCCCGGCGAGGGTCCGCTCCACGAAACCCCGGAGTTCCAGTCGCGTGTGGTCGGAGACCAGCGCGTCCACCCCGTAGTCCGGCCGGCCGAAGAACTCGGTCATCTTCTGCCGCGCCTTGTCGTCGCCCACGAACTTCGCCAGCAACTGCTCGAACTCGTCCACCGACGGTGCCCGGGCGAGCCGGAACTCGGGCCGCCGGACCTCGGGCCGCCCCAGGGCCTCCACGAAGCGCTGGCCCTGCTCGATCTCGGAAAACGAAGGTCGCGTGAACAGGCTCACGGCGAGGAACGCGCCGGCGTTGAAGAAGGTGGACCAGAACAGCCCGTGGGTCCAGATGTCGAGTCCCTCGAGCCCGAGGAAGGCGGTGGGCCGGAGCAGCCCGACGCCCCACGGCCCCTCTTCGACGAGGGCCGAGGGGAGCCACCCGGCCTGGGCCAGGGCAGGCACCAGGAACATGTAGAGCCAGCCGGCGAACCCCATGAGCAGGCCGGCGGCGGCGCCCCGGGCCGTGGCGCTCCTCCAGTACAGGCCCCCGATCAGGGCGGGCGCGAACTGGGCCACGGCCCCGAAACTGAGGAGCCCGATGTTCACGAGCATGAACTCCTCGCCGAGCAGCCGGTAGTAGGTGTAGCCGAGGAGGATGACGCCCATGATCCCGATGCGCTTGACGTGGATCAGGTACGGGGCCAGCCGCCGGGGCCACCCGATCTTCAGGAGCACGGGCATGGCCAGGTTGTTCAGGAACATCGTGGAGAGCGCCACCGACGAGACGACCACCATGCCGGTGGCCGCCGAGAGACCGCCCAGGAAGACGAAGAGCGCCAGCACCCGCCATCCCTCCCGCAACGGCAACTGCAGCACGAAGGTGTCGGCCGAAGCGGCGTCGCCGAAGGCGAGGAGGCCCCCGAAGGCCACGGGGATGACGAAGATGTTGATCAGGAACAGGTACAGGGGGAAGACCCACATGGCGTCCCGGATGTGCGCCTCGGAGCAGTTCTCCACGACCATCACGTGGAACTGCCGGGGCAGCAGCATCACCGACGCGCTCGACAGGTACAGGAGCGTGAACCAGGACGCGAAGGACTCCGACGTACCGTGGCCGAAGGTGAGGAGATGCGCGGAGTCGGGGCGCTGCGCGATCCGGCGGAAGATGTCGCCGAAGCCGTCGAAGAGCCCCCACGTCACGAAGGCCCCCACGGCCAGGAACGCCGTGAGCTTCACCACGCTCTCGAGGGCCACCGCGGCGATCATCCCCTCGTGCCGCTCCGAGGGGTCGAGGGCCCGAGCCCCGTACATCCCCCCGAAGACCCCGAGCACCAGCGCGACCACGAAGGCCGTGTCCTGGTAGAAGGGCTGTGCCGCGCTCCCGGCGGGCACCAGCCCCCCCGGCACGTAGTCGGTCAGCAGATCGAAGGTGGACGACACGGCCTTGAGCTGGAGGCCGATGTAGGGTGCGTTGCCCACGATCGCCATGAGGGCGACGATCGCGCCGATGCGGCCGCTCTTGCCGTAGCGGGAGGCGATGAAATCCGAGATCGACGTGATGTGGTTCTGGCGCGCGATCCGGACCATGCGGCGGAGCAGCGCCCACCAGGAGAACGCCACCAGGGTCGGTCCGAGGTACACCGCGAGGAAGTTGAACCCCGAGGTCGCCGCCCTCCCCACGCTCCCGTAGAAGGTCCAGGAGGTGCAGTAGACGCCGATGGAGAGCGCGTAGACCAGCGGGTTCGAGATGATGCTGCGCCCGCGGTCCTTGCGCCGCTCGGCCCAGTAGGCGACGCCGAACAGGAGCAGGAGGTACCCGAAGGCGATCGCCGCGACGCGCAGCGGGGAGAGGATCACGGGAGCGGCCGCCTCGGCCCCGGGCCGCGTAGAGGGGGTACGGCCGGCGAGGCCACTACCGCTGCTCCTCCGGCGGCGCCTTCCGGAGGGCCACGGCGTAGACGACGATCACCCCGATGCTCACCGCCCAGCCCACGAAGAAGTACAGGAAGAGGAGGGGAAGGCCCAGGACGAACGCGGAGGTGTTGAAGATCTGCAGGAAGGGGTAGTTGATCATCAGCAGCCCCAAGGCGAAGGCGATCCACCACCACTGCCGGAGCTTGTCTCGCGTCCACCCGCCCACGGGCGTCCTCCGCTACACGAGTCCCCAGGTCTGCGGGGACGGGGTGAGCCGTTCGGCCCCGTTCTTCGTGATCAGGAAGGTGTCCTCCACCCCCACGACCCCGCGCCGCTCGAAGATGAACTTCGGCTCCACGGCAACTACCATGCCTTCCGCCAGATGCAAGTCCGCACCCCGGGCCAGGAACGGGAACTCGTCGACTTCGAGCCCGATCCCGTGCCCGACGAAGGCCACCTTCTGGCTCTCCCCCATGAACTGCGCGGCGAAGCGCGTGCTCGCCGCCTCCTCCACTGCGATCCGGTACAACTCCCCGGCGTTCGCGCCGGGGACCGCGGCACGGACCACGGCGCGCTGGACCTGGAGCGCGGCCTCGTACGCCTCGGCGAAGGGCTCCTCGGGCTCGCCGAGGGAGAACATACGGGTCTGGTCGGAGAGATACCCGGCGCAGTTGCCCACGAGATCGACCACCACCGGCTCGCCCGGCCGGACGCGTCTTCGGCTCGACCCCTGCGGCAGCGCGGGCCCCATCCCCTCGCCCCCGGTGGGGGCGTCGAGGAAGGAGAGCGCGGCGGCGGTCCGGCCCGCCATCACGTGCCCGTAGAAGATCTCCTGGTTGAACCCCCGCATCCGAGTGACCCCTCCGTGGCCCCGGAGCCTCAACTCGCACTCCAGCCGGGCGGTGAGCTCGAGTTCCGAGACGCCCTCGACCAGGAAGGCCGGGACCCGCTCGACGGCCTCGGCGACGACCCGCGCCGCTTCTCGGATGCGGTCCACTTCGAAGGGGCTCTTGACTGCCCGGGCCCTCTGGAGGGCGCGGCTGGCGTCGGCGAACTCGATCCCGGGCAGGAGCCCGCGCAGCCTCTCCACCTGGTGCACGGGCAGGACGTCCAGTTCCAGGCCGAGGGGCGCGGGAATCTCCCCGAGGCTTTCGCGCAAGCGCGACGACAGGTCACGCAGGCTCGCGAGGGCGGTGACGTCGAAGGGGGACTCTCCGCCGGCCCGCTCGGGATCCCGGCGCACGAGGACGATCGGGTCCCCCTCCGGCGGGAGGACCACGAAGCCCGCCTGCATCGTGCCCGAGAGGTAGTACCGGCCGACGTTCTGGAGCAGGAGCGCCGCGGGGATCCCCTCGGCCCTCAGTTCCTCTCGAAACCGGCTCGTGCGCCCCCGGAGTTCGCCGAGGTCCGGATTCCCGATCACGGTCTTCTTCCTCCCCTGGCCCCGGCCGTTCGAGCGGGAATCGGCCGGGCCCGCGTGCTCGAAGGGATCGCGCCGCCCCTACCCCCCCTCGGGGCCCGGTCGCGTCCGGCGCCGGAAGTGGATGGACACCGGCACTCCCTGGAACCCGAACTCGTCGCGCAGGCGGTTGAGCAGGAAGCGCCGGTACGAGACGGGCAGCGTCTCGGCGTTGCTGGCGAAGGCCGCGAAGCGGGGAGGGGCCGAAGTCACCTGGGTCATGTAGTAGATGCGCGTTCTCTTCCCGCCCACCACCGGCGGCGCGAGCTCCCGCAGGACCGCCTCCAGGAAGGCGTTCACCTGGGCCGTGGGAACCCGCCGGATCCACTCCTCGTAGACCTGGTCCACCGCCTCGAAGACCTTCGGGACCCGCTGCCCGCTCAAGGCCGAGAGGCTCAGGATGGGGATGTGGCCGTTGGGGCCCAGCCGCGCGCGCAGCTCCTTGACCGCCCGGTCGAAGGTCTTCTCGTCCTTGGAAACGGCATCCCACTTGTTGAGGCAGAGGACGGCTCCCCGCCCCCCCTTCAGCACCAGGGAGAGGATGCGCGCATCCTGGTCGGTCCACCCCTCGGTGGCGTCGGCCAGCACCACGCAGACCTGGGCACGCTCGATCGTCCGGATGGCCCGCAGCGAACTCCACCGCTCCGCCCCCTCCTCTACCCGGCTCCGGCGGCGGATGCCGGCGGTGTCGATGAGGAGGTAGTTCCGCCCCTGCACCCGCACCCTCTGGTCGATCGGGTCCCGGGTCGTCCCGGGCCGGTCGCTCACCACGACCCGCTCGCGTCCCGCCACGCGGTTGACCAGGGAGCTCTTCCCCACGTTCGGACGGCCGAGCACCGCGATCCGGACCTCGCCCTCGGTGGACTCCGGGCCGGCCTCGGACGCCGGGATCCGGCCCTCCAGGAGGTCGTCGAGCTCCCCGATCCCCCGCCCGTGCTCCGCGGAGACCGCGACCACGTCGGGGAACCCCACGGCGTGGAACTCGGCGGCCCCCGCCTCCCAGCGCGGCCCGTCCACCTTGTTCACCACCAGGATCACGTCCTTGGAGCGTTGGCGCAGGTAGCGTGCGATCTCCACGTCCGGGGGGAGCATGCCGTGGTGGGCATCCACCACGAACAGGATGAGGTCCGCCTCCTCCACGGCGTAAGCCGCCTGGCGGCCCGTCTGCGCCACGAGGTCGTCCGCCGCGTCCGGGTCCAGACCTCCCGTATCCACCAGCATGAAGCGCCTGTCCCCCCAGTCGACCTCCGTGTAGTGGCGGTCCCTGGTGACGCCGGGCACGTCCTCCACGATCGCGAGCCGGCGGCCTGCCAGCCGGTTGAACAGGGTGGACTTGCCCACGTTGGGGCGCCCCACGATGGCTACGATCATCGGGGGGCCTCGTAGCCGAACCGCTTCAGGGCCCGGGGATCCCGGGTCCAGTTGTGCTCCACAGCCACGTGGAGGTCCAGGAAGACGGAGGTCCCGAGCAGGGCTTCCAGATCCTCGCGGGCTCGCTGGCCGATGGCCTTGATCAGGTGACCTCCCTTGCCGATCACGATCCCCTTCTGGCTGTCACGCTCCACGTGGATCGTCGCGTGCACCACCACCATCCCGTTCTCGCGCTCCTTCCAGGACTCCACCGTCACGGCGACGCTGTACGGCACCTCCTCGCCGGTGAGCTCGAACACCTTCTCGCGGATGAACTCCTCGGCGATGAAGCGCTCCGAGCGGTCGGTGAGCGCGTCGTCGGGGAAGTACTCGGGGCCCTCGGGAAGCAGGGAGACGAGGTCGTCCAGCAGCGCCTCGACGCCCGCGCCGGTCAAGGCCGAGATCCGGTGGACGCTGCGAAACGGGAGGAGCGACGAGAAGGCGTCGGTCGGCGTCCGCCCGGCGTCGGCCTTGTTCACGGCCAGGATGACCGGCGCGCGGGCCCCCGAGAGCCTGCGGGCCAACTCCTCGTCGTCGGGCCGGCGACCCTCCGCCGCGTCCACGAGCAGAACGATCGCGTCCACGTCCGGGAGGCAGGCGAGGGCCTCCCGCTCCATGTACCGATTCATCGGCTTGCTGCCCCGGTGCACGCCGGGCGTGTCCAGGAAGACCAGCTGCACGGGGCCGCGGTTGAGCACTCCAGCCAGGCGGTTGCGGGTGGTCTGGGGCTTGGGGCTCGTGATGGCGAGCTTCTGCCCCAGCACCCGATTCAGCAAGGTGGACTTGCCGACGTTGGGGCGGCCGAGCAGGCCCACGAAACCGGAGTGTGAGATGGGGGTTTGCATCCGGAGGCACATGCCAGGGAGCCGGCCCCGACGGGACCGGCTCCGCACGCTCAGCGCATCCCGAGCTCGGGACCGGCACCGTCCCCCGCGGTGCGGAAGATGAAGAACGTCTGGCTCGTCAGGAGGTCCTTCTGATCCCGGGCGGCGAGGACCAGCCGGTTGGAGCCCACCTCGAGGGGTACCGACAGCTTCAGGCGCAGCCGCTTCCCGCCGTCGCGGTTTCGTTCGTAACGGATCTTCTTGTCCCCCAGGTAGGCGTAGAACTCCTTCACCGCCTCGTCGTCCGTGACCGCCAGTTCCACCGAGAGCGTCTCCTTCGACGTCCGCAGCGGCGGCCGGGCCTCGAAAGCGAAGGCGGGCGGCACCCGGGACTCCCGGCGGGCATAGGCCTCGCCCACGCGAAAGGCCAGGTTGTCGGAGAAGAAGGCGCCGAAGTCCCGGTCGGAGATGCTCACCCCCACGGAGACCTTGCCCTCCTCGTCGGGCTTCACCAGCCGGAAGGCCATCTTCGCCTCGGACTCCTGGCCCGGTGCGAGCCCCTCGACCTTGTGCCTCGCGGCCTCGAGGTAGAGTTGCTCCTTCTCCGTGCCCCGGATGTTGACCTCGGCCGACACGCTCGCCGCGTCGCCCCGGTTTCGCGGCCGCACCGTGAGGACCGCCCTCTCCCCCTCCTCGAGCACGCCGTCACCGGAACGCGCCGGGGCGGTGGCGTTCTCGTCGGTCATCTCGTACGCGTAGGCGAACTCCGGCCGCGCGATGGCGACGGTCTCCGCCTCGGCCGACCCGGAACCCGCCTGCTCACTGCCTTCGAACAGGTTCAGGGCCAGGGTGTCCCAACGGGCCAGGCTCGACTTCGGGGCCTCCACCTCGGCCACCCAGGTGCGTGACTCCCCGGGCCCGATGGCGCCGAACGCGAAGTCCAGGTTGCGCAGGAGCGGATTGTCCGACTCCGTGCGGCCCCACACCCGATGGGCGGCGACCGTCCCTTCGTTGCCGACCGTGAGCGCGACCATGGCCTTGCCCCCCGCCTCCAGCCGGGCGGCCTCCGCGGCGCGAACCACCAGGCGGGCCCCCTTCTCCCCGGCACCGGCCTTCCAGTCCACGTCCACTTCGGCCAGGGCGCGGCCGATCTTGTCCTCTTCCTCCTGCAGCACGGCCGGCAACTCGGCCCGCGCCGCCTCGAGCAGGGCCGCCCGAGACGAGCGAAGATCGCCAGCCTTCGTCTTGGCGAGGATCCGCCGCGCGAGCCGCACCTCGAAGTCCTCCGCCAGGCGGGTCAGCTTCTCCTCGCGCGCCAGTTCCGCGAAGCTGCGCTCGTCCTCCTCGTCGTCCTCCCGGGTCGGCTCGAAGAACGGGATCTCGGCCCACGCCTTCTCCGAGGCGTTGCCCCAATCCTTGAACGCATTTTCCAGGTCCGCCTCCTCCATGTGGCTCGGCGGCGGGCCCAGGCGGACGCGCCCGGCCGTGATCTGGACCGGATAGACGGCGATGTCGGGCTCCACGCCGATGGACTGGATCGAGATGTCGCCCGGGGTCAGGTACTGGGCAACGGTGATCTTCAGGGCTCCGCCGTCGGTGAGGGGGTAGAGCTTCTGGACCGAGCCCTTGCCGAAGGTCTTCTGGCCCACGACCAGTGCCCGGGAGGCCTTGAGGGCCCCCGTGACGATCTCGGAGGCGGAGGCGCTCCCCTGGTTCACGAGGACCACCACCGGCTTGGAGATCAGCACGTCGTCCTTCTTCGCGTCCGCCCTGGAGTTGGCGTCGTCTTCCGGTCCCCGGGTGGACACGATCACGCCCTCGTCCAGAAGGGCGTCCGACAACTCGATGGCCTGCTCCAGCAGGCCGCCGGGGTTGTTGCGCAGGTCCAGGATGCACCCCCCGCAGTCGGGGTGGGCCGCCTCGGCCTCGGCTACCGCCCGACGCAGTTCGTCGGTGGTGTCCTTCTGGAAGTTCTTCACCTTCGCGTAGAGCACCGGCGTCTGGTCCGTTCCCGTTCAGGACGTAGCTCTCCACGCTGTCCACGTGGATGATCTCACGGGTGAAGGTCAGCGGCCGGGGCTCGGGCCAGCGCTCCCGGGCGATCGTCAGGGTCACCTGGGTGCCCGGCTCGCCCCTCATCTTGTTGGCGGCCACGTCCACGGGCATGTTGATGGTCGGTTCGCCGTCGATGTAGAGGATGCGGTCGCCGCTGCGAAGACCCGCCCGGTCGGCCGGCGTGCCTTCGATGGGGGTGATGATGGTCATGTCCCCGTCCCGGATGCCGAAGACGAAGCCGATCCCTCCGAAACTCCCCCGCGTCCCGATCATGAACTCCTTGAAGTGCTTCGGGCTGAGGACGTTGGAGTGGGGATCCAGGGCGCCGAGGGCGCCGTTGAGGGCGAAATAGTAGAGGTCGCGTCTTCTCCACGTCCCCGCCTAGGTTCGCGGAGACGAAGGTCAGCACCGTGTTGAGCACGTCGGCCGCGGAACTGAAACGGTCCGCCGGGTTCAGGTCGAAGGTCTTCCCGACCGTGTCGACCCGCACCATCGCGGTTCCCTTCTCCTCGTGAAGGTCCACGATGACCTGGGGATACTGGGTCTCCAGGGCGCGGAGAGCCCCCTCCACCAGTTTGCGCGGGGACGCACGCTCGGGCGCCACGTACTTCTTCTCCACGTGGTAGAAGACCTGGTGGACGATCCGGGGGTACGGGTCGCCCAAGGAGTGGAACAGGCCGTTCTTCTCACCGCCGGGAAAAGCCTGCACGAGCCCGCCGAGAGCGAGCACGAGGACCAGGAGGATGCCGACCGGGGGAAACTTGCTCTTCACGAACTGCCTCCGAGACGTCAGGATCACGATTCTTCTCCGCTAGGATACTCGTCTCGGGCGCTCACGGGAACCAGAACCGTCATCCGGCCGCAGCAGCAACCGGCTGACTGGGGCACAGAAACTCCTGCAGGGCCGGGGAAACCCAGGTGAACTCGATCCCCATCCCCCCCTTGGTGTGGGCGAGAAGCGCCGGGGGAACCCGCTTGGCCCAGCGCACGACCCCCAGGGCCTCGGCCTCACCCTCGGGCAGGTGCACCGACAGGCGGACCGGCGTCCCGGGCTCGTGGACCCTCGCCGAGTACACGAAGATCCCGCCACCCCCGATGTCCCCGGACACCGTCGTCACCGCCCCGGGCTCCGCCCTCACCCGGACGCGGACCCTCCTGCGTCTCCCACGCCGCCTCTCCATGGCCTCATCCTCCCTCCGAACCCTCGTCCGGCCCGGACTCGGAGCCGAGTCGGGCGAGGTGCTCCTCCCACTCCAGCGGCAGGAGGTACTTCTTGTTGGCGTTGCACTCGCGGCAGCAGGGTACGACGTTGGACCGCACCGAGCGCCCGCCCCGGATCAGCGGCACCAGGTGATCCATCGTCAGTTCCCGGGGTGGGAACCGGCGACGGCAGTAGTGGCATACCCCCGAGGAGCGCCTGCGCTTCCACCACTGCGACCCTCGAAGTTCCCGGGCTTTGGTCCGCTCCCGAGCAAGGGCGGACTCACTCACCTCGGAAACGAAGAAGGTGTCGCCCGTCGAGCCTCCCGCCACCGCCTGCCCTCCTCTCCCGGCGCCCCGCGCACCCCGGGGCGCATCCCTGCCGCGATTGTCCGCGCGCACCCGACGGGGGTCAAGCCGCCCCGGACACGGGGGAACTCAGGGCACGTTCTGGAGCACGAGTTGCAGGTCGTCGCGGGTCAGAAGCCCACGCCGCAGCAGGACGGCCAGCATGGCCCGGGCCATCTGCCGGGAATCGAGTTCGAAGAGAGGGGCCAGGCCCGCACCGTTGCCGGCTTCCCTCGGCAGGACCACTGTGCCGTTGTTCCCCGAGGAGAGCTCCGCGCTCGGCACGTCGGAGGACCTCTCCGCGTACCCCCGGAATCGGTAGTAGCGGGCGATGGCCCGGAGGATCGCCGACTCCATGGCCACGGCGGGCCGGACGCCCATGCCCGTCTGGAACTCGATCTCCCGCAGGATGTCGAGGTTGGTGGGCTCGGCCATGGCGAGGAGCAGGGTCCTGCGCCCGGATTCCCGGCGCACCGCCACGGGGAAGGCGTGGTGCTTCTCGGCCACCCGCGCCGGGAGCAGGCGCAAGACCGGGGGAGAGACGATCACTTCGCGCAGGTTGATGCTGGGGACCTGGAGTTGGATGGAGAGGCAGCGGAGCAGGTCCTCCTCCCGGATGAAGCCGGTCTCGAGGAGCGTCGACCCGAGGCGCTTGCCCCGTATCCGCTGGAGCCGCAGCGCCGCATCGAGGCGCGCTGCGTTGATGAGGTCCGCGTCGAGGAGGATCTCTCCCAGGCGCTTTCGAGAACCCTTGCCCGCCACCGGCCCTACCCCTCTGCCTCGAGACGAAAGCCCGGAGGCTCCGGGCTCATCCGGGGAAGGGATCGGCAAGGCTGGGGCCGGGCTTTAGCAATCCCCGAGCCAACTCGCGCAGAGCAACGCGCGTCAAAAAGGACGGGCGGCCCCGTGGGGCCGCCCGTCTTCACTGCGTGGAGCCGTCGAGGCTCAGTCGCTTCCGCCGTGGCAGTCGGCGCACTTCATCTTCTTGGCCGCGTCGTCCGCCCGGTGGCAGGCGAAGCAGACGCCCTTGTCCTTGCCGTGGGCCGCGTCCTGGATCTTCGGCGTATCGCCGTCGGCCTCGAGCTTGTGGCAACCGCCGCACTTCGGGTCGTCCATGCCCTTGTGGTGGCACTGGTCGCACTTGAGGTCCTTGTGCTTGGCGTGGTCGTAGGTGACGGCGCCCTTCTTGCCGTAGTTGGACACCTTGATGGGGCCCTTCGGGGCATCGGCGGCGGCCGCGCTGAGCGCGAAACCGACGGCGAAGAGCATGGCAGCGGCGACGAGAACGAGCTTCTTCATGTGTACCTTCCTCCCTTGGTCGTGCGTGGTTGCCAAACGACGGTTAGTGCCTCCGACAAAACGGCGCTCTATATACCACCCCGGGTTGGGAGGGTCAAGGGGAAGGGCGCCGCTGCTAGCGGGAGCCCCGGCTCCCCTGGAGCGCCTCGTCCTTCCGCTCCACGGCCCGGGCCATCTCTTCCTTGAGGCTGCGCAGCCGCTGTTCAAGGTCGGGATCGCCGAGGGCCAGGATCTGGCAGGCCAGCACCGCCGCGTTGCGGGCGCCGGCCTTTCCCACCGCCACCGTCGCCACCGGCACTCCCGGGGGCATCTGCACCGTGGACAGCAGGGCGTCGAGCCCGCCCATGGGCGAAGCGTCGATGGGCACTCCGATGACGGGACGGGTCGTCTCGCCGGCCACGACCCCAGCCAGGTGGGCCGCCATGCCTGCGGCACAGATGAAGACCTGCGCGCCGGACGCCTCCGCCTCCGCCACGAGGCGGCGCGTCCGCTCCGGGCTCCGGTGGGCCGAACTGACTCGGATGTCGTAGGAGACCTCCATCTTCCCGAAGAAGTCCTCGGCCTCCCGGAGCACGGGGTGGTCCGAGTCGCTCCCCATCAGGATCACCACCTTGGATGCGCTTGCCATCTGCCCTCCCATCCTAGACGCGCCCGACGGCCTTGCCGCCGATGTCGCGCCGGTACTGCACGCCGGGCCAGGAGATCCTGCCCACCGCCTCGTAGGCGCGTCGGATCGCCTCCCCGACGCCCTCTCCCAGGGCCGTCACGCCGAGCACCCGGCCCCCCGCCGTGACGACGGCGCCGTCCGCCTCCCGCGTGCCGGCATGGAACACGACCACGTCCTCCAGTCGGGCGGCGACGTCGAGCCCCTGGATCGCGACGCCCTTGGGATAGCTGCCCGGGTACCCCTCGGAGGCCATCACCACGCACACGGCCGCACGGGGGTCCCACTCCACGGTGACCCGATCGAGTTGCCCGTCGATGCACGCCTCCAGCACCGGGACCAGATCCCCCTTCATGCGCATCACGATGGGCTGGCACTCCGGGTCCCCGAACCGGCAGTTGAACTCCAGCACCTTGATCTTCCCGTCGCGGATCATGAGCCCGGCGTAGAGCACGCCGACGTAGGGGAGCCCCTCCCGGGCCATCCCCTCCACCATGGGCCGCATGACGGTGTCCATCGTCTCTTGGAAGATCGCCTCGGAAACCACGGGCGCGGGGCTGTAAGCACCCATCCCTCCCGTGTTGGGCCCGCGGTCTCCGTCGAAGATCGGCTTGTGGTCCTGGCTCGAGTCCATTGGCAGGACCGTCCGCCCGTCGCAGAAGGCGAGGAAGCTCGCCTCCTCCCCCTCGAGGAACTCCTCCACCACGAGCTTGCGACCGGCGTCCCCGTAGGCGCGCCCGACCATCATCTCGTCCACGGCGGAGAGGGCCTCCTCCACGGTGTGCGCGACGGTCACGCCCTTGCCGGCGGCGAGGCCGTCGGCCTTGACCACGACCGGCGCCCCGACCTCGCGGATGTAGCGGCGGGCCTTTTCGGGCTCCTCGAACTCGGCGCACTCCGCGGTCGCGACCCCGAAGCGCCTCATCGCGGCCTTGGCGAACGACTTCGAGCCCTCCAACTGGGCGGCCTGCCCGCTGGGACCGAAGACCCGGAGGCCCTTGGCCCGGAGCCGGTCGACGATACCGAGCACGAGGGGGGCCTCCGGCCCCACCACGGTCAGGTCGATGCCCTCGGTGGCGGCGAACACCACGATTCCGTCCACGTCCTCCGCCGCGATCGGTACGTTCCTGGCGAGCCCCGCGGTGCCCGCGTTGCCCGGCGCAGCGTACACCTGACGACCCGCGGGCTCTGGGCGATCTTCCAGACCAGGGCGTGCTCCCGGCCGCCGCCGCCCACCACCAGGACCTTCACGGCCGCCTCCCGCCGAGCCATTCGGAGATGGCAGCGTCGTAACGCGCGGTGCGGCCGAACGCCTTGACGGCGAGTTCGAACCGCAGCGCCTCGCTCGTCTCCCCGTCGAGCCGGTCCATCTCGTGGAGCACCCGGCCGTAGTCCTGCGGGTCCACCACCACGGTCACGTAGCGGTGGTTCTTCGCCGACGCCCGGATCATGCAGGGACCCCCGATGTCGATCTGCTCCACCGCCTCCCCCAGGGTGCACCCCTCCTGGGCCACGGTCTTCTCGAAGGGGTAGAGGTTGACCGCGACGAGGTCGATCGGCTCGATCCCGTGCTCCTTCATCTTGGCCGCGTGGGCCGGGTCGTCCCGGAGGCCCAGGATCCCGCCGTGGATCTTCGGGTGGAGGGTCTTCACGCGGCCGTCGAGCATCTCGGGGAACCCCGTGTAGGCGCTCACCTCCACCACCGAGACGCCGGCTTCCCGGAGGAGCCGTGCCGTGCCCCCGGTCGAGAGGATCTCCACGCCGCGCTGCTCCAGCCCCTTTGCGAACTCGAGCGCCCCTGCCTTGTCGGAGACGCTCACGATCGCCCGTCGGATCCTTGCCATCGTTCTCTCCTCTGCGAACGGGGAATCGGCCGCCGCTCAGCGCCCCACCGCGCCGGCGGCCGGGGAGAGCAGGTACTTGATGTCGTCGTCGAGGAAGCGCAGGCCGCCGCCCACGAAGAAGTCCCGGTTGTCGTCGTAGGTGAAGTCGTCCAGGCCAGCGGTCACGAAGAAGTTGCGCAGGAACATCCAGCGCGCCGAGGCTTTGAGATGGGGCGGGTTGTCGTCGCGCCCGAAATCGAAGGCCTCGAAGGAAAGCCGCAGGCGGTCGGCGAGGAAGTCGAGGTCGGCGCCGACGCCCCCGGTGGACTCGAAGAGGCCGGCGCGGACGGTAAGCAGCGAGAAGCGCTTCCCCACCTGGGCGGAGAACTTGAGCTTGTCGTCGTCGGTCTCGGTGCGCTTCTTCGTCTCGGTGGTCGTTCCCGACCCGCCGCTCGTCGTCGTCTCCACGGTCTTCGTCGTCGTGTCACCGCGGGGATCGTCTACGAGAGCCACGTGATAGAAGTAGTCCTGGCGGGGCCGGATATCGAGGGTCAGATAGTTCTTCATCTCCTTGACGTCGGTGAGGTACTCCCCCGTGTACCCGAGTTCGAACTGGAAGCGGTTGGCGCCCGCAACGAAGTCGTTGACGCCCTTGAGCGTCTCGTTGAGGTTGCTGTGGACGCTCTCCTCGTTGACGAGCTTCCCGATGGTGCCCTGCCCCCGGTCGATCTTCTCCGTGACGCTGCGCAGGTGCTCCACGCTGCCCGTGAGCTCCGCGTACAACTGGTCGTCGGTGAGGAGCTTGCCGAGGGTTCCCTCCCCGCTCTCCAGGCGCTCGGCGATGCGCCGCACGCTGCTCAAGGACGTCTGGAGGTCGCGGTAGACCTCGTCGTCGTGGATCAGGCGGCCCAGGGTCCCCCCTCGGTCGTTCGCAGCCGCCACGAGGGTCTCGAAGCCCTCGATCGCCGTGGAAAGCTTGGCCGTCGCATCCCGCAGGTTGCCCATGCTCTGACGCAGGTCGTCGCGGTTCTCCGCCACCAGGGACCGGACTTCGTCGCTCATCCCCTGGAAGCTGTCCAGCACCCCCGGGGCCCGCTCGGCCAGGGCGCCGGTGAGGGCACGAGCGTTCGCGATGGTCTCGCGCAGGTCATCCTTGCCGCCCGCCACGACTTCCGACAGGTCGGCGGTGAGCCGCTCCGCGCTTCGGATCGTCGCGCCCAGTGCCTCGCGGTTCTGCTCCACGACGTCCTGGAGGCCGACCGCCGCGTCCCGGAGGCCGGCGATCAGGTCGCGCAGCCGCTGCTCCCCCTCGTCCGTGCCCAGCACCCGCGCCAGCCGCTCGGTGACGCGCTTGACGTCGGCGGCGATGTCGTTGAAGTTCGTCACCAGCCGGTCGAGGTCGCCCGGGGGCGTGCCCGCCCGAAGGACGTCCCCGTCCGTGAGTTGGCTCGCCGCCGTGCCCGGCACGATCTCCACGTACTTATCCCCGAGGACCCCCTGGGTGCGCAGGCTGCCCGCACTGTCCTGGGGCAGCCGCACATCGTCGCGGATCCGCAGCACCAGCAGCGCGCGCCCGTCGCGAAGCCGGATGTCCTCCACCAGCCCCACGGGGATGCCGGCCACCAGGATCTCGCTCTCCTTGGCCAGGCCCACGGCGTTGTCCAGTTCCAGGGTGAGGCCGTACCCCCCCCCGGGGCCGAAGCCGAGCTTGCCCACCTTGAAGGACATGTACACGAGGAGGAGCAGCCCCGTCAGGACGAGGAGCCCCACCTTCGCTTCCGGAGACATCCGCTTCATGGAGCCCTACTGTACATGGATCGGCCCCTCGGAGGTGCCGCGGAGGAACTGGCTCAGGAACGGGTTCGGGTTGGCGCGCATCTCCGCGGGCGAACCGTACGCGATGATGCGGCCCTCGTACAGCATCGCGATGTGGTGGGCGATCTTGAAGGTCGCCTGGATGTCGTGGCTGATGACGACGTAGGTCCGTCCCGACTGGCGCTGCGTCTCCAGGATCAGCGTGTCGATCGCGTCGGCCATGATCGGATCCAGCCCGGAGGTCGGCTCGTCGAAGAGCACGATCTCGGGATCCCGGATGAGCGCGCGGGCGAGCCCCACCCGTTTGCGCATGCCCCCGGAGAGTTCGGAAGGCATCTTCTCCTCGATCCCGGGAAGCCCGACCAGACCCAGCATTTCGGAGACCCGTGCGTCGATCTCCGCGGAACTCAGCGTCGTGTGCTCCACCAGGGGAAACGCCACGTTCTCCGCCACCGTCATCGAGTCGAAGAGGGCTCCCTCCTGGAACAGCATGCCGAACCGCGCGCGAACCCGGTTGAGGTCCTTCTTCCCCATCGCGGCGATGTCTTCCCCGTCCACGAGCAGGCGCCCCCGGTCCGGCTTCATGAGTCCGATCATGTGCTTGAGCGTCACGCTCTTCCCACCGCCGCTCCGGCCGATGATGACCGTGGTCCGCCCCCGGGCGATCGTCAGGTTGAGTCCGTCGAGCACCTTCTGGCCCCGAAACGCCTTGTGGACGTTCTCGAATTCGATGATCGGGGTCTCCATCGAAGTCAGAACATGATCGCGGTGAGGAAGTAGTCGTTCACCAGGATCAGAACCGACGCGACCACCACGGCCTCGGTCGTCGCCCGGCCCACTCCCGCGGCACCTCCGGCGGCGTTGTAACCCTTGTAGCAGCCGATCGCCGACAAGATCAGTCCGAAGCAGGCGGCCTTGATCAACCCGTTGTAGATGTCCGCCAGTTCGATGTACTTGACCGTGTTCGTCACGTACACCCCCGAATTGATGCCGAGGAGCTTCACTCCCACGAAGTACCCGCCCAGGATCCCTACGAAGTTGCTGATGACCGTGAGGATGGGCAGCATGGCCAGGGAGGCGAGGATGCGCGGCACCACCAGATAGCGCACCGGGTCGACCGCCATCACGGTGAGGCCGTCGATCTGCTCGGTGACGCGCATGGTGCCCAGTTCCGCGGCGATCGCCGACCCGGCACGGGCGGTCACCATGAGGCTCGTGAGCACCGGCCCGAGTTCCCGGGTCATGGAGAGCGCGACCGTGGTGCCCACCAGCCCCTCCGCCCCGAACTTCCGGAACCCGTAGTAACTCTGGAGGGCGAGGACCATTCCCGTAAACGTCCCCGTCAGGACCACCACGCTGATCGAGCGGACGCCGACGAACTCCATCTGTCGCAGCGCGAGGCGCCAGCGGATCGGCGGGGTGAAGCACGTGGCCGCGGTCTCCATCAGGAACAGGAAGACCCGTCCGACCTCCTCGATCCGCGCGACCACGGCGCGTCCGAACAACTCGAGAAACGCGACCATCCTGCGCCTTCGGGCCAGAACATCGGCCCACGAGGAGGGGAACTCCCCGGTGCGACGCCCGGGGCGGCTACTTCTGCTGCTGGGGCACCAGGGTCCACCGCTGCCCCCGGTGCTGCCACGTCATCCAGACCTCCGACCGGCTGGGCACCACCGAACCCTTCTCGAACAGGGTGCGTTCCACCCGGACCTTGGCCATGATCCCGTCGGGCTGGGGGAAGAGTTGATGGCTCTGGACGTGGACGCTCTCGATGGAGTAGCGCGCCACGAACCCCCACAGATCGTCCTGGAGCGCGCTTCGCTTCTCGGGCTCCGCGTACGAGGCGGCGCGCTCCACGCTCTTCTCCCCGAGCAGTCGGTAGTATTCCGCGATGTCCCGGAGCAGGTCCTTGACCATCTGCCGCTCCTCGCGGGGATCGATCGCCGGGGCCGGTGCGGGCGCGGGAGCCGCGACCGGGGGCGGTGCGGGAGGCGGAGGCACGGACGGGGGCGCACCGGCACAGGACAGGAGGCAGACCGCCAGCATCCCACCCGACAGCAGGGCCGCTCCCACACGAAGCATCGCCGACCTCCCCGAAGCAAAGCGGAACGGAACGAAGCCACGCGGCCGCACCGTCGCCACCGGGCCGGCCGCGGGGGGCGATCATAGTCAAGGCCCTTTCGGCATTTCAAGGCGAAAGCCGGCCGCCCCGCGCCGGCGCCGCCAACCCGAAAAAGCGGAAGGGGCCCCGAGAGGCCCCTTCACGATGCGCAGACGCGGCCCGCTCAACCGCGTTCGGTCACGATCCCTCGGAGGCGATCCTTGATCTGGCGGAACTCCCCGACTTCGATCGGGATCGCCACCTTGAGGAGCAGGGTGTAGATCATCAGCCCGATCGCCCAGATGCCGAGCGTGATCAGCACTTCCGGCAGGGTCGACCAATACGACCAGATCTCCCCGAGGGGGGACGGCACGAAACCGGGAACGATGAGGCCCAGGCCCTTCTCGATCCAGACGCCGATGAAGGTCAGCACGCACCCGAGGTTCAGGGTGAGGAAGTTCTCGCGCGGTCTTCGGGATCAGGAACAGCACGAAAGCCGTGACGTTGAAGACCACGGCGGTCCAGATGATGGGCACCAGGTCGTTGTGGCCGTGGAGCCCCTCGAACAGGAACTGCATCGGCGCCAGGTGCACCGTGCCCCCGTAGTATTCCTTGAAGAGCTCGGCGATCAGGAGGAACAGGTTGATCCCCATGGCGTAGGCGACGATCTCCGCGAGCTTGAAGATGGCCCGGTCCTGGATGTGGATCGCGGTGTTCTTCCGGATGATCTGGAAGGCTAGGATGATGAAGCTCGGACCCGAGCAGAACGCCGAAGCGAGGAACCGCGGCGCCAGGATCGAGGCGTTCCAGAACGGCCGGCTGGGGAAGCCGTTGTAGAGGAAGGCCGTCACCGTGTGGATGGAGACGGCAGCCGGGATCGAGAAGATGATCAGCGGCCAGAGGATCTTGTAGTTCGGCTCCCGGTCCTGATAGGCGTTGTACAGGATGTAGACGGGCACGACAGGTTGACCGACAAGGTAGACGTTGAGCACCACCACGTCCCACGAGAGCATCGAGATCGGGAAGTTGAGGATGCCCCAGCCCCGGGATCAGGTGCCAGAAGCGCTCGGGTGCCCGAGGTCGAAGGTCACGAACATCAGGCACATGGCAGATCGCCGCCACGGCCAGGAGTTCGCCCAGGAGCACGATCTCCTTGATCGGCCCCCACTTGTAGATGTACGCCGGGATCACCAGCAGCACGGCCGCGGCGGCCACGCCCACCAGGAACGTGAAGTTGCCGATGTAGAGCCCCCAGCTCACCGGGTCGCGCATGCCGGTGATGATGAGCCCGTGCTGCGAGCTGGTACACCCAGGCGCCCAGCCCCACCAGGGCGATCACCGCCAGGGAGGCCATCCAGGCGTAGTACTTCTTCCCTCCTCGGAAGACCAGGACGAAGGTCCCGACGAGAGAACTCTGACCAAAGTGTTCATCGCGCTCACCTCTAACCGAAGAAGTAGAAGAACTTGGGTTCCGTCAGCAGGTCCTCCTTGAGCCGGAAGACCCGCTTGTTCTCCAGGATGTAGCGGATCTCCGACTCGGGATCGAGGAGGTTGCCGAACTTCCGCGCTCCCACGGGGCAGATCTCGACGCAGGCCGGGTAGCGGCCCTCGCGGCTTGCGCTGGATGCAGAAGGTGCACTTCTCCACCACGCCCCGCATGCGCGGCCGGTTGCCCAGGTAGTGGGTCTCGGGGTTCATCTCGTCGGCCGGCGAGAGCACGGGATCGGTCCAGTTGAAGTAGCGGCCCTCGTAGGGGCACGCGGCCATGCAGTAGCGGCAGCCGATGCACCAGTTGTAGTCGACGACCACGATGCCGTCCGGCTCGGTCCAGGTGGCCTTCACCGGGCAGGCCTTGACGCACGGGGCCTTCTCGCAGTGCTGGCACTGCACGGGCATGTAGTAGTGCCCGGGCTCGGGGACCTCCTTGGGATCGTAGTACCGATCCGACTGCTCGAACTCCATCACCCCGTCCTCGAAGCGCAGCACCTTGATGTAGTGGATCTGCTGCCTTCTCCCGGGACTGGTTGTTCTCCTCCACGCAGGCGTAGACGCAGCGCCGGCAGCCGATGCAGCGGTTCAGGTCCAGCGCGTACCCGAAGACCACGTTCTCCATGGCCGGGGTGCCCTTCACCGTGACCTTCTTGCCGTACTGGGCGGTGTACTTCTCCTCGAAGCGGCGCAGGGTCGCCTGCTTCTCCTCCGGGGTCATCTCCAGGAAGTTCTTCTGGAAGTACTCCTCCCAGGAGCCGTAGGTCAGGAACCCGCCGCCCTGCGCCAGCACCTTGACGGGCACGGTCGCCGCCGCAGCCCCCGCGGCCAGGCCCTTGAGGAACTTCCGCCGGCTCGCCTGCCGGGGCTCCACCGTCTTCACCTTCTTCTCGTGCTGGACATCGATCGTCTCTCCTCGCGCTATCCCGGCGGGCGATCCGCTCAGTGACCCTTCGGCTCGCCGTGGGGCCCGCCATCGCGTCCCGGTGCGCGGCCTGGGACGGCAGGGTCCCCGTCCCGGGCACCAGGGGGCGGCTCGGGCTTGCGGTCCACGCTGCCGGGGAACGCCTCGGGTCCGCCTTCAGTACGAACTTCGGGCTGTGCGGGTTGTGGCAGTGGGCGCAGAGCAGGTACTGCTTCTTCGCCGTTCCAGAAACCCGGTGCGCTTGCCGTGGATCCCCTTCTTCCAGTCCCGGTACTTGTCCCCGTGGCACTGGCCGCACAGCCGGTAGGACTCGGAGAAGTCGAGCTTCTCGCCACTCTGCAGGTGGAGCTTGTCCCGGTTCTTCGCGTCGTGGCAGTCCAGGCACCACCGGAACTGCTCCGCATGGTGCAGGTCGATGTCGGTGTGCTCGTCCTCGAGCTCGCGCGGCGTGGGGTTCGTCGTCAGGTCGTTGTGACAGTTCTCCGCGCACGGGTAGTAGTCGTCGCTCAGGGGCGGCGGCGGCACGGGGAACTCCTCGGTCTCCGCACGCCCAGCGGCCGGGTCCCTCGCCAGCGAGCACAGACACACAAGAGCGACGGCGAGAACCCAGCAGCGTCTCATCACCTGTCGTCCTCCTCGACGTGCCTTGTGCGGGTGCCGCGGTGGAACGTTGAACAGCCAAACGGCGGGACTCGGCTCGCGAGAGCCGCCCGCCGCCGCCGGCGCGTGGGGAAGCGCCTGGAACCAGACAAACGGAAGGCGGGAGGGTAGCGGGGCGCCACCCAGGCTGTCAAGGGGTTTCACGGGGTTGAAACATCCAGGGCCGCACTCCGGCCGTGGCGGAAAAACCCCAGCTTCTACGAGGGTAATCCGCAGGCCGACCCCTCGGCCCAGGGGCTCCGCGACGGCGCCTGCCTCGCCGGGCGTTTCAGCTGTTTCACCTGTTTCAGGCAGCGGACTCAGTCGCGCTCGGGTGTACTTCTTCGGCCGCTGGTTGGCCGCCAGGACCCGTTTGCGCACCCGGATGTCCGTTGGGAGTCACCTCCACCAGTTCGTCGGTGTCGATCCACTCCAGGGCCCGCTCCAGGTTCATCTCGTGGGGGGGCATCAGGCGCAGGGCTTCGTCGGACCCCGAGGCGCGCATGTTGGTCAGCTTCTTCTCCCGGATCACGTTGACGTCCAGGTCGTTCTCCCGGCTGTTCTCGCCGACGATCATGCCCTCGTAGGTCTCCACTCCGGGACCGACGAACAGCACGCCGCGGGGCTGCAGGTGGTACAGGGAGTAGGTGGTGGTCTTGCCGGACCGGTCGGAGACCAGGGCCCCGGTGGTGCGCCCGGAGATCTCCCCCTGCCACGGCTCGTAGCCGTCGAACAGGCTGTTGAGGATGCCGGTGCCGCGGGTGTCGGTGAGGAACTCGGAGCGGAACCCGATCAGCCCGCGGGACGGCACCCGGAACTCCAGGCGCACGCGGCCGTGGCCGGGGTTGGTCATCTTGAGCATCTTGCCGCGCCGGGTGCCGAGCTTCTGGGTGACCACGCCGATGTGGTCCTCCGGGCAGTCCACCACCACCAGCTCCACGGGTTCGTGCAGACCTTGCCGTCGATCTCCCGGGTGAGGATCTCCGGCTTGGACACGCTGAGCTCGTAGCCCTCCCGGCGCATGCTCTCGATCAGCACCGCCAGCTGCAGCTCGCCCCGGCCCATCACCCGGAACGCGTCGGCCTGCGAGAAGTCCACCTGCAGGCTCACGTTGTGGAGCACCTCCTTTTCCAGGCGCGCGCGGATCTGCCGGGAGGTGACGTACTTGCCCTCCCGCCCGGCGAAGGGCGAGGTGTTCACCGAGAACACCATGGCCAGGGTGGGCTCGTCCACGACGATGCGCTTCATGGGGTCGGGGTCTGTCCAGGTCCACCAGGGTGTCGCCGATGGTCACCTCCTCCAGCCCGGCGACGGCGACGATGTCCCCGGCCCCGGCCGTGTGCACCTCCACCCGCTTGAGCCCCTCGTTGGTGTAGAGGATGCCCACCTTGGCAGGGGACGACGCCGTCCCCCGGGCGCCAGCCCGACCTGGGTGCCGGTCTTGAGCCGCCCGTTGAACACTCGTCCCACGGCCAGCCGCCCCACGTAGTCGTTGTAGTCCAGGTTGGTCACCAGGAACTGCAGGGGCGCCTCCGGGTCTCCCCGGAGGCGGCGGAATGGTCGCGACGATCTCGTCGAAGCAGGGGTCGCAGATCGGCGGAGTCGTCGCCCAGCGCCCGGTGGGCGATGCCCTTGCGGGCGTCGGTGTAGAACACCGGGAAGTCCAGTTGGTCCTCCGTGGCGTCCAGGTCGATGAACAGGTCGTAGACCTCGTCGAGCACCTCGTGGGCCCGGGCGTCGGAACGGTCGATCTTGTTGATCGACCAGGATCGGCGTGCAGCCCGAGTTCCAGGGCCTTCTGCAGCACGAACCGGGTCTGGGGCAGCGGCCCCTCGGCGGCGTCCACCAGGAGCAGCACCCCGTCCACCATGCTGCAGGGTCCGCTCCACCTCGCCGCCGAAGTCGGCGTGGCCGGGGGTGTCGACGATGTTGATCTTGATGTCGCCGTAGTGCACCGCGGTGTTCTTGGCCAGGATGGTGATCCCCCGCTCCCGCTCCAGGTCGTTGGAGTCCATCACCCGCTCGGCGACCTGCTCGTTGTCCCGGAAGGTGCCGCTCTGCCACAGCATGGCGTCCACGAGGGTGGTCTTGCCGTGGTCGACGTGGGCGATGATGGCGATGTTGCGGAACGGCAACTGGGACATCGGAGGCCCTCGGTTCTCGCGGGGAAAAGGGCGGAGTTGTACTCCTGGGGGGACCCCGGACGCAACAGCGATCTCGAATCCGGGACGGCCGGGGCCCCTTCCGTTCAGAGTAGGAGCGCCAACACCACCGACAGGGACGCGGCGGAAGCCAACGTGGTGAGGAAGATGCACGAGGCGAGCCACCGGGGCTCGCACCCGAACCGCAGCGCGTACAGGAGCGTGAGCACGGCGGACGGCGTGGCGGTCTGCAGGACCGCCACGCTCCTCTCCAGCCCTCCGAAGCCCAGCAACCCGCACAACCCCCACGCCAGGACAGGGCTCACCGCGAGCCGGAGGCCCATGGCCGCGAGGAGGCTGGGGCGGAAGCTCTCGATCCGCGTTCGCTCCAGTTGCATCCCGAGCACGACGAGGAGAATCGGGATCGCCGACTGTCCGAGCAGACCCACGCCCTTCGCCACCGGTGCGGGGACGACCCACCCCCAGGTCGTCACGGCGAACGCCAGGATCGTGGCGTGGAAGATCGGGATCTTCACAGTGGCCCCCAACCCCTTCAGCGAGGAGAGAGTCCCGCCCGCCGCCATCCAGATGGCCCACGTGGCCAGCGGCAGGTTGAAGACGACGAAGACGAGCACGGAGAACGGCTGGGCTTCCGGCCCGAACGCGAACCGGACCAGGGGAAGGCCGTAATTCCCCACGTTCATCGGCACCGTGGCCAGCACGAACGCTCTCCGCATCCCTCCTTCGAGCCTGAGCACCCGGGCGAGGAGTTCGGCGAGCGCCCAGAGAATGGCCGTGTACAGCAGCATGAGGGTCGTGACCCGCCCCAGCGCGGAGAGCGGCACCGGGTTCCGGGCGAGTGCGTCGAACACGAGGGCCGGCGCAGCCAGGAAGAGGGCGAACTGGGTCAGGGGCTCGAGGACGGGTCGGAGCGTCCGGGAGAACAGGTAGCCGGCCCCGATGACCAGGAAGATCGGCAGGAGGATGTCGACGAAGACCAAGGCCTCACCTCGCTACCCTCGCCGGACCCGCCCGACCGTGGTAAGCAGTTGTCGCCGGGCGAGCCGAGAAGCCGGGGAAGGGGTCTTGACGAACCGAACGCGTCAGATTCCCGCGGGCGTACTGCCCCGTCGCATCTGGGACGTGGTCGTGGTGGGAGCGGGGCCCGCCGGGGCCGCCGCAGCCCTTCGCCTGGCCGTCAGAGGGTATCACGCCCTCCTCCTCGACCGCGACGCCTTCCCCCGGGAGAAGGTGTGCGGCGACGGCCTCCTGCCCGACGCCCTCGCAGCGCTCGACCGCATGGGGCTCGGCGGGGCGGTTCGGGGCCGTGGCCGCCGTTGGGACACCCTCCAACTCTGGAGCCCGCGTCGCATCGCCGCGGACATCCCCGGGGATTTCCTCACCCTTACCCGAAGCGAACTCGACGCGCTCACGGCCGACCGAGCCGCGGCGAGGGGGGCCTCGTTCGGCCACGGCGAGGTCGTCGCCCTCGAAACGGAGGGCCTCGAGACCGTCGGACTCCGGCTCCGGGGGGAACCGTCTCCCTTGCGGGCCCGGCTCGTGATCTGCGCGACCGGTGCACGGCTGCACCGCGCCCGCCGGGCCGGCCTTTCCGCGTCTGCGCGAGGGCCTCAGGCCGTGGCCGTCCGGCGTTACGTGCGCTCGCGGCGGGGGCCGGACGCAATGCTGGTCTCCTACGACCGTGCGGTGCTGCCGGGGTACGGTTGGATCTTCCCCCTCGGGAACGGGTTGTTCAACGTGGGGTGCGGCCTGTTCCGCGGAAGCAGGCGAGTCGACCTCTCGGCCACGTTCCACCGGTTCCTCGACTCGATCTCCCCGACCCGGGAACTGCTCGCCCACGGCTCCTTCGTCTCGCCGCTGCGCGGGGCACCCCTGCGGTGCGGCCTGAAAAGTCCTCTGGATGGCCGGCCCACTCCCCGGGTCCTGGTCGCGGGGGAGGCGCTCGGCACCACCCTGCCCTTCACGGGCGAAGGCGTGGGGACCGCGCTGGAGAGCGGGGACCTTGCGGGCGGCCTCGCGGCCGACGCGCTGGAACGGGGCGGACCTCTCGATCCTCCGGGAGTACCCGAACCGACTGCGGGAAAGGCTCGCCCGCCGACACCGGGGCTACGGGCGAGCCCAAGCGTGGCTCTCCCTGCCACCCCTGTGCGACCTGCTGGCGTGGCGCGCGGTGCGAAGCCCGCGCTTGCGCGCGACCGCGGGCCGATTGCTGTCGGACCAGGCTGACCCGAAAGAGGTGTTCTCGGCACGTGCCCTCGCCCGGTCGTTCCTGACGTAGCGCGGCTCCCCGTTTCCGCCGTGCCCCGAGGGCGCCCTGCGCCAAAGCGCCCGTTGACAGTACCGGCGGGGGCGGCGTAAGAGAGCGCCACAACCGAATACGATATGCCCCCGGTGCCCGGGTACGGGCTGAAAAGGGAAGTGGGGTGGAAATCCCCCGCGGACCCGCCGCTGTGAGCGACGACGAAGGGCCAAGAAGCCACTGGCCGTAGGCTGGGAAGGCGGCCCCGAGGACGACTCGCGAGCCAGAAGACCTGCCGGAGGCCTCATCCGATGTGCGCTCGTGCGTCCGGCGCCGTCGGAACCGCGAAAGAGCTTCGAAAACGGGAAGCCCGCTCCGGAAGGAGCGGGCTTCGTCCGTCTCGGGTCCCGGCGCCGAACCGCCGAGCCCAGGGAGTGCCCCCGTGACCCCACCGCTCCCCTTGCAGGTCCCGCAGCCCGGACTCGTTCCCGAGTGGGAAGCCGCCGTCCTGACCCAGGGTCTCGTGAAGACCTACGGCAGCATGCGGGCCCTCGACGGCCTCGACCTGGCCGTGCGAGCCGGAGAGATCTACGGGTTCCTCGGCCCCAACGGCGCGGGCAAGACCACCACCATCCGGGTGCTCACCGGGCTGACCCGCGCGGACGCGGGCTCCGCTCGGGTGGCCGGATCCGAGGTCAGCCGCGACCCGGTCGCGGCAAAGAGTCTCCTCGGAGTGGTGAGCCAGCACGTGAACCTGGACGCCGACCTCACCGTGCGGGAGAGCCTGGAGCTCCACGGCATCCTCCACGGCATGCCCCGAGCGCGGCGGCGGCGCCGCGCACGAGGAACTGCTCGCCTTCGCCGACCTGGAAGACCGGGCCGGGAGCCTGGCCCGGACCCTTTCCGGGGGGCATCAAGCGGCGCGTCACGATCCTTCGCGCCCTGCTCCACCACCCGTCCCTCCTGCTCCTGGACGAACCCACCGTGGGCCTCGATCCCCCAGACCCGTCGGCGCCTGTGGGACCTGGTCCGCTCGGTCCACCGGGACGGGGTGACGGTGCTGCTGACGACCCACTACATCGAGGAGGCGGAGTTCCTCTGCCACCGAGTCGGCATCCTGCGACCACGGGCGGCTGATCGAGGAAGGGCGCCCCCGCGACATGATCGACGAACTGGGCGAGCATGCGGTCGACGTCCCCGGCCCGGAGCGGTACCCGCACCCGCTTCTTCCCTTCGCGGGAGACGGCCCTGGCCTTCCTCCGCCGGCCGGAGACGGCGCCGCCCTGCGGCGCGCCAATCTGGAGGACCTGTTCCTCGCACGCACGGGTCGGAAGGTGACCCCGTGAGCGGCTTGAACGGGGTGCGCGGTGTGCTCTACCGGGAGCTTCGCATCTACCGCCGCCGGTGGACCAAGCACCTGGCGTCCTACACGGTATCGCCCGCTGCTCTTCCTGGTGGTCTTCGGCCTCGGCGTGGGCCACAGCGTTCAGATGGACGGGGTCGGCTACCTCGCCTTCATGCTGCCGGGCCTGGCGACCATGGCAGCCATGACCCAGAGCTACGGCGCCGCCAGCGGAGATCAACATCGCCCGTTTCTACTGGCGCATCTTCGAGGAGTTCCAGATGGCGCCGGTGGCGGCCTGGGAGATCGCCCTGGGAGAGGTGCTCTACGGCATGCTGCGAGGGCTCGTGGCCGCGGCCGCGGTGTACGGGCTGGGGTACCTGTTCGGTGTGGGGCTCCCCGTATCCGTTCCTGCGCTGGCGCTCTTCGGCCTGCACACCTTCGCCTTCGCCTCCGCCGCGGTCGTGGCCGCCATGGTCGTGCGCAGCCACGCGGACCAGGGACACATCAACACCTTCTTCATCGTTCCCATGTCGTTCCTGTGCGGCACGTTCTTCCCGCTGGACCGCCTGCCGAACTGGGCGGAGGCCGCAGCCTGGGCCCTGCCCCTGACCCACTCGAGCCTCGCGATCCGAGCGGTGGCCCTGGGCCGCTCGGTGCCCTGGGTGAACGTGGCCGTGCTGGCCGCGTTCGGCGCCCTCTTCTTCTCCCTGGCGGTTTGGAGCGTGCGGCGGGCGTCGGTGTGACGGGTGACGGGTGACGGGTGACGGGTGACGGAAAGGGTACCGTGAGCAGCGGCGGTTTGGGGACGCTCTACGGCATCGGGGTCGGCCCGGGCGACCCGGAACTGCTGACCTTGAAGGCCGCCCGGATCCTCGGCCGGGTGGACGTGGTGTTCACCTCGGCACAGGCCCGCTCCGGGAAGAGCCTGGCCCTGGAGATCGCAGCGCCGCACCTGCCACCGGACAAAGAGGTCCTGGCGCTGCCCTTCGAGCACACCTTCGAGGGCGTGGAGAGCGGCGAGGCCCATCGGGCCGCCGCGGAGCGGGTCGTGGCCGTCCTGCGCCGCCCCGCCACGGCGGCGTTCCTCACCCTGGGCGATCCGATGACCTACTCGACCTTCACCTACCTGTTGCGCGAACTGCGACAACTCGAGCCGTCCGTGCCGGTGGAGGTCGTCCCCGGCGTCACCTCCTTCGCCGCGGCGGCGGCACGCGCGTGCCAGCCGCTGGCCGAGGGAGACGAGAGCCTGACCGTCGTGAGCGCCGCCAGGGGCGTGGAGCGGCTGGGGCGGGCGCTGGACCTCTCCGAGAACGTCGTGGTGATGAAGTCGTACCGGAACCTCGGCACCGTGTGCGATCTCCTGGAGCAGCGGGGGCAGGGAGCCGACGCGCTGTACGCGGTGCGCTGCACCCGGCCGGGAGAGCGGTGCCTGCGCGGCACGGCGGCGGCCCGGGAGTCGGGCCCGGAGTACATGAGCCTCCTTCTCGTCCACCGAAGGGAGCGGGAGCGTTGAGTCGAAGCGGTGCGGCCCGGCACCTGCCCTGGGTTCTGGCCGCGTTGCTCCCCTTGTGCCTGGTCTGGGCCTCGGGAATCGGCTCCTCCGGCCTGGGGTGGACCGATCTCCTGCGGGCGCTCGCCGAAGCGGCGGGGATCCTGGACCCCCGCCTCGACGCGGTGGACCGGGCGATCCTGCTGAACGTGCGTCTCTCGCGGGTGGTGCTCTCCGCCCTGGTGGGGGGCGGACTGGCCACCGCCGGGGTCATCTTCCAGGGAATCCTCCTGAACCCCCTGGCCGACCCCTACACCGTGGGCGTCTCCGCGGGCGCGGCCCTGGGAGCGAGCGTCGCCATCCTGGCGGGGCTGGGAGGCTATACCGCCTGGGCTTGGGGGCTCTGCCGGCCGCGGCGTTCGCGGGCGCCCTGCTGGCCCTCGGCGCCGTGCACGTCCTGGCGGCGGGGCGGGGCTACTCGGGCAGCGGCACCCTGATCCTGGCCGGCATCGTGGTGAGCACGACCCTTTCCGCCGGGATCAGCCTGCTGAAGAGCCTCAACGAGGAGAGCGTCTCCTCCATCGTGTTCTGGATCATGGGCAGCTTCTCGGGTCGGGGCTGGGGCCACGTCGCCTTCTGCGCACCCTACGTCGCCGCCGGGCTCGCCGCCGCGGTGTGGTTCGGGAGGGACCTGGACCTCCTGGTCCTCGGCGATGAAGGCGCACGCCAACTGGGCGTGGACGCCAAGGCGGCCCGCCGGCTCCTGCTGGTGGCCGCCTCGCTGCTCACCGGCGCGTGCGTGGCCGTGAGCGGGGTCATCGGGTTCGTGGGGCTCGTGGTGCCCCACCTGCTCCGCATGACCCTCGGCCCCTCCCACCGCAGGCTCCTTGTCTCCTCCTTCCTCGCCGGCGGCGTCCTCCTCGCACTGGCGGACGCTCTGGCCCGCACCCTCCTGCCCCGGGGCGAGGAGACTCCCGGTGGGGGTGGTGACAGCGCTCCTCGGCGGCCCGTTCTTCTGCTACCTCCTCCGCCTGGATCCCCTTTCCCGGAGAACGCGGGCGTGATCGAGGTGGGCGAGCTCAGGGCCGGGTACGGAGGGCCGCCAGTGCTGCAGGATGTGACGTTTTCCGCCGCCGCAGGGGAGTTCATCGGCGTGCTCGGCCCGAACGCCTGCGGCAAGTCGACCCTGGTGCGGGTCCTGACGGGTATTCTCCGCCCGGAGCGGGGAACCGTTCGGGTCGGCGGGGTCGACGTCGCCCGGGCGCGGGCACGGGACCTCGGCCGGACCGCGGCGGTTGTCCCCCAGTCCACGGAGATCCCCTTCCCGTTCACGGGGTTCGAGGTGGTGCTGATGGGCCGGTACCCCAGGCTGGGGCGGTTCTCCGCCGAGTCGGAACAGGATCGGGCCGCGGTATCCCGGTCCATGGCGGAAACCGACACGACATCCCTGTCAGGGCGGCTGGTGACCCAGGTGTCGGGAGGCGAACGCCAGCGGCTCGTGCTGGCCCGGGCCTTGGCCCAGGAGGCCCCTCTCCTGCTCCTCGACGAGGCCACCGCTTCGATGGACGTGCACCGGAAGATCGACGCGTTCGACCTGCTGACCCAGGTCAACGGCGAGGGGACCACGGTGCTGGCCGTGATGCACGACCTGAACCTGGCCGCCCTGTACTGCCGACGCCTGCTCTTTCTCCGGGACGGCCGCGTGTGTGCGGACGGTCCCACGGCGGAGGTCTTCCGGCGGGAGACCATCGAGGCCGTGTACGATACCCCGGCGGAGGTGTTCACCCACCCCGCGACCGGGCGCCCCCACGCGGTCTTCCTGCCCCGGGGAACGGCGAGGCGAACCGGCAGGGTCGAGGCCTCGCCGTGACTCCCTCGAGGGCGAGCCCGCTCGTCGTCGCCTTCGCCGTCGCGGCGCTCCCCGTCCTCGTCGGGAGCGCGCCGGCGGGAGCGGCCTGTGTGATCGACGACACCGGGCAGGAGATCTGCCTCCCGGGCCCGCCGGCACGAGTCGTCACCCTCTACGGGGCCTTCACCGAGATCCTCTGGGAACTGGGTGTGCGGCGCGAACTGGTGGCCCGCACCTCCAACGACACAACCATTCCCGAGGTCGAGGCCCTCCCCTCCCTCGGGACGGGGCTCCGACCGGACCTGGAGCACCTGATGGCGCTGCGGCCCGACCTCGTGGTGGGCCGGGCGAGCAAGGCCTCGGGAGCCACCGTGGGAGCGCTGCGAGACCGGGGGGTCCGGGTGGCCGCCTTCGATCCCGGCTCCGTCGGAGAGCTCGAGTCGACGATGACCCGGCTGGGCGCGCTGTGCGGCCGCGAGGCCGAAGCCGCCCTCCTCGCTTCCCGGGTGCGCGAGCGCCTGAGAACCGTCCAGGATACGGTGGGTGAGCCAGCCCGCCGTCTCCGGGTCGTCTACGAGGTGCGCGCCGAACCTCTTACCGTGGCCGGCACCGAGGGGCTCGTCGACGAGGTCATCCGGCGCGCCGGGGGTGCCAACGCCGTGGAGATCCCGAAGAAGCTCGTCCTGCTCGACGTGGAGGCACTGCTGCGTCTGGACCCCGACGTGTACGTGGTCCAGGAGGGGCCGATGAACCGAAAGCCCACTCCGCTCGCGGACCGGCCCCACTTCCTGCTCCTCCGGGCGGCCCGGGAGGGTCGGGTGCTCGAGGTGGACGAGGAGGACTTCTCCCGGCCGGGCCCCCGGGTCTCCGAGGCGGTGGAGCGCCTCAGCCGCTTCCTCTACCCGCAACGTTGGTCGGGTATCGAGGGCCATGGTAATTGACCATCCCGGGCCCGATTGGGGCCGAGGAAATGGAGAGCGTCAGCTCCGAGGTTCCCGTCGGGGGCAGGCAAAGCCCCCTCTCCCCGGCGGACGGCGCGTCGCGGGGGAGGAGTCGCCCCCGGCCCCGCGTGGGGCGGACCAGACCCTGTCCTCCGGCAGCGAAACCCTTCAGAGCCACCGAGGTCTAACCGTCTGCTCCGTCTCGACGACGAGGGGAACGTACGCGCCTGAGGTCCGCCGTCGGAAGGGTTGCCACCGCCCATCTCGGGGGGTTGTGGAACCGGGCTCGCAGCCCCGCATCCTGTTGGCAACAAATAGAACTGTCCGGTCTTGTAGCAAATGAGTTGTCCGCTTTGGTCCTGGGTCCGGCAGGGCGCGAAGGGCGTAGCCCGAAGCGCGCTGCCGGGGCCTGCTGCGCGAAGCGGGGTTACGCGGCAGCTTTGGGTTCCTGCTCGCCCAGGGACTTGCCGTGGGCATCGTAGCGCGCCAGCAGCCGGGGACCGTGGAACACCGCCAGCGTGCCGTCCAGGTAGCGGTGCACCCGTACCCGGGCCTGCACGTAGTGGCAGCGATGGGCATCGGCCGGGATCTGCAGCACCCGGCGTTCAAAATGCACGCAGTTGTCCCTGCCCACCGTGCGCTCGTAGTGCTCACAGAGGATCTCGGCGAGATCGACCCCCAGCAGGGGCACAAAGGCCGAGCCTTCCTCCGGGGCGGGGCAGGCAAACTCGGCATTGTGGCGGGGCTGGTAGACCTCCCGGAGGTAGCGGTTGGCCTGCTCCATGTCCGTAATCCCCGCCAGCGCCAGTTCCTGGGGCAGCCGGCCTTGGTGCGTGGCAAACGCGCGCTCTGAGCGTCCCCGGGCCTGCGGACTGTAGGCCGCGATCATCTCGATCCCGAGCTGCTGCATCGCGCGCCCGAACTGGGTGAGGTTCTTCTTGTCTACCTTGCCCCCCGCCTCGTGCGTGTGCCAGTACTGCGTGCCGCGATCGGTGTAGAGCGAGCAGAACAGCCCCTTGGACGCCAGGGTCTGCTGGACCCCGAGAAAGCTGCTCCGGGTGCCTTCTTCGTCCACGAAGGACATCGAGTAGTGCTCATTGGTCGCGTCGTCCATCGTCACGATCAAGTCCCAGTGCTGGCCCGGCACCCACTCATGGGTCGAGCCATCCTGGTGCACCATCATCCCCGGCCAGGGGCTGCGCTCGCGCTTCTTGCGGTGCGCCCCCTTGCCTTTGCCCCGCTTCACCAACCCGGCTTCCTGTAGCGTCGTCTTAACCCACGTGTAACTGCGACGGCCCAGGTCGCGCCGATACCACGCGTAGAAATGCTTCACATTCCAGCCCTGGTGCCGCTCCCGGTAGCGCGCCACCACGTCCTGCACTTCCGCCCCCGGCGCCTTGCGTGCAGAGCTCTGCGTCAGGCGCTTGTCCCGCAGTCCCTCCATGCCCTCCTCTTCGTACCGGTCCACGTAGCGGCGAAACGTGCGCGCACAAAGCCCCAACAGCCGCGCCGCCTCCTCTTGCGTCAGCCTCCTCGTTTGCCACCCACCATACGCTTCCTCGAATCGCATCCGTCGGGTCTCCTGTAGCCACTCCGTCCGCCTCATGTCGGCTCCTCCACAGAGCCTTCATGAACCGGACAGATCATGTGCTACAACCCCGGACAGTCTATTTGCTCCCGACAGCTCGCAGCCCCGCATCCTTGACAAGCATGGAGTCCTCCCATTACCGTAACGCTCCCTTCCGGCGCCATCGCCAAGTGGTAAGGCAGAGGTCTGCAAAACCTCTATCCCCGGTTCGAATCCGGGTGGCGCCTCCAGCGTACAAGTAGCCGTAGCTTCGGCGTTTTCCGCGAGAGCGGGACCCTCACCGGGGTCCCGTTTCTGCTTTGCGCCTAACGCGAGCCAGCTCCCGGGGCTCCGACGCCTTGCCCCCTTCGGCATCTCCCTCGCCCCGCACGACCGTGTCCGACCCGGACTCCCGGAGCAGACCAGGCGACTGGGTGGAGACTCGCACGGGCAAAGTCGGTTGAAACGCACGAAACACCGCTTCCCCCTGCGAACAAGCTTCTTATTCGTGTCCTCTCGACGAAGAGGGCGTCACGTTCCAGGCTGTCTTCGCAGGTTTCAAGTCGCGCTTCAAGGAGGTGGCGGATGTCGGGAGCCCCCGGCTTTCTCGCGATCGCAGCGATCCTCTTCCTGCTCGGAGCCTGCGTCAACGTCGCGCTGGACGGCCTCGTCGACACCCGCCGTCCCTGACACCGGCGCGAGGGGCCTCCGAGGCGCGCTCCATGAAGACGCCGCCCTCCCGAAATCCGGAAGGCACTGAATGCGGGACCTCTTCCGGGGTTACGCCTCTCCGTCTCAGACCGCCCCTGCCGGGAACTTCGCTCGGAACCGAAGGCCGACGTCGAGAGGAAGCGAAAGGCGACAGGGGGGGTTTCGTCAAGTGGCGCGCATCCGAGGTCGATAACTACACGGAACCAAGAGGAATCACGTCCGCGCGGCGTCCGCTGAGAGGCCCTCGGGCCCGTCGCAGGGGCATCGCCGTCGCACCTTTGCCTGCCGAACCGAGGCCATGGATCCACGGATGGGCCGCCTCCCGACTCGAGCCCCTCGCATCTCGCCCGCGAGGTTCCTGCCGCCTACGGGAGTGGTCGCCTCGGTACTGTGTTTCCTCCTGGCGAGCACGGGCCCCGCTGGCGCTGCGGACGACACTAGGGAACAGCGCCTTTCCGTCACTCCGGGCTGCTTCTTCTCCGATGGAGTGGCCGCCGCACGCTTCCGCGAGGAGACCCTCCAGTGGACCCGCCAGGCGGCCGAACGCGGGGTCGGAGCAGCGCAGTTCTACCTCGGATCCCTGCTCTGGGAGGGGAATGGAGTACCTCAGGACCGCGTCGCCGCCCTCATGTGGTTCCGCCTCGCTGCAGACACACCGGACGGGAGGGACCGCCAAGCGGCCCTTGAAACCGTGCGCAGACTCTCCGCGCAGTTGACCCGAGCGGAGGACGCCGAGGTTACGCGGCGGGCCCACGCATGGCGGGAGCGGAAACGTCTGGGAGAACCGGCGCCGGACCGGGAACTCGAGGGCGCGGGGCTGGCGACGCGGAAGGGAATCGCGCCGTAAGTCGGAGCCCTGACAGAAGATCGATCCCACCTGCGTCTTGCCGGACGCGGACACGATCGCGGAAGGCGAACCCAGGGGACCGCAACCGCGCCCGATTCGGCTAACCCACGGAGAAGCGTGCTTTCTTGCGCCGCCCCGAGAGGGCCCCGAGAAGCCAACCCGTGAGGAGGACGCCGGCACCCGCCAGGAACCACCGCACGGCCGCCCCCTTCAGCAAAGAGCTCCGCTCCTCCTGGAACCTTCGCAGGTCTTCGCCGAGCCGTTCCGCCTCCGCGAGCAGGCGGTCCCTTTCCTGGACGACCTGGAGAACGTCCTTGGAGGCCGACAGCAGGCCTTCGTACTTTTCGCTGACGTCCTTGAGTTCTCGGGAGAGACGATCAGACTCACCGCGCAGTTGCTGGAGTTGATGGTCCCTCTCCTCGGCCGACGAGGCGTGGGTGGTGCGCGCCGATTCCAGTGCCTGGGTCAGTTCGTCCTTGGCCCCTTCCAACTCCCGAACGTTCTGACGGAGGCGACCCAATTCCTGTTCGAGCTTCCGGATCGTCTGCTCCTTCGGGACCTCGCCGGTGATGTATTGCTCCGCGACCCACCCCTCCTCCCCTTCCGCCGCGCGCACCCGGACGAAACCAGGAACGGTTTCCAGGACCTCGAGGGAGTCGGCGGTCCGCAGGAGGCGGATGGTCGCGCTCGAGGTGTCGGGGCGCTCACGCAGGTTCACGATCAGGACGTCGGAGACGTAACGAGTCTCCGCAGCCGCCTGCCCCGAAAGCGTCGCCACACCGATCCACAGCGCCAGGGAAATCCTTCGGCCCCAACTCATGGCGTCTCTCCTGTTCTCCACCCCGCACCCCTCTTCCATCGGATCCGGACGGCAACCCTACCCGCCGGGTCCGGCGGAGGGGTCCGCTCCTTGTAGCAGCGGCTGCGCGCCGAGGTCAACCGGCCGACACGGCGGGATAACCGCACCAGGCACGGCCGACGAGAGGACCGCCATCGTGGTACCCTGCGGTCGCCGGCGGGGAGGCACACACGCTTTCCCGACCCCGATCTGGGAGAAGACCATGCTGCGTGGAACGATCCCCGGGTTCCTGCGCCTGCAAACCCCATGCGCTTCCCGCCGTCCCGAGGTCCTGCTGGCAGCGGCGCTCCTCCTCTGGTGCTGTGCGGAACCCCGTGTCGTCCACGGACAGGAACTCGGAGCCTTTCCGCGCGACAGCCTGGAGATCGCAACCTCTGGAACGCGGCATCGGTTCCAGGTGGAAGTCGCGCGGACACCGGCCCAGAGGGAGCAAGGTTTCATGTTCCGCAAAGAAGTACCCGACAGGACAGGGATGCTCTTCGTGAACGGGGAGGAGCGCCCCGTCGCCATGTGGATGAAGAACACGCTCGTGCCCCTGGACATGCTTTTCCTGGCTGCCGACGGAAGGATCGTGAAGATCCACCCGGAGGCCGAACCCCTCTCCACCCGCCTCATCGCCTCGGATGCTCCGGTCAAGGGGATCCTGGAACTGCGCGGGGGCACCGCACGAAAGCTCGGCATCGTTCCGGGCGACCGCGTCCTGCACCCGGCCTTCGTCGCCTCACCCCCCCGGAGCCTCCCGGCCCATTGAATCCGGGGGGAGCAACGGCCCGTGCTCCCTCCGAGTCCGGCACTTCGACCGACGCTGCGTCCAGCGCAGTTTCTTGCGCTTCCGGACCACCCACCGCGCACCGGGGAGTGACAAGGGGTATCCCCCTCGAGGGACCGGCAGCAGCTTGACTTGAGAACAAATGTCTGCAAAAATCTCTTGCGCGGAGGAGGCGATGGGAAGAACACCCCTGGGAGAAACCCGTCAGAAGGTCTTCGATTTCATGCGGGAACGCCTCCTGGCCGGCCGCCCTCCCACGGTGCGGGAGGTGCAGGCAGCCCTCGGCTTCCGGGCCGTCCAGACCGCCCGCCAGCACTTGGAGAGGCTGGTGGCCGAAGGGAGGCTCGAAGCCGAGAGGGGAAAGGCCCGAGGCTACCGCCTTCCCGGGGAGGAAAAACCTCCTTTCCTCGTCCCGCTCCTGGGACGGGTCCCGGCCGGCCCGATGGATGCGGCGGTGGAGGACCTGGAAGGCTACCTCCCGGTCGATGCCCAAGGGAGCCCCGAGGATCTCTTCGCCCTCCGGGTCAAAGGACGAAGCATGATCGGCGCGGGCATCCTCCCGGGCGACGTGGTGATCGTGCGACGCCAGCCCACCGCCCGGAGCGGAGAGATCGTAGTGGCAAGAATCGGGGACGAAGCCACGGTGAAACGTCTCCGGCTCCAGGGGAGCCGGGTGGAACTCCACCCGGAAAATCCCGCCTTCGAGCCCATCGTGCCCCAGGGAGAGCCCTTTGAAATCCTGGGCAAGGTGATCGAACTCCGGCGAAAGATGTGAGCGGGGGCCGATCGGGATTCGGCGCACCTGAGCCGGTCCGGCCTGCGCGGCAAAGTGAACGGCATACGGTCTTGACGGGGTGACCCGGGAGATCCGCGGCTCCGTCCTGCGGCACTCCCGGATCTTCTCCGCTTTCCCTCGAGGAACCCCTTGAACCTACCCTCCCTCGAGCGAAGCGACATCACCACCGCCCTGCGCCTCGCCTCGGCCGAGACGGCACCGGCCCGATGGGACCTGGAGACCCTCTCCGGCCGCCTGGTGGAACTCTCGGCAGCCGGCGCCTCGGCCTCTCTCACGATGGCCTTCGGCATAGTGCTCGAGGCACAACGGCGGGGCGAACCCACCGCATGGATCACCGAAGAAACTGACTCGTTCTATCCCCCCGACGCAGCGGAAGGGGGCGTCGATCTCCGCTCCCTGGTCGTGGTCCGGGTGTCGGAGTTCAGGCAGGCGCTGCGGGCGGCGGATCACCTGACCCGCTCCGGCGCTTTCGGCCTCCTGATCCTCGATCTCGGGAGCAGCACCTCCCTTCCCCTCGCAGCGCAGACGCGCCTCGCCGGGCTCGCCGCCAAGCACCGGTCGGCGATCATCCTCCTCACGCGCAAGAGGCCGGTGGCCCCCTCTCTGGGTTCTCTGGTTTCACTCCGTGGCGAAACGTGGCGGGAGCGGCAGGAAGGCGGCCGTTTCCTCTGCCGGGTACGGGTCCTCAAGGACAAGCGCCACGGCCCCGGATGGACCCACGAAGAGTTGTGCCGTGCACCCGACGGCCTGTGTTGACATCCCGGCGCTGCCCCTCCAACTCCTGCGACGACGTCGCCCCGACTGGGCCTCCTGCCCCGTCGCCGTGGTGGAGCGGAACCAGCCCCAGGGCGTGATCCTGTGGGTCGATGCCCGGTCGCGCCGGGCCGGTGTCCTTCCAGGCATGCGCTACGCGGAAGGGCTCTCCCTGGAGGGATCTCTCCGCGCGGCCGAGGTGCCGGACTCCGAGATACGGGAGGGGGTGGACTTCCTGAGCGGTGCCCTCCGGCGCTTCAGCCCCGACGTGGAACCGAGCCGACGGGAACCCGGGGTCTTCTGGATCGCCGCCGGGGGCCTGAACCGGCTCTATCCCTCTCCCAGGGCGTGGGCCCGGGAGATCCAATCATCCCTGGGCGATCTCGGCTTCCGGGCCCGGGTGGCCGTGGGGTTCACCAAGTTCGGGACCTACGCTTCCGCCCGGGCCGGCAGGAATCGGGGGCTCGCGGTTTTTCGCGGTCTCTCCGAGGAAACCGCTTCCGCCCATCGGGTCTCGCTGGGGTTACTCGATCTCCCCGCGGCGGCACTCGACGCCTTGGGAAAACTCGGCATCGACACCGTGGGAGACCTGCTGCGACTCCCGGCTTCGGGCCTCCGGGAACGATTCGGCCCCGAGACCCACCGGCTCCACGCCCTCGCCTCACGGGCGGAGCAAGCGCCCCTGGAGCCGGCACCGGTCGAGGAGGCGGTGTGCCGGGAGACGGACCTGGACCACCCCGAGACCGACCTCTATCGCCTCCTCTTCCTCGTGAAGCGCCTTCTGGACCCCCTTCTCGAACGGCTCGCGGCGCGAAGGGAGGCCGTGGCGGAGTTGGAACTCCTCGTCCGCCTGGACGGTCTGCCGAGGGAAGGCGAGCGACTCGAAAGCCTCCGGCCCGCCGAGCCCACCCTGGACAGCCGCCAACTTCTCAACCTCGTGCACCTGCGGTTGGAGACGATCGGGATCTCCGAGGGAGTCGTCGGGCTTCGCGTGGAAACCCGGGCGGCACCGGCAACCCGACGGCAACTCGCTCTCTTCGCCGCGAGACCCCGCCGGGATCCTGCGGCTGCCGAACGGGCCCTCGCCCGCATCCGGGCGGAACTGGGGGACGGCGCCGTCGTGACCGCCCGACTCGTCGAGGCCCACCTGCCGGAGGCTCGGTTCTCCTGGGAACCCTTGGAGCACCTACTCCCTCCCGAGTGCCGGGAGGTGAGCGTTCGGTCCCTCGTGCGCCGCATCCGAGCCCGACCCACCCCGCTGCCCTCCCCCGCCCGCAACCAGCCGGACGGCTGGCTCCTCCGCGGCGAGGAGCGCGGGCCGGTCGACGAACGCGCCGGCCCCTATGTGATCAGCGGAGGCTGGTGGCGAAGGCCGGTCCACCGGGAGTACCACTTCGCCCGGATGCGGAAGGGGGAGATCTTCTGGATCTACTACGACCGAGCTCGGAGGCAATGGTTCCTGCAGGGGGAGGTGGAGTGAACGTCGCTGCCCCGGCCAGCGCGGCTGGCCGGCCCCACGCCCTCGAGGCACCGCACCGCCTCAAGGGTACAGCGGCCAGATCCTCGGCAGCACGACCAGGGTGGCCCCGAGCACGCACAGGCTGAGAAGAGCTCCCACTCGGGCGTAGTCGAGGAAGCGGTATCCCCCCGGCCCGTACACCAGGATGTTGACCTGATGCCCCACCGGGGTCAGGAAGCTCGTGGAGGCGCCGATCACCGTCGCGAGCACGAACGGGTGCGGACTCGCACCGATCTCCAGGGCCGCGTCGATGGCGATCGGCGCCACCAATACCGTCGCAGCCGCGTTGGACATGGGCTGGGTGAGCAGGGCCACGAAGACGTAGATGCCGGCGAGGAGGGCGACGGGGCCCAGTTTCCCAATGGAGAGCACGAGGAGGTCGGCCAGGTACCGAGCCGTGCCCGTGGTCTCCATGGCCGTCCCGAGAGGCAGCATACCCGCGATCAGGAACACGCTCCGCCACTCGATGCTCTCGTACGCCTCCTCCATGTTCAGGCAGCCGGTCACGGCCAACAACACGGCCCCCAACAGCATGGCCGTCGGCGTGTTCAGGACCCCGACCGTCACCAACCCGATCACCAGGAAGAGGATCCCCACGGCCACCGGCGCGCGGCGGCGGCGGCGCTGCTCGAAGGCCACCGCCTCGAGGACCAGGAAGTCGCCCCTCTCCTGGAGCACCCCCATCCGCTCCTTGGCGCCTTGGAGGAGCAACGCGTCACCGAACTGCAGGCGGACGTCGCGAAGCCGCTGGACGATGAGCTCACCCTGCCGCCAGAGCGCCAGCACCGTGAAACCGTAGCGGTCCCGGAACCGGATCTCCCGCAGCGTCCTGCCGATCATCCGGGAGCGGGGGGCCAGCGTGGCCTCGACGATGTGGGCCCGATCGTCCTCCATTTGGGCGATGTCGACCTTCCGCTCCGCTTCGATCTCCACACCGAGCCGGTCCCGGGCCCGCATGAGGTTCTCCAGGGCTCCTTCCACGATCAGAAGGTCGTCGGGCTTCAACACCGAATCGCGGTCGATCCACGTGCGGGTGTGCCCCTCCCGCACGATCGCCATCACGTGGAGGTCGAAATCGGCCCCCAATTTCGACTCGAGCAGGGTCCTTCCGGCAATGCGGCTCTCCCCGGGCACCCTGACCTCGCTCACGTACTCCCGGGCGGCGAACTCCCGTTTCCGGGCGTCCACGGAGGCCCGCACGGGAAGAAACCACCTCCCCAGCGTCACCATGTACGCGATCCCGACGGCGAACACCACGAGACCGGTGGGGAGGAAATCGAAGAACTCGAAGCGCACGAACCCCCGCTCGGCGAGAATCGTGTTGACCAGGATGTTCGGCGGCGTCCCGATCAACGTCATGTTGCCTCCCAGGAGGGAGGCGAAGGCGAGCGGGATGAGGAGCTTGGAGGCGCCCACCCGGGCTCGTGAGGCCAGACCGATGACGGCAGGCATGAGCACGGCCGTGGCCCCGATGTTGTTCATGAAGGCCGACAGACAGCCGCAGGTGAGCATGGTCACCGCGATCAACCGCGATTGGTTCCCGCCGGCGATCCCGATGATCTGCTCGCCCAGGAAGTCCGCGACGCCGGTGCGCATCAGGCCGCCGGAGACGATGTAGACGGCCCAGACCGTGATCACGGCCGGGCTCGAGAAGCTGGCGAACGCCTCCTCGGGTTCCACGAGCCCGGTGAGCACGAGGGTGAGGAAGACCAGCAGCGCGACGAGGTCGGGACGGATCCTCTCGGTCGCGAAAAGGACGACGGCGGCGGCCATCACGAACAAGGTCAAGGCGATTTCGGCGCTGAACGGGATCACTTTCTCCTCCTGGATGTCCACTGGGAGGATACCGGGAAGAGGGCGGAGCACCAGGGGACGAAGCGGACAACCGAGGAGCAGGTTGCAATTACAGACAAATGTATTCAAAATAGAGGGCTCGAACCTCACCCCTCGCATTGCCGCCGCGAGCGACGGTGGCCGCGAGTTCCCTTTGGCGGAGAGTCTCGAGGCCATGTCCTATGCCGCCCTCTGGTGCAAGAGCAACTTCTCGTTCCTGGAAGGCGCGAGCCACCCCGAAGAGTTGGTGGAGCGAGCCCACGAACTGGGCCTGAAGGCTCTGGCCCTCACGGACCGGGACGGGGTGTACGGGGCGGTGCGCGCCCACGTCAAAGCCCGCGAACTGGGTGTGCGCCTGATCGTGGGAGCGGAGGTTACGGTCTGTGCCGACACCGAATCGGTTTCCCCGGGCACGGAGATCCCCGGGAGCGGACTCGGTGGCACCCATCGGACGGACTCCCGGCAGGGCGAGCGCCGGGCGCCGTCCGGAAACGCCTCGGAATCCCCGGTGGGTCGAGGGCCGGACGGGCTTGCCCGCTCCGGCACCGGCCACCGGAGCAGCTCGTCCTCGCTCGTGCTCCTGGCGCAGCACCGCGCCGGCTACGCGAACCTCTGCCGCCTGATCACGCTCGGCCGCCTCCGGAATCCGAAAGGTATCTGTTCCGTCACCTGGGGCGAGGTGTGCGAGCACGCCCCCGGCCTCCTCTCCCTCTGGGGCGGCGAACGCAGCCTTCTCACCTCCGAGGAAGGCCCCGGAGGGAACGTGTTCCGTCTCAAGGAGGCTTTCGGAGACCGCCTCTACGCCCTCGCCGTCCGGCACCGCCGTGCCGAGGAGCCCCGATCGGAGGCCCGCCTCCGCAGCCGGGCGTGCCGCTTCGAACTCCCGCTGGCGGGAGGCGTGGAGGTTCTCTACCACTGCGCGGCCCGCCGCGGACTCCAGGATGTCCTGACGTGCATCCGCCACGGTATCCCCCTCTGGCGGGCCGGACGCCTCACGAAGCCCAACGCCGAGCACGATCTCAAGAGCCCCCACGGCTTCGCCGCCCTGTTCGCGGACGACCCGGGCGCGGTGGAGAGGACGAGGGAGATCGCAGAGCGGTGCTCCTTCTCCCTTGCCGAACTCCGCTACCGCTATCCCGCCGGGCGATTGCCGGACGGCAGTTCGTCCTCGGAGCGGCTCCGCCGGCTCGCCCTCGACGGAGCCCGCGAACGTTACGGAGAGATCCCTGCAGCCGTGCGGGAGCAGGTGGAGAAGGAACTGGCCCTGATCGACGAACTCGACTACGGCGGGTACTTCCTCACCATGTGGGAGATCGTCCGCTTCTGCCGGGAGAGGGGCATCCTTTGCCAGGGGCGGGGTTCGGCGGCCAACTCGGCGGTGTGCTACTGCCTGGGCATCACGGCGGTCGATCCCACCCGGGTGGAACTCCTCTTCGAGCGGTTCCTCTCCAGGGAGCGCGCCGAACCCCCGGACATCGACCTCGACATCATGCACGAGCGCCGGGAGGAGGTGATCCGGCACGTGTACGAACGCTACGGCCGGGACCGCGCCGCCATGGTGGCCAACGTCGTCCGGTACCGGGGGCGCTCCGCCGTGCGGGAGGTGGGCAAGGCCTTGGGCGTAGAGGAGACCGCCCTGGATCGCCTGGCCAAGTTGGTGGGCTACCGGGGCGGCACCGACGCGACGCTGCTCCGCCACGCGGGGCTCGACCCCGCGACCCCGGTTCACGACCACCTACTCCGGCTCGTGCTCGAGATCCAGGACTTTCCCCGACACCTCTCCATCCACCCGGGCGGATTCCTGCTCGGGCACGAGCCCGTCCACACCGTCGTCCCGGTGGAGAACGCCTCGATGGCGGGGCGGACCGTCATCCAGTGGGACAAGGACGACTTGGAGGAACTGGGGCTCTTCAAGGTGGACC
>CAVPOV010000001.1:220000-371631 GCA_963707045.1 uncultured delta proteobacterium
CCACTGGGTCTTACCCCAGCTTTACCCTGGACATGGATAGATCACCCGGTTTCGGGTCTACTCCCTGCAACTCATTCGCCCTGTTCGGACTCGCTTTCGCTGCGGCTCCACCTCTCTCGGCTTAACCTCGCTGCAGAAAGTAACTCGCTGACTCATTATGCAAAAGGCACGCAGTCACCCCTTGCCCCTCGCGGGGCCATAGGGCTTCCACAGACTGTAGGCACATGGTTTCAGGTCCTTTTCACTCCCCTCAACGGGGTCCTTTTCACCTTTCCCTCACGGTACTGGTTCACTATCGGTCACCGGCTCGTATTTAGCCTTGGAAGATGGTCCTCCCGGCTTCCCACGGGGTTTCACGTGCCCCGTGGTACTCGGGTAAGGCGTCCAGGAAGTACCATCGGTTTCGCCTACGGGGCTCTCACCCTCTGTGGCGCTTCGTCCCAAAAGCTTCGACTACCGATGGTATTTCTGACTTCCCGAGGGCTCCGCAACGCCCTCCAACGCCTCCCCACAACCCCGTCCCTGCAACGCCTGCGGGCTTGGCACAAAGACGGTTTGGGCTCTTCCCCGTTCGCTCGCCGCTACTGAGGGAATCTCGTGTTGATTTCTGTTCCTGCGGGTACTGAGATGTTTCACTTCCCCGCGTTGGCCTCCCAGAGGTATGGATTCCCCCTGGGATGACAGGGCAGTTACCCCTGCCGGGTTTCCCCATTCGGACATCCCCGGATCGATGCCTGTTTAGCGGCTCCCCGAGGCTTTTCGCAGCTATCCGCGTCCTTCGTCGCCGGCCGGTGCCAAGGCATCCACCGTGTGCCCTTCATAGCTTGACCCGCCGTATCCTTCGCGCGCGTTCGAGAAGAAGACTTGCGTCTTCCCCCTTTCGCGTTTGCGCGTTCTTCCCCTGCGTATGAAATTGTCAAAGACCAGCGTAGAGCTATCAGCATTCAGCCGTCGGCTCTTCGCGACCCACCCCGAGCTTGCGGGCGGATCGCTCCCAGCCAACCGCTGACAGCTTCCATGGTGGAGGTGAACGGGTTCGAACCGATGACCCCCGGCTTGCAAAGCCGGTGCTCTCCCAACTGAGCTACACCCCCACGAAAGGCCGTGAAGCGGGAAGCGTCAAGCGTGAAGCGGTCCAATCCTGGTCCCGACTAGTCCCAGCGCTTCACGCTTCACGTTTCACGTCTCACGCCGGCGTGGTGGGCCTAGGTAGACTTGAACTACCGACCTCACGCTTATCAGGCGTGCGCTCTAACCAACTGAGCTATAGGCCCTCGGTCGTCCGTACCCCTGCCGTGCTGTCAAAGACCCAAGACCCCACCGCCTCCCCACCCTTGGCGAGCAGGAGGCGGCGTCGATCTCTCAAAACCGAACAGCGACCAAGACAAAACGCGTCTGCCGTGCTTCCCGCGCACCGGGGTCTTCGCGACGCGTTGGTTCTGTGCTGCTCTTTCCTCTCCGACCCTCCCCGCGCCTGCGCGCCGGGTGCCGGAGCGGCTTCCTTAGAAAGGAGGTGATCCAGCCGCTGCTTCCGCAACGGCTACCTTGTTACGACTTCACCCCAATTACCACCCATACCTTGGTACGCTGCCTCCCTTGCGGGTTGGCCTACGCACTTCTGGTACAAGCGACTCTCATGGTGTGACGGGCGGTGTGTACAAGGCCCGGGTACACATTCACCGCGGCATGCTGATCCGCGATTACTAGCGATTCCGCCTTCATGGAGTCGAGTTGCAGACTCCAATCCGAACTGGGACCGGCTTTTTGAGATTGGCTTCCCCTCGCAGGTTCGCAACTCTTTGTACCGGCCATTGTAGTACGTGTGTAGCCCTGGGCATAAGGGCCATGATGACTTGACGTCATCCCCACCTTCCTCCGGTTTGACACCGGCAGTCTCCCAAGAGTGCCCACCATTACGTGATGGCAACATGGGACAGGGGTTGCGCTCGTTGCGGGACTTAACCCAACATCTCACGACACGAGCTGACGACAGCCATGCAGCACCTGTCACCGCGTCCCCGAAGGGAAAACCCTGTTTCTAGGGCGGTCGCGGGATGTCAAACCCAGGTAAGGTTCTTCGCGTTGCGTCGAATTAAACCACATACTCCACCGCTTGTGCGGGCCCCCGTCAATTCCTTTGAGTTTTAGTCTTGCGACCGTACTCCCCAGGCGGGATGCTTATTGCGTTAGCTCCGGCACGGAGATCCTAAATGATCCCCACACCAAGCATCCATCGTTTACGGCGTGGACTACCAGGGTCTCTAATCCTGTTTGCTCCCCACGCTTTCGCGCCTCAGCGTCAGTTTCGTTCCAGAGGGCCGCCTTCGCCACTGATTTTCCTCCCGATATCTACGGATTTCACTCCTACACCGGGAATTCTGCCCTCCTCTCCCGAACTCAAGCCGAACAGTATCCAGTGCACTTCCGGGGTTGAGCCCCGGGCTTTCACACCAGACTTGCCCGGCCGCCTACGCGCCCTTTACGCCCAGTAATTCCGAACAACGCTTGCACCCTCCGTATTACCGCGGCTGCTGGCACGGAGTTAGCCGGTGCTTCCTTTGGTGGTACCGTCAGCGGCCGAAGGCCGGTTTCTTCCCACCTGACAGGGCTTTACGACCCGAAGGCCTTCATCACCCACGCGGCGTTGCTGCGTCAGGCTTTCGCCCATTGCGCAATATTCCCCACTGCTGCCTCCCGTAGGAGTCTGGTCCGTGTCTCAGTACCAGTGTGGCTGATCATCCTCTCAGACCAGCTACCGATCGTCGCCTTGGTGAGCCGTTACCTCACCAACTAGCTAATCGGCCGCGGGCCCCTCCCCAGGTGGTCGAAACCTTTAACCGCAACTCCGAAGAGCCGTGGTCTCATGCGGTATTAGCCACCGTTTCGAGTGGTTATCCCACACCCCGGGGCAGGTTGCCCACGTGTTACTCACCCGTCTGCCGCTCTACTCGCCCCCCGAAGGGCACTTTCGCGCTCGACTTGCATGTGTTAAGCACGCCGCCAGCGTTCGTTCTGAGCCAGGATCAAACTCTCCAGTTCTTTCCTGGAGCGCCGTTCGATCCCGTTGCGCGGTCGCACGACCTACGCGCTTGTCTTGTCGCTATTCGGTTGTCAAAGATCGACCCCGGAACCACCCCGGTTCCGTGGGGACAAGCGCTAAGCCTACCTGCCTCGCCCAGCCCCTGTCAATCCCTTTCCCCACGGCCCCCACCCCGGGCCCCAGGGAAGGCGCCTTATACCCCCCTCCCCAAACCCCTGTCAAGATCCCTTCGCAGCTCCCTTCGCTCCCTTTCCGGCGCCCCCGTCAAGAAGGTCTGCGAGGGCCAGTTCCAGGTCCGGGAATCGAAAGCGGAAACCGGCCTCCTGCAAGCGTTTCGGGATCATTCGCTGGCTGAAGAGGACGACGTCGGCGAACTCCCCGAGGACCAGGCGCACGGCGAACGCCGGGGCCGGGGTGACGGCGGGTCGCCCGAGGATCTTTCCCAGCGTTCGGACCACGTCCACCTGGCGCACCGGGTTGGGGGCACAAAGATTGACCGCGCCGTCAAGTTCTGGATGCAACAGAAGAAATTCGATGGCCCGAACCAAATCCTCCCGGTGGATCCACGAGAACCACTGGCGGCCGCTCCCGACCGGCCCGGCGAGGAACTTCCGCGAGAGCCCCTCCAACTGTTCCAAGGCCCCGCCGCCGCGGGCGAGCACGATCCCGAAGCGCATGAGCGCCACCCGAACCCCCTTCTCGCGCGCCCGCAGCGCCTCGGCTTCCCAGTCGCAGGCGACCCGGGCCAAGAAGTCGGTGCCCGGGGGCGCAGACTCGTCGAGTTCCCTCTCCCCAGCGTCGCCGTAGATCCCGACCGCCGAAGTGCTGAGCAGGGTGAAGGGCCGGCCCGCGGGAATCGCCGCGACGAGGTTCCGGGTCGTCCGGACGCGACTGTCGCGGATCAGGCGCTTGGTGTTCGCGTCCCACCGGCCGAAAATCGGCGTGCCCGCGAGATTGACGGCCGCATCGCACTGCGCAACATAATCCCACCAGGGCCCGCGCTCCATCGGATCGCCGACGGAAAGGGTCACCCCCTCCGCTGAAGACGAAGTCACCTCGACGGGGCGCGCGAGGAGGACAACCTCGTGCCCTCGGCCGAGCAGAAAGTCGACCAGGCGCGAGCCGACAAGACCGGTCCCGCCCGTCACGAAGATGCGCAATGCCGCGAGCCTCCACCAACCTGAGAAGCAATCCCCCCGTGCGGAACCGCCCCTGTGTGCAAACCCGCGCGCGCACCAACCACTGCCATCGCCTCCGCGAAAAGAGCACCCATTTCACTTTGCTCACACCCCGCTTCCAGCGGGGGCACCGGCGACCACAGACGATCGAGGCACGCGGACAAAAAACTGCGGGGCGTCCCAACGACGCCCCGTTTGAAGATATCCTTCCGTTCGCGACGACGGCGTCTACGCCCCGCTGGCTCCTGCACGACGGCGCAGGCGGTAGCCGAGCCCCAAGAGACCGCTTCCCAAAAGAAGCATGGTCCCCGGCTCCGGAACCGTCGCCGCATCATGTGAATAGGGCGCAAAGTCTGTCACCTTCAGCTTTCCGTTCGGCATCTCTTCGTAAGTGTACAGGTCGAAGTGAAGGTAATACCCCGCATCCAAACCCGAGGTGTCAAACATCCAGGATGCGTAATAAAAACCGCTACTTGAGGCATCCGTGGGTCCCCCCGGGTTATCAGCTGTGTTGTAGGCGACGGCTTCGTTAGAAGAATTGAAGGTGAACGGAATCTCTACGAAGTAGGTGTCGAAAATGGAGTGTGGGGCGAGTTCCGGGTTTACATTATCCAATCCTGCCACCTCGTCCGAGTCGAGTGGAGGGAGTCCGTACGCCATGTCTCCTGTCACGGAAACCATGGAATCCGTCACCCCCGGCCCGTTCATCGTGAACGAACCCAGATCTGCGCCGCTCGACACCTTCGGAGCTACCGCCACTGACAGGTAGAACTGGTCATCCAAGGTAGCAGCGACTTTCCCCTGCTTCTTCCCTTCCGGATAGAGAAGTGCGTACAACGTGAACGTCGACTGGTCGGTCACGATCGTCTCGGTTCCAGGATCGTAAAAACCCCCACCGATATCCAGTTGGAGGGTCGGAATCGCGAGCGCGGAACCGCACCAGCCGGCTACGAGCAGCACGACGAAAGACACTATTCGGGAACGCATTGGCCTGACCTCCTTGGAAGCCCCCTTAGGGCGGTTATCCGCACTGGCTAGCCAGGAAGCAGGATTCATGCCTCGCGTTGCAGAACACGCGGAATCGCCATTTCGCGGTTCAAAACAGCGCCTACCCCAGACGGAACTACTCATCCGAGAGGGAAATCCGTTTCCACTGGTTGGAATTTCTCCTCCGACATTCCTCGAAGACCGTCAGCAGCCCCGGTGCACGATCAGGTCCGGATACTCCTGCTTCAAGTCCCGCTCCAGGGCCAGCGTGTCGCCCGCGATGCGGAGGATCAGCTCCCGCTTCCCCGGCTCCACCCCGTGGTAGGTGGTCAGGATGGAGGTGAGCTTTAGGCCGGCGGCCCGAACCCGGTCGGTCACCACCTTGATGGAGCCCGGCTCGTCGGAGATCGTCATCTGGAAGCGCACGGTGTCGCTGCGGCAACCGGTGACCACCACCAGGGCCTCGAAGACGTCCTCCTGGGTGAGGATGCCGACCACGGCCCCGTCGGCGGCGACCACGGGCAGGCAGCCGACCCGGTTGTCGTGCATGAGCAAGGCGGCCCGTTCGATGGTATCCTCGGGCATCAGGCGCAGCGGGTCGCGCCGCATGGCGTCGGCCACCTTGGCCTTCGAGAGGAGGTAGTGGAGTTCGTGGACGTCGAGGGTCGTCGCCCGGCTCGGGCTGAACTCCTTGAGGTCCCGGTCCGACACGATGCCCACCAGCCGGCTCCCCTCCAGCACCGGCAGGTGACGGATGTCCTGATCCTTCATCGCATGGACGGCCTCGGTCACCGTGGCGTCGGCCTGGATGGTCGTGGGGTTCGGGGTCATCCACTTCCGGACGAGCATCGCTTCCTCCTCCTCGCCTTGTGGGCTTGCCGGCGGCAGCCGGTTCCCGGGAAACGCGCGGAACCATCGGGTGGAGGCCACCGTACCACGGCGCCGGGCAACCCACCACGGGGCCTGGAGTCGGGGACGACATGAACGCACGGAGCCTCGACGAGATTCGCCGCCTCTTCCCGGTCACCGAGCACCTCGCCTACATCAACCACGCCGGCGTGGCTCCCATCTCGTCGAGGGTGGCCGCCGCGATCCGGTCGGCGAGCGAGGAGTACCTGGCCTGGGGCGGCGCCCGGTACGAGCGGCTGTTCCGCAGGGTCGAGCAGACTCGAAGCAGCGCCGCGAGGCTGCTCGGAGCCGCTGCCGAGGAGATCGCCTTCGTCAAGAACACCTCCGAGGGCATCGCCCACGTGGCGGAAGGGTTCCCGTGGCGACCTGGTGACGGGGTCGCGGTCCCCGAGGGGGAATTCCCGGCCAACGTCTATCCCTGGATGCATCTGCAGCGCCGGGGAGTTCGGCTGCTGCGGGTCCCGATGCGCAGCGGGAGGCTGGCCATCGACGACTTCCGGCAAGCTCTCCAAGACCCGAGCGTCCGACTCCTCTCGGTTTCGTCGGTCGAGTTCGAGACCGGGTTCCGAAACGACCTCGCCTCTCTCGGACAACTCTGCCGGGACAGGGGCGTCTTCTTCTTCGTGGACGCGATCCAGAGCCTCGGCGCCCTGCCTCTTGCGCCGTCGGAACTCGGCATCCACGCCCTCGCCGCCGACGGCCACAAGTGGCTCCTGGGGCCGGAGGGGGCGGGAATCCTGTACCTGGCCCGGGAGGCGTGGGACCGGATCGAGCCGGTGGAGGTGGGGTGGAACTCGGTGGTCTCGCCGCTGGAGTTCTCGCGCGTCCGCTTCGAGCTTCGGACCGATGCCCGTCGCTTCGAGTGCGGCAGCCACGCCGCCATCCTGCTCCACGGCCTCGGGGCGGCACTGGACCTCCTCCTGGAGGTGGGCATCGACCTCGTCGCGCCTGCCGTTCTCTCCAACGCGGAGCGTCTCTCGGAAGGCCTCCGGCGCCGGGGCTATCCGATCCTCTCCAGCCTGGAGCCCTCCGAGCGAAGCGGTATAGTGGCCTTCCGGCCGCGCGGCGATCCGGCCCAACTCGCCAGGGGCCTTCTGGAGGCGGGGGTGGCCGTGGCCGCACGGGGCGCGGGGATCCGCCTCTCACCGCACTTCTACAACGACGCCGGCGACGCGGAACGCTTCTTCGAGGCCGTCGAGCGCCTGGACCGGACGGGATGAGGAGGCGGCAATGAACCGGAAGCCAGCAGTGGCCGGAACCTTCTACCCCGGAAGCCCAGGACGGCTGCAGGCCTTCCTGGAAGATGCGGTCCGCCCGGTGGCGGAGCGCACGGCCGCCGTCGGCGTGGTGTCGCCCCACGCGGGGTATGTCTACTCCGGAAGGGTCGCGGGCGCCGTTTTCGGCCGCGTGACCGTGCCCGGCACGGTCCTCCTCCTGGGCCCGAATCACACCGGCATGGGGACCCCCGCTTCGATCATGTCGAGCGGAGCCTGGATCACGCCGCTGGGCAACGTCCCGGTCGCCACGGACCTGGCCGAGGCCCTCAAGTCGGCGAGCCCGATCCTCGAGGAGGACTCCCTCGCCCACGCCCACGAGCACTCCCTGGAGGTCCAGGTGCCGTTCCTCCTCCACCGGAACCCCGCGGTCGGCATCGTGCCCGTCGCGTTCATGCTGCGGGGTTTCCCCGAGGTTGAGGAGGTGGGGCTTTCCATCGCGGAGGTCCTCAAGTCGTGGCCCGAACCCGTCCTCATCGTGGCCAGCAGCGACATGACCCACTACGAGTCCGCGGACCGCGCGAAGGAGAAGGACACCAAGGCGATCGAGCGCGTCCTGGAACTCGACGCGGAGGGCCTGCTTGACACCACGAAACGCTTTGGGATAACCATGTGCGGCGCCATCCCCACGGCCGTGCTGCTGGTGGCGGCCCGGGCCCTGGGAGCCACCCGCGGGGAACTCGTGACCTACGCCACGTCGGGCGACGTGAGCGGGGACTACGGAAGCGTGGTCGGCTACGCGGGGATGGTCATCGCGTGACCCTTCCGGCCTGCACCCGCAGGCCGCTTTCGTTGCGGCAGCGGAAGAAGCACCCCGAGCCGGGCGCGGACCCACCCCGCAGCGCACGTGCACTCTGGCCTGGAGACACCGCCCCATGTCCGTGAAGACCCGTTTCGCACCAAGCCCCACCGGCTACCTCCACATCGGGGGCGCCCGCACGGCTCTCTTCAACTATCTCTACGCCCGCCACCACGGCGGCACCTTCGTGCTGCGCATCGAGGACACGGACCGGGAGCGCTCCACCGACGAGAGCACCCGGGCGATCCTCGACTCGATGGCGTGGCTGGGCCTCGCGTGCGACGAAGGCCCCTTTTTCCAGAGCCGGCGCACGGAGATCTACCGGGAGCACGTGGAGCGTTTGCTGGCGAAGGGCAGGGCGTACCGCTGCGACTGCAGCGCCGAATCCCTGGAGACCATGCGCACCCGCGCCATGGCCGAGGGCCGGAACCCCAAGTACGACGGCCGGTGCCGGGACCGGAGCGTGGACCCGGGCCAGCCCCACGTGGTGCGGCTGCGGGCCCGGGACGACGGCCAGACCGTCGTCCACGACCTCCTGCGGGGCGACGTGGTCTTCGAGAACTCGGAACTCGACGACCTCATCCTCGTCCGAAGCGACGGGGGCCCGACGTACAACTGGACCGTGGTCGTCGACGACGCGCTCATGGGCATCACCCACGTGATCCGCGGCGACGACCATCTCAACAACACCCCCAAGCAGGTCCAGATCTACGAGGCGCTGGGGTTCCCCCTGCCCGCCTTCGCCCACGTCCCCATGATCCTCGGCGAGGACAAGAAACGCCTGTCCAAGCGCCACGGCGCCACGAGCGTCGAGAGCTACCGCGACGCCGGATATCTGCCGGAAGCACTCGTCAACTTCCTCGTGAGGCTCGGCTGGTCCCACGGCGACCAGGAGATCTTCTCCCTGGACGAACTCGTCCGGCTCTTCGACCTGGACGGGGTGGGCCGCGCCGCCGGCGTCTTCAACGCGGACAAGTTCCTCTGGCTCAACGGCCACTACGTGAAGGAGTGCCCGGCCGAGCGCCTGCGGGATCTCGTGCGGCCGTTCCTGGAGTCCAGGGGCTACGACGTCTCGGACGCGGACAAGTTGTCTGTCCTGGTGGAGGTCCTGCGGGCCCGCGCACCCACCCTGGCCGAGTTCGCGGTGCAGGCCGCCCCGTACTACGAGCCGGAGGTGCAGGTCGACCCGGCGGCGGCCCAAAAGGTGCTCAAGCCGGAGGCGGCGCCTGTCCTGCGCGACCTGGCCGAAGCCTTCCGGTCCCTCCCCGCATGGACGGTGGCATCCCTGGAGCCCGCGTTCACCGCCGTGGTAGAGAAGCACGGGCTCAAGATGGGCAAGGTGGCCCAACCCCTGCGAGTCGCGGTGACCGGCTCCACGGCCAGCCCGGGAATCTTCGAGACCGTATTCCTCGTGGGCCGGGAGCGGGCGCTGGAGCGCATCGAGGCGGCGGCCGTGATGGCTTCTGGAAGCGAAAAACCGGCTTGACACCCCCGCGGGAGGCCAGTATAAACCTCCCTTCCTGAGTCGCTGGGGGATCGTCTAATGGTAGGACAGCAGACTCTGGATCTGTTTATGAGGGTTCGAATCCTTCTCCCCCAGCCAGGGCAAAACATCGGTCCCTTCGTCTAGCCCGGCCTAGGACACCGGCCTCTCACGTCGGCGACACGGGTTCAAATCCCGTAGGGACCGCCATCTTTGCGAAAGCCCCCAACGCCAGTAGGCACGGGGGTTTTCTTTTTGGGTCCGCCCCCCACTCACGAACTGGGGGACCTCGGCCGACTTCGCTTCGTCCAGTGGGCCGCTAGCGCGTCCCGACCTCCACAACAGCCGTATACGGCCCCACGTCGCCGAGGGTCACCTCCAACATCCACACTCCAGGTTCGAGGGACCCGGTGGCCAAGTCGAAACGATAGGCTTGGGAGGTTTCGTCGTAGTCGAGACGGTTCTCGCGGCCGAACTTTCCCCCGCACTCGGGGTCGGCATGCATCCATCTCCCGCTTCGCTTCCGGGTGGACAGCCGAAGCGTCGCGCCGGCCTCGGTTCCGTGAGGAACGGGGGCGTCGACGATCAGCGCGACCGGGATCACCGCGCCCAACGGGAAGACCCGAGAGTCCGCGTCGCGCAAGGGCGCCGCAAATCTAGGCAGCTCTGAGTCCTCCCGCACGATCCGCACCGCGTCCAGCGGCGGAGGCAGACGCTCAAGTCGATACCGGTGAGTCCCACCCGGTTGGATCGCGGCCTTCTGTTTGCCTGTGAAATTGTTGTGCCAGGGAGGGGGGCCGAGCAGTTCTATCCCGAGAGTATACTCTCCCCCGATGGGAGTGCCGTACACGTCGAGGCGGAGGGAGTGCCACTCTGTGGAACAGGAGGAGCCGATCCCCAAGTCCCAGTACATCTCTCCGTGAAAGCTGTCCTCCAACTGGTAACCCCCCTTGAATTTCCCTGTCACGTCGAGCGTGTTTATGGTCGTGCTCGAAACCGGGTCCCACCCCACCGCTCCGTCGGCCTCGGTCGTGAAGCGGGCCCGCACGGTGGTGTCATGGAAGAGCATGAGCCCCCACCCGCTATCGTCTGCCTGGCTGGCGCGTCCGGAACCGGCCAAGAAAAGGAGAAGACTGGCACCGAGCAACTTGCGGAACCGGGACACGAGCGGCCTCCTCACGGCGAGAGCAGCAGGTGGAGGACGGGCGGCAGCGTATGTAGAAGGCATCGCCGGTGTTCCCACCCGGCACAGGGGTGGGTGCTACGGGGTCGCCGACGACGCCGGCCACGACCCGTGCAAGCGCCAGGGTGGGCGACAGCAACGGTCTGACCCACACCTCACCGGTGCCCAATTTGTCGTGGTCGAAGGCTTGGGCGCGGGGGCGTTCCTCGATCCGAAGCCCCCACCCTCGCGCGCCTACCGCTTTCCCGCCCCCTCGATCTTCGCCCAAGCATCCTTGAGCGTGACGGTGCGGTTGAACACCGGACGGCCCGGGGTCGAGTCCGGGTCGCAGGCGAAGTAGCCGAGGCGCTCGAACTGCACGCGGTCGCCCGGCTTCGCTTCGGCGAGCCCCGGCTCCAGGCGGGCCGCGGGGATCACCTCGAGGGATTCGGGGTTGAGGTCGGACAGGAAGTCGCCCGCCGCCCCCGGGTTCTCGCTCCGGAAGAGGCGGTCGTAGAGGCGGACTTCGGCCTCCACGGCGTGGTCCGCCGACACCCAGTGGATGGTGGCCTTCACCTTGCGCCCGTCGGGCGCGTTGCCGCCGCGGGTCGCCGGGTCGTAGGTGCAGCGGAGCTCCACCACCTCGCCCGCGTCGTCCTTCACCACGCCGGTGCACTTGACGAAGTAGGCGTAGCGCAGCCGCACCTCGCGGCCCGGCGCCAGGCGGAAGAACTTCTTGCGGCGGGTCCTCGCGGAAGTCGTCCCGCTCGATGTAGAGCACGCGGGAGAACGGCACCTTGCGGGTTCCCGCCGCGGGGTCCTCGGGGTTGTTGACGGCCTCCAGCTCCTCGACCTGGCCTTCCGGGTAGTTCTCGATCACCACCCGCAGGGGGCGGAGCACGGCCATGACCCGCGGGGCGCGCCGGTTCAGGTCCTCGCGCACGCAGTGCTCGAGCAGCGCCATGTCGACCATGCTGTCCTTCTTGGCCACGCCGATCCGTTCGCAGAAATCGCGGATCGCCTCGGGGGTGTACCCCCGGCGCCGCAGCCCCGAGATGGTCGGCATGCGCGGGTCGTCCCAGCCGCGGACGCGACCCTCCTTGACCAGTTGGAGCAGCCTGCGCTTGCTCATCACGGTGTAGGTGAGGTTGAGCCGCGCGAACTCGATCTGCTGGGGCGCGAAGATCTCGAGCTCTCGAGGAACCAGTCGTAGAGCGGCCGGTGGTCCTCGAACTCCAGGGTGCAGATGGAGTGGGTGATGCCCTCGATGGAGTCGGACTGGCCGTGGGCCCAGTCGTACATGGGGTAGATGCACCAGGCGTCCCCGGTGCGGTGGTGGGCGGCGTGGAGGATCCGGTACATCACCGGGTCGCGCAGGTTGATGTTGCCGGACGCCATGTCGATCTTGGCCCGCAGCACCCGCGCGCCGTCCGGGAACTCCCCGGCCCTCATGCGCTGGAACAGGTCGAGGTTCTCCTCGACGGAGCGGTTCCGGTACGGGCTCTCCCGGCCGGGCTCGGTGAGCGTGCCCCGGTGCTCCCGGATCTCTCGGCGCGTGAGGTCGTCGACGTAGGCCTTGCCCTCGCGGATCAACTGGACGGCCCACTCGTAGAGCTGATCGAAGTAGTCCGAGGCGTAGAAGAGCTCGTCCCCCCAGTCGAAGCCGAGCCAGCGCACGTCTTCCGACGATGGCGTCGACGTACTCCTGCTCCTCCTTGGTGGGGTTGGTGTCGTCGAAGCGCAGGTTGCAGCGGCCGCCGAACTCCTCGGCCAGACCGAAGTTCAGGCAGATGGACTTGGCGTGGCCGATGTGCAGGTAGCCGTTGGGTTCGGGCGGGAAGCGCGTGTGCACCCGCCCGCCGTTCTTTCCGGCTTCCCGGTCCGCCCGGACGATGTCCTTGATGAAGTTCGAAGAACCTTCCGCCTCGCCGCCGGGCGAGCGCCTCACCTCGTCCATCGTGCCCTCTCCTGTCGCATCGAGCCCCGGCGCTGCACGCCGGGAGGAGTTACAGTGTCCCCGGAACACCCCGCAACGCCAATATGGAAAGAAGGATCACCCGATGTCGGGCGCCAGGTACAGCGCAACGACGTAGGCGACATACCCTGTCAGCAGCAGCACACCCTCCAAGCGGGAGATGCTCATGCCGATCCGCATGATGGGCAGGAGGGCCAGGGTGAAGGCCGCCAGGACCGGGTATTGGAACCGGAGGAAGGTCGGCGCCACCCGGATGGGGTCCAGCGTAGCGGCCACCCCGAGGATCCCCAGCAGGTTGAACAGGTTCGAGCCCAGGACGTTGCCGACGCTGATGTCGTCCTCTCCCCGGGAGGCGGCGACCAGCGACGCGGCGAGTTCCGGCAGGCTGGTGCCCACAGCCACCACGGTGAGGCCGATCACGGCGGCGGGAACGCCGAGGGCGCCGGCCACGGAGACTCCCCCCTCGACGAGCCAGTAGGCCCCGAGCAGCACGCCCGCCAGCCCGATCGCAGCGGCCATCACGTTGCGCCCGGGCCGGCCGGGGGGCGCGACGACCTTCTCGTACTCCCGTTGGACCTGGGCGGGAGCACTCCGCTCTCGAAACAGGCTCCAGCCGAGGAACCACGCGAAGCCCGCCAGCAGGACGAGCCCGTCGACCCTCCCGAGGACCCCGTCCAGGCTGAGTCCCACCACCAGCGCGACCGCGGCCAGACCCAGGGGGGCCTCGCGCTTGATCAGCGTGAACTCCACCGTCATCGACCGCAGCGCGGCGCCCAGGCCGAGCACCAGCCCCACGTTCGCGATGTTGGACCCCACCACGTTCCCCAGGGCGATGTCCGCGTTGCCCTTCAGCCCTGCGGTCACGCTGACCATGAGCTCGGGAACGCTCGTGCCGAACCCGACGACCGTGAGCCCGATGACCGCCGGCGCGACCCCCAGGGAGCGGGCGAGCCCGGACGCCCCCCGAACCAGGAAGTTCGCTCCCACGTAGAGAAGGGCGATCCCGGTCCCCAGAAGGATGCAAGCCGGTCAGCACCCCGGTCGCCTCCCCTCGTCCGGACGCCCCGGCGTCACGACGCCGCGGCCGGGCCGGCCGCCTCCTGGGCGAGGACCTCCAGGCGCCGCAGGTGCTCCCGTTGCCCGATCGCGATCAGGCGGTCGCCCTCCTCGAGGACCGTGCGGGCCGATGGGTTGAACTCCATGTGCCCGCTCTTCTTCTTGATGGCCACCACGATGATGTCCAGTTCGGAGCGGATCCGGCTGTCCACCAGGGCGACGCCGACCAGCTTGGTCCTCGCCGCGATGGGGACCTCCTCCATCTGGAGGCCCAGGCTCTCCGACTGGGTCGCGAGCTCGATGAAGTCGATGACCGCGGGCCGGAGCACGCCCATGGCCATGCGGGTGCCCCCGATGATGTAGGGGGATACGACCTTGTCGGCACCCGCCCGGAGCAGCTTCGCCTCGCTCTTCTCCTCCTCGTACCGGGCGATGATGAAGAGCTTGGGGTTGAGGTCGCGGGCGGTGAGGGTCACGAAGAGGTTGTCCGCGTCCGAGTGGAGCACCGTCACCAGCCCCCGCGCCCGCTCGATCCCCGCCTCCAGGAGCATCTCCTCTTCGGTGGCGTCGCCCACGACCACGGGGTAGGCCTCCGGGATCCGGGCGGCCACGGACTCCTCGCGCTCGATCACGACGAAGGGGATGGGGCGGCGCTCGAACTCGCGGGCGATCAGGCTGCCGATGCGCCCGAAGCCGCAGATGATGTAGTGATCCTTCACGCGTCGGATCTTGGACATGGCCCGCCTCCTGCCCAGGATGGTCTGGAGTTCCCCTTCCACCACCATCCGGGTGATCGTGCCCACCGCGAACGTGACCAACCCGACGCCGGCCACGATGAGGACGATGGTGAAGAGACGCCCGCCGGGGGTGAGGGGATGGGTCTCCCCGTACCCCACCGTGGCCAAGGTGATCACCACCATGTAGATGCTGTCGGCGAAGTTCCAACCCTCGATCCAGTGGTATCCCAGGGTGCCGCCGATCAGGAGCACCGCCAGGACGAGCAGGATCCGAACGAGGTGGGGGCGAGTTCTCATGGCACTCCGGTCGCGCGAGCCTCGGCCCGGCCCGATCCGTTGACTCCCGCTGCGGATGCACCTACAGTGGCCGGCTTCCGCGCTCCGACGGCCGGATCTTCCGAAAGGACGAGATGAACTTCACCGACGAACGCTTCGACCAGTTCGACCTGCCCGAACCCCTTCAACGGGGCATCGCCGACTGCGGCTTCACCCATCTGACCCCCGTACAGGCCCGCAGCCTGCCTCCCACCCTGGCCGGACGGGACCTCGCGGTGCAGGCCCAGACCGGCTCCGGGAAGACCGTGGCCTTCCTGGTCACCGATCTTCGACCGCTTCCTCCGGGTTCCGCGCCCCCCCACGACGGGGGTGTGCCCGCGGGCTCTGGTGCTGACGCCCACCCGCGAACTCGCCGTGCAGGTGCACAACGACGCCGCCGCGGTCGGCCGCCACCTGCCCTTCCGCTGCCTGGCCGTCTACGGCGGCGTGGACTACCGGAAGCAGCGAGAGGATCTGGCGAAGGGGGTGGACCTCCTGGTTGGCACGCCCGGGCGCCTCATCGACTACCTCAAGCAGAAAGTCTATCACCTCCGGGACGTCGAAGTCGCCGTCATCGACGAAGCCGACCGCATGTTCGACATGGGCTTCATCGCCGACCTCCGCTTCATGCTCAAGCGCATGTCCCGCTTCGACCGGCGGCAGAGCCTGCTCTTCTCGGCCACGATCACGGACCGGGTCATGGAGCTCTCCTACGAGTACATGAACGTACCCGACCTGATCGAAATCACGCCGGACCGCGTCGCCGCGGAGAAGGTGGAGCAGATCCTCTACCACGTGAACTCGGGGGAGAAGTTCCGGCTGCTCCTGGGACTGCTGCGGACGGAGTCGTGGACCAAGGCCCTGGTGTTCGTCAACACCAAGCGGGTGGGGGCCCGACTGACCGAGCGCCTGGAGCGCAACGGGTTCCCCTCGGCGCTGCTGAGCGGCGACGTGGACCAGGTGAGACGCCTCAAGCTGCTCACGCAGGTTCATCGCGGGAGAGGTGCGGATCGTGGTCGCCACGGACGTGGCCTCGCGGGGCCTGCACGTGGACGGCATCAGCCACGTGTTCAACTACGACCTGCCCCAGAACGCCGAGGACTACGTGCACCGCATCGGGCGCACGGCCCGTGCGGGCGCCCACGGCAAGGCGGTCAGCCTCGCCTGTGAGGACTACGTGTACAGCCTCCCGGACATCGAAGCGTACGTAGGGCACAAGCTGCCGGTCGGCCGGGCGGGGGAGGAGCTCTTCCCCGAGGAGGTTCCGGCGCCCCCGCGCCGGCGTCCTCCGGAAGGGGAACGCCAGAGCCGCGATGCGCGCAGGAGCGGCCCCGGAGGAGGGCGGCGGGGGAGACCGCCGCGCTGACCCGGCCCGGCCCCGCCCGGGCTCACGGCTTGGCGCCGTCGCGGATCCACGCCCGGATGCGATCTACCTCGGCGGCCTCGAGCGGTTTTCCCCCCAGCGGCATCAGCGGGGTGTCGCCACCCGGGACCAGGCGCTCCACGAGGTAACTCCCCTCCGGGTCCCCGGGTCCGACGAGCAGGCGATCCGGCCGGCGGCGGGCGTGCTTCCCCACGAGGCTCGCGTGCGCGGCTCCCGCAGTGAGATCCAGGCCGGCCGAAGCCCGTTCGCCGGCGTGGCACCCGGCGGAGGCGCACTTCGGCACGAAGACATCCTCGGCGAGCGTCGCGAAGTCGCGGGACGATTGCGGCGCGGTCGGCTGCCCGCCCGGGCCTCCGCCGGAATCGCACCCCCACACCAGGCCCACCAACAGCACGAAGACCCAGGCCCTACCCATCCCTCCACCTCCCTCGGACTCGGTCGTCGCCGGGCCTTATACCCCATCGAGATCGGACGGGCCAGGCCTACCCCTATCTCCGCGCTGCGAGGTCCTCCAGGCACTTCGAATCCCGGAGCCTCCGCGCCACCTCCGAGGCCCCGAAGGGTGCCCCGGCTTCCCGCAGATTCAACAGGAAATCGCGATGGCGCCTGCCCCGGCGGTAGGGCGGCTCGCGGCTCGGGTGGCGCAGGTAGCGGTCGACGAGACCGAGGTCGAGTTCCACGAGCACGCTGGCCTGGTAGAGGAAGGCACCCCGTCCACAGAACGCGCTCGACCCCGCCACCTTCCGTTCCCCCACGCACAGGTCTCCGGTGCCGCGCGGGGTCAGGGGGAGACCTACGGCCTTCGCGAGGCCCTCGGACAGGGCGCGCACCCCCATTCGCAGGTGCTCCCCCACCGCCAGCGGTCGCTCCACGGGCCACGCGGCACTCACCACCACGCACCCGGGCGCCAGCACCACCGTCCCGCCACCCCCCTTGCGCCGCACCACGGGCACGCCGTCCCGGGAGCAGGCCTCCAGATCCACCTCCCGGGCCGGGTCGTCCGAGCGGCCGAGCACGACGGCCGCCGCGGCCGGCACCCACACCCGGGATGTCGCCGGTCCTCCCGCAGCCACACGCTCGTGGAGGTCCGCATCGAGGGTCCACCCGCTCATCCCGTCCCCGCCGACTCGCCGCCCCGCAAGACCCGGAGCTTCTCCGCGTACTCCGCTGGGTCCTTGGTCCTGCCGATGCGCATCCCCCCTTCCCCGAAGCCGAAGCGCTCCAAACGGAGGCAAAGGAACCGCAGGGCGGCCCGTCGCAGGTAGGAGGGCAGCCACGCCCACTCCGCCGCTTCCAGGGGCCGCACCGCCCGGTACCCCCTCAGGAAGGCCCGGGCATCGTCGCCGCAGATGCCGCCCTCGGCCCAGGCGGCATCCAGGAGCACCACCGCGAGGTCGTAGAGCCAGGGCCCCCGGCCCGCCATCTGGAAGTCGAGCAGCGCCCGCACCCGGGGGACTTCCGCGTCGAACAGCACGTTGTCGAGGAAGAGGTCCCCGTGGATGAGCCCGGCGGGCAACCCCTCCTCGGGGACCGCCTCCTGGGCGGAAGCCTCCTCCCGCAGCAAGCCCGCCGTGACGCGGTCCGACCCCTCCAAACGGGCCGCGATCCTCTGGGCCAGGGGAACGAGGACCTCGGCCAGGTGGGCACCCTCCCGTCCGCAATCGAGGGCACTTCCCGCCCGGTGGAGGGCCGCCACGCAAACACCCAGAGCCTCCAAACGGGCTTCGTCGGCGCGCAGCAGTTCCCGGCCGACGACGAACGGGACGAGCGTAGCAGCCTTCCCCTTCACCCGGGCCACCGGCCCGCCCGGCCCCCGGCGCGGGCGAGGACAAGGAACGCCGCGGTCCGCCAACTGCTCCACCAGGGAAGCCGTCTCGGCGACGGTCCCGGGATCGTCTCGCTCGAACAAGGTGAGGACCCACTCCCTTCCTCCGGCCCTCACCCGGTAGGTCGTGTTCTCGATGCCGCCGGCCACGGGCTCGAACGCGTCCGGCGCGGGCAGCCCGAAGGTGCGCAGCGCCTCCCTCACGTCGGCCGCGTCGAGGTGCGTGTAGACGGCCACCCCCTCAGGTCTCCTCTTCCCGCCGGCGACGGCAGACCTCGTTGGCCAGGGAGGCCCACTGGGCGACGGTGAGCTCCTCGGGCCGCTCGGCCCCCTCGAGCCCCGCGGCGGCAAGCAGCGCCCCGGTGTCCGCGACGGTTCCCGCGAGCGCGTTGCGCAGCATCTTGCGCCGCTGGGAAAACCCCTTGCGCACCACCTCCCACAGGAGGGCCTCGTCCTCGACCGGGGACACCGGTTCCGGGAGCACATCGAGCCGAAGCACCCGTGAGTCGACCTTGGGGGGCGGCCGAAACGACCCCGGCGCCACCCGGAACAGGAGGCGGAGCGAACAGAAGGACTGGGCGAGGACCCCCAGGGACCCGCGGGCGCGGTTGCCCGGCGGCGCAGCGAGTCGCTCCGCGACTTCGCGCTGGAGCATCACGGTCATCGACGCGAAGGCGCGGCGCTGCCGAAGCAGCCGTGCCAGCAGGGGCCCCGAGATGTTGTAGGGCAGGTTGGCCACGAGGCGGAAGGCACCGCCCGCTTCCGCGGCCAAGGCCTCGAAGTCCTGCTCCAGGGCGTCCCCACACCACACCTGCACACCCGGAAGGTCCAGGGACTGCAGGTGGGCCACCATGCGAGGGTCGGCCTCCACCGCCCAGACCCGGGCGCCCGCCCCGGCGAGGGCCCGGGTGAGCCCCCCGGGGCCCGGCCCGATCTCGAGGACCCGCTCCCCGGGTTCCACCCCTGCAGCCGCAACGATGCGTTTCAGGATCGAGGGATCGTGGAGGAAGTGCTGCCCCAGGCTCTTCTTGGGCGCGAGCGGACCACCCGCCCCCCGGGCGCTCCCCGGCCGGGACACGCCGGCCTCAGGCAGGCCCCCCGAGGGGCCAGGTCGGGATGGCGTTGAGGTCGAGACCCGCGCGCACCCCGGCGAGGAAGCGGTGCCGGCCCGCCCCCGCGACCATGACCGCGTTGTCGGTGCACAGCCGGGGCCTCGGGATGACGAGCCGCAGGCCCCGGCGCCCCGCCTCCTCCGCCAATCGCTCCCGGAGGCGGGAGTTGCACGCCACCCCCCCGCAGGCCACCACGCACGCAACCCCGTCCCGCTCCGCCGCCCGGAAGGTCTTGCGCCACCAACGTGTCCACCACGGCCTCCTGGAACGACGCGCAGGTGTCCGCGCAGTTCGGCGTCGCCCAACCCGTCGGGGAACGGCCTCGCAGTGGGTGCGGAGCGCGGTCTTCAGACCCGGAGAAGGAGAAATCCAGGTTGCTCGGAGTGCAGCATCGGCCGGGGGAACGAGAACCGGTCCCGGAGTCGCCGTCCCGGGCCAGCCGGTCGATACGACCCCGCCGGGGTAGCCGAGACCCAGCAGCTTGGCCACCTTGTCGAAGGCCTCGCCGGCGGCGTCGTCCAGGGTCTGTCCCAGGGAGGCGGTACTCCCCCCGCCGCTCGCACCGGTACAGGCGCGGTGTGGCCGCCGGAGACCACCAGGCCGACGAACGGAGTCGGCCACCTCCCCCTCCAGGAACGCGCGCCGCCAGGTGCGCCTCCAGGTGGTTGACCGGCACCAGGGGCAGTCTCCCGCGACCACGCGAGGGCCTTGGCGAAGGAGAGCCCGACCAGCAGGGCTCCCACCAGGCCCGGGCCCCTGGGTGACGGCCACCGCGTCCAGGTCCGCGAGGGTCGACGCCGGCGTCGCGCAGGGCCCGATCGACCACGGGGACGATCGCTTCGGCGTGGGCCCGGCACGCGAGTTCCGGCACGACGCCGCCGTACTCCTCGTGGAGTTCCGCCTGGCTGGCCACCACGTCCGAGAGCACCTCGCGCTCCCCGCGCAGCACGGAGGCGGCGGTCTCGTCGCAGGAGGTCTCGATGGCGAGGATCAGCGTCTCGGCGTCACCGCCCACGGTCCACCATCCCTCTTCGTCGTCGGCCCCCCTCCGCGCGAGCCGTCACAGGACGTTCGCGGCCAGTTCGGCCAACGGGCTGCGCTCGCCCTTGGCCAGGGTGACGTGGCCGGCGATCGCCTGCTCCTTGAACCGCTCCACGCAGTAGCTGAGCCCGTTGCTCGTGGAGTCGATGTACGGGTTGTCGATCTGGTAGGGGTCGCCGGTGAGCACGATCTTGGTGCCCTCGCCCGCCCGGGTGATGATGGTCTTGATCTCGTGGGGGGTCAGGTTCTGCGCCTCGTCCACGATGATGTACTGGTACGGGATCGAGCGCCCGCGGATGTAGGTGAGGGGCTCCAGTGCCATCAGGTCCATCTCGATCAGTTCCTGGTAGCCCCTGGTCCGCCTGCCGTCCCGGCTCTCGGCAGCCGGCGAACAGGAAGTCCACGTTGTCGAAGATCGGCTGCATCCAGGGCCTGCAGCTTTTCCTGCACGTCCCCGGGCAGGAAGCCGATGTCCCGGCCCATGGGGAAGATCGGCCGCGAGACGAGCAGGCGCTTGTACACCTGCTCCTCCACCGACTTCTGCAGCCCCGCGGCGATGGCCAGCAGGGTCTTGCCGGTGCCGGCCTTGCCCACCAGCGTGACCAGCTTCACCGTCGTCGTCGAGCAGCACGTCGAGCGCGTAGCGCTGCTCCCGGTTGCGGGCGCTGGATGCCCCAGATGGGCTCCTTGGGCACCCGCAGCGGCTCCACCCGCCCCGTCTTCGCCCGGAACCGCCCCAGGGCCGAGTGGCTGGGGTTGCCCTCGTCCAGGAGGCAGGCGAACTGGTTGGCCTGCAGCAGATCCGTCGCCACCTCGCGTGCCGCCGCTCTTGAACAGGGCGTCCACCGCCGTCCGCGGGCCACGGTGGATCTCGGCGGTGCCGGTGTAGAGCTCGTCCAGGCTGCACCTTGCCCCGCTCGTAGTCCTCGGCGTGGATGCCCAGGGCGTTGGCCTTGATGCGCAGGTTGGTGTCCTTGGTCACGAACACCACCGGCAGTTCGGGCTCGCTCCTCCTGCAGGACGAGGCACACGGCCAGGATGCGGTTGTCTCCCTTGGCCACCGAGAGTTCGGCCGGCAGCCGTTCGGCGTACTCCTTGCCGAAGCGCACGCGCACGCAGCCGCCCTTGTCGTTGGAGATGCCGTCCTTCAGGTCGCCCTGGAGCCGGAGATCGTCCAGGAAACGGGAGACGTGCCGGGCGTTGCGGCCGATCTCGTCCGAGTTCTTCTTGAAGCGGTCGATCTCCTCGATCACCGTGATCGGGATGTTGACGGTTGTTGTCCTCGAACACCACGAGCGCGTCCGGGTCGTGGAGCAGGACGTTGGTGTCGAGGACGTAGTTCTTCTTCATCGCATCTCCTTGCCCCGCATCTCTCAGAGACGGGCCAACTCGTCGAGGGCCCGCACGAGCGCCTCCGCGTCCGCCACGGTGCTGAACGGGCCGAAGCTGGCCCGTACCGTCCCCGCAGGAAAGCTCCCGAGCGCCTTGTGGGCGTCGGGAGCGCAGTGCAGCCCCACCCGCACCGAGATTCCGTACACCTCGTCCAGGGCGAACCCCACGTGGGCGCCGTCGCGACCTGCCAGATTGAAGGAGACCACGGCCACACGGCGGGCGGTCTCCGACGGGCCGTAGAGGACCAGCCCCGGCACGCGGCGCAACTCCTCGAAAAGAAACGCCAGGACCTCCTCCTCGGCGCGCCGCACCTCCGCGACGCCGGCCGTCAAGAGGTGCCGGACCCCCGCGGCGAGGCCGGCGAGGCCGGGGGTGTTCAGGGTGCCCGCCTCCAGGGCCTCGGGCATCTCCTCGGGCATGGAGCGTTCCTCGCTGCGGCTCCCGGTACCGCCCTCCATGAGCGGATCGAGGACGACTCCCGGCGCCACCCAGAGAAAACCCGTTCCCTGGGGCCCCAAGACGCCCTTGTGCCCCGGGGCCGCCAGCAGGTGGACCCCCACCGCCTCCGCCGTGAAGGGCAGCGCCCCGACGGTCTGGGCGGCATCGAGGAGGAACAGCACTCCCCTGCGCCGGCAGAGATCGCCCACCGCCCCGGCGTCCTGGAGCGTACCCGACACGTTGGAGGCGTGGCACAGCGCCACCAGGCGGGTGTCGGGGCGCATCGCCGCCTCCACCGCGCGAGGGCGAAACGAACCCCTGCCGATCCGCCGCCACCGAGGTGACTTCCACACCCTTGCGGGCGAGCGCCGCCAGGGGTCGGAGCATGCTGTTGTGCTCCATCGCCGTCGTGACGACGTGGTCGCCGGCGCGAAGCAGTCCCTTCAGCGCGAGGTTCAGCGCGTGGGTTCCGTTGGCCGTGAACACCACCCGGGAGGCGTCGCGGACCCCGATCAACTCGGCGACCGCCTCCCGAGCCTCGAGCACGGTGCGCGCCGCCTCGAGGGCCAGCCGGTGTCCGGAGCGCCCCGGGTTGGCTCCCAGCCGGAGACCGCGCTCGACCGCCTCGTACACCGAAGGCGGCTTGGGGTGCGAACTCGCGGCGTTGTCCAGGTAGATCATGGCCGTGCGCCGCCTTCCCGCCCCCGGGGCCCGGGGCACGAGGCGTCCCGGCCGGAGTCGCCCGCCAACCCCGGGCACCCCCCCCGGCAGACCTGCTCCGCGGCGCAGCCGGCGCATCCGGACGGAGCGCGGGCCACGTGCCGGCGCAGGGAATCCCTTGCCGACGATGCCCAGAGTTCCCGCAGGGGCGCGGCGCGGAGGTCCCCGAAATCCACCGGGAGCGTCCGGCACGCCACGAGGCGCCCCTCCACGGTCACGTGCCCCACGGCCCCGCCGGCCTGGCACCCCGCGTACCCTGCGAAGGGAGTGAGCCCCAGCGTCTCGGCCAAGAAGAGGTCGTGGACCTCCAACTCCACGGCCCTCTCGGCCCTTCCCTGCCACACCGCGACCGCCCGTGCCCGGTCCCCGGGCCCCAGGGGGGGCGCTGGGGAGGGGGGATTCAAGACGGCCACCTTCGGGAGCCGGTAGGCACAGGCGATCTCCAGGGCCTCGGAGAAGAACTCCAGGCCCTCCGGGGTGGACCAGAGGCTGGGCACGAGACGGAGCGTAGCCGAGGCGAGGTCCTCGACCCCCAACTCCGGCGCGTACGGAGGCAGCATCCGAAGGTCGGCGCTCGCCAGGGCTCCGGCGCCGAGGCACTCCAGAGCCGCCAGGAGGCACTCCGGCTCCCCGAGCAGGGAGACCTTCGCGCCGGGCCCGCCCCACGAACCCACGAGGCCCTGAAGCCCCGCGAGCCGCTCAGGACGGATGCGAACCTCCAGGAAGAGCACCCGAGCGTCGAGGATGCGCCCCCACACGGTCGCCGCGAGGAGGGCGTCGGCGGGGAGGTCCCAGGTCAGGCGCAGGGGGGCCTTGAGCTCAGGCATCGTATTTGGGCAGGGCCACCTTGAAGAACTCGACCCCCTCCTCCCGCAGGGTCTCCTCCTCCTCGGCGCTCGTCGTGCCCCGGATGTTGCGGGGTTCGCTCTCGCCCGCGTCGATGCGCCGGGCCTCCCGGGCGAAGGCAGCGCCCACGTCCTCGAAATTCTTCTCCAGGAAGTCGGAAAGCCCGCGGAAAAAGGCCTCCGGCGGCGGCGGAGCGGGCTTCGCCGGCGGGGATGCCGCAGGTCCCCGGCTCGGGCCCGCGCGGCGCGCCACGTGCACCGCCACCGCGCTGGGGCGCTTGGAGATCCGGCGAGAGCCGCAGAGGGGGCACTGCACGAGGCCGCCCGCCATCTGCCCGTCGAAATCCTCGCCGTTGCGGAACCACCCCTCGAAACGGTGCTCGTTCTCGCACGCGAGGTCGAAGGTGATCATCGCTGTCCGTCCGCCGCCCGCCGCGCCGTCACGCAGGCACTCCTGCGAACCGTTCCACGTAGTGCTCGAGCCGATCCATGCCCTCCCGGATGTTCTCCAGGCTGTTCGCATACGTAAAGCGCAGATACCCCTCGCCTCCGCTCCCGAAGTCCACGCCGGGCGTGCAGCCGACCCGCGCCTTCTCCAGGATGTCGAAGGCCAGCCGGTACGAATCGCCGCTCAGGCGGCGCGCATCCACGAGCACGTAGAACGCACCGGTCGGGTAGCAGCGAAACGTGAAGCCCATCCCCTCGAGCCGGGAGAGCATGTAACGACGGCGCTCGTCGTAGGTGGCGACCATGCGCCGGACGTGCTCCTCCGTGCGCGACAGGGCGGCGATGCCCGCACGCTGGACGAAGGCGTTCGCCGAAATGAACAGATTCTGCTGGAGCTTCTGGACCGGCCGGACGAACTCGGGGGGGACGATCATGTACCCGAGCCGCCATCCGGTCATCGCGTAGAGCTTCGAAAACCCGTTGATGACGAAGGCGCGCTCCGTGAACTCCAGCACGGACCGCTCCCGCCCCTCGTAGACGAGCCCGTGGTAGATCTCGTCGGAGACCACGTAGGCCCCGGCGGCGACGGTCCGACCCACCACGTCGCGAAGGCGGTCCTCCGAGATCACCGTGCCGGTCGGGTTCGCCGGCGAGTTCACGAGCACGGCCTTCGTTCGCGCCGTGAACGCGCGGGCCATCTCCTCGGGCACGAACTGGAACGCCTCCTCCTCCCGCACCGGCACGTACACGGGCACCCCTTCCGACATCCGGAGGAAGGGGGGGTAGGAGGCGTAGTGCGGATTGGTGAGCACCACCTCGTCCCCGGGGTCCAGCAACGCGGCGAAGGTGAGGAACAAGGCCGGCGAAGACCCCGAGGTCACCACGACCCTCTCCGGGTCGACGTCGGCTCCGTACCGGGCACGGTAGTGTGCCGCGATGGCGGCGCGCAGTTCGTGGATCCCCAGGCTGTGGGTATAGTGGGTCTCCCCGCGGGCCAGGGCCTCGGCGGCAGCCTCCCGCACGGGTTCGGGCGTCTCGAAGTCGGGTTCCCCCACCTCGAGGTGGACGATGTGCTCCCCGCCGCGTTCCATCGCCTGGGCGGTTTCGAGCACATCCATCGCGATGAAACTGGGGATTTCCTGCGCCCGTCGCGACACGGGCGACGAGCGATCGGGGGACGGCGGCATCCGGCTCCTGCCTCTTCCTGGAAGCGGCGCTCTTTGCGCGTGATCGTAACAGGCGCCTCGCGGCAGCGGCAAGGTCGCCCCGCGCGGCGGACTCGGCTCGCCGCGCCCCGGCCGGCGGTGCGTCCCACGGCCGAACCGTTCCCTTGCCCGCGCCCACCGCCTATCTTACCCTGAGGACCCCGATCGCGCGCGGCCCCGGCCACGCCGCGCTTCGGGCGGCACTTCGCTTCCTCCCTCCGGCCATACCGACGGGTGCACCCGATGATACGGATCCTCATGGAAATCAGCCTGCCCTCCGGGTCGATCCCTCGCCTGAGGAGACACCTCTCTTCCGCGGCGCTCCCCGAAGGCGTCCGGGGGCGGTTGGAGACGGCGACCCGCTCCGGCGGCTGCGAGAGTCCCGCTCTCGGCGGAGAAGCCTCGTGGACGCCCTGCTGGCTCTCGGTCGAAACGGACTCCGACGACGTGGCTCCGCTGGAGGCGCCGCTCCGGCGGCTCAAAGAGGAACTGGTCGCCGCAGTCCGCCCCGGCGGGCTCGAACTGTTCTGCATCCCCGCGTTCGCGCAGGTGGGCGACGAGTACCGCCGCCTGCGGGACGTGCTGGAAGTGGTCGGGGAGGCTCGCTGAGGGCATGGACCTACGCAGGGACCTCTTCCCGCCCCTCTTCGCGCTCGCGCTCTCCGCGGCCGTCCACGGCGGGTTGGCCTGGCTGAACCCCGAACTGTTCTCGGAGCCGAAACCGGAGGCGGAGGTCTCCGTGGTCGTCGAATACCTTCCCGCGTCGCCGGGCGACGACACACAGGCAGGGGGATCGTCCGTGCCGGCCCCGGAACCTCCCCCTCCGCCTCCCGGGGCGGCGGAGGAACCGCTCCCGCCGCCCCGGGAGATCGTCCCAACCCCGCCGGAGACGGCCGACCCGGAGCCCCCTCCCCCGGACGCCGCGGAGGAGCCCGAGGAGGGCCCCGGCGAACCTGCCCTCCCCCGACAGCCCCCGCCACCCGCGGGAGAAGCTCCCGAGCAGCCTCCTCGCCCGGCGCCGGAGGCCGTGCCCGTCCCGGCCCTGCGCGAGCTCCTGCCGCGGCCCGAAGAACTGCGGGGCTATTCCGCGACGGGAACGCTGTTGCCCGATCCCGCGGGAGGCGAGGCGAGAGAGGCGACGCTCACCCTCGGGGACACCGACGTCCGGTACAAGGGGTACCTGGCCTCCGTCCGCGGCGCCATCGACCGCTCGTGGCTCTGGAAGGAGGCCATCATGGCGGCGGGACGGGGCGGGCGCGTCCTGGTTCGTTTCACCCTGGAGGCGCGGGGCCGGGTCGCCGACGTGGAGGTGGCGGAAACCTCCGGCAGCCCGATCCTCGACCGGGAGGCGATGCAGACCGTCGCCCGGGCCCCCTTCCCGCCCTTCCCCTCCCATTGGACCATCGAGCGGCTCAACCTGTTCGCCCAGTTCAACTACCGGCTCGAATGACGCTAAGGCGCCTCGGGGAAGGGTGCCGATAAGGAGTCCACCGCCGCTCCCACCCGAACTGCCGCGGAGGATCGTCATGCGTCGCCGTCCCCATCACGGAACCTCCGTCCCGTGGATCGCCGCCGTCGGACTGGTCGCGCTGCTGGCGACCTCCTGCTCCAAGACCGTCGTGGTCACGGTCCCGCCCCGGGTGGACCTGAAAGAGTTCGCCACCATCGGCGTTGTCCGCTTCCAGGTCGACGAGGGCCCCCCCGTGGCCGACGAGCTAACCCACCGCTTCCTCGCCACGATGCAGGCGGCACAACCCGGCACTCGCCTGCTGGAACTCGGCGCCGAGACCGAGGTGCTCGCCGCCGTCGACTCCTCCTCGCTGGATTTCTCCGCCGTGAAGGCCATCGGAGCGCATTACGGGGTCGATGCGGTCCTCACCGGGCGCATGGCGGCCTCCGGTGCGAAACCCAGGATCTCCGTCGCTCCCGACCTCAACGCCCTGAGCGCCGGGGCGACGATGAACGGCTCTCTGCAGGCCAAGCTCCTGGAGACGCGTACCGGGGCGACCGTTTGGACCAACGGCGCCCACGGGACGTGGAACGTGGCCAGCCTCAAGCTGAACGCCCAGGGCGCCCCGTGGAGCGTGCGCGCCACCGAACCCGACCGGGTCCACGAGGAGATGCTCGACGAACTCGTGGAGGTCGCCACCCGGGACTTCCGGCCCCGCTACGAGAAGAGGAAGGTGGAGGACTAGGCCCTTCCGTCCGCCTCCGCCGGGCCCCGCGGACTACACCCGACCCGAACCCAGAAGCCGAAGAGGCCGGCGCAAGGCCGGCCTCTTCGGTGTCCTGACTCCAGCGGAGGCTGCCGCCGGGCCTTCCCCAAGAGATGTGGGGATGCTGCCCGGGGACTTCCTGACGCTAGTTCTTCTTCTTCCCGCTCCCCACAGCCGCGGACGGCTCCTCGGGCGGGGGTTCCGGGGGCGGCAACTGCGCCAGCACCACATCCGCCAACGCCCCGGTCGTCACCGCATCGGCCGCAACCGTTTGCGTCGCGTAGAGCTCCTTCGCGAAGGTGAGCTCGTAGCTGCCCGCCTCCACCGGGTCGAACCGGTACGCCCCGTCGGCGTCGGTGAGCTGGGTGGCCACCTCCGCCCCGTCCTGCGCCACCGTCACCAGCACCCCCTCGAGCGGCGCGTCGTCCGAGCCGTCGTCGGGCGTGCCGCCGTCCCCGAGCACCGTGCCCGCCAGGAACGGCAGCCGCGCCAGCACCACCGGGTCGAGCGCATCGGTGGTCGACGCCTCGGCCGTGATCGTCTGCGTCGCGTAGAGTTCCTTCGCGAAGGTGAGCTCGTAGCTGCCCGCCTCCACCGGGTCGAACCGGTACGCCCCGTCGGCGTCGGTGAGCTGGGTGGCCACCTCCGCCCCACCCTGCGCCACCGTCACCAGCACCCCCTCGAGCGGCGCGTCGTCCGAGCCGTCGTCGGGCGTGCCGCCGTCCCCGAGCACCGTGCCCGCCAGGAACGGCAGCCGCGCCAGCACCACCGGGTCGAGCGCATCGGTGGTCGACGCCTCGGCCGTGATCGTCTGCGTCGCGTAGAGTTCCTTCGCGAAGGTGAGCTCGTAGCTGCCCGCCTCCACCGGGTCGAACCGGTACGCCCCGTCGGCGTCGGTGAGCTGGGTGGCCACCTCCGCCCCACCCTGCGCCACCGTCACCAGCACCCCCTCGAGCGGCGCGTCGTCCGAGCCGTCGTCGGGCGTGCCGCCGTCCCCGAGCACCGTGCCCGCCAGGAACGGCAGCCGCGCCAGCACCACCGGGTCGAGCGCATCGGTGGTCGACGCCTCGGCCGTGATCGTCTGCGTCGCGTAGAGTTCCTTCGCGAAGGTGAGCTCGTAGCTGCCCGCCTCCACCGGGTCGAACCGGTACGCCCCGTCGGCGTCGGTGAGCTGGGTGGCCACCTCCGCCCCGTCCTGCGCCACGGTCACCAGCACCCCCTCGAGCGGCGCGTCGTCCGAGCCGTCGTCGGGCGTGCCGCCGTCCCCGAGCACCGTGCCCGCCAGGAACGGCAGCTTGGCCAAGACCACGTCCTCCACGTATCCCACGACCACGGCGTCGACACCGGACAGGGCCCCCGTCTCGTACGCGTCCTTCTCGAACAGGAGGTCGTACGCGCCAGGAACCAGGCCGTCGAACCGGTACGCTCCCTGCGCGTCCGTCAGTTGCGTCGCGAGGACGACTCCTTCCTGCGAGAGGGTCACGGTCACTCCCTCGAGCGCCGCGTCGTCGGCGGGGTCCTCCGGCGTGCCCGCGTCGCCGAGCACGCTTCCGGAGATCTGGCCCTCGGTGGCCGCCAGCGTCACCGCCAGATCGGTGGCGTTGGCGAGATACACTTCCACGCCCTCGAGGAGCAGGTGGTCGTACACGCCGAGCACCGGATCGTCCGGCGGCCAGATCTCCAGCGCGTACGTGCCGGGCGGCAGCACGATCTCCGCCACCCCGAACGCGTCGGCCAGCACCACAGCCACCTCATCGCCACCCGCGTCGATGGCCTTCACGACCGCGCCGGGGAGCGGTTGGTCGTCCGCGGTGTCATCCGGAGTGGCGTTGTCGCCCGACACCTCGACGACGATCCTCCCGTTCTCCGACTCGTTGAGAGCCCGGGCCACGGGCTTGAAGAGGATGCGCTTCGTCCCCTGGCCGTGGGTCGGGGGACGGTTGAACACGAAGCTCTTCGTCAGGTCCACGTCGAGCAGCAGTTCCGCGGACAGGTGGGTGACCACCACCACGGCAGGGGAGATGTGGAGGTCGACCTTCCCGCTCGGGAACTTCGCGGTGTCGTCCTCGACACGGAACTTGTAGACGCGGTCCACCGGGTCGAGGGGCACGCCGTCGACCACTGCGTCCTCTCCCAGCCAGACCTCGCCTCCCGAAACGGCCATGCGGACCATGTCGTAGGTGCCGGGCTCGATCGCGGCCTCCACCAGGATCTCTGTGATGCCCCCGACCAGGGGCACCAGGTCGATCGTGCGCTCCTCGTGGAGCACCTGCGTCCAGTCGTGGTCGTCCCCGCCCTCCTCGTGGACCCACACGCCGGAGACCACCATCGTGGCTTTGACCACGTAGGTGGACGGGAAGGGGGCATCCGTGATCAGGATCCGCAGGATCCCGGCTGTGCTGGCGACCTCGGTGGGGCTCGGGGCAGCCCCCCCCGTGTCCGCCGGGGCCGGGGTGCCCTCGGCAGTCCCGGGCACCGGAGTGGAACCGTTCGCGGCCGCACCACCGGCGGGAGCCGCCCCTTCGGCCACCGAGACCTCGGCCGCGCCGGGTGCGGCCGCAGGCACGGACACCTCTGCGACGGCGCCGTCGGACGCAGGGACAGCGCCGGATGCGCTGGCGCTCGCCTCCTGCGTGACGGAAGGCCCCGCCGCGGCAGGATCGCCCGCACCGGAGCCGCCTCCGCCACAGGCCGCAACCACCAGCAGGACCAGGACCGACAGAAACGCGGACAGTTTCCTCATGTGCCTACCTCCTCTGTGCGTGGTGCCCACCCCTCCTGGGGTCACGAGAAACGAACCGCCGACGCCTCCCATGCAAGGAACAGGCCGGCAAGTCAACCCGGCGGCGGCGCGAAATCTCCCGGTGGTTCCCCCCGGAATTCCCGAACTCACGCCCGCGACGCGCGCGGGCCGGTCCCTCTCGGGGCCGTGGATTTCCACCTGTCGGAAGAGTTTTTCCCCGTGCGCGGCCGAAGAGAGCCGCCGCGCCCGTTCCGGGGCGGCGGTCGGCGCCTGCCGGGGTCAGCCGGGGATCTCGGGGGACCAGACCAGGCGGTCGGCGCCGAGACGGTCGAGAGCCGCCTCGTCCGGCGGGCCCTCGCACCGCACGAAGAGGGCGTTTCCTCGCGACCAGAGGGGAACGGGGTTCTCCTCGTTCCGGAGAACCGCCGCAGGATGCTCGCGGCACGGCCTCGGGCAGTGGATGGGGTCGGCCGTCCAGGGGCAGGAGGGAGACAGCGTCACGGGGAGCCAGGGGCCGCACAGGGAGACCTTTACGCCCTCCGGAAGCCTGGGGGCGCGGACCCCCTGAAGGAGCAGGTCCAACTCCACCCGGGCGATGCCGAACTCGGCCAGCAGGGCCGCCGTCTCGGGGTCGTCCCACGCGCTGCCCTGGAGGGCCGCACGATCCAACGCGTGCGCCCCTCGCACGAGGTCGAGGACCCGCGGCCCCCGGCGTTGACGGCCCAGGAGGCGGCCCGCCACCGGCCGCAGCGGCAAGTCCCTGTGCCGGGCCCACTCCAGGAGCCCCCAGTCGTTGGCCGCCCACTCCGCGCCGGGCAGGCGACGGGCGAACGCCTCGAGCCACCGGGCGACGTCGGCGAAGACGGCCTGCCTCACCACCGGCGTCACCAGGGTGAACGCCAGTTTCCGGGAGGCGCAGAGCGCGATCGCGTCCTCCACCTCCCCTGCGCCCGGCAATCGGCAGGTGCAGAACTCGGCCCCGAAGGCGACGCCGCCGTAGCTTGCATCCAGGTGTCGGAGCTCTTCGGAGGCCGTGGCCCGCAGGAACCTCAGCACAGGAGCCTTCGCACCAGCAGGTCCGCGATCTGCTCGGCGTCGTCCAGGCCGAAGACGGGGCACGGAGCGGCGAGATCTTCGAGGTCGGTCGCTACGCAGAGCACCTCGTCGCTCCAGGAGACCTCCCGAGCGACGCCCCTGCGCACCACTTCCACGCGAGGATGGCCCGAGATCCCCTTGAAACCCTCGACGAGAAGCAGCCGGACGTCCGCCGGGCACAGCCGAGCCAAGTCGCCGATGGAGAAGTCCACGGGGCGGTCCAGGAAGGCGGTCACCTCGGCGTCGGTGACCAGGAAGGTGGCCCGGGCTCCGGCCCTGCGGTGGCGCCAGCTGTCCTTGCCCGGGCGGTCGACCTCGACAGCGCCGCGGTGGTGCTTCGCGGTGGCGCAGGCAATGCCCCGGACCGCCAGCGCCGCCACCAGCCTCTCCACCAGGGTCGTCTTCCCGCTGCCGGAGGGTCCGGCTACGAGGCAGACGGAGACCACGGAGGCTCCCCACCGCTCAGATCCGGCGAGACCCCCTCGAGGAACTGCGGGTCGTAGATCTGGACCCGCACGCGGTCCCCCGGGCCCACGCCCTCCGAGTCCTCGGGCACCAGCAGGAGCGCGTTCGACTCCACGAGGGTCTTGAGGACCCCGGAGCCCTGGCGCTTCATGCCGACGATCTCGAGACCCGCCCCGCCCCGCTCCACCCGGCACCGCACGAACTCGAGCCGGCCGGGCCGGCCGCGCACCGACCCCGCCTTGTCGGAGACGACCGCCTCGAACACGGGGCGGAACAGCCTCCGGTGGCCCTGGAGCAACCGCAGGGCCGGCCGCACGAACTCCTCGAACCCCACCATCGCGGACACCGGGTTGCCCGGCAGGCCGAAGACCGGCGACCGCCCGCGAAGCCCGAAGACCACGGGCTTCCCGGGCTTCATCGCGACCTGCCAGAACTGGACGGCGACGCCGGACTCGGCCAGCGCGGGCCGGACGAAGTCGTAGTCCCCCATGGACACGCCGCCGGTGGTGATCACCACATCGCAGTGTACCGCCCTGTCGAGCATCTCCCGAAGGCCGGCGGGATCGTCCCTGCCGATGCCGAGGAGCACCGCCACGCCGCCGGCCTCCGCCACCTGGGCCGCCACCCCGTAAGAGTTGGAGTTGACGATCTTGCCTCCGTCCGCAGGCGCGTCGAGGTCCACGATCTCGTCGCCGGTGGCCAGGACGGCGACCCGGGGTTGCTGGTGGACGAGCACGAAGGAGCGTCCCAGGCTCGCAAGCATGCCCACCTCGGCGGGGCGGACCACCGTCCCCCGGGGCAGCACGCGCTCGCCGGCTCGCACGTCCTCCCCGGCGGGCCGCACGTGCGCGCCCTTCGCAGGCGGACGGGCCACCTCGAGCCGCTCCCCCTGCGCCGTGGCCTCCTCCACCGGCACCACGGTGTCCGCCCCGGGCGTGATCGGCGCCCCGGTCATGATCTTGACCGCCTCCCCCGGGGCGAGGGCCACGGGACCCTCGCCGCCGGCCGGCGCCAGCCCCACGATCTTCAGCTTGAGGCCGGCCTCGAGGTCCGCGTGCCGGCACGCGTACCCGTCCATGGCGGAGTTGTCGCGGGGAGGAAGGTCGCGCGGGGCGAAGACGTCCTCGGCCAGGACCCGGGTCCGAGCGTCGAGAATCGAGACCTTCTCCGGCGGGAGGGGCCTCAGCGCGCCCAAGATGATCTCCAGGGCCTTCTGCACTCGGATCATGGGGAGGTCCCGGCATGAGGGGAACGGCATGCGCCCGCGGTCGCGCCGACGGCCGGCGGATCGTAGCAACGCCCGGAAAGACCGGTCAAGGAAGCGTGTCCGGAACGGGGGGCGACTTGCCCGTCTGCTCCCCCCCGACGTCCCTGCCAACGACGCGCCCTCCGAGGACGCCGCTCACCTGGCGCAGCGCCCACCGGTGGTCCCCGGCGTCGAGCCCCGCCACGGCGTCGCCCACGACCTCGACGTCGTAGCCCCGCATGGCCGCACCCGCAGCGGTGTACAGGACGCAGATGTTGGTCACGCAACCGACGAGGCGGACCGTGTCCACGGCCCGCTCCCGAAGCACCTCCTCCAGGCGGGAACGGTAGAACCCCGAGTAGGTCGTCTTCTCGACGACGGGGTCGTAGGGCGCCGGAGACAGGCTCGCCTCCACCCGAGCCCCGGAGGTGCCTCGCACGGCGTGGGGCGGCCAGCCCATTCGCCGGAACTCGGCGTCGTCCGGGGCGTGCGCGTCGCACAGGTAGACGACCGGCTCTCCTCGGGCCCGGGCGTCCTCCACCTCCTCCCTCGCGCGGGGCAGGATCTTTCCGGCGTCCGGAACCGGGAGCCTCCCCCCGGGCCGCACGAAGTCCTCGAGCATGTCGATCACGAGCAGGGCGCGCCTCATCTCACCACCCCTCCTCTCCCACCAGCGGCACGAAGCGGCACCCCCCCAGGTTCTCCTCGCGAAAGCCGGTTCGGGTCCGGGTCACCCGCACCAGATCCTGGGAGCCCCGGTCGCCCACCGGGATGACGAGCACGCCCCCCGGGCCCAACTGCTGTTCGAGACTCGCGGGAACCCGTGGGCCGCCTGCAGTGACCACCACGCCTTGGAACGGGGCCTGGTCCGGGAGACCCAGGGTCCCGTCGCCCCGGTGGACCGTCACCCCCTGGTAGCCCAACCGCAGGAGCCGCCCCTCCGCCTCGTCCGCCAGTACCGGGTCCCTCTCGACCGTGTGCACCTCGCATCCCATCTCCGCCAGGATCGCCGCCTGGTACCCCGACCCCGTGCCCACTTCGAGCACGCGCTCCCCGCCCCGCAGGCGGAGCGCCTCGGTCATGATCGCCACCATGTAGGGCTGGGAGATGGTCTGCCCCCTCCCGATGGGGAGGGGCGTATCGTCGTACGCCATGTCCCGCTGGGAGGGTGGGACGAACTCGTGGCGGGGCACGAGCCGGAAGGCCCGGAGGACCAGCGGGTCCAGGATTCCCCGCGCCTCGAGCTGCCCGCGCACCATCCGCTCGCGGTCGGCTTTCCAGTCGGCGCCACGGTTTCCGTCGGCGGGGCCACGGCTCGGGAGGTCCACGGTGGCAGGGTAGCGGACGCCACCCCCGTGTCAACGGTGAGGCGAAGCGGTCAGTGGCGCAGGTTGCGCAGCGTGTGGCGGGCGATGCACTTGAGGGTGTCGAAGACACCCTCGCCGGTGGTGGCGCTGGCCGGGAAGTCGGGGAAGCCCGGGTTCCCCAGGGCCTCGCGGATCTCCTCCACCGGCAGGGCGTCCGGGAGGTCTCGCTTGTTGTACTGGATGACGATCGGGAGCGTCTCGTCCGAGAGCCCGTGGGCGGCCAGGTTTCGCTTGAGGCCCAGGAAGGACTCCACGTTCGCGTCTACCCGCAGGGGATCGCTGTCGGCCACGAACACGAGCCCGTCGACGCCCTTCAGGATCAGCTTGCGGCTCGCCTCGTAGAAGACCTGCCCCGGCACGGTGTACAGGTGGAACCGGACCTTGAAGCCGTTGAGCGTCCCCATGTTCATGGGGAGGAAGTCGAAGAAGAGGGTCCTCTCGGTCTCCGTCGCGAGGCTGATCATCCTGCCGCGGTTCGCGTCGGGGGCCCTTCCGTAGATGAACTTGAGGTTGGTGGTCTTTCCGCAAAGACCCGGCCCGTAATAGACGATCTTTACGTTGAGTTCGCGGGTCGAATAGTTGAGGAAGGCCATGGGGCTCAGAATGAGAAGAGTTCGTCGATGTCCTTCTCCGTGATCTCGCAGAGGGGATTCAGGTCCAGCCGGTCGTTCAAGGTCATGCGGTGGACGATCCGCTTGACGACCTCCTGAATCTCCTCCGCTGCCTTGCGCACGCGCAGGCGCACGAGCCCCAGGGACGCGTCGTTGCCGAAGATGACGGCCAGGATCGCCCGCGTGCCGATCAGGCTGATGTGGATGCTGTCCTTCTTGCCCTGGTGGAACAGGAGCGTGAAGTCCTTCTCGCCCACCATCTCGGCCATGGTCGCCGTCGCCGCGATGTTCGAGGCGGCGAGGGAACAGAAGGACGTGAGGTCCAGGCCCCCGGTGTCGCCGTAGTCGGCCACCAGTTGGCCGTGGGCATCGAGCAGCAGCACCGCCTTGGCCTTGGCGTCCGCATGCACCCGAGCGAGCACGTCCTTGAGCTCGGAGTGCTCCTCCTCGTAGACGACGAGCTGAGCGATCCCTTCCCTGAGGCTCACGTGAGGTCCTCCTCGTTCCCGGCCAGGTCGAGCATGCGCTCCCCGGCCACGTACGGTTTCGACACGAGTATCCGGACGCGTTCCAGGCGCTTGAGGATGTCGCGGATCCGGAGGGCGTTCTCCTGGATCACTCGGCTCTTCTCCTGGACGTCTCCAACCCCCGGGTGCCGGAGGGACAACGCCTCGGCGGCCATCAGCACCGCAGCGAGGGGGTTGTTCAACTCGTGGGAGACGCTCGCCACCACCTCGCGCACCGTTCGAAGCTTTTCGACCTCGGTCGCCTCCGCCTGCTCTCGCCTGCGCGCCACCAGCGCCAGCAACCGCGCCTTCAGCTCCCGGATGTCGAACGGTTTGGTGATGTAATCATCGGCATCGTCGCCCAAGGTCTTTACCCTTCGCTCGCCCTCCGACTCCGACGCCATGAGCAGCACGGGAATACGACGGGTCTTGGGGTCCGCCCGCAGTCGCCGCAGGACCTCCGCGGCGTCGAGATCCGTCAACCCCTGGTCGAGGACGACGACGTCTGGCTCCAGACTCCCGGCCATTTCCGCTCCGTCCTCCCCGCGAAGGGCGGAATGGACCCGGAGCCCCTGGTTCTCCAGATACATCTCCACGAACCGCACGATGGACGGGTCATCGTCCACCACGAGCGCGGTGACCGGCGCCGAAGATGCTCCCGAAGGCATCCTTCGGGCTGGAATCCTGTCCATGTCCTCACCCTCTCCCGGTCTCGGTCCGGACCCGTGTCACGCGGCAGTCCAACCCCCCGCGGGCCAGGGTCACGGTGACCTCGTCGTCGTCGCGGCACTGCCGCGCGTCACGGATGACCTGGCCCGATCCGGCCCGGGCCACGGCGTACCCTCGGGCCAGCACCCCCAGGGGACTGAGCGCCCCCAGCTTCTCCGTCAGCGCCGCCAGGGGGCCCCGTCGCGAGGCCACGGCGGCAGGCCCCCAGACCCCGAGCCGGTCCGTCAGCCTCCCCAAGCGCTCCCGGTCCACCGTCACGGTCCGCGCCGGGTCCGCGAGAGCAAGACGTGCCTGGAGGGCCGCAACCTCCGCCCGAACGCGTGCGACCACTCTGTTTCCGGCCACCGACAGCGCCTCGGACCGAGCATCCAGCGCGATCCGGGCCCTCGCGATCCGGGACCGCGGCGACCGCAGGAACGGGTCGACCCGCTCCGTGCGGGCGCGGAGCAAAGAGACGCGGCGCTGCATCGCGCCGCCCAGTTCCCTCTCGCGACGCTCCAGCCGCTCCACCCACCGCGCCCGCTCCCGCACCGCCAGCTCCGCCGCGGCCGAGGGGGTCGGTGCGCGCAGATCGGCGGCGAAGTCGACGAGGCTCACGTCGGTCTCGTGCCCGACCGCCGCGATGACGGGCACCGGGCAGGAAGCCACGGCCCTCACCAGGGCTTCGTCGTTGAAGGCGGAGAGGTCCTCGGCGCTCCCGCCGCCGCGGCCCAGTATCACCACCTCGACGTCCGCCCGCTCCGCGACCAGGGCCAGGGCCTCTCGGAGCTCCCCCGCCGCCCCCTCCCCCTGGACCCGAGCGGGAGCGACGTAGACGTGGACTCCGGGGGCCCTCCGGCCGAGGACCTGGAGGATGTCCCGCAGGGCTGCCCCGGTGGCCGAGGTCACCACGCCCACGCCCCGAGGCAGTTCGGGCAACGGCCTCTTCCTCTCCTCGGCGAAGAGCCCCTCCGCCGCGAGACTTCTCCGCAGGGCCTCCAGTTCGAGCCGGCGCAGCCCCTCCCCGAGCGGCTCGGCGTCCTCCACGATCAACTGGAGGTCCCCCCGGGCCTCGTAGACGGTGAGACGCCCGCGCACCAGGACGCGGGCCCCCTCCGAGAAGGGGAGCGCCAGAAGCCGAACCACGTTGCGGAAGCAGACGGCCCGGAGCTGGCCGTGGGGATCGCCCAGGGTGAAGTAGGCGTGCCCCGAGGCGGGCACGCGGAGGTTGCTCACCTCGCCTTCCACCCAGAGGGAGGGAAGCCCGCGCTCCAGGAGGCCCCGGACACGCCCGACCAGTTCCGAGACGGTCAGGATCTCGCCCGGTTCCGGGGTCCAGGGCACTTCAGTGCCCGAAGGGCGTCACCGACCTCTCCGGAACTCCGCAGGTACGCCGCCAGGCGGCGCTTGAGATCGGCCTCGATCTGGCGCACCCGTTCGCGGGACACCCCGAACGTTTCACCGATCTCCCGCAGGGTGGCGGGCTCTTCCGCGAGGAGCCTGCGGTCGAAGATCGCTTGCTCCCGTTCGTCGAGAGTGTCGCGAAACTCCATGAACTTGGCCCGGACCATTTCCCGGAACTCGAGGTCCGCGATCTGCTCGCTCAGGTCTCCGTCGGTGTCCGCGATGAAGTCGAGGCGGTTCGATTCGGAGTCGTCGTCCAGCGGGGCGTCGAGGGAGACGTCCGAGCCGGAGAGCCGCTTCTCCATCTCCACCACCTCGTCCTCGCGCACGTTGAGGCGGGAGGCGATCAGCCGGGGTTCGGGCTTGAATCCCTGGGCCTCCAGCTCCCGCTTGGCCTTCTTGAGGTTGAAGAACAGCCGGCGCTGGGTCTGGGTGGTGCCGATCTTGACCAGGGACCAGTTGTTGAGGATGTAGCGGATGATGTAGGCGCGGATCCACCACACGGCGTAGGAGGAGAGCTTCACGTCCCGGTAGGGATCGAACTTCTCCACGGCCCGCATCAGCCCGATGTTGCCCTCCTGGATCAGGTCCATGAGGTTGGTGAAGTTGCGGCGGAACTCGTAGGCGATCTTGACCACCAGGCGCAGGTTGGCGAGCACCAGGGTGTAGGCGGCCTGCAGTCCCCCTGTTCCCGGGTACTTGCGGGCCAGCCGTCGATCTCCTCCTCGACGGGTGACCAGGGGATAGCGGCTGACCTCCGCCATGTACTGCTGGAGGGGCCCACTCTCCACGATGTCCCCGGAGGGGGGGGCCGCCAGGTCCCCTTCCTCGAAGTAGCCGTGAACCAGGCCCGGGTCGGCGCCTTCCTCCTCGGACGGCTCCTGGACCTCGGGCTCCACGACCTCGAGCGCGTCCTCCTCGGGACCCGCCACGGGGATGGGTGGACCCTTCGCCGACTCTCGGCCGCCTTCGCTCATCCCGCGAGACTCCCTGGCATCGCCCCCCGCCCACGCCCACCGACGGAGGGCGGGCACCCGAACCTCCGCATGGTACGGAAACCTCCCTCCGCCCGCAACGAAACCGCCCTCAGGGGCTGCCGTGGCAGCCCTTGCACCAGCTGCGCATCTCCTCGCGGCCCAGGCACGCCAGACACTGCGGAGCGTGGGGATCGTGGCACGAGGCGCAGTCGAAGGAGAGCCCGGGCCTGAGGGGATCCCGCGCGGACCGCAGGGGGTGCCGCAGCCGTGGGTGCCTTCCTTCGCCGTGGTCGGGGTGGCAGGCGGCGCACAGGGGCGCCGGATCCTGGGGCTGCCAGTCGGGCGGCGGATGGCACGGGACGCACCCCTTCTGCAAGACGGGAAGGTGCTTCGCCCCCTCGAACCGGTGGCACTCGTTGCAGCCGGACGCGTCCACCCGGTGGCAGGTGCGGCACGACTCCGGGGACGATCGGTGGAACCCGCCGCCCGCGCCCGCTTCCCCGTACACCGTCAGGGTCGCGACCGTCCCTTCGGCCGCCACCCGCAGCCGCGATCCGTCGCCCCGCAGCCCCTCGAGGCGCAGGTGATAGGCTCCTTCCACTTCCCGGGCCCGGCTCACCCTGTGGCCGTCCAACGTCACCTCGGGCGGCTCGGAGGAGACCACCACGAGCCACGCGCGGTCTCCCCGGACCCTGGCCCCGTCTGCCGGGGCCAGCACGGTCAGCGCCCCGACCGGCGCGCCCCAGCCCAGGGCCAGTGCCGTCCCCAACGTCAACCACGCCCGCCTCACGAACTCCCCCCTTCCTCTCGCTCCAGCGCCGGCCCGAGGGAGGCCGTCCACGCATCCGCCGCGCGCGCACCGTCGATGGCCGCGCTCACGATACCTCCCGCGTACCCGGCGCCCTCGCCCACCGGGTAGAGCCCCGGGAGCCCGGGCGACTGGAGGTCGTCCCCCCGCACCAACCGGACCGGGCTGGAAGTGCGCGACTCCACTCCGAGGAGAAGCGCGTCTTCGATCGGCCGCACCTGCCGCGCCAGCCGGGGCAGGGCGCTGCGCAACGCCTCCGCGACGTAGTCCGGGACACACGCGGCCAGATCGGCCGCCACGGGCCGCCAGGGGCAACTCGAGCGCGGCAGGTCCCTCGACAGCCTGCCCGCCACGAAGTCCCGGACGCGCTGGGCAGGAACGCCCCGCTCCCCCCCGAGGCCGCGCGCCATCCGCTCCCATTCGCGCTGCCGGGAGTACCCCGACAAGGTCCCGTTCCCCAGATCGGCGGGCTCCACCGCGGCGACGACCGCCGCGTTGGCCCACGGGCCGCGCCGCCCGGAGGAGCTCATCCCGTTCACCACCAGGCCGTCGCCGTCGGTGCCGGCCGGAATCACCGTGCCCCCGGGGCACATGCAGAAGGAGTACACGTCGCGGCCGTGCGCTCCCCGGGCCTTCACCGAGAACTCCGCGGGCGGCAGGCCCGGTTCCCCGGCCCAGCGCCCGTACTGGTTGCGGTCGAGCCAATCCTGCTGCATCTCCATCCGAAAGCCGACCGCAAACCCCTTTCGCTCCGCGGCAGCGCCCTGCGTCACCAACCGGCCAACCAAGTCGCAGGCGCTGTGGCCGACCGCCAGAATCAACGAAGCCCCCCGAAACGGTCCCCTCGTAGTGGCGACGCCCGCGACGCGCCCCCCCTCGACGATCAGATCCTCCACCCGGGTCCGGAAATGCACCTCGCAGCCCGCGGCCTGGAGACGTTGCCGAATCCGCCCCACGATCCTGCGGAGGCGATCGGTTCCCAGGTGCGGCCGGGCCTCGAACAGGATCTCCTCGGGTGCGCCGGCGGCCACGAGGGACTCGAAGACCCACGAGCGCCGCGGGTCGCGGCCCCGGTAGGTGAGCTTGCCGTCGGAGAAGGTGCCGGCGCCGCCCTCCCCGAACTGCACGTTGCAGTCCGGATCGAGCTCCCCGCGCCGCCAGTACGAGGCCACCCTTCGCACGCGCGCCTCCACCGGGTCTCCCCGCTCCAGCAGGATCGGGCGGACCCCTCGCTCCGCGAGCCGGAGGGCCGCGAACAGGCCCGCGGGCCCGGTTCCGACCACGATCGGCCGTCCCGCCGGAATGCGGACGAGAGGGGCGGGGGCGGCCGGCTCCGCCGGCCACGGCGAGACGCCCGCCAGCTCGGGGAGCCGGGTCGCGGGCCGGAGGACCAGCCCGACCCGGCAGACGAACCGCGGCGGTCCTCGCCCCCGGGCGTCCAGGGAACGCAGCAGCGGTCGCCAGGAAAGGATGGCTCCGTGCGGGAACCCCAGGCGCTCCGCGGCGAGCCGAGGCAGCGTTTCCAGGGGCTCCGCGGAGGACAGGACGAGGCCGGATACGGAGATCCGCACCGGGGACCCGGGATCTCGATCGCCCTCAAGAGGGGACATCGGCCGGTTGCAGCTCTCCCAGATACCCCCGAACCGCGGCTGCGGCGTCGGCGGACAGCGACTGGAACGCGAGCCCGGCCCGATAGCGTCTCGGCAGGCTCAAGGTACCGAGCTCCACCACGAGGTTCCCCACGACCCGGCCCTGCACCGCCACCACGGGATATCGCCCCAGTTCGAGGAGGATGTCCCGGACCATCGTCCCCTGGCTCAGGCGCCCGAGTTCCGCGTCGTAGTCGAAGGCGAGGCCCCCCTGGCTCAGGTTCACCACGGGTGCGTCGCAGGGGAACGGGGCCCGGAAGGAGAGAGAAGCGTCTCCCCGGGTCCGGAGCCTCGGACTCCGCCGCCGCCGCTCCTGCCTCACCTCGGTCGGGTAGGACAGCTTGAAAGCGGGCAGTTCGTCCACGAACTGGACCCGACCGAGCACCGTGGTCTCCAGGGTATAGGTAATCCCCTGGTACAGGCTCTCCAGGAGGATGGTCGTCCCCGGCAGCGCCCTGCGGTCGCCCTCCGGGGGGGAGAGCGTATCCACGAAGAAGCCGTCCCGGCCCAGCCCCAGGACCTCCGTGGTGTACACCTCCGAACCCGACATCTGGGCCAGCAGCTGAACCCCGGCCTTCTCGAGGCGCTGCAGCGCCTCCAGGACGGCGGGATCCGCGAGGCGCGACGGGGCCTCCTCGGACGGCGTGGTCGGCTGGGGATTCTTCTTCCACCCGAACATCGTGCCCCTCCTCCCGTGCCGAACCCCAGTGCGGCCTCACGTTACCAGAAGAGCGCAAGCCCCTTCAATCGCGCCCCGGCCGTCGCGGCGATCCACGGTCCCCGCGGGAACCGGTTCGACCGGCCGCGGCCCGCCATTGCCTTGCGCACCCCGGGGTCGCTGCTCTACCGTACCGGCCTGCGCGGCCCCGCGGGCGCGGGCGGCAGGGAGGAGGCATCGGGTGGGAGACGCTCCGGACACCTTGCGCTGGCACACGGTCTGTCAGGCGTACCCGAGGCCCGAGGTGCCGGACCCGTCCGCGGAGCTTCGGCGCCGTCTCGAGGCCGGCGAATTCGACGTGCCGGCGGGAGCCGGCGTCGCAATCGCCGTGGGGAGCCGCGGGATCCCCGGGATCGGGGCCCTTGTCGGCGAGGTCGTGCGCTTCCTGCGGGCCCGGGGTGCCCGGCCGGTCGTCGTGCCGGCGATGGGCACCCACGGCGGAGCGACGCCCCCGGAGCAGGTCCGCGTCCTGGCCGACCTGGGAATCACGGAGACTGCGGTCGAAGCTCCCGTGCAGTGGGGCGCCCTGGTGGAAGCCGGGAAGACGGGGTCGGGGCTGACGGTGTGGTGCGACGGCGAGGCCTGGGCGGCCGACCGGCTGGTCCCGGTCAACCGCGTCAAGCCCCACACCGCGTTCCACGGGGGCGTGGAGAGCGGTCCCTCGAAGCTCCTCTCGGTCGGCCTCGGGCGGGAGGCGAGCGCCTCCATTCTCCACCGCGCCGGACTCGGGGAAGGGATCCCGGACGTCGCTCGCTTCTACCTGGCGTCCGGCAAGGTTCCCTTCGGAGTCGCCCTCGTCGAGAACGCCCACGGAGGGATGGCCCGAGTGGCGGTCCTGCGTCCCGGGGACTGGCTGGAGGCAGAGGCAAGGCTTCTGGAGGAGGCCCGGGGCTTGACGCCCCGCCTCCCCTGGGACGACCTCGACCTGCTGGTGGTGGAGCGCATCGGGAAGGACGTGTCCGGGACCGGCATGGACCTCCACGTGGTGGGGCTGGAGCGCAGGTTCCCCGGGTGCGGAGCGACGCCGCGCATCCGCAGGATCGTGGCGCTGGACCTCACGGAGGCGAGCCACGGCAACGCCAACGGCGTCGGGTACGCCGACGTGGTCACGCGGCGCCTCGCCGACCGCATCGACTGGGAGGCGACCTACGGGAACTGCCGGGCGACCGGCTTCCTCGAGGCGGTCCGCCTGCCGTACGTCGCGGGAGACGACGCGGAGGCCATCTCGGTGGCGCTCTCCGGGCTCAAACCGCCGTCGGGGGCCGCCGTGCGCGGCGTCCTCATCCGGGATACGTCCCACCTGACGCGGTTCGCGGTGACCGACGCACTCCTGGCCGACCTCCCCCCCGGCGTCCGCAAGGCCGACGCGTAGCCGCACGGATCCTCGGGTCCGCCCATCCCCAAGGCCTTGCCGCGCTCGCTATTCGTCGTCATCGAGCCACTCCGCCTTCCCCCGCTTTCCGGCGTCGCGTCCTCCCGGACGTTCCCGGGGCCCCGCCGGGTCACCGAGAAAACCCGCGTAGAACTCCCGTTTGAAGTCCAGGAAGCGATCCTCGAGGATCGCGGACCGGGCCCGAGCGAGCAGGGTCATGTAGAAGTGGATGTTGTGGATCGAGGCCAGGGTCTTCCCGAGGGGTTCGTCCACCGTGAACAGATGATGGAGGTACGCGCGGCTGAAACGGCGGCACGTGGGGCACTCGCAGGCCGTGTCGATGGGGTAGCGGTCCTTTCGGTACTCCTTCCGGTGGATGCGCAGTTTCCCGGTTCCGGTGAACAGCGTGCCGCCCCTGCCGAATTTCGTCGGGATGATGCAGTCGAAGAGATCCATCCCCCGTTCGACGGCCTCGAGGAGGTCCTCGGGACGCCCCACCCCCATGAGGTAGCGGGCCTTGTCCGCCGGCAGGAAGGGTTCGCGAGCACTCCACGGCCTCGCTTCATCAGTTCGTGCCCCTCGCCGACGCTGACCCCGCCCACCGCGTAGCCCGGCAGGTCCATCGCCGCCAGGGCCCTCGCGCAGCGCTCCCGCAGCTCGGGATACACGGAGCCCTGGACGATGCCGAACAACGCCTGCTCCTCGGGCCGCCCGTGGGCCGCAATGCAGCGCTCCGCCCAGCGCAGCGTTCGCTCCACGGACTCCGCCACGTAGCCGAACTCGGCCGGGTACGGGATGCACTCGTCGAAGGCCATGATGATGTCCGCGCCCAGGTCGTTTTGCGCCCGGATCGACTCCTCGGGACCGAGGAATGTCGTGCTTCCTCCCTTCTCGAAGGCGAAGCGGACCCCCTCCTCGCCGATCACGCGGCCGGGCAGGCTGAAGACCTGGAATCCTCCGGAGTCGGTGAGGATGGGCCCCCTCCACCCCATGAACCCGTGCAGGCCCCCACAGCGGCGCACCACGGCCGTTCCCGGCTGCAGGTGGAGGTGGTACGTGTTGGCGAGCACGATCCGCGCGCCGGCCTCGGCCACCAGGTCGGGGTGCAGGGTCTTGAGCGCCGCCTGGGTGCCCACGGGCATGAACAGGGGCGTCTCCGCCTCTCCGTGGGGAGTCTGGAGCACTCCGGCCCGCGCGCGGCAGGCGGAGTCGACGTGGAGCAGCCGGAATGCCACGGGCGCAGCGCTCACGGTTCCTCCGGCCTCTCGAGCTTGGCGTAAAGCGTGTTCCGGTTGATCCCCAGCAGGCGCGCAGCCTGGAGGCGAACGCCCTCCGCCCGGGCCAGGGCTCTTTCCACCAATGCCTGCTCGGCCCGCCCCACCACGGCCCGATACACTCCTTCGGACGGAGGGGCGTCGAAGAGCCGGTCCGCCAGTTGGGCCACGGCCGCCTCCAGGTCCGCCGCCGGGGCCGGGTGCCGGCTCGAAGGGCGGGCGAGCGCCGGCGGCAGGTCCTCCGCGCCGATGGTCTTCTTCCGGGCCAGCACTACCGCGCGCTCCACCGTGTTCTCCAGTTCGCGAACGTTGCCGGGCCACTCGTGGCGGACGAGCGCGTCCACCGCCTCCCGCGTGAACCCGTCGAGCACCTTGCCGTTCTCCTCGCAGAACCGCTGGAGGAAGTGGTGGGCCAGCAGGGGCACGTCCTCCCGCCGCTCCCTCAGGGGGGGCAGGTGGATCGGGACCACGTTGAGACGGTAATAGAGATCCTCCCGGAAGCGGCCTTCCCGCACCTCTCGGGCCAGATCGCGGTTGGTCGCGGCCACCACGCGCACGTCCACCTGCAGCGTTTCCCTGCCCCCGAGGCGTTCGAATTCCCGCTCCTGGAGCACGCGCAGGAGCTTGACCTGCAGTTCCAGCGGGATCTCCCCCACCTCGTCGAGGAAGATGGTCCCCCCGTGGGCGAGTTCGAAGCGGCCTGGCTTGCGGGCCAGCGCCCCGGTGAACGCGCCCCTCTCGTGGCCGAAGAGCTCGCTCTCCAGGAGCGTCGCGGGAAGACTCGCGCAGGACAGCCGGACGAACGGCCTGCGGGAACGGTCGGAGTTGAAGTGGATGGCCTTGGCCACCAACTCCTTCCCGGTGCCGCTCTCACCCGTGATGAGCACGGTGGCCCGGCTGCGGGCCACCAGGTGGACCTGTTCGTAGACGGCGAGCATCTGGGGGCTGGAACCGACCATGTTGTCGAGCCGGAAGGCGCCGTCCAGGGCTCTCCGCAACCTCTTGTTCTCCGCGGCCAGCTCGGCCTTCTCCCGGCGCACCATCTCCTGGATGCGCACCGCCTGGGCCACGACGCTCGCCACGATGGTGAGCAGGCGGAGGTCCTCCTCCAGGTCCTCCTCCTCCTCCGAGAGGCGGTCGGCGGTCAGGACGCCCACCGTCCTCCGCCCGGCCTTCACGGGCACGCACAGGAAGGCGATCTGCGACCGGTCGATGTCGCGCCGGCTGCCGGTGCGGTCCAGGAACATCGGCTCAGCTCCGATGTTGGGGACGACCAGGGGCTCGCCCGCCTCCAGCACGCGCCCCACGATGCCCTCTCCCGCGCGGTAGCGGCCCCTGCGCTTCTCCTCGTCGGTCAGCCCGTGGGCCACGTCGATGGCGAGCTCGCCGGTCTCCGGATCCAGCAGCGCCAGCGTGCCCCGCTGCATCCCCAGTTCCTCGGCCAGGATGGTCAGGATCCCCTGCACGACCTCCCGCAGGTCGAGGGAGCCCGCGACCGCCTGGCTCACGCGGTAGAGGGCCTTGAGTTCTCGGATCACCGTGGACTTCTTGGGCATCGGTCGCCTGGCGGGGTGCAGCGCCTCAGCAAAGGCAGGTGCGGGCCGGATTATACGGACGGCCTTTCCGAACCGTCAACGAACGCGGGCCGCACCCGTCCTCCCCTTGACGGACGGACGGGGCGGTGTAGACAGAGGTGGAAATCACGCGAACCCGGAACGGAGAGGGACTCGACGGGAAAGGAGGGTGGTCATGGCACTGCGGACGTCTGCCTCGACGACCGTCCTCGTACTCGCACTGGCGACGGCCGTTCTGGCGCAACTGCCGGGGGAATCGTCGACGATCGGCCGGGAGACCTACCGGGAGGAGTGCCTCCTGTGCCACCGCCTCCGGCTCCCGCCGCCCGCTCCCCGCACCTGCGAGGAGTGGAAGCGCACGGTGGCCCGGATGTCCGAGCACCGGCAGCGCATCCGGAACAAGCCGATCGCCGAGGCGGACCAGTCCGTGATCGCGGCGTACCTCGCGGGGCTGCGCGACTGAGACGCGCCGACGCCCCCGGGACGCGCTCAGGTCCCCGGCAGGCTCTTGAGTAGCTCGACCGAGCGCCGGATCTCGTCGAAGATCAGGGCCGAGCTCATCGTGGCCATGGAGACCGCGTCCATCTCGGGATCGAACGAGAGCGCCTTCATCGGCCGGGCCCGGAGCCGGGACTCGAAGAACTCGTTCTCGTCCGCGTTCCAGAGCTCGTTGCCGTACTTGGTCACGTGGATCGGCTCGAACCCCCGCACCGTGCCCTGAAGGTCGAAGGCGAACATGAAGTGGACCGCGTGGCACACCTCGCAGACGGGTTCCCGGCTGCCCACCTTGGCGTAGAGGTCGAGCGGCCGCCCGTCGGCCCGCGCCCGGTACACCCGGACTCCTCCGGCCAACTGCAGCGTCTCCGCCTCCACGGGCCTGCCCGCCGCCCGGGAGAGCAGGATGCGCGCGAGCCGGCTCACGCCTTCGGCGTCCAGGGGCAGTTCCTGGGGAGGCGCCGGAGGGGGCTCCCTCCCCGACGTCCCGATCACCGCCAGGGGCTCCTGGAGCAGCGCGCGGATGTAGCCGAGCATGTCGGCCTCGGTCTGGATGCCGAAGTGCGACCCCGAGAGCACCCAGCGCCCGTCCTGGCGCACCAGGTACACCGTGAACGGGGTGCGGCCCGGCTCGCCCAGTCGGCGCCACTGGTCGAACTGCGCGTCCGCGGTGATCGGGTAGGTGAGCCCGCGGGACTCGCGGTACTTGCCGAGGTACTTGGCCTGGTTCCCCGCCGCGATGGCGAGGATCCGGACCCGCCCGCGCATGGCTTCGGAGAGCGTGACCTGGTAGGCCGCCTCCAGGTAGCGAACCTGCCGCTGGCACGGGACGCAGGACTTGTTGAAGAACTCCAGCAGGAGGACCTCTCCCGGGATCTCCGAGAGGCGGAACGGGCCCCCCCGCTCCGGCAGGCCCAGGCGCTCGTAGTCCTCGACCGACAGGAGCGCGTCGAACTCCAGGTCCGGCAGAGGGGAGCCCGGCGGGAAGCGCAGGTGCGCGGCCGAGGAGGACGTGGCCAGCACGACCAACAGAAGGGCTCCGACGGAGGACGCGACCGTCCGCCGGATCCGCCGCTCCCAGCGCCAGACGCCGCCCACGCCTCAGAACCTCGCTCCGGCCTCGTGGACGGCTTCCACGAGGGCGACCGCGTTGTCCACGGGGGTCGGCGGGAGGATGCCGTGGCCCAGGTTGAAGACGTGGCCGCGCGCCTCGCGCCCCTTCTCCACGACCTCCCGGGCGCGCTTCACCACGAGGTCACGCGGCCCGAGCAGCACCGTGGGGTCCAGGTTGCCCTGGACGCTGAAGGAGGGCCCCGCCTTCTGTACGGCGTCCGCGAGGTCGATGTGCCAGTCGATCCCGAGCACGTCTCCCCCGGCCTCCTTGACGGAGTCCAGGAAGAGGCCGGCACCTTTCACGAAGTGGATGACGGGCACGCTCCGGTCCAACCCGGCGATGACCCGCTTCGACCAGGGAAGCACGTATTCCCGGTAGTCCGCGGGGGAGAGGATGCCCCCCCACGTGTCGAAGACCTGGACAGCCTGTGCCCCCGCCGCCACCTGGGCGTTGAGGTAGCGCACGACGGTGTCGGCGACCTTGTCCATCAGGGCGCCGTACGACTCCGGTGCACCGTACATCATGCGCTTGAGGTTCGCGAAGTCCCGGGAGCCCTTCCCCTCCACCATGTAGGAGGCGAGGGTGAACGGCGCGCCGGAGAACCCGATGAGGGGAACGACGCCGTCGAGTCTCCCTCCGGATCATGCGCACGGCGTCGAGGACGAAGGGGACGTCGGCCTCCGGCTCGCACACGCGCAACCGCGCCACGTCGGCCGCCGTGCGGATCGGATCCGCGAACACCGGACCCGGGTCGAAGTCGATCTCGCACCCCATGCCTTCGAGGGGGATCATGATGTCCGAGAACAGGATGGCGGCATCCACCCCGAGCCGCTCGATGGGCTGGAGCGTGACCTCGCACGCCATCTCGGGCTTGTGGCACACCTCCAGGAAGGAGTACTTCGCGCGAACGGCGCGGTACTCCTCCATGTAGCGGCCCGCCTGCCGCATGATCCAGATGGGCGTCGTGTCCACCGGCTCTCCCCGGCACGCCCTGAGAAAACGGTCGCTGCGGCTCATGGTTCCTCCTCTCCGACCCGGCGGGGTCCGAGCCCGCCCAAGACAGACCGGCTTCAGGCCTCCGCCCTGGCTACTCTCCACGGCGGACCGGCACGTAGTTGCAGAAGGGCTCCTCCTCGAGGTAGTCGCCCGACACCGCGTAGGCCCGTGCGCGGCATCCGCCGCACACGTTGATGAACTCGCAGGCGCCGCACTTCCCCTTGTAGCTCTTGAAGTCCCGGAGTTGGCGGAAGAGCGGGCTCTCGAACCAGATCTGCCTGAACGGGGTCTTCTTGACGTTGCCGGCACTCATGGGGAAGTAGGAACAGGGCTTGACGTCGCCGAAGCAGTCGATGAGGCAGATGGACTGGGCGGCGATGCAACCCTTGCCGCCGCCGGTCGAGAAGGTGAGGCTGCGGCGCTCGAACTTGATGCCCTCCTTCTTCGCCATCTGGGGCACGATCCGGTAGTAGTGCGGGGCGCAGGTGGGGCGCATGAGGATCTCGTCCTCGTGCCCTCTCCTGCCGGTAGTGCCAGGCGAGGATCTCCTCGTAGTCCTCCGGGGAGATCAGCTCCGACCATGATCTCCTCGCCCCGGCCCGTGGGGACGATCATGAACATGTACCACGCGGTGGCGCCGAGCTCTTCGCGAGCGGAACGTGTCGGCGATGTGGGGCTGATTGCGCTTCGTGAAGGAGGAGTTGATCAGGAACTTGATGCCGTGCTTCCGGAACAGGGCACGCGGCCCTCTCCACGCCCTCGAAGGCCCCCGCGCACTGCCGGAAGTCGTCGTGGACCTCCGCGGTGGGCCCGTCGAGGGACAGGGACACCATCTTGATGTCCGCGGCCTTCATCCTCTCGCAGATCTCGTCGGTCACGAGAGCGCCGTTGGTGGCCATGCACATCCGGAAGCCCTTGGCACGTGCCGTACTCGGCAATCTCGAAGATGTCCGTGCGCAGCAGGGGCTCACCGCCGGAGAGCACCATCACCGGGCTGGACAGCTCCGCGATGTCGTCGATGAGCTTGCGCGCCTCCGGCGGTGGTGAAGTCTCCCGTCGCGGCCTCCATGTCGGAGGAGCAGCGGCAGTGCACGCAGTGCAGGTTGCAGCGCTGGGTGGTCTCCCACGCGATCCACTTGGGCACGAAACTCTTCGGTCATGGGACCTCTCGGTCGAGGTGACGGGGGTGACAGCACTCGCTGGAGATTCGAGCCGCGCGCGCGCGGCCGCAGACTTACCCAAGTAACCGCGCTGGGGAGGCGGTCACGGATTGAAAACAACCGGCCCCGATCTTCCCCGTCATCCTGCGGTTCGTCGAACCGGCCCTGTCAGAAGTGCTCCTCCAAGGCCGCGACCATCAGCCCCTCCAGGGTGTACACGTCGGCCTGACGGCCACCGGCAGTCCGTGCTCCTCGGCGGTCTTCGCGGGTGGCGGGCCCGATCACGGCGCAGGGGACGCCCTTCGGGTCGACCCCGAGTTCCGCGCACAGGGCGGCGTAGTTGCTCGCCGCCGAGGACGAGGCCAGGGTCACGAGGTCGACCTCGCCCGCGGCGCAGCGCCTCCAGGGCGTCTTCCGGGTAGCCCGCGGGCCGCACGTTCTCGTAGAGGGGCAGCACCTCCACCCGGGCTCCGCGGCTCTCCAGCGCGCCGGGCACCACCTCCCGCGCCACCTTGGCGCGGGGGATCAGCACCGACGCGCCCGCCAGATCTCCGCCACCGCGGTGAGCGCCTGCACCAGTGCCTCCGCCACGTACTCCTCGGGCACCACGTCGGCGCGGATGCCCCGCGCCGCCAATTCGGCGGCGGTCTTCGGGCCCGACGGCGCAGACCCGAGCCGCGCCGAAGGAGCGGGCGTCCAGCCCCAGTTCCCCAGCTTCGTCGAAGGCGAAGCGCACCGCGTTCACGGAGGAGAACACCACCCAGTCGAAGGCGAACACCCGCCGCAGGGCCGACTCCACGCCGCTCTGTGGCCGCACGGCCGCAGTTCGATGAGCGGCAGTGCCACGGGGACCGCGCGGGCCTCCCGCACGCAGCGCCGCCAACTCGCCTCGGCCTCCTGGTGGGCGGCGCGGGTGACGAGCACCCTCGTCCCCGCAGCGGTCTTCCGTTCAAACCATGCAAGTCTGTTTGCGAAGTGGCACCACCTCGCCGACGATCGCCACGGCCGGGGGACGGAACGTCCGTCGCCCGGGCCCGTCTCCGCGATGTCGCCCAGGGTCCCCGTGAGCACCTCCTGGTCCGGCCAGGTCGCGCGGCGCACCAAGGCCACCGGGAGTGTCCGAGTCGCGACCCGCGGCGACCAGGCTCTCGGCCACCTCCCGCAGGTGTTTGCACCCCCATGTAGATGACCAGGGTGCCCGAGGCCCGGGCCAAGGCCTGCCAGTCGATGTCGGGCCGTCGCCGCCGTCCTGCGCCGGTGACCGGTGACCAGGGTCACGCGACGGTGCGTAGTCCCGGTGGGTCAGGGGAATGCCGGCGTAGGCCGCGGCACCCGACGCCGCGGTGACGCCGGGAACGATCTCGAAAGGGATCCCCGCCTCTGCCAGGGCGACCGCCTCCTCGCCCAGGCGGCCGAACACCGACGGATCGCCGCCCTTGAGGCGCACCACCACGGCGCCCTGCTTGGCCCGCTCGATCAGCGCCTGGGTGATCTCTTCCTGGGGAAGCCGTGCAGGTGGCCCGATCTTGCCCATGCGCACCCGCTCGGCCGAAGCCGGCGCCCAGTCGAGGATCTGGGGGTGCACCAGGTTGTCGTACACCACCGCCTCGGCGCGCTCGAGCACCTCCCGGGCCCGCAGGGTCAGCAGTCCGGGATCCCCGGGCCCGGCCCCCACCAGGTAGACGAAGCCGGTCGGGCATCAGGTCTGCTGGGGGCTGATGGTCTCGAGCCGGTACACCTCTTCGAGGATCTCGCGGGCCGCCCCGGTCGAGGATCTCCTCCGCCAGGGACTGGCCGATCATCTCGGCGTCGTTGGCTCCCCGTCGCGGCTGCCGCGAATCAGGGTCTGCCCCGTCCAGGCTCCCCACCAGGCCGCGCATCCTCGGGTGTCCCCGTCCAACTGGGCGTAAGCCGGCGATGGGCACCTGGCAGCCCCCCTCCAGGGTGGCCAGGAACGCGCGCTCTGCGTGCACCGCCAGACCACGTGGCCCGGTGGTTCAGGGGGGCGATCAGGGCGTTGGTGTCGGGGTCGTCCACCCGGCACTCGATGCCCGACCGCCCCCTGGCCGATGGCCGGCAGGGTGACGTCGTGGCGAGGTACTCGGTGACGCTGTCGGCGAGACCCAGACGCTTCACCCCGGCGGCCGCCAGCACGATGGCGTCGTACTGGCCCTCCTCGAGCTTGCGCAGCCGGGTGTCCACGTTGCCGCGCAGGTGTCTCGAGGAGCAGGTCCGGGCGCACGGCCCGCAGCTGGGTCTGCCGCCGCAGGCTCGACGTGCCCACCCGGGCGCCCTGCGGGCAGGTCGCGCAAGCCCGACCCCGTCCTCGCGAGAACCAGGCGTCCCGCGGGTCCTCCCGCTCGGTGATCACGGCTCCAGGTGGAGCCCCGGAGGGAGCTCGGTGGGCACGTCCTTCATGGAGTGGACCGCGATGTCGGCGCGGCCGTCCAGCAGGGCGTCCTCGATCTCCTTCACGAACAGGCCCTTGCCGCCCGACCTGGGCCAGGGGCACGTCGAGGATCTTGTCGCCCTTGGTGACGATGCGCACCAGCTCCACGGCAGCCCCGGGTTGCGCTGTCTCGAACTGCCCCTTGACCCAGTTGGCCTGCCACAGGGCCAGCTGGCTCTTGCGGGTCGCGATCTTCAGGGTCTTCGTTCACCGGGCTCTCCTCCTCGTGGGTCGTCTCTTCCTGCAGGCCGAACAGCCGCCGCACCGCGTCCACGGAGAAGTCCACCTCCGGGTCGTCGGCCAGCGCGCTTCAGATACAGGGTGGGCTGGTGCAGGATCTTGTTGACGATGGCCTGGCCCATGGCTTCGAGGCTGCTTGCCGCTGCTTGTCGGTCAGACCCTCGCCGAAGGACTTGAGGGTCTTCTCCATCTCCGCCTGGCGGATGGCGTCGAACCTCTCCCGGAGCGCGCGGATCGTCGGGGTGACCTCCAGGGTCTTGAGCCAGCGCCAGGAAACTCAGCACCTCGTCGGCGACGATCTGCTCGGCCTTCTCCGCCTCCTTGTCCCGCTCCTTCTTGTTGGCGTCCACCACGCCCTGCAGGTCGTCCACGTCGTAGAGGTAGACGTTCGGCAGGTCGTTGATGCGGGGGTCGATGTCCCGGGGCACGGCGATGTCGATGAGGAACATGGGCTTCTGCCGGCGGGCCTTCATGGCGGCGCGAACGTCCTCCACCTCCACCACGAAGTGGGGGGCCCCGGTGGAGGAGATCACGATGTCCACGTCGGGCAGGTGGTCGCGGAACTCCTCGAAGGGCACCGCGCGCCCCTGGAACTTCGCCGCCAGGGCCTCCGCCCGGGCCAGGGTCCGGTTGGTCACCTGCACGCCCGAGACTCCGTTCTCCATCAGGTGCGTGGCCGCCAACTCGCACATCTCCCCCGCGCCGATGACGAGGACCTTCTTCCCCTCGAGGGTGCCGAAGATCTTCCGCGCGAGTTCGACCGCCGCGAAGGAGATCGAGACCGCCGCCTGGGCGATGCGCGTCTCCGTCCGCACCCGCTTGGCCACGCTGAACGCCTTGTGCATGAAGCGGTTGAGCACGAGACCGGTGGCGGAACCTTCCGCGGCCTTCTCGTAGGCGTCCTTCACCTGCCCCAGGATCTGGGGCTCCCCCACCACCATGGAGTCGAGGCTCGACGCCACGCGGAACACGTGCCGCACCGCTTCCGGCCCCGCGAACACGTACAGGTGCGGCCGAAGCTTCTCATCCTCGACGCCGTGGTACTGGGCCATGAAGCGGCACAGCCCCTCGATCCCGTCCTCCCGCTTGCGCCCGGCTGCGTAGATCTCCACCCGGTTGCAGGTGGACACGATCACGCCCTCGTGGACGCCGTCCACGTCGCGCGCAGCCCGCAGCGCCTCGTGGAGGCAGTCGGACGCGAACGCCACCTTCTCGCGGATTTCCACCGGGGCGCTCTTGTGGCTCAGGCCGACGACCAGGATCTCCATGTCCGTCCCCGTCTCCCTCTCAGCCCGTGTAGATGTGCAGACTTTCGAGGTTGGGGATCAGCTTCGGGAGCACGAAGTTCACGCCCAGGAAGGTGAAGAGCACCGAGGCGAACCCTACGATGGCCCAGATCGCCGCCCTGCGACCCCGCCACCCCACGGTGAGCCTGCCGTGGAGCAGCCCGGCGTAGAGGAGCCAGGTGATCAGGGACCAGGTCTCCTTGGGATCCCAGCTCCAATAGGTGCCCCACGCCTGCTGGGCCCAGATCGCGCCGGTGATGATGCCGACGGTCAGCAACGGGAACCCGATTGTGAGGAGCCGGTAGTTGAGTTCATCGAGCACGTCGATGCTCGGCAGGCGGTGGAACAGCGCCCCCATGCGCTTGCGCTTCAACTGGCGCTCCTGGATCAGGTACATCACCCCGGCCGCGGCCGCCAGGGCAAACGCGCCGTCCCCCACGAAGATCAGCACCACGTGGACCGGGAGCCAGTAGGACTGCAGCGCGGCGGGCAGAGGCTCGATCCCGCTCGGCAGGCTCACGGCGGCGAGCACGAAGACCAGCGCCACCGGCGAGGCGAAGGCTCCGAGGCTCGGGAGCTGGTAGCGCAGTTGGAGCAGCAGGTACAGCCCCACCACGCACCATCCGAAGAAGCTCATCGCCTCGTGCAGGCTCGTGACCGGCGTGTACCCGGCCTCGGCGAAACGCACCACCAGGCCCAGGGTGTGCAGCCCGAAGGCGCCCCACGTGATGCGCCCGGCCCAGGTGCGCACCGCCGGGTGCAGGGCCACCAGATACGCCAGGTGGAACCCCGTGGCCGCCAGGTACACGAGCGCGGACCCCTTCAACAACCAGACGTTCATCGACCCTCCCTGCCGTCGAGTTCCATCCCCTCGCCGAGCGCCGCCCTCGCCTTGGCCTCCGCCGCCTCCCGGTCGCCCCGCGTCAGATCCGCCAGGGCGCCCGAGTCGAAGAACCGGCGGGCGCGCTCCGCCGCGCCGGCACCCGTCGGGCGAAAGCGTCGGGCCAACTCCGCCATTTCCTCCAGGCCCTCGGGCAGGACCGCCGCGATCCGATCCCTCACCCAGCCCGCGAGAGCAGGCGCGGTTCCCTCCGTTCCGACGGCCACGGTCACCGGCCCTCGCCGCAACACGGCGGGCACGTGGAGCGAGCTGCCCTCCGGGTCGTCCGCGACGTTGACCCAGGCCCCGCGCCGGGCCCCTTCCTCGGCCACGGCCCGGTTGACCTCGCGGTCCGGGGTGGCGGCGAACACGAGCGCCATGCCCTCGGCGTCGCCCGCCTCGAAGGCCCGGGCCTCCCACCGCAGCGCCCCGGCACGGGCGAGTTCGCGCACCCCGTCGCACGCCTCGGGGGCCACGACGGTCACCCGGGCCCCGGCAGCCACCAAGCCCCTGGCCTTGCGCAGCCCCACGGAGCCCGCGCCGACCACCAGGCACCCACAGCCGGCGAGGCGCAGGGTCGCGGGGTACCCGGGCTTGCCGTCCACGCCGCCCGGCGCCACGCTACCCCCCTCCCCCCGAGAGGGCCTCGAGCACCGCCGCGAACAGGAGCGGCACCAGGATCTCATGGGGGCCGGTCAGGTGATAGCCCCGGCCTCCCCCCGTCGTCGGCCGCCCCACCACGTTGACCGACGGCCGATACTGCCGCAAGAAGTCGAGGTCCGCCGTGGTGAAGCGCCGCACGTCGTGCCCCAGGTTTCGCACCAGGGTCAGGGCCTTGAGGAACACCTCCGGCAGCACGACCGCGCTCCCGATGTTCAGGTACACCCCTCCCTCGAGCCGGCTCACCACGGCGCAGAACCGGCGGAAGTCCAGCAGCGTGGCCCCGCCGATGGCTTCGCCGTCCGCGTCCGGGTGCATGTGGGGGATGTCCGTCCCCAGGGCCACGTGGACCGTCGCCGACGGCACCGCAGCGGTACGCGGCGGCCAGCAGGCTGCGGTCCCGGTGGGGAAGCCCTTCCTCCCAGATCGCCTCCCCCACCGCCCTCCCCAGGCCGAGGCCCCTCCGGTGGCCGTCCCGGACCACCCGGTTGAGCCACTGCCCGGTCTCCCGGGCCATGCCGAAGCGTCCGCCGTCGAGCTGGGCGCCCACGTCCTCGGAGGTGCGGCCGCAGAACGCGAGCTCGAAGTCGTGGACGATCCCGGCACCGTTGAGCGCCACGCTCGTCACGACACCCCGCTCCAGGAGGTCCGCGTACAGCGGCTGCAGGCCCACCTTGAGGTTGTGGGCTCCGAGGCCGAGGGCCACCACCCGTTCCGAGCGGTGCGCCTCGGCCACCGCCCCCGCCACGGCCCGGAGATCCTCGCCCTGGAGGAACCCGGGCAGGGCGTCCAGGAAGTCGCGGAAGGAGCCACCCGGGCGGTACGGGGCTCGGAAGCTCTCCACGCTCACCTTGCTCGGCCGGCTCCCCAGGGCGTAGGTGCGGACGCCCGACGGGTCCAACACCGCCGACGGGTCGAGCCGCAACGCCATCAGCGCCCCGCCTCCGGGTACAGGATCGCGTCCAGCAGATCGCAGAACCCGTGGATCCACGCCGCGTGCGCCTCCTGGATCCGCGGGGTCTCGCGGCTCGGCACCCGGAAGAGGTGGTCGCAGGCGGCTCCCGCAGCGAGCCCCGCTTCCCCGGTCAGGCCCACGCAGAGGCAGCCTGCGTCGCGGGCGGCCGCCAGTCCCCGCAGCACGTTGGGGCTCTCCCCGCTGGTGGTGAACCCGACGGCCACGTCCCCTGGGCGCGCCAGGGCCCGCACCTGCTTTTCGAAGACCCGGTCGAAACCGAAATCGTTCCCGATCGCCGTGAGGGCCGAAGTATCGGTGGTGAGGGCCAGCCCCGCGAGGGGCGGCCGGTTCACCCGGAAGCGGTTGACGAGCTCGGCGGCCAGGTGCTGGGCATCCGCGGCCGAGCCCCCGTTGCCGAAGGCGAGCACCTTCCCGCCCGCGGCCAGCCGCTCGGCGACCAGGCGCGCGACGACAACCAGCTCTCGGGAAGCCTGGGCCGCGAAGGCTTCCAGGATCCGGGCCCCCTCACGGAACCCCTCCCGCACGCGGTCTTCCAATCGGGCCTCCACGGAACGGTCCTCCGTCCGAAGCGGAAACATGGGAGGATAGGAAGCTGCCGAGTCCCGTGTCAAGCCTCGGAGCCCCGCGCCGTCGCGAAGCGGCTCCCGGCCTCCCGCGTCCAGTCCTCGAACGCCTCCGGGTCCAGGGGGGCTTCGTCCCGCAGCGCCGGATCGAGCGTGTCCTCCACCCGGCACCGCTGCAGCGTGAGGCGGCCTTCGCCACCGCAGCGCCCCAGCACGGCACCCACCTGCCCCGCCAGGCGGAGCACCTCGCTGCGGGACAGGAGCGCCGGGTGCACCGTGGTGCGGGCCTCCACGGGGATGCCGGAGCCGGCCAGGAGTTCGAGGCTTCGCAGCACGGCGGCGGGGTCGGCGCCCGGGCCGGCGTTGCGCCGGTAGGGGATGGACTCCAGCGGGGCCTTTACGTCCACGGATGCGGCCTCGAGCGCCCCGGAGGCGAGCAGCCCCTCCAGCACCTCCGGCCGCGAGCCGTTCGTGTCCAGCTTGACGGGCCAACGGCGCCCGGAAAATTCGCGGAGCAGTTCCGGCAGCCCCCCGTGCACCGTGGGCTCCCCGCCGGTGACGCACACGCCGTCCACCCACCCCCGCATCGCCTCCAGCCGGTCCAGCACCTCCTCCAACCCGAAGGTGCGCAGCGACTCCGGGCAGCGCACGAGGGCGTGGTTGTGGCAGTAGGGACAGCAGAAGTTGCACCGGGGCAGGAACACGACCGCGGCCACCCGCCCGGCCCAGTCCACGAAGGAGGTCTCCAGGAACCCCTTGATCTCCGGCAGGCTCACGGCGAAAACCGGAAGGAGCCAACGAACCGGGCGGGGTCGAGCGGGGCCGAGCCTCCCTGGCGGACCGCGCTCACCTGGTAGAGCCCCGTCTCCGACAGGACCACCTTGAAGTGGAGGGAGCCCCCCTCGAAGGAGGCGACGCACTCCAGGCTCGGGTGGCCTCCCGTGGTTCCGAGCTCGCGCTTCTCCACTGCCGTCACCGTCAGGAGTCCGAGCACCTGGTCCGCGGACCGCTCCAGGAGTTCCCGAACCCGCTCGGCCGGAGGAACCCGCGGCAGGGGCATCACCGTGACCGAATAGGCGCTCCCGTCCCGCAGTTGGCGCAGGTAGAGCGTGGCCTCCACCTGCGTGCCCGGCACGGGCAGCCTCTGTACCGACGGTGCCCCGGGCATCTCCACCGAGAAGGAGTCCCCCTCGAACACCGCCACCCCATGGGACTCCGGAATCGCCGCAACCTCAACCGGGGCCGGTGCCGCCGCTCCGGCCGCCTCGAGCTGGGTCACCGGGTGCCCCCGCGCCCGGAGCCGCTCGAGCACCCCCTCCTCCCCCACCAGGTGCCCGACGCCGACCACCGCGAGCGTCGGCTCGCCCGAGCCCAGCAGGTTCTCAACGGCGTCGGCCAGACTCCGGTTCCGGTTCAGAAGGATGCTCTCGTAGGCGGGCCGCAGGGCCGGGTTCCCCTCGAACTTCTCCGCCGTCAGCCTCTCGACGCGCGCGGCGTCCCCCGCAGCCCACGCGTCGATCAGCGCCTCGGCGTCGGCGCAGACGTCGTCGAGGTTGGCGACCGTGTCCAGGAGCAGGGCGGCCTGCGCCTCGGCCCCCAGGCCCGCGAACGCCTGGAGCTGGGTCTCCACGGTCTCCAGCTCGACCACCCGCTTCGCCCCCCGCGCCCGGCGCAGGAGGAGCACCTCCACCCCCGTGAGGTTGGACAGGCCGCACTCCTTCATCCGCGTCACGGCCAGGGTGAGCGCCAGGAGCCACGGCCGGATCCGCTCGGGCCGCAGCGGTCCGGCCGGCAGTCTCGCCAGGGCCTGCCGGAGCCCGTCGTGGACCTCGGGCTCCAGGTGGCCCCAGACCGTCCCCCCCTCCGGATACACGCCCAGCGCCGCCGTCCGGACGGCCAACTCCTCCCCCCGCGCCTCCGGGTCCAACTCCACGGCGAGGACCTCCGCCCGCCGGAGGCTCTCCTCGATCCGGAGGTCCAGTCCGCCGTCCCCGCCGTCGCGCATGTGGACGGAGCCGAGCAGCCACAGCCGTGCCTCGCCGCTCGCGGCGTCCCGGACCTCCCACAGGGGGAGCAGCCGGCCAAGCTCGGCGCCCCACGACACCGCGGTCGCGGAGGACAGGACCAGGAGCGCGGCCAGACCGACCCGAAACCGGTCCCGGACCCGGGTCGCCCGCGCCGGTCCCGCACGGAGTCCCTCTCCTCGGTGCCCCACGCGCTCCCCTCCCATGCCGCGACGCCCACGCGCCGGAGACACGACCGGCGGCCACGGGGCCGCCGGTCTTCGCCTTCCGCGCAAGGCGGTCCTTCCCGTCTCCTCAGGCGCTCGCCGTGAGCTCCGAGAGGTAGTTCTTGATCTGGATGGCCCCCGTGATGTGGCTCATGTCGTCCAGCACCAGGATCGGCAACTGCCGCTCCGCCACGTCCACGAGCCCGTGCCAGGCCAGGTGGGCGAGAGCGTCGGCGTTCTCCGGTCCCAGCACCTCGATGCAGACCCCGAGGCTCCCCAGGTCCACCTGCTGCTTCACGTAGTCGCACTTGCCGCAGTCTGCCTTGGTGAACAGCGTCATCGCTCTCCCCTCCTCCCTCGGCTCTACGCCTCGGCCTCCCGGCTCCCCTGCGGAAGCGTGAAGAACCCCCGGTTCCGGCTGCGGTCGTGCAGTTCTCCGAGCTTCCCCTTGTTCCACGACGAGATCTTGGTGAAATAGCCGGTGATCCGGGTGATCCCCTCCACCTCGTCGCTGTGGCAGCGGGGGCACTCCGCCTCGAGCCCCCGGGAGGTGCGGCCGCAGGCGAGGCACGTGGTGAACTCGGGGCTGAACGCGATCTGGTCGTTCTGGGTATGCCGGAACACCTTCTCGACGAAATTCGCGAGGCTGGCCGGGTCGGGCCGCTCCTCGCCCAGCCACAGGTGGGTGATGGCGCCGGCCTCGATGAGGGGGTGGAACAGCCCCTCCCGGCGCACCCGCTCCACCGGATTGTCGGCGCTGCCCACGTGGAGGTGCGTGGAGTTGGTGTAGTACACCTCGCCCCGGGCCAGGTCGCCCCGCACCGCGTACCCGGCCTGGGGGGAGTAGTACTTCAGGTCGAGCTTGGCGAAGCGATACGCCGTGGATTCGGCCGGGGTCTGTTCGAGCACGAAGTGCATGTTGTGGTGGCGGCTGAGCTTCTGCCCCACGAGTTTCATGTGGGCGATCACCTTCAGCCCGAACTTGAAGGCCGCCTCGTCCTCGTGGAGTTCCCGGCCCAGGTGGACCTTGACCAGCTCGTTGAGCCCCACCATCCCGATCAGGTAGCTCACCCGGTGCATGCGCAGGTAGGACTGCCCGTCCCGCTTCATGCAGAGCAACGCCAGAGGCCCCCGGTCGCCCTGGCTCAGGAGGCGCTCGATGAACGCCTTCTTCTCCAGGTGGGCCTTGACCGCCGTCTCCATCAGTTCGGTGAGGTGGCGGAACAGACGCGCGTCGTCGCCCCCCGCGCGGTAGGCGAGCCGCGGCAGGTTGAGGGTCACGTTCTGGAGCGCCGAGTAGCGCATGCGCCACGGCTGCTTCGCGTCCTCCAGGTCGCTCTTCTCCAGCTTGAAGGACAGCCGGCAGCACTCCGAGATCTTGGCGGTCTCGCCCCGGTCGAAGACGAAGTAGGTGTTCCCCTTCTCCGCCGAGACCTCGCAGATCTGCTGCAGGAACTCCCGGTGCCCCTCGGTCTTGAAGAACTTCTCGGTGATGTGCACGAGCGGCTTGGGGAAGAAGAACGGCCGCCCCGAGGCGTCTCCCTCCCGGTAGACCTCGAAGAGGAGCCAGACGAAGCGCTGCGCCTCCTTCTCGTACTCCCCGTAGGTCTTTCCCGTGAACTCCCCGCCCGGGCCGATGGCCGGCACGTCCTCGAAGTGCTTCGGGCACCTCCCAGTAGAGGTTGATGTCGGAGAAGATCGCCTGCCCCCCGCGAGCCACCGCCTGCTGGGAGAACTCGAAGATGAGCATCTGGGCCAACTGCTTGACGTCCCGGTCGCTCATCCCTTCCAGGTACGGGGCGAAGAACAGGTTCACCGCATCCCACCCGATGGCGCCGGCGAAATTGGACTGGAGGGCGGCGGAGAACTTCATCATGTGCGCCAGGAGCACCTCGGGGTGCTTGGCCGGGCGCGCGTTGGCGAGGCTGTTGGGGAGATTGAGCCCGAACTTCTTGAGGTACTCGAGGCTCTGGCCGGAGCAGTACGGCCGGTCGATGAATCCGAGGTCGTGCAGGTGCACGTCGCCCCGCATGTGGGCGTCGGCCACGTCCTGGCTGAACACGGCCAGCAGCGCGTACTCCTTCTTGATGTTCTCGGCCAGGGTGAGGTTGGTGGCCTCGGGGCCGTGGGGAACGTTGGCGTTCTCCCGGTTCGGCTGCACCAGGAGCTCCTCCACGTCGAAGAGCGGCATCCCGAGCCGGGTGTGCATGCGGCGGGCGCTCTCGAAACCCAGTTCGATCAGCTTGGCGTCGACGAGCTCGCGGATGAGGGGGGCGGTGAGCACGTCGATGCGGGAGCGGTGGATCACCCCCTCCACAGCCTCCGCCACCTGGCGGGCGCTGTCCTCGTCGAGGTAGGTCTCCCGAACCAGCGCGTCCACGATGCGCTGACGGTCCCAGCTGACGATTTCCATGTCCGAGGTGCGGACGAACATCACCTTGTCCGTGGCGTCGCCGGGGGTCCGCTGGGGGCGCTGTCCGAACTCCATCACCTCACCCATTCCCGCCTCCTCTTTTCGCCAGAGATTCCAAGGTCTTATGCGCAAACGACTGCCATATGTTGTGGACGACGCGGATAATACCACAACGGGTTGTGCCTCGAAACGGAAAAAGCGTCTCGCGGAACCGTGCCGGTCGTTTTCCTTGAACCGTGCGAAACGGTTCACTATGCTGGCCGCCCGCGCGCCCCGGAAAACAGGGGTTGTGACCTCCGGGCAGGCGGCCGCATCTACGGGAGTCGAGACTCGATGAGCGAAGCGGAACTGGTGGAGGGGGCCAAGGGAGGCGACTTCGAGTCGTTCGCCGCCTTGGTGACCGGCTCGGAGGGCAAGATCTACGCCCACCTGCTCCGGCTCGTGGGCAACGCGGAAGACGCCCGGGACCTGCTCCAGGAGACCTACCTGAGCGCGTATCGGCACCTGGCCTCCTTCAAGGGCGACTCGGCCTTCGGCACCTGGGCGTACCGGATCGCCACGAACCTCGCGCTCATGCGCCTGCGGAAGAAGAGCCCGGAGACGGTGAACCTCGACGAGATCCGGCTGCCGACCCACCAGGAGATCCAGTCGAGGTCGATCTCCGACTGGGCGATCGACCCCAAGGAGGCGGTGCTTCGCAAGGAGGTGCGCCTCCAACTCGACCGGGCGATCCGGTCCCTTCCGCCGCTGTATCGCGCGGTGGTCACGCTGCGGGACGTGGAAGGGCTCAGCACGGCCGAGACCGCCAGCGCCCTCGACATCAGCGAGGGTGCGGTGAAGACGCGGCTGCACCGGGCGAGGCTGTTTCTCCGGGAGGCGCTGAGCCCCTACTTCGAGGGCGAAGCGGCCCCCTCTGTGGAGGGGTGAGCATGAGCGCGAAGCTGAGCTGCCGCGAGATCTTCGAAAACCTCTCCGCCTACATCGACGCGGAGCTGGACCCGGGGCTGTGCGAGGAGATCGAGCGGCACATGGAGGGCTGCAACCCCTGCGTCGCTTTCCTCAACACGCTCAAGAAGACGGTGGTACTGTACAAGTACAGCGGCGCGGAAGCCGAGGTGCCGGGAGAGGTCCACATCGATCTGCACCGGTTCCTGCGAAAGCGCTGCAGCGAGAAAGAGGAGTAGCACGGGATGGAGGCCCTGATCTGGATCGCGATTGCGGTGGCCGTCGTCGCCCTGGCCCTGCGAGGAGGCGGGTGAGGACGCTGCTGAGCCGCCGGTCGGCGGCCGAAAGCGAACCACGCGATCCCGAACCCCGATGGAATCGCCGCAACTCTGTTCGATGAAGGAGACGCAAATGGCAGACGAAAAGGTAGTGACCCTCACGGACGCCGATTTCGAGGAGAAGGTGCTCAAAGCGGGACTGCCGGTCCTCGTGGACTTCTGGGCGGCGTGGTGCGGCCCCTGCCGCATGATGAGCCCGGTGGTGGACGAGTTGGCCGCCGCCTACGACGGCAAGGTCGTGATCGGGAAGATGAACGTGGACGAGAACCCCCTCACGCCCTCCCGGTACGGGGTGCGCGGCATCCCCAACGTCAAGCTCTTCCAGGGCGGCAAGGTGGTCGACGAGGTGGTCGGGGCCGTGCCCCGCCCGAAGCTGGAAGACATGATCAAAAAGGTCCTCTGATGCCGCTCTTCGACTACCGGTGCGAGCACTGCGGGGAGCAGCGCGAAGTACTGGCGAGGGGCGCCGGGGCGGACGACGCCCCGGAGTGCCCCGCGTGCGGGCGGAGGATGGAGCGCCAACTGGCCCGGGTAGCGGTCCAGACGAAGGGAGCACGGGCCTCCTGTGCAGCCCCTCGGGGGGGCTTTTCCTGAGCCTAGGATCGGGAGCCGGTCGGCTCCGGGTCTCTTTTTCTTCCGGATCGCCCATCGGCGCGCCTGGCTCCGGCCGCGGCGCCGACGGACCCTGTCAGCGGGGGAGGAGCGGCGCGATCCCGTGAGTTGGATTGTGGGGAGGGTGCGCCGGGGCCTTCGACGGGGCCCGGCGGCCGTGCAGCCGGCCAGGCGGATCCGGGCGGCGGTGCTCTGCACAGCCGCCGTGTTCGTGTGTCTCGCGGCTCTGGGGGGGTGCTCGGGGGGCCAGGAGTCGGAGGGGCGCAGCTCGCGCGACGCGCCGGACTTCCGGCTCACGACCCTCGACGGCCGTGAGGTTCGGCTCTCCGACTACCGAGGGAAGGTCGTCCTCCTGAGCTTCTGGGCGACGTGGTGCAAGCCGTGTAAGGAGGCGATGCCCCACGAGCGGGCGATGCAGGAGAGGTTCGAGCCGCGGGGCTTCACGGTGCTCGGTCTCAGCCTGGATCGGGACCGCGGGGAACTTGCGGGCTTCCTCGAGAAGGAGCCCTTGAACTATCCTGTTCTCCAGGTGGACGACGCGACCCGCGAAGCCTTCGGGGGAGTGCCCACGATCCCCTTGACGATCCTCGTGGACCGCAAGGGGAGGATTCGCCAGAAGAAGGTGGGGTTCACGCCCTCCTCGGCCGAGTCCCTGGAGAAGACCATCGAGTACCTCCTCACCGAGGGGGAAGCCTCGATCCCGTACGGCTCCTGAGGCTGCCCGGGGGACCTCCGGCCACGGCACGGAGCACCCGTCCGCCTCCACGGAAAGGAACCGATATGAAGAGGTCGACCTGGAGGGCCCCGGCCGCGCTCTGCGCCGTGGCCCTGGCGCTGCACCTGCTCACCGGGTGTCCGGACACGGAGCAGGCGGCACAGCCGACGGCCGCGCCCGACTTCTCCTTGCCGAATCTGGACGGGGAGCAGGTGACCCTGTCCGAGCACCGGGGCAAGGTGGTCTTCCTGGACTTCTGGGCTACGTGGTGCCCCCCATGCCGTGCGGCGATCCCCCACATCGTGGAACTCCAGAACCGCTACCGCGCGGACGGGTTCGTGGCGCTGGGCATGAGCATGGACCTCGATCCGGAGGAGTTGACCGATTTCCTTCGGCGCGTGCCCGTGAACTACCCCATCCTCCAGGTGGACGACAACACGCGCGTCGCCTTCGGCGGCGTGGCGTCGATCCCCCAGGGCTTCCTCGTGGACCGCAAGGGAAAGATCCGGAAGAAGTTCATGGGCTTCAGCCAGCCCATCGCCGAGGAGATGGAGCAGCTCATCCAGCAGCTCCTGTCCGAGCCCCCCTGAGCCGGGGCCCCGCTCCGGCTGACCGGAGTTCCCCGGTCCGCCCCGGCGCCCCGTTCACGGCGCTGCGACGGCCTCCAGCTTCGCAATCGGCGGCATGACGGGGTCGCTCAGATCCACGATGTCGCCGCCGTCCACTTCCACGAGCGCCTCCAGGGCGTTGACGTCGCCCACGCCCATGACGACCGCCCTCCGGCCGTCGCCGAGTTCCACCCGCCGGCCGGGCCTGAGGATGCGGAAGGCCTTCACGAGGGCCCCCACGAAGCTCCGGTCCAGGCGGCCGTCCGCCGCGTCCCGCAGCATGATGTTGATCGCCTGGGTCTCGTCCAGGGTCCCGCGGTAGGGGCGTACGGTCCGCAGGGCGTCGAACACGTCGGCCACCTGGACGAGGAGGCTCGCGGGGTGCGGACCCGCCTCGCCCACCCCGGCGGGGTAGCCGCTCCGGTCCGCGTTCATGTGGTGCTGGTGGGCCACGGTCGGGAGCAGGGAGGGCACCTTGCCCGGAATCCGGAGGAGGATCTCGGCCCCCTCCGCCGCGTGGCGGCTCACGACGGCCCGCTCCTCCGGGCTGAGCGCGCCGGGCTTGTTGAGGATCTCCAGGGGCACGCGCTCCTTGCCCACGTCGTGACACAGACCGGCCAACCCCAAGGCCTGCGCCAGTTCGGGCGACGCACCCAGCGCCCGGGCCACGACCAGGGAGACGATGGACACGTTGAGCGCGTGGGTGAAGGTGTACTCGTCGAACTCCTTGAGCCGTCGCACCGAGACGAGCAGTTCGTCTCCCGCCTCGATGCGGCTGAAGATGCTCCGCACGATGCCGCGAGCCTCCCGGAGGCCCTCCGCGTCGCCCATGGCCAAGCCCTTCATGACCCGGTCCACGTCGGGAACGTAGTCCTCGTAGCCCCCGGGCCAGCGGTCGCCCGTCTCCTCGCCGCCCCCGGCGGAGTCGAGGTCGAGGCGCCCGGCCAGCACCCCGCGCTCCGCGTAGGCTCCCTCCGCCCCTCCGTACGCGTGGGTGAGCCAGGCCAGGAGGTCGTCGGCGCCGCACCGGGGGTCCATCCGGACCCCCTCCCACCCCTTGCTCCGGAGCAGGGCTCCCAGCGCGGTGAGCCGGCCTTCGAGGCTCCGGACCGACCGGTCCTCGACGAGGAAGTCCTCCCCTACGAAGGACATCCGGACGGGCTGGCCCCACTGCGCGAGGGCTTGCGCGGCCAGGTGCGCCGCCCTCGCCACCTGCTCGTGGCCCCGCGGGTACATCCGGAACGTCTGGTGCAGCCGGTCCAGGTCCCGCAGGAATTTCTCGAGGGCGTCTCTGCTCACGGGGCGTGCCCCCTTCTGGCCAGCAACCGCCGGGCCAGGTGCCTCTCCTCGGGCTTCTTCGCCGGGTCCCCGGCGAACGCCTCCACGAGCCTTCTCGCGGCCCCGCCCACTGCGCACAGGCTCTTGAGGGTCTCCCGCCGGACCTTGTCGTGGGGGTGGGCGAGCAGCGCGCCCAGCACGGGCGTGGCCGAGCGCTCGCCCCGACGCCCGAGGACGGTCACGATGTTCCGCAGGAAGAACCAGGGGGCCGTGCACGCCTTCGCCATCATCGCGGCGGTGGTCTCGGAGGAAAGCGCGGAGAGGACGTCCACGAGGAACTTGCGCCCGGCGATCCGCCGCTCGTGTACGAGGGACGACAGCACCAGGTCGAGCACCGCGTCCTCGTGCTCCCGGGCGAATCCGACGCACGCCTCCCGCTCCGCGTCGTCCAGGGCCCGCACCCCGCCGATCATCCGCTCGAAGAGCGCCGCCACGACTTCGTCCTGCCCGATCAAACAGCCCGGCACCCCCGCGGTCGCGGCCCGGGCGAGGGAGAGCGCCTGACGCGCAGACAACTCGGGCGCGCGGGACGACAGCCTCCGCCGCAGGCGTCCGACCGCGTCCGCTCCCCCCTCCGCCGCGAGGGCGAGGCAGACCCAGTCCACGTGGGGCTCGACGCCCTCCGCCAGCCGCGCCACGAGCCCCCCTGCGCCGGCCGTCTCGTCCGCCTGGGCGGCGGCGTCCAGCTTGGCCAGATAGTCGTCCCCGAAGAAGCGCCCCTCCTCCAGGTCCAGGAGAAACGACTGGATCGCCCGCCAGGCGCCGGCGGCGAGGCTCCCGCTCGCACCGGCGGCCAGGCGCGCCTCCACCAGGGAGAGCATCTTCTCCTCGTCCCAACGGGGAGCCAAGGACCGGAAGAGGGCTTCGACCCGATTGGTCACCCCCCCTCCCGCCGCCACCATCTCGGCCAGCAGGTCCATGAGCCCTTCCGGCGTCAGGCCCTCGAGCAGGATCGGCGTCCCCTCGCCCGCGAGGTTGCGGACGTCGACCTCGTTGAGCAGGAGCGCGGCGAGTTCCGCGACGGCCACGGACCGCGGAGCCTCGGTCAGGCGCTCCCGGGCCGCCCGCCGGTCCTGCTCGGGCAGGAACCCCAGAGCCGAGCCGAGCTTCCCCTGGTGGCGCAGCAGGAGAGCCACCAACGCAGACGGGTTCTCGCACCCCTCCGACCAGAAGCCCGGCGAGCGAAGGGCCTCCGCGAGGTCCTCGACGCGCAGGGCGCCTCCCTGCAGCCAGAGCCACGCCTGGAGGGACCGCTCCTCCCCCGCCTGCGAGTCCTGGCCGGCCGCCGGCCCCAGGGACAGGGCTCCGTGGATCTTGGTCGCGTCCAGAGGCTCCAGATCGAGCGCGACGCATCCGCGCCCCCGGACCGCGTCTCTAAGTTCGACGCCGTCGAGCCTCGAGGACGCCATGACCGACGAGAGGGCGGAGACTTCGCCGGGGTCGACGGACGAGGTCCACGTAAGGCGCATGATCTTCCGGGCGTGGAAATGGGCCGCGAGGGCCTCGCAGCGCGAGCCCGGGGCGCCGAAGAACCGCTGCCCCAGAAGGAGGCGCGTGGGGGTGAACCCCAGCGACAGGTCACGCCGTCCGCCGGGTGGCGTCCACTCGGCGATCCGCGCCGCGACCCGTCGGGGGGCCGGGTGCCCCTCGGGATAGACGGAGAAGGTCTTGGTGAGGATCAGGAGGTCGCGCGCGAACGCCTCGAGGGACCGGGCCATCTCCTCGGTCCCGTCATCCTCGGGCTTGGATGTCTGGCGAAGGGGTTCCACCATGGGCTGCGCGGGTCAGAGGGGGAGCCTGCCGGGTCGTCGCACCATCGCGTCCGACCCGCCGAAGCCTTGACGGTCCACCTCTAACGATCGGCAGACGGAGGAAGGAAACTTGAGCCCGGGCAGCGGGAAATCGGCCCGGGAGGGGCCTCCCCTCGGTCTTGTCGGACCGGGACGGCCCGTTGGGGGGCGAGGCAGGGAGCAGGCCGCGGCCGAGGAGGAGGTCGGACGGATCCGACCCGCCGCGGCGGGAGCGGGGTCGCCCGAACCCCTCCCTGCCGCGGAAACGCTCGGCCCAGGCGGACTTCAGACCGCTGCGCCCTCGCGCCGCTCGGCCTCGGCCAGTTCCTCGGCCGTCATCTTCGCGGCGATCTCTTCCTGCACCAGAGCCGCCAGTTCACGGACCTCGCCGTCCGCCCTCTCGGCGGCGAGGTCGAGCCACTGGTGCGCCTCGACGTAGTCCCTGGCCGCGCCGGACCCGTACGCGTACTGCAGCCCCAGGCCCAACTCGGCGCTGCCCAGTGCCTGCTGCGCGATCTCGCAGGACGACCGGACCGCCGCGAGGCAATCCTCGGACGAGCCACTCACTCCACTTTCGGAACCAGCCTCTCATGACCGCCTCCCTCTCCCTCGGCGTCGACGCCGACGCCACGAGGCGGGAGGATGCATATTCCGCGCCAAACAAGCGGCTCCGACGGGAAGCCCGCTCTCTCAGGCCCTCGGCGAGATTCCCCCCGCCCACGGAGGCCGCCCGGCGGCGGGAATGCCACGAAAGCTGTGGAAATGTTTCCATTTCCTGGGTATCGGCCGCCCCACCGGCGTCGGGGGCCCCTGCCCTCGATGCGGACCGGCTTGCGCCTTCCCCCGTTCCCGATAGGTTTGGCACCCGCGACCGGGGACTCGACAGTGGAGGGCGAACCATGGGAAAGCTGGCGTTCACGGCCCAGAGGAAGCAGACGGAACTCCTCGACCCCAAGACCGGGGAGCGCCGCTCCATCCCGAGCGAGATCCGCACGGACCCGCTCACCGGACGGACCGCACGCATCTGCCACTTCATGAAGCTCCAGTGGCAGAAGCCGGACTTCGAGAAGCTGGTGGTCGGGACCGAGAGTTGGTGCCCGTTCTGTCCCGACCGGGTTCTGGCGGTCACTCCGTCCTTCCCGCCGGAGATCCTGGCGGAGGGCCGCCTGCAGGACGACGACATGGTGCTGTTCCCCAACCTCGCCCCCTACGACGCGATCAGCGCCGTTGCGACACTGGGCGCGAGACACTTCTCCCCCATGACGGAACTCGACGCTCCGCGCATCCGTCGCGCCTTCGCCCTGGCCATGTCCTTCTTCCGCAGGCTCCACGCCCAGGGTCACCCGGAGTCCGCGTACCACCTCGTCAACTGGAACCACATGCCCCCGGCGGGCAGTTCCCTCATCCACTCCCACCTGCAGGTCTTCGCCAGTTCCAACGCCCCGAACCTCCTGCGGAGCGAACTGGAGGCGGCCCGCCGCTACCGGCACGACACCGGCGCGAACTACTGGGACGACCTGGTGTCCCAGGAGAAAGCCGCGGGGCAACGCTACCTGGGCCGATTGGGGAGGACCGAGTGGGTCACCGCCTTCGCCCCCATGGGGGTCGCCGGGGACGTGGTGGCCGTGGTGGAAGACGCAAGAACCACCCTCGACCTGACGGACGAAGACCTCCTCGACCTCGCCGCCGGCCTGAGCCGCGCCATGACCGCCTACGACGCCATGGGGATCTACAGCTTCAACATGAACTTCTTCCCCGGCGCCGCCGGCGACGACCACGCGAGGTTCCACCTGGTGTTCTCGCCGCGCACGTTCTTCAACCAGGCCCTGGGGGCCACCGACGTCGGAGCGCTGAGAAACCTCTACAACGAGACCCTGTGCATGGCGTTTCCCGAGGAGATCTGCCAGACCCTGCGCCCCCACTTCTGAGGGCCTCGACGCCGCCGCTTCGCCGGGATCGGGCCGGTCCGCCGAGTTCCGCGCCCTGCCGCGAGCGGCACTCGCTCGACCGGCGCCGCTCGGGGAAACGGGGCCGATCGTCGTCCCGGGAGCTTGTCCGGCCCCGGCGCCCCTGTGGACAATCGAAAACGCCAGATCTGCCCGTGGGTTTCGTCTATCCGACCCGAAGTCGGTTGGCCGAGAATGCCTCTAGACAGGGGAATCCCCGCGCAAGGCGCACAATTCTTGTGCACTCCGGGCGGGGACCCGGGACTGCTTCGGAATCTCTGGTTATCCACAGAGCCATCCACAGAGCCCTGCGAATATCTATCAGGCCGGCCGACCCCTCTCCCGCTCGCCCATCGGAGCACCCGATTGCCACCCGTCCTCCGGGGGCGGACCCAGGCCGGCCCTCTCATCCCGAAGTTGCCGCGGCGTCCAGTTGGGGCATACTCGCGGACAACGGCGAGGCCCCGTTCAAACGTCTGCGGAATCCAGAGGGTCGCCATGGCCAAGTCCATCGTCCCGATCGTTTCCCTTCTCCTCCTGCTCGCGACGGCGCACTGGAGCAGGCAGAGCCTAGCCGAGGTCGAGGCCGCGCCTTCGGCCCGGGAGGGCTGGGTCTTCATCGACGAGGGCCTGTCCAGCGCCCTCGTCGACGAGCCGGCCCATCACTTCCACGGGGCGCAGGAGGCCCTGGCGAAGGGCGACCCGGAGACGGCGGCCCTGGAGATCCGAAAGGCCGCGGCGTACATCCGCATCGAGGCGGGCCGGGCGGTGGACGCGTCCAAGCCGGCGCTCGACGCGGCGGTGTCGGAACTCGAGGGGCTGGCAACGGCCCTGAGCGAGGGCCGGGCCGTCCCCGCGGCCGCGCTGGCCCAAGCCTTCGCCCGAGCGCACCAGGGCCTCGCCCAGCACCACTACCTCAAGGCGGCGCAGTTCCGCTCGGAGGGACGCACGGAGAAGGTCTGGCACGATCTGCAGGCCGCGACGGCCCACCTGGAGAGCGCTCTCGAATGGGCGGGGCACGAGGTCGCGGCGGGGGCCCGCCGGGCGGCCGAGGAGGCGCGGCGACTGGGAGAGCGCGCCAGGGGCGGGGCCCGGTGGACCGAGGACGAGGTGGGCCGCGCCGTCGAGGCACTGGGTCTCGAGATCGAGAAACTGGGCAGACAACTCCGTCGCGGGGACCGGTGAGGGCGGGGCGGCGCTGGCGCCCGGAGAAGGCGAGGCCCCGCCGGGGCGGGGCCTCGAAGGAAGCGACGGTGCCGTAGAGAAGGCTACTTGTAGTAGCCGACCGCGCAGACCTGATCGCCGATCTTCGTCACGTAGGCGACCTTCTCCACCGGGTTGGTCTCGTTGGGGCGGGGCCACATGTAGGGCACCTCGGAGATCTTCCCCTCCTGGGCCACCTTGTAGATCTCCTCCCCGAAGGCCTTGCCCGTCTTGTCCTTGAGCTCCTTCAGGCTCTGGCCCACGAGCTTCGGGTGGGCCGTGAACTTGCCGTCCGCGCCCCCGCAGTACGGGTAGAGGTCGCGGTCCTTGAACCCGCCCTCGCCCTTGCTGAACATGTCGAGGGCCTTCGCCTTGTCCTTCTTCACCTCGGCCACGGCCTTCTCCAGCATGGCCTTGGCCTCCGCCGGGGTTCCGAAGTCCCCGGCCCTGGCCCACCCGGCGAACACAAGGGACACGACCACGAGCGCCAAACCCAGATTCCTCTTCATGGTGCCACCTCCGGTCCGGTGTGACGGGGGACGAGCCCCCTCGCGTGGCGTGAGCATGCAGCGGGTTCGGCGGGGGTCAAGGGATACGGAAATCTTTCACACACCCCGGACTCGACCACCGGCGCTCGCAGCGGCAGGGGCGGCCCTTCTGCGGCGCGGTCCCCGAAAAAGGAAAGGCCGGCGCAGTCGCCGGCCCTCCTCGGTTCGAACCCCGTCGTCCCGACGGGTCGGGTCTTACGCAGCGGGGGTGAACAGCTTCGTGGCTTCCTTGACGTTCGCCTCGCACGCCGTGCGCACGTCCTCGGCCACCTTGCCGCCCAGGTCCATCCACGCCTTCGCGGCCTTGCGGCCCTCGGCCAGCGCCGTCTCCGCGGCGTCGGTCCAGAACTTGGCGGCCTTCTCCACCTGGGCCTGGTACAGGGCGGCGCACTTCTCGACCAGCGCCATCTGCTCGCCCATGTAGGCGGTGACCTTCTCGGTGGCCTTCTCGGTGGTCTCGGTCAACACGTCTTTCTTCGTCATGATCGGTTCTCCTCTGCGGTTGTCGGTTGCGATTTCCCATACGATAAGTTTGCTGCATTGCAGCGTCAAGGGAAAAATGGGGAAATGTTTCGGTTCCCTCAAAATGGTGCCATTTCTAGGAATTCTCGCGCGGCCGCGCCGGCAGATCATGCTGCACCGCGGCGTGAGGGGCCGGTGTTCCTCTTCCCCGCCTTCTCCCGACGAGATCTACGGGGAAGGAAACGTCAACGGTCCGGACGCCGCTCCGTCCGTCCCCGTGCAGCGCGTCTGCAAGTCCGCCCACACCCTGGACGTGCGGTCCTTCGCAAGATGGGAAGCATCGCCGAAGCGGTCCACCCGCGGGCTGCGTGACGGGACGCCCCGCGCAACAATGTGTGGTCGCGTTGTGGCCCACCTTCTCTGACCGGCAGCCGAACCCCGTCCGGCGCATCCCAGACGGCGAACGCCGAGCGTGGAACCAAGGCGCTCGCGGGACGTGTTCGCAACACCATGGCTCCGGAACGAACTCGAGTTCACTCGCGACGCTCTCCCGGTGGCGCAACTCCACGCCCACCCCTTGCCGGCGGTCTTCGGTCGTCCGAACCGAGCCGCACGCCCGGTCTCAGGAAACTCGACGGAGGCGGGACAGCGGAATTGCTGACTTACTGATATTCTGCTGCAATGGGTTCCCTGGAAGGCGCCGAGGCGGAGGCACCGATCATGCGCGAGCACCTCATCGTTTCAGGGCGAGGGCAGGTCACGCTGCCCGCGTCCGTCCGGAAGAAGTACGGCATTGGCCCCGGAGACGCAGTCATTCTGGAGGACCAGTCCGGCCAGATGGTCCTGAAGCCTGCTGCGGTGGTGGAAGTGGAGATCTACACCGACGACCAGATCCGGCTCTGGGACGAGGAGGACAAACTCACCGAGGCCGAGCGCGCTCGGATTCTCGAAAGGCTCGGCCACAAGGCATGACGCGCCTTTTCCTCGACGCGAACGTCCTCTTCACGGCGGCGCACAATCCCGACGGGAAGGCGGCCCTCGTGGTGGCCATCGCGAAACGGTGCGGGCACTGGGAGGTCGTCACGTCGGAATTGGCTACCGAAGAGGCGCGGCGCAACCTCGGCAGAAAGGCCCCTGCGGCCCTCCCACGCCTGGAACGGATGCTCGACTCCGTGCGCCGGGTGTCGCCGTCGCCACCCCACGCGTGCCCAATCCCCCTGGCGGCAAAGGACCGCCCCATCCTGCACGCCGCCATCGTGGCCCGCGCGAGCCCTCTGCTCACCGGCGACCGCAGGCACTTCGGCCCCCACATGAACCGCCCGGAACTCACCGGCGGCGTAACGATTCAGACTGTCTCCCAGTTCCTGGGGTCACTGCCCGAAACCGCATCGAAGGAACCGACGTAGGCCCTTGGGCCGTTCCGCGGGAGGCGCGCGCGGAGAACGCTGGCCCATGGAGGAACGATCGGAGGCCGAACGATGAGACGGCTTCATCGAACACGCGGCCGCAGCTGTCGTCCACCAACCCGCTGGAGCGGTTGAGCAGGGAGATCAAGCGGCGCTCCCGCGTCGTCGACATCTTCCCCAACGCCGACGCCGTGGTGCGGCTGATCGGCACCTTGGTCTCCGAGCAGACCGACGAGTGGCAGGTGACGCGACGATACATGAGCCCGGAGACGTTGAGGACGGTAGTGCACCCCACCCCGGCGACTGCCCTCATCGAACCGAAGGCAGCCGCGTAGCGGACACCGAGCTGGAGACCCGATTTGCACCACTTGACGGGACTCAGCCGGATGGACGGTATGCGTTTTCGAATTGGGCGCAGTGGGAGGTCGCTACGGGACGCGGGGTCCCACCGCTCTACCTTCCCTCGCCCGCGGCTTGCGGGTTCGCGCCTTTCTCCCCGGACCGCCGTCACGCGCTACGGCGGGGATTGCGCTCCCTTCCGACGCCCGGCCCCCCTCGCGCCTCTGCGCTTCCCTTCCCTCGCTGTGACCTGCTCCGGGGAGGACGTTCACCTCCGAGTCAGTGCCCATGTCGGGCGTACCAAACCAGAAGGCGACCCCATCGCTGAGGTCGCCTTCGTCCGGGCCCGCGAACGTTGGACGTTGAGGCCTCGGAAACCGGCCTATCTCAGGGCGCGGGCGGCAGGTCCTGCGTCGCGTCACCCCCGGCGGTCACCTGGACCCCGTCTGCCGCGGTGAGGAAGACAAAGGGCTCTTCGTCCGCGTCCGGGTCGTCCTCCGTGTCGCACGTGAGGGCCACGGCATAGGTCCCCGCGGGGACGAAACCGATGAGGTAGCGGTACCCCGCCTCGGGGGCAAGAACCTGCTCGACGCTCACACTGGTCACGAACGCTTCGTTTCCGGGGTGCATGTCGTCGGCGACGAACGGACCCACGGCACCCGTACGATCGTAGAGGTAGACCTTCGCGTCGGTCGGTGCGCAGTCGGTGGGGAAGATGGTCGCGGCCACGACTCCGGAAACCGTCCCGACCGTCGAGTCGTTGACGAGGCGCAGCCCCGTCGGCTTGAGCCGGTACGCGGTGTCGGAAGGGCTCTCCGGATCGACGACATTCCTGCGAAGGTCGAACTCCACGGTGAACCGGCTCGTGCCGCCGGCCTCGACGGTGACGTCCCCCTTGGGCTTGAAGCCGGCCTGTTCCCCGCTCGGGATCACGAGCGGATACCGGCAGGTTTCCATGTCCGGGCTCCACACGGCGCCGGCGGGCAGCGGCTCCTGGCACTCGGAGGAGTCCGGCGCGAAGGCAATCCACGAGCGCTGCTCCTGAGCGGTGAAGCCCAGGTCCGCGTCGATTCGGACCTTGTAGGTTCCGGCGGACACTTCGAGGTTGGACAGGAGAACGGCGCTGCCGGTGCCCGTGTATTCCATCAGGTTCACCAGGCTGTCCTGCTCGGCGACGGCAAAGGGGCCCTGGTCTCGGGACCCTTGCACGCCCTCGAGCGTCACGCTCTCGATCCTCAGGTACAAGGCTTCCGCATAGTCTACCGGTGCGTCCGTGACCGACAGGCTGAGCTGCCCCGTGGAGCTACCGTCGCCACTGCCTCCGCAGCCGAACAGCGCAAGGCCCGCCGCCAGCACAACGACGAGGATCCGAAGGTTCTTCGCGTTCATGTGTCCTCCGTAACACGAAAGGTGTCCGTACTCTCCGCCCACTCGGGCGGCCGCGTGACAAGCACGCGTACCAGCGATTAGCAAGAGGCGAGCCAGGCTCAGGCCCGCCCCTCCGAGAGCGCCAGGAGGCCGGCCTGGCGAAACAAAAGCCCCGGCTCAGCTCGGGTCCGCCGGGGCTTCCGGCCGACCCGTGGAGTTCACGAGTGTGATCGGGAGTACCAAAGAGAGACTTGCGTCGGGGGACAGCAGGCCGGTCGGCAGGGTTCGGCGCGGGCAGCCGATCGGAAACGCAGCCGAGGCGGTCGGCGTGACAACGCCCCGGCCCCGCCCATCGGGCGGCGCAACCCGGCAGTTCCCTACCGGACGTTCTTCGAGGTGAAGACCGCCACCTTGTCCGCCACGAAGTTGACCCGGATGTGCGCGGAGTCGTCGCCCCAGAGGCAGTTCTTGAAGCCTAGCTTCTCTCCGCACTGCCCGGGCGAGCCCAGAAGGCCGGCGACGTCCTCGAAGGTCATGCCTACCTTGAGCCTGTCGTAGTTCTCAGCCGTCAGCTTGCTGCACCCGCCGAGGGCCAACGCTCCGAGAATCGAGAGCAGGATGGCGATTCGCACCATGCGTACCACTCCACTGTGCCGTGGCGACCCCGGTCGACGTACCGGCACGTCAAGGGCGTCGAGCCCGGGGTGCCTTGCGAGGAGCCGCCTCCGCCAGAAGGCCGTCTCGCAGGTGGGGGACGACCGCCGGGACTCGGGGAGCCTGGACGGGCACCCCTAGCGGGTCCGGTCTACTTCACCTTCACCTTCACCTGGGCCGGGTTCACCTGGACCTTGGCCTGGGAAGGATTGGCGTGCACCTTCGCCTGGGAGTGCCCCGGACTTCCGTGCAGGTGGGCGGAGCAGGCCGAGAGGGCGAAGCCCAACAGGGTTCCGACGTAGACGGTCCGACGCATGACGACCTCCGTGTCCCGTGAAATGAACTCCCCTACGGATCGACCTCCGCACTTTCCGTCATGAGCCGCAGGACCCCAAGCCTTCGACGCCGGCGTCGAGGAAGCGGAAGACGACCCGCCCGAGCCCCCGTCCCTGCCCCCGGCTGACGCGGAGCAACCGCCGGGCGGCAAGCCGGTCAAGTACGTGGTCGGCGAAGTGCCGGTGTGGGTGGTGGCCGAGCGGGTGCAGTACTACGGCAAGGACGGCAAGCTCATCACCGAGTCCTTCAAGGACTACACCAAGAAGACCGTGAGGGAGGAGTTCGCGTCCCTCGACGACTTCCTGCGGCGCTGGACCCAGGCCGAGCGCAAGGCCGCCGTCACCGAGGCGTTCGCCGAGCAGGGGGTGCTTCTCGACGCTCTGGCCGAGGAGGCGGGCAAGGAGTTCGACCCCTTCGACCTCGTCTGCCACGTGGCGTTCGACCACCCGCCCCTCACGCGGCGGTGGCGGGCGGAGCAGGTGCGTAAACGCGACGTCTTTGCCAGGTACGGGGAGAAGGCGCAGGAGGTCGTGGCTGCGCTGCTGGACAAGTACGCGGACGGGGGGATCGAGAACGTCGAAGACTTGGCGGTCCTGCGGGTCCAGCCCCTGGCCCGGTTCGGGACTCCCGTCGAAATCGTGAATCGCCTCGGCGGCAGGAACCGTTATCTGGCCACCCTGCAGGACCTGGAATCCTCCCTGCACGGGGCGGGACCGCACAGACCGCTGGGAGTGCTCGTCAAGAGGTGCTATCATTCGTCCATCGAAAAGGTCTCTTTGGAGGTGCGAATGAACACTCGATTCTCCGAGGACGTGATCCCCCTGACCGACCTCAAGGTGAACCCGGGCCGGGTGGTGAAGCACGCGGCGGAGTCCCGGCGCCCCGTCCTGCTCACCAGCCGGGGACGTGGCGTGGCCATAGTCCAATCCGTGGCCGAGTACGAGAAGGAGCAGGAGGAGCGCGGATTCCTCCGGGCCGTGGTGGAAGGGCTGGCCGATCTGGAAGAGGGCCGCGAGATCTCCCTTGGTGAGGCCAAGGCTCGTCTGGGGCTGAAGTAGCGCCGTGCCCAAGACCGTCATCCGTTTCGCGGAGTCGGCCCTCCGCGACCTGGAAGACATGGTCCACTGGTACACCGCCCAGCGCGTTCCCGACGTGGGCCAGCGGTTCGCGGCAGAGATCTTCGCCAAGATCGAGGGCCTGGTGACCCATCCCGACCTGGGCCGGATCGTCCCCGAGTTCGGCCAGCCCTTCCTGCGGGAGCTCATCCAGCCTCCCTTCCGCATCGTCTACCGCCGGGACCCCGACCGGGTGCGCGTGATCCGCGTGTGGCGGAGCGAGCGACTGCTGAAGCTGCCGTGAAGCGGCGAGGAGCGCTTCACAAGAGCGCCTCACGCCAAGGCGCAAAGAAGAGCGAAAACGTTCGGTCTTGGAGGAAGAGCCCAGGAGGACTGGGGCGGCCGGCGCGCGTGATGGGCCCGGGACGAAGGAAACACGCGGCTTGCCAAGTTCCATCCGTCCTCAAGAGTCACGACCGGGGTCGCCTCCGAGGGTCGCGATGAGCGGCGTCCGCCCCGCAGTCAACACCGCAGGAAGTTCCCTCCCGGGCAATGCCCGGCGACTTCCGCTGCAAGTTCCGCGACATCGTCCTTGCACCACCCGCCAGACTTCTCGCGCCGGGACATGCCTCCGGCCTTGAACCGCAGCGAGCTTTCGTGACCGTCACGCTCCCGCCTCCGGATGGGCTCACCGCAGTCAAGGATGGCCGCGGGCAGACCGGGGAATCCACGACGATTCGTCCCGCGCTGCGGCCCTCGCGGTGGTAGATTATTGGTAGATTAGGCGAAGAAGAAGGGGCTAGGCAGGTGGCCTAACCCCTTGATCTGACTGGAGCCGGGAATCGGACTCGAACCGACGACCTGCTGATTACGAATCAGCTGCTCTACCGACTGAGCTATCCCGGCGTTGGTGCCAGAGAGAAGGCCCCCGCCGGCGGGGGCCTCTGAGATCTGGTGGAGATGATCGGGATCGAACCGACGACCTCCTCGTTGCGAACGAGGCGCTCTCCCAGCTGAGCTACATCCCCATCGGAGTCGGTCTAGGTAACACAGCGACGGCCCCGCCTTCAAGCGCAAAAGCGCCGCGCACGCGGGGCGGCCCCCCGGTCAGCCGGCCCGGCGGCGCAGGCCTAGGTGCGAGGCGATGGCAACGGCCGAGGCCGGCAGCGCGACCGGCCGGTTCACGAGGTCCTCCCGGGACTTCACGCCGTACTCGGCCTCCAACTCCCCGGCGAAGTAGGCCTCCTGGAATCCGGCGAACTTGAGCTGGTGGCTGGTGGAGTCGCACACGAACCGACCCCGGCGCTCGACCCTGCCCTCGGTCAGGGCCTTGCGCAGCCCGGCCACGGCCTCGCCTCCCTGGGTGCAGACCACGTGCCCGTGGCGGTTCGACCCGGAGCATGGCGTCCATGATCTCCTGCTCGTGACCTGGACGCAGGAGAAGCGGTCGCGGAAGTTCTCCTCCACGAGCCCCCGGACCTTGGGGAAGGATACGGGGTTGCCGATCATGGCCGCCTGGGCCACGCTCGGCTTCACGGTGACGGGCCGGTATCGCCCCGCGTCGCGCCACAGGGCCACGGGGTTGGCGTGCTCGCTCTGGACCCCGAGGATGCGGGGCAGGCGCTCGATCGATGCCGAGGCGCTCGAGGTCGAGGAAGCCCTCCATCACGGCGGTGACGTTGCCGGCGTTGCCGATGGGCACGACGACGGTGACGTCTTCCACCTGCCACTCCAACTGCTGGGCCACCTCGAAGGCGAAGGACTTCTGCCCGCTGATCCGCACCGGGTTCTTGGAGTTGAGGAGGAACACGTCGTAGTCCTCGGAGAGCTCCTCCACGAGGCTTCATGCAGTCGTCGAAGACCCCGGGGATCTCCACCACGGTGGCGCCGCTCCCCAGGGGCTGGGAGAGCTGCTGGGGCGTGACCCGGCCCTTGGGCAGGAGCACCACGGACTTGACCGCCGCCTTGGGCAGGTACGAGAGGTACAGCGCGGCGGCGGCCGAGGTGTCGCCGGTGCACGCGCAGATCCCGAGCACCGCGTCGGGCCGGTGGGTGCGCAGGTAGTGGTTGAGGAAGCTGATGGCGCTCGCCATGCCCCGGTCCTTGAAGGAGGCCGACGGGTTCTGGCCGTCGTTCTTCACGAGGAAGGGGCTCCCGAGCCAGAGCCTCGAGCTCGGGCGAGGCGGCCACCATCGGGGTGTGGCCCTCGCCGAGGTACACCACGTCGGCCAGCGGCACCGACGGCAGGATCAGTTCGTGGAAGAGGAAGATCCCCTGCAGGCCGGGCTCGCGGCACGCGCGCCGGAGGTCGAAGACTCGGCGCCACTCGGCGCCGGTTCTCTCCCGCAGGGCGTCGAAGTGGAGGTCCGCCACCCGCAGCAGGCTGCGGCACTTCGGGCAGGTGTAGAGCAGGCGCTCCAGGTCGAAGGTCTCCCCGCAGCGCACGCACCGGTACACCATCCGGGGGGCGTGGCGGGGCAGGATGTCGATGCCGGTGGCTTGGCGGATCTCGTCGGGGCGCACGCGCAGGGCCTCCTCATGCAGCAGGCTCGGGGGTTCGGGGGTTCGGGGCCGTCATTCAAGGGCAAGCCCGCGGGGGCGTCAAGGCCTTTCGCCGCCTGCGCCGGGAATCTTGCGGGCCGCACGCCGATGCGATAAGAAGGCGCGTCCCCTTCTCTCTGCCCTCCGGGGGTGTCCATGACCCGCGTCCGTCTCCCGCACCTGCTGCTGCTCCTCGGCCTCGCGGCGGCCGCCCCGGCCTCGGCTTGGGAGACCACCTACGGGCTCCGGTTCCTGCCGTTCACCGGCGTGGTGATCCCGCACCAGCAGATCTCCGACTTCGACCCCTCCTTCCCCCTCGGCATCGGCCTCGAGATCGGCTACGCCGAGCGCTTCTCCTTCGTCCTGGACCTCCGCACCTCCTGGCACGACGGCGACGGCAGCGAGGACCTGCAGCTGTCGGCCCTCCAACTCCTGGGCCGCTGGCGGTTCCCCGACGTGCGCTGGAACCCCTTCGTGGAGGCCGGGCTGGGCGGGTACCAGGCGGACGTGGACGACGGGGGCAAGACGCAGTACGGAGGCATCGGCGTCGCCGCGGGGGCGGGCTTCGAGTACCCCCTCGGCCGCTCGTTCTTCCTGGAGCCGGGCGTGCGCTTCCACTGGACCCAGGGCGAGGAGAACCAGGATCACGACGACCTGTGGATCTCCCACACCGAGGCGGTGGTCCGGCTCGTCTACCGCCTGCCGTGACGGCGCGGCGGGCCGGCCCTTCCGTCCCCATCCCCCGCAGGGAGGAACCGACCCCATGATTCGAGTCACCTACCACGGCCACGCGTGCTTCGTGCTGGACGACGGCTCCCGCCGGATCATCTTCGACCCCTTCCTCAGCGGCAACCCCACCAGCCGGGCCGGGGTGGAGGACGTCGGCCCCCTCGACGCCATCCTCGTGACCCACGGCCACGCCGACCACCTCGGCGACGCGGTGGAACTCTCGAAGCGCTACGGGGCGCCGGTGGTGGCGCCCTTCGAGCTCGCCACCTTCTGCCAGCGCCGCGGGGCGAGCGTGCACCCCATGCACATCGGGGGCAGCCACCGGTTCGACTTCGGCCGCGTGAAGCTCACCATCGCCCACCACGGCTCGGCGTTCGTGGACAAGGGCACCGAGTACACCGGGAACCCCTGCGGCTTCCTGGTGTGGTTCGGGGGGCTCACGGCCTACCACGCCGGCGACACGGGGCTCTTCTACGACATGAAGCTCCTCGGCGAGATGAACGCCATCGACGTGGCCTTCCTCCCCATCGGGGACAACTTCACCATGGGGCCCGAGGACGCCGCCAAGGCCGTGGAGTTCCTGCACCCCCGCTTCGTGGTGCCCATGCACTACGCCACCTTCGACGTGCTCGAGCAGGACGCCGGCGAGTTCGTCCGGCAGGCGGCCTCGCTGGCCTCCCAGGTGGCGGTCCTGCGGCCGGGCGAGGCGCGCGAATTCGACCGGCCCTGAGGTCGACGGGAGGCGACGGGCGGACAAGCCCGTTGAAGCCGACGGGACCTTCGGGGTAACGTAGCGACCCGGCAGACCCTGAGCGCCCAGCGCTCTCCACCGCTTGGTTTCCGGCGCACCTCGGATGGCATCCACGGAAGGCGCAACCTCCCAACCCCAGTGGTCCCTCGACCCGCAGGTGGCCAGAGTCCTGGCCGAGCGGGGCGTGGTGTCCGACGTGGACCGCACGGGACAGGTGCACCTGCTGGTGAAGGTGCCCGACCTGCAAGGGGCGGCGCGGGCGGACGTGGGCGTCGAACTCAACCAGGAGACCGACGGCTGCGTGGCGTTGGCCGTGCTCCTCCACGACGATCCGGACCAGCCCCCGATCAGCTGCGACCTGCGGTTCTTCCCGGACCACGCCTCCGACCTCCGGGCCCTGCAGGGCCTTCTGGAGACCTCCCAGTTCCGCCTGCTCCCCTGCTGCCACGACGGGAGGAAGTGGTCGGTGGGACCGGTGCAGACCTTCCGCCTCCCCCCCAACGCCCTGCTCCGCCTCAAGCACTACTCGCTCTCCTGGCCCGCCGCGGCCGAGCCGCTGCAGGCCCCGACACCTCGCACCCCCGCCCCGGCCGCCCCCGGCACCCGGGGCCCCGATCCGCGGGACACGGTGATCCGCAAGCTCAAGGAGCAGGTGGAGGGGCTGCGCGCGCAGCTCCAGGAGAGGGACAAGCGCATCGTGGAACTCGAGGACGAGCTCCACGACATCAAGAGCCGCGGCAGGGGCTACCGGCTCACCGGCGACCGGAAGGCCTGGTGGAAGCCCTTCTCCTGAGTTCGAACGCCGGGGGCGGACGAGCCCGAACAGTACGCCGAAACGGCGTCGAGAAGGCTTGAGGCCCCCGAAGGAACGTGCTATAAAGGCGCGCTTCGAGTCGAGACCCCTGCAGGAGGAACAGTCATGGCCAGGACATGCGAGATCTGCGGGAAGTCCCCCGCAGTGGGCCAGAACGTGAGCCACGCCAACAACAAGACCAAGCGGGTGATCTTCCCGAACCTGCAGACCGTGAGAGCCCAGACCCCCCAGGGGAACCGCCGCGTCCGGGTGTGCACCCGGTGCCTGCGCTCCAACCGCGTCACCAAGGCCGCCTGAACCGGGGCGCTCCGCAGCCGCCTCTCCGAGGGCCGCCGTCGTGCGGCCCTTTTCGTTTTCCCGCCCGGGATTTCCGCCGCTACCCCTGGAGAAGCAGCTTCACGGCGAAGAGGACGATGCAGGCGGTCACGACCCGGCGCAGCCACGCGTGACCCTTGCGCACCGCCAGGCGCACGCCGACGAGCCCGCCCAGCGTGTTGCCGGCCGCCAGGGCGAGGCCGGGGAGCCACTCCACCCTCCCCTGCCAGGCGAAGATGGCGAGGGACACGGCGGTGAGCGCCAGGACCGCCAGCACCTTCACGGCGTTGCCCCGAACGAGGTCGAGACCGGCGGCCGTGGTGGCGGCCAGGATGAAGAACCCCACACCGGCCTGGACGAACCCGCCGTACACGCCGACCCCGAAGAACCCCGCCGCCAGGACCCAGGGGCGCACGCGTCCGGCGTCGGCCCCGGGGGCCTCCTTCGGCGACTTCCAGAGCGACCACAGGGTCACGGCCACCATGAGGAACGCGAGCACGTGGCGGAAGGCGTCGTCGCCGATCTCCAGGGCCCCCCACGTCCCCACCACCGCGCCGGCCATCGCCGGCACGGACGCCCAGAGGGCGCTCCGCCAGGGCAGCACCCGGTGGCGATGAAAGCCCCACACGGCGCCCACGTTCTGCAGCAGCACCCCCACGCGGTTGGTGGCGTTGGCGACGCCCGGGGGCAGGCCGACGAAGATGAGCACGGGCAGCGTGAGGAACGACCCGCCGCCGGCGAGGACGTTGACGGTGCCGGCGACCAGCCCCGCCCCGAAGAGCAGGGCGACGGGCAGCGGCCCGGTCACGGGCACGACCTGGGAAGCGGGGCCGGCCCCGGGCTGGTCGGAACCTCGCGAATCTGGTAGCGTATGGCGTCCGGATCGCCGGGAGAACCGGCCGGAACAAGGAGTTCGGGCATGTGGGAGAGCCTCCGCAACCGCTTCGAAGCCGTCGACTGGGAAGCCCTGGGCGCCCACGTTTCCAACGAGCGCCTGGTCGCCCTCTTCACCCACCCGTACGGGATGGCCGGCCTGGGCGTGCTTCTCCTGCTCTCGCTCCTGCTCAAGTGGCGCGTCACCTTCGTCGTCATCGCGGCCGCCCTGGCCGTGAGCTTCCTCGCCCGCTCGACCCTCTCGGGCGTGCAGGAGGGGCCCAACCGCAACCTCTTCTTCTTCGCCGCGGGCGGTGTGGCGGTGGGCGCGTTCATCATCTACTACCTCTTCATCCGCGAGGACTGATGGCACGGATCGGCATCACCACCACCGTGCCGGTGGAGGTGATCTACGCCGCCGGGCACCAGCCCGTCGACCTGAACAACGCCTTCGTCAACGCCCCCCACCCCGGAGAACTCCTGGAACAGGCCGAGATCGCAGGCTTCCCCGCCACGACGTGCGGGTGGATCAAGGGCATCTACGCCGCGGCCCGGCGCTCGGAGGTGAGCGCCGTCGTGGGGGTGATGGCCGGAGACTGCTCCAACACCCAGGCCCTGCTCGAGATCTGGCAGTACGAGGGCCTGGAGACCATCCCCTTCGCCTACCCCTACGACCGCTCGCCCGAGGTGCTCTCCGGGGAGATCGACCGGCTCTGCGCCCGACTCGGAGCCTCCCGGCCGGACGCCGAGCGGCAGAAGGCAAGGCTCGACGCCGTGCGCGCCCGGGCGCTGGAGGTGGATCGGCTCACCTGGGAGGAGGACCGCGTCTCCGGGTTCGAAAACCACTTGTACCTGGTCTCCGCCAGCGACTTCAATGGCGACCCCGAGCAGTACGGCCTCGGCGTGGAGCGGTTCCTGGCCGAGGCGGCGGGCCGACCCCGACGCGACGAACCCCTGCGGCTGGGTTACGTGGGCGTGCCCCCCATTCTGACCGGGCTCCACGAGTTCCTGGAAGCCCGCGACGCCCGCGTGGTGTACAACGAGACCCAGCGCCAGTTCGCCCTGCCCTACCTCGGCGCGCCCCTGGCCGAGGCGTACACCCGCTACACGTACCCCTACGGGATCTTCCCCCGCCTCGAGGACATCCGGCGCGAGGTGGAGCGGCGGCGGATCCACGGGCTGATCCACTACGTGCAGTCCTTCTGCTTTCGGCAGATGGAGGACATGCTGCTGCGCAAGTCCCTGGGGGTCCCGGTGCTGACCATCGAAGGGGACCGGCCCATGCCCGTGGACGCCCGCACCCGCACCCGGCTCGAGAGCTTCCTCGAGATGATCGGGGACCGCGCGTGAGGTCCGGAGGCGACTCGGCCGGAACGGCGATGGGCGCGGAGGGTCGGTTCGGTCTCCGGGCCCACGGCACGGACGTGCGCACCGAGGTGTTGGCCGGCCTCACGACCTTCCTGACCGCGGCCTACATCGTGTTCGTGAACCCGTCGATCCTCTCGGCCACGGGGATGGACAAGGCCGCGCTGATCACGGTCACCTGCCTCGTGGCGGGGGTCTCCACCTGGCTCATGGCGCTGTGGGCCAACGCCCCCTTCATGATGGCGCCGGGCATGGGCCTGAACGCCTACTTCGCCTTCAGCCTCTGCCTGGGCCAGGGGATCGCCTGGCAGACCGCGCTGGGGGTTGTGTTCCTTTCCGGCGTGCTCTTCCTGGTCCTCACCTGGGTCGGCGTGCGCGAGCGGATCGTGGAGTCGATCCCGCGCAACCTGCGCCTCGCGGCCGGGGTGGGCATCGGGCTCTTCATCACCTTCATCGGGCTCCAGAACCTCGGACTCGTCGTCAAGGACGACGCCGTCCTCGTCCGGTTGGGCGACCTGACGCCGTCGGTGCTCCTCGGCCTCGGCGGCGTGGTGCTGATGGCCGTGCTCGAGGCCCGCCGGATCCGCGGGGCGATCCTCGCGGGGATCCTCGCCACCGCGGCGGCCGGCTTCGCCCTCGGCCTGGCCGAGCCGCCGGCCGCGCTGCTCAGCCTGCCCGCGTCGCCCGGCCCGGTGAGTTTCGAGCTCGACCTGCTCGGAGCCCTGCAGCCGGCCCTGTGGGCGGCGATCTTCTCCTTCATGTTCGTGGACCTCTTCGACAGCCTCGGCACCCTGCTCGCGGTCTCCTACGAGGCGGGCCGCGTCACCGAGGACGGCCGCATCCCGGGCATCGGGCGGATGCTCGGCGCGGACGCCGTGGCCACCGTGTTCGGGAGCCTGATGGGGACCTCCACGACCACGACCTACATCGAGTCGGCCTCCGGCATCGCGGAGGGAGGCCGCACGGGGCTCACGTCGCTGGTGACCGGCACCCTGTTCCTGCTGGCCCTCTTCTTCGGCCCCCTCATCGGCTCGATCCCGGCCTTCGCCACGGCGCCGGCGCTGGTGGTGGTGGGGCTGTTCATGGTGCGCGGCATCCAGCGCATCGACTTCCAGCGCTTCGACGAGGCGCTCCCGGCCTTCCTCACCATCGTCCTCATGCCGCTCACGTATTCCATCGCCACGGGCCTGCTCTTCGGGTTCCTCTCCTACGTCGTCCTCAAGGTGCTCACCGGCCGGGGGCGGGAGCTCAACCCGGTGCTGGGGGTGATCGCGCTCCTCTCCCTGCTCGACCTCCTCGTGATCTGATGGCGAACCCGAGCCTGCTGGAGAAGCGCATCCTGCGCAAGGCGGGCCGCGCGGTCACGGACTTCCGGATGATCGAGGAGGGGGACCGGGTGCTCGTGGCCCTGTCCGGGGGCAAGGACAGCTGGACGCTGCTGCACTGCCTGGAGGCGCTGCGGCGCCGCGCGCCCGTGGCCTTCGAGGTGCACGCCGTCACCGTCCACCCCGGCTTCCCGGGGTTCCGCACGGAGCCCGTGGAGGCATACTGCCGGGAGCAGGGCTTCACCCACTGGGTGGAGCCGAGCCGCATCTACGAGATCGTGGAGGCCAAGCGGGACCCGGGAACGAGCTACTGCTCCTTCTGCTCGCGCCTCCGGCGGGGGATCCTGTACGGGCTGGCCCAACGCAGGGGCTACACCAAGATCGCCCTGGGGCACCACGCGGACGACCTGATCGAGACGCTCCTGCTGAGCCAGTTCTTCACGGGCGAGATCAAGAGCATGCCGCCCGTGCTCCGGGCCGAGGACGGGGTGAACGTGGTGATCCGGCCCCTGTGCACGGTCTTCGAGGAGGACATCCGGAGCTACGCGGAGCTGCGGGGGTTCCCCGTGGTGTGCTGCGGGTGCCCCGCCTGCGGGGTGGAGGAGATGAAGCGCCGGGAGGTCAAGGCGCTGCTGCGGGACCTGGAGCGGGGGCACCCCGGCATCAAGGCCAACATGCTCTCCAGCCTGGGCCGGGTGCGGCGCGGCTACCTCATGGAGACCGGCACCGGCTGACGGCGAGGACGCGGTGGGCGAGGCTTTCTGGACGCTTCTGGTACTGCACCTGATCGTGGCCGCGGTCCTGTCCGCGGACCTGGTGCTGCGCCGCAAGGAGCCCGTGGCCACCCTCGCCTGGCTCGAGGGGATCTTCCTCCTGCCGGTGCTCGGCGCCCTCCTCTACCTCGTCTTCGGGGCCGCCACGATCGAGCGGCGCCGGTTCCGGAGGAAGCGGCGGGTCCTCGGGGAGTTCGCCGCCCGGATGACCTCGCGGTCCGGGGCCGCGGGCGAACCCGTGGAGGAGCCGCCCGGAGACCTGCCGGAAGCGACCCGGGAGACCCTCGCCGTGGCCATCCGCACCTCGCGCCGGCTGCCCACCCGGGGCAATCGGGTCGAGGTGTTCGAGAGCGCCTCGGAACTCCTCGACGAACTCGCCGACGCGGTCACCGCGGCGACCCGCCACGTCCACCTGGAGTACTACATCTTCCAGCCCGACGACACGGGGCGCCAGTTCCTGGAGCGCCTCGAGGACAAGGCCTCCGAGGGGGTGGAGGTCCGCCTCCTCCTCGACGCGGTGGGCTCCCGCCGCCTCACCGAGGGCCACGTGGCGCCGCTCCTGAGGGCGGGGGGACGGGTGGGGTGGTTCCTGCCGCTGCGCCACTTCCCCCGGCGGCTGGCCGTCCACCTGCGCAACCACCGGAAGATCGCGGTGTTCGACGGCACGGTGGCGTACACGGGGGGAGCGAACATCGGCGACGAATACCGGGGGCGCCGGGCCCGCAAGCCGTCCTGGCGAGACACCCACCTGCGCGTCACGGGCCCGGCGGCTCGCCAGCTCCAGGAGGTCTTCGCCGCGGACTGGCTCTTCGCCACCGGCGAAGAACTCGTCGACGAGGGGTACTACCCGGGGGGCCGCGCCGAGGGGGACTCCATCGTGCAGGTGGTGGACAGCGGACCGGACGACCCGGGGAGCGCGATCCGGGCGACGATGTTCCACGCCATCGCCTCGGCGCGCCGGAGGGTCTGGATCGAGACTCCCTACTTCGTGCCCGACGACGCCGTGGCGACGGCGCTGGCCACCACGGCCCGGCGCGGGGTGGACGTGCGGCTGATCCTGCCCGAGCGCACCGACCACCTCCTGGTGGACCTGGCGGGGGAGAGCTTCCTCCCCGACCTGCTCGACGCCGGGGTGCACGTCTTCCGCTACCAGGGGGGCATGCTCCACTCCAAGCTCGTGGTGGTGGACGGGCAGTGGGGAACCCTGGGCTCGGCCAACATGGACATCCGCTCCTTCCGCCTCAACTTCGAGGTGAACCTGCTGGTGTTCTCCTCTTCGGTGGCCGGGGAGCTCGAGGAGATGTTCGAGGGGGACCTGAAGGTCTCCAGCGCGTACACCCGGGCCCACGTCCACTCGGCGTCCCTCGCGCACCGGGTCGGCGTGGCCGCCTGCCGGGCCCTGGCCCCGGTGCTCTGAACCAGCTCGCATGGGTATAGAATTCAGCGGCAGGAAATGAAATTTCACCGCGTCGCCGCCGGAGCGCTTCCTCCGAAAGCGCATCGGACCCGCCTCCGGGCCGGGCCGGCGTCGGCCGCGACCGTTTGGGACGTTTCTTGCACGGGGGCCAACGGCGCGCTGTACTTCGTGCCCGTTTCCCCGACCGCCACCGGGAGGAGACCATGAAGCCGTACTTCCAGAAGATGCCCGACCTCGGCCAGCCCCTCACCGACCGCCAGCTCGCCGCCTCGGAGGAGAGCGTGGCGGAGATCCGCAAGGTGGAGGAGGGGCTCGCCCAGGCGATCGCGAAGGTCCGGGCCTCCGGCCTGCCGGACGCCAAGATCCACGCGCGGGACCAGTTCACGGTGTGGCAGCGCATCGAGTACCTGGTGGAGCCCGGCACGTGGTGCCCGCTGCACATCCGTCTTCGACCCGATGGAGAACCCGACGGCACCACGAACGTGGTCGACGGGCTCGGGCAAGATCTCCGGCAGGTGGGCGGTCATCATCGGGTTCGACAACAAGGTGCTGGCCGGCGCCTGGGTCGCCGGGCAGTCGGAGAACATCCTCCGGGTGACCGACCTCGCCAAGCGCCTGAACGTGCCGCTGGTGTGGCTGGTCAACTGCAGCGGCGTCGACCTGCCGAACCAGGAGCTCGTCTACCCGGACCGGCGGGGCGGGGGCACCACCTTCTTCCGCCACGCCGAACTGCAGAAGCTGCGGGGTCCCGATCCTGGCGGCGATCTACGGCACCAACCCCGCCGGCGGCGGCTACCAGTCCATCAGCCCGACGATGCTCTTCGCCCACAAGGACGCCAACATGGCGGTGGGCGGCGGCGGCATCGTCAGCGGCATGAGCCCCAAGGGGCTACTTCGACGAGGCGGGCTGCGAGGCGCTGATCGAGGCCACCCGCAAGTTCAAGGCCGAGGCCCCCGGGGCGGGTGGAGATCCACCACGACGGCACCGGGTTCTTCCGCTACGTGTTCCAGACCGAGCAGGAGGTGCTGGACGGCATCAAGGAGTACATGACGAGACATGCCGGCCTACGACCCGAAGTTCTTCCGGGTGGCCGAGCCGAAGCCGCCGCGGTTCTGCCCCGGAGGAGCTCGAACCGGATCGTGCCCTACAACCAGAAGCGCACCTACTCCTTCGACCGACGTGCTGGCACGGCTGGTGGACGGCAGCGAGCACCTGGAGTTCCGGCCCGACTACGGCCCGGAGATCTACTGCGGGCTGGTGAAGGTGGACGGCTTCCTCGTGCGGGGTGATCGGCAACAACCAGGGCTTCATGCCGCGCGGGCTACCCCGAGTACGCCGACTACCCGGGCATCGGCGGCAAGCTCTACCGCCAGGGCCTGATCAAGATGAACGAGTTCGTGACCCTGTGCGGCCGCGACCGCATCCCCATGCGTCTGGTTCCAGGACACCACCGGCATCGACGTGGGCGACATCGCCGAGAAGGCGGAGCTGCTGGGCCTGGGCCAGTCCCTGATCTACTCCATCGAGCAGACCGAGGTGCCGCAGATGCTGGTGGTGCTGCGCAAGGGAACGGCGGCGGCCCACTACGTGATGGGCGGCCCCACCGCCAACAACCACAACGCCTTCACCCTGGGCACCCCCACCACCGAGATCTACGTCATGCACGGCGAGACCGCGGCAGCCGCGTCGCTACGCCCGGCGCCTGGTGAAGGAGAAGGACGCGGGCAAGCCCCTGGGCCCGGTCATCGAGAAGATGAACGAGCTGGTGCAGAAGTACTACGACCGCTCCCGCCCGCTGTACTGCGCCCAGCACGGGTACGTGGACGAGGTGGTGCGCTTCCCGGACCTGCGCCGCTACCTGGAGGCGTTCGCCGGCGGCGCCTACCAGAACCCCACGCTCCATCTGTGCCCAGCACCAGATGATCCTGCCCCGGATCATCCGGGGCTGAGGAGCGGGCGCGCGCCCCTTTCCCGCCCCAGCGTGACGCGGACCCGCCCGGGCTTCAGCCGGGCGGGTCCGCTTGCGCAGCGGCGGCAGCGGGCCAGGAGGCGAGGACCGCCGTCCCTCTGCCCGGGGCGGTCTCCAGGCGCAGGCGGCCCCCCGTGAGTTCGACCCGCTCCCGCATCCCGTCGAGGCCGAGGCCCGGCCTCGCGGCCGGGTCGAAACCCCTCCCGTCGTCCTCCACCCGCAGCTCCACGCCGCCGTCCGCGCGGGTGAGCGACACCCGCACGCGGCCGGCCCCGCTGTGGCGCGCCACGTTCTGCAGCGCTTCCTGGAGGATGCGGCAGATCACGATCTTGAGCTCCCGCGCGGTCGCCCCCTCCTCGACGTCCACCTCCTCCTCCAGCCGGATTTCGGGGTTGCGCGCCTGGAACTCCCGGCACACCCACCCCAGGGTGGGGAGAAGGCCCAGTTCGTCGAGGGAGCTCGGCCTCAGTTGCAGGGCGAGGCGGCGCACGTCGTCCACGGCGCCCCGAAGCTGCGGGATCACGGCCCGCAGGGACCCCTCCTGGGGACTGCCGGGCCTCGCCTCGCCGAGGGCGTGCTCGACGAAGAAGTGGACGGCGGCGAGGGACTGGGCGAGCCCCTCCTGGAGTTCGTGGGCCATGGCGGCCCGCTCCGCCTCCTGCGCCTGCAGCATGCGAGTGGAGAGCCGCCGCACCTCGGCTTCGGAAGCCCGCAAGGCCTCCTCCGCGCGGCGCCGCTCCGTCACGTCCCGCCCGACGCAGAACAGCGCCTCGCCCCGCTCCCAACTACCGGCCGTCACCCGGACCTCGAGCCAGACCGGCTCGCCCGAACGGGTCCTGACCGCCACCGTCCGGGCGGGCTCCTCCGGCTCCGGCAGCCGGTCGTCCGGTTCCAGGAGGCCCGCGAAGGCGCGTCCACGCAGTTCGTCCGCGGGGAACCCCAGGGTCCGCTCGGCGGCGCGGTTCGCCCCCAGCACCGCACCGCCGGGGTCCAGGACCAGGAGGAGGTCGGAAAGGGTCTCGAAGAGGAGGTTGAGGTTCCCCTGGCTCTCCCGAACCTCCTCGGCCAACCGCTCCCGATTGGAGACCACCCGCGCCGTGGCGTACCCGTACCCTACGACGATCGCGAAGATGACCCCCCGGAAGTAGACCTCGAAGGTGGGCACACCGAGCACGGCGATGTCGGCGAGCGGCACCTCGTAGAAGAACCAGTAGTCCACCAGGACGTCCGCACAAATCAGCCCCACGGCGGCGAGCACGGAAACCCCCAGGAACCGGTAGCCCGTTCGGGTCATGGACGCTCCCTTTCCCCCGAAAACGATGACGTGTCCCTCCAAGGTACCAAGCCTCCACCGCACTTCCAGGGCTCCCCGCCACAGGGGTTGCGAAGGTGCGAAGAGGGCGCTACGGTGGTCGGAAGCATTCCCAGCGGCGGCGGTGCCGCGGGGCACGACAGCGTCAGAGGGTTCGGACGATGGCGAAGTGCACTTCCTGCGGGCGTTCCGGCGTCCTGTCCCGCATCGGCCCCGGGGGGCTGTGCCGTGCGTGCCACACCCAGTTGTGCAAGGGGGTGGACGCCGAGAAGGAGCGCATCCGGGAGTCGCTCGTTTGGGAGCGGTGCCTGCAGTCGCCCCGGGACCGCGTCCTGCACCTCCGCCGGGCGCTGGCGAGCGCCAGGGCTCTGGCCCGCTACGAGCGCCTCGGCTGCCGCGAGATCCGGCCCGACCCCGTCGGGCTCACGGCCCTGCTGGAGAAGAAGCTGACTCAGGCGGAAACCTTCGCCCGGGAGCAGGGGGTTCCCGTCCCCAAGGATCTCGTTCTCTCCAAGGCGGAGGGAAGCAGCGGCGAGAGCCGGAAGGCGCGGCGCCGGCCGGTGAAGATGCTCGTGCGGGTGGATCCCGGCGGGGTGCGGGCCCTCGCGGAAGACCTTTCGACCCGGGGGATCCGCATCCAGTGCCGCTTCGCGGGCCGCGTCGGCCAGCACGTGCAGCTCACGGTCTACGCGCCCTCCGGACCCGCCATGGGCGGCGGGCAGGTGCGGTGGTCCCGGCCCGTGGGACCTCTCGGCTCTGCCGCCACCCGCAATCGCATGGGGGTGCAGTGGGACGAGTTCCCGACCGGGCTATCCGCACTGCTGGACGAGGTGGACGCCGCCGGGACCGGCTGACCTGATCCAGCACCCGCGGGCGTCTCCAGACTATGGCGGAGTTCCGGGAGTGGGCACTGCGTTCGCCTTTCCCGAGCGCCGCCGCTCCCCCGCCCCCGCGATGCGCTCACGGCCGCACTTCGGGCACTGGACCCAGTGCTTTCGCAAGAAGCCTCCACAACGAGGGCAACCGGCCTGGGGTCTTTCCATCATCCACACCTCTGCCGACCTATCAGCAACGGAAAAGCCCCCTACGGGCCAGGCCGGCGGAAGGCACTCGGCCAGTCCGGCGGCGTCGCCCCAGAGAAACGCCCTTCTCGCCCCAAGGTGGCAGAGGCCACCCTGCCTCACCGACTCCACACCGCTCACTCGTGTCCGAGGGTTCTCCAGCCCCTTGCGAGATCGGCGAATTGTTCCAAGCGTACAACAATCTTTCCTTGAATGCAAACCAAGTGCGCGGACGCCGGGGCAGTTCCACGCCCCACGTGGCCTGGCGTCGCGCGCGTGGTCGTGATGCTCCGAACGGATGGGAGAGGGATGCTGCGCAGCGGCGGGAAACAGACTATCGTCGGAACTCGACCTCGTGGACCTTTCCCCCGGGAGGCACGACTAGGAACCGGTCGGGGGCCCCTTCGGGGTCCCGTCCCTGCATCGCCAACTCGCGGATGAACCCGTCGGTGCCGAGCCTTTCCTCGTATCGCCATGCCCAGCGCTGCCCGAAGGCGGCCACACGGAGCGCCCGCGGCCGGCATTCCTCGAGGTCCCGTTCCGTGTGGGCAACGAGCACCAAACGTCTGTAGTTTCGGTACTGCTCGTCCATGAGCCAAAGAGCTTCCTCCGGCCCATACTGTGTTACGTATCGTTCATATTCATGAAGCGGGTCGCTTCCAACCTCCAGCCACCCCTTCGAAAGATAGTATGTTCCAGGTTCGGAACGAAACTCAGATATATATATCTCCCGTGACCCAAGAAACAAAGAAATACAATCGTCCACTCTTGGCATGACAATGGTGTGTTGCCTCGCCTCAATTCCAACCAAACCATTCCCGCACAGTCCGTACCCAAGAAGAATTACGCTTGGTTCCGCAATGCTGTCGATCTCTTGTTGCAAGCGCTCCCGGAGCCCAGGAGGGAAACGGTGCAAACCGTACTCCATGAAACGGACTTCGGCACCGAACTCCGTGGCAAGCGGGGCCACCGCATCTTCGAGAACCTTGCAGGAGATGATGACGACGGGGCGGTTCTGGAGCGGAGCCATCAGGCAAGGCCCTCCCGACAGGCCCCCGGCCAGCCCGTTTGTCCCTCGTTGCGGCGATCGCGCACTGTGCCCACGTCGACGTCAGTCCTCTTCGCCTTCCTGGCGGGCCAGTTCCTCGAACTTGATGTCGATGGCCAGAACTCCGGCCATGCGGTCCTCGGCGTCGTAAATCGGCGCCGACACGGTGAGAGTGAGGCGCCCGGTCACCTTGGAGGTGTAGATGTCCGACACGGCGACCTTGCCGGTCTTCACGGGCTCCTGGAACCAGAAGCGGTCCACGTAGCTGTCGAAGTGTTCGTACTCGGCGTACTTCGCCCGGTCCTCGATCTGCGTGATGTTCTTGGTAATCTTCCGGCCTTCCATGTCCGTGGCGTAGATGAACTGGATGAAGGGCTGCTCCTCGGCCACGTTGCGCATCACCTGCTCCATGGAGCCCGAATCCATCGAGCGGATGCTCGGGTTCTCCAAGAGCCCCTCGATGATGTTCTTCACCGCGTCTCCCACGCGCCTCTTCAGCTTGTCGTAGTCCGATACGAACAACTGCGGCATGTACTTTTGCACCTTGCGCTCCATCTCCTCCGTGGAGATCGAAGTGGTGCGCCCCCCTTCGTACTCCTTCATCACCGAGCGCTGGACCTTGGCGACGCCCGGATGGCGCTTGTCGATGCCCCGGTCGGGCGTCAGGGCAAAGTGGGTGTTGATCCAGTGTGCCACACCGGCGAGGCCCGACTTGTCCGTGACCGCGATGGCCATGGGGCGGTTGAGGATCTTCCTCGTGTCGAAGATGTTGTAGATCTCCTCGTCCTTCTGGATGCCGTCGATGTGGATGCCGGCCTTCGTCGTATTGAACTCGGAGCCGACGAAGGGCATCCCGGCCGGGATCTGGAAGTCGAGCTCCCGCTCAAAGTAGTTGCGGATGTCCGTGATGGCCGAGGGATCGAGCCCGTCCTCCGAGCCCCGGAGCTCCATGTATTCGATCACCAGTCCCTCGATCGGGGCGTTGCCGGTTCGCTCGCCGAAGCCGAGGAGGGTCCCGTTCACTGCGGCGCACCCGTGGAGCCACGCCGTGGAGGCGTTGATGAGGGCCTTGTAGAAGTCGTTGTGGCCGTGCCACTCGAGACGCTCGGGAGGCACCCCTGCGTCCTCGTGGAGCGCCCGCACCAAGCGCGGCACGCTGCGGGGAAGGGCAGCACCCGCGTGGGGAACCCCGTAGCCCATGGTGTCGCAGAGACGGATCTTGATGGGGATGCCTGTCTCCTCAGAGGCCCGCATGAGGGCACGGGCAAAGGGTACGACGAAGCCGTAGATATCGGCGCGCGTCACGTCCTCGAAGTGGCAGCGGGGAATCACTCCCTCGGCGAGGGCCGCCTCCACGACCTCCATGTAGTCCCGGAAGACCTCCCGCCGCTTCTTACCGAGCTTCAGGTAGATGTGGTAGTCGGAGACCGAGGTGAGCATCCCGGTCTCCTTGAGCCCCATCTCCTTCACCAGCTTGAAGTCCTGCTTCGCGGCCCGGATCCAGGCGGTGATCTCGGGGTACCGGTACCCCAGTTCCTGGCAGCGGCGCACCGCCTCGCGGTCCTTCTCCGAATACAGGAAGAACTCGGACTGGCGGATGATCCCGTTGGGTCCCCCGAGCCTGTGGAGCAGGGTGAAAATCGCCACGATCTGCTCCACCGTGTAGGGCGCGCGGGCCTGTTGCCCGTCCCGGAACGTCGTGTCGGTGATCCAGATCTCGTCGTGGGGCGAGGGGGCGAGCACGACCCCGTCGAAGGGCACCTTGCACACCTGCGAGTAGGGGTATATCTCGCGGAAGAGGTTGGGCTCGTCCCGCTCCACCACCTCGTCGAGGGGGAAGTCACGGTAGGTCTTTCGGATCAGGGAACCGATCCTGGTGCCGGCCATGGGTACACCTCGGTGACGCAGGTTGGCTTCAGGTGGGGAGTCTATGCCAGAAACACATTGCGTTGAAATGGACGCGCCGCGGGGCGGGACGCTCGGAACCGAGGCCTCCCGCCGACCATCAGTCGCGTGGATCGCCGCCCCCGCGATCCCTCAGGCCCGGGGGGGATTCCCCGGGAGCACGCCGTGGAAGCGGAAGAACTCGTAGCGGTGGCGGGCCCACTTGTAGGCGTCCAGGAGCGACATGGCGTAAACGAAGATACCTCCAGAGTGCCGGCCGACGAAGGAGTGCTGGGGAGTCGTCAGGTGGTAGGTGACCCAGCCCAAGGAGATCATGAAGAAGAGCATGGTCAGCCCCCGGGTCGGGTTGCCGTTGAGGACCTGGCCGGAGCCCGGCAGCACCAGCGCGGCGAGCAGCACGAGATAGGGGTTGTGCGGCGGCTTGGCCCGGCGGGATGGCTCTTGAGCCGTCCCCGCCGCCTTCTTGGACTTTTTCACGTTCGGCCCTCTCTCTCGACATCTCGGTACAGAGCGAGCGCGCGATCCAGGAGCTCCCGGGCAAGTTCCGGCGGAACCGCGATGTCGCCGAACTCCACCTGCCGGAGCACTGCGTAGTGGGCGCGCTGCCCCTCCTTTCCCTGGTAGACGAGGCGGACACCCTGGGGCGTTACCAGGAGTTCCTTGGCCTTGGGGTCCTCGAAGAAACCGATGTGCGGGGCGACAACCTCCACAGGGGGCATCCGCTCCGGGTCGTCGGTCCGTAGCCAGGAGTGCGGGGGCCAGCCCGGAGGAACCGGGAGCCGCTTCTCCAGGGTCGCCGAAGGCGAGAAGAACTCCACGTTGAGCGGGCGGACGAGGAAGTCCAAGGTGCCCTCGTAGCGAACGGGCCCGCGGACCGTCACCAGGAGCCAGAGAGACGGGAGCTTCCGGACCGCCACGTGGTCCACCACGGGTTGGATCTGGACGTCGTGCCCCCGGTACCGCCCTTCCAGGACCGGGAAGCCCAGGCCGTCCTGCGTGACGCGGTAGGCATCCAGCAGGGGGAGGCAGGCGTCGAACATGGCAGCGCGGGCAGTGCGGATCGACCTCCGACTGCGCCGGTGGATGTAGACGAGCGCCAGCCCCATCAGGGCGGCGACGGCGAGGGCGTCATAGCGCATGGGAACCCGGGGCAAGAAAATGGGCCGGCGTCCGGAAAGACCCGGACGCCGGCCCAAGGGTTACGGCTTCGCGGGTCAGCGGACCACGGTCACCGGGCAGTGCGCCTTGCCCACGACCTCGCTGGCGACCGATCCCAGGAGCATTCGGCTCACGCCCGTGCGTCCCGTCGATCCCGTGATGATGTGCGTGTACTTGCCTTCCTCGGCGTAGTCGATGATGGCCGCGGCTATGTTGCGCCCCGCGGCCTTCACACACGTCACGTCCGAGAGGCCCGCCTTGAGCGCCTTCACTCGCGCCGAGTGGAGTTCGCGGTAGATCTGCTCGTCCACCGCCTCCTTCAGGACTTGGACGCCGTGCACCGCTTCCCCCTCTTCCGGGAGCGTGCTCACGGTCAGGAACGTCAACGAAACCTCCAACTTCTTGCCCTCGAGGAGTTTGGTCAGTTCCACGGCCCACTCCACGGCCTTCTCCGAGGCGTGGGACCCGTCGGTGGCGCAGAGCAGCTTGATCTTCATGGCTCACGCTCCTCTCTAGTACCCCTGGGGCCGCGGCCAGCTCATCTGGAACTGGTCACCCCGTCGGACGTACTTGTACCGGTGGAAGTGGAACCAGAGCGAGGCGGTGATGTAGAAGGCCATCATGGCCAGCAACTGAGGCCCGTATCCAAGGAAGGTCGCGAAGAAGGTCACGATACAGAGGATCATCAGGCTGATAGCCGGTAGCGGATGGAAGGGGTGCACGTACCCCCGCCGGATCGTACCCAGGGGCCAGAGCTTGCGGAATCGAAACATGTTGATGGGCATGAACGTGTAGCCAAGGAGGCCCGACAGGATCGAGAAGGTGATTACCTGGTCGAGCAGGCCCGTGAACCCGAAGGACACCGCCACGGGCACCAGGAACAGGATGGCCCGGTACGGGGTGCGGTAGCGAGGGTGCACGGCGCCGAACCAGACGGGCAGGTAATGGTCCCGGCCCATGGAGAACCACGCCCGCGCGGCGTCGTTGATGCACCCATTGGCCGACGCCAAGGCCGTGAAGAGCGTGCCGATGAACATGCAGACCTGGATGACGTTGCTCCCCGCCACCCGGGCCGCGTCGTACTGGGGAATGAGGCTGATGCCCAGGTACTCCCAGGGCAGCAGGCCCGCGGTGCAGTACCAGGTTACCGTCGCGGCGATGAGCAGCGTGATGATGCCGGTCATGGTCCCCAGCGGCAGGGACCGGCCGACGGAGCGCACTTCCTCGGCGGCTTGGCAGGTCCCCTCGATCCCCAGGTAGTACCAGATGCCGAACTGGAACGCGGCGATCACGCCGATCCATCCGTAGGGGAGGTCCGTGAGGAGTTCCCGGTGCAGGAAACCGCTGCCGGAGACGTCCCATCCCCTCATGCCGAAGAAGAACACGAAGATCGTCATGAAGGCCAGGGCCGTGATGACGAAGTTGACCGTGAGCGTCATGAACACGCCACGGTAGTTCAACCAAGCCAGGATGGCGATGGTGAACACCACGAAGGGGCGCGGGTCCAGGTCGGGGTGGCCGAAGTCGGCGGCAGCCTCTTTCATGAGGTCGCCGACGACCAGCGCGTCGGCCGCTTCGAGCATCGTGTACGCGAACACCAGGTACAGGCCCACGTTGAATGCCATGAGCGGCCCGATGATGTGCTTTGCCTGGGAGTATTGCCCGCCGGCGGCCGCCACCGTGGAGGTGACCTCCGAGTCGATCATGGCCACGCAGGTGTACAGCAGCCCGATGAACCAGCACGCGATCAGGGAGCCGAGGGCGCCGCCCTTGTCCACGGAGAAGTTGTAGCCCATGAACTCGCCCACGAGGACGATGCCCACCCCGAGGGCCCAGACATGAGCCGGGCCAAGGACTTTGAGCAGCGAGATGCGCTCTTGGGAGGATTCGGAATTGTTCTGCGAGTTGTCGCTCATCGTCGTCCTCCGCTCACTTCGCCTTGCCGGGTTCTTGCTTCTTCTTGTCGCGCTGCTCGGCGAATTCCCTCTCCTGCTCCAGGATCTCGTCGTGGCCCTCGCGGGAACTCAGGAGGAACGCCTCGTCGTGATCCTTGTTCACCCGCAGGAAGTCTAGGAACATCCACCCCAGCAAGAGAATCGACCCGCCCCAACACCGGTATGACAGAATGTCCCAGATGTCCATGGCCGCCTGCCTCCCAGTGTCTGGTTTGTTCGACGAAGGTAAACTCTTGGAACGCCCGCAGACTAATCGAACTTCTCCGCAATCACGTCTCTATACTCCTTGTCGGACATCTTCAGCATCATGACGAAGTAGCCGATGATGACGATGGCGGTAATGATGAGGGGTACGGGCTTGATCGTGTAGTCGAACTTCTGGTTGATGATCTCCGCCGCTGTTTCTGGAGTGTAGCCCAGTTTCTCCCACTGGGCGGCCATGGTCGGGTTCTGCTCGAGCGTCTCCCAGTTGACCACCTCGAGTTTCTTGGCCTCGGACTTGCCCGCGGCCGTGAGTCCGAAGATCAGGGGGAGCAGGAGGACCACGTAGATGAGAATGAGGAGGATGACGGAGTCGAAGATCTGCCCGGCGCGCTCTGCTTAGGGGGTTCGTAGGGCTTCCTCATGGCTGCTGACCTCCCATCTTTCGTCTCAAGGCGTCGTGCCTACCGTCCCGCCTGGTCCGCATACTTCTTCTGCTTGGCCTCGCGGAGCAGGTCAAGGTGGCGGAGATCGACGGTGTAGATGAAGTCCTTGTCCTCTCCGTAGTGCTTCACCATCGCGCCGATGGAGGCCGTGTTATACACGAGCACCAAGAGGCCGCCGATGATGAGGGCGATGTTCTACCCCGCCGTGGGTGGCGTGCTCGGACAGGGAGGTGGTTGCGAAGTATACGAAGCCGTAGGTGAGCCAGAGAGAGACCACGAAGATCCACCCGAACAAGCAGTCCCGCTTGAACATGGCGTCGATCCGGCGCTTCATATCGGTGCTGTCTGTCTTGGCCATCTCCCGCCTCCTCTGCTGTGGTGAAAGGGGGAAACTTTCTCGCCGCAGGATTGGGAGAAAACCCAGGCCCGCCTTCGCGGAGCAACCTACCAGCCCTCGCTGCCGTGCGCAAGTGCACTCTTACAGAGTGGAGACTTCCTCATACCCTCACCCGGAGGACCGGTCAACCGTAATTTTATTTTCGTTCAATTTTTTTGCCAGTCGCGGTCGTCTCGACGGGCCGGCAGTGGCTTTCGCCGCTTTCGGGGCCTGACTTGCGGGGGCGACGCAAGCAAACACGGCACCGGACAGACCCCTCCTACGCGAGGCCGACACCGGCCTCGCCCGGCGACCGGAAACCACGTCGCGCGCTGCTTCGAGAAGGGGTCACGCTTCCCAGAAGCGCGGGCCCGAATCCACGAAATCGCGGATCGTCGCGGGGGCGACATCCCCGGAGAATCCCAACCGCTCCAGGGTGCGGCCTTCCGACCAGAAGTCGTGGCCAAGGGCTGCGGACGCCAACGCAACCAGCGCGTCGATCATGGGGGTCGGGACGCCGACTGCCGCGCCCAATTCGGAAAGAGGCACGAGACTGTTGGGTACCTCGTCCAGAACGTGGTGGTAGGCGAGGACGTGCTTCGGTGCCGAGAACCCGAGGTAGTACTCGTTGCTCTGGAGGACGTCGTAGAGGCTGTCGCCCTCCACGGCATAGCACTCCTTGTACCAGCCCCGAGCATCGAGCACGGGCACTCCGAAGGCCCGGGCGATATCGCTCTTCTCCCGGTCGACCTTCTCCATCACGTTTTCACAAACGAAACGGGTGATGATGTCCCGATAGTAGCGCAGGTCCTCGCCGCGCGCGGCCCGTTCGAGCAGTCCCGAGTTGAGCAGCATGGGTGCCGGGTGCACCACCGCGCCGACGTTGTTGATGCTCGTCTCGAGAACGTTGGTGGCACGGGCGTACTCGGGGTAGATCTCCCCGATGAGCCCCATGAAGGAGGCGGTGTCGGTCGCCGGCAGCGCCGCCGCGCGCACCCGGTTCTTCACCTTCATGATCTCCACGTGGGCAGGGCCCCGGGACTCGGTGGCGTAGAGGAAGGTCTGGCACTCCGCGAGGGTGACCTTCTTCTTGAACTGGAACCGGCGGAAGGCCTGGTACACCTCCAGGGCGCCTCCGGTGCGGCCCGGAGTGAGGAGCACCGTCTGCCCGTCCTGCAGGCACCCGGCCAGGAGCGAGGCGACGTTCCGGTGCGCGAGCGCCGGCATGTTGACGAGCACGAGGTCGGCGCCGGCCACGGCCTCGTCCACGCTCGAAGTCACGCCCTCCACCGTGGCAAAGCCCTCGACGTCCCCTTCCAGCCGAATCCCACCCTTCTCGGCCACGGGCGCCAGTTCTTTGCCGAAGAAGCTGAAGAGCCGCACCGCGTGCCCGCGCAGGCTGATGTGCCCGGCGGTCGCCAGACCCCCGTGGCCCGCCCCGCAGACGGTCACCTTCAATCCTCCCTTGCGTTTCCTTGCCTTGGCCATGGTCTCCTCCCGCTCGTGTGGTTGCGATGGGGTATGGGTCCAGATCCAGGAGCAAGGGGCGGGCCCGCCCCTACAGGACGGTTTAGGCAAAAAGAAGCGGCCCGCCGGAGCGGGCCGCCCGCGCGACCGAGTCAAATCAGAGCACGGTGAGGTACCGGTCGATCTCCCACGGGGTGACGAGGCGCATGAACTCGCCCCAGTCGGCCTTCTTGAGGCGGATGAAGTCGTTGGCGATCGGCCCGAGGCCGGCGCACACGACCTCGTCCTGCTCGAGGGCGGTGACGGCTTCGAGCAGATTCTGGGGCAGCATCTCCATGCCGCGCTTCTTGCGCTCCTCGATGGACAGGTTCCACACGTTGATCCCGGGGACGGGGTCTCCCGGGTCGATCTCGTTCTTGATGCCGTCGAGGCCGGCCGCCATGTAGGCGGCGCCCAACAGGTAGGGGTTGACCGCTGCGGACGGCGAACGGTCCTCGAAGCGGTTGGGGCTCGGGCCGCGCAGCAGCTGCGTGCGGTTGTTGTCGCCCCAGCAGGCGAACGACGGAGTCCACGTGTAACCGGAGGCCGAGGAGTACACGAACTCGCCGCTCTGGAGGCGCCGGTAGCAGTTGATCGTGGGCGAGGCGACGGCGGTGATGGCCTTGATGTGCTTGAGGAGCCCTCCGATGAAGTGGTAGGCCAGTTTGGAGTACCCCAGCCCCTTCGAGTCCTTCTCCCCCTTGCCCAGGGGGAACAGGTTCTTTCCCGTCTTCGCTTCGGCCACGTGGAAGTGCAGGTGGGCACCCGAGCCGGTCCGATTCATGAAGGGCTTGGCCATGAAGGTAGACACGGCGCCGTACTTGACCGCGACCTGCGACGCCATCATCCGGAACAGGGTGAGCCGGTCCGCCGCATGCAGCATGTTGGTCCACCCGAAGTTGATCTCGTACTGGCCGTTGGCGTCCTCGTGGTCGCTCTGGTAGATGTCGAACCCCATCTGGTTGCCGTATCGGATGATGTCCTGCAGGTAGTCCATCGCCTGGGAGATGCCGCGGAAGTCGTAGCAGGGCTTGGCCAGCGTGTCGATGCCCAGCGCATCCCAGACCTTGATCGCGCCGGGGCCCGTCTTCTCGACGAGGAAGTGCTCGGGCTCGAAGCCGCCGTTGAGGACATACCCGGCCTTGGCGAACAGCTCGCTCATGCGCAGCAGGTTGGTGCGGGGGCAGTAGCCGTAGGGCTTGTCGTCGACGAAGACGTTGCAGTGGAAGATGGCGACGTTGGGCCTCCACGGGAGCTTCTGGTAGGTGTCCACATCGGCCCGGGCCAACATGTCGTGGCTCTCGGGGCCCTGCCCCATCCCCCACACGGCACCGCCCGCGAACCCGGCGCCGTCCTTGACGATGTCCTCGAAGCAGCCCACCGGGACCTGTTTCACGCGGGGCGCGCCGTTGACGTCGACGAAGAGCGCCAGGATGAACTCGATACCGTCGGCCGCCAGCCTCGACTTCGTCGCCTCAAGCCCCATTCGTACGTCCATTGCCATGCCTCGACCCTCCTCTCGTCTCCCCGTCAGGGGAAATAGCGGGTGAGCGGGATCCCGACTGGACCCCGTCGAAGGACTCGTCAGCTTCGGAACTCGGCCACCGGCGACTTCGAGAGCCACCGCCCCGAACTGCTCACCCCCGCCAAGCACGAGCGGGGGCATGTCCAGCGATGTGCTTTCGAATGCCGTTTGATCATGGCACCGGCCGTCGGTCTGGTCAACCTTTTTGAATGAGGGGAAAGGCAGCCGCGGCTCCACGCTGCCGCAACCCGCTCACTTCGCGGTGCCGCTACCCACCTCGTCGGGCCCCGCCAGCAACCCGAGCCCCCGCCCCTCTTCCTCGTCCAGGAACACTTGGAGCATCCGCCCGTCGAATCCGGTCGGAAGTTCCACGACATACACGACGCCAGCAAGACGTCGTGCCTCCGGCATCAGCTCGGGGAGCCGATTCGGCGCTTCCGTGAGCAACTCCTGACGAAACGCGGACCCCTCGTCGTCCGGGCAGACCGCAAGGGGGACGATCTCGGCCTCGACGAGATCGTTGAAGAAATGGGTGCCGTAGGAAACCTCCGGCGTGGATCCCCCCTCCCGCAGCGCCACTTCCCCCAGGATGAGGGTATTGTTGATGTCCTCGTATCCGACCCTCACGCCCAGGTTGATGTCGTTGCTCCCCCAGCGCCCGGGCCCGAACAGGGCGTACCGCTTTCCCTCGAGCAACCGGTTGAGGCGGCTGACCACCCGACCGACCGTCAGTTTCTCGTCCCGCGTCGACAGACGGCCGTAAGCCTTGGGGTCGACGTACACCACCCAAGCGATATCGCGCACGATCCGATTCGAACTGACTCGCGAGGTCGTGAACAGGATGCGCTCGTCCGGCCAGTCCGCGGGCAGGCTGACCTTGCCCCGGTATTCCTTGATCCCGAACGGGCGGCATTGCAGGAGGTAGAGGATCCCCCCGTCCCAGGCGAACTCCACGTCCACGGGAGCCCGGTAGGCCTCGTGCAGGTTGCGCAGGACCTTGCGGATGACCGGCACGAACGGGCCTCGCCTCAGGAGGTTCTCGAAGGTCACGCAGGCACGGTCCGGCTCGATCGGCTGCCCCCGGAACAGGGGTGCTGCCAGGTGGCCCTCCTCGTTGATGGACAGCGCCTCCCCCATCTCCGGCAGGTCCGCCGCGGCCAGCAGGTCGCCCAAGGCGAGCGCCTCGATCTTTCCGCCCTGCAGGTTGAGGACGTCCACCATCTTCTGCGAGTACCTGGCGATTTGGTCGGCCTCCACCTCGGGGCGGAGCAATGGGTGGCTGAGGGGCACCATGCGTGGATAGTCGGCCGCCACGCGGTCGACGGCCCGCGTCCCGAGCCCCAACACGAGACGTACGAGGCCGTCCTCCCGGCGGATGCGCGGTGTCCAACGGTGCGCGTTGTAGGAGTACCCCACCCCCGAAGCGAAGGGGAGGAAGTAGTCTCCGTGGCGGCGGCCGACCACTTTCTGGACGAGCACAGCCATGCGTTCGTCGAAGTCGAGCAGGTTGTGGCCCATGCGGTAGAGGATCGGTGCCGGCCCGTAGGTGCTCATGTGCACCCGGTTGAGCCCCCACATGAACTCCCGCAGGCGGTCCTCCACGGCTCCCTGGTTGGCCAGGAAGACCGAGTCGTACTTGCCCGAGAAGGCGAACCCGAAGTTGTCCTCGAGGAGCGTGGAGGACCGGAGGATCAGAGGGTGCTCTCCCACCCTCTGGAGAAACTGGCGGAAGTCCTCCGTGGTGTCCGGGGGGAACTTGGCGTCACGGAAGACTTTCTCGATGTGCCGGTACTCCTCTTCGATCTCCTCCCGAGTCTTGTACTTCTGGCTGTACAACCGGTCGAGGCCGTTGTAGTCGACGAAGTCCGAGAAGATGCCGCTGTTGAAGTAGTACGACTCCGGGATCCGGACGTGTTTCTCCAAATCCGCGTCGCGTTTCCCGAACCGTGGCAGCAGGATCTTGTGCGCGAGGAACATCCCGGCCGCCTTGCCTCCGATCTTTCCGGGGCGGCGGCGGTCCCAGTAGCTGTGCTCCACGAGTTCGTCCACGTCGCGGATCGTGACATGGGACTTCGCGATGCCGACGAACGGCAGTTGGCTGGACACGAAGTGGCTGATCAAGGCGACGCGCGCCCCCATGACCTCGTTGGGGGACAAGATCATGTCGCCCTGGGGGATGTCGCAGAACTCCCGAAGGGCCTGCTTGATCGTGAGCGAGGTGACCCCCTCGGTGTTCACGACGCGGTTGAGCTGCCGGAAGGCCTCCTTCTTCCGGGCGAAGTTGATGTGTTCCTCGATCTCCGCGTCGGAGAAGTGGGCTGCGAAGTAGAGGTCCGTGAGCGCGTCCAGGCACTCGCGCACCGTGTCGGGGACGTCCTCCTCCCCGGAACCGGCGGCCAGCTCCCGTGCCCGGCGGTCGAGGGTCGACGGGTCCACGATGCCCCGTGCCGCCAGGGCCTCCCGGAAGATGCCCCGCATGGCTCCGATGGCGGTCGGATGGCGGAGCATGCGCCCGTGCAGGCGGTAGGCCTGCACGAGGCTTCGCTCCGTGAGGTCGGGGGGCGCGGTCACGGATCTCTCGAGGTCTGGAGTGAGGCCCTTACACCCATCCCCGCAGCTTACAGGCCTCTGCGACGCGGGCAACGGAGACGAGGTACGCTGCCTGCCGCATGTGGACCTTCTGCCTGTCGAACATGGCGTGGACGGTGGCGTAGGCGTGGGTCATCTTCTGGTCCAGCCGCCAGTGGATCTCGTTGAGCGGCCAGTAGAAGTTGTACGTGTTTTGCACCTGCTCGAAGTAGGAGACCGTCACCCCCCCGGCGTTGGCGAGGAAGTCGGGTAGGACCACGACCCCCCGGTCGAACAAGATGTCGTCTGCCTCCGGGGTGGTAGGGCCGTTGGCCAGCTCGCAACTGATCCGGCAACGGAGCTTCCCGGCGTTCTGCTTCGTGATGGCGTTCTCGAGGGCCGAGGGGAACAGCACGTCCACCTCCACCTCGAGGACGTCATCGGGGCGAACCGGGTCTGCCCCCGGGAATCCCTCGAGGGTGCCGGTCTTACGCTTGTGGTCTACGAGCGCCTTGGCGTCGATGCCCCGGGGGTTGAAGACCCCGCTTCGGGAGTCCGAGGCCGCGACCAGGCGAAGGTGGAGGATCTCCTCGCCGAGCAGCGCCGCGTACTGCCCGGCGTTGCCGAACCCCTGGATGGCCATGGTGCCGCCGTCCAGCGGGACCCCGTGGATCTTCGCGGCCTCGCGGGTTACGTAGATCCCCCCCCGGGCCGTGGCGTCTCCCCTCCCTTCGGAGCCCCCTACCGGGAGGGGCTTGCCGGTGATGACCCCCGGGTGGCTCTCGCCGACGATCGCCTCGTACTCGTCCATCATCCAAGCCATGATCTGCGGGGTGGTGTACACGTCGGGTGCGGGCACGTCCCTGTGCACCCCGAGGTCCCGAGCCAGCGACCGAATGTAGGCCCGTGCCAGCCGCTCCTTTTCCGCTCCGGAGAGCTCCTTCGGGTTGCACACCACGCCGCCCTTGCCCCCTCCCAGGGGGATATCGACCACGGCGGTCTTCCAAGTCATCCAGGCCGCGAGGGCACGCACCGTGTCGATGGTCTCGTCGGGGTGCCAGCGGATCCCGCCCTTGGCGGGCCCTCTCGCCCAGTTGTACTGGACCCGGAAGGCGGGAAAGACCCGGGAGGACCCGTCGTCCATCTTCACGGGGAGGGCGACGTGAACCTCTCGCATCGGCTGGCGCAGCAGCGCGTGGGTCCCTCCATCGAGGCCGAGCGTCTCCGCCGCGCGATCCAACTGCTCCTGGGCCATCTCGAACGCGTTGAAGGGCTTGCTCATGGTCTCCTCCTGTCCAATGGATGTGGCCAAGCGCACACTTTCCTCTTATACAACTAATTTTCCTACCAGGCAACCAAGGCGCCGGAGTCCTTTCTCCCGGTGCGTGGCGCGCGTAGCATGAGGCGGACCTGCAGAAATCAGCGTCCGGTCGGCGGCGCCTCGGAACTCGGGAGCAGGAAGACGTTGCATGGCGGAGATCGTCATCTTTCGGTACACGCCCGACGACGGGCCGGGGTACTTGTCCCGATTCCTCCTCCAGCGCGGACTGCGCCACCGCGTCATCGCCGTAGACCGAGGCCACCCCATCCCCCGGTCCGCGGACGCAGTGTCCGGGGTGGCCCTCATGGGCGGCCCCCAGAGCGTGAACGACGCCCTTCCATGGATCCCGGGGATGCTCGACTTCATCCGCCAGGCGATCGCCCGCGACATCCCCGTGCTCGGGCACTGCCTCGGCGGACAGTTGATCGCCGCGGCACTGGGTGGGCACGTGGGACCGAGTCGGGTCAAAGAGGTCGGCTGGCACCCGCTTCGGCAGGTGAAGGGACCGGGGGCAGAACGCTGGCTGGCCGGCCTGGAGGACGAGTTCATCGTCTTTCAGTGGCACCGGGAAAGCTTCACGTTGCCTCAGGGAGCCGAGTTGATCCTCACCGCCGAGGGGTGTGAGAACCAGGGCTTCGTGGTGGGCCGCAGCCTCGCGCTCCAATGCCATATCGAGATGCTGGCGGACATGGTCCGAGATTGGGCCTCGAGCCCGGGCGAGGAGGAGGGCGGCCCGGGGGACCTCGTCCAGAGCCCGGAACAAATGCTCGAAGACCTGGAGCAGCGGGTCCGCGGGCTTCACCAGGTCGCCGACACCCTGTACGCGAGATGGGCGCAGGGCCTGCGCTGAAGCCGTAGCGCAGGTCCCCCGAACGGCCTTCGCGACCGTGACTGCCCGCGCCCGAGACGCCCGAGGCCCGCTGGGGATCCAGCGGGCCTCGCTCTTGCGCAGTGGTGCCGTGCCCCGCCCTGGGTCAGAAGTAATCTCGGGCTCCCCCACCGGAGGCCAGGGGAATCCCCAGGGCCTCTCTCGTCGCCAGCGTGATCGTGCGCATGTCCTCGGGCTCGAGGTTGTGCACGTTGGTCTTCCCGGTGCAGCGGGCGATGATCGCTGTCTCCTGCACCGTGCCCTTCACCCAGTTGCTGCCGGCCTTGGCGATTTCATCCACGCCGCGGCCCGCCGGGTAGGCGAGCACGCCCCTTTGGATGTTGGCCCCGAGGGCCAGCCCCATCGCAACGCCGAAGACCCCGGCGTTGGCGTTCATCGCCAGCATCTTCGCCACGTCGGTTCCGCTCCGCAACCCGCCAAAATACACGAGGGCGATGTCCTCTTCCCGGTTCATCCCGCGAAGGATCTTGATGGCGTCGCGCACCACGGATAGATCGGGGGGCCCCTCCAGTTCGACGAACGGCTTCTCGATGCCGCTCGTGCCGTCGAGGAGCAGAAACTCGAACCCGCTCTCCAGTGCGTAGGGGATGGCTCGTTCCAGGGCCGGCGCCTGAACCGCCAGCCCAGCGATCTGGCCCTTCTTCAGGCCGGTCGGCTTCACGGCCCTGTACTTGCTGCCCAGGAGGTAGACCACCGCCGCCGCGCCCTTGCTCGGTTTTCCTTCGGGGCCGACCAATTGGAACCACGGCACCCTCGGGTCGAGCGGCTTCTCGCCGACATAGGCGCACCCGCCCTCGGCCAGCGCCGTGGCCAGCCCCTGCCGGACTTCGTCGGGGGCCCCGTCGAAACCCGTGGCGAGGTAGGGCAGGCGCAGCGTGAGCCTGCCGATGCTCGTCGCCGTGTCGCAGGCCTCCCGGTACGGGTCGATGACCAACCGCGTGAGCCCCGCGGCGAGAAACACCACATCGTCGAGGTTGGGCTTGCGATCCTCGGGAAAGGGGTTGTCGCGGGGGCGGAGCCTCTGCCGCAGGATGGTGCGCAGGCGCTCGGTGTCCCCGGGCTCGGTGCGGGCCATCATGTGCATGTGGTCGCGGGTTCGTCGGTTGTAGTCGGCCGACCCGGTTTCCGCATCGCAGCGGAGGCAGCGGGCCGCCTGCCGCTTGGCCTGATCCGCGTCGTAGGTAGGTCGCACTCGGCGAAGAGGACGGCTCGTCCGGCCGACGCCGCAGAACACCGGCTCTTCACGGTTCAGCTTTTCCCACAGGGGGTCCTGCGCCACGGAACTCCGGCAGGGCGGTAGGAACGCATGGGGAGCCACCTGCTTCTTCCCTCGAGGATACGCCCGGATGTAGTACGCCGCCCGGTGCCCGTGGCCCATCGCAGTCACGATGGCGGAGGGGCCGAAGGCGCCGTCGCCGGCGGCGAAGACCTTGGGGTCCCCGGTGCGCATGGTGTCCCGGTCCGCCTTGACGTAGCCCGCGCTGCATCATGCCCCGCCTTGTCGAGTTCGGAGCTCTCCGCCGACAGCCCGATGGCCAGCAGGATGGCGTCGCCCTCGACGGTCCGGGTCGACGTTCGGTCGTAAGCGGGGTTGAACCGTCCCTCCTCGTCAAAGACCGAGACGCAGCGCTTGAATTCGACGCCCGCGACCTTCTTGCCGTCGTGGACAGAATCTCCTTGGTCCCCCAGCACGGATTGATAACGATCCCTTCCGTTTCGCGCCTCCGGGATTTCGTGCTCCCAGGCCGGCACTTGTCCTCGCGGGATTCCAGGCAGTAGACCTCCACGTCTCTCGGCGCCCAGCGCGCCGGGCCGTGCGGGCCACGTCCATGGCCACGTTGCCGCCGCCATGACGACCACGATGACCTTGAGCCGCGTCTTCACCCCTTCTTCATGTCGGTCAGGAGACCGATGCCGTGAAGCCCTTCGATGGCCTCGGCTCTCGCCGGGCACACCCAGCGTCCTGTCCTTCCACAGGCCGACGGACAGCAGGACCGCGTCGTGCGCCGTTTCAAGCTCGTCCAGGGTACGTCCCTGCCCAGGCCGTGTTCCGGTGGACGCGGATTCCCGGGCAGTGGTCCAGGAGACGGTCGATGTCGTCTCGACTGAGCAACTGCGCGGCAGCCGAAACGGCGGAATGCAGCGCCATCATGCCGCCGAGCCGGTCCGACTTCTCGTAGACATGGACCTCGTAGCCCGGCCTCCGCCAGGTCCTGGGCCGCCGTGAGGCCGGTAGGGCCGCCGCCGACGATGCCCGACGGTCTTCTTCCGGGTGACCTCCGACGGGTGGCAGGCGAAAGTCATGCCCCAGCTTCTCCATCACAAAGCGCTTGAGCGCGCGGACCGCCACGGCGCCGTCGCTTTCGCCCCTGCGGCACTCCGTTTCGCAGGGCTTGGCGCAGACGCGGCCGCACACGGAGGCGAAGGGGTTGGTGGCGGTGATGGCCTCGAAGGCCTCCTCGTATTTCCTTCCCAGATGAGGCCGATGTAGGACGGGGCATCCGTGCCCACGGGGCAGGCCTTCTGGCAGGGGGCCGGGACGTAGTCCGACGTCGTCGGAATTCGTTGTAAGACTCCGATCACTCGAAGCCGGCATTGATGTCTAGCTCGCCATGATAGCGGCTCCTTCCTTGATCCAATCTGTCCGCGCAGATGCTCGCGGCACTTCGGGTCGTAGGGCAGCCGGGTCAGCGCCGCGGCCTCCGGGGTCAGCGCCACCAGATCGTCGCGCGACAGCTTGCGGATGTCGTCGTAGCCCAGGCCTGGGTGATGGCCGCCATCTGCCAGCGCACCGCCTCGAGGATAGCGGTGCATCTGCAGGGCCCTGGCTTCGATGCTGTAACGCGTCACGTGTGCTCGGGCTCCTGGGTGGCCACGCCGACCGGGCAGTAGCCGACGCTGCACTGCATGCAGGCGATGCAGCCGCCCGCGATCAGCATGGCGGTGCCGAAGGCCACGGCCGTCGCCCCGAGGGCCACGGCCTTGGCACGGCGTCGACGCCGTCCTTGATGCCGCCCATCAGCACGATGGGCAGCTGTCCTTCGGCGTCGATCTCCTTGCAGGCCGTCCAGGGCCTCCTGAAGGGCGGCCAGCGTGGGGATGCCGACGTACTCCAGCACCTCGTTGCCCGCCGCGCCGGTGCCCGCCCTGCAGCCCGTCGAGCTCGATGAAATCCAGGCCGTCCTTCAGGGCGATCTTGATGTCGTCGCGGATGCGCCCCGCGCCGAGCTTGATGCTCGACCGGGACCCGCCAGCCGATCGCTTCGCGGAATTCCTCGACCTTCATGATGAGGTCGTCGCCGCCCAGGATGTCCGGGATGGCGCGACGGGCGATCGCAGGTCCATGCCCGCCGGGATGCCGCGGATGGCGGCAATCTCCTGGGTGAGCTTCTACGCCATGAGCTGGCCGCCGAGACCCGGCTTGGCGCCCTGGGAGATGTAGATCTCGACGCCGTCGGCCCGCTTCATGTCGTGCACGTTCCAGCCCAGCCGACCGGCCAGGCACTGGGCGATGAGCTGCCGGGCCTCCGCCCGCTCTGGCGAGTACATGCCGCCTTCGCCCGAGTTCTCCGAGATCCCGGACAGCCGCGAGGCGATGCCCAGGGCCATCTTCATCTGCGGGCTGAGGGCGCCGAAGCTCATGGGCGCGATCATCACGGGCATGCACAGGTCCAGCGGTTTGCCGCCGTGCGCTCGCCGATGAAGGTCCTGAGGTTGACGCTTGGAGACCACGTCAGGATCCTTGCCCGCACTCGGATAGATCGCTCTTGAAGGCGATGTCCGGAAGTGCGGGCAGGTGGCGGGCGGCGCCGTAGCCGCGGATGCGGTAGCGGCCGATGATGGCCTTGACCTGGATGTCTTCCTGGACCTTCGGGTTCCAGTAAGGCGCCTCGCTTCCGGAGAACGTGAAAGAAGGGCATGTTGCGGATCCGCGGTTCCGCGGCACCTTGTATCGCAGTTGTTTCCCCGCACAGACGATCTTCTTGAACGTGCCCTTGAAGCGGAATCTCGTATCGGTCGAGGAATTCCATGACGCTGTCGATTTCCCATGACTCGGGGGCTCCGTGCGACGGCGTCGCTTGCCCAGGGACTCCACCTCGCCGCCCACGATAGATCTCGCCGCCCGCCATGTCTTCGCCGACCCGCTCGCCCGGAGTTGCCGAGGATGATGAGGCGTCCGCCGTACATCATGTAGCCGGCCATGAAGTTCGCGCTTGCCGGCGCAGCAGAGCGTGCCCTTCTTCATCACCTGCCCGGCGCGAGACCCGATGTTGCCGTCGGACGACGATTTCGCCGCCGCGGAGCCCTTCGCCGGCAATCGGCGCCCGGCGTTTCCGCCCACGACTCGACGGAGCCGGCGAACATGTTGTCGCCCACGCCCCAGCTGACGTTGCCTGTCGACCTCGAAGCGCGGCCCGTCGCTCAGACCGCCGCAGTAGTACCCGGCCGAGCCCCGCATCCAGACCTTGATGGGGCTGATCAGGCCGACGCCGATGTAGTGCCGGGCGTCCGGGTTCAGGACCTCCACGTTCTGGTGCGTGGACCCATAGCCCCGGATGATCTCGTTGGCGACGCGAATCGGAATGCTGGCCAGGTCGATCGTCACCATGTCGTCACCCTTCTGTACCCGTGCGCGCGGCCGGTCCCGTCTCAAGGGTCCAGAGGCCGTAGGTGAGTGGCGGGGGCTCCCAGGTCTTGAGCGCCCGGCCGGGGAAGAGCCGGTTGAGCGAGACCTCCTCCGAGGCCACGCGACCATCCAGTCGTCCTCGTAGATGACCAGGGGCTTTGCGGCCAGCTTGTCCTTGGCATAGCCGATGGAGTCGCTAGTCGCCACCAGGTAGGTGAAGGTCCCGTCCAGATCGTCCAGGGATGCCCGGAGGGCCTCCTCGAGCGTGGCTCCCCGATCCATGCGGTAGGCCAGGTACACCGCGATCAGTTCGGTGTCGTTCTCGGTGTGGAACCGCATGCCCTGGCGCTCCAGGCGCCGACGCATCATCCAGTAGTTGGTGACCTGCCCGTTGTGGACGATGCAGACGTCCGCGAAGCCCGTGGCCCAGAAGGGGTGCGTGGTCTCCGGGTGCACGCCCGTCTCGGTCGCCAGGCGCGTGTGCCCGATGGCGTGGGTGCCGTCGAACTCCTGGGTCCGGTACAACTTCCCCAGGGCGTGCGGGTGGCCGACGTCCTTGACGATGTCGAGACTCGTCCCCAGGGAAACCAACCGCGCCGCATCCTCCACCGCACGGGCGAACTTCTTCACGTCGCCCCGATATTTCACGATCACCCCGTAGGTGATGCCGATGCGGTCCTCGTCCACGATCTTCGCCTTGAGCCTCACCAGGGCCTCGCGGATGCGAGCCACATCGTTGTCCGCCTCGGCCTTGTCCGTGCTCACGAAGAACCGCAGGCGCAAGGCATCCCGCAACGGCTCCCGGTACATGGCCCAGCCGTCCGAGTCCGGCCCTCGGTGCAGCAGGCAGTGCATCATTTCCGTGAGCGCCTCTCCCGTGGTCATGGACATGTCGGGGTGCTTGCCCCGCTTGAACAGAAGCCCCGAGATTCCACACATGTGGACCTCCTCCCGCTAGAGTCGTCTCGCAGCACCGCCCCCCTGGGGGGCACCCCCCCCGGGGACGACTATGCCACGGGCCCCGAAGGCCCGTCAACAGGTTCGGCAACTTTTTTGCACCATAGGAAAACCAGGCCAGGCTTGGCCGGAAGGGAGGTCGTGACCTTTTCGGTGGCTGCGCGACGACGCGTGTTAGTCCTCTTCTTCCTCCTTGCGTGGATAGGCGATGACCGACAAGAACTTCGCGGGGAGTTCGAGCAACTCCTCCGGGCCGTGCGGCGCGTCCGCGTCGAAGAAGAGCGAATCTCCGGGCGTGAGGGCGTAGGTCTTGTCGCCGTGGCGATACCCCACGGCCCCTTCCAGCATGTATAGGAACTCCACGCCGGAGTGCTGGAACACGGGAAAGACGTCCGACTGTTCCGTCAAGGTGATGAGATAGGGCTCCACCGCAAGGCTCTTGCGCAGCGTGTGCCCGAGAAGTTGGTACTGGTGCCCCGCGCGCGTCCCCCTGCGCTCGATCTTGAGCCCTTCGCCGGCCCGAACGAAGGTCGCGTCTCGCTCCTCCTCATACCGGCGGAAGAAAGCGGTAACAGGCACCTGCAGCGCCTTGGACAACGCCTGGAGCGACGACAGGGACGGGGCCGCCACCCCGTTCTCGATCTTCGAGAGCATCCCCGCGGAAAGGCCTGCCAGCCTGGCAAGCTCCACCACCGTCATGTCGAGCTTCTTGCGAAACTCGCGCACCTCCCTGCCGATGGCCACCTCCAGGCGGTGCTCCTGGGAACCGGAGACCGCGTGGGCGTCCTGGTCGTGGGGATCTTGCCGAGGTTTGTCCTTCTTCGGCGTGCTCACGGGGCCCCCGCTGTGAACGTAATGCAAACCTGTTGAACGGAACGATGTTTGGTTGGCTTCTATCAGAGGCTGCAGTGGGCGTCAATCCTGATAGGATGGGTGGTAAATCCGCACGACCACGCCGACTGTGGCTCGGCCCAGCGCTCTGGCAACACGCCGGGGACGTGGCCCCAGCATTGCAGTCACCCTGCGCACGGGGCGTCCTCGCCCCGGAAGCCGCAGGTCAGGGAGGCGACGGGATGAGCCGATCAGCGGGCGCAGCACAAGGAGCGCGGACAACCGAACCGCTCTCCGGGCCCCCCTGGCGTTGGATTCCCCTGGGAGTGAGCCTCGGCTTGGCCGGTCTGGGCTGGCACGTCCACTCCACCGTGGGGGAGGCATGGAAGGGGGAGCTCCGGAAACAGTTGGTGACCATCCTGGAGGCCGACCTGGCGGCCCTGCGGCTCTGGAGCGACGGAGAGAGACGTGCGGCACACGCCATCGCCGGCGGCCCGGAGCTGCGTGCGCACGTGGCATCCCTGCAGACTCTGGTGCGAGCCGGCCCCTCCGGCCGAGACGAGCTTCTCCTGTCGGACGCACAGAGAGAGATCCGACAGAGCCTGGAAGGGCAGCTGGGGACCCACCAGTTCGAGGGGTTTCTCGTCGTGGGACCCGACGGACTGCATTGGGCCTCCGATCGAAGCGAGCTCGTGGGACTCAGCGGCCTGGCCGAGAAGGGCGACTTCGTGGCAAGGGCCCTGGCCGGGGAGACGGTCCTCAGCCGGCCTTTCCTCTCCATGGTGCCCCTGCCCGATCGTGAGGGACGGCGGGCAGCCCAGCGCCCCACCCTGTTCGTCGCCACACCCCTGCTGGGGCGGGACGGAACGGTGGCTGCGGTCCTGGCTCTTCGGATCCGGCCCGAGGAGGATTTCACCCGAATCCTCTCCGTGGCGCGCTCAGGCGCCTCGGGAGAAACCTACGCCTTCGACGCGGAGGGACTCATGATCTCCCAGAGCCGGTTCGACGAGCAGCTCCGGGAGATCGGGCTCCTGCCCGATCGGGAGGATGCGTCTTCCCTGCTGCGCGTCCGCATCCGCGACCCCGGGGTCAATCTCCTGACCGGGAAACGCCCGGAGCGCCAACGCGGCGAGCGCCCCCTGACGCGCATGGCCGCCGCCGCCGTCCAGGGCCGCGACGGGGTGGACGTGGACGGCTACCGCGACTACCGGGGCGTTCCGGTCATCGGCGCGTGGGCTTGGCTCCCGGAGCACGGGTTCGGCATCGCCACCGAGGTGGACGTCGCCGAGGCCTACCGGCCGTTGAGGATTCTACGCGCGTCCTTCTTCGTGCTCTTCGGTCTCCTCGTGCTCGCTTCGGGCGCAGTGGTCTTCTTCTCGCGCTCGATCCTCATCCTGCGGGGTCGCGTCCGATCGGCGGTCTTGGAAGCTCAACGCCTGGGGCAGTACGAGCTCGAGGAGTGGCTGGGTGGGGGGGGGCTCGGGGACGTGTACAGGGCGAGCCACGTGCTGCTCCGGCGCCCGACAGCGGTCAAGATCCTCAAGCCGGACCGGTACAGTCCGGAGGAGATTCGGCGGTTCGGGCAAGAGGTGGTCCTGACGAGCCGCCTGAGCCACCCCAACACAATCCGCATCTACGACTACGGGATCACCGCCGACGGCCTCTTCTACTTCGCGATGGAGTATCTCCCCGGCGCCGGGCTCGACCGGCTGGTGCGGTTGGGCGGGGCTCAGCCCGAGGGCCGTGTCATCCACCTCCTCCTCCAGGTCTGCGCCTCCCTGCAGGAGGCACATGCGCTGGGTCTCGTCCACCGCGATATCAAGCCGGCCAATTTGATCCTCTGCGAGCGAGGGGGGCTGCATGATTTCGTCGTGGTGGCGGACTTCGGGCTCGCCAAGGACGTGCGCCTCGAAGAGGCGGCCGGCGTGACCGACCCCCGCTTCACGGTGGGCACGCCTCGCTACCTGCCTCCGGAGGCGGTGCAGACCCAGGGGGTCATCGACTGCCGCAGCGACATCTACTCCTTGGGAGCCGTCGCGTACTTCCTGCTCACGGGGCAGGAGCTCTTTGACACCGACTCGGTGGTGGAGATCATCCGAAGGCACCTCCAGGAGGCGCCGCAACCGCCCTCGCAGAGGCTGGGCCGGCCCATCTCCGCCGACTTGGAGGCGCTCGTGATGAGCTGCCTCGAGAAGGACCCGGACCGGCGCCCCCAGAGTGCGAAGGAGCTCGCGGCCCGGCTCCGCCTGTGCCGAGAGGCGGCCACCTGGACCGAGCGCCTGGCACGCCGCTGGTGGGAGCGGTACGGCGACGCGATGCGCAGGCCCGAAACCCGCGAGGGCGGCGCCCGGAAACGCGACCTCCTCCGCGTGGAGCGGCGGGGGCCGTGATCGGGCGCTGCGACCGACTGGCCTAGGGGGGAAGGAACCCGGAGAGGAGGGCAGGCCGGGGCAGCGTCGGCTGCCCCGGCCTGTCGCGACTAATCGCTCCCGAAATGGTCCAGCTTCTGGTAGAGCTTCTCGCCCTTGAGGATGGTCGTCATCGACACCTGGTCGCCGTACTCCTCCATCTCGTGCACGTAGGTCTTTGTCTCGGCGCGGAGCTGCCAGAGGGTCCAGATCACATAGAAGGCCGCGAGGAGGAGGGTCATGAGCATCTCGCTGCCCACGAACGGGTACATCGGGCCGATCTCGGTGATGTTTCCTGCGAAGCTGGTGATGGGGCCTGTCGTCATGGTTTGTCTCCTTTTCTCGTGCCGTGCTTTCGGAGGATTCGATTCTGCAGGGCAACGTCCCTCTCCCGGGGCCGGTGCCGCCGGCGTTCCGGACCGGCCCTAACCACCTTTGGCGAGACCGCGTTCCTCCGCCCACTTGATCTCCGCCTTTGCGATCTCCTCCTCGTCCAGGTGGCGGCCGTGGTACTCGGACACGTCGAGCCCCACGAGCTCGATCTGTTCCGGAATCCGCAGAACGTTCAACGCCTTCATGATGCGGGCCGTGACCCAGCCGGGGACGAACCCGAGGACCCCGAACATGATGACGGCTCCCAGAAACTGGCCCAGGGGGTTGATGGCCGCATATTCCGGATTGGGAGAGGACGGGTAGCCCCACAGAACGAACCCGGCGACGACCACGCCGTAGAATCCGGTGTAGCCGTGCACGGCCACCGCGCCGACGGCGTCGTCGATCTTGAACTTGCGTTCCACCCAGTAGTGGAGCTTGTAGATGAGGACGACACCCACAGCGGCGATGATCAGGGCTTGGATCGGGTGGTACAGGTCGTTGCCGGCCGAAGCGGCGATGATGCCGGCCAGGCCGCCGGAGTAGGTCCAGTAGGCGTCGCCCTTGGAGACCCAGTAGGCGGCCATCAGGCCGCCGGACAAGGCCATGATGAAGTTGAAGGTAATCGCCGACAGGGTGGTGGGCCCCAGGTAGATGTTGGTCGCGGAATAGAAGACCCCGTCGCCGGCCTGGACGTCCCACATGGGGATGTTGCAGGCTGCATAGAAGCCCCAGAACCCGCAAAAGATCATGAACAGGCCGATGGTGACCAGCCAGGGGTTGTGGGGGGCGAAGTTCCGGGGCGTCCCGTCGGCGCGGAATCGTCCGATGCGGGGCCCCAGGTTCATGAGGACGCCCAGTGTGAACCCGCCGGCGATGGCGTGGATGACCCCCGAGGCATAGGCGTCGTGGTAGCCGAGGAGCCGGACCATCCACCCGTCCGGGTGCCAGCCCCAGGCCGCGTCGATGACCCACAGGACCGACCCGATCAGCACCGCCATGATCCAGAAGGCCCCGGAGCGAATCCGCTCGATGCAGCCACCCGAGAGGATCGAAGCCGCCGTCCAGGAGAACAGGAGGAAAGCGGCCCAGAAGACGCCGTTGAGCCGCGCCCAGGCGCCGGTCTGCTCGGCGGTGACCGCCGAGGTGGCCGGAGCGCCACCCAGGTGGGTGCCCATGAGTTCGCTCCAGGGCGTGGCCCAAGGAGCGTCCACGAGACCGCCCGTGATGCCGGGGCCGTTGACGAAGGCGAAGTAGATCCACCAACCGAACAGGAAGAAGGTCACGCTCACGACGGGGATGCACATGGTGTTCTTCATCAGGGTGTGCATCATGTTCTTTCGCCGGGACGCTGACACCTCGTACATGCAGAAGCCGACGTGGATGAAGAACATCAGGACGACCATGATCCAGTAATAGAATTCCGTGAAGATGACGTTCAAGGCTCCGATGTCGGTATCCATCTTTCCCTCCTCTGCATCAGATCCATCGTGTTCCTAGTGGCGGCCTACGCGTGCGATTGAACCATGGCGCGTCCTCCTTTCGTCGGATCGGGCAGGAAGGGGGGAGGGAGGATCCGTGCCCCGTCGCAGCACCCGGCGCGGCGGTCAGAGCGCGGCGATGGTGGCGGTGCGGCAGGACTCGGGGGGCCGGTCCTGCAATGGACATGCCCCCACCCGAAGTCTTTCTAACCATTGGAATTGATTCGAGTTTCGATGCGGCGATGGTTGGGCGGCAGGCGGCTCTAGTGCAAAACTGTACGGAAGGCAGGCGATTATGGACGATTTTGTTCCGCGCAAGGCGGTCGGAGGGGGCGGTGGGGTTGTCGTGCTCCTATCCCACGGGGTAGCGGTTGTACTTCAGGGCCAGCCCTCGGACCCGGTCAGCGGGATACTTGGCCCGGTTCTTTCCCAACTTCTGCCAGGCGGCCTGCTCGAGGTCGATGCCCAGCTTGTCGGAGAGGTTGAGAAGGGTGAGCAGGACGTCCCCGATCTCGTCGCGGATCGGCTCCAGGGCGTCCGGCGGAGGGAGCCGGCTCTCCTCCTCGGTGAGCCACTGGAAGTGCTCCGCCACTTCGGCGGCCTCGATGAGGACTGCCACGGCTAGATTCTTGGGGGAGTGGAAACGCTCCCACTCCCGCTCCGCGTTGAACTCCCGGAGGGCCCGGAGAAGATCCTGCATGGCAGACTCCCGGGTGGGCAAGGTCAGACGTTCAACTCCGCAGCGAGCCCCATGGCGCCGACGAAGATCTCCTGGAAGTCCGGTCTGGCCGCGAGATCGACCACCCGCACCCGCTGGGCAAGCTTCACGGCCCGAGCCCGGTAGGCAGTACTGAACAGGGCCAGCCGAGCCCCGTCCCCGGCGGCGTTTCCGATGGGTTCGATGTGGTCCAACGGGACCGGGGGAAGCATGCCGATCCGCACGAGGTCCGCGGGGACCAGATAGTTCCCGAAGGTTCCGGCCAGGTAGATCCGATCCAGGGTCTCGATCCCCTGGTCTCTCAGGAGGATCTCGATCCCTGCGCGCAGGGCTGCCTTCCCGAGTTGCACGGCCCGGATGTCCAACTGGGTGAGGACGACGTCCCGGCCCGTGTGGCTCTCCGCCGCCGGCACCAACACGAGTTCGGCCGTTCCACTGCGACCGTCGGTCCGAAGTCGCGGGTGGGGGTGTTCCTGGTCGAAGGCCCCGTCAGGGCCGACGATGCCGGCGTCGACGAGGGCGGCCACGGCGGAGATGACGCCGGACCCGCACACCCCGGCCGCTCTGCGGCCCTCACGCTCCCCATCCCCCGGGATCAAGCCTGTTGCGATCGCTCCGCCCTCCCCCACCCACACGCGCTCGACGGCGCCCGGAGCGGCCCTCATCCCCGAGCGGATGTGGGCTCCCTCGAAGACCGGCCCCGTGGCGCAGGAGGTGGCGGTCAGCACTCCGTCGCGGGCGAGCACGAGTTCGCCGTTGGTCCCCACGTCCACCAGCAGATTCGTGCCGCGGTAGAACTCCCGGCCCCGGGTGAGGAGAGCGGCCAAGGTGTCCGCACCGATGAAGCCCGAGAGCATGGGCAGGAGATGAACCCCGGCGCGGGGGAAGATCCGCAGGCCCAGGCTCCGGGCGTCCACCTCTCCTCCCCTGCGGGTGAGGGGCAAGTAGGGGGAGTGCCCCAGCGAGACCGGGTTCATCCCGAGGAAGAGGTGCTGCATGGTGGGGTTTCCCACCGCGACCGCGTCCAGGAGGTCGTCGGTGGCCACGCCGGCCTCCCTCGCGGTGTCTTCGATGAGCTGATTCGCCTCGCGGACCAGGAGCCGCTGGAGCTCGCGGAGGCTCCCGATGTCCCTCTGAACCGCGGCGATCCGAGAGATCACGTCCTCTCCGAAGGCAGCCTGGGGGTTGGCCGCGGAGCGGACCGCGAGGATCCGGTCTGCCACGAGGTCGCACAGGAAGCACACCAGGGACGTCGTCCCCAGGTCGAGGGCCACCCCGTAGACGCCGGTCCTCTCGCCGGGCCGGAGCTGGAGCACATCCCGGCCCCGGAAAAGCGCGGCGGTCACCCGGCGACAGCGATCGGCGTCGGGCTCCACACTGAAGTCCGCGAGGGTGCCCAGGGGAACGGGCCGAACCCGCTTCATTCCCGACGAAGCCAGGGCGTTCTCGACGCGGCGGGCCACGGTGTCGGCCTCCCCGGACGGGGGGGGGAGGTCCAGGTGCACGCGGGAAACGGCCGGTCGGATGCGGATCCGGTGACGAGTGAAGGGCTTTCGCGGCGGGCTGCGGGAGGCCTGGCTCTCGGGGGGGATCGTGACCGTGACATCGGCGACGACGCGGGCCGTGCACGCCAGCCGATAGGTGGTGCCCTCCAGGTCGCCGGGCACGAGCCGCTGCTCGTCGGGAGAAGGGGGGGACAGGTTCCCCGCCTCGGAGTGGGCCAGGGACACCAGGCAGCTGCCGCACTTCCCCCTCCCCCCGCAGTCCGCCACGATTCCCGCACCGGCCCGCCGAGCTACGTCCAGGAGGCGCTCCCCCTGCTCCGCCTCGCCCACCACGGGGCCGGGGAGGAAGGTGACCCGGATCATTGGGGCCGCCCGGGTTCTTCCCAGGTCTTCTGGAATCGGGGCTTCGCAATCGCCCTGCCGCGCACGATCACCTCCACGATCATCTCCAGCCCCGAGGAGAGGCGAGCCTGCCTGCGGTCTTCCCGCAGGGTGAACTCCATCTCGTCGCCCCCTGCCCGGCGCACCTCGGCCAGGAGCTTGTCCGAGAGAAAGCTTCTCGCGCGCTCGACGGCGTGGTCGAGGGAGTCGCAGGGGAGCTTCCCCTCGGAGGTGAAGCAGACGAAGGCGTTGCCGCCCACCGGGCGGATCAGCACCTCCTGCTGCACCACGATGGTCCCGACGATGGCACCGAGGGCGTTGGCCACCTCGGCGTGCTCGGGCACGTGGGCCGCCGTGCCCAGGCGTTTGGCCAGGGCCGGGACCAGGATGCCGGCCGGAGCGCCGATCCCCACGAGGGGGTCTTCCAGATGAAGACTCCAGCCGAACCGGCCGACCCGCTCGCGCCTGGCGGCCACGTCTCTCTCCCAGAAGGCGCTGGCCCAGATAGCGCTGCACGCGGGGCACTCGGACTCCCGCGCCGCGTAGGCCACCCGGTGGCTGGCGAGGGCCTCCGCGATCTCGACGGCCGCCCGGCGGTTGAAGGTCTCCTTGACCTCCAGCAGGAACGACTCGGTGTCCATGCGGAGCTGCCGGGCAAAGAGCTCCGCGGCGATGGCCGACGCCTCCCGGTCGCCCCGCAGATAGAGGCCGCGGACGTGGAAGACGTCGGTCGGGGTGAAGCCGGCGGGCTTCAGCACGTGACGGGCTTCCAGGCGGGCCACGTCCTCTCGGATGGTGATCGGGTAGGTGTCCAGCGCCTCCGCGATCCCGAAGAGACTTCGGGGACCCTGCGCCAGCACGTCCAGGATCTCCACCTCCCGGGCCGTGAGCCCCCGGGGGGCGGCGTCGGGGTTCCGGGACCAGAAGGCCGTGGGCGTGAACCGGCTGTCCTTTATCTGGCGCGCCAGGAAGGAGCGCAGGCGCTCCACCACGGAGGGAAGGCGCGCGGCGAGAAGGCACAGGGGTTCCACGCGCTTGGGGCCGATGAGGATCTTCTGGCGCGGGTCGAACCAGACGTGGCTGTCACCGCCGAGCCCGATCGGCCGCACGTCGACGGCGGATACGTGGGTCTGCCAGGGCCCCACGGCCACACCGTCCTCGTTGAGCCGGGGGCGCCCCCCCCGCATCACCGCGATGTCCGACGTGGTGCCGCCGATGTCCAGGACGACGGCCCGCTCCACGCGGTTTCCCATCAGGAAGCTCGCCCCCACCACGCTGGCGGCGGGGCCGGAGAGGATGGTCTCCACCGGGCGCTCTGCCACCATCTCCTCGGTCATGAGGCTCCCGTCGCCCTTGACCACCATCAGGGGGGCATCGATGGAGAACCCACCCAGGACCTCCTTCACGGAGCGCAGAAGGGAGCGGATGAGGGGGATCAGATGAGCGTTCAGGATCGCGGTGGTGGCCCGGGTCCGGGCGTTGAGCTTCAGGGAGAGCTCGTGTCCGCAGACCACGGGCACGTCGGGTGCGGCCTTGGCGATGTGGTCCCGGATCGCGATCTCGTGGGCGGGGTTTCGGGTGCTGAAGTAGGAGCTCACCGCGTAGGCGTCCACGGTCGCGGCGGTGCTCGCCACGATGCGCTCGACGGCTTCCTGGTCGAGGGGCGCCACCTCCTCGCCCTCGGCGTTGTGCCCCCCCCGGAGCCGGTGGATGTCCTCGAGGAACTCGGGCGGGCACTGGGGTTCGGCGTACCCCGGCAGCAGGGCCACCACGCGGCCGCGCCTTCCCTCCACGAGGGCGTTCGTGGCGAGGGTGGTCGAGAGGGAGACCATCTGAACGTGCTGGAAGTTATCGGCGTCGAGCAGACCGAGGGCGCCGGCGACGCCCTCCAGCAGGTTGTCGTGGTTGGTGGGGCTCTTGGCCTTGCCGAGAACCCTCCGCCGGTCCAGGTCGATGAGGACGGCGTCGCTGAAGGTCCCCCCGACGTCTATGCCCAACCCGATGGCCGGCTGGGCCAACGCACCTTCGTTCGTCATGGGCGGCCCGGACGTCTAGGGCTCGATCCGCCCCTCGCGGACGGCGTCGATGAAGCGTTCGCAGTACTCGTCCTGGCCCAGGAGCATCTCGGTGGCGAAGACGCTCGTCATGATCTTGCGATCCAGGGGGTCGATGATGGCCGAGTCGAGACCCTTCACCATGGCGCAGGTGAGGAAGTGGCGGTTCACGAGGAAGCGCTCGGGCAGGCCGTACGAAATGTTCGAGAGCCCGCACGTCGTGTGGACGCCGGGCAACTCCCCCATGATCGTCTCGATGGAGCCGAGCGCCACCAGCCCCATCTCGGTGTCGGTGCTGATGGGCTGGATCATGGGGTCGAGGTAGATGCTGGAGCGCTTCACACCCGACTTCTCCAGCTTCTCCACCAGGCGGCGCGCGTTGTCCACGACCTTGTCCACCGATCGAGGAATCCCCGTCGCGTCCATGCACAACGCGACGACATCGGCAGCGTCCCCGGCGACCAGGGGCCCCACGGCCTCGAAGCGATCGGGTTCGAGGGTGATGGAGTTGATCATCGGCCGATTCCTTGCGCGCGCCAGACCCGCCTTCAACACATTCGGATCCGGGCTGTCAAGGCACAGCGGCACGGACACGGCCTCCTGGATGATGTCGACCAGCCAGAGGAAGTCATCGAGTTCCGTCTTCAGCCGCGTGCCGCAGTTCACGTCGATGTAGCTCGCGCCTGCGGCCTCCTGCTTTCTCGCATCCTCTTGGATGAACGACGCGTTGCGCTCATCGACGGCCTGCGCCATGGGCTTCCGGCTGGTGTTGATCCGCTCTCCGATGATGATCATCGCAATGCTCTCCCGGCACGGTGGCGAGGCAAGAAGAAGCACGGGGGACGAAGGCCCACCCGACCGTCGTCCCCCGTGCGAAGCAGGTGTCAGCGGCGGGGGTAGAGGGCGTTCATCTGCTCGATGGAATGGGCGGCGTCGATCGAGTAGAAGTCGGCGCCGATCTCGTCCGCGAACTCCTGCGTCACCGGGGCCCCGCCCACGAAGACCTTGACCTTGCTTCGAAGGCCGGCCTCCTCGAGGCTGTCGATGACGATCTTCATCTGCGGCATCGTGGTCGTCAGCAGCGCCGACATCCCGATGCAGGCGACTCCCTGCTGCGCCTGCTCCACGAACACCCCGGGCTCGAGGTCGACGCCGAGGTTCACCACCTTGTAGCCAACGCTCTCCAGCATCATGGCCACCAGGTTCTTCCCGATGTCGTGCAGGTCGCCCTTAACCGTCCCGATGGCGAAGGTTGCCCTGGGCGCGAACGAGACGTCCACCAGAAGAGGCTTCAGGACGTCCATGCCGAGCTGCATGGTCTTGGCCGAACGCAGCACCTCGGGCACGAACACCTTGCCGGCCTTCCAGTTCTCCGAGACAAGGTCCATGCCCCTCACCAGCGCATCGTCGAGGATCTGGCGGGGCACTTCCCCGGCATCCAGGGCGCCTTGTATGAGCCCCTGCACGTCCTTGAGCCGCCCCTTGACTACGGTTTCCATGATGGTCGGGATCTGCGACATCGTTCCTCCTTCGGCACACACCCGCGCCGGCGGCGACAGGGTTTCTTGGATCGGTTACTGGACGAAATTGGGGAACCGCGCCCGGATCTCCTTGACCACCGCCTCGTCCACCGGCATCGGCTTGTGGCTTGCGATGGCCTCGCGCGCGATCTCGTTGCACCGCTTGTAGGTATCCTTGCTGCCCTCCCTCTCCCAGATCTCCCGTTGCTGGCGGTCCGCCACCACGGGAACGAAGTGCTCCTCGCGCATGTGGTCGAACGTGTGGTCCTCCTGAACGAAGTTGCCGCCCGGCCCCACCGACTTGATGACGTCCACGGCCAGGGTCTCGTCCGTGACCTCCACGCCCTTGAGCACCCGCATGACCTCGCCCAGGATCTCGTTGTCCATGACGTACTTCTCGTAGGACGCCGTCATGCAGAACTCCAGCAACCCGAGCGCGTCGTGGATGAAGTTGCCGCCGGCCATCCCGACCAGGAGGTTGGTGATGGCACCCTCGAAGCCCGCTTGGCCGTCGACGACCTTCGAGTCCGACTGCCCGGCCGTGCCGTAAAACGGCAGCCCGTAGAACTGCGCCATCTGCGCGGCACAGGAATTGATGAGACCTTCCTCCACCGACCCCGAAGCGTACCCCATCGTCCTCAGGTCGGTCGACGTCGACGTGCAGGCCATCAGGATCGGCGTTCCCCGGTTGACCAACTGGCCCAGGCACAGCCCCGACAGCGTCTCGGCGCACAACTGCGCGACGTTGCCGGCGATCGTGACCGGCCCGGTGGCGCCCGTGAGGGGCTCGGCCGGGATGGACAGGGGCAACCCCGACTCCGCGCAGGTCATCAGGAGGTCGCCGTACTCCTTGTCGATCTCGAGAGGGCTGATGACGCAGGTGATGAACGAGATGAAGGGTTCCTTTTGGAGCCGTTCCTTCGAGCCGGCGATCATCGTCGCCATCTCCACCACCTGCTTGGTGCCGGCCACCGTGTACACACCGCCCTGCACGTGCTTGTTGGTGTTGTTGATGGCCGCGAAGAAGCGGTTGATGTCCACCTTCTCGATGGCGAGATCGTTCGGGTATACGGGGATGACCTGAAAGTGGCAGTGATTCAAATAGTCCAGCAGTCTGGACACCTGCTGCACGTCCTTCAGCGTGGAGGGTCGTTTCTTCCCGGAGTCCAGGTCCAGGATGTTCAGGGCGGTCCCGCCGCTTCCGTAGTGGACCCGCTTGCCCCCCACGATGATGTTGTTGTCCGGGTTGCCGCGTGCGTGCAGCACCAACTCGGAAGGCGCCGCGTCGACGCAGTCCTCCAGGAAATCCTGGGTGATGTAGACCAGGCGCTTGCCCTCGTCGGTCCTGAGGCCGGCGCCCTTGAACAGCTCGAAGGCCCTCTTGTTGGCCACCTTCACCCCGATCTCCGACAGGATCCTGACGATCGCCTGATGCATCCGGCGCACGTCGGACTCCGTGAGGGGCCGGTACAGCCCCCCGTCCAAGCCTCCCAATTTGCCTCGCTTCAACATGACTCTCAGGCTCCTTGTCTCTATTGTCGGGGGGATCGAAGGGGCGACCACCGCCCCACGATCTTGGTGGCGTCACCTCATAGCACGGGCCTCCCGGGCAGTCAACACGAAAGGAAACATTTTTGCCACAGAGGAAAACCGTCCGCGGCCCGCAGACCTTCCGATGGAGTGCAGGCGGGGCGACGCCTCCGGATCCGTTCCGCGGCGTCGGGTGCCGTGGTGTGGACGGGGATCTGTCGAGTGCAGGGATGTGTGGAGTTGTGCCGGCGGCGGGGTTCGCGGCACCATGCAACCGTCTGGAGTGAGGCGGCCGTCGTCCCGAAGCCCGGCGCCGAGCCGCCGCCCGTACCTGCACCGGGCCGTGCCCGCCGAGGGGGAATCCGAAACGCCCTCGAGAGCCCCACCCGCGGACCGAAGGCCCCGCGGCCCAGGGAGATGCCGATGGAGATTGCTCGAACCAGAATCACGGAGTTGTTGGATCGCGAAATGGTTCCCTGGACCGCCCTCCCCTTCACCCGCCCGGCCCCAACGGTGGAACAACTGGTTTCCGAGCAGGGCATTGCCCTCGAGGAAATGGTGAAGGCCATCCTGCTGCGGGAGCAATCCGGCTCGAGACGTTTCGTGATGGCCTGCGTCCTCGGCGGCTCGCGCGTCTCGCCCTCGGCGGTGCGCCGGGCCCTGCCGGAGGCCGAGGGCTGGAAGCGTCTGTCCTTCGCGAGCGCACAGGAGATCGAGCAGACCACCGGATGCGCTCCCGGCACGGTCGCCCCCGTTTGCCTGCCATCGGACCTTCCCGTGCTCTTCGACGAGGCGATCGCGCGCCGCGAGCGCATCAACATGGCCAGCGGCCACCCTCTCTTCGGAATCGAGATGGCGCAGCGCGACCTGGCTCGCCTCGCAGGCGCTCGGTTTGCCGCCATTTCAGACCGGACGGGCTGATGCGGACAACCCCCCAGGATCGGAACCGGCGGTTCCGGGGGGGCCGCATGCGCAGAACACGCGACGGGAACGGGGGGGGCGGGGCGCTCAGGCCCCGCCCCCTGTCGGCTGCTACAGGCTCTTGGAGACGCTGACGACGAAGCGCTCGTCCATGGCGTCGTCGGCGAAGTCGGAGTCGATCTCGTCGCGCTCGAAGGTGTTCGAGAACGTCAGGCCGAGGTCGAAGCCGACGACCGGGTACGTCACGCCCACGCTGTAGTGCGCGTAGCTGAACCCGTCCGGGGTAAACTTGTCGCCCTCCACGTCCTGGTACCCGACGAGGAAGGACAGCCCCAGGTCGTAGGGGAGGGACAGGTCCAGCGTGCCGCTGATGTAGCTGCCGTCGCCGTCCTCGCCATAGAAGTCGGGGGAGTAGTGGTACTTGGCGCCGAGGCTCGGGGAGAGCGCGACGTCGGCGAACGTGTAGCCAGCGCCGATGTAAAGTTCGAGGAAATCCCATTCGGGGTCGCTGCCGGACTTCGGGTAGTTGTAGTACAGGGCGCCGAGGTCGTAGCTGAAGTTGCCGACCTCGTTCGCGAAGCCCGCGTAGTAGTCGATCTCGATGCCGGCCCGGGCGACGCCGGAGTTCACGTTGGATGCCCACGTGCCCACGTAAAAGCCCACCGGGTGCGCGTAGTCGAAGCTGCCCTGGATGGCGAAGTTCGAGTCGGTCTGGGAGATTCCCCGGAACACGTAGTCGGACACGCCGGTGACCGTGGCGCTGAAGTTGCTGGCGTCGAACGCGCCGCCTTCCTCGGCGGCCGCCGGCAGGGCGGCGGCGAACAGGGCGGCGCAGGCGATGAGCGTGGCGATCTTCTTCATGGGTTCTCTCCTCTTTGTTCCAAGGGTTTGGCTCCCGTGCAACAACCCACCTCCCCAGTGTCCAAGAAGGCCGACCCCGACACCTCCTTTCCACACACCGCGGGATCCCTCACGGCCTGTGTCCCCCAAGTGGCCCGCGCGTTGGCCTCTGTGCAACTCCCGCGACCCCGCTTCCGCGTCCGAAACGAGTCTCTCCGCCACCGCACGCGTCGGAATGCTAGACCAACCCGTGCAAGCCCGGCAACAGCATTGACCTCGCGGTGAGGAATGGCCCCACCCCGGGATCGGGAAGACCGACACACGGACTGGCGCCGCACCGAATCCCGCGGCGTTCCCGAGCACACGCGCGGGGCGCCGAGCCCGCGAGAGCCCCGATCCCCCTGGCCCGGACCGCCGCGCCCCCTAGGCCGGACCCAGCACGATGTCGAACGCGGCCTCCACGGACCCCGTCCCGTCCTCCAGGATGCCGGGGCCCTCGAGCGCGACCAACAAGCCGGGCCGCACCAGGGGATCCCGTTCCAGGTGGGGGTCGCCCGGAAAGTACAACTGGGTGACGAGGGGTCGGTACCCGGGGTGCTCGACCCGGACGTGGATGTGCCTCGGCCGCGTCCACCGCCGGGTCACCCGGTAGTGGCCGGGCAGCACCGTCTCGAAGGCGTAGCGGCCTCCTCCGCCCGCGCGGACCCGGCCGCGCAGTTGGAAGTCCTCCGGCGCCCCGGCCCCCTCCAGGTTGTAGTAGAAGCCGGCGTCGCTCGCGTGCCACACGTCCAGCACCGCCCCCGGCGCGGGGGCGCAGCCGGGCAGCGCCAGCACCCGCCCCCCCACGGTGAGCCGGCGCCCCGGTTCCTCCGGCTCGGCGAGACGCGTCCGGAAAGGCGCGGCCGGGAGGTAGAAGGGACCCTCGGGGTTCTCCTCGGTCGGCGCGCAGGGCGCGGCGGCACCGATGCCGGGCAGCAGGGCCGCGCCCATCGCGCCCGCGAGGAACTCGCGCCGGGTGGATTCGCCGTTTCGCACCGTCTCTCTCCTCCGGAGGCTCCCGCCGAAACGCCCGCGCGGAGTATAGCGCACTCCGCGCCCGTGGGGCTTCCCCGGTCTCCGGACCGACCAGCCGGTAGATTCCCCGCACGATCCGTCTTTTTATTGACACCCGTCCGGCGGATGCAATATGGTCCCGCGCCGTCACCCGCCCGGTGCGAAGGAGGGAAGTCGTTGGATAGCAAGTGGGTCCTCGACCACGCCTACGTCCTCACCTTCCTCGGGGTGGGCTTCCTCGCCGCCGCCGCCCCCTTCGCCATCGCCGCCCTGCTCGGCCCCCGCGTCCGGGGGGCCAAGACCATGGACACCTACGAGTGCGGCATGGACCCCATCGGACCCGCGTGGATCCGATACGGCGTGCTGTACTACCTGTACGCCCTCATGTTCCTCGCCTTCGACGTGGACGTCCTGTACCTCTTCCCGGTGGCCGTGGCCTACCGCAAGGTGCCCGGGTTCGGCGTCTTCCTCGAGGTGCTCCTGTTCATCGCCATCCTCGCGCTCGCCATCGCCTACGCGTGGCGCAAGGGAGTGTTCACGTGGCCCCGAAAGATCCCAACGCGCTAGCCCACGCCGGCTGCTCCCTGTGCCCGGCCCTGGAGCCGGGACCGGGCTACTCGTACGACGACGTGCCCGCGGTGCTGCGCAACCCGGTCGTCGACACGGTGCTCGACTACTGCCGGGCGAACTCCATCTGGCCCATGACCTTCGGGCTGGCGTGCTGCGCGCTGGAGATGATGGCCTTCGGCATGGCCCGCCTCGACGCCTCCCGGTTCGGCGCCGAGGTGTTCCGGCCCTCGCCGCGCCAGTGCGACCTGATGATCGTGGCCGGGACCGTGAACAAGAAGATGGCGCCGGCCGTGGTCACCCTCTACGAGCAGATGCCCTCCCCGAAGTACGTGATCGCCATGGGCAACTGCGCCATCTCCGGCGGGCCCTTCAAGATCGCGGAGAACTACAACGTGATCGAGGGGGTGGACCGCCTGATCCCGGTGGACGTGTACGTGCCGGGCTGCCCGCCGCGGCCCGAGGGGCTCCTGGAGGGCATCTTCAAGCTCCAGGAGAAGATCTCCGGCGTGCGCCACCCCTTCCCCCAGTTGCGCGGGATGCTCGTCCCCAAGAAGAACAGGGGCGCCCATGTCGCCTGACGCGATCCGAGCCGTCCTGGAGGAGCTCGGCGCCACCCGGGTGGCCGAACCGGACCACGCCGTGCGCGGCGTCCACGTGGATGCCCTGGTTCCGGCCGAGCGCCTGCGCGCCGCGGTGCAGGCCCTTCGGGAGCGGGAGTTCCTCATCGACCACGTGACCGCGGTGGACGCGACCCCGCAACTGCTGGTGGTGTACCACTTCACCCACGTGGCCGGAGGCTGCCGGGCCGCGCTCAAGCTGCTCACCGACCGGGAGCGCCCCAAGGCCCCCTCGATCCAGGACATCTTCCCGGGCGCCAGCTGGCACGAGCGCGAGACCCACGAGTTCTACGGCGTGGTCTTCGAGGGCCACCCGGACCTGAGCAACCTGATCCTGCCCGACGACGCCGGGGATCTGCGGCCGCTGCGCAAGGACGCGGAGTCCCTGAAGGGCCTCGGCGAGCTGATCCCCGAGTTCGCCCCGCCGGCCGCGGAGGGCGAGGCCAGGGAAAAGCCGGCGGCGAAGCCCCGCCCGAAGAAGGACGCCGCCCCCGAGGGGGAGGGAACCCCATGATCCCGAAGCTGGACCCCGGCCAGGAGACCCTCGTACTCAACATGGGTCCCCAGCACCCGGCCACCCACGGGGTGCTGCGGGTCGTGCTGAAGCTCGACGGCGAGTACGTGCTCGAGGCCGAGCCGGTGATCGGGTACGGCCACCGCATGCACGAGAAGATGGCCGAGGTCCGGAGCTACCCGGGCTTCTACGCCAACGTGGGGCGGATGGACTACGGCGGGGCCCTGTCCTTCGGCCACGGCCACGTGCTCGCGGTGGAGCGCCTCGCCGGCATCGAGGTGCCGCCCCGGGCCGAGTACATCCGGGTCATCACCACCGAGCTCAACCGGATCGCCAGCCACCTGCTGTGGTTCGGCGCGTTCCTGCTCGACCTCGGCGCCTTCACGCCGATCCTCTACGCCTTCGACGACCGGGAGACGATCCTCGACCTGCTGGAGCACGTCACCGGCGCCCGGATCACCTTCAGCTACCACCGCATCGGCGGCGTGTGCCCGGGACGTGGACGACCGGTTCCTCGACGGGCACCAGGGCCTTCGTCAAGCGCCTGCGCGGCCGCTTCGACAGCTGTACGACAAGCTCGTCACCGGCAACGTCATCTTCCGCAAGCGAACCGAGGGCGTGGGCGTCATCACCAAGGACATGGCCCTCAAGTACGGCGCCACCGGGCCGGTGATCCGCGGCAGCGGCATCCCCTACGACATCCGCAAGGTGGAGCCCTACTCGGTCTACCCGGAGTTCGACTTCGAGATCCCCACCTTCCCGGAGGGCGACTGCCTGGCCCGGTACCGGGTGCGCATGGCCGAGATGGAGCAGTCGCTGCCGGATCGTCGAGCAGGCCCTGGACCAAGCTGCCCGACGGGCCGTCATGGCCAAGGTTCCCAAGAAGCTCAAGGTGGGTCCCGGCGACACGGTCCAGGCCGTGGAGGCCGCCCGGGGGCAGCTCGACTACTACCTGGTGGCCGACGGCTCCGACAAGCCCTACCGGATGAAGATCCGCCCGCCGAGCTACTCGAACCTGAGCCTGCTGCCGGAACTGGCCGAGGGCGTGCTCCTGGCGACCTGGTGACCATCTGGGGCAGCCTGGACCTGGTGATACCGGAGATCGACCGCTAGCGCGCTCCGCCCTCGCGGAACGCGGCCCCCTGAGAGCTATCTCGAGGACGTTCGATGTTCGAAGCCTTGCCGCCCGAAATCTTCCGCATCCTCCTCTCGGTGGCGGTCTGGTGATCTTCACGTTCACCAACGCGGCGGTCATGGTGTGGGCGGAGCGCAAGGTCTGCGGCCACATCCAGCGCCGGCCGGGCCCTTTCGAGGTCGGCCCCTACGGGCTGCTGCAGACGGCGATCGACGGCGTGAAGCTGATGGGCAAGCAGATCCTCGATCCCCAACGGGGCGGACCCGAAGCTCTTCCGCCTCGCGCCGATCATCAGCTTCGTGCCGCCGATCGCGGCCCTGATCGTGGTGCCCTTCTCCTCGAGCCTACAGGTGCGCGACCTCGACATCGGCGTGCTCTTCATCCTGTCGCTGTCGGCCATCAACGTGACTCGCCCTGCTGATCGCGGGGTGGAGCCTCGGCCAACAAGTACAGCCTCTTCGGCGCCGTGCGCGCCGTGGCCCAGGCCGTGGCCTACGAGATCCCGCTGCTGATCAGCCTGCTCACCATCGTGCTGTGGGTGGGCAGCTTGCGCATGAGCGACATCGTGGCCGCCCAGGACGGGCTACTGGTTCGTCTTCACGCCCATGGGGTTCGTGGCCTTCTTCATCTACTTCGTCACCGGCATCGCCGAGACCAACCGCGCCCCCTTCGACCTCCCCGAGGCGGAGAGCGAGCTCACCGCCGGGTTCCACACCGAGTACTCCGGGCATGGGGTTCGGCCTGTTCTTCCTCGGCGAGTACACCAACATGTTCCTGGTGGCGGCCATCGCCACCACCCTCTTCCTGGGCGGCTGGCACGGCCCCGCCGTTCCTCACCACGTCGGCCACCGGGTTCTTCGCCAACGTGGTCAGCTCCTGTCGGCTTCCTGCTCAAGGTCTACGGGCTGCTGATGGTGATGATCTGGATCCGCTGGACCTTTCCCCGGGTGCGCTTCGATCAGCTGCTCAACTTCTGCTGGAAGGTCCTGATCCCGATCTCCATGGCGAACCTGGCCGTCACGGCCCTGTGGCTGAAGTCCCCTGTCTACGGTGAATCCTCATGATCAGCTACTTCCGAGAGATCTTCTCCGGTCTCTGGAGCCTGCTGGTGGGCATGAAGCTCACGGCCAAGTTCGGCCTCTCGCCCACCGTCACCGTGCCACTACCCGTTCCAGACGCTGCCCATCACGCCGAACTTCCGGGGCCACACGGACCTGGTGGTCGACGAGGACACGGCGACGGACAAGTGCATCGTCTGCATGATGTGCGCAGAGCACCTGCCCCTCCCAGTGCATCACCCTGGCGGGCGAGAAGCCCGAGGGCGTCCAAGAAGAAGGTGCTCACCGAGTACCGGCTGGACTTCACCAAGTGCAGCCTGTGCGGCAACTGCGTGGAGGTCTGCCCCACGAGCGCCCTGGAGTACTCAGCCAGGAGTACCAGCTGGCCGGCTTCTCGCGGCACGACTTCCACTTCGATCTGCTGGGGCGGCTGCGGGAGCGCGTGGCGGCCCGGGGCCTCCAGCCCAAGCCCAAGCCGGCCCCGGCCGAGGGGGGCGAGGGCGAGGCCAAGCCCCGGAAGGCACAACCCAAGTCCGAGGCCGCTCCGGCGGAGACCAAGACCGAAGGGTGAGCGGCAACCCGAAGCCGAACGCTGAGAGCTGAAAGCCAGAGCCCATGAACTTCACCTTCGACCCGAGCCTCCGACTCTACGTGCACCTCGCCGACGTGGCGTTCGTGGCCTTCGCCGCGACCGCGCTGCTCGGGCGGGGTGGTGGCCGTGGGCGCCCGGCAGCTGATCCACGCGGTGCTCGGCCTGGTCACCTCGCTGGTGGGGGTGGCGGGGCTCTACGTGTACCTGGGCACCCACTTCATCGCGGCGATGCAGATCCTGATCTACGTGGGCGCGGTGTGCATCAGCCTCATCTTCGCGGTGATGCTGGCGCGGCCGCCGAGCGAGGCCGAGAAGAACCCGCTCCTGCTGCCCACCAAGCTCGGCGCCGGCTTCGTGGTGGCCCTGTTCGCGGCGCTGGTTCTCGGGACCGCGGTGCTCTCCACCCGCTGGACCCCGGCGGAGCAGGTGACGGTGGACGGCTCCATCGCCAACGTGGGCGAGCGGCTGCTCACCAGCTACGCCTTCGTCTTCGAGCTCATCTCCCTCGTGCTCCTCGTGGCGATCGTCGGATCGGTGGTCCTTGCCAAGAGGGGGCGGGGGACGCCGGGAGGCACGTGATGCAGCCGCTCCTGTTCGGGCACATCGAGTCGTACCTGGTGCTGGCCCTGTGCCTGTTCGCCCTGGGGCTCTACGGCATCGTGAGCCGGCCGGGGCTGATCAGCATGCTGATCAGCGTCGAGCTCATCCTCAACGCCGCCGGGCTCAACTTCGTCGCGTTCAACACCTTCCTGGCGCCGGACAAGAGCCTGGGCCAGACGTTCACGCTCGTCATCATGGGACTCGCAGCCGCCGAGGCGGCCATCTGCCTCTCCATCTCGGTGGTCGTGTACCGGCGGTTCCGCTCGATCCTGGCCGACGACCTGGCCGAACTCAAGGAGTGACGGGGGCGACATGCAAGAGATCGAGAGCGCCCGCGTACTGATCCCCCTGCTCGTGCCGGCCGTCACGGCCGTGCTCATCATGGGCTCGGGCCGGTGGCCCAACGTCCGCGAATCCTGGTCGGTGGCCGGCGCGGTGGTGACCTTCCTCGCGGTGCTGGGCCTGATGCCCCACGTGACCGCGGGCGGGGTCTGGGGGCTGAAGCTCTTCGAGTTCATCCCGGGCGCGGCGATCCGGCTGCGGGTGGACGGGATGAGCCTGCTCTTCGCCGGGGTGTCCTCCTTCCTGTGGATCCTCGCCGGGTTCTACTGCGTGGGTTACATGCGGGGGCTCAACGAGCACGCCCAGACCCGCTTCTACACGTGCTACGCCGCGACGATCTTCGGCGCCGTGGGCGTCGCCTTCTCCGGCAGCCTGCTGACCCTGTACCTCTTCTACGAGGTCGTCAGCATCTTCACCTACCCGCTGGTCATGCACCACCAGGACGGCGACGCCTACGACGGGAGCCGCAAGTACATCACGTACCTGATGGTCACGTCCAAGGTGCTCCTCCTGCCGGCCATGGTTCTCGTGTACGTCACCACGGGCACGCTGGACTTCGCCCCCGACATCCGCCAGGGGCTCTTCGGCGCCGGCGCGAGCCGAGCGCTGGTGACCGCGGTGTACTTCCTGTCGATCTTCGGGTACGCCAAGGCGGCGATCATGCCGTTCCACAACTGGCTGCCCTCGGCCATGGTGGCGCCCACGCCCGGTCAGCGCGCTGCTCCACGCGGTGGCCGTCGTCAAGGTGGGCGTCTTCTCCATCTGCCGGGTGATGCTCTACGTGTTCGGCGTGGACCTCCTCAAGGAGCTACGGCCTGGGGTACGCCACGGCGTGGATCGCCTCCTTCACGATCCTGGCGGGGTCGGTGATCGCGCTCACCAAGGACAACCTCAAGGCGCGGCTCGCCTACTCCACCATCAGCCAGCTGTCCTACATCGTGCTCGGCGTGGCACTGCTGACCGACGCGGGGATCACCGGGGGCCTGATCCACATCCCCAACCACGCGTTCTCCAAGATCACCCTGTTCTTCTGCGCCGGCGCCATCATGGTGGCGCACCGCAAGACGGAGATCCGCCAACTGGACGGCATCGGGTACCAGATGCCTTCGACCATGGCGGCCTTCGCCCTGGCGAGCCTGAGCATGATCGGCGCGCCGCCGGTGGCCGGCTTCGTCTCCAAGTGGTACCTGGCGGTGGGGACGATGCAGCTCCACAGCGTCGGCTTGCTCGTCGTGCTCCTGGCGAGCTCGCTGCTCAACGCCGGCTACTTCGTGCCGGTGATCCTGCGGGCGTTCTTCCCCCGCGGCGGCGCGGCCTCGCTCGGCTACGCGGAGGCCTCCCCGTTCATGGTGGTGCCGCTGTTCCTGACCGCCGTGCTCTCCGTGGTGTTCGGCTTCTACCCGGACCTGTTCCTGAAGCTCATCGAGGTGGTCCTGATCGATCGTCCGCTGGATCGACTTCCTGCGGGAACGCCCGAACCTGCTGCGCGCGCTCTTCTTCTCGGCGCCCTGGGGCTGTTCGTGCTCTACGACGTCTACGCCCCCCGCCACGCGGCGCACTTCGTGGGCGACAGGATCCGCGGCTTCTGGGCCCTGTTCGGGTTGGTCGGCTGCGTGGCCATGGCCCGTTTCATGAAGGGCATCGGCCACCTGTGGCTGATGAAGCCGCGTGGACTTCTACTACCGCGACGGCGAGGAGGAATGATCATGGGCATCGTCCATCCCGCTCTGTTCTTCATCCTGGGCGCCGATGCTCGCCGGCCCTGCTCAACGGCACCGCCGCGCAAGGTCGTCCTGCTGGCGATCGCCGCGCTGGCCTTCGTGATCGTGGCCACATGATCGAACCCGGCACCTACGGCGAGGTCGCGCTACCTCGGCTTCGACCTGGTCTTCGGCGAGGTCGACCAGCTCTCCATCGTCTTCCTCCACGTCTTCACCCTGATGGCCATCCATCGGCGCCATCTACGGGCTGCACGTGGAGGACCGCTGGCAGCACGTGGCCGGGCTGCCTCTACGTCGCCGGGTCCCTCGGGGTGACCCTGGCCGGCGACTACCTGACCCTGTTCATGTTCTGGGAGCTGATGGCGTTCTCCTCGGTGTTCCTGGTGTGGCTGCGCCGCGGCCCCCGCGTCCACGGCGGCCGGGTTCCGCTACCTGCTGGTGCACATGGTCGGAGGGCTCGTCCTGATGGGCGGGATCTTCCTGTGGTGGATGAACACGGGTGACCTGACCTTCGGCCCCATCGCCCCCGAGCACTCCAGCCTCCCCGCGTACCTGATCCTGATCGGGTTTGCGCTGAACGCCGCGGTGCCGCCGATCCACGCCTGGCTGCCCGACGCCTACCCGGAGTCGACGGTGATGGGCGGCGTCTTCATGTGCGCCTTCACCACCAAGACGGCGGTGTACGTGCTGGCCCGCGCCTTCCCGGGGTGGGAAGTCCTCGCGGTGGCCGGGGCGATCATGACGCTCTACGGGGTCGGCTACGCCATCATCGAGAACGACGGCCGCCGCATCCTCGCCTACCACATCGTCAGCCAGGTCGGCTACATGGTGTGCGGCGTGGGGATCGGAACGGCCATGGCCGTCAACGGGGCGGTGGCCCACGCCTACGCCCACATCCTCTACAAGGCACTGCTGTTCATGGGCGTGGGAGCCGTGCTGGAGATGACCGGCACCGCCAAGCTCTCCGAGCTGGGGGGCCTTTACAAGCGGATGCCCCTGGCGATGCTCGCTCACGGTGATCGGCGGAATCTCCATCTCCGGCTTCCCGCTCACCAGCGGCTTCGTGAGCAAGTCCATGGTGATCGCCGGGGCCGGGGACGCACACCGCGTGGTCCTGATGCTCATGCTCACCCTCGCCTCGGTGGGCACGTTCCTCTCGGTCGGCATCAAGCTCCCCTACTTCATCTGGTTCGGGAAGGACAGCGGCGTGCCGGCCAAGGACCCGCCGAAGAACATGCTGGTCGCCATGGGCATCGCCGCGTTCTTCTGCTTCTTCCTGGGCATCTACCCGGACTACCTCTACCGGATGCTGCCCTTCCCGGTGACGTACCACCCCTACACCGCCTACCACCTCTCCGAGACCCTGCAGATCCTCGGGTTCACGGCGCTGGGCTTCTACCTGCTGCGGAAGAAGCTGGTCCCCGAGGCGAAGCTCAACCTGGACGTCGACTGGTTCTACCGCCGGGGCGCCGAGGCTTTCGTGAAGCTCGCGCGCCGGTTCGTGTCCCCGGCGAACGACTGGGTGGGCGAGGTGTACCGCACGGTCGGGATGCGCTCGGCGCTGGGTTCGGCGTCGCTGTGGTCCCGGTTCGACGTCAAGGCCATCGACGGCGTGGTGGACGGCCTGGCCTACGGCGTGCGGGGCGCGGGGGAGAACCTGCGGCGGGTGCAGACCGGACGCCTGCAGCAGTACATCGCCATGGCCGTGGCGGCGCTGTTCGCCATCCTGGCCATCGTGGCGAGCTACTGAGACCGGCCGTGAGGAAACGAGCCCCGTCGCTGAACGCTGAGACTCAAGGTCGCCGATGACGCCTTCGTTCGCTGTCGAAAACACCTTCGGGTTCCCCATCCTGAGCCTGCTGGTCTTCGTGCCGCTGGCCGGGGCCGCGGTGGCCCTGGCTGCTGCGCGGCGACACGGTGCTCAAGGTCGTGGGCGCTTCGCGGTCACCGTGGCGACGGCCGTCGTGTCGGTGCCGCTCTACTTCGCCTTCGACACCACGACGCACCGGTTCCAGTTCCTCGAGATGGTCGACTGGATCCCGTCGCTGAACATCACGCTACACCCTGGGCGTGGACGGCATCAGCCTGCTGCTGGTGCTCCTGACCACCTTCGTCATGCCGCTGTGCGTGCTGTGCTCGTGGAACTACATCGAGACCCGGCTCAAGGAGTTCGTGTTCAGCCTGCTGGTCATGGAAGCCGCGATGATCGGGGTCTTCTGCGCCCTGGATCTCGTGCTCTTCTACGTGTTCTGGGAGGCGATGCTGATCCCGATGTACCTGCTGATCGCCGTGTGGGGCGGGCCGCGCAGGGTGTACGCGTCGGTCAAGTTCTTCCTCTACACCCTGGCCGGCAGCGTGCTGCTGCTGGTGGCGATCATCGCCCTGTACCTCAAGGGCGGGACCTTCGTGATCCCGGAGCTGATGGAGCGCGGGTACTCACCTTCGCCTTCCAGTTCTGGGTCTTCCTGGCCTTCGCCCTGGCGTTCGCGATCAAGGTGCCGATGTTCCCGTTCCACACCTGGTTGCCGGCCGCCCACGTGGAGGCGCCCACGGCCGGCAGCGTGATCCTGGCCAGCGTGCTCCTGAAGATGGGGACCTACGGCTTCCTGCGCTTCTGCCTGCCCATCACCCCGCTGGCCGTCTCGTCCTCGGGCCGGTCTTCCTGTGGGGGTCGATCGTCTCGATCCTCTACGGCGGCTTCGTGGCCCTGGGCCAGACGGACATCAAGAAGCTCATCGCCTACTCCTCGGTGGGCCACATGGGATTCGTCACGCTGGGCATCTTCCTGCTCAACGCAGCGGGGCATCGAGGGCGCCATCCTGCAGATGGTCAACCACGGCATCACCACCGGCGCCCTGTTCATCTGCGTCGGCATCATCTACGAGCGCACCCACAGCCGGCTGATCGCGGACAACTCGGCGATCGGGCAAGTACATGCCGATGTACGTCGGCGTTCCTGGGGGTGTTCAGCCTCTCGTCCCTGGCGTTCCCGGGCACCAACTCGTTTGTCGGCGAACTGCTCGTGCTGATCGGGGCCTTCGCCAAGGACCAGGTGCTCGCGTGGTTCGCGATCCCGGGGGCGCTGCTGGCGGCCACCTACATGCTCCGTCTCCTCCAGAAGATCGTCTGGGACCGCGCGAGCGGCCACCACGGGCACGAGGAGCACCACGAGCCCGCGGGCAAGAAGGGGAAGGGCCACAAGAAGGCCCACGGGGAGACCCACGGCGGGCACGACCGGCACCTGTTCGACCTCAACGTGCGCGAGTTCGCCACCCTGGCGTTTTTGTCCGTGTTCGTGTTCTGGCTCGGCCTCCACCCCCGCCCCTTCCTGCGGGTGATGGAGCCGAGCGTCGACCACGTGATCGGCCAGGCCCAGGTCCAGGCTTCGGCCCTGCCCACCGGCGGGTTGCCCGGGCTCTGGCAGGCCCTGTTCCCCTCGCAAGGTCACGGCGGGGGTCACGGCGCGGCTCCCGCCCACGGAGAGGGTTCGACGCCGGGGACGGCGCCGGAGCACGGGGAAGCGCCCACCCACGGGGGCGGGCACTGAGGCGCGCCGCCCGACCATCGACGGTTCACGGTTCACGCCGTTAGGGGATGTCCATGGCCTTCTTGCACGAAACCTATCTGGCTCTGGTGGCGCTGGCGCTCTTCGGCCTCTCCCTGGCCGAGCCCAAGGCCGGCACCGCCCGGAAGCTCGCCCTCGTGCTCTCCGCCGTGGGGGTGCTCACCGCCGCGTGGTCCTTCGGGGCACGGGGCGAGCTCTTCTACGGCACCTACCGCGTGGACGGCTTCAGCCAGTGCCTCAAGTTCATCGTGGCCCTGGGGTTCTTCCTGGCCGTGGCCTTCGGCGAGGGCCTCCGGGGCGTGGACGGCAGCCACGAGCCGGAGTACTTCCTCTTCTTCTCCCTGAGCGTGCTGGGGCTCACCTTCCTCGTGAGCGGCGTGGAACTGCTCACGATCTACGTGGCCCTGGAGGTGTCCTCCTACTCCCTCTACATCCTGGTGCCCCTGCGGCGCTCCGAGCACGCGTCCCAGGTGGAGGCGGGCATCAAGTACGTCCTGTTCGGGGCGGTGGCGTCGGGCATCAGCCTGTTCGGCATGAGCTACGTCTTCGGGCTGGCCCACACCACCCGCGTGGACGAACTGCTGCGGGTCTTCCCCGAGCTGGCCCAGTCGCCGATGGGCATGATGGGGCTCACCATGATGCTCGGCGGGTTCTTCTACAAGCTCGCCCTGTTCCCGTTCCACTTCTGGACCCCGGACATCTACCAGGGAGCCGCGAACGAGACGTCCGGCGTCATCGCCACCCTGCCCAAGGTCGGCGCCGTGGCCGTGCTGATCCGCCTCGTCGGCCTCGGCGGCCAGGAGGGCGCCTTCTTCACCGGTGCTGATCCTGTTGGCGGTCCTGTCCATGACCTACGGCAACCTGATCGCCCTGGTGCAGAACGACATCAAGCGCCTGCTCGCCTACTCGTCGATCTCCCACGCGGGCTTCATGATGGCCGGGATCCTCAGCGGGACGGTCCAGGGCTTCGCCGGCGCGATCTACTACGTCGGCGGCTACCTGCTCATGAACTTCGCGCTCTTCTACGTGATCTACTCGCTGGCGCCCAACGGCGAGAACGTGACCGTGGACGACCTGCGCGGCCTGCACCGACGCGCGCCGCTGCTGGCCTTCACCCTGGCGGTCGGGGCCTTCGGGCTCGCCGGCATCCCCCCCATCGCGGGCTTCGCGGGCAAGTTCTTCGTGCTGACCGCCGCCCTGGAGAAGGGCTACCTGGGCCTGGTCATCATCGGGGCCCTGAACACCGCGGTGGGCGTCTTCTACTACCTGAAGCTCGTGAAGGCCGCGTACAGCCCCGAGGAGGGCGAGCAGCCGGCCGCGGCCTCGGTGCCCCTCTCGCCGCTGGGCCGGGCCCTGGGCTTCGCCTTCTGCGTCTCGATCCTGCTCGTGGGCAGCCTCCCTGGCTCCATCCTCGCCCTGTTCCGCGACGCCCTGGCCTGGGTGGCCTGAGACCGCCCCGGACCGGACCGCCGCGCACCCCGGACCCCGGAGCCCCCTCCTCCCCCTTCGCCCCTCCCCGGGTCCTGCCCGGGGTCGCCGCGACCTCTTCGCGTGCCCCTCGGGTGCCGGCACGCCGACGCCCGTCCCACGCATCCCCTCGGTGCAGGGGTTGCGCGTCGAGGCTTCCAAGGCGGGCGCGGACACGCAACACGCCCACCGCTCGGCGGTCCTCGGGAGCCCCCAGTTACTTCACTTGCCGCGAAGTGGAAACCCGTGCCATCCACGGGCAGGCCCGCCGGCGTGGGTTCTGCCAGTCCTATGGAGAGCCATGACGGCACTCATTCCCGAGAAAAGTATTCGGGAAGGCCACTCTTTGCAGGAGCGAAGGTGAAATTGCCCGCTCGATGCCGGGAATGGCATGCGGTATGCAGATTCTCCCAACCCGGCGTCACCGCGGCGCTTCGGTCGCCACCGGCCGCGTCGCTTCTCCTTCCGCCGCGCTGCGGCGGGTTCCATGCCAGGTCTGGGCACCAGGCCTGACATCCCTTGAGCAGGAGGTTCCCATGAGAAGAGTGCTCCCCCTCGCGCTGTTCTTCTCCCTGGTGTGGAGCGCTCTTGCGCCGGTTGGGGCCGAGGTGGCGCCCTCGTTGGCATGGGAGTCCCAGGTGGACTCCCATCCGGAGTTGGGGGGCCTCGGCTATGACGTCATGAATGCCGTGAAGTCCGCGTCGGACGGCGGTTGCGTGGTCGCCGGGTACACGATTCCCCGCTTTTTCGACCGACTGCCCCAGGAGGCCTTCGTGGTCCGCTTCGATGCGGCGGGGGGGGAACTGTGGCGGGCCCACCTCGGCGACGGGGAGGAGGACTACGAGGCCGCATCCATTCACGGCACCGACGACGGGGGCTGGATCGTAGCCGCCAGGGCGTTCACGCCGTTCCCGATCGGATCCCCCGTCATCTTCTATAGCACCTCCTTCGTGTCGAAACTCGACGGGACGGGGGCGGAGCAGTGGCGCTACGGATTTGACCACGCCGACATGGACGAGATCGGAGGCGTAGCCCCGACGAGCGACGGAGGATATCTGGCAGTTGGCCGGGTGTGGAAGGGCATGACCGCCACCGCGATCGCGAAGTTGGACGGAGAGGGCAACCTCCTGTGGGTGCGCCACGCCGAACCGGACGACCAGGGCGAGGTGGGGCCGATGCTGGTGACCTCCGACGGGGGAGTGCTCACGGCTCTTCCCCGGGCGCACCGGATGATCGTGAAGAAGTTCGGCGCGGACGCTGCCCTCCAGTGGAGCAGCACAATGGAGGGCGTCGACGGCGCCCTGCTCTACGAGAAGGACGCTCACGAACTGCACGAGAACGGCGACGGAACGTACCTTCTGGTGGGTGCGTTCCGCGAGGCAACTTCGGCGAGGTACGGCAGGTACCGCGGGTTTTCTGCTCGTTTCGACGCCCGCGGCAGGCAGTCGGAACTGGTTGCCTTTGGCGAGGCTGATTGGGTTCACGCCGTCGCCAGGGCAACGGACGGCGGATACGTCGCGGCGGAGGGGATTTCCGGATCTGCCGGCACCGTGGTCGTCAAGTACAGCCCGGCAGGTGCTGAACTCTGGCGCTCCATGTACGGGAGTGGTCCGGAGCGCGTGCATCTTGGGGACATCGAGTCGGGCCCCGATGGTTCCCTCGTGATGGCGGGCACGGTCGAGGTGCCCGGGGTCTTCCCCCGCGACGGGTATGCCCTGAAGTTGGCAGGGCGACCCGCCGGGAGCGGTGTGTCCGTCGCAATCGACGTAAAGCCGGGCTCGGACGACAACCCGGTGAATCCCTGCGGGATGGGTGTCCTCCCGGTGGGGGTCCTCTCCGCGGGCGAGTTCAACGCCTTGAGCGTGGACCCGGCCACCGTGGAGTTGGCGGGAGCCTCTGTGCTGCAAACCCGCCGGGGTCGCTTTCAGGCGAAGGCCGAAGACGTGAACCGTGACGGGCGGGCTGATCTGCTGTTGCTCTTCTCCCCGACGGCACTGCAACTGCCGCCCTCTGCCACGGAGGTCAGCCTTACCGGCCGGACGTTCGACGGGGCGGCCGTCGAAGGGACCGATTCGATCAAGATCGTCGGTAGGAACTGTCGGAGCAAGTAGCTCGCGAGTGGTCCGGGCAAGCGGCGCGCGGTCTGCCGGGAAAGGGTTTTCGGCGCTCCGGAGGCGGCCTCGACCATGGGGTCGACTTCGGCGCTCGAGGTCGGGAAGGGCCGAGAGGGGTGGAGTTGGCGCTGATCGGATCCGCCCCGGCAAGCGGGCCCCTCGTTCAGGAGCGCACTCCAGGGCGCACCCTCACAGCCTTGCCAACGCACGCACTGGCCCGAGATTTCCTCTGGAACGCCGCCGAACCGCTCAGGGCGCCGCAACCCGAAGGGAGACCGGCAACTCTCCGGGGTCTCGGAACACCGCCCACTGCCCGGCAGGAACCCCGCGGAAGGCCTCGGCCATGCGGGCGGAAGCCCCCTCCCCCGTCACATCCCGTATGAAGACCCGGGCGACCCGGTCGGGGTACTCCCGGGCGAGCGCGCCGTAGAGTTCCGGGTCCTGCTCCCCCGAGTCCCCCACGAGCACGAAGCTGCGATCGGGGAAGACCTCCAGCAGGGAGCGGATCACGGGCTCCTTGACCCCTCCCGAACCGGCGAGCAGTTCCCGGAACACCGAAGGATCGAAGGCCAGCCGCCGGAGGTCCATCGTGCCCGCCGGGAAGCCCTCGTCCTCCAGGAGCCGACGCAGCGGCGCGTAGAGGTGCCACGGGCTCGCCGACACGTAGTGGAAGGCCGCGCCCTCCGCCTCCCATCGCCGGTAGGCGTCGGCCATGCCGGGCACGGCCCGGAAGGGGCGCAGGAAGGTGTTGGCGAGGAGTTCCCCGCGGTCGCGGACCTGGCTCTCCTTCACGGTGTCGTCGAGGTCGCTCACCACCGAGAGCCCGGTCGCCGGCACCAGGAAGACGGTCCCCTCGAACCGCCGCTCGTCCCCGGGGGGAAGCAGGACCTCCACCGGCAGCGCCCGCGGCCTCGGCGATTCCCGTGCGGTGTCCGCAGCCGCGAGGCGTACCGCGGATGCGGCGTGCCCGTCCGCCCCGCTCGGCCCCAGCGCCACCTCCTGTCCGGCGATCCGCACCCGGAGGACCTTGCCCCGCTCGCCGTCGACGAGGAAGAGCCGCACGCGGGCCGTGAAGGTCTCGGCCTCCTCCGGCGTCCACTCCCGCCCGAACCACGCCCGGAAGAGCGCGAGGGCCGCGGCCCTCAGTCCCGGGCCCTCCTCGGGTTCGTACACCGCACCGTGGATGGTCCCGGCCCAGCCCCCGGCCCCGTCGGGCCTCGCCCAGGTGGGGAAGATCGCCACCTCCTCGTCCCCCCGGATCTCGCCGGCCCCTGCGGCGACGACCCATGCGACGACCGCGCCGGCCAGCGCGGCAAGGAACCAGACACGCCACCCGACCCCTCCCGGCTTCACAGTCAACTCAGAGGGGGGCATCGAACTCGGGCCGGTACCGCGCCACCCCGCGCGCTTCGTCCATCGCCGCCTCGCCGAGGACCCGAACGAGCGACGTCTCGTCGGGCACGCCCTCCCGTTGGCTCCGAAGCCCCCGGGCCGAGGCGGGCACGAAGCCGAAGCGCGTGTAGCACCCAGGGTGTCCGAGCACGACGAGGAAGGGGCAACCGCGTTCCCGGAGGGCGTCCAGCCCCGACCCCAAGAGGCGCGACCCGATCCCCCGCCCTTGCCGACGGCCAAGGGCGCCGGGGCGAGGGCCTCGGCGCAGCACAGCCGCGGGCGGTCGACGAGGTCCGCCTCCCGGGGCTGCCCGAAGGCGCTCCTCGCGGACCACCCAGTTGTCGAGGGGCATGGTGGGAACCTCCAGCCGGGGCGACCGCCCGGGATGGAGCTACGCCGAAAGGGGCCCTGCCAGGGCCTCCGCCTCCTCCCGGATCCGGTCCCAGGCTCGGGCCACGTGGCGCAGCTCGGTGCGGGTCTGGCCGACGCACAGCCGCAGCGTGAGCTGGTCGTCGAGCCGGGTGTGGGTGAGGTACAGATCTCCGCTCCGGTTCAGGCGGTCCAGGAGTCTGCTGGTTGACCGCGTCGCCGCCCCGGTGGCGGAAGCAGACCAGGTTCAGCGGCGCGGGTGCGGCCAGCTCGAAGTCGGCCGTCCGTCGCGGACCCAGCGGGCGAAGTCCTGCGCGAGCGCCACGTGGCGGCGCACGTGGTGGCGCAGCCCCTCGACCCCGTAGTGGCGGATCACGAACCACAGCTTGAGCGCGCGGAAGCGCCGGCCGAGCGGGCACGTGCCAGTCGCGGTAGTCGATCACCGCGCCCGACTCGGTCGCCTTGTTGCGCAGGTACTCGGGCAGGATGCTCAGGGCCCGGATCAGGGCGCGCGCCGGTCCGCGACGTAGAAGCAGTCGCAGTCGAAGTTCGTGAACATCCACTTGTGGGGGTTGAAGCAGTAGCTGTCGGCCAGCTCCGAGCCCGTCGTGGATGTGGCGGAACTCGGGGCAGAGCGCCGCGGTGCCGGCCATGGCCGCGTCCACGTGGAGCCAGAGGCCCTGCTCGCGGCAGATCTCGCCGATCGCGCGCACGCGGGTCGACGGCGTTGGAGGAGGTCGTGCCCACCGTGGCGCAGACGAAGCACGGGCACCAGCCCGGCGCGCCGGTCTGCCGCGATCGCCTGCCGCCAGCGCCTCGGGCCGCATGGCGAAGGCGCTCGTCCACGGCGATCAGGCGGAGGTTCTCGCGTCCCGAGCCCCGCGATCCGCACCGCCTTCTCGACCGAGGAGTGGGCCTGGGTCGAGGCGTAGGCCGTGAGGCGCCCGTCGCAGCCCGCGCTCGTTGGAGCGCCCAGCCGGTGGCCCGCTCCCGGGCGGCGAGCAGCGCGCACAGGGTCGCGCTGGAGGCGCGTGTCCTGGATCACCCCGCCGCCCGGCCCCGAGTGGACTGGAAGCGGTCGGGCAGGCCGAGCATGTCCGACCAGCCAGTCGAGCACGTGGGTCTCGAGCTCGGTGCAGGCCGGGCTGGTGGCCCAGAGCATCCCCTGGACGCCCGAGCCCCGCGGAGAGGAGCTCGCCCAGGATCGACGGGACCCGAGGCGTTGGCCGGGAAGTAGGCGAAGAAGTTGGGCGACTGCCAGTGGGTGATGCCCGGCAGGATCACCCGCTCCACGTCGGCGAGGATCGCCTCGAAGGGCTCGCCGTGCCTCGGGGGGAGAGGGCGGCAGCGACGCGACGGACCTCCCCGGGGACGACCCGGGACAGCACCGGGAGGCACTCCACCCGCTCCTGGTAGTCGGCGATCCAGTCCACCACCGCGCGGCCCCGGCGCCGGAACTCCTCGGGGGTCATGTGGAAGCCCTCCGGGCCCGTCGCACCGTCCGGCATCTCTCCCCTCTCCCGCCCGAGGGCGGCCGTCCTCAGACGTAGAGCATCTTGCGGGTCATGCCCCCGTCCACCACGAAGTTGGCGCCGGTGACGAACCCGGCGTCGGGCGACAGGAGGAAGGCGACGGCCGCGGCCACGTCCTCGGGCCGGCCCACCCGGCCGCAGGGGTGCTGGGCGTGGTCGGCGTCGGAGAGGCGGGCACCCCTCCGGGCGGCGCGCTTCTTCCACGGGCCCACCTCGATCCAGCCGGGGCTCACGCAGTTGACGCGCACGTCGGGCCCGAGGCTCGCCGCCAGGGCGTGGGTGAGCGCCACCAGGCCGCCCTTGGACGCGGAGTACGCCTCCGTGTGGGGCTCGGACATCAGGGCCCGGGTGCTGGCGACGTTGACGATCGCCCCGCGGGCGCGGGCCAGGTGGGGAGCGGCGTGCTTCGCGCAGAGGAACGGGCCGGTGAGGTTCACCGCGAGGACCCGGTCCCACGCCTCCCGGGTCACTTCGGTCGGCGGCGGGCCGTGCGCCTTGGCGATGCCGGCGTTGTTCACGAGGGCGTCGATCCGCCCGAATCGGTCCACGGCCTGCGCGACCCAGCCCGACACCCGGCCCTCGTCGGCCACGTCCACCTCGCTCACGAGGGCCTCCCCGAGCGCAGGGAACTCGGTCCGCACCTCCTCGCACGCCTCCGGGTCCACGTCGGCGGCGCAAACGGCCCAGCCCTCCCCCAGGAGGCGCAAGGCCACCGCCTTCCCGATCCCCTGGGCGGCGCCGGTGACCAGTGCGACCGTGGCTCGCGTGTTCCCCATCACCCGGCCTCCGGCCCCCGGCACGCGGGGGGAAGTCCCGCGGCGATGCGCGGTGGGCTCATTTCAACCGGTCCCGAAGCTCGCGGGCTTGCTCGGCCCCCTCGAAGTCCTTCGAGAGTTCCAGCGCCCGGTCCAGGCTCGCGACGGCCTTCCGCGCCTCGCCCAGTTCCGCGTACGCCTTGCCCAGGTGGTAGTGCACAGCCGGGGTCTCGGGGAGCCCCTCCGCCGCGTACTCCAGGTGCGACACGGCCTTCATGTAGACACCCTTCTTGATGTAGATCCAGCCCAGCGTGTCGTTGACGCTCGGCGACTTCGGCATGAGTTCCGTCGCCCGCTCCGCGAACTTCAGTGCCTCGTCGATGTTTCCCCCCCGCTCCGACAGGTTCCAGGCCAGGTTGTTCAGGGCTGCCACGGAGTCCGGCGCCGCCTCCAGGGCTCTCCGGTACGCCGCGCTCGCTGCGTCCCACTCCTGGAGCGCGTCGTGGAGCGAACCCTTCAGGATCCACCCCTGCAGGTACGTGGGCTGGCGCTCCACGGCCCGGTCCACGTCCGCAAGCGCCTTGCGGGCCGAGTCCGGGCCCGTGTGGAGCCCGGCGAGCAGCAGGTACGCCTCCACCGCGTCCGGGTCCAGGTCGATCGCGCGGGTCAACTCGGTGCGGGCCCGCTCGCGGTCCCCAGCCACCCCGTAGAGGCGTCCCAGGAGCACCCGCCGCTCCGCCGATTCGCCGACCCGCTTGTCCTGTGCCTCCACGAGGGCGACCGCGTCGCCCACCTTCTTCCGCGCCACGAGAAGCTGGGCCGCGAGCCGAAGCGCGCTGCCGTTGGCCGGGTCGGCCTCGACCGCCCTTCGAAGCGACGCGAGCGCGGGTTCGGGCTTCTTCTCCGCCAGGTAGCAGCGGCCGAGCAGTTCCTGGGCGCGGGAGTGGCCAGGCACCGCCTCTGTCAACTTTTCCAGGAGCTTTCGCGCGTCTTCGGGCCTGCTTAGCCCCAGAAGGGCAGCGGCGCGAAGAAGCACCACCTCCGCCGGAACCTCTCCGGAAGCCGCGAGCTCGGCCGTGAGTCTCTCCGCCCCTACGAAGTCGCGAGAATCCAGGTGCACCTGCGTGAGGAGCATCTTCCCCTTCGCAAACCCGGGGTTCAGGTCCACGGCCTTGGTCAAGGAGGCCTTGGCGAGGGGCAGGCGTCCGAGCCCGTATTGGGCGAACCCTAGGAAGTAGTGTGCCTCGGCGTTTCGCGGGTGCTCGCGCACCACGTCTTCCAGGAGCGCCGCGGCTCCCCGGAAGTCCCTCTCCGCGATGAGGATCCGAGCCTCGTCGTACTTTCCCGCCGGACTCCCCGGGTCGCGCTCGTAGATGGCCTTCACCGCCTCCCGGGCGGAGGCGAGGTCTCCCTTCGTCACCGAAACCTCGGCCACCCGGTGGAGTCCCGCCGTCCCTTCCGGGTCGACCTCCGCCGACTTACGGAACCCCTCCATGGCCTTCGAGAGGTCCCCTTGGACGAGCCAGTAGTTGCCGTAACTCAGCCACACCCCGGGGTCTTCCGGGTATGCCTCGAGCAACCGCCGGAAGGTGTCGGCGGCGAGCGCCTCGTCCTTCTGGCGGTCGGCCACCTGCGTGAGCAGGAGAAGGGCCTTGCGGTGACTGGCATCGCGAGCGAGCACCGCTCCGACTTCCGAGCGCGCCTCTGGGAGCCGGCCAAGCGAGAGCAGGGCGCTCGCCTTGAGGAGCCGGTGGTCGAGGTTGTCCGGCTCCAGCCGAATCGCCTCGTCGAACTCGGCCAACCCCTTGTCGATCTGCTTCTCCACGAGGTAGGCCTTGCCGAGCAGCGCGTGGGCCTCGGACGTCGTCGGAGCATCGGCCAGGACCCGCTCCGCCCGCTCCCGCGCCTCGTCCGGCGAACGCGCCAGAAGAAAAAGATTTCCCAATCTCAACTGGGCGTCGAGATTCGACGGGTCGAGTTCCACGACCTTCTTGTAGGCAGCAAAGGCCTCCCGGACCTGGCCCTTCTTGAGATAGGCCTCCCCGATCTGAAAAAGGGCGTCCTTGTCCTGCGGCGCGATCTCGAGCGCGTTCCTAAACTCCAGGATGGCCTCGTCGAACCTGCCGGCCTTGACATAGTCGGAACCCTTCGCCTTGTGCGACGAGAGCCTATGCTCGGGAGGTTGCCCGCACGCGACGGCGGCCCCGATGAGAACGATCCCTGCCCAACGCATCCTATCCATCGAAATGCCCCTTTCCGAAGAATCCTGGCGACACATGCTCCGGCGGCCGTTCAGCGCGGGCGGGGCTCTCGCACACCCGCACGTGCGGCGCAGTGATACCCCAGCCCTCGCGACCACGGCAAGGCTGCAACGCCTCCCTGTCGGCAAGCGGGACGAGCGGCCCCGTCGTCCGCATTCCAACTCGATCCCGCTCACGCTGGCTCCGCCAACGACGCTGGCACCCCCCGGGCCCGCCAACGACGACGAAGAGGCACACGGCTCCACCCGCATGGGAGCAATATGTGGAAACAGTTTGCCCACTCTCTTCTCTACCGCGCCATTCGCGTGCGCACGAGGCCGGGCGTAAGGCCAGATTCGGCGGTCTTGCCCACCTCCGACGAAGAGGCACGCCCCTTGCAAAAGCGGTCACCCGACAGAGGAATGGACGCGCCGACGCACATTGAAACGGACCTCCCATCTGGACATAGGCCAGTCCTGGACGCAACGAGCACCACACGACGGAAGAGAGGACGGAACATGAAACGGACGATCCTGTTCACACTGGGTGCATGCCTCTTTGCCAGCACCGCTTTCTCGGCGGCCATCAACGTCAGGCCGCTCGATCCCCTGGGGAAGAACCCGGGCGAGATCAGCCTGCAGAACGTGTTCGACACGTACATGAGCAACCCCTACGACGCGGTGGCCGACCAGAGCAGCGCGGCTCTGTTCGTCCCCGTCGCTGGGGGCAGCACGGTAGCGACGATGGTGATCGAGATCGCCGGCTACCAGAACAGCAATGACTTCGGCATCTACAATCCCGAAACACTTCAGAAGGCCCAGTTGTTCGACGGGCCGAACGACAGCGGCGACAAGGCCCAGGTGACTTTCTTCGCCAACGGCAACGTCGGCGTCCAGATCGTAGACATCCAGACGTGGAGCCTCGTGTCCTCCAAGCTGTATACGGGATTCGGCAGCACGTTCGGATTCTACCTTGACGTATACGGCAACGACGCGACGCTCGACTACACCTTCTACACAGAGGACGACAAGAATCCGAATGGGGCCGCACAGGCCCTCGTCTACCAGGGCGACGGTTCCACCACGCTGGAGATTCCGAACAGCGGGCTCTACGCAGGGAGCTTCACGTCGAACCACTGGCTGATCGCCTTCGAGGATCTGCCGTACGGAAGTTCCGACAAGGATTTCCAGGACATGGTCGTACTGGTCGAATCCATCGCAGCGGTCCCTGAGCCGGGCACCATGGTCCTCCTGGGCACGGGGCTTCTGGGACTCGGCGCTGCGGCCCGCCGGAAGAAGACCACCCCCAAGTAGGACTTGCAGCACTACCGAATTCCCTGCCTCGAAGAGCTGATTCAAGCCGCCCGGGCCCATCGCCCGGGCGGCTTTCCTATTGGGGACGAGGAGACGTCCGGCGAGGAGGCCTCAGCCGTTCCAGAGTCCACACGCTTCGGCCCGCACACGCTCCGGTTGCCCGGGCCCTCGAACAAAGGGGGCTGAGACAAGCAAGAAAGGGTGAGAGGCTCGGCTCCGCCAGGAAGCACCGTTCCCAGGCCACAGGCTAACCCCGCACAGACGGCCCCGGCAACGAGTGGGCGTGGCGATGTCGGGAGCAAATAGACTGTCCGGGGTTGTAGCACATGATCTGTCCGGTTCATGAAGGCTCTGTGGAGGAGCCGACATGAGGCGGACGGAGTGGCTACAGGAGACCCGACGGATGCGATTCGAGGAAGCGTATGGTGGGTGGCAAACGAGGAGGCTGACGCAAGAGGAGGCGGCGCGGCTGTTGGGGCTTTGTGTGCGCACGTTTCGCCGCTACGTGGACCGGTACGAAGAGGAGGGCATGGAGGGACTGCGGGACAAGCGCCTGACGCAGAGCTCTGCACGCAAGGCGCCGGGGGCGGAAGTGCAGGACGTGGTGGCGCGCTACCGGGAGCGGCACCAGGGCTGGAATGTGAAGCATTTCTACGCGTGGTATCGGCGCGACCTGGGCCGTCGCAGTTACACGTGGGTTAAGACGACGCTACAGGAAGCCGGGTTGGTGAAGCGGGGCAAAGGCAAGGGGGCGCACCGCAAGAAGCGCGAGCGCAGCCCCTGGCCGGGGATGATGGTGCACCAGGATGGCTCGACCCATGAGTGGGTGCCGGGCCAGCACTGGGACTTGATCGTGACGATGGACGACGCGACCAATGAGCACTACTCGATGTCCTTCGTGGACGAAGAAGGCACCCGGAGCAGTTTTCTCGGGGTCCAGCAGACCCTGGCGTCCAAGGGGCTGTTCTGCTCGCTCTACACCGATCGCGGCACGCAGTACTGGCACACGCACGAGGCGGGGGGCAAGGTAGACAAGAAGAACCTCACCCAGTTCGGGCGCGCGATGCAGCAACTCGGGATCGAGATGATCGCGGCCTACAGTCCGCAGGCCCGGGGACGCTCAGAGCGCGCGTTTGCCACGCACCAAGGCCGGCTGCCCCAGGAACTGGCGCTGGCGGGGATTACGGACATGGAGCAGGCCAACCGCTACC
>CAVPOV010000002.1:0-80000 GCA_963707045.1 uncultured delta proteobacterium
CGCCGATAGTTCCCGAGCGCGTCCTCCGTTGCCTGGAAGTCCTTGACCCCGTGGAGGAGCGCATCGCCTGGCCGATGATCGGGCCGCAGCCGCCGAGCACGGCGAGGAGGATCGCGGTCGCCAGCAGTCGGAGTTTCATGGTCAGCACCCCCTGCAGATGGTGTGGCACGAGACACAGTCGTCGTCGGCACGGTGTTCCGGGAGACGCTTCACGTCATGGCAGTCCCGGCAGGCGTTCTCCCGCACGGCGTCCCGGTGGTCGGCCGTGTCGGTCATCCGGGGCGCGTAGACCGGTACCTCGACGGGCACCCGGCCAGGAAGGTCAGGGCGAGCAACCACAGAAAGCTTCTTGCCATCGGCGGGTCCTCCTCGGTCCGGTACGGGGTGCGACCGGGCGTTCCTTCGAGGCAGCTTGCAGGGAAAACCGGCCGGTTTCAAGCGGCCGCCCCTCTCCGGGCTGCCGATGCCCGGCGCTTCTCGTAGGCCTCGCGGCAGAGGCGAACGTCCTCCAGGAACGGCTCGAGCTCCTCGAGCAGCAGCGCCTGGGGGCCGTCGCAGAGGGCCGCCTCGGGGCGCGGGTGGAAGTCCACCAGGATCATGTTGGCCCCCGCGATCACCCCCTGGGCCATCGCGTGCCAGACGTCCAGGATTCCGTCGGTGGCGACCAGGCGCTTGCCCACCGAGTGGGAGGGGTCGATGCAGACCGGAAGGCGCGTCTGGCGCTTCACGACGGGTACGTGGGAGAAGTCCACGAGGTTCCGGTGGGGGTCCCCCAGGTTGGTCTTCACGCCGCGCAGGCAGAACACGATGCGGTGGTTCCCGTTGCTCGCCACGTACTCGCAGGCGTTCAGGCTCTCCTCCAGGTTGATCCCCATCGCCCGCTTGAAGAGCACCGGGAACTCCGTCTGCCGTCCGACGTGCTTGAGCAGTTCGAAGTTCTGGGCGTTCCTCGTGCCGATCTGGACCATCACGCCCGTGGGGTTCCCGCTGGCCCGCAGGGCCTCGGAGATCTCCTCGAGGTGGGACTCGTGGGTGACCTCCATGGCGATGACCTCGATGCCGTGCTTCCCCGCCAGTTCGAAGACGTAGGGGAGGCACTCCCTGCCGTGGCCCTGGAAGTCGTACGGGGACGTCCGCGGCTTGTAGGCCCCCATCCGCGTCGTCTTCAGGCCGAGCCGCCGGAGGGCCCGCAGCATCTGCTCGGTGTGCGCGGGGGTGTCCACGGCGCACAAGCCGGCGAAGACGTGGAGGTTGTCCTGGGAGAAGGCGAGGCCGCGGTACTCGAACCCCACGGCTTCGGCCTGCCCTTCGTGGCGGCCGATGATGCGGTACTTGGAGCTCACGCGGATGACGCGCTGGACGAAGGGCAACTCCTCGAAGGCCTCCGTGGGCACCTGGCGCGTGGGGCCGAAGACGTAGACCTCGCTGATCGTCTGCAGGGACCCCTTCACGTTGTGGAGCCGCAGCGCGAGGTCGGGGTAGCGCGCGGCGGTGGACTCCAACTGGCGGTACTCCGAGGACTCCGGCTGGATGCGGTTCTTCAGGACGATGATCACGGTGCGCTCCTCTCGTTCCCCCGGGGGGAACGTTCAGGGGCCGCCGGCTCCCTTCGCCCGCGGCCCCTCGAAACGAAACGGCCACGGGCGGTTCAGGTGCCCGTGGCCGTGGAAGTCTGTGGTCGGGTCCGGCTCCTCCCTAGACCTCCGGCTCGCGGGCGGGCTCCGTGAAGAAGCCCCCGAAGAAGGGAGAGCCGAAGGAGAAGGCCAGGGCCTGAAGCACGTGCAGCACCTCGCGGGGGAGTCCCGCACCAGGGCGTCGCCGAACCCGGGTCGTATAGCGGAGGCTGCGGCGGTCTGTCCAGAGAAAACCCTCGCTTCGCCTACAGGGGGGCCCCGCAGTACTTGCAGTGCACCGCGTCGGGGTCGTGTCCCTCGGCGGCGCACTGGGGGCAGGACTGGGTCGAGACCCCCGGGTCCGTCCTCTGTCGCGCCATCTCCGCGGTGACGATGCCGGTCGGCACCGCGATGATCCCGTAGCCCAGGATCATGATGAAGGACGCCACGAACTGCCCCAGGGGCGTGTTGGGGGAGATGTCGCCGTACCCCACGGTGGTCATGGTCACGACGGCCCAGTAGATGCTGCGCGGAATGCTCGTGAACCCGTTGGCTTCGCCCTCGATCAGGTACATGAGAGCCCCGAAGACGACGACCAGCGCGAGGACGGCGACCAGGAAGACCTGGATCTTCCGGCTGCTCGCCCGGAGAGCGCGCACCAGCCCTCGGGCTTCGGCGACGTACTGCACCAGCTTGAAGATCCGGAAGATCCGGAGGATGCGGAGCACGCGGATCGCCAGCAGGTAGTGGCCCCCCGGCACGAGCAGGCTCGCGTAGGTCGGAAGGACGGCCAGCAGGTCGACGACGCCGAAGAAGCTGCTCGCGTAGGCCCAGGGGCGGCCGACGCAGAGCAGGCGCGCCGCGTACTCCACGGTGAAGAGCAGAGTGAAGGCCCACTCCGCCGCGGTCAACTGCCGCCCGTAGGCCTGCCGCAGAGGGGCGACGCTGTCGGCCATCACGACGAGCACGCTCGCCACGATGCACGCGATGAGGGCCACGTCGAAGGCCTTCCCCGCCGGCGTGTCCGCCTCGAAGATGACCTCGTGCATCACGGCCCGCCACGGACGGCGTGCGGGGAGGGAGGGCCTGTTCTCCTCCGGATCTCGGCGGGTCACGGGTGCATCGCTCGCTGCTCCGGGCGGCACGAGAGGGGACCCGGGAAGTATAGCAGCGCCGCCGCCCCCCCGGCACCGGGTGCCTCGGCGGGTATACTGCTCCGGGCGATCCGTTCCGGAGGCGAGACCGTGATGCGTGCACGCCCGTGGATCCTTCTGGTGGGCCTCGTTTGCGCCTGTGCCGCACCCCGGATGGGCGCGGAGGGCGTGGACCCCGGACTGCTTCCCCGGCAGGCCGCCGCCGACCCGGTCGGCACAAGGGGACGCCGGGTCCAGTGGGGGGGCGCGGTCCTGCAGGTTAGCGCCCGGGAGGACTCCACGGAACTCGAAGTCCTGGCCTACCCCCTGTGGGACAGCGGCAGGCCCCGCACGGAAGGCACTCCCCTGGGGCGCTTCCTCGTGCGAAGGTCGGGGCACCCGGACCCGGTCGGGTTCGCTCGGGGCTCGCTCGTCACCGCGGCAGGTCGGCTCGCGGGGACGGCGCCCGGCCGGACCGGGGAGGCCGGGCACGTGTACCCGTTGGTCGAAGCGGAAGTCCTGCAACGGTGGCCCGTGCGGTACCCGGCCCCGGCCCCCCGCGTCCACTTCGGGATCGGCGTCAGCCTCCCCTGAGGGGCTCCGAGGAGAGTTCCTTCGCGTTCCTCGCGAGCCAGAGGGAGGCGGCTGCGAGGAGGAGCGCCAGGCCGGCCAGGGCCGGGGTGAAGCTCCCCACGGCGTCGTAGATCAGGCCTGCGGCGAGCGGCGCGAGCGCGGCGGGGATGTTGGCCGAGAAGAGCCAGCCGTACACCTGGCCGACCCGCCCGCCGCCCCACACCCGCGCCGCCGAGGAGGCGTACAGCACCAGGACGCCCCCGTAGTTCAGCCCGGACAGGAGGGCGAAGGCCAGGAAGCCGCCCGCAGCCTCGACCAGCCACGGCGCCACGCAGAAGAGTGTCGCCTGGGCGAGGAGGTTCCAGCGGACGGCGCTCCCGGGTGCCGTCCGGTCGAAGAGAGCCCCCCACGCGATGCGTCCCGCGGCGTTGCCCAGCGCGAAGAGGGCCACGGCCGTCACCCCGCGGGAGGCGCTGGCCGGGAAGAACTCCTTGAGGTTGGCGTTCACGGCGAAGCCGGCCGCGAGACCGGCGAGCATGGCGAAGTACAGGAGGCGGAAGGCGCGGCGGGGGAGGACCTCGCGAAGGGGCAGGGGCCCCGCCTCCCGGGCCCGGACGCCCGGCCGGTCGACCATGGCGAGTCCCGACAGGGCCGCGACGACGAGGAACGCGGCGCCGAGCCAGCGGAAGACGTCGAAGGGCGTGGCGCCGGCCGCGAGCATCCCGCCCGCGGCCTGGCTCACGAGGGCGGCCCCGCCCCCGAAGCCGGCCACGGCGATCCCCGTCACCAGGCCCTTCCGCTCGGGAAACCAGAGGAGGCAGGTCGAGATCGGAACGATGTAGGCGAGCCCGGCCCCGATCCCCGCGAGGACGCCGATGCCGAGGACGGTCAGCCCGAAGTGAGCCCCTCCGAGGCCGGCCACGAGCCAGCCGGTCCCGAAGAGCACCCCGCCGGCGACGGCGCACCGCCGCCGGCCCCACCGGGGCAGGAGGGTGCCGGCCAGGACGGTGACCGCGGGGAACACGAAGTAGAAGACCGAGAAGGGCAGTTGCACCGGGCCCTGGAGGAACCCGGTGAGCGCCCGCAGGGGCTGGACGTAGACGGACCAGGAGTAGGTGGCGCCCAGGCACATCTGCATGAGGACCGCCGCGCCCAGAACGGCGTACCGCTTCACGCCCCCGCTCCGGCCGTGGCGTCGCCGAGAACGCCGTGGGCCATGCGGATGTGGTCCACCCGCGTCCACTCGGTCCCGAGGAGTGCCGAGCCGGCCGCGTCCACGGCCACGGGATCGAACCCCGCCAGGAACCTGCCCACGGGTGGCTCGCAGGGGGGGCCTCCCAAGTGGTGCTCGGCGAGGCCCACGCTGGCGTCCACGAGGGCCAGGTCGGGGCGGCGGTACCGGTTGAGTTCGAAGATCGACTCGTGCATCCGCCGGTGGAAGGCTGACTTCTTCCACGCTCCGCCCTGCTGGTATCGGCTGGGCGGGGCGAACCCCATCATGTTCTTGAGGGAGAGCGTGACGCCGGCGAGGCTGTGGGGCTTGAGCACCGCGAAGGAGACCACGAAGGATTCGAGGGCGACCCGAGGGAGCCAGAACTCGGGGAAGACACGGCAGGCCGGGTCCTCCCTGCGGACGAGCGGCTCCTCGTTGAGGTCGACCAGCGCCACCCCCAGCCTCCGGGCCGTGCGGTCGTATCCCTGCAGGCGGAAGACCTCCCCGGTGGACAGGCGGGAGTCCCCGGTGCCCTCCGCCACCAGGATCTCGGCTCCCGACCAACGTCGAATCGCTCGGACCAGGGTCTCCACCGCATCGGCCGGCAGGGTGACCGGAAACGGGGAGCCGTTGACCAGGTTGGGCTTCACGAGGATGCGCCTCTGGGACGCCAGGACCGGCGGCGCGCCGATCGCCTCCAGCGCCTCGGGCACGGAGCGGGCATAGTCGACGAAGGGCAGGTCGCGGACGGGAAGGGCCATGGCAGCGCAATGTCGGCAAGGGGGTCGACTTGCCCATGTTCCCGGGTTCCGCGCCCCGTGTCCAGGGGGGCCCGCCGAGGGGAGCCTGCCGAGGACTCCGTTGACGACGGCCCACTCCCCCGTCGTACCCTCCCGACGGGCGCCGACGCCGGCGTGGAGACTCCGTGTCCGGTCCGAGAGGAGGAAGGGAAGATGGCAGGCGGGAACGGCGAAGAGGCCCCGGTTCGCATCGCGGACCTCATGGCCGAGAGCGGGGTCGCCTTCGGAACGAGCGGGGCCCGCGGCCGGGTCGAGGACATGACCGACCGGGTCTGCTACGCGTACACGGCGGCCTTCCTCCGGTACCTCCAGGGTTCGGGGGAGGTGGAACCCGGGCGCAGGGTCGGTCTGGGGGGAGACCTGCGGCCCAGCACCGGCCGCATCCTCCGGGCCGCCTCGGCCGCCGTGCTCGACCTGGGCTACGAGCCGGTCCACTGCGGATCGCTGCCCTCGCCGGCTCTGGCTCTCTTCGGGTTGACGGAGCGGATTCCCACCGTGATGGTCACCGGGAGCCACATCCCCGCGGACCGCAACGGAATCAAGTTCACCCGGGCCTCAGGGGAGATCACGAAGGCGGACGAGGCCGGCATCCGGGGGCAGGAGGTCCGGGTTCCGCCGGGGGCCTTCGATCCCGCGGGTGTCCTCCGGCGCGGGCCCGGGGAAGTGCGCCCCGGGGAGGCCCCGGACGCGGCCGAGGCCTACGTGGCGCGCTACCTGGAGGGCTTCCCGGCGGGGTGCCTCCGGGGCCTCCGGGTCGGGCTGTACGAGCACTCCGCGGTGGGGCGGGACCTCCTGTACAGGATCCTCACGGGCCTGGGCGCCCGGGTCGAGCGCCTGGGTCGGAGCGATGTGTTCGTCCCCGTGGACACGGAGGCGGTCCGCCCGGAGGATGCCGAGCGGGCCAGGCGCTGGGCCGACGGCGGGCGCTTCGACGCCGTGGTCTCCACCGACGGGGACGGGGATCGACCGCTGGTGAGCGACGAGCGCGGCGTCTGGCTGAGGGGCGACGTGGCCGGAATCCTCACCGCGCGCCTCCTGGGAGCCGACGCCGTGGCGGTGCCCGTCAGCTGCAACACCGCCGTGGAGCGTAGCGGCTGGTTCCGCCGGGTGGTCCGCACGCGGATCGGGTCGCCCTACGTGATCGAGGGGATGGAAAGGGCTCTGGCCGCGGGGCACCGCGCCGTGGTCGGCTACGAAGCCAACGGCGGGTTCCTCACCGCGTGCCCCCTCTCTGCGGGCGGCAGGGAACTGGCCCCGCTCCCGACCCGGGACGCGGCGGTGGTGGTACTGGCGTTGCTTCTCGGCGTGGCGCGGGAGCGGAGGCCCCTGTCGCGCATCCTCGCGGAGCTGCCGCCGCGCTTCACGGCGAGCGACCGCCTCGAGGACTTCCCGGCAGAAATCAGCCGTCGGAAGGTGGAGGAACTGGGGTCGTCGGCCGCCGCGTGTTCCGCCGGGCTCGGCGCCGGCTTCGGCCGCGTGGCCGGCGTGGACACGACCGACGGCGTGCGGGCCACGCTGGAGGACGGGGCGGTCGTCCACCTGCGCGCCTCGGGGAACGCGCCGGAGTTCAGGTGCTACACGGAGGCCGGGTCCGAGGCCGGGGCGCAGGACCTGCTCCGGAAGTGCCTGCGGGTCATGGAGGGGTGGAGGCCGTAGTGCCCGCGGTCAGGCCCCCGCGACCCGGCGGCCGAGAGCCTCGCTGGCGCCGGGGCGCGCCTCCCTGGTGCGGCTCGGAGCGGAGTCCACGTACTCGGTGATCTTCTCCGCCACGACCGTGAACACCCGGCGGAAGACCTCGGGGTCGGGCTCGAGGAGCGTGATCCGGAACCCACGCTCGTCCGTGCAGAAGGACGACAGGGGTACGACGCACACCCCGGAAGACGCCAGCAGGTAGTACACGAAGCGCTTGTCCACCGCCACGCCCGGCCCGCGCACAAGCCTCTCCACGAGCTCCCGCACCCCCGGGTTCCCGATGGGCAGCGTCTGCCGGTCGTTGAGCACCCCCTCCTGGAACGCCACGGCCATGTAGAAGGCGCCGTTGGTCCGGTTCACCTTGAGTCCGGGCACCCGGTGCAGCAGTTCGTACGCCTCGTTCGAACAGGCCTCGTAGCGCGCCTTGCGCTCCGCGAGGTAGCGGGGGTACTCGGGGTGGCTCAGAATCAGCGGGATGGCCTTCTGGGGGAGGGTCGTGGAGCAGACCTCCACCATCTTCGAGTCGATGATGCTCTGCACGTACCGCCGGAACACCGGGTCCCGGTCCCCGTTGTACACCTCGATCCAGCCGCACCGGGCCCCCGGCCACGGGAGTTCCTTGCTGATGCCCTTCATCGAGATGGCCGGCACGTCCCCGATCAGGTCGGAAATCGGGCGGGTCTTCTGCCCGTTGTACGCGAGGTTGCAGTAGATCTCGTCGGCGATCACGAACAGGTCGTACTCCCGGGCGATCCCGATCATCTCCCGCAGCACCTCCTCGGGGTACACCGCGCCCGTTGGGTTGTCGGGATTGATGATGAGGATGCCGGATATGGAAGGGTTGTACTTCACCGAGAGCCGCAGGTCCTCCAGGTTCGGGTACCAGTTGTTGTCCGGGTCGAGCAGGTACGACACCGGGTGCTGGCCGGCGTGGGCGGCCTCCCCGGACGAGTGGGTGGAGTAGGTGGGGGAAGGGCCGATGACCCGCGCCTCCCGCCGAAGCAACCCGTACACCTTCTGGATCGCGTCCCCCAGGCCGTTGAAGAAGATGACGTCGTCGGGCGTGATCTGGATGCCGCCTCGGGCGTTCGTGCGCTCGACCAGGAACTGGCGCGTCTCCAGGAGTCCCTTGGTGGGGCAGTAGGCGTAGGAGCAGTCCTGCATGGCGAGGTCGGCGACGATCTCCTTCATCCACAGGGGGATCTTCTCGCCCTTGGCCACCGGGTCGCCGATGTTCTCCATGTTGGTCTGGAGCCCCAGCTTCCGGAGCTTGTCGGCGATCTCCACGATGGCCCGGATCTCGTAGGTGAGTTCGCCGGCCCCGATGTGCACGATGTTGTTCCGCATGTTCTCCGTCTCCCAACTTCGTTGCGCCGGCAGCCGGCGCCGGAAAAGCGAAGAGGCCACGGGCGCGCCGCCCGTGGCCTCTTGGATCGTCAGTTGCAGGGTCTGTCTCTAGTCCCCGGTCCCGAGGCGACGGGCAGCGCACAACCTGGCCGCGGCCGCAGCCGCCGCGCAGGTAGCTCGAACTTCGTGACCCGCCGAGCCGGACAAGAGTTTCATCGAATCGTCTCCCGGGCGGTTTGGTACCACGCCGGCAGGCCCGAAGTCAACGAGACCGCGTCCACCAACTACTCCCACGTGAACGGGCCGAGGACGGTGTCCCCCGCGTTGCCGAGGATGGAGTCCCCGTCGCTGTTCACGATGATCTCGTATTCGAGGGCGTCGAGGGGGTGCAGGAGCGCGGCGGTGCCCTTGTCGCCCACCATCAGCACGCCGCCGGACGACGGGTTGTCGTCCCCGACCAGGATGGCGAGGGCCGCCGGTGCCGCGGCTCCGAAGCTGAAGGGCGCGGCCAGAGGGGACGCCGGGTCCGTCGAGAGGTCCACGTAGCCGTGGTCGGAGTGGTAGACGCGGCCGCTGATGTCGGCCGTGTCCGCGTCGATGCCGTGGGCGAGGGCGAGGGTGAAGTCGTCGAACCAGACCTGCTGGTTCGCGTTCAGGTCCTCGACCGCGAAGTTGAGGGTCATGGCTTCGGAACTTCCGTCCATAGTCCCCGACGCCTGCAGACGGCCCCCGATCCGGATGCGGTCCACGCCGTCCTCCACGGTGAGGCCGCTGAAGGCCTCGTCGATCACCATGCTGCCGTCGGGTTGGACGCGGGAGACGATGGAGATCGTCCCGTCGATCGTTGTCTCGCAGTCGAAGTAGTTGTCGAAGTGCAAGGTCGCATCGAAGTTCAGGAAGTTTGTGTCCGAGAAGTTGGCGGTTCCGGTGACGCGGCCGTCGCCGCACGGCCCGGGTTCGTCGATGGGGACCTGGAGCGCTGCAGCCCGGGAGGCCTCCACCACCGCCAGGGCGGTCCTCGTGGCGTGGCGGCCTGCGGTGGCCCGGCCGGTCCCCGTTCGCAAACTGCCGATCTCCTGGAGCCCGAAGCCCATCTGGGGCCCCGCCGCCGTGGCGTCGGTCAGGTCGACCGCGTTGGCGTCGTCGACCACCGCCTTGCTGGTCACGCCGTTGTAGTCGACGGAAACACCGCCGGAGGCGCCGTCGACCCCTCCACCCCCACCCCCTCCGCAACCGGTCAGGGCAAGGGCTAGGATGACGAGAGCCGTGGTGAGCACTTGGCTGATCCTTCTCATGGGGCACCTCCGGTGATCGCAGTGTGACGAGCGCACGCGTCCTCGAACCGATGCCTCAATATCGGCTCCTGCAAACGGGTCCTTGAGCCTCGGGATTTCGCGTCCCGGCGGGAGGCGGGCTCTGCGCCTGTCGGCGGCGCCGCTTGACCCCGAGCCCGCGCGCTGCTAGAAGGAAGCGGATCGTTTTCCGCCCGCTCTCGCTCCCGGAGGCCACGGAACCGGCGCCGGTGGCGAGAAATCTCGCTCCCGTTCCGAAAGTCGCGGGCGAAGAGGCCGATACGTAGGGTCGGGAGGCGTCCGGCGCCGAGGAGGGGCTCCGGGGAGACCTCCCGCGTTGCCGGAGAGGCCCGAGGGGCTTCGGCGAAGGCGGCGGCTCCACGAACGGGAGGTTCCATGGAAACGAGTTCGAAGAACCCCGGTCGCGTTCGCGAGGGCGTTCGGCTCGCGCTGATCGGGGTTTTGGGTCTGGTTGTCGGGCTGATCGGCTCGCGGTTCGTCCCGGCGCCCTGGGACGCGGCGGGCGAGGCCGTCGCCGAAGCGGCGGCGGAGGCCCCGGCACCCATCCCCTCTCCTCCCGAACCCCCGCCTCCCCAGCGCGAGGTCCGTCGCGACACGGTCCGGAAGGGCGATACGGCGAGCGCCCTGTTCCGGGACCTCCTCTCCCCCCAGCAGATCCACGACCTGGCCGCGCCGGAGCAAGGCGGTGTTCCCGCTGACGCGGCATTTGCGCCGGCCAACCCTACGAGTTGTGCACGGTGGACGGGGACGCTTCGAAGAGCTTCGTGTACGAGATCGACCGGGAGGAGCGCCTCGCGATCCGGCGGGACGGGGGAGTTCCACGTGGACCCGGGACCGATCGACTACACGGTGCGGGTCCACCAGGTGGTGCAGGGCGAGCATCCGATCGAGCCTGTTCGAGACCGTGGGGGAGATCGGCGAGAGAGCCCCGAACTCGCGATCCGTCTGTCCGACATCTTCGCCTGGGACATCGACTTCATCCTCGACATCCGCGAGGGCGATTCGTTCCAGGCCCTGGTGGAGACGCCGCTTCCGAGACGACGAGCCGGCGGGCTACGGACGCATCCTCGCCGCGGAGTTCGTGAACCAGGGCGAGGTGTACGACGCCGTCCTGTACCAGGACGGCGACCGCGCGCCGTCCTACTACGACCGGAGCGGGAACAGCCTGCGCAAGGCCTTCCTGCGAGCGCCGCTGGCGTTTTCGAGCGCATCTCCTCCGGGTACAGCAAGCGCCGCTTCCACCCGATCACGAAGACCTGGAAGTCGCATCCGGCGATCGACTACGCCGCCCCGACCGGCACGCCGATCAAGACGGTCGGCGACGGGACGGTGGTGGAGCGGGGCTACACGAGCGGCAACGGCAACTATGTGAAGTCCGGCACAACAGCACCTACGAGACGCTGTACCTGCACATGAGCCGGTTCGCCAAGGCCGCGCGCCGCGGATCCAAGGTCATCCAGGGGGACGTCATCGGGTACGTCGGCAGCACCGGCCTGGCCACGGGGCCCCACCTGTGCTTCCGGATGTACAGGAACGGGAGCCCGGTCAACCCCTACGGGGTGAAGCAGGCCGCCGCCGACCCGGTGTCGCGGGAGAACATGCCCGAGTTCGAGGAACTGGCCACGAACCTCACTGCCCGCTTCCAGGCGGACCGCACGGAGCAGGCGAGGCTGTCGGAGTCGGCGCCGGGGTCGGTGCAGTAGGCAACGGGAGTCGGCCGGCGATCCCTGCAGTCCTTCGTCCAGGCGAACGGGGGCCGAGACTTCGGCCCCCGTTTCTGCGCCTGCGCCGCTCCCCGGGGTCTGTCCCGAGAGCTCCTCAGAACCGCGCGGGAACCTCCAGGGCCTCCGCCAACCGCACCCGATACTCCCGCCTGGGGATGTCCACCGCGCCGAAGCGGGCCAGGTGCGGGGTGACGAACTGCGTGTCGAGGAGTACGAAGCCTCCGCGGCGCAGTCGCCCCACCAGGTGCACGAGGGCCACCTTGCTCGCGTCGGTGCGGCGGCTGAACATGCTCTCGCCGGCGAAGAGGCCGCGGATGGACACGCCGTAGACCCCCCCGACGAGTTCGCCGTCGAGCCAGGTCTCCACGCTGTGGGCGAGGCCGACCCGGCTGAGCGCCTCGTAGGCGTCGACCATCGGTGCCGAGATCCACGTGCGCTCCCGGCCGGGTGCGGGGGCGGCGCAGGCCTCCATCACCCGCCGGAACGCGGTGTCCACCCGGACCTCGAACCGGCCCCGCTGCACGGTCCTCGCCAGACGGCGGGGCACGTGGAAGCCTTCCAGCGGAAGCACGCCCCGCGGGTCCGGGTCGTACCAGAGAACCCGTCCCGACTCGTCGGCCATGGGGAAGAGCCCCCGACAGTACGCGGCCACGAGGAACTCGGGTGTCAGGGGCGGGTCGTCTCGGTGGCGTCGGTCCATGGGGCTGCTCCCGAGGGGTCTGGTTCGCGGGTGCCAGAGTCTCCCCTCGGGCGGCGTCGAGGCAAGGGGAAGGCAGCGAAAAGAATGGGGCTCCCCGAAGGGAGCCCCGGCACTTCCGGGTGGATGTCTGGCGCGCTACCGTCCCAGGGCCTTCGCGTTCTTGGCGGCCAGGTCGCCCCCCGCCGGGTAGAACCCCTGCTCCTCTGCGATCTTCTGCCCCGCCGCCGAGAGCTCGAACCGGATCAGGCGGGCGACCTCGCCGCTCGGGGTACCGTTCGTGTACTGGTACAGCGCCCGCGCCAGGGGGTACCTCCCGGACTTCACCGCCTCCCGGTCCAGGGGACTCACCCCGGCTCCTCCCGACGCGGGCACCACCGCGAGCGGCCGGATGCCGGGGAGCACCCCGCCGTCTTCGCCCAGCACGTACCCGATGCCGACGTAGCCCGCCGCCGAGGGGTCCTTCCGAACCGCCTCCACGATCTGCGCGTTGCCGTTCATCTGGTTCATCGTCTGGGCGTAGTCCTTGTTGCCGAGCACGTGCTCCTGGAAGAACACGTAGGTGCCCGAGTTCGACTGCCTCCCGTACAGGGTGACGGGAGCGTCGGAGCCCCCGACGGCCTTCCAGTTTCCCACCTCCCCGCGGAAGAGCCGCCCGATGTCCGATGTCGCGAGGGCCTGGACCGGGTTCTTCTCGTTCACGATCACGCACAGTCCGTCGACGGCCACCGCGAACTCCACCGGTTCGACCCCCTTGGCCCGGGCGAGTTCCACCTCACTGCCCTTGATTCTCCTCGAAGAGTTGGCAATGTCGGCCCTGCTCTCGATCAGGGCCGCGATCCCCGTGCCGGACCCCCCTCCGGTAAGCGCCACGACGATGCCGGTCTCCTCGAGGAACTCCTCCGCCCAGTTCTGCGTGAGGTTCACTAGGGTGTCCGACCCCCTGACCTGGACGGTCCCTCGGGCGGGGCCTCCGACGAGGGCGACGAGGGCGACCCCGACCGCGAACGAGGTCAGCTTCCGTCCAGTTCGACTGCTTCGGGTGTGCATGCCGTGCCAAACCTGTGTCGGGTGGCTGAGGGATGCTGCTGGTCCGTGCATGGACGGAGACAGTATAGGGACGTGGCAGAGGGCGGCGAAGAGCAATTGCAGTCCCACCGGTCGCGGTGCCTGGCCTTTCGGAGGCAGCCGCACCGGGATTTCATCCCACTGCAACGACTCGGTAACACTCCTGTAATCTTGGAAGAATAGCCTCCGCGTCTTCTTCGTGGTACGAGCAGGGGACCGGATGAAGGCCGCTGATGCCTCCGGCCGGGGGCTGCCTTCCGGCCCGCCGCGTCGGTGCAGACGAAGCCGCCGGGCGGAGCGCGGCGTGGAGTTCCTCCTAGCCGCCTGCGGCTACACCGCGGTCGGCATTCTGGGGGGCATCTTCGTCCTGCTCGCGTGGCAGGGGAGTCGCGCGTTTCACGACATCTCGCCGGGGCTCTTCCTGACGTCGTTTCGGTGGGACCCCACGAGTCCGGTGGAGCCGGGCTACGGCATTCTCTCCCTGATGGTCTCCAGCGCACTGGTGGCTCTCGGTGCGCTCGTGCTGGCGGTCCCGGTCGGCGTCGGTGTGGCCGTATACCTCGCCGAGTTCGCGCGGCCCGTCGTCCGAGAGGTCCTGCGACGGGCGGTCGACGTGCTGGCGAGTGTCCCGAGCGTGGTCTTGGGTTTTGTGGGAATCGTGGTCGTGGGGCCTTGGTTGGCCCGCGTTCTCGAGCTCCCCAACGGGTTGACGGCGCTGAACGGAGCTCTCCTCCTCGCGGTGATGGTTCTCCCGACCGTGGTCACCCTCTCCGACGAGGCGCTGCGTTGCGTGCCTCGCGAGCACCGCCATGCGAGCCTCGCCCTCGGAGCGGACCCCTGGCAGACGCTGGCATGCGTCACCCTGCCGGCGGCTGCGCCCCGCATCGTCGCGGCGGTGGCCCTCGCCTTGGGAAGGGCGATCGGCGAGACGATGATCGTCCTGATGGGGTGCGGGAACGCTCCGGTCTTTCCGGATGGCTTCCTGTCGCCGGTTCGCACGATGACGGCGACCATCGCGATCGAACTGGGTGAGACGCCCCCCGGTACGCCGCACTACGGTGCCTTGTTTGCGCTGGGACTCGTCCTGTTCTGCATCTCCATCGGCATCAACTGGTTGACAGGTCGAATCCTCAAGCGGGAGAAGGGAGCCGTGCGTTGAACAGTTTCCGGTCCTTGCTGGGCCGCTCGTACCTGCTCGGCTGCACCCTCCTGACCGTCCTGGTCTTGGTGGGGTTGCTCGGGCACATCGCCTACGGCGGCTGGGAGGTCCTCGGGTGGGATTTCCTCACCTCGCCGCCGCGCAGGGGCATGGCCGAGGGGGGTATCTTTCCGGCGATCGCCGGCACGGTTCTCTTGAGTCTCCTGACGGTGGCGTTCTCGCTGCCCCTCGGGCTCGGAACAGCCCTGTACCTGAGCGAATACATGGGAAGTCGCCGCGCGGCCACCGTCATCCAGTCCGCGATCCGAAACCTGGCGGGTGTGCCGAGCATGGTCTACGGTCTGTTCGGCGTTGTCCTGTTCGTCGATCTCCTAGGGCTCGGGACGAGTATTCTCTCGGCGGGCTTGACCCTCGGACTTCTCACGTTGCCGTGGATCATCGTTTCCAGCGAGGAAGCCCTCCGGGCCGTGCCCGGGGCGTATCGCGAGGGAGCGCTGGCACTGGGCGCTACGCGGTGGCAGGTCGTTCGCTCGGTGGTGTTGCCGGCGGCGCTTCCGGGCGTCGCGAGCGGCGCCGTCACGGGACTCGGTCGGGCGGCCGGGGAGACGGCCCCAATCCTCTTCACGGGCGTGGCCTTCTACCTGCCTTTCGCCCCCCAGTCCCTATCCGACCAGTTCATGGCCCTTCCCTACCACTTGTACGTCCTGTCGACGCAGCACCACGCCGTCGAGAAGGTGCGGCCGCTGGCGTACGCGACTGCCTTGGTGCTGGTCGCACTGGTGGTCAGCTTGAATCTCTGCGCCGCGGCGGTCCGAAGCCGGGCCCGCGGACGAGCGGAGAGCGGTTTCTAGATGGACTCTGTGTGCGTTCGTGCCCAGGGCGTCGGTGTCTGGTACGGTTCGGCGAAGGTCCTGGACGACGTCACGATGGATGTGGCCGCCGGGCGAGTCACGGCTCTCATGGGGCCCTCCGGATGCGGGAAGAGCACCTTCCTGCGCTGCCTGAACCGCATGAACGATCTGATTCCCGGGGCGCGCACGGAGGGGACGATACTGATGGACGGCCAGGACATCCTGGGGGGCGGGGTCGACGTGGTAGACCTGCGCCGCAGAGTCGGGATGATTTTCCAGCGGTCTAACCCCTTCCCCAAGTCGATCTTCGACAACGTGGCCTACGGTCCGCGCATCCACGGGGTGAAGGACAAGGTGCGCCTGGCGGAGATCGTCGAGGACGCCCTGGGGAAGGCCGCCCTCTGGGACGAGGTGAAGGACCGGCTGCGCCGCTCCGCTCTGGAGCTCTCGGGGGGGCAGCAGCAGCGCCTGTGCATCGCCCGGGCGCTGGCGGTGGAACCGGAGGTGCTCCTCATGGACGAGCCTGCGGTCGCCCTGGACCCCGTTTCGACCGCCCGGCTCGAGGATCTCGTCGAAGAGTTCAAGACGCGCTACACGATGGTGATCGTCACGCACAACATGCAGCAGGCGGCCCGCATCTCGGACTACGCCGGTTTCTTCTACATGGGCAGATTGGTGGAGTTCGGGCGCACCCAAGCGATCTTCACCTCGCCGGCCGACGAACGGACCGAAGCCTACATGACGGGCCGGTACGGCTGATAGACCACGGGGACCCATCATGCTTCGGCACACGAGCAGAGCCTTCGATGCGGACCTGCAGGAACTCCAGCACCGCATCCTCCGGATGGGGGCCTTGGTGGAGGACGCCATCGCCCATGCGATGCGTTCCCTGGTGGACCGGGATGCCCGCCGGGCGAGGGAAACCGCCGAAAGGGATCATCTGATCGACCGGTTGGAACTCGAGGTGGACGAGCAGTGCATCGAGCTCATCGCACTGCGCCAGCCGACCGCCGGCGACCTGCGGCTCATTATCACCGGGCTGAAGATCACCACGGACCTGGAGCGCATCGGAGACCTCGCCGTCAACCTGTGCGAGCGGGTTCTGGACCTCCTGGAAGTGCCGCCGCTCAAGCCCCTCGTCGACCTCCCCCGGATGGGAGAGAGGGCCCGGGCGATGCTCCGCCAGGCCCTGGACGCATACGTGGCTCGGGACGCCGGCAAGGCGCGCGAGGTGTGCGCGCTCGACGACGAGGTGGACCGCCTCAACGATCGGGTCTATCGAGACCTGCTCGCGCACATGACCGACAAGGCGGCCGACATCCCGAGGGCCCTGGGCCTCCTGATGATCTCCAAGTATCTCGAGCGGATCGCCGACCACGCAACGAACATCTCCGAGATGGTCATCTACCTTGTGGAGGGCAGGGACGTCCGCCACAGCCGGGCCGCAGAGAACGCCGACCCCCTCTGAGTGGGCCGGACCCTGCCAGGGTCCCGTCGTCCAGATCGCCGAAGCTCTCTCGAGAGGGCGTCCCCCGTCGATGTCGAGGACTATTGCGTCCGCGGTTGCTGGAGCCCGACGGGGCGTGGTAGAAGGCGTCCGGAAGTCTGGACATTCGGTGCCCCGTATCGTCCCCCCCCGCAGGTCCTGGGGATGCCTTCTACCCCAAGGAGTTGGTGTTCGTGCCCACCAGTCACCTCGAGAAGTCCCTGCAGCGCGATCTGGACCGCCTCCGGGCCAAAGTGTCCGAGATGTGCGACATGGCGGAGAAGGCCCTGCGCGACTGCGTGACGGCCCTGGTGGAGAACAACCGCCAACTCGCCTACGGCGTGATCCTTCGCGACGACCTCATCGACGAGAAGGAGAAGGAGCTCGACCGCCTGTGCCTCGAGTTCCTCGTTCGGCAGCAGCCCGTGGCGGGCCCGCTGCGCCTGGCGTACAGCGCGATCAAGATCAACCAGGAACTGGAGCAGGTGGGGGACTACGCGGAGAACATCGCCCGCCAGGCGCTCAAACTGGGGGCGCCGCCCCCGGAGGTCCAGAAGGAGCGTTTCGTGGAGATCGCGGATCTCTCGATCACCATGCTCCACGACGCGATCCAGGCCTTCGTCCGCCAGGACGCGGAGTCGGCCCGGGAGACCATGGCGGTGGAGGAGACCGTCGACGTCCTGAAGTCGAGCCTCAACACGGACATCGTCGAACTGTACCGGGAGGACAAGATCCCCTTCGAGTCCCTGCGCCCCCTGACGACCATCGCCCGGCGCCTGGAGCGGGTGTCCGACCGGGCCCGCAACATCTGCCTCGAGGTCCTCTACATGTGCACGGGCGAGTACGCCAAGCACGAGGGGAGCGAGGTGTTCCGGATCCTCTTCGTGGACCGCCACAACGCGTGCCGCAGCCAGATGGCCGAGGTGATCGCCAACTCCCTGCAGCAGCCGCAGTTCATCTTCAGCAGCGCGGGGCTCGACCCCCAGCCGCTAGACCCCAAGGCGGTTGCCTTCATGGGGGAGAAGCAGCTCGACATCTCCCGCATGGCCCCCAAGGGGATCTTCCAGGTGCCCCACCTGGATCACTACCAGGTGGTCGTGGGGCTCGACCCGGAGGTGCAGCGGGCGTTCCCCCGGCTGCCCCGCAAGGTGGTCTTCCTCGACTGGAGCATCCGGGACCCGTCGGAGGCGGAAGGTCCGTCCGAAGAGGTGCGGGCCGCCTTCGAGGAGACCTACCAGTTCATTGACAGCCACATCCGCGACCTCGTCGAAGCCATCCTCGGGACAAAGGTGAATTCACGATGACGAAGAGACGAAACGACTTCTCGGCCCGGATCCTGCGCCCCGGCCTCGCGCTCCTGCTCGGCACGGCGGTCGCCCTCCTCGGCGGCTGCAGCAAGGGTGGGCGAGGAGGCAGAAGGCCGCCAAGAGCATCATCCAGAACAAGGGTTCCGACACGATGGTGAACCTCGCCCAGGCCTGGGCCGAGGCGTACCGGGAGGTACGGCCGGACGTGGAGGTGGAGGTCTCCGGCGGGGGCTCCGGGGTGGGGCTGGCGGCGCTGACCCGGGGGGCGGTGGACATCGCGAACGCCTCCCGTGAGATCAAACCTTCCGGAGATCGACGCAGCGAGGAAGAACACGGGCAAGGAGCCGGCGGACTTCGTCGTCGGCTACGACGCGTTGGGCATCTACGTCCACAAGGACAACCCCCTCGACGAGATCACCCTGGCCCAGATCGCCGAGATCTACGAGGAGGGCGGCACGCTGACCAAGTGGTCGGAGCTGGGGGTGACCCTGCCCAGCGGCCAGGACGAGATCATCCGCGTCAGCCGGCAGTCCAGCTCGGGCACCTACGAGTTTCTGCGCGAGCACGTGCTCCAGAACCGGGACTTCAAGCTCGGCTCCCGGGACCTGAACGGATCGAAGGAGGTCGTGGAGCTCGTGGCCAACACCCCGGGCGCCATCGGGTACAGCGGCATGGGTTACGCCACCGCGGAGGTCAAGATGCTCCGGGTGGCGCCCGAAGCGGGCGCGCCGGGGGTGCCGCCCAGCGTCGAGGCCACGCTGGACAAGTCCTACCCCATCGCCCGCTCCCTGCACCTGTACACGCGTGGGCGAGCCCCAGGGCGCGGTGAAGGCCTACATCGACTGGATTCTCGGGCCGAAGAGGCCAGAGATCGTGCAGGAGACCGGTTACGTCCCTGTCGGCGCTGCCGCAGGGCGGAAAGTAGGACTGAGCGACCCGACCCCGCGAGTCCCGACGCGGCGGCGCACCGTCCCACGCCCGGCCCTCCCCGTCGCCCGCCCGCCGCCGCCGCGCTCGGTGGGCCGTGGTGGGCGAGGCCGCGATCGAGACGCTCATCCGCCTGAGCGGGGTGAGCGCCATCCTGTTCGTCCTCGCCATCTTCTTCTTCATCTTCCGCGAAGCGCGCACCGGTGCTCTTCAGCGGCACCTTCGAGCTCGGGGCAGTTTCTGGCGAGCGTCGAGTGGTATCCCGACCTCTGCCGTGAACGTGCGCTACGGGATTCTCGCGCTGCTTGTCGGGACGTTCAGCGTGACGGCTCTCGCCATGGTCATCGCCGTGCCCTTCGGCTTGGGAGTGGCCATCTTCATCTCGGAGTTCTGCGGGCCACGGCTGAAGGAGACGCTCAAGATCGTTGATCGAGCTCCTGGCCGCGATCCCGAGCGTGGTCTGGGGGTTCATCGGGCTGACGGTCATGAGCCAGCTGATCGTCGAGTACACCGGGGCCCCAGTCGGGGTGAACGTGCTCAACGGCGGGGTCATCCTGGCGCTCATGAGCGTGCCGATCATCGTCTCGATCGCGGAGGACGCCCTCAAGGCGGTGCCGGACTCCTACCGCGAGGCGGCGGTCGCCATGGGCGCCACTCGCTGGCAGATCGCGTACCGGGTGCTGCTGCCGGCAGCCAAGAACGGGCTTCTCGCGGCCGTGTTGCTCGGGGTGGGGCGGGCGGTCGGGGAGACCATGGCGGTGCTGATGGCCACGGGCCACGCGGTGCAGATCCCCCACGGCATCCTCGATTCCGTCCGGACGCTCACGGCCAACATCGCGGCGGAACTGGGCGAGGCCCCCGTAGGGTCGGACCATTACCGGGTTCTGTTCCTGATCGGCGTCCTGCTCTTCATCATCACCTTTCTGGTGAACCTCACGGCGGACCTGGTGGTGCGCGGGTTCGGGAGCGGTCGGCGATGACCGCGATGCCGCCCACCAAGTCGCCGACGGGCCCCGGCGAGGCCGAAGCCCGGTTCGTCGAGACCGCCGTTCAGCCGAGGAAGCGACGTGCCGAGCGCACGGCGTCGAGCCGTGTTCCTGGCTGATGGCCGTGGCGATCATCGCTGCCCCTGGTCGCGATCGTGGCGTACCTGCGTCGTTCGCGGCGTGGCCGGCGCTGGACCTGGAGTTCTGCTGGACAGTGCCGCTGCAATGGCATGACGGACGGGCGGGATCTGGCCCGCCTTCGTCGGCACCATCTACCTTGTCGTCATCTCGCTCTGGCCGTGTCGGCTCCGATCGGGGTGATTGGCGGCCGGTCTACCTGAACGAATACGCGAAGGACAACTGGTTCACACGGCTCATCAACCTGGCCGTGGTCAACCTGGCCGGCGTGCCCAGCATCGTGCACGCGCTGTTCGGCCTCGGCGCCTTCGTGTACGCGGCGCGGCTCGGGAACTCGATCCTGTCGGCCTCGCTGACTCTGGCGATCATGACCCTGCCGGTCATCATCGCGAGCACCAGGGAGGCACTGGCCTCGGTCCCGATGGCGTTCCGCGAGGCTTGCTGGAACGTGGGCGCCACGCGCTGGCAGACCATCCGGACGATCGTCCTGCCCAACTCGGTCAGCGGGATCCTCACGGGTGTGATCCTGCAGGTCAGCCGCGCGGCGGGGGAGACGGCGCCGATCATGTTCACCGGCGCCGTGTTCTACAAGGCGGTCGAGCGCGGCGACCTCTTCCCGTATCAACTCGACGGACCAGTGCATGGCGTTGTCGATGCACCTCTTCACCGTCGCCACCCAGGTCCCCGGGGTCAAGGAGGCCATTCCGTACGCGACCGCGGTCGTGCTGCTTGGGCCTCGTGCTCTCCGTCAACGCCTCGTCCATCGCCCTGCGGGTCGTGGCTTCGCAACCGCAAGAAGTGGTAGCGGGATGAGCGCTGCGGCCAAGATCGAGGTCCGGGACCTGCGCCTCGCCTACGGCACCCTGGAGGTGCTCCACGGCGTGTCCTTCGACGTGCACCGCAACGAGATCCTGGGGGTCATCGGCCCCGCCCAGTCGGGCAAGACCTCGCTCCTGCGGTGCATCAACCGCACCATGGACTTCACCCCGGGCAGCCACGTCTCAGGGACCATCCGGGTGGACGGCGAGGACGTGTCCCGCACGCGGAACGTCTACGAACTGCGCCGCAAGGTCGGCATGGTGGCGCCCCTGCCCGTGGGGCTGCCGCTCTCGATCTACGACAACGTGGCCTTCGCCCCCCGGTGCGCGGGGATGAACGACCGGGCGGAACTCGACGGGCTCGTGGAGCGGTGTCTCCGCCAGGCCGCCCTCTGGGACGAGGTGAAGGACCGGCTCGGCACGCTGGGAACCAAGCTGTCGGGCGGGCAGCAGCAGCGCCTCACCATCGCCCGGGCCCTCTCCCACCAGCCGGAGATCCTGTGCCTGGACGAGTTCTCCATCGCCATCGACCCCGTGACGACCATGCGGATCGAGGACGTCCTGAAGGAACTGCGCCAGGAGATCACCATCATCCTCGTCACCAACCTGACCCAGCAGGCCCGCCGCCTCGCGGACCGCACCATGTTCCTCTGGAACGGCGAGATCGTCGAGATGGACCAGACCGACGTGATCTTCTCCGAGGAGCCGGCGGACCGCCGGACCTAGGAGTACGTCAACGGGATCATCGGCTAGCCAGGCCATGAACGCATCGGACCGACACGCGATCGAGACCCGGGGGCTGGACCTGTGGTACGGGGACTTCCAGGCCCTGAAGCAGGTGTCCGTCGACATCCGGAAGGGCATCATCACCTCGCTGATCGGGCCGTCCGGCTGCGGCAAGACCACGCTGCTGCGCTGCTTCAACCGGATCAACGAGCGCTGCGGACTACGTGCGCACCGAGGGCCAGATCTCGATCCTGGGCAAGAACATCTACGACCCCGACGTGTCCCTGATCGAGCTGCGCAAGGCCGTGGGCATGGTCTTCCAGCGCCCGAACCCCCTGCCGATCTCCGTCTACGAGAACGTGGTCTTCGGGCTGCGCATCCATACCCAGGCGGGGCGGAGGAAGAAGTCGGAGTTCGACGAGGCCGTGGAGAAGGCCCTCACGGAGGTGGGGCTGTGGGACGACCTCAAGGACCGGCTCCACGAGCGGGCCACCGGGCTCCAACTGGAGCAGCAGCAGAAGCTCTGCATCGCCCGGCTCCTCCCCCTGAAGCCGGAAGTCATCCTCATGGACGAGCCTTGCTCCGCCCTGGACGTCGAGGGCACGCGGGCGATCGAGGAGCTGATGTTCGAGCTCCGGGGCCGCTACACCATCGTCATCGTGACCCACAACATGGCCCAGGCCCGCCGCGCCAGCGACGAGTGCATCTTCATGCTGCTCGGGGAGGTGGTGGAGCATTCCCGCACCGCGGACCTGTTCCTCGCCCCGGACGACGCCCGCACCGCCGAGTACATCGAGGGGCGCTACGGCTGAGGCGTGCCGGGGCTTTGCGGCCGGGTTTCACCCGGACGCAAACTTCCCGTAACATGCCCGAAACATAGCGCGGCTATCCTCTCCGGCTCCTGCCCGGTCCGTCGTGTGCCCGAGGGAGGGCCTCCCGCCGGGGGGCGGGACAGACGGGCTCCCTCCGCGCGTGGAGACCTCCATGGCACGCATCCTCATCGTCGACGACGAGGAGGACCTCCTCGAACTGCTCGCCTACAACCTCGAGGCCTCGGGCTTCCAGGTGGAGAAAGCGCCGACGGGGCGTCTCGCCGTGGAGATGGCCGACCGCCGCGCGCCGGACCTGGTGATCCTCGACATCATGCTCCCGGACCTCCAGGGACTGGAGGTGCTCCGGGTCCTGCGCTCCCGCGAGAAGACGCGGGCCGTGCCCGTGATCCTCCTCACCGCCCGGGGCGAGGAGACCGACAAGCTGGTGGGCTTCGAACTCGGGGCGGACGACTACGTGACCAAGCCCTTCAGCCCCCGGGAGCTCCTGGCCCGCGTCCGGGCCGTGCTGAAGCGGGGCACCGGCGGGCAGGCGGCGCGGCCTCGGGTGCGCTTCGCGGACGTGGAGGTCGACCTGGACGCCCACCGCGTGTTCCGGGCCGGCGAAGAGGTCGTGCTGGCTCCCCAGGAGTTCCGCCTGCTGGCATTCCTCGTGGAGCACCCGCACCGCGTGTACTCGCGAGAGGTCCTCCTGCAGCAGGCGTGGGACCCCGACGTATACGTGGACCCGCGAACCGTGGACGTGCACGTCCGCCGGCTGCGGGCCCGCATCGAACCGGACCCCTCGAAGCCGCTGCTGATCGAGACGGTGCGCGGGGCGGGGTACCGGTTCACTCCCCGCGTCGCCCAGGGCTGAGTTCCTTGCCCCGCACCCTCTTCCTCCGCCTCCTCACCCACGGCGCGCTCCTGCTGGCGGCTTTCGTGCTCGCGGCCGGCTTCGCCGTGGACCGGTTCCTGGTGGACCGGGAGGTGGAGCAGCTCGAGCGTCACCTGGGCGCCCAGGCCCGCCTCGTGCAGACGACGTTCGACGGCCGCCCCGACCTCCTGCAGGAGCGGGTCCTCCGGCAGGGGGCGGCCGCCGGCGTGCGCTTCACCGTGGTGGACGGGGATGGAACGGTGCTCGCCGACTCGGAGCGGGACCCCCGCGGGATGGATAACCACGGGACCCGTCCCGAGGTGATGGCGGCGATGGACGGGCGCCTGGGTTCGGCCGTGCGGGTCAGCCCCACCCTCGGGGTGGAGATGCTCTACGTGGCGGTGCCCGGCGTTCCGGTGTTCCGGGCGGCGCTGCCCCTCTCGGACGTGCGGTCGCTGCTGTGGCAGATGCGCCGCAGGGTGCTCCTGGCCGCACTGCCCGCGCTGGTGCTGGCCCTGGCGCTGGCGCTGTTCCTGTCGCGGGGCCTGACGGGGCGCTTCTCCGCCATGCGCGGCTTCGCGTCGCGGATCGCCGCCGGCGACTACGAGGCGGTGCTCTCGCCCCGGGGGGACGACGAACTGGCGGACCTCGAGCGCAGCCTCGCCGCGCTCCGGGACGAACTGGCCGGGCAGGTGGGAGCCCTGCGCCGCGACCAGGAGCGCCTCCAGGCTCTCGTGGACGGGCTCCCGGACGCCGTGGTGCTGCTGGACGGACGCGGCCGCGTCACCGTGGCCAACGACCCGGCGCGCAGGCTCGTGCGCCTGCCGCGGGAAGCCATCGAGGGGCTGCCGGGGTTGGAGGTGCTGCGCGAGTCGAGGCTGTTGGAAGTCCTGGAGAGCTTCCCCGGCGCGGACGGTGCCCCGGCCGAGCCGTTCCGCGTGGCCTGGCCCGAACCCGCCTGCGAGCTGGAGGTGGTCCTGCGCCCCCTCCCGGACGGAAAGGGAGAGGCGGGAACCCTGGTCGTCCTGCGCGACGTGACCCGCCAGGCGCACCTGGAGCGGGTGCGGACCGACTTCATCGCGAACCTGTCCCACGAGCTGCGCACCCCGCTCACGGCGGTGCGCGCCTCGGCGGAGACCCTTCTGGACGGTGCCCTCTCCGACCCGGCCGCGGCGCAGCGCTTCCTCGATTCCGTCCGCCGCAACGCGCTCCGGCTGGAGGCGCTCCTGGCCGACGTCTCCGACCTGGCGCGGATCGAGGCCGGTGCCGACGCCTTCGAACCCCGGCAGTTCGACGCCCGGGGCACGGTGGGGCAGGTGGTGGAGCTGTTCCGGGCCGAGGCCGCCGCGGCGGGCCTCGGCCTGGGGGCGCGGCTTCCCGAGGATCCGGTCCCCCTCTCCTCCGACCCGGACAAGCTCGAATCGATCCTCGTGAACCTCGTCCAGAACGCCCTGCGCTACACGCCTCGGGGCGGGCGGGTGGAGGTCGCGCTGGCCCCCGGCCCGGGCGGGACCGTCTTCGTGGTCGAGGACACGGGCCTCGGCATCCCTGCCAAGGACATCTCCCGGGTCACCGAGCGCTTCTACCGGGTGGACCCCGGGCGCTCCCGCGCCCAGGGGGGCACCGGGTTGGGGCTGTCCATCGTGAAGCACCTCGTGGAGGTCCTCCACGGCAAGCTCCGGATCGAGAGCGAGCAGGGCCGCGGCACCACCGTCACGGTCGACGTCCCGAACCTCCCCGTCCCCTGACCCCCCGTCCCCGCCACCTCGCGGTCCTCCCACGGGCGGATCGCGAGCGTGCCCTCTGCGGCTCCCGACTCCAATGACGGAGTGTCTTCACCGTGCGCTACGGCCCCGGCGCAAAACCGTCCTCCGTGGTCGGGTCCGGGTGGTAGCCGCCGGAGTTGTAGAACTGGATCACCCGAAGGAGCTCCGACAGGTTGATCGTCCAGTCCTGCGGGTTGTAGTCCGAGGCGTGGGGCGCGCAGGTGCGGTCCCCGGCGCCGGGCGCGTACCCGTCCTCCCCCTGCGGGTCGCAGGAGTACTCACCCGTGTTGTAGAACTGGATGGTCCGCAGCAACTCGGACAGGTTCACGACCCAGTCGGCGGGGGCGTAGTCGGAACCGTGCGGGAGGCAACCGCTCGGCGCCATACCCGCCTCGGCCGGGCAAACGTCCGTCGCGTCCGGGACGCCGTCGCCATCCCCGTCGGTCGCGGAAGCGAACTTGAGCACGTAGTCTTGGGCCGTCGTCCCCGGAAAGACCACGCGGGCCCGGACGACCAACTCCCCGGCGTCGTTCAGGCCGCGCTTCGAAAAGGAGAGGGCGCTCACGGTGCCGCCGTCGTAGGCGTCCCCCGCCTGGATCACCGGGGTGACCGCTCCCGAACCGGGGTCGTACACGAAGAGCCCCTGGCCGCCCGTCACGTCGCGGGTGAAGGCGACGGTGCCGGCCGCGTTGATCGCCCACGCCCGGAACCGGTGGTTGGTGGACGTGATGTCGATGATCTCGGCTATGGTGGTCGCCACACCCGGGTTGGAGCGCTCCACGACTCTGAGGGCGTAGTCGAGGCCGTTGAGTTCGAGAAACGCCACGCTGCCGCTCGCGTTGACCGCCGGCGTGTTCTCCGCGAGGAAGACGTCCCCCTCGTAGAGCAACTCCAGGGTGCGCGTGCCCCCCGTGCTGGCGAGAAAGATCCCGTCGATGAGCCGCGCCGTGCCGTCGAAGAGACGCCCTTCCGCGTTGAACGCCGCCCAGGCCCCGTCCGGCGACAGGGCGGCGCTGAGCGTCGGGAAGAACAGGTTGGGGTCCCACGTGCCGGAGCTCCCGGCCAGCGGCGGCGGGTTGCAGGAGTCGAGCACCTCGTCGAACGGGGTGGCATCTGTGGTTGGAACCCCGATCTGCGGATTCGTGAGCTGGCTGCCGTCACCCAGCCCGAGGCTCACTCCCTGACAGGCCGAATCCTGGTTGAACCAGGCGGCGGCCACGCCGGAGGCGAGGAAATCCCCACGCAGGAGTTCCTCGTTGCTGAACGTCGGGAAGGTGAAGCTTGTCGCTTCCTGGAGCAGCACCCGCGGCGGCGCGCCGCCGTCCCCGGAGACGATGTCGGTGACCGTGAAGCCCGCCGGCGAGACCGTGTCGAAGGCGACCGCCGACGTATCGCTGACGACGGCATAGGTGCCGATGCCGTAGTTGATGCACCGGTCGTCTCGAGCCCCGGGGTCTGCGATGAGCGCGGTGCACGAGGCTGCCGACGGGGCCACGTTCAGGTAGAGCGGAACGGCCGGGGAACCGGGCAGGCCGTCATCGCGGAACACGGCGTACGCGGTGCCCGAGCCGGGTATGCTCAGGAAGCCCGTGAACGCGACTTCACCCTGCGCGTTGATGGTGGGCTGGGTGAGCCCGGAGTAATTGCCCTCTACTGCCCCCCCCGGCCCGGCGATCTCCAGGGGCACGTACTGGGCCCACGCCCATTGGGCCGTCAGCAGGGCGCCGACGACCAATCCGAAAGGCCACTTCTTCCCGTCCATCTTCCACCTCCGCGCAAGCGTTCCTCTAAGGATAAGAGTGCGTCTGGAAACTCGACATGGCAAGTGAAGATAGCGATGATATTTCTTGAGTCATGAACTGGTGATCTGCTCCCGGGGAGTCCTCGCGTCAGGTCTTGTCGTGGACGTTGACCATCGCGCAACTCCCCTTTGGACGCACTCGCACCCCGGCGGCAGGCGGCGTGACCCAGGGCGCGGGGGAGGCGGGTATTGCCGGCGCCGGTGAGACCGAGGACCATGACGTCGAGGGGATGACGTACCCCGTCGCCATGGGCGACTTCGTGGACCGGACGGGGATCGAGGCCGCGGGAGGGGACAGGTCGAGACCGCCCCTCCCTCTTCCCCCGGCCGGCGGAACAATCGCAACGGGCCAGAAGGAGGAATCCGGATGCCGGAACTCGTCGCGGCGCCCTCGATCATCGAGGCCGCCGGCACAAGACCCAAGCGAATCGAGGAGTATGCGGGTCGGGTCAATACCGGACACGAAACGGTGAGCGTCGCACGGATGGTCTCTCCATCGGGCTGGGAAGAACCCGGCCAGCGCCCAGAGTTCGAAGAGATCACCGTGGTGCTCAGGGGCACGCTCAGGGTCGAGTATGAGGGCGGCTCGCTGGAAGTCTCCGCGGGCCAGGGCGTCATATGCCGCCCCGGCGAGTGGGTGCGGTACAGCACACCCGGCGCCGACGGCGCCGAGTACGTCGCGGTGTGTCTTCCCGCCTTCTCGCCGAGCGCGGTCCACCGGGAGGAGTGACCGCGGCGCCCGCCCCCCGAGAACGTCCACGCCAACGCCTCGCTGCCCTGAAGCGAACGGCTGCCTCCCGACGTTGACCGGCCGGCGCCCCCGGGGCGTCGACGTCACCGGGGCACCACCGACTCGCGGCACACTGTCTCCGCGCGTCCGCCCGACGGCAAGTTCGCGGCCGGGCACCGTCTCCGTGTGGCCGCCGCGATCGTGAATGTGAACGTGCGCACGTTCACGCCGGTTCCCGTTTCGTTCCCGCCGAGGGCTCCGAAGCGGGTCGCCGGGGCGGTCGCCGTCCCGTCCGGGGGGCGTGGCCGGGAGATTCCCGCCGGGTGCCGCGGCACGGCGTGTGCCACACACCGCCCTTGCCGCCCATCGGAGGAAGTGGTCTCGACCCCGGGCGAAGGAGGGAGCCGTGCTGGAAGCGACCGGTCGAAGGCACCGCAGCGCACGCGAGAGGGAAGGGGGGGGCAGTCGGCGGCCCCGTGTCCGGGCGCGCGGCCCGGCGCTCCGTCTGGGTCTTGCCCTCTCGGTCCTTCTCTTCTCCGCGTGGGTGTCCCACGCCCGGACCTCGGTCCTGCACCCGCTGAACGGTTCCGTCGTCTCCCAGGCCGGGGGCACCGTGGTCGGCTTCTGCGACGACGCAGACCGGTTGGACGTCGATGTCCGGTTGAACGGGCGTTCCCACGTGGTGGAGCTGTGGGACGGGGTGTTCGAGATCGACCTCGACTGGCAGGAGGGGGCCAACGTCCTCGTCGTCGACGGGACGCGGGTCGCGTTCGCCAGCGACCCCTATTCGGAGGCGCTCCGCGAGCCGGTGGTGCACCAGGCGATGCTGGACAACTGCGCCAACTGCCATCGCCTCGGACGGAACCTCGACCTATCCCTTCGTGACCACGCGAATTCGCTGTGCTCGGGATGCCACCCCGAGGAGCCCGGGCCCGACGCTCACGGGGGCGCGGCCTGCCTGTCGTGCCACGACCCCCACTCCTCCTGGGGACCCGCCCTGGTGCGGGCCCGGGGAGACGCGTCGTGCGCCGCGTGCCACCCTTCCGGGTACTGGAAGGGCTCGGGAACGGCCCACGGGGAGGTCGGGGCGTCGCTCGGGTGCACCGGATGCCACGCCCCCCATTCCCCCCGCCTGGAGGAGAGTCCCCTTTGCACCGGGTGCCACGGCGAGCACACGGGAGAGCGCGCGGGCCACGAGGGCGTGGCGTGCCACACGTGTCACTGGATGCACCGGCAGGAACGGGGATCCGCCTACAAGGATCCTTCGCTGGCGTGCGGCGGGTGCCACGTGCTGCCCGACGAGGCGGCCCACGCGGACATGCTCGGCGAGTGCGCCGGTTGCCACGCGTTTCACGGAGAAGGAGGCGAGCCCGCGTGGACCGCGCGAAACTGCGCGCCGTGCCACCCCGCCATCGACGCCCACCCCGACTACCACGGCGACGAGGCGATGAGCGAGTGCAACCGGTGCCACGCAGCCCACGATCCCCGGAACCTGTCGGCGGCGCTGACCGGGTGCGGCGGGTGCCATCCTTCCCGGGTCGTCGAGTCGGTCCACCCCGAGCCCGTCCCCGGCCCCACCGAGTGCCTGCTGTGCCATCGGCTTCACGGGTCCTCCGAGAGCGCCCTCCTCCCCGCGGTGCAGTCCCCCCTCTTCCGCGACCGCGCCTGCCGGCAGTGCCACGGGCACCCGGCCTTCGCGGGGGGGAAGGAACTGCCGGGGCGGTGGGGCGACCTCTGCCTCGGCTGCCACGCGGATCTCGGGGCGGAGTCCTCCCACGAGCCTGCGCGCGACGGCCGCTGCGAGGCGTGTCACCTCGCTCACGGCGGAGAGGTGGCCCATGAACTGCGCGCGGCGGACTCGGTTCTCTGCCTGGGCTGCCACCCGCGATTCTCCGGGCAGGTCGGCGCCGCCGGCGAGGAGGACCGGTCCCGGCTCGGGTGCACGGAGTGTCACGACCCCCACGGAGGCAACGGCGCCGCCCACCTGCGCGAGTCGGGCAGTGCCCTCTGTCTCGGGTGCCACCCGGACCCCGCGGCCCTTGCGACCGGCGAGGCCAAGCCCTACGTCCACGGGCCGCTGAACGCCCGGGACTGCACGCCGTGCCACGCTCCGCACCTCCACGGGTCGCGTCCGTGGGAGGGGGCCCGGGCCGGGGAGTTGTGCCGGTCGTGCCACGAGGCGAGCGGCCGGGCCGGGGGCGGGGAGCACCTCCCGGCCGCCAGCGGCCGCTGCACCGCCTGCCACGACCCCCACGCCGCCGCGGGGCCGGCCCTGTTGCGGAGCGAGGGGGACGAACTGTGCCTGGCGTGCCACGACACGTCTCGGCACACCCACCGGCTCTCGCTGGCCGGGGCCGGACCGCGAGCCCACGTGCCCGCGGACCGGGTCTCGGAGGGGGGGCGACTGGTGTGCCGCGGCTGTCACGATCCCCACGCCTCGGGGCGGGAAAGACTCCTGAGCGAGGATCGGGGGGAACTGTGCTCCGTGTGCCACTGAGCTCTTCCGAAGGCTCGGCAGGTTGGCTCCCGGCCTGCCGTGGAAGACTCAGCGGATGACGAGCCCGGGCGCCGGAGCGGCCTTGACCTCCCCCACCCGGCGGGCCGCCTCGATCCCGACCGCCCGGAGGCGGGCCACGAGCCGGTCGGCCTGGTCCTCCGGGAGGGCCAGGAGGAGCCCGCCGGATGTCTGGGGATCGAACAGGAGCTGCTCCTGCTCCGGGAGGAGGCGGGTGAGCACCTGGAGGTCGCCCCCGGTCATGGACCGGTTGGCCTCGTTGCTGCCGGTGGTCTCTCCCTTCCGGTACATCTCGAGAGCGTTGGGGTAGAAGGGGAGGGCCCCGAACTCGAGGTCGACGGAGACCCCGGCTCCCCGGGCCACCTCCAGGCCGTGGCCGGCGAGGCCGAAGCCGGTGATGTCCGTGCACGCGTGCACTTCGAACTCCTGCGCGGCCTCGCACGCGCGCCGGTTGAGGGACGCCACCACCGGGAGCACCGGCTCGAGTTCGGCGCGGGGAAGCCGCCGGGAGCGCACGGCGTTGAAGAGCACTCCCGTGCCCAGGGGCTTGGTCAACACCAGGGCGTCGCCCGGCCGGGCCGTCGCGTTGCGCCAAACCCGGTCGGGGTGGACGACCCCGGTGACGGACAACCCGTACTTGGGTTCCTCGTCGTCCACCGAGTGGCCCCCCACCAGGCAGGCCCCCGCCTCGGCGACCTTCTCCTGCCCGCCGCGCAGGATCTCGCCCAGGACCTCGCAGTCGAGCTTCTTCGAGGGGAACATCACCAGGTTCAGGGCCGTGACCGGGCGGCCGCCCATGGCGTAGACGTCGGACAGGGCGTTCGCGGCCGCTACCCGTCCGAACCAGAGGGCGTCGTCCACCGGCGGCGTGATGAAGTCGGTGGTGGTGATGACCGCGATCTCGGGGGTCAGCCGATAGACGGCTGCGTCGTCGCTGGCTTCGTAGCCCACGAGCAGTTCCGGGTCGGTGGGGGCGGGCAGCCCTCGGAGCGCGTCCGACAGGACCGTCGGACCGATCTTCGCCGCTCAGCCACAGGTCCGGGAGAGACTCGTCAGCGTCCTTCGTCTTCGGAAGAAGGGCATGGCCGGTTCCTCATTTTCGCGCGCCGTCCGGCAAGGTTCCGGGGACGACGGGAAGATAGCACGGGGAAGGGGGAGGGGAGTACCGGAGGCTGGCAGGGGGCCCGAGGGGAGCCGGGCGAGACCCGGGGCCGGGTGTGCCTCGGCTCAGGAACGGACCGCCGGGTTGTGCAGGCTCCCGGAGCCCGGGCTTGGCGGGTCGAGGAGGACCCGGCGCCCCGCCACCCGGAGGCGGCCCTCGGCGAGGTACTGGAGGGCCTGGGGATAGATGCGGTGCTCCTCCCGCAGGATGCGGGAAGCCAGCGATTCCGGGGTGTCGTCGTCGCGGACGGGGACCACGGCCTGGATGACGATCGGTCCCGTGTCCATGCCCTCGTCCACGAAGTGCACCGTGCACCCCGAGAACTTGACCCCATGGTCGATGACCTGGCCGTGGACGTGGACCCCCGGGAAGGAGGGGAGGAGCGCCGGGTGGATGTTCAGCACCCTCCCGGGAAAGGCCCGCAGGAGCACCGGGCTCACGAGCCGCATGTACCCGGCCAGGGTTACGGTGTCGACCCCGTGGCGCTCCAGGCAAGCGACGACCCGCCCGTCGTGCTCCTCGCGCGTTCCGGCCCAGGGGATGACCTCGAAGGGTACTCCTGCCTTTCGGGCACGCTCGAGCGCGAAGGCTTCCGGGTTGTCGCTGACCACGACGCCGACCCGCGCGTCGAGGCGGCCGCCCGCGGCCGCGTCCAGGATCGCCTGCAGGTTGGAACCGCTCCCCGAGGCCAGCGCCCCGAGGACCAGCGGCTTCACGCGAACCTCAGGCTGGGCTTTCCCGCGCCCCGCTCGCGGACCTCCCCGATGACCCAAGCCTTCTGCCCCAGGGCCCCGAGCCGGTTCATCACCTCGTCCAGGTCCCGGGCCGGGACCACCACCGCCAGCCCGATGCCGCAGTTGAAGGTCCGGAGCATCTCCGCGTCCTCCACGTCCCCGATGCGGCGCAGCAGTCCGAAGATCGGCGGCTCGTCCCAGGACGCGCGCTCGATCACCGCCTGACACCCCTGGGGCAGGACGCGGGGCAGGTTCTCGGGAATGCCGCCCCCCGTGATGTGGGCCATGCCCTTCACGGTGAAGTCGCGCACGAGGTTGAGCGCCGTGCGGACGTAGATCCGGGTCGGGGTCAGGAGTTCCTCGCCCAGGGTGCGGCCGAGTTCGGCGAACTCGTGGTCGAGCCCGTAGCCCCCGTCCTGGAGGAGGATCTTGCGGGCCAGGGAGTAGCCGTTGGAGTGGAGGCCGGTGGAGGCGAGCCCCACGATCCGGTCGCCCACCGTGACGCCGGACCCGTCGATCAGCTTGTCCCGGTCCACGAGACCCACGCAGAAGCCGGCCAGGTCGTACTCGCCGTCCGCGTACATGCCCGGCAGTTCGGCCGTCTCTCCGCCCACGAGGGAGCACCCCGCGTCCTTGCACCCCACCGCGACCCCGGAGATCACGTCGGCCGCCACCTTCTCGTCCAGGCGCCCCGTGGCGAAGTAGTCCAGGAAGAAGAGCGGCTCCGCGCCCTGCACCACCACGTCGTTGACCGACATGGCCACGAGGTCGATCCCGACGGTGTTGTGGACCCCCGCCTGGAAGGCGACCTTCAGCTTCGTTCCCACGCCGTCGGTCGAGGAGACGAGGACCGGCCGCTCGCACGGAGACTCCGCCAGGGAGAACGCGGCGCCGAACCCGCCCACGTGGCTCATGACCTCCGGGCGGAGGGTGGGCTTGACGAATTCCTTGATGTGATCCACGAGCCGGTTGGCGGCGTCGATGTCCACCCCGGCCGACTTGTAGCTGCTGCCTCGGGAGCCCAAGGGTCGTTCCTTGCCCGACCAGCGGGCGGTTCGGGGTGCGAATCGGAGCGTCGTAGGCTATCCAATGGCCTCGCGGAGTGTCAATCCGCTTCCTTCCCTGCCTCGCCCGGGGCGGGTACACTGCGCGCCGTCGGGCTGTTCGGAGCCTATTCGATCGCTGGGAGGAAGGAGGGCGAGCAATGGTGCAGGTGCTGATCGCGTATTCCAGCCGGAGCGGGAACACCGAGAAGTTGGGCCGGGCCGTGGGGCGGGGCGTCGAGGCGGCGGGGGGCAGCGCCGTTCTCAAGCGGGCCGGCGAGACCACCAAGGAGGACCTCGTGGCGGCGGACGCGATCGTCCTGGGAAGCCCGGTCTACTTCGGGACGCCCACCGCGGAGATGAAGGAACTGATCGACCGGAGCGTGGGCGTGCGACGGAAGCTGAGGGACAAGGTGGGCGCCGCCTTCGCCACGGCGGGGCACCACACGGGCGGGAAGGAGACCACCATCCTGAGCATGCTCTGCGCGTTCCTGATCCACGAGATGGTGGTGGTGGGCGACCCCATCGAAACCGGCGGACACTACGGGACGGCGTGCCTGGGCACCCCGGGCGAAGACGACGAACGGGCGGGCGAGTTGCTCGGTGCCCGGGTGGTCAGGGTGGCGCAGCGGCTCAAGCAGGGTTGACGCGGCGGGTCCTTCCGGCGGGGCTCGGCGGCGAGGGTCCTGTCCGGCCGGTGCCTTCGGAGCCACAGCGATGTCCGGAAGCCTCCGAGTCACGACCATAGGCACGGGTACCTGCGTGCCGCGGCTCGACCGCGGAGGCCCGTGCGTGCTCGTCCAGGCGGGGGGCGCGGCGGTGGCGGTGGACCTGGGCCTGGGCGCGCTCCACGGCCTCCTCCGGGCGGGTCTGCGCCACGGCGCGATCGACGCCGTGCTGCTCACCCACTTCCACCCGGACCACACGGCCGAGCTCGTGCCGTTCCTCTTTGCCGCCAACTACGACGAAGCCCCCCGCACGAGAGACCTCCTCCTCGGAGGAGGGGCAGACTTGGCTTCCTTTCTGGACGGGCTTAGGGTCTCCTACGGCAGATGGCTCGAGCCCAGGGGCTACCATCTGTCGGTCCGCCAGTTGTCGGCCGGCGAGGAGGTCCGCGTCGGCGCCCTTCGCTGCCGGACCGGCGCCGTGCGCCACACCGACTCGAGTCTCGCCTACCGGTTCGAGGGCGAAGGGAGGTCGGCCGTGGTCTCCGGCGACACGGGGCCCTCGTCCGACCTGGAGCGGTTGGCGGCCGGCGTCGATCTGCTCGTGCTCGAGGCGAGCCTGGCCGGGGGGAGATCCGTCCCGGGCCACCTGACCTCCGCGGAGGCCGGCGAACTGGCCGGCCGCTGCGGGGCGCGGCGCCTCGTCCTGACCCACCTCTATCCATCGGCCGACGCCTCCGCTCCCGAGCAGGAAGCCTCGCGGGTGTTCGGGAGCCCGGTGACCGTCGCTCGGGACGGTCAGGTGTTCGCCATCGGGTCCGACTAGTCGGTCGCGCGCCCGTCTCCCCCGGCCGGGGAGGGCAGGGGTGCGAACGCCGCGTGGTTCGAGGTGAAGCCCGGGGGCGTCCGCGCCAGGATCTCTCGCAGCCAGGGGAGGGCTCGGGCCTCCTCCAGCCGGCGCCGGAGCCCTCCACGGGCCGGCAGGAGGCCGCCCGTGTCCTGCCGGTAGAGGGAGAGATCGACCTCCCCCTTCCCCTGCGCGCCGGTGGCGCCGTGTTCCCCCTCCACGCCGCCGGCCCGCGGGACGTTCATCAGAGCCAGGTTGAGGAACGTGATGGCCGCCGCGTGTTCCTCGGCCCACCGCAGGGTCCGCTCCACCTCGGCGCTCGTCTCCCCGGGGATTCCGAAGAGCAGGTACACGAAGGTCCGGACCCCGGCGGCCGCCAGGTTCTCCACGACCCGTCCGGCCCGCGCCGCGGGGATTCCCTTGGCGAGGCGGTCGAGAAGGTCCTGGGAGGCGGTCTCCACCCCCAGTTGGAGCATGGCGCAGCCGCCCTCGGCCAGTTTCCGGGCGAAGGCCGGGTCCTCCAACTGCGGCTCCAGCCTCGCGAACCCGTACCACCGGACGCCGGTTCCCCGGAGCCGGCGGGCGAGGCTCCGGAGGAGAGAGGGAGGCACGGCGTCGTCCGTGAGGTGAAAACGCGTGCCGCCCGCGCCTTCGGTGGCGCGGAGCATGGCGGAGGCGAGGATCTCGCCCCGGGCCGCCTGGAAGGGCTGACGGTCCTGGGCGGCTTCCGGGCAGAAGCGGCATCGCCTCCAGTAGCAGCCGCGGGAGGCCGCGAGGGGGATGATCGGCCCCGGCGACAGGTACCGGTGCCAGGGCAGGCCATCGAGCGCGGGTTCGAAGCACACGCGGGGGCGCCCGTCGCCCCCCCGGGCTCCCAGATCCCCGCGCGGGGCGAGAGCAAGCCGCCGAGCGGGGCGAGGGCTCCACGTTCGGAGAGGCGCTGCAGCGCCTCTTCTCCCGGGCCGACGACCAGGGCGTCCCACCGGTCGAAGACCCGGGACCCGGGGTGGAGTCTCGGCGCCCAGGAGGTCACCACCCCTCCCCCCAGGACCAGGAGGCCGCGGTAGCCTTCGCGGCGCAGCGCGGAGGCCAGGGCGAAGGCGGGTACGGCCTGGGACAGGTAGGTGGCGGAGACGCCCACGACCGCGGGGTCCGACTCGAGGACGCGCCGTGCCAGCGCGTCGACCTCCGGAGCCAGCGCGGAGCGGTGGGCCTCGAGCAGGTCCCCGCTGCGCAGCGGGGACAGGTTCGGCTCCTCCAGGTCGCCGAGGCCGATTCGGATCTCCCGGGCTCGGGAGACCGCCCGGTAGCCCTCGGCCAAGACGTCCAGGGCTGCCCGGTAGCGGCGATACGACCGGTACGTGTCCGGACGGCGGAGGGCTTCCACGGCCGCGCCGACGCGCCGCGCGCCCCGCTCGGCGGAGGTGACGTGGGCCCGTTCACCCCCGGAGTCGCGCAGCGCGTCGGCGCACCGGCGCAGCGAGGCCGGCGACAGCAGGGCCTCCTGCACCTCGAGGTTCCCGTCGATCAGCGCGCACGGTGTGCCCCGGGCCCGGAGGTGCCCGGCGAGCGCGAGCAGCCCGGGTGTGGGTTCGCAGGGCTTCGCCTGGGGAGGGGAGACCAGCGCGACCGGCCGGGTCATCGGGTCTCCCGGGGCACCGAGGCGGGTCGAGTCAGGGAGACGGCGAGGCCGAGGAGGCACGCCAGAAGTCCCAGAGACATCGCGATCCTCCACCCCGCCGTGAAGGCAGCCGTGAGGTCGGGCCGGAACTCGGCCAGCGTGGTTCCTCCGCGCGCGCCGAAACCGGCCGAGAACGCCGCGCTGCCCAGGGCGATTCCGAGAGCCATCCCCAGGTTCCGCGCCACGGCGGCGATCCCCCCGGCGATGCCGAGGCGCTCCGGCGACACGCTTCCCATGATGGACGAGGTGTTGGGCGGATTGAACAGCGCGCTTCCCGCGCCGAGGAGGGCCAGCGAAGCGAGGGCCACGGGAATCGGCGTCGACGGCCCCAGGGTCAGGAAGCCGGCCAGGGAAAGCGCTCGCACGCCCATGCCGATCGCCGTGAGGCGCCCGTATCCGATCCGGTCGGAGAGCGAGCCCGCCCACGGGGCGAGAAGACTCATGGCGAGCGGCGGCAGCGTCAGCATCATGCCCATGCTTCGGGCGGTGAGCCCTCGCACCTCGAGCAGGTAGAAGGGCATCAGGAGGACGACCACGAAGCCGGCCAGATACGAGAGCACGGCCGCCGCGACTGCAGCGCAGAAGCCTCGGTCGCGAAACAGGCCGAGGTCGAGGAGCGGTTCGGGAACTCGGGCCTCGAGCAGGAGGAAAGCACCGAGCAATACCAGCCCGCCGCCGCCGCACGCCAGGGTCCCCGGTCCGGCGATGCCCCATTGGGGCAGGCGGCTCAGCGCGAGGAGCAGCGCGGAGCCGCCGAGGGTGAAGAGGGCGGCCCCCGCGAAGTCGAAGGTCTGCGCCCGGCGAGCGAAGCGCATGGCAGGCATGCGGCGGACGGTGAGGGCGACGGCGGCAGCACCTACGGGCAGATTCACGAGGAAGATGGAGCGCCACCCTGCCGAATCCAGCAAGAGCCCTCCGAGCGACGGGCCGCTCGTCAATCCCAGGGCCACGGTCGTACCGAGCAGGCCCAGGCCGCGTCCTCGCTGGCTCGGCGGGAAGATGGCGGTGACCATCGCCGGCGCACACGCCATCAGCATGGCCGCTCCGGCGCCCTGGAGGGCCCGGGCCGCCACCAGCGCGCCGGCGCTGGGGGCGGCGGCGCACAGCGCGGACGCCCCCGTGAAGACCGTCAAGCCCGCGAGGTATACCCGCCGGTGGCCGTAGATGTCGGCCAGTCGCCCGAAGGCCAGGAGCAGGCCGGTGACGACCATCAGGTAGGCGTTCGGAACCCACTCGACGACGCTCAACGTGGTCCGGAGGTCCTTGAGGATCACCGGCAGGGCGACGCCCACGATGCTGGAGTCGACCGTGGCCATGAAGACCCCCAGCGCGACGCACAGGAATGTGGGCCACGACGCTCCGGGCAGCGGTTGCGGGCTTGGGGGGTGGACGCGAGGGAGGTCCATCGGCACCGGTGCGGGAAGGAGGGGAGCCCAGTGTACCCTGCCCCCGAGCGCGCCGGAAGCGGTTGCGCTCCTCCCGTTCCCGGTTACGATTCCGGCCCCATCACCCCTGCCGAACCTCGAGGAGGCTTGCCGTGTCCGAACTGCCGCTCCCCTTCCGCAGGTTTCTCAACCGTTACCCGGGGGTCGAGAAGGCCCACATGGACCTCTCCCTCGCGGTCAATCGGGAGGGTCCCCTCGACGACCGCGCCAGGCGTCTCGTGAGGCTCGGGATCGCCATCGGGCAGCAGACCCAGGGGGGGGTGAAGTCCCACGCCCGGCGCGCGCTGGAGGAGGGCTTCACGGCGGACGAACTGCGCCACGCGGTGCTGCTCGCCCTCCCCACGGCCGGATTCCCCGCCATGATCGCGGCCATGGAGTGGGTCGAGGCCGTGCTCGCCGAGGGGGTGTGACCCCCCCGCTCCGACGGCACCCCCAGCCGTTCCAATCCGCTCCGGAGGACTCGGATGAAGAAGGTCGAAGCGATCATCAAGCCGTTCAAGCTCGACGAGGTGAAGGAGAACCTCAGCGAGATCGGTGTGCACGGGCTTACGGTGACGGAGGTGAAGGGGTTCGGCCGGCAGAAGGGCCACACCGAACTGTACCGCGGTGCCGAGTACATCGTGGACTTCCTCCCCAAGGTGAAGATCGAGGTCGTGGCGCCCGACGACATGGTGTGGAGGGTGGTGGAGGTGATCGAGTACTCGGCCCGCAGCGGCAAGATCGGCGACGGCAAGATCTTCGTGGTCCCCGTGGAGGAGGCCGTGCGCATCCGGACGGGGGAGAGGGGCGAGGACGCCCTCTAGTCCCGGTGGCGGCCACAAGGGCCCCCGCAGGCACACACAGGGAACCCGGGTGACGAGATCGGAATCGAACTCCGTTTGGTGCTCGTTCCAGTGGGCACGAAGTGGCCGCCGGCACGAGCGGCTCCGCCGGGCCCGATCCTTGCTAGATGTCCAGCGGGTTTGCTTCCAGCGAGGTTCTCGACTCCGTCGCCGTCCGGGAGGTGTCTCTTGAACATTGCCGTCAACGAGTTCGACCGACTGTTCGATTCCGTGGTGGCCGTTCCCTCGCAGCCGAAGCCCGTGGCGGCCCCCCGGCGGGGATCGGAGGAGGTGGACATTCGGATCAATACCGCGGTCGCCCTCTTCCACCAGGGCGACTACCGCAGGTGCAACATGCTCCTGAGGGGCTGCAACGGGGAGGCGGCCTGCGACCCTCGAGCCCGGGCGTTCCTCGCGGCGAGCCACGCCCTCGTCACCGGGCGTGTGCGGGACGGACTCGTGGCGTGCATCCAGGAGATCCGGAGCGCCTTCTACATCCCCGACCTGTACTGCGCCCTCGGGGTCCTGCTGCTCCGGAGCGGAGAGCGGTCCAAGGCCTACGCCGCGTTCCAGCGCGGACTCCGCCTCGACCAGCACCACATGGGCATCAAGGCGCGGGTGCGCGACATGGGGCTCCGGCGGAGTCCCGTGCTCCCCTTCCTCTCCCGGCGCCATCCGGCCAACCGCGTCCTCGGCGTGGTGCGGGCGCGCATCTGCAGGGGGTGACCGCCCCGCTCCGCCCCTCGGTTCGTGCGGCTCTCCCGTGGCCGTACTTCGTCGGGACCGCACGAGGGGGCGGGAGACGGCCCCGTATGGCGGGGGCACGGTCGTTCTGGTAGGGTGTGGCGGTTTCCACTTCCGGGCCGCGCCCCGCCGATCCGCCGGAGGTCCCCAGCCATGTCCAGGTGCGCCCCCGTGCTCGCGCTTCTCCTGCTCGCGGCCTCTGCGCAGGGGGCCGACCCGCCCTTCTACCCGAGCGCCCTCAACACCTCCACCGGCCTCCCGGTAAGCCTGAGCGACTTCACCCCCGCGCGTGAGTGCGCGTACTGCCACCCGTTCCAGCACGAGCAGTGGCAGGGGTCCATGCACGGCCAGGCGTTCGCCGATCCCCTGTTCCAGGCGGTCTGGAAGGAGGCGTCGCGGGAGACGGGCGGGCGGATGGACCGCTTCTGCGCGGGGTGCCACACGCCCACCGGGACGGCCTCGGAGCAGGTCTGGATTCGGGAGACCGGAGAGATCGTCATCGACCCGCTCGCCGAGGACGGGGTCACGTGCGACTTCTGCCACTCGGTGGAGCGGATGGTCCTGCTCGAGCGCGGGGGAAACCCGGGGAACGCCGGACTCGTGGTGGACCCCGACGGCCCGAAGCGGGGACCGTACGTCGACGCCTTCAGCACCTTCCACGAGACGGCCTACTCGGACCTCCACACGCGCAGCGAATTCTGCGGCGCGTGCCACAACGTCTTCCACCCCTTCTCGGGGACGGCGATCGCCAGGACCTACGAGGAGTGGAAGGGCACGATCTACGCGGAGAACGAGATCCACTGCCAGGATTGCCACATGGTCCCGCCGGAGCAGGCTGCGCGCGTGGCGGAGACGCTGGAGAAGCCGGTGCTCTCGGGGCCTACGAGCAACCTCGGCACGGAGCGCACGCCCTTCTTCCACCACGACTTCACGGGGGCGAACGCCGCGCTGCCCGCCCTGCTGGGGTACCCGGACCGGGCCGACGACGCGCGGGCGAGGCTGCGGTCCGCCGCCCGCCTGGAGGTGGCGGGCACGGGGGCTCCTTCTCCCGGGAGGGAGCTGGAGATCCTCGTTCGCGTGCACAACGTCGGCGCAGGGCACAACCTCCCCACCAGCATGAACGAACTCCGCCAGATGTGGCTTCACGTCGAGGCGAGAGAGGCCGGCGCGGAGGACCGGCTCCTGTGGGAGAGCGGGGCCTTGGGGGCGGACGGGAGCTTGGCGGCGGGAACGCGAACCTTCGGGGCGCACGCGGTGGACGCGCAGGGGAGCCCCACGTGGAAGCCGTGGCAGGTCTCCCGGATCGCCTCGGACAACTCGATCCCGGCCCGCGCGCAGGCGCTCGAGACCTACCGCTTCCCGCTGCCGACCGACCTCCGAGGCCCGGTGCGCGTCTCCGCGACCCTGCGGTACCGTTCCTTCCCCCAGCGGGTGGCGGACCAGTACCTGGGGAAGCCCGGGTACGTGGTGCCCGTGGTGGACATGGCATCCCACGAGGTGACGATCGAGATGGGGAGGCCGTGACGCGGGAGCGAGGCGCGGGCTTCTCGTTGCGGAAGCCTCTGCCGGGTCGCTGCGCGGAGGTCCGGCCGGCGCCGCGCGACCGCCGATGGGACTGAGCTCGACGTCCATGGCAGACATTCCCGTGTTCCCGGACTTCCGCGAGATTCGCCTGGACGACGCGGAGGAGTTCCAGGCCGTGCTGCGGCCTTTGGAGCCCGAACTGTCCGAGTACAGCTTCGCGAACCTCTTCCTCTTCCGCAGGGCCCACGCCTACCGCGTCAGCCGACTCCAAGGAATGCTCGCCGTGGTGGGGCGGGGCTACCGGGGCGAGGTCTACGCGCTTCCGCCCTTGGGGGCGGGGGACGTGGAGTCGGCCGCGCGCCGATTGTGCCGGCACCTCGAGGGCGAAGGTGAGAGCCCCGTGCTCTTCCCGGTGCCGGAGCCGTGGGTCGAGGGGATCTTCCCGGCGGGGTGGGCGGCGGAGGAGGACCGGGATCAGGCGGATTACCTCTACCTCGTGGAGGAACTCGCGACGCTCCCGGGCAAGAGGTTCCACAAGAGGAAGAACCGGCTGGCGAAGTTTCTCCGGGAGGAAGCCGAGGACTACGAGTACGCGGAACTGGCCGACGGCCACGTGGGGGAGTGCGTCGACCTGGCGCAGGGGTGGTGCGAGGTCCGGTGCTCGGCGGCGCGCCCTTCGACCTTCCTCGAGACCGAGGCCGTCGAGGAGGCGCTGCGCAATCGGGCGCGGCTCGGGCTGAGCGGCGGGGTCATCCTCCTCCAAGGGCGGGTCCGGGCCTTCTGCCTCGGCGAACCGCTCAACCGGGAAACCTTCGTGGTGCACTTCGAGAAGGCCGAGCCGGGGCGGGAGGGGTTGGCCCAGCTCATCAACCGGGACTTCTGTCGGAACGCCCTCCCGGGGTACCGTCTCGTGAACCGGGAGCAGGATCTGGGCGACCCGGGACTTCGGCAGGCCAAGGAGAGCTACCACCCGGTGCGCCTGGTGCGGAAGTACCGGGTGCGGCCGAAGGCGGCGGATTCTTCATGAGAGAGGAATCTCGATCCCCGGAGGATCGCAGGCAGGTCCAGGCGCTCCTCGACGCCCTGCCGCTGGTGGCGCTGGTGGTGGACGGGGAGCGGCGCATCCGGGCGCTCAACAGGGCGGCGCGGGAACTGCTTCGCAAGGACCCCTTCGAACTGGTGGGCCGCAGGCCCGGCGATGCCCTCGACTGCGAGAACAGCGCGCACCACCCCCTGGGCTGCGGCCACTCGGCCGAGTGCCGGGACTGTCTGCTGAGGAACTCGGCCGACGAGGCGATCCGCGGGCAAGCCTGCCTGCAGCGGGAACTGCGGGTGACGACCCGGGGCGGGGGCGAGGAGGCCATGATCTTCCTCCTCTCGGCATCTCCCCTGCAGGACGAAGAGGAGGGGGGGCGCTGGTGTGCCTGCAGGACGTCTCGGCCTTGCACCGGCTCCGGGGGCTCGTCCCCATTTGTTCCGGGTGCAAGAAGATCCGCCGGGAGGACGCGGCGTGGGAGGCGCTGGAGGCGTTCATCGAGAACCACTCCCACGCGCAGTTCACGCACGGATTGTGCCCCGACTGCCTGGACCGGTTCTACCCCGGGAGGGGTGTGGGCCGCTGAGCGACGCCGGGCCGCGGGCCGCCCCCCGCCGGGGGGGAACGAGAGGGCGATGGACATCCTGATCATCGACGACGAGGCCGGGGTCCGCGAAGTGCTGGCGTCGTTTCTCTCCGAGCGAGGGCACGACGTCCGCCAGGCGTCGTCGGGAGAGGAGGGCGTCTGGGCCCTGGAGGAGGGCCCGGCCGAACTGGTCATCACGGACCTGAAGATGCCGGGCATGTCGGGTATCGAGGTTCTCCGCAGGGTCCGGGAGCGGTGGCCGGCGGCGGAGGTCGTCCTCGTGACCGGGTTCGGGACCATGGACGACGCCGTCGAGGCACTGCGCCTCGGCGCCTACGACTTCCTCATCAAGCCGGTCCGGCTGGCACGGTTGGAAATCCTGGTGCGTCACTGCGAGGAGCGGGTGCGGTTCTCCCGTGACAACCGGGAACTGCGGGAGGTGGTGGAGCGCCTCCGAGATCTCAACGAGCGCAAGGAGAAGTTCATCGCGCTCGCCAATCACGAGATCCGGACCCCGACGACCGTGGCCGCCGGCATGGTCTCGCTGCTCGCCAGCCAGTCGACCGGATTCCCCGAAGAGACCCGCCGGCTCCTGGAGTCGGCCGACCGCGCGCTCCGGCGCCTCAAGGAGGTCGTGGAGGACCTGGGCGACCTCGGGCTCGCCCAGGGTGGGGGCGTGCCGGTGCAGCGGTGCTCGCTGCGTCTGGGGGAACTCTGTGCGGGGGTCTCGGACCTCGCCGCGATGTACGGGGGCCTTCGACCCCTGGACATCCGGGTCCTGTGCCGCGCCGATCCCGAGGCCGGGATCGAGGTGGACGGGCGGAAGGTCCTCCGAGCCGTGGGAGCCCTGGTCCAGAACGCCGTGAAGTTCACTCCCGACGGAGGCACCGTACGCATCGAGGTCCGCGCGGAGGGGCCCGACCTCCTCTTCGAGGTGGAGGATTCGGGGATCGGCGTCCCCGAGTCGGAGCGGGACAAGATCTTCGACCTGTTCTACGAGTCCGCGGATCTCCGACACCACCGCACGTCGGACCACCACTTCGGCGGGGGAGGCCTCGGGATCGGGCTTCCGCTCGCCCGCGCCATCGCCTCGGCCCACGGGGGGGCAGTCGAGTACCGACCGCGCCCGGAAGGGGGCAGCCTGTTCTCCTTCCGCGTCCCGGTCCGCGGCCGAGACCTCTCCGTATCGAGGGAATGAAACGAGCCGACCTCCTCGGTCCGGGCTCAAGGGCGGCCATCGCGGAACCGATCTGGGAGCGTGCGCGATCCCCTTCCACGATCGGAGACGGGACCCAACCGTGACCTCGTCCGACGCGCCCGTTCCAGCCCGTCGCGTTCCACTCCCACTGCTCATCCTCTCGGCCGCCGTCGGGGTGCTGGCGTTCGCCGCGGTGGCGTGGGTCTTCGTGGATCTGCGCCTGGAGGACCGCCGGGAAACCGTAGCCCAGTGGGGGTCGCGCCTCGAGTCGATCGCCGACGCCCGGAAGAGGTCGCTCCAGGTGTGGCTGGCCGAACGGCGCGCGGATGCGGAGGTTCTCTCCTGGGACCCCGACCTCATAGGCCTGTGCACGGAGGGAGCCTGCCCGAAGGGGAAGGATCCCCTCGTGCTGCGGGCCCACTTGGACAACCTCCAGATGTTCGCGGGGTTTCTCGGTGCGTCCCTGTTCACCCCGACCGGCGAACCGCTCCTCACCGCGGACACCGGGACTCCGCCCCCGCCGACGGCCGGCGTGATGGCGAGGCGGGTCGCGCGGGAGGCCCGCTACCTCCTGCACGATCTTCACGGACCCGACGAGGGTTCCTGGGTCCTCGGCTTCCTTGCCCCGGTGTTCGGGGACGCCGATCCGCGGGACCGGCCCCTGCGCACCCCCGTCCTCGGCGTCGTGGGCCTGTACCTCGACCCGCGTGCCACGCTGCTTCCGATCCTCCAGGTGGAGGAGGCGGCGGTCCCCACGCTCGAGGTCTACCTGGTGCGCCGGACCGAGGGCGGGGCGAGAGCGATCACGCCGGTCGGGGGGCGGTCCGGGGAACCCGCGGAACCCCTGGAGGTGCCCGTCGAGCGGTCGGACTCCCTCGAGATTGCCGCGCTGGAGGCCAAGGAGACGGCCGGCACCTTCGTGGACCACCGCGGCCGCAGGGTCCTGGGCGCGGTCCGCTGGATCTCCGACGCCGGTTGGGGCCTGGTGGCCCGGGTGGACGAGGACGTGGCCCTCTCCGACTGGCGGAGGGGAGCGGCGCTGGAAGGGGGCCTCCTCCTCGCAGGGCTGCTGTGCCTCACTCTCGGGGGCGTGGCGGCTTGGCGGACGTGGGCGGGCCGGCGGTACCGCTTGCTCCTGGAGGGGATTCGGGACCGGGAGGAGCGCCTGCGGGCGCTCGCGCTGGGTACCGAGGACGTGGTCTTCGTCAAGGACACCCACGGTCGGTTCCTTCTCGTCAACCCGCCGGCGGCAAGGCTGCTGGGCACCTCTCCCGGCGAGGCCCTCGGCCGGCAGACCTCGGACTTCCTCCCGGACTCCCTGGCCGCCGTGCTCCAGCAGCACGACGGCCACGCGCTGGCGTCCGGGCGCCCGTACCAGGGGGAGGAGCGGATCCCGGTCCTCGGCGAGGAGAGGACGTTTCTCGCGGCACGGGTGCCGCTCCGCGATGCCCACGGGCGGGTCACCGGCGTCGCCGGGGTGCTGAGGGACATCACCGACCGCAAGAGGATCGAGGAGGCCAACGCCCAGCGCGCCCAGACGCTGGGCTCCCTGTACCGCTTGGCCCGTTCCCTCACCCTGGCCGGATCGCCCTCGGAGATCCTCGCGGCCGTGCTGGAGGGCGCCACCGCGGCCCTGGGAGCCGACGCCGCGTCCGTCTACGTCGCGGAGCCTCCGTCGGGCGACCTCCTCCTCAAGGGGGAGACGGGGCTGGGCGACGCGCACCGCGAATCCCGGCGGCAACTCAAGGCCGGCCAGGGGCCCGAGGCGCGTGCGGTGGAGACCGGGGAGCTCGTCGTGCTCGACGGTTCCTCGTGCTGCGGTCCCGGGGGGGGGTGGTTCGCGACGGAGGGCATCCTCTCCGTAGCGGCGGTGTCGCTCCATGCCGAGGGCCGCGGACTCGGGGCCGTGGCGCTCTATTTCCGGCGGGAGCGGCAATTCAGCCAGGAAGAGCGAGAAGGGCTCCGGATTCTCGGCCACATGGCCGGCGCCGCCCTGGAGAGGGCCCGGGCGAGGCAGGCCCTGGAGGCGGAGGCCGAGAGCCGCCGCCGCGCCGAACGCCGGCTGCGGCGGCTCCACGAATCCACCGCGGGTTTGACGGGCGACCGGTTGTTCCGCCAGGTGGTCCAGGCGCTCTCGCAGGAACTGAGGGCCCGATGGGTCGTGATCGCGAGGTTGGAGGGGGATGACGAGGCCGTTCCCCTTGCTGCGGTCGAGAAGGGGCTGCCTCTGGAGATGCTCCCCTACCGTCTGGAGGGCACCCCCTGTCGGGAGGTGGTCCGGACCGACGCCATCGCGTTGTTCTCCTCCGGTCTGCAGTCGGCCTTCCCGAACGACGACTTCGTCCGCCGAAACCGGGTGGAAGCGTACGTCGGCGCCCCCCTTCGGGACAGCCACGGCAAGGTCGTCGGGATCCTGTGCGCGCTCCACGACGAACCCCTGGATCTGTCCGAGGCGGACAAGGATGTGCTCGACCTCTACGCCCGCCGGGGGGGTGGCGAGGTCGAGCGGTTGCAGGGAGAGCAGAACCTCGCCCAGACGCGGCGTACCCTCGAGACCCTGATCCAGAACCTTCCCGGTGCGGTCTACCGGTGCGGCGGAGCCGCGGACCGCCCGGTCCAGTACATCAGCGCGGGATGCGAGCCGGTCACCGGGTACCCCCCGGCTGCGTTCACGGGCGGCTCCACGGCGCTGGCGGACCTGATCGTCCCGGAAGATCGGGCTCGGGTTGGGCGCGAGCACGACGCCGCTCTTCGGTCGGGCCGGGCCTACGAGCTCCAATACCGGATCCACGATGCCGAAGGCCGGGTGCGCTGGGTCTACGACGTGGGCCAGGCGCTACCGGCGGGAGACGGAGAGTCGTCCGGCCTGGAGGGGGTCCTGTTCGACCACACGGAGAGGCGCTCCCTCGAGGTCCAACTGACCCACAGCCAGCGCATGGAGGCCCTCGGCAGGCTTGCAGGGGGCGTGGCGCACGATTTCAACAACCTGCTCACCGCCATCGCCGGGTACGCGGAAGTGCTCACGATGAAACTGCCGGAAGGGGAGAGGACCCACCACGCTGCGGCGGAGATACTCAGGGCGTCGGATCGCGCGGCGGCTCTGACCCGGCAGTTGCTCGCGTTCGGACGGCGCCAGGTGGTCGAACCGAGGGACGTCGAGGTCAACGACTGCGTGAGGGGGGTCGCCCGCATGCTCGAGCGGGTGCTCGGGGAGGACGTGGAGTTCCGGGTGGACCTCGATCCGGAAGTCGGGACGATCCGGTCCGAGCCGGCCCAGTTGGAGCAAGTGGTGATGAACCTGGCCGTGAATGCCCGGGACGCGATGCCCAGGGGCGGTACTCTGACCCTCTCGACCCGGGCGGTCCGGATGGGAGCGCCCCCGCCGGGATCTTCCGGACTCGCCGCCGGTCGTTACGCCGTGCTGGAGGTCTCCGACACCGGGACGGGGATGGCCCCCGAGCTGGTCGAGCACATTTTCGAACCGTTCTTCACGACCAAGGAGGAAGGAAAGGGCACGGGGTTGGGGCTGGCGACGGTCTACGGGATCGTGCGGCAGGCGGGAGGCGAAGTGGTGGTGGAGTCGGAGCCGGGGCGGGGAAGCACGTTCCGGGTCCTGTGGCCTTCCGCCGAGCCTGGAGAGGCCGCGCCCGCCGAAGAGGCCTCCGCGCCGGCCGTCGTCGGCCGCGGGCGGATTCTCCTGGTGGAGGACGATGACGCCGTGCGCTCCATGGCCGCGGAATACCTGAGCTCGCTCGGGTACGCCGTCGTCTCCTTCCCCGACGGGGCCGCGGCCATCGCGGGCCTGGAAGAGCTCGAATCGGTCGACGTTCTGGTCACCGATGTGGTGATGCCCGGTGTCGGCGGACCGGAGCTGGCTTCCAGGGTCCGGAGGGGCCACCCCGGTCTGCCGGTCGTGTTCGTGTCGGGGCACGCCGGGGAAGTCGCGTCGGAACTCGCCGCGTCCGATCGAGGGACCTTGTTCCTCGCGAAACCCTTTCGCCTCGCGGAACTGGGCCGCGCCCTGGAGAGCATGCTGCCGTCAGGGAGCAGTGCCGCCTGAGCGTCCCCGCTCCGCCTCACCGATCCGACCTTCCATCGCCCCCACGAGTGCGGCGAGTCGCTCGGCGCTCCGGGCGAGCAGGAGCCGCCCCTTCTCGGGGGAGGCCCGGGAGGGGTCCCCCCACACGCCGCCGGGCCAGTCGAGCCGCCTGCTGCGGGACACGAAGGGCTTGGGGAAGCAGGGGTACTCCTCGGGGCTGCTTCCCTTGACGAGCCCGGGGTCGATCGCCTGGATCCGGCTGGTCTCGATCTCGCCGGCGTGACCGTCGTCCTCGGTCTCGACGATGCCCTCCCGGCCGCACTCCCTGGCCCAGTGGTACTCGCACGCCACGGCCACCTCCAGGTCGGCGTGGGCCTCCGCGAGGCGCTCGGCCGCCTCTTCCAGTGCGGCCATGTGGAGGCCCCCAGCGTGCCCCGAGATCACCACCAGACCGCGGATGCCCTGCGCGTGCAGGCTCCCGCCGATGTCGACGACCAGGCGGCGCAGAGTCTCGGGGGAGATCGACACGGTCCCGGGGTGATCGCGGGTGCTCCTGCAGTAGCCGTAGTGCAGGGGCGGACAGACCAGGATCGGCGCGAGATCCGCTGCGAGGCGCACGACTTCGCACACCTGCAGCGTGTCCGTGCCGAGGGGGAGGTGGGTGCCGTGCTCCTCGACGCTGCCCACCGGCAACACCGCGATGCGGGTCTTCGCCACGGCCTGCTCGAACTCCGTCATGGTGACATCGGTCAGAATCACGGGGCTCCTCCCGTTCTTGCGCAAGGCCTCCCGGGCGAGGGCTTCTTCCCGGGAGGCGGGCTTGACTTCGCATCGATGCCCAAAGTAGCGTAACTCATTTCGGAGAACCGCCGAGCTCCACCGGGGCAGCGAGGTGCGGATGATCAAGGTGGCCGCGATCCAGGTGCCGGGTTCCCAGGACCTGGAGCGCAACGTGGCGAAAGCCGCCCAGCACCTGGAGACCGCCGCCGAGCGCGGAGCCCGGATCGTCTGCTTTCCGGAATTGTTCAGCCTGCCGTGGTTCCCCCGCGACGGCGGGGACGCCGCCTCCTGGGCCCAACCTGCGGACGGGCCCCTCGCGACCGAGATCTCGCGGCTCGCGGCCCATCACGGAGTCGCGGTGGTCTGCCCGTTCTTCGAGAAGGCCGGGGACGGTGTGTACCACAACAGCGCCTTGATCGTCGACGCGCGGGGGGAGCGCGTCGGGCTCTACCGCAAGGCACACATCCCGCTGATCCCCTACTGGGAGGAGAAACGCCACTTCCACCCCGGCGACCTGGGGTTCCCCGTCTTCGAACTCGAGGGCCTCCGCGTCGGGATCCAACTCGGGTGGGACAACTTCTTCCCCGAGGGCTTCCGTTGTCTCGCGCTGGAGGGAGCGCACCTGGTGTTTCTTCCCACGGCCGCAGCCTTCGCCAGCCAGGAGCGGTGGCTTGCGCTGGCGGTGAGCCACGCCGTGGCCAACGGGATCTACGTCGTCCGCGTGAACCGGGTCGGCAGCGAAGCGGGGCTGGATTTCTACGGACAGAGCTTCGTCGTCCGGCCGGACGGGGAACTGGCGAGCGAGCCCGCCGGCCTGGGGGAGGGGATCCTGGTCTGCTCCTGCGACCCGGCGGAGGTCGACAAGGCCCGCCGCCAATGGCCGTTTCTCGCCGATCGGAGGCCCAGGGAGTATGCGCGGGTGGTCGGCATCCCGTGGGGACCGGGCCTCCTGTCTCCGCCCGCCGCCCCCGCGGCGGAGGACGAGGCGACCTCTCCCTGAACACGGCGGAGCGCGAACGATCCCACCCGACCCGAGGAAGGCCCATGTCCCTGGATATCCACAAGCAATGCGCCGTCTGCGCGTGGCGCGAGAACTGCAGCAAGAAGCACACGTTGAAGGAGAGTGCCCTCCACTGCCCGGATTTCTGTCGGGACAAGAGCCTTCCCGCGGACGAGGCCGGGCCGCCGGTCGCCGAGCGCCACAAGCAGGTGGAGGACGTGTTCGGCCCCCGCTGAGGGGGCTCACGCTTCGCACAGTCCGGGGAGACCCATGAAGGCCTACCGCAAGGTCGAGGATCACTACGAAGTTCGGATCGAGGGGGGAAGGCTCGCCCTGCTGGGCGTCGGAGCCGCCCTCGTCCTCGTCCTGGTCTTCCTCCTGGGCGTCCTCGTGGGCAAGGGACTCTGGGGGGGGAGGCGGCCGGTGACCGTGCCCCTGGCCGAGGGGTCCCGGGAGGCGGTTCCGGGGCCCGCCGCCGCGGAGCCGGAGAAGCGGCCCGACCTCACGTTCTACGACGACTTGAAGCGGCCGGACGGGAAGGGAACCGAGACCTTCCGCGCGACTCCCGTGCCTCCCCCCGTGGCCCAGGCGGAAACGGCGATCCCGCCGCGCCCTGAACCCGAGGCTCCGCCCGCCCCGGCTCCGCCGGCCGCGGCCGGGACGACGGCGCAGCGGTCCCGGGAGCCTCCCGCCCCCGCGCAGCCCAAGGTGGAGCCGAAGCCGAAGCCGGCGGTGCCGCAGGCCGTGTTCACGGTGCAGGTGGGTTCCTTCCGCGACCGGGGTGCCGCCGAAGACCTCGCTTCCCGAATGAAGGCCCAGGGGGTTAGCCCGCAGGTCGTGGCGGCGCCGGTGGGGGGGCGTACCTGGTACCGGGTCCAGGTCGGCCTGTACGACACCCGCGCCGAGGCGGAAAACCTGTACCGCAAGACCCTTCGCCCGAAGGGGATCCAGGGCTTCGTGACGACCCGCTGAAGGTGGGAGGACGGTATGGCCGAGCAGAGTTCATTGATCCGAAGGCTCGACGAGGCGCTGGTCGGCGCTATGAAGGCGAGGGACGCGGTCCGGACCTCCACGCTCCGAATGGTGCGGGCGGCCCTGAAGAACCGCGAGATCGAGAAGCGGGGCTCCCTGGACGAGGCCGAAGTCGTCCAGGTGGTGTCGAGCCTGCTCAAGCAGCGGCGGGAGTCGATCGAGCAGTTCCGCGCGGGCAATCGTCCCGACCTCGTGGCCCGGGAGGAGGCGGAGGCCGAGATCCTCAAGGAGTTCCTGCCCGCGGAGATGACGCCCGAGGAACTGGAGGCCCTGGTGGGCGGCGTCATCGCCCAGGTGGGAGCGATGGGCCCCGCGGACCTCGGCAAGGTGATGGGGGTGTTGATGCCCCTCGTCCGTGGGAAGGCGGACGGTCGCAAGGTGAACGAGGCCGTCCGGGCCGCCCTCGGGGGACAGCGCTGAGCGGCGCGGATGCGGTCCTGCTCGTGGTGATCGGGCTGCTGGCGGTGCGGGGAGCCGTTCGGGGGGTCTTTCGGGAAGCCTTCGCGCTGGCCGCGCTGCTGGCGGGAGCGGCGGTCTCCGTGGTCTGGGGAGAGACGGGCGCCGGCTGGGTGGCGAACCGCTGGGGGCTGGCGCCGGTTGCGAGTCGGGCCGCGGCCCACGCGCTGCTGTTCCTCGTCCCGTACGTGGTCCTGCAGACCGTCGGGTACGGGCTGCACCGCCTGGGGCGTTCGGTCCACCTGGGCGGACTGGACCGCGCTGCGGGGGCCGCCTTCGGGTTGGTCGCCGGGGTGCTGCTCGTGGGCGCCGCGGCGGCCGCCGCGGCGCAGACCTCCTGGGGCGAGGAGTGGGTGCGCTCCACCCGTCTCGCCCGGCCGCTCCTGGAAGTCTTCGAACGAGCCCTGGCCTGGGCCGACCGGCTCGGGTCCTGAGGCCGGTTCCCCGATGAACGAGCACGCCCTGGCGGTATTGGGGTTCCCACGGGTGCGCGGCCTCCTGGCGCAGGGGGCCCGGACGCCCCAGGGGGAGGACCTCTGCCGCGCCCTGACGCCCCTGCCCGGGCGGCAGGCCACCCTGGAGGCTCTCGACGAACTCGAGTCCCTGAGCAACCTGGAGCCGCGGCTGGGGCCGCCACCGGTGGCCGGGGTCCACCGGATCGAGGCGATCCTCGATGCCTCCCGCAAGGACGGCGCCTGTCTCGAGATCGAGGCCTTCCTGGCCCTGCGGGACACGGTGGGCGCGTGCCACCGGCTCCTCGAGTACCTGGAGGATGCCGCTGCGGAGGGGGCCCTGCTGGGGCGGTACGCCGGGCGCATGCGGCCCCTGTGGGACCTGGCGGACCGCTTCGAGAGGACCTTCGGTCCCCGGGGCGAGATCCTCGATGGCGCCAGCCCGGCCCTGCTGGCCCTTCGCGAGGAGCAGCGGCGGCTTCGGGGACGCATCCTGCGGGTGCTCGAGGGGTTGCTGGGGGATGCCGCCCTGGACCCGGTGATCCAGGACGAGTTCATCACGCTGCGGGGCGGGCGCTACGTGGTGCCGCTGCGCACCGATTTCCGCGGCTACCTGAAGGGGATCGTGCACGATCGCTCCCGCACGGGCTCCACCTTCTTCGTGGAGCCGCTGGAGACGATCGAGCTCAACAACCAGTTCGGGGTCCTGCGGGAAGACGAGGAGGCGGAGGTCCGCCGCATCCTCCTGGAGATCACCCGGTCGGTCGGGGAGGCCGCCGGTGTCCTGAAGGCCAACCTGGCCGTCGTCGCACACGTGGACGCGATCGCGGCCCGCCTGGCCCTGGCGAGGCGCCTGCGGGCGGTCCGGCCCGACATCCCGGAAGCCGCGGTCCTGGAACTGCGCGACGCGAGGCACCCCCTGCTGGAGGTGTCGGGCGACGGCGCGGTGGTGCCCGTGGACATCGTCCTGGAGCCGCCGAGCCGCTGGCTCCTGGTCACGGGCGCGAACGCGGGCGGGAAGACCGTGGCCCTCAAGACCGCGGGACTCCTCACCGCCATGGCCCGGTGCGGGCTGTTCGTGCCGGCGGCAGAAGGGAGCCGCGTGGGCTGGTTCCCCGCGGTGTACGCGGACATCGGCGACGAGCAGGACATCGACCGACACCTCTCCACCTTCTCCGCCCACGTGGGGAACCTGCGCGACATCGTGGAGAGGGCCGAGGCCGGCTGCTTCGCCCTTCTGGACGAACTGGGTACGGGCACCGATCCCAGGGAGGGCCTCGCACTGGCGGCGGCCGTGGTGGAAACCCTGCTGGAGCGGGGGGCGTGCGTCATGGCCACCACCCACCTGGCAGGGCTCAAGGCGTTCGCACGCTCGCGGCCCGACGGCCGGAGTGCCGCGGTGGCGTTCGACCCCTCCACCGGGGAGCCTCAGTACCGGCTCGTGTACGGGCGCACCGGGGCCTCGAATGCGCTGGAGGTGGCGGAGCGGCTCGGCATGCCGAGCGAAGTCCTCGCCAGGGCCCGGCGGTACGCTGCCGGTGACGAAGGGAGGGGCGGGGAACTGCTCCGGGGGCTCGAGGAGGCGGAGGACCGCGCCCGGGCCGCGGCGGAGCAGGCCGAGGCGCACTGCGCGCAGTGGGAAGCCAGGAACCGCCAGCAGGAGGACCTGGTCCGCGAGGCGCGGAGGGACCGCGACGCCGTCCGTGCCGAGTTTCGTCGGGAGGTGCGGACCCTCGTGGAGGAGGTGCGCCGCGAGATGCGCGACGCCGTCCGGCGTCTGTCGGCGGGAGCCGTCGCCCGGGCCGAAGCCGAGGCCGAAGTGGCCGCCCTTCATCGGCTCGCGGAGGAACGTCTTGAGGCGGAGGAGAGGGAGCCTTCGCCCGGCGGGCTCGAAGCGGAGGTCGTGCCCGGCCTCCGGGTCCACGTGGCCTCCCTGGGCCGGGAGGGGGAAGTCCACGCGGTGGAGCCCGACGGGAGGCGGGTCGTCGTGCGGCTGGGCACCCTGCGGGTGACCGTGCCCCTCGACGACCTCCGGGCCCCCTCCGGGGCCGCGCCTCCCGTGCAGCCCGCACCGCGGGTGCGGGTCGAGGCGGAGGCCGGCGCTTCGGACGTGAATGTGATCGGGTTCACCGTGGAGGGAGCCCTCGCATCGGTGGACCGGGCGCTGGACCGGGCCCTGGTGGCGGGAGTCCGCGGGTTCCGCGTCGTCCACGGGAGGGGCACCGGTGCCCTTCGGCGTGCGGTCCGAGAGCACCTCGCGTCCGCGCCCCACGTGCGGGAAGTGCGACCGGAAGGAGACGCGGTCACGTGGATCGACCTGGGCTAGGCGGGGCGCGCTCGTGCCGGCTTCCGGGCCTGGTGGAGTGAGCGTGCGGATTCCGGACCACGTCCTGGAGACGATCCGGTCGCGCACCTCGATCGTCGAGGTGGTCGGGCGGCACGTGGCGCTCAAGCGGGCCGGCAAGAACTGGAAGGGGCTGTGCCCGTTCCACCCGGAGAAGACCCCCTCCTTCGTCGTCAACGAGGAGCGGGGCACCTACCACTGCTTCGGGTGCGGCGTGGGCGGGTCGGTCTTCCGCTTCGTGATGGAGATGGAGGGCGCCTCCTTCGGCGACGCGGTGCGGCAGCTCGGCGAGCGGGCGGGCGTGAGCGTGGCCGAGGAAACCCCCCGGGAGAGGCGTGTCCGGGAGGAGAAAGGGGGGCTGCTCGAACTCCTGGAGACGGCGGCCCGGTACTACCGGCACCAGTTGCTCTCCGGGAGGGCCGGGGAGGCCGCCCGGGCCTATCTCGAGCGCCGGGGCGTCGGCGCCGAGGCCGCGGAGTCGTTCCGACTGGGGTACGCCCCGGCCGGCTGGGACAACCTGGCGCGCTACCTGAAGGAGAAGGGCGCCGACGCCGCCGACGCCGCCACGGCGGGGCTCCTTGCCGAGCGCACCAGCGGTGGTTATTACGATCGACTTCGCGACCGGCTGGTGTTCCCGATCCAAGACGCGGCCGGTCGGGTCGTTAGCTTCGGGGGCCGCATCCTGGGAGAGGGTGAGCCGAAGTACCTGAACGGGCCCGAGTCGCCCGTCTTCCGCAAGAGCGAGGTCCTCTACGGGCTGCCGCAGGCCGCCGAGGCGCTCCGCGTCGGACGGCGGGCGCTGGTGGTGGAAGGGTACATGGATGTGATCGGCCTCCACTGCCACGGCGTCCCCACCGCCCTGGCCACCCTGGGCACGGCGCTCACCGTCGACCACGTCCGGTCGCTGCGCCGGCGGGTGGACGAGGCGGTGCTCATCTACGACGGCGACGCCGCGGGGAGGAGGGCGGCCTTCCGGAGTCTCGACGTGTTCCTGGAAGAGAGCTTTCCCTGCCGCGCGGTGCTCCTGCCGGGCGACCACGACCCCGACAGCTTCGTGCGCGACGGGGGGGACCTCGGGTCTCTGGTGGAGAAGGCGAAGCCCTTGCTGGAGGTGTTCCTCGACGACCTGGGATCCCGGCTCGACCTCGGATCGGTGGAGGGACGCGTGGCCGCCGTGGACGAGGTAGCCCCGCGGCTCAAGGCCGTCGCGGACGGCATGGCGAGGGACCTCTACCTGCGGCGGGCGGCCGAACTGCTCGGCGTGGACGAGGGCCTGCTGCGCGGCCGGCTCGGGGGGGAAAGAAGGCCGCTTCCCCCGTGGCCGCTCCCCGCCCGGAAGGGGACCCCGTAGAGAGGGCGGTCGTCGCGGCCCTCCTGTGCGAACCCTCCTGCCGCGAACGGTTCCGGGCCCGGGGGACCCTGGAGTGGATGTCGGCCGGGCCCCTCCGCGATGCCGCCGACTTCGTATCGGGCCGGAGCGAACCGCCGGGTCTGCTGCCCGTGGACGAGGCCCCCCGGGAGGTGCGCGGCGTGCTGACGCCGCTTCTCGTGCAGGACGCCGATCCACGTCCTGCCTACGCTGTCCTCGAAGCGAAGCTCGAGTTGCGTTTCCTCGAGGCGCGCGCGTCACGGTTGCTGCGCGAGCTTCGCCAGGCGGAGGGGGAGGGGACGACGGCGCGCCTTGAGGGCCTGCTCCGAGAGAAGCAGGAACTCGATCGGGCGCTGGCCTCGACCCGCCGTTTGGCGTCGGGACGCACTTGACCCCTTCAAATCGGTGATTCCTGTGGTATCTTGGCCGGCTTTGGTGTGTGGAGCGCGAGGAGACGGATCGAATGCCCAACGGGTTTCGGCTGGAAGATTTCGAGGATCTGATCGAGGACGGGCGGGATCGGGGCTACCTGACCTATCGGGAGATCAACGACGCTCTCCCCGAAGAGGTGGTGGACCCCGAGATGATCGACGAACTCATCATGACCCTTCGCGATCTCGACATCGCGGTGGTGGACGACGCCGGGATCGAGAGGGAGACCGAGGGCCGGGAGGAAGCCGAGGGAGCGCTCGGTGAGCAGGAGTCCTCCGACCGCGACGAAGAGGAGGCGGAGGACGAGAAGGCCGAGTACGAGGAGCTCTTCGAGCGCACCAACGACCCGGTGCGCATGTACCTGCGGGAGATGGGATCGGTCTCGCTGCTGACCCGGGAAGGCGAAGTCGAGATCGCCAAGCGGATCGAAGCCGGGCTGGACGAAGCCTTCGATGCGGCGTTCAGCGGGTCCCTCGCGGTGGAGGAGATGGTCGCCCTCGGCGAGCAAGCTGGAGGCCGGAGGAGGTGAGCCTGCGGACGGTGGTGGATCCTAGACTCCGACGGAGACGGTTCCGAAGAGGAGGAAGAAGACGACGAGGGCACGGAAAAGGTGGCGGGCTCGAACCGGGGTCGCAGGCCGAGCGGGTGCTGGCGACGATTCGGCGAGATTCAGTGGAGACTGTGGCCATCGCCGCCGGTTGCGGCCGGTCAAGGCGCCGGGCGGACTCGTCGGGTCCAGACGTTCGGCCCGGCTGAGGAGCAGGTCAAGGACGAGCTGCAGCGGGAGATGGTACGGCTCTTCCGCTCCCTGAACCTCAAGGACCAGGTGGTGGAGCAGATCGTCGAACGCTACTTTCGAGTGATCCGCGCAGATCGAGGCGGGCCGAGAGAGCCTGCGAGCGTGGAGGACGAGCTGGGCATGGCGCCCCGAGCGTTCCTCGCCATGTGCGACGGCAAGGACTTCAAGACCATCTGCCGCGAGATGGGCCGCCGTCCCGACCAGGTGAAGCGGCTGCAAGAAGGAGACCGAGCCGGCAGCTGGAGCTGATCGATCAGCGTGGAGCAGCCGCACCGGGCTCTGAGCCGCGAGGCACTCTGCGACAAGGTGAAGGCCATCCGCTCCGGGCAGCTGCGTGCCAAGCTGGCCAAGTCGGAGCTGATCGAGGCCAACCTGCGGCTGGTGGTGAGCATCGCCAAGAAGTACACCAACCGCGGCCTGCAGTTTCTGGACCTGATCCAGGAGGGGAACATCGGCCTGATGAAGGCGGTGGACAAGTTCGAGTACCAGCGGGGCTACAAGTTCTCCACCTACGCCACCTGGTGGATCCGCCAGGCCATCACCCGGGCCATCGCCGACCAGGCGCGCACCATCCGGGTGCCGGTGCACATGGTGGAGACGATCAACAAGCTGGTGCGCACCAGTCGCTACCTGGTGCAGGAGCTGGGCCGCGAGCCCAAGCCCGAGGAGATCGCCGAGCGCATGGACATGAGCGTGTCCAAGGTGCGCAAGGTGCTCAAGATCGCCAAGGAGCCCATCAGCCTGGAGACACCCATCGGCGACGAGGAGGACAGCCACCTGGGGGATTTCATCGAGGACAAGCGCGGCCGTCTCTCCGGACGACGCGGCCCTGCTCTCGAACCTCGGCGAGAAGACCCGCGAGGTGCTCTCCACCCTGACCCCGCGGGAGGAGAAGGTGCTGCGCATGCGCTTCGGCATCGGCGAGAAGATCGGACCACACCCTGGAGGAGGTGGGCCGGGACTTCGCCGTGACCCGCGAGCGCATCCGCCAGATCGAGGCCAAGGCGCTGCACAAACTGCGCCACCCCACCCGCAGTCGCAAGCTGAAGAGCTTCCTCAAGTAGCGACACGACGGGCTACGGCAATTATTCTGAAAAATTGGCTTGCACGGCCCAAGTGGCTGTGCTAGCCTCCGCTCTTCTTTTCGCGGGGAGAACGCTCCCCGCCGGCTCCTCTGCCCCGGGCCAACGGGCACGAACCGCCGAAACGATCACACCAGCGCGGCCCAGGAGTGCTGTTCCACAGCCACACCTGGCGCTACCCGAAAAGCGGTTCCCCTGGGGAGCTGCGGCGATGCCCGCGGATGCTCGTCGCGGTGGGCGAGTATTTCGCAAACCGATGCGCAGTGTGAGGAGAAGGTCCGATGCCCACAATCAACCAGTTGGTCCGCAAGGGGCGCACGCAGATGCAAGCAGACGCACGGCTCTCCGGCCCTGGACCGCTGTCCCCAGCGGCGGGGCGTGTGCACCCGCGTGTACACCACCACGCCGAAGAAGCCGAACTCGGCGTTGCGCAAGGTCGCCCGCGTGCGGCTCACCAACGGCAAGGAGGTCACCGCCTACATCCCGGGCGAGGGGCACAACCTGCAGGAGCACTCGGTGGTGCTGATCCGTGGTGGCCGTGTGAAGGACCTGCCCGGCGTGCGCTACCACATCGTGCGCGGAACCCTGGACGCCGTGGGCGTGCAGGCCCGTCGGCAGCGGCGCTCCAAGTACGGCGCCAAGAAGCCCAAGTAGAGCAGGAGCGAAGACATGGCCTTCAGAAGACGCATGGAGAAGAAGGAACCGCCCCGGGGCCGAAGCCCGCGCGCAAGTTCCGCCAGGTGGCCGATGCCCGTTTCGGTGACGACCTGGTCGGCAAGTTGATCAACAAGGTGATGCTGCGACGGCAAGAAGAGCACGGCCGAGCGCATCGTCTACGACGCCTTCGACATGGTCGAGGCGCGGCCTCAATCAGCCCAGCCTCGAGGTCTTCCAGGCCGCGCTGGAGAACATCAAGCCCCGGTGGAGGTCAAGTCGCGGCGGGTCGGCGGTTCGACCTACCAGGTGCCGATCGAGGTGAGTCCGCGCCGCCGCCAGGCCCTGGGCCTGCGCTGGCTGGTGGAGTCACGCCCGCAGCCGCGGGGAGCGCACCATGGCCGGACAAGCTGGCCAACGAGATCCTGGACGCCCAGCAGAGTCGTGGCGGAGCGGTCAAGAAGCGGGAGGACACGCCACCGCATGGCCGAGGCCAACAAGGCGTTCGCCCACTTCCGCTGGTAGGTTCCCGGGGGAGGCGAGCCTACGAGGGTTGTGCCCGTGTCGAGGCTCACCCCGATGAGAGCGTTACCGCAACATCGGCATTACCGCCCATATCGATGCCGGCAAGACGACGACGACCGAGCGGATCCTCTACTACACGGGGGTGAGCCAACGGCTGGGGGAGGTCCATGAGGGCACGGCCATCATGGACTGGATGGAGCAGGAGCAGGAGCGCGGCATCACGATCACCGCCGCGGCCACCACCTGCTACTGGAAGGACCACCGGATCAACATCATTGACACCCCGGGGCACGTGGACTTCACCGTCGAGGTGGAGCGGAGCCTGCGGGTGCTGGACGGTGCGGTCGCGGTGTTCTGCGGGGTGCGGGGACGTGGAGCCCCAGTCCGAGACCGTGTGGCGGCAGGCGGACCGGTACGGCGTGCCCCGCATCGCCTTCGTGAACAAGATGGACCGGGTCGGCGCGGACTTCGGAGAGGTCGTCCGGCAGATCCGGGAGCGGCTCGGGGCGAGGCCCCTCCCGGTGCAGATCCCCCTGGGCGAGGGAGGACAGTTCGAGGGGGTGATCGACCTGGTCGCCCGCCGGGCCCGGATCTGGGACGAGGAGAGTCTGGGGGCGCGGTTCGAGGATGTGCCGATCCCCGAGTCGGCTCGGGACGAGGCGGAGGCGGCGCGGGAGAGCCTCCTGGAGTCCCTGGCCGACCTCGACGAGGCCTTCCTGGAGCGCTACCTCGCCGGGAAGGCCCCCTCCGACGAGGAGGTTCGGGAGGCCCTGCGCAGGGTGACCCTGGGCCTGAAGGGAGTGCCCGTCCTCTGCGGGGCAGCCTTCCGGAACAAGGGGGTGCAACTGCTGCTCGACGCGGTGGTGCAATACCTCCCGAGTCCGGCGGACCTGCCGGCGTACGAGGGATTCGACGAGCAGGGCCGGCGCGGCGTACTGCGGAGGGCGTCGGACGACGAGCCTTTCTCGGCCCTGGCGTTCAAGGTGATGACGGACCCGTACGTGGGGCAGTTCGACGTTCCTCCGGGTCTACTCGGGCACCTGCCGGTCGGGGGAGGAACTGTGCAACGCCGAAGAGCCGGAAGAAGGAGCGGATCGGCCGGTTCCTGGAGATGCACGCGAACGAGCGCAGGGAGATCGACTCGGTCCGCGCCGGTGACATCGTCGCCGCGCTGGGCCTGAAGAGCACGGTCACGGGCGACACCCTGTGCGATCCATCGGCTCCGGTGGTCCTGGAGCCCATGGACTTTCCCGCCCCGGTGATCTCCGTGGCCCTGGAGCCGAGGACCCTGGCGGACCAGGAACGACTCGGGGTGAGCCTGGCGAAGATCGCCGCCGAGGACCCCTCGTTCCGGGTCCGGGTGGACGAGGAAACGGCCCAGACGGTCATCTCCGGCATGGGCGAGCTGCACCTGGAGATCATCGTGGACCGCCTCACGAGGGAGTTCGGCGTCGAGGCGAGCGTCGGCAAGCCGATGGTGGCCTACCGGGAGACGGTCTCGGACGCCTCCGAGGCGGAGGGTCGCTTCCAGCGGGAGAGCGGGGGACGTGGGCAGTACGGCCACGTGGTGGTGCGGATCGAGCCCCAGGAACTGTCGGAACCTTTCGCGTTCGAGAACGGGGCCGACGACGGGGCGGTGCCCGGCGAGTACCTTCCGGCGGTCCGGAAGGGAATCGAGGAGGCGATGGACCGCGGCATCGTGGCCGGGTACCCGGTGGTGGGGATCAAGGCGGTGCTGATCGGCGGATCCAGCCACCCCGTGGAGAGTTCGGAGATGGCCTTCAAGATCGCCGCCGCCCAGGCGTTCAAGGAGGCTGCGCTAGGGGCCGGGCCGAGGCTCCTGGAACCGATCATGGACCTCGAGGTCGTGACGCCCGACGAGTTCCTGGGCGACGTGATCTCGGACCTGAACGGGCGCCGGGGCAAGATCCGCGGCGTCGACCAGCTCGCGGCGGACCGGGTGCTGCGGGCGTCGGTGCCCTTGGCCCGGATGTTCGGCTACGCCACGGCCCTCCGGTCCCGCACGCGGGGTCGAGCGACGTTCAGCATGAAGTTCAGCCGCTACGAGCCGGTCCCCGAGACCGCGGTTCCGGGCTCGGCGGCACAGTCGATGTGAGGGCGGTCGGGCAGGCAGTGAAATCGGTTGAACCGTCCGGGGGCGCGTGTTAGCATCCGCGACTTTCGTGCTCCGAAAAGGGCCCCCGAAGCGATCCAGGAGGTCGGACGATGGCCAAGGAAACCTTCAAGCGAACCAAGCCCCACGTGAACATCGGGACGATCGGGCACGTGGACCACGGGAAGACGACGCTGACGGCGGCGATCACGAAGGTGCTGGCGAACAAGGGGTTTGCGCAGTTCACGCGTTCGACCAGATCGACAAGGCGCCCGAGGAGCGGGAGCGTGGGATCACGATCGCGACGGCGCACGTGGAGTACGAGACGGACAAGCGCCACTACGCGCACGTGGACTGCCCGGGCCACGCGGACTACATCAAGAACATGATCACGGGTGCGGCGCAGATGGACGGGGCGATCCTGGTGGTGAGCGCGGCGGACGGGCCGATGCCGCAGACGCGCGAGCACGTGCTTTTGGCGCGGCAGGTCAACGTGCCCTACCTGGTGGTGTACCTGAACAAGTGCGACATGGTGGACGACCCGGAGCTGTTGGAGTTGGTGGAGTTGGAGGTGCGGGAGCTGCTGTCGAGCTACGAGTTTCCGGGCGACGACACGCCGGTGATCAAGGGCAGTGCCCTGAAGGCGCTGGGGTGCGGGTGCGGCAAGCCCGAGTGCGGGGAGTGCAAGTCGATCTTCGAGCTGATGGACGGCGGTGGACACTACGTGCCGGAGCCGGAGCGCGACAAGGACAAGCCGTTCTTGATGCCGGTGGAGGACGTGTTCTCGATCTCGGGGCGTGGCACGGTGGCGACGGGACGCATCGAGCGCGGGGTGGTCAAGATCAGGACGAGGTGGAGATCGTGGGGATCAAGCCCACGACGAAGACGGTGGTGACGGGGGTCGAGATGTTCCGCAAGCTGCTGGACCAGGGAGAGGCGGGCGACAACGTGGGGGTGCTGCTGCGGGGCGTGAAGCGCGAGGACGTGGAGCGCGGGCAGGTGCTGGCGAAGCCGGGGTCGATCACGCCGCACAAGAAGTTCGCGTGCGAGATCTACGTCCTGAGCGAAGGAAGAGGGAGGGCGGCACACGCCGTTCTTCAACGGGTACCGGCCGCAGTTCTACTTCCGCACGACGGACGTGACCGGGGTGGTGACGCTGCCGGAGGGTGTGGAGATGGTGATGCCGGGCGACAACGTGACGCATGGACGTGGAGCTGATCACGCCGATCGCGATGGAGGAGGGGCTGCGCTTCGCGATACGCGAGGGCGGCCGCACGGTGGGCGCCGGCGTGGTCACCGCGATCACCGAGTAAGGACACTGGCGAGCAGCGGTACTGGAGTGAATCGATGACCAGCGACAAGATCCGGATCCGCCTCAAGGCGTACGACCACAAGCTCCTGGACCAGTCGGTGGTCGGAGATCCTCGACGCCGCGAAGCGGACCGGGGCGAGGGTGTCGGGGCCGATCCCGCTCCCGACGGAGATCAACCGCTACTGCGTGCTTCGGTCTCCCCACATCGACAAGAAGTCGCGGGAGCACTTCGAGATCCGGACTCACAAGCGGTTGCTCGACATCCTCGATCCCACCCAGCAGACGATCGACGCGCTCATGAAGCTCGACCTCTCTGCGGGCGTGGACGTCGAGATCAAGCTCTAGCGTACGGCCGGCGCCGCGAGCGCCGAAGGAAGGTAAGGGAGCTCCGATGGCCAAGGGACTGATCGGAAGCAAACTGGGGATGACCCAGGTCTTCGTGGGCGGAGAAGAGCTCATTCCGGTGACCGTCGTCCAGGCTGGCCCGTGCACGGTGATCCAGAAGCGGACCCGGGACGTGGACGGCTATGACGCGATCCAGATCGGCTTCGAAGAGGTGAAGCCCCACCGCGCGAACAAGCCCACGCTGGGGCACTTCAAGAAGGCGTCCTCCGCTCCGCTGCGGATCCTCCGGGAGATCCGGGTGGAGAACGTGGAGGAGTACGAGGTGGGGCAGGTCCTGAAGGCAGACCTGTTCAGCCCCGGGGATCGAGTCGACGTGGTCGGGGTGAGCAAGGGCAAGGGGTACCAGGGCGTCATGAAGCGGCACGGGTTCGGTGGCGGTCGTGCGACCCACGGCTCGATGTTCCACCGGCGGCCGGGCGCGATCAGCGCCCACGAGTCTCCCGGACGGGTCTTCAAGGGCAAGAAGCTCCCGGGGCAGATGGGCAACAAGCGGGTGACCGTCCAGAACCTTCAGGTGGTGGACGTCGATCCCGAGCGCAACATCATATTGATCCGGGGAGCCGTTCCCGGCGCCAAGAACGGCGCGCTGATGGTGCGCAATGCCGTCAAGCTCGGCGGCAGATAGGCGACCGAGGCAGCAGGGAGACGGGAGCTGACATGGAAGCGCCGATCCTGAACTCTTCGAACCAGCAGGTGGGCACCGCCGCCCTCGACGAAGGCATCTTCGGAGTGCCGGTCAACGAGGCGCTGCTTTGGGAAGTGGTGCGGATGCAGTTGGCCTCCCGGCGGCAGGGGACCCACGACGTCAAGGGCCGCTCGGAAGTCCGCGGGGGCGGTCGGAAGCTCTGGCGGCAGAAGGGAACCGGCCGGGCCCGCGTGGGATCGCGTCGCTCACCCCTGTGGCGGGGCGGTGCGACGATCTTCGGCCCGACTCCTCGGAGCTACGCCTACACGATGCCGAAGAAGAAGCGGCAGGCGGCCCTCCGCTCGGCCCTCGCCTCCAAGCTGCGCGACGGGGAACTGCTCGTGGTCGAGGATCTGGGCCTGAGCGAGATCAAGACGAAGGTGCTGGCGTCGTCGCTGAAGAGCCTCGGCATCTCCAACGCCCTCATCGTGGTCGGGGACCGCGACGAGGTGGTCGAGAAGTCGGCGCGCAACCTCCCGAGCGTGAAGGTGCTCCGCGTCGAGGGACTCAACGTGTACGACGTGCTCAAGTACGACAAGCTGGTGCTGCTCCGCAGCGCGATCGAGAAGCTGGAGGAGAGGTTCTAGCCATGTCGCGGACCGCCTACGACATGTTGCGGCGTCCCGTGATCACGGAGAAGGCCACGTTCCTGCGCGAGGCGCGAGAACGCGGTCGTCTTCGAGGTCGACCCGAAGGCGACCAAGGCGGAGATCAAGCAGGCCGTCGAGAAGGTCTTCCAGGTGAAGGTCATCGCGGTGCGCACGGCGATCGCGAGGGGCAAGAAGGCCCGGGTGGGTCGTTCCGTCGGTCGAAAGCGCAACTGGAAGAAGGCCTACGTGACCCTCAAGGAAGGCGACCAGATCGAGTTCTTCGAGGGCGTGTAGACGGCTCCCCGCTCGAACGGGTACACGAGGAACCAGCCGATGGCGATCAAGCGATACCGCCCACCTCCCGGGCCGCCGGTTCATGACGGTGTCGACCTTCGAGGAGTCGTCGAAGACGAGCCGGAGAAGAGGCTGCTGCGAGCCGCTCAAGAAGACGGGCGGACGCAACAATCGGGGCCGCATGACCTGCCGGCACATCGGCGGCGGGCACAGGCGGCGCTACCGGGTGATCGACTTCAAGCGGGACAAGCGGGGAATCCCGGCGAAGGTCACGTCGATCCAGTACGACCCGAACCGCAGCGCGCGGATCGCGCTGCTCACCTACGCGGACGGGGAGAAGCGGTACATCCTGGCGCCCAAGGAACTGAAGGTGGGGGATCGGCTCGAGGCCGGGACGGGGGCCGAGGTGCGGGCCGGCAACGCCCTGCCGCTGACGGAGATCCCGTTCGGGACCATCGTCCACAACGTGGAGCTCAAGCCGGGCAAGGGCGGGCAGTTGGCGCGGAGCGCAGGAACCTACGCGCAGCTGATGGCCAAGGAGGGAACCTACGCGCAACTCCGCCTACCCTCGGGCGAGATGCGGAAGGTGCGGGTGGAGTGTTACGCGACCGTCGGCCAGGTCGGCAACGAGGAGCACGAGAATCGCACCCTGGGCAAGGCGGGGCGCTCCCGGTGGCTGGGAATTCGCCCGACGGTGCGCGGCGTTGCGATGAACCCGATCGACCATCCCCACGGCGGCGGAGAAGGCCGCACCTCGGGGGGACGGCACCCGGTGACCCCGTGGGGCGTGCCCACCAAGGGCAAGAAGACCCGGACCAACAAGGCGACGGACAAGTACATCGTGCACCGCCGCAAGTAGGAGTGTAGAGCATGGCCCGATCGATCAAGAAGGGACCGTTCGTAGACGCCCACCTGGAGCAGAAGGTCGCCAGGGCTCGGCAGACCGGCGACAAGCGGGTGATCAAGACGTGGTCGAGGCGTTCGATGATCATGCCCGACTTCATCGGGTTCACCTTCGCCGTTCACAACGGCAAGACCTTCGTCCCCGTCTTCGTGACGGAGAACATGGTCGGCCACAAACTCGGCGAGTTCTCGCCCACCCGGACCTTCCGCTCCCACATCAAGGGAGAGGGCAAGGGCAGGAAGCGGTAACCGAGAGGACGACATGCAAGCGAACGCCACTCTGCGGTTCCTGAGGATCGCGCCGCGCAAGGTACGGCTGGTGGCCGACATGATCCGCGGGAAGCCGGTGCAGGACGCCATCAACGCCCTCCGATTTACGCGGAAGTCGGCGAGCCTGCCGCTTCGCAAGTTGATCGAGTCGGCGGTGGCGAACGCCGAGAACAACCACGGCCTCGACATCGACACCCTGTGGGTGCAGGGAGATCCGGGTGGACGAGGGGCCGACGCTCAAGCGCTTTTCTCCGCGGGCGCAGGGTCGGGCATTCCCGATCATGAAGCGGACGAGCCACGTGGCCGTGGTGCTGGAAGAGAAGTAGCCGAAGGAGGTGTGCGTTGGGTCAGAAGGTCCATCCTTACGGGTTTCGCGTCGGCATCAACAAGCCCTGGCTCTCCCGGTGGTACGGCGGGAAGGACTACGCGAAGACTCTCCACGAGGATCTGGAACTGCGCGACTACCTGAAGAGGGAACTCGAGCAGGCCGGCGTCGCGAACATCGAGATTGAGCGGGTGGCCAACAAGGTGCGGGTGGAGATCCACACGGCGCGCCCCGGCATCGTGATCGGCAAGAAGGGGGCCGAGATCGAACGGCTCCGCAAGATGCTCTCGGATCGGACCGGCAAGGAGGTCTTCATCAACGTCCGCGAGGTGAAGCGCCCCGAGCTCGACGCCCAGCTGGTGGCCGAGAACATCGCCGGGCAGATCAAGCGGCGGGTGGGCTTTCGCCGCGCGATGAAGAGGGCGGTCACGTCGGCGATGAAGCTCGGCGCCGAGGGCATCCGGGTGAGTTGCGCGGGGCGCCTGGGCGGAGCCGAGATCGCCCGGAGCGAGTGGTACCGCGAGGGCCGCGTGCCGCTGCACACCCTGCGAGGCGATATCGACTACGGTTTCGCCGAGAGCTTCACCACCTACGGTGCGATCGGCGTGAAGGTGACGATCTTCAAGGGCGAGTTGCTCGAGCGACGCTGAGGGCCGCAGGCTGAGGGGTATGATAGCCATGTTGTGCCGAAGATCCACGAAGATCGGAAGCAGCACCGAGGCCGTCGACGCGGGCTCGCGTACCGGGGCACGCAAGATCAACTTCGGGGACTTCGCCCTGCAGGCGACCCCGGACGCGGGTGGGTCACCTCGCGGCAGATCGAGTCCGCCCGTATCGCCATCACCCACCACGTCAAGCGCGGCGGACGGCTCTGGATCCGGGTCTTCCCGGACAAGCCCATCACGAAGAAGCCGCTGGAGACGCGCATGGGAAAGGGAAAGGGCTCCCCGGAGGGTGGGTCGCGGTGGTGCAAGCCCGGCCGCGTGCTCTACGAGATCCGGGCGTGACCGAGGATATGGCCCGGGAGGCGCTGCGGCGGGCGGCCCACAAGCTGCCGATGCAGGACGCGGGTGATCTCGAGGGAGGACGTGTATGAATACTAAGGAGATGCGTGAGCTGAGCGCGGAGGAGTTGCAGGCCAGGGAGATGAGAACTGCGGCGAGGAGCTGTTCAACCTGCGGTTCCAGCACGCGACGCGGCAGTTGGAGAACACGGCCCGGATGCCCGAGGCGAAGCGGGACATCGCCCGGGTGCTCACCGTGCTGCGCGAGCGTGAGCTCGCCGGCGCGAAGTGAGTGCGAGGGGCTCGGACATGGCTGAGAGAATTCAAGGGGCGCCGCAAGGAACATGATCGGCGTGATCGTGAGCGACAAGATGGACAAGACGGTGACGGTGCTCGTTGAGGGGCTCCGACCAAGCACCCCACCTACAAGAAGTACGTCGTGCGCTCGAAGAAGTACAAGGCGCACGACGAGGAGAACTCCTGTCGCGAGGGAGACAAGGTCCTGATCGAGGAGACCCGGCCGCTCAGCCGCGACAAGTGCTGGAAGGTGAAGAAGATCCTCGAGCGTGCGGCGTGCAACTCTCGGGCGCGGGAGAGAACGATGATCCAGCAGCAATCGATACTGAATGTCGCGGACAACTCCGGTGCGAAGCGCGTCTACTGCATTCGCATCGCCGGGGGGTCGAGGCGCAAGTACGCCGGCGTCGGTGACATCATCACGGTCTCCGTGAAGGAGGCCATCCCGAACAGCAAGGTGGCGAAGGGGTCGGTGACCCGGGCCGTGATCGTGCGGACTGCCAAGGAGGTCCGGCGACCCGACGGGAGCTACATCCGCTTCGACGACAACGCGGCCGTGCTGATCAACAAGGATGGGGAGCCGGTGGGGACGCGCGTTTTCGGCCCCGTGGCGAGGGAGCTCCGGGCGAAGAACTTCATGAAGATCGTTTCCCTGGCGCCCGAAGTGCTCTGAACCGGCCAAGGGGAGAGGTGCTCTATGGGTGCGAGCCGAAGGATCAAGAAGAACGACCTGGTCGAAGTGATCTCGGGCAACGAGAAGGGCAAGCGCGGCAAGGTGCTCCGAGTCGTCGGGGACAGGGACCGGGCCCTCGTCGAGAAGGTCAATCTCGTCCGTCGCGCACAAGAAGGCCGACCAGACGAGCCAGGGCGGGATCGTCGACCAGGAGTCGGCGTTGCACCTGTCCAACCTGGCCCTGGTGTGCGAGAAGTGTGACGGCCCGGTGCGGGTCGGATTCAAGGTTCTGGAGGACGGGACCAAGGTCCGGACGTGCAGGGGTTGCGGCGAGGCTCTCGACAAGTAAGGCGACACCGTCGGGAGGGTGTGGAGAAAATGGCGAGGCTCAGGGAGCGATACCGGGGGGAGGTGGTCCCCAAGATGACGAAGACCTTCGGGTACCGCAACGTCATGCAGGTGCCGAAGATCGAGAAGGTCGTGGTCAACGTCGGAGCGGGGGAGGCCAAGGACAACGCGAAGCTGATGGACGCGCTCGTGAGCGACCTGGCGGAGATCACCGGACAGAAGCCCGTGGTGACCCGGGCGAAGAAGTCCATTGCCAACTTCCACCTGCGAGAGGGCATGCCGGTGGGTTGCAGGGTCACCCTGCGCGGGGAGCGGATGTACGAGTTCCTGGACCGGATGATCAACGTCGCCCTCCCCCGCGTGCGCGACTTCAAAGGGCATCTCCGGGAAGGGTTTCGACGGCCGGGGCAACTACACCCTCGGCATCCAGGAGCACATCATCTTCCCCGAGATCGACCTGGAGAAGGTCGAGAAGGTCAAGGGGATGAACGTGTGCATCAACACGACCGCCGAGACCGACGAGGAGGGCAAGGAACTTCTTCGGCAGTTGGGCATGCCCTTCCGTAACTGAGGCAGGAGGAGGAAGCCGTGGCGACTCAGGCAAAGATGGAAAAGACAGAAGCGGGCCCCGAAGTTTCGGGTCCGATGGCGAAATCGCTGCCGGGTGTGCGGCCGGCCGCGAGCGTTCTACCGAAAGTTCGAGCTCTGCCGCATCTGCGTGCGCAGGCTGGCCCACGAGGGGAAGCTCCCCGGCGTGACGAAGGCCAGTTGGTAAGACTTCCACAGGAGTACAGGTGATGTCGCTGACCGATCCCATTGCCGATATGCTCACCCGGATCCGGAACGCCCTCCAGGCGCGCCGAGACGTCGTGCACGTGCCCGGATCGAAGCTCAAGAAGGCGATTCTCGAGCGCATGCAGGAGGAGGGGTACCTGGCGGACGTCAGCTGGGAGGAGGACGGGAAGCAGGGCGTCCTCCTCGTGCGGCTGAAGTACGACGGGGGTGGGGAACCCGCCATCGACGGGCTCCAGAGATTGAGCCGCCCCGGCCGCAGGGTCTACGTCTCGGCAGGAGACGTGCCTCGGGCGCAGAGCGGGTATGGGACGGTGATCCTGTCCACTTCCCGCGGGGTGCTCACCGACCGGAAGGCCCGGGAGCAGGGAGTGGGTGGCGAGGTGATCTGCTCGATCTGGTAGGCGGGCGAGGTCGGAGAGGAGAGGGTACCCATGTCGCGGATCGGCAAGATGCCGGTGGCGTTGCCGCCCAAGGTGGAAGTGGAATACAAGACCGGACGTTTGTCCGTGAAGGGCCCCAAGGGCTCCTTGGGGATGGACGTGCACCCGGACATGAATCTGGAGATCACGAAGGGTGAGATCCAGGTGGTGCGCCCGACGGACAACCGGAAGCACCGAGCGCTCCACGGGATGACGAGGAGCCTGGTCCAGAACCTGGTCACCGGCGTGACCAACGGGTTCGAGAAGGGGTTGGAGATCGTCGGGGTGGGATACCGGGCCAACCTGCAGGGCTCCAACCTGACCCTTAGCCTCGGCTTTTCGCACCCGGTCGAGTACGCGGTGCCCAAGGACGTGACCGTCGAGGTCAAGGACCAGCGGTTCGTGACGGTTCGAGGCATCGACAAGCAGAGGGTGGGGCAGGTCGCGGCGATCATCCGCGGCTTCAAGCCCCCCGAGCCCTACAAGGGCACCGGCGTGCGCTACGTGGGTGAACACATCGTGAGGAAGGAAGGCAAGTCCGGCGCCAAGTAGCCGGGAGCCCTTCCTGGAAGAGAACTGAGGAGCTGCAGATCATGAACCGACTCGTGGCGAAGCGGAAGGCGAGCGCGGGGAGGCGCAAGCGGGTGCGCCGGAAGGTTTCCGGTACCGCGGAGCGGCCTCGGCTGACCGTGTTCAAGAGCGTCAAGCACGTGTACGCACAGATCATCGACGACGCGACGGGCCGGACTCTCGTGGCCGCTTCGACCATGGGCCGGGACCTCCGCGACCAGTTGGAGAAGACCGGAACCGTGGACGCGGCGCGCGCCGTGGGGGCGGCCATCGGAAAGAAGGCCGTCGCGCACGACATCGCCAAGGTGGTCTTCGACCGCAACGGGTATCCGTACCACGGCAAAGTGAAGGCCCTTGCCGAGGCCGCCCGGGAGGCGGGACTGCAGTTCTAGCACCGGTCGGCCGGTGACGACAGGAGGGTGAGCTTTTGAGCAGCAGAGACCCCAAGAGCATGGACTCCAAGAACCCCGAACTCTTCGACCGCGTGATCCACCTCAACCGGGTGGCCAAGGTCGTCAAAGGCGGCCGGCGGTTCTCTTTCAGCGCCCTGGTCGTAGTCGGCAACCACGACGGGCTCGTCGGGATCGGTCTGGGCAAGGCCAAGGAGGTCCCGGAGGCGATCCGGAAGGGTGTCGAGGCCGCGAAGCGCGGCCTGATCCGGGTGCCGGTGGTGAACGGCACCATCCCCCACGAGAACGTGGGGCATTTCGGGGCCGGGTTGGTGGTGCTGCGGCCGGCCGCTCCGGGAACGGGCGTCATCGCTGGTGGGGCTGTGCGTGCCGTGATGGAGTCCGCGGGCGTGCACGACATCCTCACGAAGTGTCTGGGCAGCAACAATCCGCACAATGTGGCCCGGGCCACCATGGACGGCCTCGCCCGCCTGCGCCACCCCGACGACATCGCCGCGCGGCGGGGCAAGTCCGTCCAGGAGCTCGGGGCCTGAGGCCGGGAGGTTTTAAGCGATGCGACTGCACGACCTGAGGCGCCCGAAGGGGGCGGTGAAGACCAGGAAGCGGGTTGGGCGCGGCCCCGGCTCGGGCTTGGGGAAAACCTCCGGACGGGGCCACAAGGGTGCCAAGGCCCGGTCCGGCTTCGGTGGGAAGCAGGGGTTCGAGGGCGGGCAGATGCCGCTGATCCGGCGGCTGCCGAAGGTGGGCTTCAAGAACCTCTTCCGGAAGGAGTGGGCGTGCGTCAACGTCTGCGACCTGAACCGGTTCGAGGACGGCACCGAGGTGACCCCGGCCCTGCTGGTGGAACAGGGGTTGGTGAAGAAACTCCTCGACGGCGTGAAGATCCTCGGGAAGGGGACCCTCGAGAGGAAGCTCGTGGTCGTGGCCCACAAGGTCAGCGGGGGGGCCCGCCAGAAGATCGAGGCGTGTGGCGGCGAGGTAAAGGAGGCCTAGCTTGGTCGGCGACTTCCAGGGGATCGCGAAGATCCCGGAACTGAAGAGACGGCTGCTGGTCACACTCCTTCTCCTGGGGGTGTACCGGATCGGCGTGTACGTCCCGGTACCGGGGGTCGATGCCGCCGCTTTAGAGGGGTTTTTCGGTCAAGGCAACATCCTTGACATGGTGAACATGTTCTCTGGGGGCGCGCTGGAGCGGATGAGCGTGTTTGCCCTCGGGATCATGCCCTACATCAGCGCGTCGATCATCCTGCAGCTCCTCACGGTGGTCGTGCCCACTTTGGAGAAGCTCTCGAAGGAAGGGGAGCAGGGCCGCAAGAAGATCATCCAGTACACGCGGTACGGCACGGTCGTCCTCTCGGTCATCCAGGGGATCGGCATCGCCATCGGGCTGGAGAACATGGCCGGGCCCGGAGGAGCCAGCGTGGTCCTGGCTAGCGGCTGGGGCTTCCGGCTGATGACGGTGATCACGCTGACCGCGGGGACGGCGTTCATCATGTGGCTCGGCGAGCAGATCACGGAGCGCGGGATCGGCAACGGGATCAGCCTGATCATCTTCGCCGGGATCGTCGCCGGCCTCCCCGGGGCGATCTTGAACACCTTCAGGCTCATGGGGGCCGGGGAACTTCACCTGTTCCTGGTGCTGGTGCTCGCCGCGGTGATGGTGGCCGTGGTGTTCTTCATCGTTTGGGTGGAGCGCGCCCACCGCCGGATCCCGGTCCAGTACGCCAAGCGAGTGGTGGGGCGGAAGGTCTACGGCGGGCAGAGCACGCACCTCCCGCTTAAGGTGAACACGGCCGGCGTGATCCCGCCGATCTTCGCCTCGTCGCTGCTCATGTTCCCGACGACGGTGGGACAGTTCATCGACCACCCGTGGGTTCAGACGTTGGTCGGGTGGCTGTCTCCCGGGCAGTGGCTCCACGATCTCCTCTACGTGATCCTGATCTTCTTCTTCTGCTACTTCTACACGGCGGTCACGTTCAACCCGGTGGACGTGGCGGACAACATGAAGAAGTACGGCGGATACATCCCTGGCATCCGTCCCGGCCAGAGGACCGCCGAGTACATCGACAAGGTCCTCTCCCGGCTGACGTTCTGGGGAGCGCTCTACGTCAGCTTCATCTGCGTGCTGCCCACGATCCTGATCAGCCGCTTCGGTGTTCCCTTCTACTTCGGGGGAACTGGCCTGCTCATCGTGGTCGGCGTCGCGCTCGACACCGTGGCGCAGATCGAGACCCACCTGATCACCCGTCACTACGAGGGTTTGATGGGTGCGAAGCGCTTCCGTGGACGTCGGTAGACCGGAAGGGAGGGCATGATGCGACTGATCCTGTTGGGCCCCCCGGGGGCGGGGAAGGGAACCCAGGCCACGCGGATGGTGGAGAAGTACGGCATCCCGCAGATCTCCACCGGCGACATCCTTCGGGCGGCGCTTCGCGAGGGCACCGAACTGGGGAAGAAGGCCAAGACCTTCATGGACGCGGGCAAGTTGGTACCGGATTCGGTCGTTATCGGGATCATCGAGGAACGGCTCCAGGCCGCGGACTGCCAGAAGGGGTACATCCTGGACGGGTTTCCCCGCACCGTGGCCCAGGCCGACGCGCTGCAGGGCGTCGTCGCCCGCGGCGGCAAGGCCATCGACCACGTCGTGTCCATCGAGGTCCCGTCCGAGGAACTGGTGGGGCGGTTGTCGGGGCGGCGCACCTGCAAGGCGTGCAGCGCGATGTACCACGTGAAGTTCGGTCCCCCGAAGCGGGAGGGGGTTTGCGACAAGTGCGGCGGGGTTCTGTACCAGCGCGACGACGACCAGGAGGAGACCATCCGGTCGCGCCTGCGGGTCTACGCGGAGCAGACCGAGCCCCTGATCGCGTACTACAAGAAGGCGGGACTCCTCCGTCCCATCGACGGGATCGGGACGATGGAGGAGATCTTCGGTCGCATCGCGGCGGTGCTCGGCGGTTGATCGTTCTGCGCTCGGCGCAGGAGATCGAGGCGATGCGCCGGGTGAACCGGACGGTCGCCGCGATCCTCGACCGCGTCCGCCGTCACGTCCGGCCCGGGGTCTCGACGCAGGAGTTGGAGGAGCTCGCGGAGGACGAGGTGAAGCGCCGGGGGCTGACGGCGGCCTTCAAGGGCGTCGCGAACCCGGAGGGAAAACCCTATCCCTGCTGCCTCTGCACCTCGCTGAACGACGAGGTGGTGCACGGGATCCCGAGCCCGCGTCGCATTCTTAGGGACGGGGACCTGCTGAGCGTCGACTTCGGGGTCTGCCACGAGGGGTTCTACGGCGACGCGGCCGTGAGCGTGGCGGTCGGCAACGCCTCTCCGAGGGTGGAGCGGCTCATCCGCGTCGCCGAGGCGGCCCTGGACGCCGGGATCGGGGAGGCACGGCCGGGGCGCAGGCTGGGTGACTTGTCCAGCGCCATCCAGGCCGTTGTCGAAGGGGCGGGGATGCACGGTGGTGCGCGAGTTCGTGGGCCACGGGATCGGCCGCTCCCTCCACGAGGAACCGCAGGTGCCCAACTGCGGCAAGGCCGGAACCGGCGTCAGGCTCAGGCCGGGGATGGTGCTGGCGATCGAGCCGATGATCAACGACGGGTCGCCGGGCATCACCGTGGACGTCGATGGCTGGACGGCCCGCACGAGGGACGGGAGTTTCGCGGCCCACGCGGAGCACAGCGTGGCCATCACGGAGCACGGGCCGGTGGTGCTGAGCCGACTGGACTGAGCGAGGAGATCATGGCGAAAGAGGAGGCCATCGAGGTCGAAGGCACCGTGGTGGAGCCCCTTCCCAACGCCATGTTTCGGGTGGAACTCGACAACGGGCACAAGGTGCTGGCCCACGTCTCGGGGAAGATGCGGAAGTTCTTCATCCGAATCCTCCCGGGGGATCGAGTGACGGTGGAGCTCTCGCCCTACGACCTGACCCGGGGCCGGATCACCTACCGGAAGAAGTGAGCGGCGTTCGTTCGCCGAGGAGCAGATCATGAAAGTTCGGCCGTCCGTGAAGAAGATTTGCGACAAGTGCAAGATCATCCGGCGCAAGGGCGTGGTGCGCATCATCTGCGACAACCCCCGCCACAAACAGCGCCAGGGTTGAGGCCCAGGACAGAGGAGGTTACGCAGTGGCCAGAATCGCCGGTGTAGACCTGCCGCGCACGAAGCGGATCGAGATGGCTCTTACCTACATTTTCGGGATCGGACGCTCGTCGTCGAGCAGGATCCTCTCGGAAGCCGAAGTCGACCGCAACCGGAAGGCGGGCGATCTCACGGACGACGAACTGCAGAAGATCCGCCGGGTCATCGACAAGAAATACAAGGTGGAGGGCGACCTTCGCCGTGAGGTCCTGGCCAATGTCAAGCGCCTGATGGACCTGGGGTGCTACCGGGGCCTCCGGCACCGGAAGGGGCTCCCCGCGCGCGGTCAGCGCACCCGAACCAATGCACGGACCCGCAAGGGGCCGCGGCGACGTTGAGGTCGTCTCTGCTGAGAGAGCATCGGAGGATTCATGGCTAAGCGGTCCAGTGCCCGAAGGGTCAAGAAGGTCAAGAAGAACATCCGTGAGGGTGTTGCCCACATGCGCAGCACGTTCAACAACACCGTCGTTACCATCACGGACTTGAGCGGCAACACCATCTCCTGGTCCAACGCCGGGGCCGCCGGCTTCAAGGGATCCCGGAAGAGCACTCCCTTCGCGGCCCAGTTGGCCGGCAAGGATGCTGCGGAGAAGGCCATGGAGCACGGCATGCGCAGCGTGGTCGTCTACGTGAAGGGGCCGGGCTCGGGGCGGGAGGCCGCGGTGCGCGCGCTCCACGCGGCCGGCTTGACGCTCACGTCGATCAAGGACGTCACGCCGATCCCGCACAACGGGTGCCGACCGCCGAAGCGGCGCCGCGTCTAAGAGAAACGTAGAGGAGGTATCGCCTTGGCAAGGTATCGAGGAGCCGTCTGCCGGCTTTGTCGACGAGAGAGAATGAAGCTGTTTCTCAAAGGCGACCGTTGCTACACCGACAAGTGCGGCGTGGAGCGCCGCAATTACCCCCCTGGGCAGCACGGGCAGGGGCGGATGAAGGTCTCGGATTACGGCCGCCAGTTGCGCGAGAAGCAGAAGGTGCGTCGGATCTACGGACTGCAGGAGCAGTCAGTTCCGACTGTACTTCGCGGAGGCGAACCGCTCCAAAGGGGTTACGGGCCTGCGGTTGCTGCAGTTGCTGGAGTCACGGCTCGACAACATGACCTACCGGATGGGGTTCGCGAACTCGCGTTCCGAGGCGCGTCACCTCGTGCGCCACGGACACTTCCTGGTCAACGGTCGAAAGGTCGACATACCGTCGTACCAGACCCGGCCCGGCGACACGATTTCGGTTCGTGAGAAGAGCCGCAAGGTTCCGGCGATCCTCTCGGGTCTGCAGAATCTGGAGAGCCGCGGAGCGCCGCGGTGGCTCGAAGTCGATGCGGCGGCGTTCCAGGGAGTCGTGAAGGAACTCCCGGTGCGCGAGGAAATCACGATGCCGATCGAGGAGCACCTGATCGTGGAGCTTTACTCGAAGTAAGCTCCGGTGGCTCTGCCGCCGGCGGAGGGTGTCTACGGTGCAAGAGAGAAACTGGCGTGAACTGATCAAGCCCAAGCGGATCGAAGCGGGGGACGACGGGCAGACCCCGAACTACGGGAAGTTCGTCGCGGAGCCCCTGGAGCGGGGCTTCGGCACGACTCTGGGGAGCGCCCTGCGCAGGGTGCTGCTTTCCAGCCTCCAAGGGGCCGCCATCTGCCAGGTCAAGCTGGACGGGGTTCCCCACGAGTTCGCCACGATCCCGGGAGTCAAGGAGGACGTCAGCGAGATCATCATGAACCTCAAGGAGGTTCGGCTCAAGGCGCACACGGACAAGCCCAAACGGCTGCGCATGGTCAAGACGGGACCGTGCGAGGTGCGCGCCCGGGACATCGAGACCGGCACCACCGTGGAGATCCTCAACGGGGATCACCACATCGCCACTCTGTCGGAGGGTTCGAAGCTGGACGCCGAACTGGTCGTGAGGGTCGGCAAGGGCTATGTCCCGTCGGAGAGGAACAAGGACGAGGACACGCCCATCGGTTGGATCGCGCTGGACGCGATCTACAGCCCCATCGAGAAGGTGAACGTACGCGTCGAACAGGCTCGCGTCGGGCAGCGCACGGACTACGACAAGCTCATCCTGGAGATCTGGACCGACGGCAGCGTCAAGCCGCAGGATGCGCTGGCCTATGGGGCGAAGATCCTCAAGGACCAGGTCCAGGTCTTCATCAATTTCGACGAGGACGCGGAGGACCTGCCGACGGACGAGCAGCAGACGTTCACCTACAATCCGAACCTGGACCGGAAGGTGAGCGAGTTGGAGCTGTCGGTCCGTGCCGCGAACTGCCTGAAGGCCGCGAGTATCCGCTACATCGGGGAACTGGTGGGCAAGACCGACGCGGAGATGCTCAAGACGAAGAACTTCGGGCGCAAGTCGCTCAACGAGATCAAGGACATCCTGGCAACGATGAATCTCCACCTGGGCATGGAGTTGCCGGGTTGGAGTGCTCCGGAGGAAACGACGGAGGAAGAGGAAGCCTAGCCCAGAGGGAAAGGAACGAGGATGCGCCACCGAAAGTCCGGCCGACAGCTGGGGCGGAATTCCAGCCACCGCAAGGCCATGTTCCGGAACATGGTGACCTCTCTGTTCGAGCACGAGAGGGTGCAGACGACGGATGCCAAGGCCCGCGAGGTTCGACGGGTCGCGGAGAAGCTGATTACGCTCGGGAAGCGGGGCGACCTCCACGCCCGCCGGCAGGCTCTCGCCTATGTGCGCAGCAAGACGGTGGTGGCCAAGCTCTTCGCCGAGTTGTCCCCTCGCTACGCCAACCGCCCCGGGGGCTACACGCGCATCGTGAAGCTTGGGTCGCGGCGAGGCGACAACGCCCCCATGAGTCTTGTGGAGTTGGTCCAGGAGGCGTACTCCCCGGGAGTCGGCGCGGCGGAGAGCCCGGCGACTGCGGCGCCGGAGGCGCAGAGCGAGGGGAGCAAGTCCTGATCGACTGCCGATCCAGGGGATCTTCCGAGAGGGGCAGGGGCGAGACCCTGCCCCTCTCTTGCGTCTTCCGCCGAGCGACGCTCCGACGCCGAGGGCGTTTCGGTGCGTGGCGGGGGAGTCGAGGCTCTGCACCGCGTCGAACTGTCCCTCGCACCGGGGGAGCACGTTGCCCTGGTGGGGTCCAACGGGTCCGGCAAGACGACGCTGCTCCTGGCCCCAAAGGGACTTCTCCCCCTTTGGGAAGGACGCGTCCGAGTCGGGGGAGCCCTCTCGGGGCGGTCGACCAGCGGCTGGGCCTGGTCTTCGAGAATACGGAGGAGCAGTGGATCTGCCCCGTCGTCGAGGACGACTTCGCTTTAGGGCTGGAAACCCGTGGCCATACCGCGGGAGAGATCCGGGTCGTGGTCGAGGCGGCCCTTCGTTGAGTGGGTTTGTGGGAGTTCAGGGGGACGCCGGTCCACACCCTCTCCTGGGGAGAGGTTCAGAAACTGGCTTTGGCGGGTGTCCTGGCGCACGGCGCGAGCCATCTCCCCCTCGACGAGCCCACGTCCATGCTCAGCCCCTGGGAGAGGGACGCGGTGCAGTTGACTCTCGCGGACCTTCGCTCCGAGGGCGTCGGTGTGCTGCAGGTCGCGCACCAACCGGAGGAGGTCCTCTGGGCGGACCAGGTGGTCGCCCTCGCCGAAGGGCGGATCGCGTTCAACGGCGCGCCGGAGCGATACTTCGCTTCGGGAATCTGCCCTTGGGAAGCCCCGCCCGTGCTCGTCCTGCGGCGCCGCGTCGACCCCGAGGGCGCGGCGCGATTGTGGTCCGAGGTGAGGGGGTACCAGTCGGAAACCGTTGCCGGCGTGGTCGTGGCGACCCACTGGGCCGATTCATTGCTCGGGGCCGCTGACGGGGTTCTGTGCCTCGAGCGGGGAGAGGTGAGCTTCGCCGGTTCGGCCGCCGGACTTGAGGAGCGGGCGAAGGTCAGCCCCATTCTGCGGGGACTACTTCCCTTCTTCGAGCGTCTGCGACTCGCCGTGCTGGGGGAGGCGGGAGGGGACGTGGCCGCCGAGCCTTGGGTGTTCGCCGCCCGGAGGATCCTCGCCGAGCCCCCTCACTGAACTCGCAGAGGATCAGGCCCGGCCGATCTCCTCCAGGAGGCGCTCGTACACGGCGCGGACCTCCTCCTTCAAACCCTCGTCGAGGTCATAGGGGCTCAAGCCCCTGCGGTCCGCCTCCCGAATCGATTCCCGGAGCGAGAGGTGGCCCAGCAAGGGGATAGGGGCCACGCCCTCGCGTATGATGTCGCGGTCCGCCTGATCGGACACCTTGTTGCCCACGGCGAAGACGCGCTTCACGCCCAGATCTGCCGCGAGTCGGCGGATCTGGTGTGCCGTCTGAATCGAACGCTGGCCGGGTTCCAAGACGACGAGGAAGGCGTCCATTCCCTCGGTGCTCCCGCGGGCGAGGTGCTCGAGTCCGGCCTCCATGTCCACGATCACGGCTTCACCGCGCTGGACCATCAGATGGCGCATGAGGCCCCGGAGCAGGGTTCCTTCGGGGCACAGGCAACCGCCTCCACCTTTCGGAACCGTGCCCAGCGTGAGGAGCTTGATGCCATCCCGGGTGACGCTGTACGCATCCGGGATGTCGTCGACCTTCGGGTTCAGCTTGAACATTCCGCCAAAGGTGCCGGGCTTCGCGCCGGTGCGCTCGGCCACCAGGTCCCGCATCTGCGCCAGGGGGCGGATCGCAGCGAGATCGCTCGCAGGTATGCCGATGGCCGACGGGAGGTTGGAATCCGGGTCGGCGTCGATGGCGAGAACCTTCTGTCCCAAGTCCGACAGCATGCGCGAAAGGCACCCCGCCAAGGTGGTCTTTCCGACGCCGCCCTTGCCGCTGATGGCGATCTTCATCCTCTTCCTCCGGACCGGCCCGGCATCGCAGCGTTGCCGGCACCAAGTGGTTGTGCTCGTCGTGTGACCTGGTGCGTTATTCCCCTGTACTTCAACCTCGTCGCATAACCACTGCTTACCCCCCCGTGGGGGGACGCTCTTGATAGCACCAGCCCTTCCGACCTGTCAAAGCCGCGTTCGCGTACATTCTACTCCTTCCCTGTGCTAGACTGCGCGCCCTCTCGCCCGGGCTGGTGGCGACGACCGGAGGGGCCATGGGGCCGGGTGCTCTGCGCGAATGCAAAGGTGGAGGCCCCGGGGGCGGGCAGGGTGGCGGAGTGGGGAACGGCTTGGCGAGAGCGTGTCGGAACGCTCGGGGCAGGTGGTGATGAGCGGGCAGGAAGCGAGTTTCACGGAGCGGAAGCGCCGGAACTACCTCTGGGGCGGGGTGGCGTTGACTTTGCTCGGCGCCTCCCTCTCAGGACTCAACGTGCTGCTGTCGGTCCCCGAGTACCAGAAGGTCAGCTGGCTTCTCGTCGGCTTCTTCACCATGTCCGGGGTTGCAGGCGTCGGAGTGGCAAAGGGGGCCTTGCCGAGGACCGGGAAGCTGGCGGAGTACGGCGAAGCCTTGGTCGTTGCCATCCTGCTTGCCATCGCGATCCGGGGTGCCGTCGTCCAGGCATTCAAGATTCCCTCGGGATCCATGCTGCCGACGCTACAGATCGGAGACCACCTCCTTGTGGCGAAGTTCCTCTACGGGGTTCGCATTCCGTACACGGACGACCGGGTGCTTCGAATCCGGGCCCCGAAGAGCGGGGACATCGTCGTCTTTGCCTATCCCGTGGACGATTCCAAGGACTTCATCAAGCGGGTGATCGGAGTTCCCGGCGATCGGGTCGAGGTGAGGGACAAGAAGGTCTTCGTCAACGGCGACCCCATCGAGGATCCGTGGGGCGTCCACGTCGATCGCGCCACGCTGCCCGGGGGCTTCGAGCGCCGGGACAACTTCGGGCCGGTGGAGGTGCCGCCGGGGCAGTACTTCGTTATGGGCGACAACCGGGACAGGAGCTATGACAGCCGTTTCTGGGGATTCGTGGAAGACGCGCGGATCAAAGGCAAGGCCTTCGTCATCTACTGGTCC
>CAVPOV010000002.1:87500-134374 GCA_963707045.1 uncultured delta proteobacterium
GGCGGTTCGTGCCCTGGACCTGGGTTGTGGGGCGGGAGTGATCGCGCTTTGCCTGCTCGCTCTGCAGGGAGCCCGGGAGGTGCTCGGGATCGACATCCAGGAGGAGATGATCGACCGGGCACGCAGAGCAACGGCGTGGAACGGATTCGAGAGCCGGGCGAGATTCGAGGCGGGGGACGTGCGGGCCGTGCCCGACGCCTGGCCAGCAGGCGCCTTCGATCTCGTCGTTTCCAACCCTCCGTACCGGCCGGTTCACTCGGGGCGCGTAAGCCCGGTGGTCTCGGCGGCCCTGTCCCGCCACGAGATCGCGTGCAGTCTCCCGGACGTGGTGGCCGCAGCCCGGCGGGTGCTCGCGCGTCACGGGCACCTCTGCCTCGTATACCCGGCGAGCAGGCTGGCCGCGTTGGTTGCCGCGGTCCGCGACGGGGGCATCGAGCCGAAGGTGCTGCGCCTCGTGCATCCGCGAGCCGAGGAACCCGCCAGCCTGGCGTTGCTGCGCGCAGTGAAGGGAGCCAAGGAGGGCCTGGAGATCAGGATCCCGCTCGTCCTCCACCACCGCGACGGCCGTTACTCTCGGCAGGCGGAGGAACTCCTCGGCTCTGCCGGAAACGCTTCACTTGTTCCGCCTTTCTGAGGGCTCGCTTCACGGCCTCCCTCACGGAAGGATCCGCAATGGTCGCGACCTTCCTGTCGATGGCCGCCAGTGTCGCCGCATCGAGCCTCTCTTCGAGCCAGCCGGGCTTCTCTGCCTTGCGGTGGAGGGTGCGCGGCGCAGCGGCCGTGGATATCCGGAGGCGCACGTCCTTGACCGCCTGCTCCCCGAGCGCTCGGTTTACGGCGTCCCGGATCGAGTCCCGGAGGAAACTCAACTGCTGCATCCACGATGAACTGGAGACGGCGACGACGAGTTGCCCTCGGCGGAGAGACACCGGCTGGCTCCGCCGGGCGACGTCCGCGCCGACCGCCGCTTCCCAAACGTCCCAGATCCGGTGCGCCGCATCCGGATAGGAGCCCTCGGCCTTCCTTAGGATCTGTTGGATCAGCGGGGAGAGATCATCTAGACTCTTCACGGTACGGTTCCCCCTCTTCCCCACGGGTGTCTCTCATGTCACGCCGAACGGCCGAGGAAGAACTCACGCGTAGCGGACCCTCGACCGGCGCCTCGATTCCGTCGGGTGAGCGGGTGGAGCGCGACGGCGTACTCATCTTCCACAGCATCCATCGCGTGATGCGCGCGGAGAAGATCCTGAAGGGTGCCGGCGTCGACGCCCGCCTCGTCCCCGTGCCGCGCCAGTTGTCTTCGGACTGCGGGCTCGCCCTCGTCTTTCCGTTGACGCAGCGAAGCGCCGTCCAAGAGGAATTGGAGGGCGCGGGCTGCCTCTTCGAGGAACTGCACGCGGCGCGGGGCGCCGGATACCGCCGCCTGTCCTGAGTTCCCCTTCCTGCCACCATCGCCCCGGTTCCCTTCCCCATCCTACCCTGGATCGCTCCCTCCAGGCACGTTCGGCTGACTCCGTCGACCGAAGCCCTCGCGGTATCTCAAGGATTCCCGTTGCTTGGACGATACCTGTGCTGGGTCGCGCGACTGCGTGGCCAGACTCGGCTGTTCCCGGCGCTCGGTGTCCGTCCGGCAGGCCCGGTTCCGAGCGAACGCGGTGCCGGGCGGACACGGAGCAGAGCGGGGGAGGAGATGCCGTGGACCTAGTCCTGTCAGGGGACACACTGCGAAACGTAGCCGGCGTCATCGACCGCGACCTGCTTCGTTCCGGAGCGGACTGCGCGCTCTTGGTCGACAGGGCGGGCTACGTGATCGTGAACCGGGGTGATCCGTCGAGTCTCGACGTCGTCGCGCTGGCCGCGCTTTCGGCTGCAAACTACGGCGCCACGGAGGAGATTGCGAGGCTGATTGGTGAAGACGACTTCTCCCTTCTGTTCCACAAGGGGAAGAAGGAGAGCGTTCACTATACCAAAGTAGGAGACCAGTTCTTTCTGATTACCTTGTTCGGGAAGGATGTCTCCCTGGGCCTGATTCGTCTGAAGACGGCAAAGGTGAGAGAAGAGATACTTCCTATTCTCGTCGACGAGGCGTGACGTGTCCTTCATCAATCTTGCCGCAAACGAGATCCAGATCAAGATCGTCTACTACGGTCCAGGTCGTTGTGGAAAGACTACGAATCTGCTCCATTTGCATGAGGCCATGTCGGACTCCGTGCGTGGGAAGATGGTGACGATAGACACGAGAGAGGATCGCACCCTTTTCTTCGATTTCCTTCCCTTGGCTTTGGGCAAGATCTTCAATATGCAGATCAAGATCCAACTCTATACGGTCCCAGGCCAGGTCATGTACAACGCGACTCGGAGGCTCGTACTCAAGGGCGCCGACGGAGTGGTCCTAGTCGCCGATTCTCGACGGGAGCAGCGGGAGGAGAATGTGGAGAGCCTCCACAACCTGCGTCAGAACCTTGCCGAGGAGAAGATCGACTTCTTCTCCATGCCGGTGGTGCTCCAGTACAACAAGCGAGACCTCGCCGAGGAGGGCCATTCCCTGCTGAGTCGCGATGAACTCGACGGCGACCTGAACTCGGAACTCAAGGCCCCGACGTTCGAAGCCAGCGCCCTCCGGGGCGACGGCGTCTTCGAGTCGTTGCGGGAGGTTAGCAAGTTGACGGTCAAGAGGGTTACCCGCCGACTGCTCATGCGGTGACCGACTTCGTTCTGGAAGGAGCTGTCATGGATACCAGCCCGCGCGGATTGGAGACCCTGGACTCGAAGGCGTTCGACGAGTACATCGACGGCGCGATCGACCAACTCTTCGTGCCTCGGCGCAGCGTGGGGGCGCCCGCTCAGACCGGAGCTCCGGCAGACGAGGCCCCCGCACCCGAGACGGACGGAGACGAGGTGGACCCCCTCGAGGTGCTGCAGGAGTCCCTACTGTCCTTGGATTGGGAGGTGAGCCCCAAGAACATCGTGGAGTTCGAGCAAAGGGTGGGGCAAATCGGCGAACGTCACGCGGACGACCGGAATGTGGCTACCGTGGTGCAGATGGTCGCGGCGGTGTGCAAGTACCTCGTGGCGAGAGGGGATTCCGCGAATGCCCTCGGCGTGCAGTTCCCGAGTGCCGCAGTCCGGACGCTGGAGCTTCTGCTCGCCCAACCCGCCACCCCTCCTCAGGAGTGCCGGGCCGCGGTCGCCCGTCTGCACGAGAAATACAGGCTGCTGCAAGCAGAGGCAAAGCGTCGGGGTGGGGAAGCCGCGCAGCCCTCCGCTCGGGAGCAGGCCCCGGAGTCCCCTTCGGACGCCCGGACGTCGAGTTCCCCGAATCCCCAGGCCCCCGGATCTTCTGGTGCTGCGGAGGGCGACGGTGAGACGCGAAGCCTCTCGGAGCAGGACCGTTCCGACGCGTCGCCGGACGAAGGAGACGCACAGCCCCGGGAGGCGACCGAACCGGACGGAAACGCCGACGACGGAGGGGAGGAGTCTCAGCCTCCCGCGGCTGCAAGCGATGAGGATGGCGAGGAAGCAGCCGAATCCTCACTGGTCGAAGCCCCCGGGGCAGACGCCGGGAAGGACCCGGCTGAGCCGCGGGAAACCCCCGAGACGCAGCAGTCCCCCGCACCGGTTTGGCTCGATTCCGCCGCAGAGGCGAGATCGTTGTGCGTGGAGGTCGCTGCGAGACTGAATGCGCTATGTTCCCTGAGAGGTGCCGAGGGCGGGTTCCGGAACCTTGAGGGCGGTGATGAACTCGACCGCTCCCTGGTTCGTCTGGCGGAGGCGGCCCGGGCGGTGGTGGAGCGGGTCCCCCCGGCTCCCGGCGGCGACTCGGCGACGGGTTCGGATGCCCTGTCGCTCCTCGGCGGTCTCGTCCGCGCGGTGGGCCGCATCGAGAGGCACCTCGGTACGGCTCTGCCGCCCGCCCCTGCGGCGGAGCGACCGGCTTCCACGATCGGCGCCCCCGTTGAGGAGGGCCTCACCGTTTCCATCGGCGACGGGAAGGTCGCCTTGGCACAGGGCACCGTGGTGCGGGCGCTGGAGGTGCCGGCGAAGAAAGCCCAGGGCGTGCGGGAGCGCGGGTATGCGACACTGGCCGACTTCTGCGGGCCTTTCGGAAGCGTGCGAAAGGGGATCTCGGGGCCGCTCGTGGGTCGTTCGACGGCCGACCTCAAGCGTCTGCACTTCCGTTTGGTCGAGGGGTGCTCGGAGACCGGACAAGTGGTGATCTTCTTGAGCGACGGGCAGAACCACCGCGCTCTTCTCGCGGACGATATGCCGTCACCCTCGACGCAAGGGGCCGGGTGCCGCACCATCGACCTCTCGGCCTGACACCTTCCCGGTTCGCCCCGCGTGGGAGTTCTGCGGCCTCGCGCGGGGCGGCAACACCTCGAGCCCCCCGGTCCCCCTGTCTTGGCGGTGGCCTGTTCTGCTAGAATACGACCGCCGTGGTATTCCGGGAAACTCCCCGCCCGGGGAGGGGCCAGCACCAGTGGCGTCAACGCCTGCCCGGTCAACCCAGGAAGCCTCGGCGGATTCCTCCGTGAGCCTGTGTGCCCTCTGCGCCCGTTCCGGCAAGACCTGCTGCCAACAGACCGACGTCCTCCTCACCACCGGGGATCTGCTGCGGATCCGAGCCCACTGCGGCCGAGACGATTTCTGGGAGTGTCGTCCCCCTCGGAGCCCGGCTTGCGCGGGAGAGGAGGGAGATCCCCACTGGCTGGGGTACACGCTGAGGGCGGATGGTACGCGCAGGGTCCTGCGACACACCGGCGCCGAAGACTGCCTCTTCCTGTCGGCGAACGGGTGCACCCTCCCGGCGAACGTGCGGCCGCTGATCTGCCGGCTCCACCCGCTGAACTATACCGAGGGGGGGATCGCGGACAGTTCGCCCGACTGCCCCACGCATCTCCTGGCGGAGGGCAGCGACCCGCTGGGCGCCGTCGGCGTGGACATCGAGTCCGCGCGGAGGTGGCACGCGGAACTCTACCGCGAACTTCGCGAGGAGACTCGCCAGCCATCGCGGGCGGCGTGAGCTACGGACCTCCGTTCAGTCCTCATCCTCGTCGGCGGGTTCGATCAGGCCCTTTTCCTCCAGGTACAGAATGTGCTCGTCGAGCACCTCCTCGATCGTGGCGGGCTCGGCACCCGTCAGACGGCTCACGAACGTCACGAGCCGATCCTCGAGATCGTCGAACTCCCCGAGATCGGCGTCGATGGGTGGCACCAGGTCGGAGTGCGTCTCTCGCAACTGCCGGACCTCTTCCATGAACTCGACCCCCTCTTCGTCGTCCGGGATCTCGATCACCCCGAGTGCCGCCTGGAACAGGAACTCGGCCTCCAGGATCTCTTCGACCGGGTCGATCTCCAAGCCGGTCCGCTCCGCCACCACCCCCGCAGCTTCTTCTACGTCGTAGACGATCGCTTCTTCGTCCATCGGTCCTCCGATCTCGTGCGGCGGTGCGCCCGCCGTGGCCCCGGGAACGCGGAGCCTAGCACGACCGGTTGGGGTGGCAAGGAAGATCGGGGTCAGCGACGGGGCGTGCCGAACGCGAGCCCCATGTCGGCGTACAGGCGTGCGGCGGCGGTCAGTTCGCCCAGGTCGATGCGCTCGTCTTCGGTGTGCGCGTACTCGAGGCTGCCTGGACCGAGGACGGCCGTCGGCACGCCGGCGGCGTGGAACAGGCTTGCGTCGCTGTGGCTTCGGAACACGTCCAGTTCACGGCCGCCGGCTGCGCGGAAGGCGACGGCGAGCGGGTCCTCGGCCGCGAGGCGATGGCCGATCTGCCGGATGGGGTAGGAGGCCTCCACCCTCCCGCCGCCCCGGCTCTCGATGACGCGATCGATCGCCGCGATGGCGCTCCCGGGCTCGTACTCCGGGGGGATGTGCACGTCGACCCACGCGGTGGCCCGCTCCGGCACGGCGAAGCCGGGGTTGGTGGTCTCCAGGTTCCGGATGTTCAGGACCGGCCCACCCCGGCCGGTCGCCCTGGACTCGTGGAGGAGGCCGTGAAGCACGGCCAGCACGGATTCCGCCGCGTTCTCCCCCAGTTCGGGCACGCTGGCGTGTGCTCGGCGCCCCCAGGCGGAAATCACGGCCTCGACGTATCCGTAGTGACCCGTGCACAGACGAAGGCCCGTCGGTTCTCCCACGAGTGCTCGGCCGGGCCGCGCCTGGCGCAGGAACGCGACAGTTCCGTCCCCGTCCTGCTCCTCCCCCACCACCAGGGCGACACCCAGCCCCTCGGCCGCTCCCAGGTCCCGAAGGGTGAGGTAGGCCTCGATCATGGCGGCACAACCGCCCTTCATGTCCGCCGCGCCCAGCCCCGCGATCCAGCCGTCGCCCAGGTCCCGGGGCCCGACGGCCTCCAGATCCCACGCGTCCACGGTGTCGACGTGCCCCACGAACAGCAGCGGGGCGTCGGGCTGCCCCAGCACAAGGTTGTACCGTTCTTCCCCCACCGGCTGGATCCCGTAGGGACATCCCTGCTCCACAAGGAACTCCTGGACGCAGGAGAGGACTTCGCCCTCCTTGCCGGACGGGCTGTACACCTCCACGAGCCGGCGAAACAGTTCCTCCAGGCGGGCCGCGTCCACAGGCTTCTTCAAGGCCCCTTCTTCTGTCGTCGCCGACGCAACTCGTCCAGGTTCAAACTCATGTAGACGTGCTTCCGGGGTTGCTCGAAGCCCTGGGCCCGGAAGAATCCCAGTGCCTGCTGATTCTCCGCGGCGGTGTCCACCAGCAGGATGCGTACCCCCTCCCCCACCATGATGTCGGCGAGGCGCCGCACGAGCCGCTCCCCCACGCCGAGCTTGCGGTAGCCCTTCTCCACGGCCATCCACACGAGGTAGCCGTACTTCCATGGGGATCGCGTCTTCGTCACAGTGGTCCCCATCGCGAACCCGATGACCTGGCCCGTCGCCCGGTCCTCCCCTACCAGGCAATACTCCGGCTCGGTGGTAAAGAGGCCGGTCACCTCGAACTCGTCCCACGTCCGGTAGAGGTTCGGGATGTCCGCGGTGAAGGTCCTCTCCCCCATGTGGAAGACCGGAGGAAGATCGTCGATCTCCATCTCCCGGATCTCGACCTCCGGCCGGCGAGTCGTAGTGGTTCCTTCTACGTTCTTCGTCATCTCAGAACCCAAAGAATTCCCTCATCACCGCTTGGGCTGCATAGGTTCCCTTGATATGCCACAACTCGTGGTTCACCACGAGACTGGCGACCGCGAGTTGCGGCTCCTCCAGCGGGGCGAATCCGATGAACCACTCGTAGCGCCCCGGCGGGTCCTCCCCGGTAAGGCTTCCGGTCTTGCCGGCCACCCCGAGGCTTCTCAGTTTTCGCGCGTATCGCCGAAACACACGGGCCGACGTCCCGTTGGTGACCGTCTTCTCCATCATTTGCGCCACCTGGCGTGCGATGGCCTCGGAGGTGACCTGGCCGAGCGGTTCCGGGGCGGCCTGGTACACGGTGCGACCTCGGGAGTCCTCGAGTCGCTCGACGATGTAGGGGCGCATCATCATCCCGCCGTTGGCGATTGCGGCCGAGATGAGAGCCGCGTGCACGGGGCTGAGGTACACCTCGCCGAAGCCTGCGGCCGTGCGCCCGAGAGGGTACGTCTCGGTGGGCACGCTCGCATGGCTCTCCTGGAGGCTGAAATCGAAGGGGATCGCCTGGTTGAAGCCGAATTTCCGGAGCGAGGCCTCCAGGACCTGAGGGCCCAGTTCGACCCCCACCTTGGCGTAGACGACGTTGTTCGACTTGCCCAGTGCCTCCGCCAGGGTGCTCACGTTGTTCTCCCGCCGTCGGTTGTCGGGCGAGAGCTTCCGCGGGTAGAGGCGATAGGGGTTGCCCTCGTACCGGATCTGGCTCGAGGGTGTGAATCGGCCGGTCTCGAGGGCCGCCGCCGCAGTGACGACCTTGACCAGGCTGGCTGCCGGATAGGTGGCCCTCCGGGCGAAGTCCTGGAGGTCCGGTTCCTCCCGGGAGAACTCCACCAAAGCCAGGATCCGCCCGGTCGCTGGTTCGATGGCCACCAGGGCGCCGTAGGGGACGCGGTACTGCCGGAAGACGGCCTCGGCCTGCTCCTGGAGTTCCGGGTCCAGGGTGTAGACGACCCGGTTCTCCCCGAGCCACTCCTCGTAGCGGGAGTCCGCTCCGAGGGAGGGCGACGGCCACGTGACCTGACAGAGGATTTCGCGGCACACGGAAGACGCCTGCGCCGCCTCCGGATGCGCTGCGGAAAGGGGTGCGGGTTCCTCCATCCACGGCGCCATCCGGCCGAGGGCGTAGCCCACGGCCACCAGCGTGGCGAAAACCACTGCGGCGAGCTTCCGCCTTCCCCGGCGGCGCCGGCGGGAAGATCGAAGGTTGTCCTGGATGTCGTTCCAGCGGTCCTGCATGGGTCTCAGAGCTCGTTCACGCGATCGATGAGCCGGCGCAACCCCCCGAAGTCCTGGCGGTTGAACTCGACCACGAGGCGCGGCAGGGAGAGCAGTTCCGGTTCGTCGGCCTCGGCCGCGAGGGGACCTCCCGTCCACATGCGCCCGCCGGGAACCAGGAGGGCCCGGAACTCCTCGGCCAGATCTTCCACCCGCGCGTCCTCGATGGCTACCTTGAGACGCAGCACCAGTAGGCCGTCGACCCAGCGAAGGCTGTGGTAGCGCCGGTAGAAACGGTCGATCTCCCCTACGGCCTCTGCCACGGAATCCACCCGGCGGAACAGGTGGAAGTCCGACGGGAGGATATAGCCCTCGGGCAGGAGTTCCTCCTCGAAGAACTGCATCCAGCGGCTCCAGTACGTGCCGCCGGGTTCGTCGATGAGGATCAGGGGCAGGGGTGGACTCTTGCCGGTCTGGACGAGGGTCAGCGTCTCCATCGCCTCGTCCTGGGTGCCGAACCCTCCCGGGAAGAGCGCAACGGCGTGCGCCTCGCGAAGGAAGGCCACCTTGCGGTTGAAGAAGTAGCGGTAGTTGATCAGGCGAGGGTTCCCCTCGACCGCCGGGTTGGGTTTCTGCTCGAACGGAAGCCGGATGTTGACCCCGAAGGAGCGTTCCGGCCCGGCCCCTTCGTTTGCGGCCTGCATGATGCCTCCGCCTCCCCCCGTGATGACCATGTAGCCCGCCTCGGCGAGGCGGCGGCCGAAGAGCTGCGCCATCCGGTAGATCGGTTCGTCGGCCCGCGTGCGGGCGGACCCGAAGACGGTGACCTTCCGGACGTCTCGGTAGGGCCCGAAGACCTTGCCGGTGAAGCGCATCTCCTTGAGGGTCGTGTTCATGAGCCGGAGGTGGGCCCGCTGCTTTTCCTCGAGCCCTGCCTTCAGGGCGGCCAGGATCATCTCCCGCACGAGATCCGCGTGGTGGACCTCACCCGCCATGGCGATGAGGCGCTCGATCGCTTCGTCGACGGGGCCGTTGGTCCGGGTGAAGTGCAGTTCCATGACAGGTCTCGGTGCCTCAGTGCAGCGTGCGGTCCCGGGAATCGTGGTCTCGGTGCGGATCCGCCGCGTTCGCGACGGTCTGCCGGTGGAGCCTTGAGACCTGGACCCGGGCGATCACCCGGCGTGCCGCCAGCGTGCAGACCACGGCCACCGCGATGGCGGTCGGTGCAAAGAACGACGAGCCGATCACGCGCGGATGGAACGTGGCCGTCGCGAGCAACTCTACGCCGAGCACCGCCGCGAAGATTCCGAGAAGGCTCCGCGGGCCTCCCCCGAAGCCGCCTGAGCCGGGGCGTCGCTTCCTCCGGAAGTCCACGCGAATGACCTTTTCGTCGCCCAAGGGTGGGGCTCCTGCGCAGCCGGGTTGCCGAGGCGGCGTCATCCTACCATCGCGCCCGCGTCGAAAAAACCACGGGCGCGACGCGGAGTCGGCCCGACGGCTCGGTTCCCAGGGTCGCGACCCGCTGATATGCTCCCGGCTCTCGTTCGGAGGGTGCGGTGGGATTTCGGGCCGAGGCGGTCATCGTGGGAGCGGAACTGCTGCTCGGGCAGGCGGAGGCCAATGCTCCGGCCCTGTCGCGGAGGCTCTTGTCGGTGGGGGGAGACCTCGCGAGGGTGACCGTGGTCGGCGACGAAGACTCCGAGCTGCAGGATGCCGTGGAGGGTGCGATCCGACGGAGCGCGGTCGTTGTGGTTGCGGGCGGGTTGGGCCCCACCGAGGACGACCGGACCCGCTATGCGCTGGCGAAGGCGGCGGGAGCACCACTGGCGCTTCGCGAGGAACTGCTGGACGGGATTCGTGCCCCCTTCGATCGTCTGGGCCGAGAGATGCCGCCCTCGAACCGGGTCCAGGCTCTCCTTCCCCGTTTCGCCGAGGTCATCCCCAATCCCGTCGGCACGGCCCCGGGGTTTGCGCTGGAGGTCCGGGGAGCGTTGGTCGTCGCACTGCCCGGGGTGCCCAGGGAGTTCCGCCATCTCTTGGACGGTTGGGTCGTGCCCATGCTGCGGCAGCGGTTCGGCGGCGGAGCGGCGGCCACTCGCCTCGTCCGGGTGTCCGGGCTCGGAGAGAGCGCGGTGGGGGAGACCGTGGCGGACCTGATGGGCGTCGGGCGCAATCCGTACGTCGGCACCCTCGCCACGCCCGGCGAGGTGAAGGTTCTGCTCGTCGCTCGGGCGGACCGCGAGGACGAGGCTGCGCGCCTTCTGGACGGGGCGGAAGCCGAGGTCCGGAGGCGGCTCGGAGCGCACGTGGTGGGGACCGGCGACGAGACCCACGCACGTGTGGCTCTGGGGGCCGCGGCGGCCGCCGGCTGGGAGGTCGCCTCTGCAGAGGGGTTCACGGGCGGGAGGCTCGCGAGCTGGCTTTGGCAGGCAGGGGACGGCTGCTTCCGCGGGGGCGTCGTGGAGCCGGGTCACATTCTCCGGGGTCGCCTCGGCGCACTGGGGGACCCGGCGAGGGCGATTCGCGCGTTGGCGGCAGATGCCGCACGAGCCCTCGGTGCTTCGGTGGGGGTCGCGGCTGCGAGCGAGGCGGAACTGGTCCTCGAAGGAGGCGGGAACCGCTGCTGGGTCGGCGTGTGGCGGGACGGCGCGTGGGCTGTCAGGTCCCTGCCGCTGGTGTTCGGCGCGGGGGCGGACGCGGAGCGGTGCTGCCACCAAGCCCTGTGGGAAGTCCGGAGCCTCGCGGGGCGCGCCTGAGTCGGGAGCGGCCGCCGGTCCCGACTCGCTCCCTTCAGGGGCGAACGGCCGCGAGGCCTAGCCAGACCAGGAGAAGCCCGCCCACGTTCGATGCGGCCACGTAAGCCGCGCCGCGTGCCCACGCTCCGGTCTCGAACAGTTGCAGGGTCTCGAGGCCGAAGGAACTGAAGGTCGTGAAGCTGCCCAGGACCCCGACGAAGAAGAAGGTCCGGACGGCGGGCGCCCACAGAGCCCGCTCCATGAGGCCCCACGCGGCGCCGATCACCAGGCACCCGAGGAGATTGACGGCGAGAGTCCCCCAGGGAAAGGGCTGGGGTGCGGCCCGGGAGACCCAGCCCACCACCAGATAGCGGGCGGGAGCGCCCACCGCGGCCCCGAGGATCACGCAGAGGATTTCGTTCATGGGACTGCCGGCCGGTCCGAGGGTTCCCGGCAGTATAGGGGCCTCGCGGCGGTGCGGGAACAGGAAAAGCACCCGAAGGGGGCGGCGAGGCCCCCCTCCGGGTGAACTCCACTATTCTTCGGTCTGACTCGCGGGCGGCGTCGGGACGGAGCGCTCCCGCAGGCGCTCCCGAGTCCGGATGCGCTCCTGCTCCTGGAGGCGCTGCTGGAACTGCGCCCGACTCTGGTCCTGCACGCAGGAGCCGTCCCGCAGGCGCTGGCGGGTCGCGTCCCCCTGACCGGCGGAGCCTCCGCGCCCGCGGGGGGAGGCGACCGCAGGAAGGGCCAGGGCGGTGCAGAGCAGCACTGTGGACGCCAGGGTCATCGTTCGGCGGAGGTTCATGGCTTCGTCCTTTCGTTCGAGGCGGGCCCCTGCAGGGCCCAGGGTTGATCGAGGCCGGCCGGGCCGTCGTTTCCTCTACACCGGCTTTCTCGACGAACGTCACATCGGGGCGGGAGAAGGGGTGGACGAGCGAGAACCAATCCGGTTCGCGAGCCGCTCGTGACGAACCGGGCGGCTTCGGTGTAGACAGGGTGCGGGAGGGATGATGGAGCCGACGGATGCGGCGCTCGTGGAGCGCTGCCTGGCAGGGCAGAGAGAAGCCTTTGCGGTCCTCCTCCGCCGTCATCAGGGGGCGGTCTTCGGTCTGGCCTGCCGCTGGTGCCGGGACCGGGACGACGCCGCGGACCTCGCGCAGGAGACCTTCGTCCGCGCGTACCGCAAGCTTCGGACCTACAAGCCGGAGCACTCCTTCCGGAACTGGGTCCTGAGCGTGTGCGCGAACCTGGGGAAGAACCGGCTGCGCAGTGAGGGCCGGCGGCGCAAGGCGCACGAAACCTACGCGGATCTGCAGGAATTGCGAGCGACCGCGCCGGACCCGAGGAGGCAGTTGCTGGAGGAGGCGGTTCGCGAAGTGCCGGAGACGCTGCGGATTCCTTTGGTGCTCAAGCACATGGAGGGCCTCTCCTACGAAGAGATTTCGACGGTCCTGGGCATCGGGGTGAGCGCAGCGAAGATGCGGGTCAAACGAGGCAGGGACGAATTGTTTCGCCGGCTTCGGCCGGGGCAGGGAGAAGGACCATGATGGGGCGAGACTGGCTGCACCGGATTCTCGACGGGGACGCCGACCAACCCCGTCCATCGCCGGGCTCCCAGGAGGCCGAGTGCCTTGCGGCCTACGAGGAAGTCCTGGCCGACCTCGCCGAGCTGGAGATCGACGCCCCTCCCGACCTGGAGGCCCGAGTCCTGGCCGCATTGCCCGGGGAACCGGATCCCTCCTGGAGGGAACGCCTTCGAATCCTGTGGCCGCGGGGCGTCCGCTGGGTGGCTCCCGCGCTCGCCGGAGCCGCCGCCGCCCTCGTGGTGGCGGTGGGAGTCCCCTGGTCCACGAGGTCTCCGGCGGACGAGAGGGTGGCCGTGACCTTCGAGGTCCACGCCCCCGGCGCCCGGAACGTCGCTCTGGTGGGGAGCTTCACGGGTTGGCGGCCGGGGGAGATCGCCCTCGAGGGGCCCGACGCGACCGGTCACTGGACCGCCACGGTTCGGCTCCCCTCGGGCCGCCACGAGTATCTGTTCCTGGTGGACGGGCGCGAGTGGCTCTCGGACCCGCGAGCCTCGCTCCACCGTCCCGACGGGTTCGGCAGGACCAACGCCCTGATCGAACTCTGAGAGGAGATCCGCCATGCGCCGTCATCTCTCCTTTTTTTCGGGCCCGGCGATCGTCGCTTGGCTCGCGCTCCCTGCCTGGGGGATGGGCGGGGGGGGACCGCCTCCGGTGGAGCGGTCGCCCGCGGCGTGGCAACCCCTCGTGGAACGAGGGGTTGGGGCGGGGGTTGCGGAACCCCGGCTTCAGCACACCACGGCTCATCTCGCGGAGGCGGGCGTGACGACGGAAGCCGGTGCCTCCGTGCTCGGCCCTGTCTTTCGCGCCGCCCAAGGCGGGCTTCCGGCGGAACCCATCCTGGACAAGATCGACGAAGGCGTGCTGAAGGGGGCCGCTGCCGAGGCGCTGCAGCAGACCGCGGAGAAACGTCTTCGGCTCCTGGAGCGGGCGCAGGTGCTCCTTCGTGAAGGGGGTTTTCCGGACGGAGAGAGCCGGGGCCGCGGGCTGCTGATCTCGACTGCTCTGGCGCTGGAGAGCGGCCTGCCGGAAAGCGTGCTCGCCGGAGCCCTGGAGCGGGGACGGGGCCACCCGCCCGGGCAGGTCCAACCCGTCGTGCAGGCCGGGGAGGCCCTCCACCTGGAGGGATTCGACGACGAGAGCGTGGCGGCTCTCATGGCCGACTGTCTCGAGCGGAGGCTGCGCAGGCCGGAGATCCTCCGAATGCTGCGGTTCGCGCAGGAGCAGAGAGCGCAGGGTCTCTCCGGCGCCGCGGTCCGGCAGATGCTCTGGGCCAGGGGCGGGCCGGACGGGGCTGCACCGGGCCCCGGGCACGGCGCCGGTCCGGCATCCGGCGTCGGCTCGCCCCCCGGGGGGGAGGGTAGACCCGGAGCCGGTCCACCCGGCGGCGCAGGCCCTCCTCGGGGGGGCCAACGGTGACGCGGGGCGGGCTCGCCCGCGGCGTCTCCCTCCTCCTCTTGCTTCAGCCCGCAACCCCCGACGGGGCGCGGGCTGAGGTGTTCCTGTCCCCCGGGGTCGAGGCCGTGTCCGGTTGGGACTCCAACCGGTTCCGGGAGCCCGGCGAGGAGGGCTCTCCGTTCGTCCGCCTGACGCCGAGCCTGGAGGCCATGCTCTTCCTTCCGGGCGACGGCGAGGTCTTCCTGTCCCTCGGGCACGCGCGGACCGAGTACGAGCGCTCCGGGTTCGGCCACGTGGGCCAGACATCGGGGCAGGCGGCGGTATCGGTTCCCCGGGGCTCCCTCACGGCGACCGTGTCCTTGTCCGCAGGGGCCTATCGGGACGACGTCCTGGCCGAAGACGACGTCGATTGGGTGTCCGTTTCCCCTGGAGTCACGTGGGGAGCGTCCGAAGGCACCTCGGTTTCCCTGGCCGCGGCGGTCACGGGGTTGCGCTACGACTCCCGGGAGACCCTTGCAGGGGACCGGGAGACCCAGACCCGGTGGGAGGTCCTGCCCGGGGTCTCGTGGGTGGCGCGGGAAGGTTGGCGCCTCTGGATCGAAGGCTCCGGCGAGATCAATCGTTCCAACGAGTCTGCGGAGGAGTACGAGGGAGCGGGCGTGACGGGCGGGTTCGACGCCCTGCTCCTCGGCGCGGGCCGAGTCGGCGGCTGGTTCCGCCTCGGGGTGCGGGAATACCGGGACGACCTCGGAAGCGGGGGTGAGAGCCGGAGGGATACTCCTGTGGGGGCCGGGGGCTGGGCGACCTACCGTCTCGCACCCTGGGCGGAACTTACGGCTGCCGCTGCGTGGACCGACTACCGGAGTACCGACGCCGCCAACGACTACGCGGTGTGGAGTGTGGAGGGGGGCGTGCGGTTCGTGTACGATTTGGGCCTCTCGAGCCCGTAGTCCGTCGGTCCCGCCGTGGTAGGCCCCTGCTCTGCCGCCGTGCCCCGTTCTTGCCGGCAGGGTCGCCGGGCCGTGTCGGCGCCCGCCCCCGATCCGGGGGAGGGCGTTCCACGATGCCGTGGTGCTGCTGCGGTTCGCCGCGGGCGCGTGCGTGGCTGACCGGTCCCGGTTTCCGCCGCGGAGTCGCAGGGAGTGAGCGCAGAGTGAAGAGGAAGGCAGCACCTTCCGGCGGTGGATGGGCGCTGGTGGAGGAGTGCGGACGCTGTGGGCGGCCGGAGGACCGGTGCGCGTGTCCGGCGCCGCCCCCGTCGACCGGGCCGGCGACCTTGCGGCTTCGGATCGAGAAGCGGTGCGGCAAGCCCGTCACCGTGCTGGCGGCGGAGGGCCTGGGCGACGTGGAACTGCAAGCCCTGGGGAAGGAACTCCGAGCGCGTTGCGGCACGGGGGGCACGGTGAAGGACGGTACGGTCGAACTGCAGGGGGAGCACAGGGACCGCCTCCGGCCGCTGCTCGCCGGCCGGGGATACCGGGTCAAGGGATGAACGCGGCCATTTCGGAGCAGGACTTGGAGGTCACCTTCTTCCGAGCTTCCGGGCCGGGGGGCCAGCACCGGAACCGTCGGGAGACGGGGGTCCGCATCCGCCACCTGCCCACGGGGATCGTGGTCACGGCTACGGAGCGGCGTTCCCAGTCCGAGAACCGGGAGGTGGCGCTGGCACGCCTCGTCGAGGCGCTGGCGCGGCGCAACCGACGACGGAGGCGCCGGGTCGCCACCCGACCCAGCCGCGCTTCCGTGGAGCGGCGGCTCACGGCGAAGAAGCGCAGGGGCGACCTCAAGGCCGGGCGCTCGCGGAGCGGGGGGGAGTGAGCGCACCCCGGCCCCGCTTGCCCGGCCGCAGTGAACCGCGGCGGGGCCGGGCCGCGACCGCAAGAGGGTCTGCTATACTCTCGACGATGCCCGGAGAGGATTGCGGTCGCAGGGAGGGACGGAGGCTGTGGGTCTGGCGTGGCGTCCCGGCAGTGCATCGGCGGTGCGGTGCGAGTTGTGCCCGAAGGCGTGCGTCCTGGCGCCTTCGGAGAGGGGGGACTGCCGCATCCGCGTGAACCTGGGGGGGAGGCTCGTGGCCACGACCTACGGCCTGCCCTCCGCCGTGCACATCGACCCCGTCGAGAAGAAGCCCCTGTACCACTTCCGGCCGGGGCTCCCGATCCTGTCCCTCGCCACCGCCGGCTGCAACCTCCACTGCAAGAACTGCCAGAACTGGAACCTCTCCCAGGCCAACCCGGAGGACCTGGAGAACGCCTCCCTGCCACCTCGGGCGGTCGTGGACCTGGCCCGGAGCAGCCGGGTTCCGATGGTCGCGTTCACCTACTCGGAGCCGCTGGCTTTCTACGAGTACACCCTGGAGGGCAGCGAGGCGGCGCGGGAGGCGGGCCTGGACACGGTGCTGGTGACGGCCGGGTACGCCAACCCGGGGCCGCTCCGCCGCCTGTACGGATTGACCTCGGCGGCCAACATCGACCTCAAGGCGTTCACAGACGAGTTCTACCGCGACGTGTGCGGCGCCACGCTGAAGCCGGTGCTCCACAGCCTCGTCCTCGCCAAGGAGATGGGCGTCTGGTTGGAGGTGACCAACCTGGTGATTCCCACCCTCAACGACGACCCCGCGACGGTGCGGGAGATGTGCCGCTGGCTCGTCGGGAACCTGGGCCCGGACACGCCCCTCCACTTCTCCCGGTTCCATCCCCGGTACAAGCTCGAGAACCTTCCTCCCACCCCTGCGGAGACCCTGGACCGGCTGGCCGGGATCGCGAGGGAGGCGGGGCTGCGCTATGTGTACGTGGGCAACGTGGCGGGTGCCGGCGGCCAGGACACGCGGTGTCCGCAGTGCGCGGAACTCCTGGTGGAGCGACGCGGCTTCACCGTGACCCGGCGCGGCCTGGGGAACGGGCGGGGAGGCTGCCCGGCGTGCGGGTTTCGGGTGGCGGGAGTGTGGACATGACCCGACGCTCGTTTCTCGGCACGCTTTGGGGGGGAGCCGTCGGCATCGTCGCCGGCGTCTGGCTCCCGGTCGAGTCCCTGGGGCGACTCGTGGCCCGACGGGCGCCGCGGCGGGTCCCGGCCGACCTGCTCTCGCGGCTGCGCCGCAGGACCCGCGCTCTCGACCCGGACGCTCTGCGACTCCCGAACGATCTGGCCGGCTGAGGGCCCCGGAGGCGATCGTTGACCGAGTCCCGAAAGCCGGCCCTGCTCCTCATTCTGATGGCGCTGTTCCCCCTCCCGGTGGGGTGCAGCGGCAGCGTCGAACCGCCGGCGGGCCCCCGGCCTGCCGCTGCGGAGGCTCCTCCAGCCGCCGCCGCGAGAAGTCGCAGCGCCTCCCACGCCGGCTCGTGGTACCCGGAGGACCCCCGCGTGCTCCGGGAGACGCTCGGCGGGTTCCTCGCCGCCGGCGACCCGCCCGCCGACGGTTCTGCGCTGGCCCTCGTGGCCCCCCACGCGGGGGTCGCCTTCAGCGGGGAGGTGGCGGGACGCACCTTCGCGGCGTTGCGGCCGGGCTCGATCCGGCGGGTCTTCCTGCTCGGGCCCTCCCACTACGTCGGCTTCGAGGGGATCGCGCTCCCCGCCCCGGACCTCGCCGCCTACGACACTCCCCTGGGGCCGCTGCCCGTGGACCACGCCGCGGTGGGTTCGCTCCGGGCGCTCCCGGGGTTCCAGGGGCCCGCTTCCGCCCACGATCGGGAACACAGCCTGGAGATGCACGCCATCTTCCTGGCAGCCCGGCTGCCCGGGGTGCCGATCGTGCCCCTGGTCGTCGGCCGGGTCCCGGACGAGGATGCCGCCCGGTCCCTCGCGCGCTCGATTCGCCCCCTTCTCGGCGAAGGGGATGCGGTGGTCGTGAGCACCGACTTCACGCATTACGGCCCGCGCTACGGCTATCTGCCCTTCACCGGGGACCGCGCGGACAAACTGGAGCGGCTCGCCTCCGCCGCTGCGGCGCCGCTCCTGGCCCGAGATCCGACCGGGTTCGAGAGGCACCTGACCGCCACCGGAGACACCATCTGCGGGCGGGATCCGCTGAGGGTCCTGCTGGCGCTGCTGCCGCCGTCCGCGCGCGGCGCGGAGGTGGCTCGCGACACCAGCGCCCGGATCACGGGGGACGACGCGAACTCGGTGACGTACCTGGGCGTCGTGTACGGGGGCGGCTCTTGGGCCGCGGCGGTGGGAGGGGATGCGCCGGCTCCGGGTTCGGGTGCCCTCGCCCCCGACGTTCGAAGGTGGGTCCTTGCGATGGTGCGCCGTACGCTGGAGATCTACCTCGGCTCCGGCCGGGTCCCCTCCGGGGGCGAACTGGGAGTACCGGCGGGCGGGCCCCTGCACGAGGAGCGGGCCGCCTTCGTGACATTGAAGAAGCACGGTGTCCTCCGAGGCTGCATCGGCCACATCTTCCCCGCCCAATCCCTGTGGCTGGACCTCCGGGACAACGCGATCGCGGCGGCCGTCAGGGATCCCCGCTTCCCGCCGGTGCACTCCGCGGAACTTCCTGGGCTCGAACTCGAGGTCAGCGTCCTCACCCCGCCGCGGCCGGCCTCCGGCCCGGAGGCGTTCGAGGTCGGCCGCCACGGCGTCGTGCTGCAGGCCGGGGGGCGCCGGGCGGTGTTCCTGCCCCAAGTGGCCTCGGAGCAGGGGTGGGACCGGGAGACGACCCTCTCCCAACTCGCTCGCAAGGCCGGCCTGGGGTCCGAGGGCTGGCGCCGGCCCGACGCCGCCTTTCTCCTGTTCGAGGCCCAGGTGTTCGGCGAAGGCGCATCGGGGCGCTGAGCGATGGGCCCGGGGCCCGGCCGGCTATCCGTCCTCTCCGTCGCCTTTCTGGCAGGCGCCCAGGGACTCCTCGCCCAGGCGCTGCTCCTGCGCGAAGAGCTCGTCCTCTACGGGGGCAACGAGGTCGCCGTGGGGGCGTTCCTCGGGCTCTGGCTGGCGGGCATCGCCGCGGGCGCACTCGGCCTGCGGCGGGGGGGGAGGAACGCGGCGGTGGTCGCCCTCCTGGCCCAGCCGCTCCTCCTGCTGCTCTGCGTCGTCGCGGCTCGCACCGCGCGCTCTCTTTCCGGCGTCCCCGCCTATGAGCCCTTCCCTCTCACCGGCCTGCTCCTGTGGTCCCTGCCCATAGCCTTTCCCGTGCCGGTCGCGACCGGAGCCACCTTCCCCGCCCTCGCCGGCCTGGGCAGCCGGGCCGGTGTGAGCGTGACGGCGGTGTACGTGTGCGAGTCCCTCGGGTCTCTCGCCGGTGGAGTGGGCGGCACGCTGCTGCTCGCGGCCGGGCTTCCCACGGGGTCGATTCTCGTAGGTTCCTTGGCGGCGGGTGCGGGGGCCGCGTGCCTGGCCTGCGGCCCCCGGCTCAGAGTGGTTCTCGCGGGCGCCGCGCTGGTCGCGGCCGCGTGTGTTCCGGTGCTCGGTCCGACCGTCGGGGCGGCGCTCCGCTCCCGCCAGGTGGAGGCGGTCCTCCCGGGTTCCCGCTGCCTCGATGCCGTCGACACGGCCACGGGCACTCTCGCCCTGGCGTCGCTGGGGGAGCAGGAGGTCCTCCTGTCCGACGGCGCGGTGCTGGCGGCATTCCCGGACCCCCAGCGAGTAGCGAGGGCGGCCGGAGCCCTGGCGGCGCTTTCGGGAGGCCCGCGCCGCCTCCTCGTGGCCGGGGGCGAGGCCGTGGACCTGCTCCCCGGACTCCTCGACCTTTCGGCCTTGGAGCGGGTGGTCTGGGTCGTCGCGGATCCCGGTTTCGCCGAGTTCGCGAGGCGACACGTCCCGGACCTCGCGGACCGGCGGCTGCGGGTGGTGGTCGGCGACCCTGCGCGCCTCGACCCGGAGTCCCTGGGGGAGGGACTCTTCGATGCCGTATGGGTGCTCGTGGGCGCACCCGTCCGCCGCGCGGACGATCGGTTCCTGTCGCTGGAAGGGCTTCGCGGTTTCGCGCGGCTCCTGTCGGACGAGGGGATCCTGCTCGTCCCGGTGCGAAGCGCGGAGAACTACGTGGGCCCTCGTCTGCGGGCCTCCGTAGGGGTCGTGGCGGCGGGGGTCGCAGCCGCCCTGCCTGCGGTGCGACTCGTGCCGGGGGAGGACGGGTTCCTCCTCGGTTCCCGGTCGGAGGAGCGGGTGCGGCGGGACCCGGCGGAACTCGAGCGGATCTACCGCAGCCTGGGCCCGGCGCCGGTCCGGCTGACCGAGGAGGATTTCCGGTCCCTGCTCGACCCTCGCCGGGTCGAAGACGCGGACCGGCTCCTCGCCGGCCTGCTCGCCGACGCCAGGGTGCGGCCTTCCACGGCGGAGCGCCCCGCAGCCCTCTTCCACAACCTCCTGGTCCGGGCCGAGCGGGAGAGCCCGGATCTCGCCGACATCCTGGAGGTGTTCCGCGCTCGGAGGGGACTGCTCGCCGTGCCCCTCGGCGTGCTCCTGCTGTTCGGGGTTGCGGGCGTGGCGCGCCGAGCGGGAGGGCCGGGGGGCGGAGAGGCGGTCGCGGCGGCGACGCTGGCGGCCGCGGGCGCGGCAGGAATGGCCCTCGATCTGGTGCTGCTGCATATCTACCAGGGACGCTTCGGCACGCTGTACCTGGAGGCCGGGTGGCTCTTCGGGCTCTGGATGGGGGGATTCGCGGCGGGGGGGATCGGGATGCGACGGTTGTGCGCGGAGGGACGGGAGAGGGGTCTCGGCGCGAGCGTCTTCCTGCTGGTCGCCGTGGTGGCCGCGGGCGTCGCCGGCCTGGGTGCCGCGGCGGTGCCCGGGAGGGCGGTGGGCGGCCTGGCGTTCCTCGTGGCCGGCAGCCTCACCGGGGCCTTGGTTCCCGTGGCCGAGGCCGTCCTGGCGGGCTCGGGGGTGACCGGGGCCTTCGCCGGCTCGACCGTGGGGGCGGCCGAGCACGTGGGCGCGTCCCTGGCGGCCCTTCTGTTCGGCGTCGCCGTGATTCCGGTCGCGGGGATCCGAGGCGCCGCCGCCGTCGCGACCGCCCTAGCCCTCTTCGGGGCCGGCGTGCTCTGGTTCTCCCGTGTCGCGAAGCATCGCCGGCGAGGGAAGCCGGAGAGCCGGGAGCCCGCCCGGGTCGGCCACGTCCTGCCCCTGGTCCTCCTGGCCGTGGGCTGTGCCGCCGTGGCCGGGAACTGGGCGGCGCGCTTCGCCGGCGGGGGGCCGCAGGTCCGCCTGTCGGCGGAAACGCTCGCGGCGGGGGGCCTCCCGGCACCGTGGAACGAGGTGCCGGAACCGGTGGTGCATTATCGGTCCCGGGCGCCGGAGGCGGCGGGCGTGGCTGTGGCGACCCGCTCCGTCGGACGGTTCTCCGGCTACGGGGGGACGCTCAACCTCCTGGTGGTCGCCGGGCCGGACGGGGTCTTGCGGAAGGTCTCTCTCCTGGAGCACCGGGAAACCCCGGCGTACGTCGAGGGAATCGGGGAATTCCTGGAGTCGTTTCGGGGTAGCAGCCTGCTCGCCCCGTTTGTGCTGCGGGTCGGCCGTGACGGAGCACGAGGGGGGCAGCCGGTCGACGCCCTCACCGGGGCCACGGTCACCAGCCGGGCCGTGGTGGAAGCCCTGGAGGTGACCGGGCGAAGGCTCTCCGAACCGGTGTTCGGGCGCCCGTACCGGGAACTGTCGGCGGGGCGGGGCGGCGGAGTCCACGCCAACGCGCTCTACCTGCTCGCGGCCGCGATCTTCACGCCTCCCGTGCTTCTGGGGGGAGGCCGTCTCCTCCGCCGGGGCTGGCTGCTCCTCCACCTCGCGGTCGGGGGGGTCCTCCTGGGTGTGCAGTTCTCCTCCGTGCAAGTCCTCTCCTTGCTTCGCCTCGAACTCGCGCTCACGGCCTGGCCGGGGTTTCTGGCTGTCGGGGTCCTCTTCTCCTCTGCGCTGTGGGGGCCCGTCTACTGCGGCTACATCTGCCCGGCCGGGGCGCTTCAGGAGGTCCTGGCGTGGGTGGGGGGCGTGCTGGGCGTCACGCGCCGGCCCTCGGAGGCGCTTGTCCGGGGGCTGACGCTGGCCCGGCAGGCCGTTCTCGCGGCCGTGGTGGTCGGCGCCCTCGGGTTCGGGCTCTCCCGGATCGAGGACCTGGACCTGCTCCGTTTCCTATGGGCGTCGCGAAAGCCCCTTCCCGTCGTCGTCCTCCTGGCTCTGGTGGGGTTCGGCTCCCTCCTCTCGCCGCGGTTCGGGTGTCGGGGTTTCTGCCCGGCGGGGGCGTTCCTCGGGATCGCCAACCGGTTCGCGCCGCTGCGTTCCCGGCTGCCCGAGAAGCGCTACGCCGCCTGCGACCTGGGTGTTCGAGGCGAGGCGGACGCAGGTTGCGTCCAGTGCTACCGGTGCCGCCGGGAGGTCCCCTCTCCTCCGGCCGCCCCGGTCCACTCCCGTGTGGTGCAGTTGGTCCTCGCCGCGGCGGTCGCCCTCCTTCTCTGGGGCGGGTTGCCCTCGTTGGGGCCCGGAGGGGCGGCGTCCGGCCTGGCCCGCATCGAGACGTTCGACGAGGGCTCGTTGCGTCGCAAGATGGAGGCGGGTTCTTTGAGCGAGCACCCGGCCTTGTATTGGCGTCCGGCGGGCCCGTAGGGGACAATGCCGGAGGTGCGGCGGAGCGGTCGCGATCCGGGGGGCGCGGGAGGAGGGAAAGGTTGAGGGGACGCTGGGGTTTCTGGGTTGCGGTGGCGATCTTCGCGGCGGGGTCGGCCCGGGCGCAGGAGCCGTGGGGAACGGTGCGGACGACGGGCCACGAGGCCGGAGCGCCGGATTCCGCCGGAAACGTGCCGCTTCGCTGGAGGGGCGACGTCGTCGCTCCCCGGGCCGCGTCCGACTCCGTGCGCGTCCTGTTGATCCTCAAGGACGAGGCGGGCGAGGAGGTCTACGCTTGTGCGTCCGCCGCCGTCGGTCCCACGGCCGGGGGCGCCCAGGACTCTGAGATCCGCTGTCTCGTGCCCGCGCGCGTGTGGCCGAGGGTCTACTCCATGCTGCCCGTCGTGGTGGGCACCGGCCAACCGCTCGTCGTTCGGCCCAAGCCCGAGACCGCTCCGGCCCGCCCGCCGCCCGCTCCCGAACCTCCGCGGCGGGAGGTGGATCCGAGGCTGCTGGGCCTGCAGCGCGAGGCCGACGATGCACGCGACAAACTCGCCGCCGAAGACCGTTCCGTGGCGGATCTCCAAGAGGAGTACAACAGCAAGTCCGAGGACTACATCGACCAGTGCTCCGGCGACGCGGCCAAGGCCGATTCCGGGCGTTGCCAGCGCCTGCGGGACCAACTGGAGAAACTGCGCAAGGACATCGACCGGGCCCAGGACAAGAGAGACCGCGCGCGGAAGAACTACGAGCGCGCCGCCGACCGCCTGCGGGAGGCACAGTAGGACCGGGGGGAAACGCCTCGCGTTCCGGAAGGATGGGGGAAGCGGGGCCGATGGGAGGGATTGCGGCCCGGTTCGAGAAGAGGCCCCTCGTTCGTCAGTCCGAGTTCGGTCCCCTCCCCAGGACCCAGTAGATCCCGAGCAGGGTCAGCAGAGACGTTCCCAGGAATACTTCGAGCCACATGGCGCCCCTCCCCGGATGACCCGGCGCGCGGAAAGAGTGCGTTGGTCACGATCTGGAGGATGCAAGGGGCGGGCCAATGGGACGCCGGGCGGTTTCGTGCGAGTCCGTGCGAGTTCCCCCGTCTCGGCGGCTTCCGGGGCGGCTTCTGCCGTGGGAAATCTCCTTCTCACTCGCGGAAACGGGATTCCCCGGCGCGTCTTCGGCGGCCACACCCGCGGGTGCCGCGATTGAAGGAGGAACCTCCACGCGTCGATGGGGGAACAGGGCGACTCGTCGGTTGGAGGACGTCATGGACAGACGCCGCGAGAAGCGAAGAAGACAGCGGTTTCGCGTTCTGGTGGAGCCGGGATCGGTCGTGAGCGTCACCGGCGACCTGTCGCCGGGGGGAGTCTTCGTCCACTCACGCCGGGGGGAGTCTTCGTCCACTCCACGCGCATCTACGCGCCCGGCACCGAGGTGAACCTGCGCTTCGCCCTGCCCACGGGGCCCGCCGAGGCGCGCGGCGCGGTGCGCTGGGCCAAGCGCGTGCCGGTGTCGCTCATGGGGCACGTCCGGGGCGGCATGGGGATCCAGTTCACCTGGGTGTCCCTCGAACTGCACGCGTTCCTTGTCGCCGTGCGCCGACCCGTCAGGGCGGTCGCCTAGCCTCGCCTGCTCTCCGAGAGTGAGCCGCAGCGCCTCGTAACCGCCCAAGCGGCGGCGTTGCCGCATACCGTTGCTCGGCGCTCGGGTGTGTGTCTCCCCACGGCGACGGTGGGAGGGGATTGCGGGGCTTGCGGGGTGAGGGACAGGGCGAACGAAGTCCCGGAAGGCCGGACTACGGGTCCTTGGACAGCATTCGCCGGGCCAGGTAGGTCTGGCCGGTTTCCTCGAACTGCACGCCGACCAGACTCCCCCACGCGGTCTTCGATACGTGCCGGACGACCCCTCGGATGCTGACGGTGGCGTTCTCGAAGGCGATCTCCATCTCGATCGGTTCCCCGTCCAGGGGCTCCACGCCATGGACGGCGAGGCGGACGCCCCCGAGGGACAGGTCGCCGGTGAGAGCCATCCACTCGCCGCCTCGGGCGTGCAGCGTGGCGAGATGCCCCTCCTTCCAGCGCCCGTCCCGGCGGAGGTTGCCGATCCAGTCCGGGAGGAGTTCGTTGGGTCGTGGTTCGTCCACGTTTCGGTCCCCGGCGAGGTTCGGAAGAGGCCTGCGAAAGGAAGTATCGGCAGGGCTCGGGGCGTTCTTGACCGAATCGCCGGGGGACTGCGAAGGCGGGGCCGGTTCCGAGGTTTCCTCCCGGTCGATCGCAGCGGGCTCCCGCTTTCCGGGTCGGGAAGGATCGGGGTCGGCGATCCTGCCCGGCGATTGGTCCCAACCTGTGAAAAAGGACTTTACCCAGTCAGGGTCCGTGGCGACAATGCCGTCCCATGTGGATCTTTGCGAACGACGCCTTCCTCGCGGTCGTCCGGGACCGGGAAAAGCCGGGTAGGCTCCTCGTCCGTGCCCGCAGGCGCGAGGACATCGAACGGGTCTTCCCTGGGGCCGAGGTGATCGAGAGCGTGCAGGCAGACTATCGCTTCCGGGTCTTCCTCCCGGAAGAAGAGGTCGTGTCGGCCCTGGCGGCCCGGGTCCGGTCGATCGACTACGGCAACTTCAAGGACTCGATCGAGGACCGCGATCTGTCCGCCTTCGCGCACCGCGTCTGGTTGGAGGGGCTCCAGCTTCAGAAGAAGGACGAGTGACGTGCCTCCCCCGTGCAGGCTGAGGCGGCAGGGGCTGTCTGCCTTCTAGCCAGGCCGGTCTTGCCACTCGAACGCGGGAAGCTGGGCACTGTCTCCGAAGATGCGCAGGAGAGATGGGAGAGGGGTTGCGGTATGGATGCCGCAACCCCTCGGCTTCTTTCATGGCGGAGGTGGATGGGAATCGAACCCACCTACGACGCTGTTCACGCCGCACACCGGATTTGAAGTCCGGGAGAGCCACCAGTGCCCTAGCCACCTCCGCGAGCCATTGTAGAGAGGGCCCTACCTCCGGTCAACGAGACGCCGCCCTGGAATCGGGCGGCGTGCGGCAGTAGAGTGCGGGCGTCTCGGTCGGCGGGGGTTCCATGGGGTCGATGGCGGAGGTCTTCCTGGCTGTCTTCGCATACGGGGCGCTGCACTCGGCCCTGCTGACCCGCCGGTGCCGGGGCGCCCTCGAGAAGGCCTTGGGGGAGAGGGTCTTCCGGGGGTGGTTCCGCTTCGCCTACAACGTCCAGGCGCTCGTTCTCCTCGTCGCCCTCGTCGGGTACGTCGCCTCCCTGCCGGACGCGGAGATGGGCCGGGTCCCGCCTCCGTGGTCCCACGTCCTCCTCGCGCTTCGACTCGCCGCTCTGGGCTTCATCGTTTGGTGCGCGGGTCGGGTCGGTTTCGGCGCGTTCCTCGGTTGGGACAACGTCCGGGCGTGGAGCGGGGGGGGGAGGGCGCCGGGGGACGGGTTGGAAACCGGCGAACTTGTAGTCTCCGGCCCCTATCGCCTCGTGCGGCACCCGATGTACGCCGCCGGCTTCCTGGTGCTCTGGGCCGAGCCGCACTGGACCGCGAACCGCATGGCCTTCGCGGCGGCGGCGAGCGTTTACCTGTGGCTCGGAAGCCTCCACGAGGAGAGCCGGTTGCTCGCCGCCTACGGCGAGGCGTACCGCCGCTACCGGGACCGGACGCCGGCCTTCCTCCCGCGCCCCGGGCTGCGCCGGTGACGTGGTTCGGTCTCTCCCTGGGCAGCGCCGTGTCGGTGGCCCTGAGCGACGTGTTCGCCAAGGGGGCGCTCCGCACAGTGCCGGTCCCCGCGGTGGCGTGGGCGCGGTTCGCCTTCGCGCTCCCCGTGCTGGCGGCTGCCGTGGGCTTCTGGGGCTGGGTTCCTCCGGGAGAGCGCTTCTGGTGGGCCATGGCGGTCGCGCTCCCCTTGGAGGTCGGGGCGGCGCTGCTCTACCAGAAGGCACTGCAACTCTCGCCCCTGGGTCTGACGGCGCCCTACCTCGCCTTCACGCCGGCGTTCCTCGCCCTGACCGGCCGTTGGATCCTGGGAGAGGTGCCGTCCCCGCTGGCCTACGCCGGCATCGCCCTGGTGACGCTCGGCGGCTACGCGCTCCAACTGGCTCCGGGGATGGGGCCCCTGGGCCCCGTGCGTGCCCTCGTCCGGGAGCGGGGGAGCCTCCTCATGCTGTGCGTCGCCCTGATCTTCAGCGTGACCGCAGCGCTCGGAAAGATCGCCGTGGTGGACTCGAGCCCCCAGACCTTCGCCCTCGTGTACTACACCTCCCTTACTGTGGCGCTCGGGCCCTGGGCGTGGAAGGCGTTCCGGCGCAGCCCGGGCGTGCGGCTTTCGCTGGTGGCGCCCGTCGGGGTCTTCGGAGCGGCGATGATCCTCTTCCACTTCTCGGCCATCCGGCTGGCGCCGGCGAGCTACATGATCGGGGTGAAGCGATCGAGCCTCCTGTGGTCGATCCTGCTGGGGCGGTTCGTCCTGGGGGAGGGCAATCTGGCCGGACGCCTCCTCGGCGGGGGCCTCATGATGTGCGGGGTCGGCGTGCTCGCGGCGTCGCACTGACGCGGGCGACCTCGTTGCGCGGGTGCCTGCCCCGTTGGCTGCTTCACTGCTTGACTTGGTGCCTGCTTTTGATAGCCTGAGCCCCTTTCCAGTCCAGGCGGAGGCGCGACACGCACCGGCGGGAGGATCCATGTTCAACTTCGGGGTGTACCGGAAGTTCGTGACGCTGAACAACGGTAAGCGCGTTCTCCTCCGCCCCCTTCTGGCGGAGGACGGGAGCCGGCTCTTCGACCTCTTCACCCATGCGTCGGACGACGATACCCGCTTCCTCAAGGACAAGGTGAAGAAGGCCGAGACCGTGGACCGCTGGATCGACAATCTCGACTACAGCCGGGTCCTGCCCCTGGTGGCCTACTGCGACGAGCGCCTGGTCGGGGACGTGGCCCTCTACAAGGGAGTCAAGACCGTCCGCCACGTCGGCGAGATCCGCATCTTCCTGGCCTCGGACTTCCGGGGGGTGGGCTTGGGGAGCAAGATGCTCCAGGAGATGTTCGAGATCGCGAAGAAGGTGGATCTCCAGTTCCTGAAGGCCGAGGTCATCCTCGACCACGTGAAGGTCATCAAAGCGTTCCGACGCCTCGGCTTCGACCTGCGCTGCACCCTGGACGACTACTTCCTCCGGGAGGACGGGGCGGCCCACGACGTGGCGCTGATGATGAAGCGGCTCACGCGCCCCGAGGAGTACACGTTCTGACCGCCTCGACCCTGCCTGCCGTGAGGCGGGCAGGGTCAATTCCTATCCTCTTGCGGCACCGAGTTTCCCATTTTGCCCGGAGAAGCCCGGGGAAGCCCTGTGCTCGGGCTTGACGGGGCCTTTTCGGGTGGCACCCTGGTTGCATCTTCGGTCCCGGGCCCGGACGGGTTCGGGACGGTCGTGCTTAACGGACGGCAGGAAGGGGGGAAGGAGAGGGAGAGATGAGGACGAGCAAGTCAATGCGGAGCGCGGTGGTCGGCCTGGGGGCGGGATTGGCTGCGCTGGCTCTCGCCGCCTGCGGCGGCGGGGGCGGTTCGGCGACGCCGCAGGCGCAGGGCTCGGCAGCCGCCAAGTCGGCGTCCCTGGTGGGAGCGGTGCTCGATGCCCAGGCCCGTAGCGCGGGACGGGTTCTCTACAGCGCCGCGAGCGGGACCTGCGCTCCGATCACGGTGCAGATAAACGACCAGGACCCGTTCGTCCCGGACGTGAGCGAGGACTGCCGGTTCTTCGTGGCGTCGCTGCCGCTGGGCGACGTCACGGTCACAGTCTCCGTGGACGGCGTCCAGGGAGCGGTGTTCCTCCCGGACCTGAAGGACGGAGAGATCGTGGAACTGGAGGTCCAGGCGGAGCAGGAGGGCGGCAAGGTCAAGCTCAGGATCGACGTCGTGCGCTGGACGGACGACGGCACCTCGAGCCCCCTTCCCACCGTGGTCAACGACGACGGGGTCAGCATCGACCTGCCGCCGGGGACCTACGACCAGACGCTCACGGTCAACGGGGACGACTTCCGCCTCGTCGGCACCGAGGCGCCTGCCGAGTGCGGCGAGGAGGGGTGGCCGACCATCACGGGCGCGGTGCTTCTCAAGGGCGACCGCGCGTTCGTGAACCGGGTGAAGTTCCTGGGGCTCGTCACGGTGAAGGGCGACGACGTGGAGTTCGGGACCGAGGTCTGCTTCGAGGGCGGGCTGCTCATCCTCGGCGACGACGCTCAGGTCCCGGGCGACGGGGACGGGGACCCGGTCCCGTGCGAGGATCGGGTGGCCTTCGACTTCGAGGGACTCTTCCCCGGGGATTCCGTGGAAGGCGAGGCGTCCCTGTCGCCGCTGGTCATCGGGACCGACGGCAGCGCGGTGATCGTGGCCGAGGCCATGGACCCCGAGGCGTACCTCGCCCCGAACGAGCCGGTCGACCCGAACCTGCCCGTGCAGAACGGGTGCCTCGGGAACCCGGGCGGCTACGAAGCGGACGGCGGCTCGGTCTACGGGCAGGGGTTTGCGGACGTCTCCGAGGGCGCTCCCCGCGACATGACCTTCTCCTTCGAGGGCGGCAGGACGGTGCAGGAGTTCTCCCTCCGGATGCTCGACCTGGGGGACGGTCTCGGCGACCTCGCGGGCTGCGACGCGGAGACCGCCGTCGTGAAGCTGGTGGCGCTCGGCACGGCGGATCAGACGCTCGCGACGGACGCCGTGACGTGCGGGGACCTGCAGGCGGCTCTGGACCTCTCCGTGGAGGGCGACGCCTGCACGGCTGCCGACGGCAAGCCGGGAAACCGGGTCCTGCGGGTGGCGGCCGAGCGGATCGCCCGGCTGGAACTGCGTTTCGACCCGGTGCTGCGGGAGGCCGGGGTCGCCTTCGACGACGTCGTCTTCCGGCTGGAGCGGAAGGTGGCCGTGGACGTGCTCCCCACCATCAACCTCAAGAGCCAGGGGGTGATCCCGGTGCGGCTGCGCGGGGACGCCTGCTTCGATGTGACCGAGATCGACCCCTTCTCGGTGCGGTTCGGTCCGGCCGGGGCGGGCATCGCCCACCGCAACGCCTTCGGCCACCTCGCGGGCGATTCCTCCGACGACGACCCGGGGACGGACGACTCGTCGGACGACGACCACGTGGGCGACGCGGACCGCGACGGGTTCCGCGACCTGGTGCTCCACTTCCGGACCCAGGCGACCGGCATCCGGCCGGGCGACACCAGGGCCTGCCTCGAGGGGCGGACCACGGACGGCCGGAACTTCTACGGGTGCGACTGGATCCGGATCGTCCCGGACAAGTCGGACAAGCCCGGGAAGCCCGAGAAGGACAAGTAGCGCCGACCGGCACGGGAACGGACGAGGCGGGGTGGGCGTGAGCTCACCCCGCCTTCTTCGTGGCGGTGGGGGACGCACCGAGTCGCCAGTGTCTCGTCGGCCGAGGCGTTCCCCGGGCCCGTCGAGAGGAGGAGTTCATGGGGAAGTGGCTCGGACTCTTGATCGCCGTCGTCGCCGGGGCCGCTTGGGGGGCCTCCGGGGACGAGGCCCGCGTCGCCGAGGCCCGCTCCGTGGCCAAGGCCTTCCTCGGTGAACTGAAGGGCGAGCTCGCCGCGGCGCTCGAGGGGGGCGGGCCGAGCGCCGCCCTGGACGTTTGCCGCCGGAAGGCCCCGGAGATCGCGGCGAAGCACTCCCGGGAGACGGGTTCTCGGGTGGGGCGGACGAGCCTGCGGACGCGAAACCCCGCCAACGCCCCGGACCCGTGGGAGAGGGTTGTGCTGGAGGACTTCGAGCGCCGGGCGGCGGCGGGCGAGGACCCGGCCGGGTTGGAGCGGTCCGAGGTCGTGGGGGAGGGGGGCGCGAGGACCTTCCGCTACATGAAGGCCATCCCCACCGGCGAGGTCTGCACGATCTGTCACGGGCCGGACGTTGCGCCGGCCATCCGGGAGAAGATCCGGGAGGCCTACCCGGCGGACCGGGCTACGGGCTTCCGCCCCGGGGAGATCCGAGGTGCCTTCACCCTCTCCCGGCCGCTGGAGTGACGGGCGTGGACGACGCGGCGGTCGAGGTCCCCGTGCGGGGCGAGTTCATCCGACTGGACCAGTTCCTCAAGCTCGCGGGCGAGGTCCAGGGCGGCGGGGAGGCCAAGGCCCGGGTCCAGGCCGGCGAGGTCCGGGTGAACGGCGAGGTGGACCGCCGCCGCGGGCGGAAGCTGCGCACGGGCGACGTGGTGGAGGCGGAGGACCGGCGCTACCGGGTGGTCGAGCCCGCCTGAGGCGCTCTCGCGGGGAAAAGAGAGAGCCCCGCCGGGTTGACCGGCGGGGCTCTCGTGCGGTTCCGACGGAGGGCCGGGGCTACGCGGCCATGGCCGCCTTGAGGTCTGCCTCCGCGGTGGTGATCGGCTTGATGTCGAAGTTCTCCACCAGCACGTTGAGCACGTTGGGGGTGACGAACGCCGGCAGGCTCGGCCCGAGGCGGATGTTCTTGATGCCCAGGTGCAGCAGCGTCAGCAGGATGGCCACGGCCTTCTGCTCGTACCAGGAGCAGGATCAGCGAGAGCGGCAGGTCGTTGACGCCGCAGTCGAAGGCCTCGGCCAGGGCCACGGCGATCTGGATGGCCGAGTAGGCGTCGTTGCACTGGCCGACGTCCAGCAGCCGCGGGATGCCGCCGATGTCGCCGAAGTCAGCTTGTTGAAGCGGTACTTGCCGCAGGCCAGGGTGAGGATCACGCAGTCCGTCGGGCACCTTCTCGACGAACTCGGTGTAGTAGTTGCGGCCCGGCTTGGCGCCGTCGCAGCCGCCGACCAGGAAGAAGTGCTTGATCGCGCCGGCCTTGACCGCGTCGATCACCTTGTCGGCCACGCCCAGCACGGCGTTGCGGCCGAAGCCGACCATGATCGTGTCGCTCGGCCTCGTCCTCGGCGAAGCCGGGCACGGCCAGGGCCGCCTCGATCACGGGCGCGAAGTCGCCGTCGGCGATGTGCGTGACGCCCGGCCAGCCCACCAGGCCGGTGGTGAAGATGCGGTCCTTGTAGCCGTCCTGCGGGCTTCTGGATGCAGTTGGTGGTCATCAGGATCGCGCCCGGGAACGCGGCGAACTCCTTGCGCTGGTTCTGCCAGGCGCCGCCGTAGTTGCCGACGAGGTGCGCGTACTTCTTCAGCCCCGGGTAGCCGTGGGCCGGCAGCATCTCGCCGTGGGTGTAGACGTTGATGCCCTTGCCCTCGGTCTGCTTCGAGCAGCTCCTCCAGGTCCTTGAGGTCGTGGCCGGAGACGAGGATCGCCTTGCCCGCCTTGTGGCCCGAGCGGCACCGGGGTCGGCTCGGGGTGGCCGTAGCGGCCGGTGTTGCCGGCGTCGAGCAGCTCCATGGCCCGCAGGTTCACCTCGCCGGTCTCGAGGGCCAGGCCGACCCAGTCCTCGAGGCCGAGGCGTCTTGTCGGCGAGCTTGGTCAGCGCCTCGTGGATGAAGGCGTAGACCGCGTCGTCCTCCTGGCCGAGGACCGCGGCGTGGTCGGCGTAGGCCGCCGCCCCGCGGAGGCCGTACAGGGTCGATCTCCTGGAGGCTCTGGACGTCGTCGTCCGCGGTCCCAGTCGATGGGGAGGCGCGACCTGCTCGCCCTGGCGCGACCAGGCCCGGCGAGGTCGGCCGCGGGCTGGAAGCCGGCCGCGGGGTCGGCGAACTGGACCGTCCCGCCCTGTCGGCTGGACCTTGGCCTTGCAGGGCCTCCCGGTGCTGCACGGCCTCGGCGATCAGGCTTCTGGAAGCGGGCCGGGTCGAAGTCCACGTTGGTCAGCGTGGAGAAGAGGGCCTTGGCGGTGAAGCGGTTGACGTCGGCGTCGATCACGCCGACCTTCGCGGCCCGCGACGGCGAAGTGGGCTCAGGCCGCGCACGGCGTAGGTGAGCAGGTCCTGGAGCGCGGCGACCTCGGCGTTCTTGCCGCACACGCCCTGCTTGGTGCAGCCGGCTCCCTGGGCGGTCTGTTCACACTGGTTGCAGAACATCGGGGTCCTCCTCTCGGATGGGGTTCGATGGCCGGTTCGTTTGTCCACGGCCGAAGGATAGAGGCTTCACGCTAGCGGGCCCTTGAGCCAGGTCAAGGCTACCGCGTTTGGGCGGCGCTTCCACGAGGGCCGTCCGTCGGGGCGGGGGACGCGCCGGAAGGCGGCGGTCGGGAGGTGGCCGGAGGTCAGATGTCCTTGCCGAGGAAAGCCGCCTCGGGCACCTCGGGGAGGAGGTCGGCCGGCTCCAGGTGCCCGGGCCGGAGGGCCCGGGTGACGCCGCCGTGGGGCCACCGGACCTCCCAGAGCACCCCGCGGGTCCCGTGGTCCACCAGGACGAGGCCGCCCACCCTGCGGGCGATGGCGTAGGGCAGCTCCACCTGGACGGCGTTGCGGGGGCAGGCCTTCACGCAGGCGTAGCAGTCCCAGCACTCCCCCGGGCACCGCAGGTAGGCCTTCTCCCGGTTGAAGTCCTTGGCGACGATGTCGCCGGGGCAGGACCGCACGCACGGCGGTTCCGGGCTGCCCCGGCAGCCGTCGCACAGGTTGACGTCGATCTTGGCGGGCATCGTGCTCCTCCCCGGGGTTCAGGCGGCCGCTTCCATGGGGCGGGTGAAGGTCGCGACCCGGGAGCCCTCCAGGCGCGAGTTCACGAAGAGGCGCCAGGCGGGCTCGGTGTCCGGGAAGTCGACCCGGGTCTGGTAGCCCGGCCAGCGGGTCTCGCGGCGGGCTGCGAGGTGCTCGACCACGGCCCGGGCGGTCAGCACGCGGTCTCCCACCTCGGTGGCGAGGAGGAGTTCGTGGAGGTCGGAGGCGCCGAGGTCGGCGAGGTCGCCTTCCAGCGCCTCGAGCTCCCGGCGCGCGATCTCCAGGCGGCGGCCGTGGATCTCGTAGAGCGTGGAGAGCCCACCGGCGTACTCGTCCATGACCCGCTGGAGCCGGTCCGTCGCGTCCCGGGGAGAGAGGCCCCCCGGGCGGTCCAGGGGCCGGCGCGCCGCGTCGGCGGCCTCCAGCAGGTCGGCCGCCGAGGGTTCCGGCGCTTCCGGACGGTCGCCCGCCCGGATGTCGGCCACGGCGGTCCGGGCGGCCCGGAAGCCCTCGGCCCACGCGCCGCTCACGTACTTCTTGGGGGCGCCGCCGGCCACGTCGCCCGCCGCGTACAGGCCCGGCAGACCCGCCCTCCTCTCCACGTCCACCCACAGCCCGCTGGCGGTGTGGCCCCCGAGGATGTAGGGCCCGCTCGTCCCGATCTCCACCGCGTTCTCCCGGGGCTCGAAACCCTCGGACGCCCACGCCGCCACCTGGGCGGGTGTCATGTCGAGGTAGGCGCAGAGCATCTCCCGGAGCTGGTCGTCCCGGGGTTCCGGGATCCGGAGCACCACCGGGCCCCGTCCGGCCTTGAGCTCCTCCAGGAGCGCCCGCAGGCGCTGGGGCGTGGTCAGCCTCTCCACGCCCCACTGCCGGGCGTAGTGCTGGTGGAAGGGCTCTCCGAGCAGGTTCTCCTCGCGGGCCCCGAAGGTCTGCGCCAGGGTCCCGGTGGGGGCCGCGGTGCCGCGGATCCGGGTCGGGACGAAGCGCATCTCCAGGGTCGTGAGCTCGGCGCCGGCCCGGAGCGCCGCGGCGTAGCCCGCCCCCGTGTTGAAGGGCGAGTACCACATGCGGTTGCGGGCGTCGCCCCGGTTGGGGGTTCGGTAGAGGCCCGACGCCCCTCCGGTCGCGAGCACCACCGCCCGGGCCCGGACGTCCACGAGGCTCCCGCTCCGCACGGAGAGGAACCGGGCTCCGGATACCCGGCCGCCGGTCACGGTCAGGTCCAGGAGCGTGTGCCGGTTGAGGATCCTGGCCCCTGCCCCCCGGACCCGGCGGGCGAGGAGGGGCTTGAGGCTCTCGCCGAGGATGCGGATGGAGCGCGGCCCCTTGGGGAAGGGCAGGCCGCGGGAGTCGCGGGGGATCGGGAGCCCCCAGGACTCGACCCGGTGGGTGGCCCGGTGGAGTTCCGCGGCGATGGACCGTACCAGGTCCTCGCGCAGGACGCCGTGGGAGTCGCGCCGCACCGAGGCCACGTACTCCTCCGGGTCCGCGCCCTTGGGCAGGTAGGCGTTGACGGCGTTGAGGCCCATGGCGAGGCAGCCGGAGCGGTCGATGTGGGCCTTCTCCGCGATCGTCACCTCGAGCTCCGGGGCCGTTTCCCGGGCCTCCACGGCCGCGGCGCACCCCGCGGCTCCACCGCCGATCACCAGGATGTCCGTCGCCAGTCGCTGCACCTGCGGCTTCATGGGATCGTCCTCGGCTCCGTCACCCCGCCAACGCGGCGTCCAGGTCGTCCCACAGGTCCTCGACGTCCTCCAACCCCACCGAGAGCCGCAGGAGGCCGGGGGTGATGCCGAGGGAGAGCCGGTGCGCCGCCGGCATGGAGGCGTGGGACATGGTCCACGGGTAGGACAGGATGGATTCGACGCCCCCCAGGCTGACGGCCACCGCGGGCACCCGGACCGACCGCAGCGCGCGCAGCGCCGCTTCGCCGGACCCCACCTCGAAGCTGAGCACCGCCCCCGGGCCGCGCGCCTGGGCGCGGTGGAGTTCGGCCCCGGGGTGGGTGTCCAGGCCGGGGTAGTGCACCCGTTCCACCCGGGGGTGGGCCTTCAGGCGCCGGGCCAGTTCGGCGGCGGCGGCCTGCTCGGCGTCCAGGCGGGCCCCCAGGGTCTTCATGCCCCGAAGGAGGAGCCACGCGTCGTGGGGAGACAGGACGCCTCCCAGGGTGTTCTGGAGGTAGGCGACCCGACGCCCGAGCCCTTCCTCGGCGACGACCGCGCAGCCGGCCACCAGGTCGCTGTGCCCTCCGAGGAACTTGGTGGCGCTGTGCGCGACGACGTCCGCCCCGAGGGCCAGGGGGTTCTGGAGTAGGGGGGTCATGAAGGTGTTGTCCACGGCCACCAGCGCGCCCCGGCCGCGGGCCAGGGCCGCGGCGGCCCGGAGGTCGGTGATGCGGAGCAGGGGGTTCGACGGCGTCTCGAGCCAGAGCATCCGGGTGCTCGGCCGGAACCCGGCCTCGATCGCCCCGACGTCCGTGCCGTCCACGAAGGTCGTCTCGACGCCGAAGCGGGAGAAGACGCCGGTGAGGGCGCGGTAGGTGCCGCCGTAGAGGTCCCGGGCGGCGACCACGTGGTCCCCCTGGCCGAGCAGGGAGAGGATGGTGGTCGTCGCCGCCATGCCCGACGCGAAGGCGAAGCCCCTCGATCCCCCTTCCAGGTCCGCCACAGCCTGCTCGAGGGCCGCGCGGGTCGGGTTCCCGGAGCGGGAGTAGTCGTAGGGGCCCGGCTGCTCGGGGTCGTCCTGGTGGAAGGTGCTGGCCATGACGATGGGCACCCCCAGGGCGCCGGTCGCCCGGTCCACCTCCTCCCGCCCTCCGACCAGCCGGGTGCGGGGCCTCGTCGTCGGCTGGCGTGCCATCGTCATCCTCCCAGGGCCTGGTCGAGATCGTCCTGCAGGTCGGAGGGGTCCTCCAGCCCGACCGACAGGCGGACGAGATCGTCGGTCACCCCCAGGCGCTCCCTCACGGCGGGGGGGATGTCGCAGTGGGTCTGGCGGCTCGGCACGGTCACGAGGGACTCCACGCCTCCGAGGCTCTCCGCGAAGGTCACGAGTCGGAGCCGCTCGAGGAACCGGGCGACCGCGTCGCCGGAAGACAGCCGGAAGCTGAGCATCGCGCCGAAGCCCGAAGCCTGGGCCCGCATGGTCCGGTGCCCGGCGTGGTCGGGGAAGCCGGGGTAGTACACGGCGCGGACCGCCCCGTGGGATCGCAGGAACCCGGCGACCCGCGCCGCGGTTTCGGCCTGGCGGGCGAGGCGCACGCCGAGGGTCTTGAGGGAGCGGAGCAGCAGCCAGGAGTCCTGGGCCGACGGCACCGGCCCCACCGTGTTCTGGAGGAACGCCGACCCGCTCCCCCAGTTCCGCCGTCCGGGTCACCAGGGCGCCGGCCAGGAGGTCGTTGTGGCCCCCCAGGTACTTGGTGGCGCTGTGGATCGACCAGATCGGCCCCCAGTTCCAGGGGGCGCTGGAAATAGGGCGTGAGGAAGGTGTTGTCCACGGCCAGGAGGATGCCCCGGGACGAGGCGATCCCGGCTAGGGCACGGATGTCGGCGACCTTCATGAGGGGGTTGGTCGGCGTCTCGACGAGTACCGCGCGGGTGTTCGGGCGCAGCGCCCCCTCCGCCTCCCCCGTTCGGCCCAAGTCCGCGTACCCGATCTCGAGGCCGAACTCGCGGAAGACGCGCTCCAGGAGGCGGTAGGTCCCTCCGTACAGGTCGTCGGAGACCACCAGGTGGTCGCCCGGCCGGAAGAGGAGGAAGAAGGTGGTCAGGGCCGCCATGCCCGAGGCGAAGGCGAACCCGGCCGCTCCGCCCTCGAGCTCCGCGAGGACCCTCTCCACCACGACGCGGGTCGGGTTCGCCGTGCGGGAGTAGTCGAAGCCGGTCGTCTCGCCGAGCCGGGGGTGGGCGAAGGTCGACGACGGGTGGATCGGCGTGCTCACCGCCCCGGTGGCGGGGTCGCTGCCGAGGCCGGCCCGAGCCAGTCGCGTGTCGATGTGCACGGTTCCCTCCCTCCCCGGTTCAGCCCAGGGCCTTCACGGCGTCCAAGAGTTCGGGCAGCGGAACGTCTTCCAGAACGGCCCGCCCGAAGCCGGGGCCGTCGCGGCGGAGCAGTGCGAACAGCGGCTGCCGGTGCCCCGCCTCGTCCCGCCGCAGGCGGCGGCAGGCAACCCCCGCCTGGGCGAGCTGGGGCTGGGCGCAGCCGTTGGGGCACCCCGACACCGCCCAGCCGAGGCGGCGCGCTCGGGGGCCCATGGCGGCGGCGAGGGCCCTCGCCACTTCGCGGGTCGGCGCCAACCCCATCCGGCACTCGTGGCTCCCCGGACAAACCCGCAGGGACGGCCCCCCGTGGGGCGTCGCCGCCTCGAGCCCGGCGGAGGCGACGGCCGCCGCTGCGTCTTCCCGGCGCTGGGCACCGGCGAGGCAAAGGGCGACATCCTGATCCGGCGTGAGGAAGAGGCAGCCGGAGCCGAGTTCCCGGGCCGCTCGGGCCAACCGGTGCAGGGAGCGCGCCGGGAGCTCCCCGGCGAAGACCCTCGCGGTCACCCAGACCGGCCCGGAGCCGTGGGCCGGGACGCCGGCGGCATCGGGGGACCCCTCGGCGAGGGGGAGGTCCGGGATCCGCGCCCACTCCCGGGCGACCTGCTCCCGGAGCCAGCCCCGGCCCTTCTCGGCGGCGATGTGGCGGAGGCGGCGGCCGGGGGGCGTGTGCTCGCGGTGGACGAGCACGGCGGCCTCCACCAGGGGCAGGATCCGGGGCTCCTCCACGGTCCGCTCGAAGGCGAAGGCCTCTGCCGGCTCCCGGCCCAGGCCTCCCGCGAGCCACGCATCGTAGCGGGCGACTCCGCCCTCCTCCTCCACCCAGACCAGGCCCACGTCCTGGATCAGGTGGCGGGCCCCGTCGTAGCCGCCGTCCACGCCGACCTTGAACTTCTTTGGGAGCCCCTCGAAGCGCTGGTCCCCGGTGAAGTGGCTTTGCAGTCGGGCGGCGACCGCGCGCGCGCGCGCAGCCCCGGCGGAGAACGGCGTGCTCACCGCCACGCCCCGCACCGCCCCCCCGCAGGCGCCCCGGGTGGTGAGCCCCACGGCGCGAAGCCCCCGGGCGACCTCGGCGAGGTCCCCGGCACCCACGCCGTGGAACTCCAGGCTCATCCGGGTCGTGAGGTGCAGCGTACCGCTCGCGAAGCGCTCCGACAGGTCGCAGACCTTCTCCGCCTGCTCCGCCGAGAGCGCCCCGCCGGGGACCTTCACCCGCACCATGAAGCGCCCCTTCTGGGCCTGCTCGTACACGCCCTCCAGGCGCAGATCGGATTCGGACAAGTGCTCCGGGCTCCTCTTTCCCATAGTCGTGTGAAAGGTGAGCAAAGCCTTATCGCATACCCTTGTCGTGTAGTCAAGAATAGATCCGATCGTTCCCCCTTCGGTCCGGTGGGGCCCTTTGCGGGATGCGCGGCGTGTGGTACGGTCCCGTGGCGTCCCGGCCGCCGGGGAGGAGTTCGCACCATGGAAGCGTCCCGCATCCGCAACCGCCTTCTCGCACGGGTCTTCACCCGTTTCCCGGCTCTCGCCGCCCGCTGGGCCCGCCGGCTCGCCGCGGACCGCGGCCAGGTGCCGTGGTCTCCGCCCGGCAAGCCCCTGCGGGAGGCGGTCCTGGCCCTGGTGACCACGGGGGGCGTGCACCTCGTGGATCAGCCGCCCTTCGACATGGCCGACCCGGACGGCGACCCGAGCTTCCGGGAGGTTCCCGCCGACGCCCTCCCGGCGCGGCTCACCATTACCCACGACTACTACGACCACCGCGACGCGGACGCCGACCTCAACCTGGTCTTCCCCGCCGAGCGGCTCCGGGAGTGGGCGGAGCGGGGTTGCCTCGGCGGTGTCCACCCGACGGCGTACGCCCTCATGGGGCACATCGAGGGGCCGCACGTGGAAACCCTGGTCCGGGAGACCGCGCCCGAGATCGCGCGGCGGCTCCGGCGGGCCGGGGTGGACTACGCCCTGCTGGTGCCCGCGTGAGGGGTCTGCAACCGGTCCGTGGGACTGGCGGCCAGGGCGATCGAGGGGCAGGGGATCCCCACCGTGTGCCTGTCCATCGTGCGGGAGATCACCGAGAAGACCCCGCCGCCGCGCGCCCTCTACCTGCGCTTCCCCTTCGGCCACGCTCTGGGGGAGCGGGGCAACCGGGAGCAGCACCACCACGTGCTCTCCCTGGCCTTCCGCTTCCTCTTCGAGGCCGAGGGGCCTGGGACCATCCGGGACGGCGGCCTGCGTTGGCGCAGGGAGAACTACGCAGAACCGGAGTGGGAGGAACTCCGGTCGGCCCTCGTTCCCCGGGCCGCCCGGGCCGCGGGGTCGGGTCGCGGTCCGTGATGCACCGGGCCCGGTTCGCATTCCTCGCGGCGGCACTCCTGTGGGCGCACCTGACCTCGGCCGGGGTCGTGGAGTACGACCTCACCGTCGCCGAGCAGGAGGTGAACATGACCGGCCGGCCGGTGAGCGCGGTGACCCTCAACGGCGCCATCCCGGGCCCGGTCCTGCGCTTCACCGAGGGCGACACCGCTCGGATCCGCGTGCACAACCGGCTGGCTGCGGACACCTCCGTCCACTGGCACGGGCTGCTCGTCCCCCCCGGCATGGACGGGGTGCCGTACCTGAGCTTCCCCCCCATCGCCCCCGGGGCGACCTTCACCTACGAGTTTCCCCTCCGGCATTCCGGGACGTACTGGTACCACTCCCACTCCGGGCTCCAGGAGCAGAGGGGCCTGTACGGCTCCATCGTCATCGAGCCTCGGCAAGCCCTTTCGGGCGCCGACCGCGACTACGTCGTCCTCTTCTCCGACTGGACCGACGAGGACCCGCACTCCGTGCTCCGCACGCTCAAGCGCGGCAGCGAGTGGTACGCGCTCGAGAAGGGGAGCGGCCAGAGCCTCCTGGGGGCCGCCCGCCTGGGCGTGCTCGGCGCCTACCTCGGGCGGGAGTTGGCGCGGATGCCCCCCATGGACATCTCCGACGTGGCCTACGACCGGTTCCTGGCGAACGGCTCCCCGGAGACCGCGTTGGAGGCCCGGGCCGGCGAGCGGGTGCGGTTGCGGCTGGTGGCCGGGTCCTCGACGACCTACTTCCACCTGGAGTTCGCCGGAGGCCCCATGACCGTGGTCGCCGCCGACGGCCAGGACGTCGAACCCGTGGAACTCGACCGCCTCCTCATCGCCGCGGCCGAGACGTACGACGTCCTGGTGACCGTGCCGGGGGAGGGGGCGTACGAGTTCCGGGCCACGGCCCACGACGGATCGGCCTTCGCCTCGGTCTGGCTGGGGCAGGGGGGCCGCCACCCCGCGCCCGCCGTGCCCCGGCCAGACGTCTACCGGGGCCACGCCATGGGCGGCGCGACCCTGGCGACCGTCTTCGCCCTCACCCCGGCGGGAGCCGTGGGAATGCCGAACCGGGCCGTGGAGGCGGGGCGGTTCGACCGCCCCGGCATGGCGGCGACGGGGCACCACGGGGAGGCGGGGGCGGCCGGAGAAGCCCACGGGGAACACGGCGTCCACGCCCACGGCGCCCCGCCCGGTGCGCCTCCTCCCGAGGAAGCGCCGGACCGCAGCGGCAGGCGGTTCGGCCGGGCCTTCGGCCTCCTCGCCGCCGACGCCTCCTCGGCCCCGGAACTCGCGATGGACGGGATGGACCCCCGCCGGCCCTGGCCCCCCTACGAGGTGCTGCGGGCCGTGCGGCCCACCGCCTTTCCCCCGGAGAGTCCCGTCCGGGAACTCCGGCTCACCCTGGACGGCGACATGGAGCGCTACGTTTGGTTCCTCGGCAACCGGGCTCTCTCCGAGGCCGACGCGATACGCATCCGGGAGCGAGAGGTGGTGCGGCTGGTCCTCGTGAACCGCACGATGATGCACCACCCCATGCACCTGCACGGGCACTTCTTCCGGGTGGTGAACGGCCAGGGGGAGCGCGCGCCGTGGAAGCACACCGTGGACGTGGCGCCCATGTCCACCACCGTCATCGAATTCGCGGCCGATGAGCCGGGGGACTGGTTCTTCCACTGCCACCTGCTCTACCACATGATGAGCGGCATGACCCGGGTGGTGCACTACGAGGGCTTCCGCCCCGAGCCCGAGGTCGAGGCGATCCGGCCCCGGCTCTACGGGGAGCACTGGTACGCGTTCGGCCGGGCGGACCTGCTCACGAACATGACCGAGGGCGTCCTCCAGGCCTCCAGCACCCGGAACCTGCTCGGTGCCGAGTGGGAGGTCGGGTGGCAGGGAGTGGAGGACGTGGAGTGGGAGGGGACCGCCACCTGGGGCAGGTACGTCAACCGCTTCTTCACGGCGTTCCTGGGTGGGAACTTCCAGGGCGAGGACCGGGGGGTGGACGACGCCCGGGCGGTGCTCGGCGTCCGCTACCTGCTGCCCCTGAACGTCGAGTCGCGGCTGTGGGTGGATTCGGACCTGGGCGGGCGCGTGGCGCTGGAGAAGCACCTCGACCTGACGCCCCGGCTCTCGATCCACGGGGAGGCCGAGTACGACACCCACCACCACTGGGAGGGCTCCGCCGGCGTCGGGTACACGGTGACCCGCGCCCTGTCCCTCCTGGGGCGCTGGCACTCGGAGTTCGGTTTCGGGGGTGGTGCGGAGGTGCGGTTCTGACGCGGGGCGGGCTTCTCATCGGGTCGAGGCTGACTTGGGGGGCGGCAGTCTTTCGCCTCGACCGGCCAGGCCGCGCAGGCGGCCTCGAAGGCACGAATCCCATGCTTGGCGGAAGCCCGTGTGGGAGCTACCGAATACGACTTGAGTTGCTGCGCTTCGCCTCTTGCGCGCCTTCCTTGAGGACTCGGCAGGCTCCGACGGAACGTCCGACACCCAAGAGGAGGCGGAGGGAGCGTGCCGGACCTCCTCGGAGCACACGGCGGCGCGCCCCCTCCCGACCCGTTCACCGCCCGCCTTTCCCGCGCCTCACCCTTCCTCCTGCCGACCCGGGAAGAAGAACCGAGAGGGCTTCTCGCGCAGCTGTCGCACGAGCGCCGGCAGCAAGCCACGCAGACTGGCGAGGCTCGCCTGGTGGGCGCGCAGTGCCAGCCAGAGGGCGAGGAAGAAGCTTACGATCAGGTTGACCGTGCCGATGGCCAGGATCCCGGCCAGGCAGCGAAGCACCACCCAAGCGGCAACGTGAAAGTCGGGGGCCGTCAGTGCGTACCCGAAGTTCGCTGCGGAAAAAGCGATGTGCCGGATGTCGAGGGGGAGCCCCGAGACAATGCCCAGCACCGGGGTGATTCCAAGCATCACTCCGAAGAAGAGGTTCCCGGACAACCCGCCGGCGTTTCGGCCCAGGTAGTCTCCGACCTTCTGCGACCTCTCTGCCCCCAGGACACGGCGGAGCCCAGGGTGTGCCGCGACGCGCTCGCTGAGCCGTCCGTAGGCCACGAGGTTGTCCACGTACCCCGACACGATCCCAGCCGCGAACAGCCAGATACCGGCCACGGCGGCGTAGAGGAGCGGCGCGAGGGCGAGGAGGTCGATGTCGGCGAGCAACTTGGCGGCCTTGGCTTCGGGGATGGAGTGCCCCGACCCGGACCGCAGGGCCACGCCGACCGCGAGCGCGAGGGGGAAGGCCACCAGCAGGTTCCCCGCGATCGCCGCGCTCTGCGTGCGCACGGTGGCGGCTACCAGGTCTGCGACTTCCTCGATCTCCCGGGACCTGCTTCGGATCCTCCCGAGGGCCGAGGCCAAGGTCGCGGCCGTCATGGCCGGCTGCTTCGTGGCGACGGTGCCGTGAAACACGTGGATGACGGCGAACCCGATGCCGTAGATGGCCCCGTTCAGGAGCCCTTCGTTCAGCACCGCCAGGTGCAGAGAGGCTCCCCGGATCTTGAGCAGTGCCAGCAAGGCGATGAAGAAGCCTCCGACGGCGGCCGCGCCCCACATCCTGGCCCAATCGGCCCGATCGACGGCGATGTAGTGCTCGCCCGTGTGCCCGGCGTTCTCGGTGACGCGAAGCGAGAGGATCCCGGTCAGGTCGGCCACGTGCCTGCGGATGCTGTTGCGCTCCAGTTCCGACTCGATGGCGTGCCGCAGGAAGCTACCCCACCGCTCGGCCAGTTCCGCACGCGCCTCCGCGTTGAACCGTGCGGCAAGCACCCTGACGAGAAGTTCCAGCCGCTCCAGGTGCTGCCCGAGGCGCACGAGCAGGAAGGTGAGGGCCATGCTGGTGCCCCGGGTGGCGGCGGCCTGCCGGGCCCGGGCGACGGCATCGCGACACTGGTCCACGAGCACGAGCACGTGGCGCTCGTCCTCCTCCCCCGTCCCCTGAGCAGCGGCGCCGGGACTCCGGAACGACCTCACGAAGAGCCCCAGCTGGTCGCTCAAGGCGATGAAGGGGGACTCGCCGCGGGCGAGCCGAGGCAGGACCCGCAGCAGTTCGGGTTCCAACCCCATCGAGGCCGTCCTGTGCCCGAGCACCACCGCGGCGTCGAGCATCTGCTCCCGGATCGTTGCGTGGGCCTCGAGGGCCACGTCCGGCACGCTTGAGAGCAGCTTCCAGAAGGCGGTCCGGTCCGCTAGGGGGACGGTCCTCAGCCACGTCGAGGGGCGAGGGAAGATGATCGCCACGCAATCCCGGAGATCGTCTTCGTCCACCAACTCGGGGAGGAACTTGTGGGTAAGGCTGCGGCGGAGCTCCGAGAAGAAGCCCGTGTTGGGGAGCACACCGGCTTCCGTGTACAGCGTGCGCTGCTGCCGGCCGGCAAACAGGGCGAGCACCGTCTCGGCCGCGGCCTGGCGGTACTCCTGGTTCGCCTCCAGAAGCGCAAGCATGGCGCGCCAGGAGCGGGCCGCCTCTCCAGTGTCCGCCGGAGACTTCGGCCGGACGGCGGCGACCAGGTCGCGGACGAGGGCCAAGGGATCCTCTCCCCCGGAAGCCATGCGAAGCAGAACCGCCTCGATGAGGGCGTCTCGAGTCCCTTCGAGCTCTCCCGCCGCCTTCACGGCTCCCACCCCTCTGCGCGTGTGCCCCGGCACCCCGCCCTCCAAGGCCCCGTTCACCGACTCCGAGCGGCACCATTCGTACTCGTGGCCGGGGTGGACCGTCAAGAGAGCCTCCGGCCTCCGGAACGGGACCCATCCCCCTTTCAGCCGGCCTCCCGGCACCGGGTAGGGGCGCGTCTCGCGGTCGCGGCGAAGGGCGGGCGTTGTGGCGCAAACCTCGCCCGCTGCCGGGTTCCCGGGGCTTCACAGGATGGGAGGAGCTGTCGGGACTTTGATTGATGAGACGGGCTGTTGGGACTGGCCAGTGGCAGGTTTCAGCGCTGGCAGCCCGGAGTGCCGAAAATCGGGGGGGCTGTTGCTCAAAGGGCTTACGGCAGCTGTCGGGGAGGATGGAGAGCGCAGCCGTTGGGGCTCTCAGGTTGGGACGCAGATCGGGAGGAGAGAGGGGATCCGGCGAGGAGTTGACCGGATTCGCCAAAGCCATACGGCAAGGTCGAAGACAAGCGACGACAGTGCCCGGGCGGCGCATAGTGCCTGCGCGCTCGACTCGGCACGGGGGAGAGGGCGTTTGTGCACCAGGACGTGCAAGTTCTGGGCAGTGCAGATCAACAGGTCCTGGATCTCCATCGGCTCTCGATACGCGGCGAAGAACGGACGGGCTACTCCACGAGGAGCTCTGTGTCCGGCAGTTTGGACATCCGGCGGTCAAGAGTGAGGGTGCGGACCCCGGTCTGCCGGTAATCGTCCGCGATGAGTCGGTCTATCAGACCGCACCCGGCCGTGATTTCCAGGGCGGAGAGAACGCTCGACCCGTTCAAGGGGGCCACCAGGCCGCTTGTGAGGACACTCGTAAGGGCGGCCCGCACGTCGGTCTTCGAGATCCCGTAGTGGTGCTGGACAGCAACGTACGCCTCGCCAATCACCTGATTGGAGGCGAGGATCTCCGCCCCATCATGCTCCCGAAGTTCAGTGAGAGCTCCGAGGCAGACTCGAAACCCGTCCTCCGGGTCGCCCGTCAGCAGCCGGACGAGAATCGAGGTATCAATCCCGAAGCGCTGGATCATGTTTTTGCTCTCGGAATCGCTCTATATCAAAGGTCCCCAGACCGCGCACCAGTTTGCCGCGCAAGGGGGCCAACCGGGATGGGTCGATACGCTGAGGGCGCAGGAGAAACCCTTCCGGGCTCTCCTGTAACTCCAATCGGTCTCCCGGCCCTACTCCGAGCGCCTCCAGGACGTGGGCTGGGAACGTGACCTGACGTTTCGCGGTGATCTTTACATACATGGGCGCAATCCTCCTTACCGTATAGTGTAATTTGGTAAGGAGAAGAGGTCAAGGGGATCTTTCCGGGAGATGACCGTCCACCGGGGTCCGGCTCAGGGCCTGAATGTCCACATAGGGTGACCGACCTTCGCCGCCGGTGCTTGTCCAGGATTGCGCTCAGCCACTTGCCCGGCCTCAGCGATTAGTACCGAGGCCCCATAGGCGTCCCTCAGCGCCCCTATAGACGTTCCCGACTCGCCCCCGCTAGTTGTCCAGTGAAGAACGTCCCTCTCTGTCTCCCCTCTCTCTGCCTTCCTAGGTCATTCACCGATCCGCTCTTCGAGGGTTTTCAACTCATCATGTACCTTCTCTAAACGGAAGAGCGTCGCGAAGTAGACTTGGTCGTCCCCGTCATATAGCTCAATCATCTCGCCGCTCATTTGTTTAACAAGCGTTTTCTCTCTGCTTTCACAGTCGTATTCCATCAAGAACCCGCCTTCTACCGTCATAATATTATCAACAAAACAGACATCTGCTGTAAATCCAATGTGTCTAATTGCAAATACTGCCTTCCTGCCTTCCTCAAATTTAAGTACGGAAAAATGCCCACCCCCCTCTTTGCCTCCGTAGCCGTACCACTTGCCAAGTAAATTGTTGTAACTGCTCTCCGTAACCGATTCTCTATTAACTTTCTGAAAGTAGCATGACGGAAGAAAGACTACCAAAGTTAGACAGCATATTACTGTTGCAATTCTGTTTCCCACAGTGCCCTCCCAAGCCATGGATTACTTAAACAAATCGACTGCAAGATTTACCTGGTACTTGCTGTTTAGGAGAATGTCTGACATCTGATATCCATCAGAGGCTGAATTGTTAATCGTGAAAGAACAGCAGTACCTGTCATCAAGGCCCTTTACCCCAAGGTTCCCATTGACTGTGTTCTTGCCAGAGGCATTCTTGCCCCCACGATTGATGTCCACTTCCAACCCTATCGCATAGGTCACATAAGCACTATTTGCCTTCTGCCCTCAGTTGTTTTCACCCTCTGCATAGAGATTTCCGGACACGACGAACGTGTGATCCCCGTTCAAACGAAAACCCCAGTAGCGCCCGACATCATCTCCGGCAATGGTGAGAGGTATCTTCTTGTCTTTGACTTTTATAGGGATGCCAGTCGAAGAAACAGTAGGCTTATTATCTGGAGGAGCAATTTGAATACTGCCATTTCCAGGAAAGACGATGTAGCTGAGGTCAGGATTTGGCCCCCGTATTTCAAGTTCTGCTAGTAGTAGAGCCCTGAACTCATAGCTGGCACAGGTAACGCGTGTGAACAGACCAAGCGGATCAACTGACGAGACCCCGTTGTTGCCTACGAATGCGTACAGATTCAAACCACCAGGCTCACCATAAGGATCCCGGTTCAGCCAGCGCCCCAGCTCGGGGGAGTAGTACCG
>CAVPOV010000003.1:0-100115 GCA_963707045.1 uncultured delta proteobacterium
CCCTTGAAAACAATCCCGGGCCTCTCTCCGAATCTCAGAGCTTGGATGAGGAGTGGTGGACGACCGCGTGCCCGAAGCGGGCGCGGGACGTCGAGACGATGATAACGGTCAGGCCTGAGATTCGCCGATGGGGAGAACTCGCCGCCCTGAGCACGCTAGGCATCCGTGTGCCACCCCTGTGCCTCGCACGCTAACTGCCTGGAATTCCAGAAGAATATGTTTCCTTGACGGAGGGCATATAGAGTGTCCCTCTCTGCCTCCCCTAACGTTGGCCCTTCGCGTCTCGCGTGGGCGAGAACAACCGTCGAACCGACCGGCGTCCCATGTCCACACCCTTCCGCGCAGGCACCGTCAATTGCAAACACCGAAAACACCGAACGTCCCCTCGCCCTCTCCCGTCACGGCCACCAAGAACAGCTTATGGGAAAGCCGGACCAAACAACCAATCCCTATTTTGCGAAAGGCGACAAAAGGAGATTCTATTGTCCTCTCAACATCTCTTCGATCTTGATTGGAACAACTGCGCGAACTCCTTCATCGTATCTCACAAAATACAAACTTAACCTTGACTTCTTTGAGAGAGTAGATAGAAACTCAGCCGCATGCTCTCTCCTTTCCACTTCCGGTGCACCACTGCTAACATCTTTCGTCAGCCTAATAGCAAGTGATGTCGCAGTCTTGCTGCGCCTCCAACCATCAAGCAATACAGAGTCAGAAAAGAAGTACTCATAAAGAAGTGCAGCTTTCGCCAAATCCTGGATAGGCACCCCGTCCCCTGCGACAAACAAGTCGCAAGTATTGTCGGGGCACACTTCAAATTCTGCTGGCGGCTCCTTTTTCACAGTCAAGCCAGAGCCAACAGCTTCCTTTAGTACACCAATCACATCTTCCACGACTTCTCCATCCCGTTTCTGTCCCGAACAGGCAGACATGGCGGACAGCATTACTGTCGCGACACAGAAAAATCCAAGCACCAACACGCGCCTCTTTGGCATGCTCTGTCGCCCATCTCGTTCACAGGTTGTTACTTGCATGTGGGACACCCAGCAGGATCATACTTGCCAGAAGCAGCATTCCCAAGTTTCGGCACACCATTCCCAGGCTGCAATTGCAGATGCCAATGGTTCTTGTTTGGTTTCTTCTTGAATGATTCGAAGTGGCCAGCCATGAATCCACATGACACAGCACATGCCTTCAGCTGCACATCAGATATAGAATTGAATTTTGGTCCGGCAATATCTACAGCTGTGCCTTTGTAATGGTGGCTATTCGCCGAGTGACCAGTCTTTTCAGCACCGCCCGTCACCAAGAGATCGAGCTTGTCATTTGATGTCTCACATTTAAGACAATCTTCTAGACACTGAAGAGCTTTCAATGTGTCTCCAGTGGGTGGGACTGTCGCTGGTGGTGGCCTGTTGTAAGTCAATAAGCCCAGTAAATCCACGAAATTTACTGGGTCATTTCCAATAAACACCATGAGATTGAGTTCCCCCTCAGGCTCCAGCTCATCATCTTCTCGCAGAAGCCTGCTGCCGGGTTCGCCTAACGGATCGCGGTTCAGCCACCGCCCAGCTCGGGCGAGTAGTACCGGTAGCCGTAGTAGTCGAGGGGGCTCTCAGTCTCGTCGTCGGCGTACTTGGTGGAGAACCGGAACGGATTGTCCTCCGCCGCGACCCCCGAGGCATAGGTGACGTTGCCGTAGGGGTCGTACTCGTAGTGCGCGGCCACGGCGTTGGTCGCGGCGTCGATGAGCTGGCCCACGTTGCCGTTGGCGTCGGGGAGCACGTAGCGCACCGCCGGCCCCTCGATCACGGCCAGGAGCCCTCCGATGCCTCCGGCGCCCTGGAGGGTGTTCGAGAGGTCGAGGCCCCAGACGTAGGTCTTCGCTGCACCGCGCCCGCGGCGTCTCGCTCCTCGACGAGGTTCCAGCCGTCGTAGACGAAGCGCGTGTCGGAGGTCTCCACCCACAGGCCCCCGGTGTAGGTGTACACCACCTTCTGCACCCGGCGCCCGAGGTAGTCGTAGCGAAGCGCCACCTTCGCGTCCCCGGTGGTGGGGCTCTGGGGCTCGACCGCGGTGAGGCGGTTCTCGGCGTCGTAGGTGTAGAGGGTGGTGTGGCCGTCGGCGAAGGAGGCGAGGTTTCCGTCCTCGTCGTAGGCCAGGGTCTGGAAGCCTCCCAGGGCGGGCGCGATCTCGGTGTACTGGTTGAGGAGGTTCGCGGTGTAGGCCGTGGGCAGGAGCGCTCTCGGTGCCCGGGTCCTTCTCCGCGGCCTCGGTGCGGTTGCCGATGGGGTCGTAGGCGTAGCCCCGGTAGTCGGGCGTCAGCTCGACGCCGCTGCCGGTGTTGACCGCGTTGGCGAACCACGCCTGGCCCAGGAGCCGGGCGTTCAAGCGCCTCGGCATAGGCCCGGCCGCTCTGGGTGGCGGAGGCGCGCTGGCCCAGGGCGGTGTGGGTGTAGTCGTGCTGGGCCACGCGGGTGGCGCCCACCTCGTGCTTCACCCGGGTGAGGAGGTTTCGCTCGGGCTCGTAGGCGTAGGTGGTGACCACGTCGCCGTCCAGGGTGCGGGTGTCGGGGAGGTCGCTGTCGGCGAGGTAGGTGTAGCTCGCCGAGTCGGGCGTGGCGTCGACGCTCCACCACACGGAGGCGAGCCTTCCGGTGGCGGGCTCGTAGCCCCAGCTCACCTGGTGGCCGGCCTCGACCTGGAAGCCCTCGGGCCGGCCCGGCACGCCGGCGGTCTCGTAGGTGCGGGTGACGACGGCGTCCACCAGGCCGGCGAGGGTCTCGGTGACGGGGACGAGCGTTGCGGGGTCGTAGCCGAAGCTACGCGTGCCGGCGGCGTCGGTCACGGTGTCGATCCGGCCCAGGCGGTCGTAGGTGAAGGCGACGTCGGGCGTATCGTCCGAATGGTCGACGCCCGTGAGCTGGGCCGTGGCCGGGTCGTAGGCGTAGGCGGTGGTGAGGGGCTGGCCCTGGTCGAGGCGCGCCCAGGTGCGGCCGGCCAGGCGGCCGGAGGGGCGTCATTTTTCACCGCGAGCTCGGTGGAGCTTCATCGAAGAGGGGGCCGCCCGCGACAGCCGCGCAACGCCCGGTCCCGCCCGGCCCCGCCGCGCGGCTGCTGGCACGCTCCTTGCTCGCCGCTTTCCAGCGTTTGGGCCCGGGGCGTGCCCGGGGGCCGGGCGCTTCTCGTTGGGCGGAGCGGGCCGCCGCGACCTTCCCGGCCCAGCGGGTGGGAGGGCCGTTGCGCGTTCCGGGCGTGCTCCGGGGGCGGCACGGGCTGTGAATTCCGTTTCAAAGGGGGGCTTTCCATCGTTTGATGTGTTGCAGGATGATGCGGTGCTGAAGTATGGAAGGGGGCGCCGGGGGAGCCTGCGGTTCGACGGCGCGGCCCCGACGGGCCGCCGCCGGTGACGGGTTGGGAGGAGAGAGAGCCATGGCGCGAGAGGTCGCGATCGTAGCAGCGTGCAGGACGCCCATCGGGGGCTACTTGGGGAGTCTGCAGCCCTTCTCGGCCCCCGAGCTCGGAGGGATCGCCGTCCGGGAGGCCGTCAAGCGCTCCGGGCTCCGCCCCGAGGAAGTGGACGAGTGCGTGATGGGCAACGTCCTCCAGGCGGGGGTGGGGCAGAACCCGGCTCGCCAGGCGGCGCTCAAGGGAGGCCTCCCGGCCTCGGTCAACGCCTTCACGGTGAACAAGGTCTGCGGGTCGGGGCTGAAGGCCGTCATGCTGGCCGCCCAGGCCGTGGCGCTCGGGGACGCCGAGGTGGTGGTGGCCGGGGGCATGGAGAGCATGTCGAACGCGCCCCACCTGCAGCGCAACCTGCGGGGCGGGGTCCGGCTGGGCAACTTCACCACCGTGGACGCGATGATCCACGACGGGCTCTGGTGTGCCTTCCACGACGTCCACATGGGGAACCTGGCCGAGTTCACCGCCGAGAAGGCCGGGCTGACGCGGGCCGAGCTCGACGAGTTCGCCGCGGCCAGCCAGCAGAAGGCGGGACGGGCGATCGCCGACGGGAGCTTCCGGGAGGAGATCGCAGCGGTCGAGGTGCCGCAGCGGAAGGGACCCCCCGTCCCCTTCTCCACGGACGAGCCGGTCCGCCCCGACTCGACGGTGGAAGTCCTCTCGAAGCTGCGCCCCGCGTTCCAGAAGGACGGAGTGGTGACCGCCGGGAACGCTCCGGGCCTGACCGACGGGGCGAGCGCCCTGGTGGTCGCGTCCCGGGAGTTCGCGGAGAGCCGGGGTCTGCCGGTGCTGGCCCTGGTCCGGGAGCAGGCCGCCGCCCACCGGGACCCGAGGGAGGTCTTCTTCGCGCCCATCGACGCCGTGCGCCGGGTCATGGACCGCGGGGGGTACGCCATCGGCGATTTCGACCTCATCGAGGCCAACGAGGCCTTCGCCTCCCAGTGTCTCGCCGACGGCCGCGAACTCGGCTGGGACTGGGACCGCGTCAACGTCAACGGGGGCGCCATCGCCCTGGGGCACCCCATCGGGGCCAGCGGGGCCCGGGTGCTGACCACGCTCCTCCATGCGATGAAGGCCCGGGGCTCGCGCCGCGGGCTCGCCACCTTGTGCTTGGGCGGAGGGGGCGCCGTGGCGCTCGTCGTGGAGCGCCCCGCCTGATCCGATCCCGCCCCTCCTGCGGGGCGGGCGCCATTCTGCCAGCCGGCCCGCCGGGGCCGGGGCTTCGACGGGAGGAGACCATGGACGTCAAGAAGGTGGGCGTGGTCGGCGCGGGAACGATGGGGCACGGGATCGCGCAGGTGTTCGCGGCCGCGGGCTATTCGGTGGTCCTCCGCGACATCTCCGACGACCTGGTGAAGAAGGGGATCGCGGCGATCGGGAAGAACCTCGAACGGATGGTGGCCAAGGAGAAGATCTCCGCGCAGGAGAGGGACGCCGTCCTCGCGAGGATCCGCGGCACCACGGACCTGGCGGCCTTCGCGGACGTGGACGTGGCCGTGGAGGCGGCGACAGAGAACCCCGACATCAAGCTCAAGATCTTCCAGGACCTGGACCGCGCCGCCAAGCCCGGCGCCATCCTCGCCTCGAACACCTCCTCCATCTCCATCACCCGGATCGCCGCGGCGACCGGACGCCCGGACCGGGTGATCGGCATGCACTTCATGAACCCGGTTCCGGTCATGAAGCTGATCGAGATCATCCGCGGCCTGCAGACCTCCGACGAGGTGTACGCCGCCGTGGAGGATCTCTCCAAGAAGCTGGGCAAGGTCCCGGTCTGCGTGAACGACAGCCCGGGATTCGTCTCGAACCGCGTCCTGCTCCCCATGATCAACGAGGCCGTGTTCTCGCTCTACGAGGGCGTCGCCTCCGCCAAGGACATCGACACGGTCCTGAAGCTCGGGATGAACCACCCGATGGGCCCGCTGGAGCTCGCGGATCTGATCGGGCTCGACGTGTGCCTCTACATCCTGGACGTCCTGTACGAAGGCTTCGGCGACTCCAAGTACCGCGCGTGCCCGCTGCTCCGGAAGATGGTGGCGGCCGGGTACCTCGGCCGGAAGACCGGCAAGGGCTTCTACGACTACGGCAACTGAGTGCGGCCGCGTTCGCGGAGAGGAGGCGCACCGATGGGGTACGAGAACATCCTGCTCGAGCAGTCCGAGCCCGGGATCTACCTGCTCACCGTCAACCGTCCTGCGGCGCTCAACGCCCTCAACGCCCAGACCCTCGACGAGATCGCGGCGGCCGTGGCCGAGGTGGGGGCGGACCGTTCCGCCCGGGTCCTGCTGGTGACCGGCGCCGGGGACAAGTCGTTCGTCGCCGGGGCGGACATCAAGGAGATGCAGGCCTTGACCGCGATGGAGGCGAAGGACTTCTCCCTGAAGGGCCTGCGCGCGTTCCGCAGCCTGGAGAACCTCCCCATCCCGACCATCGCGGTGGTCAACGGGTACTGCCTGGGCGGCGGGTGCGAGCTGGCCATGAGCTGCGACTGGATCGTGGCGAGCGAGCGGGCCGTCTTCGGGCAGCCGGAGGTGGGCCTCGGCGTGACCCCCGGCTTCGGGGGAACCCAGCGGCTGACCCGCCTCGTGGGGCGGGCGATGGCCCTGGAACTCGTGACCACCGCCCGCCAGGTCCGGGCGGAGGAGGCCCGGCAGATCGGGCTGGCCAATCACGTGTTCGCCTCGGAGATCCTCCTGGACGAGGCCCTCAAGATGGCGGTGAGCATCGCGTCGAAGGGGCCGGTGGCGGTCCGTCTGGCGAAGGAGGGCGTGCAGCGCGGCCAGGACCTGGACCTCGACAACGCGTGCGTGCTGGAGAGCGAGCTGTTCGGCCTGTGCTTCTCCACGGCCGACCAGAAGGAGGGGATGTCCGCGTTCCTCGAGAAGCGGAAGGCGGCTTTCCAGGGCCGGTGAGGCCGGGAGCGCGCGTGCGGGCTCGATCCCTCGGCGGACAGGAGGCAGGGCATGAACTTCGAGTTGGATGACATCCAGACCATGGTCCGGGACACGGCCCGGAAGTTCGCCCGGGACGAGGTGGCGCCCCACGCGGCCGAGATGGACAAGACGGCGACGTTCCGCATGGACCTGGCGCGGCAGATGGGCGAACTGGGCTTCCTGGGCGTCGCCGTGCCCGAGGAGTACGGCGGCGGGGGCATGGACTACCGCTGCTACGCCATCGTGGTGGAGGAGCTCTCCGCCGCGTGCGCGTCCACCGGCGTGGTGGTGTCGGCCCATTCGAGCCTTTGCTGCGACCCGATCCTCAAGCACGGCACCGAGGAGCAGAAGCGCAAGTACCTGGTGCCGCTGGCTTCCGGGAAGACGCTCGGGTGCCTCGGCCTCACCGAGCCGCTCGCCGGGAGCGACGCCGGGAACCAGAAGACCACCGCGGTCCTCGACGGGGACGAGTGGGTCCTGAACGGCTCCAAGATCTTCATCACCAACGGGGGCCCCGCCGGGGTCGCCGTGGTGATCGCCGCCACGGACAAGGCGGCGGGCCACAAGGGGCTCTCGGCGTTCGTCGTGCCCGCCGACTCCCCCGGGTACAAGGTGGCCAAGGAGGAGCACAAGCTGGGCATCCGCGCGAGCTCCACGGCGGAGCTCGTCTTCGACGGGTGCCGGATTCCCAAGGAGAACCTCCTCGGGAAGCCCGGCGACGGGTTCAAGATCGCCCTCCAGACCCTGGACGGCGGGCGCATCGGCATCGCGGCCCAGGCCGTGGGCATCGCCCGGGGGGCGATGGAGCACGCCGTGGCGTACTCGCGCGAGCGGGACCAGTTCGGGCAGCCCATCTCCAACTTCCAGGCCATCCAGTGGAAGCTCGCCGACATGGCCACCGAGATCGACGCGGCCCGGCTGCTGACCTGGCGCGCGGCGTGGATGAAGGACGCGGGATTCAAGAACTTCGGCAAGGAGTCGGCGATGGCGAAGCTCATGGCTTCGGACGTCGCGATGAAGGTCACGCGGGAGGCGATCCAGGTCTTCGGCGGCTACGGCTACATCGACGAGTACCCGGTGGAGCGGTTCTACCGGGACGCCAAGATCACCGAGATCTACGAGGGAACGAGCGAGGTGCAGCGGATGGTGATCGCGCGTTCCGTGCTGCGGGATTGACGGACAGGCTCAACACCGACCAGAGGAGGCGGCGATGAAGATCATGGTGCCGGTCCGGCGGGTGCCGAACCCGGACGTGAAGGTGAGGCTGAAGAAGGACGGCACGGGAATCGAGACCGAGGGGGTGAACTTCCTGATCAACTCCTTCGACGAGTACGCCATCGAAGAGGCCGTGCGGCTGACCGAAAAGGACGGCGGCGAGGTGTTCCTGGTCAGCGTGGGCGGGCCCGAGAACGAAGAGACCCTGCGAGCCGGGCTGGCCCTGGGCGCCGCCCGGGCCTACCTGGTCGACCGTGGCGAGGCGCTGGAGAGCTCGGCGATCGCCGAGTGCTGGCCGGGCGTGTACCAGGCAGGAGAAGCCCGACCTGGTGATCGCCGGCAAGCAGAGCGTGGACACCGACAACAACCAGGCCTCGCAGATGCTGGCCGCGCGGCTCGGCCTGCCCCAGGCGTGCTTCGCCTACAGGCTGAACATCGCCGACGGCAAGGCCACGGTGCAGCGGGAGATCGACGGCGGGCTGGAGACCAAGGAGGTGGACCTGCCCGGCGGTGATCACCGCGGACCTGCGCCTCAACACGCCGCGCTACGCGAGCCTGCCGCAGATCATGAAGGCCAAGCGCAAAGAGGTGAAGAAGGTCACCCCCGCGGATCTGGGCATCGAGCCCAAGAGCCGCACCCAGATCCTCACGCTGGTGGAGCCGCCGGCGCGCAAGGCCGGCCAGCGGGTGTCCAGCGTGGACGAGCTGGTGGACAAGCTCAAGAACGAGGCCGGTAAGGATCGGAATCTGACGGTCGGAAGCGAACTGATTTCGGAACGCTCAAGGCGGATCCAAGGAGAGACCATGTCGATTCTGGTGATCGCGGAAATGAGAAGGAGGGCGACGTCCGGCACGCTCCTACGCCGGCCGTGACCGCGGGGCAGACCCTGGCCGAGACTCACCGGGACGGGCTATGGACATCCTGCTGCTGGGCAAGGGGGCCAGGCGCCGGCGCGCAGAAGCTCAAGGACTTCGGGCCGGCACGGTCTACGTCAGCGAGGCCGAGCGCGGTGGCCGAGTACACCGCCGGAGGCCCACGCCGCGGCGGCGGCCCAGCTGGTGAAGGAGAAGGGCTACACGCCAGTGCTCGCGCCGCCACCACCACCGGCAAGGACCTGCTGCCGCGCCTGGCGGGGCTGCTGGACGCGGGCATGGTCAGCGACGTGATCCGGTTCGAGAAGGGCGACGCCGGGGTGGTCTACACCCGGCCCATGTACGCCGGCAACGCCGACGCCAAGGTGGTCGGTGGACACCGCCATCGCACGTGCTGCACGCGTGCGGGAGACCGCGTTCGACGCAGTGGCGCCGGCGGCGGGCAGCGCCACCGAGCTGGCGGTGGACCTGGACGCCGGCCAGCCTCAAGGCGAAGTTCGTCTCCTTCAACCTCACCCAGTCGGCGCGCCCGGAACTGACCGAGGCCAAGATCGTGGTCAGCGGCGGGCCGCGGGGTCAAGGACGCCGAGGGCGTCAAGCTCATCGAGCAGCTCGCCGACGTGCTGGGCGCGGCCCTGGGCGCGAGCCGGGCCGTGGTGGACGAGGGGCTGCTGCCCAACGACCTCCAGGTGGGGCAGACCGGCAAGATCGTGGCGCCGGACCTCTACCTGTGCGCGCGGCCTCTCGGGGGCGATCCAGCACGCGGCGGGGATCAAGGACTCCAAGGTCATCGTGGCGATCAACAAGGACGAGGAGGCGCCGATCTTCGAGGTGGCCGACTACGGGCTGGTGGACGACCTGTTCAAGGCCGTCCCCAAGCTCATCGAGAAGATCCAGGAGGCCAAGGCCTGAGCCGTTCTCCGGCGCGCCGTGCCGCCCTTCGCGCGGCACGGCCGTCCGGGCCGTGAGGTTGGAAGGGGCGATCATGGTCAACGGTTTGGATTTCGGGCTTCTCCTGCTGGTCGCCGCGGTGTTCGCGGCCGGGGTCGCGGTGAAGGTGGGCCGCATCCGGCTCGGCGCCGCGGAGGATCGCGGGGGCGACTACCGCCGCCGCGCGGCGGAGCTGTGGCGGGCCGTCGCCGGACACCGGAGGATCCTGCGGGAGCGTCCGGTCGGGCGCCACCACCTGTTCCTCTTCGCGGCCTTCGCCCTGATGCTGCTGATCATCGTCGCGGTCCAGGTCTCCTTCCGCCTGCCCGCGGCGGCGGCCGGGCCGTTGAGCCTCCTGGTGGAGGCGCTCGGCTGCCTGGGCCTGTACGGGACTTGGCGGCTGTAGCGGCGCCGCTACCGCGAGCGGCCGCCGCAGCTCGACGAGCAGCCCCAGGACCGCTGGGCCCTGGTGCTGCTCTTCGCGGTCTTCGTCACCGGGCTTCTGGTCACCGCGCTGCGCATCGGCGCCACCGGGGGCGCGTGGAACCTGTGGCACCCGGTGGGCTACGCGCTGAGCCTGCCCCTGCAGGCGCTGCCCGACCGAGTGCCCGCCGCGCTCGTGCGGCTGGGTGTGGCGCCTCCACCTCTACCTGGTGCTGCTCACCCTGGCCACCCTGCCCTACGGCAAGCTCTGCCACGTCGTGTTCGGCGCGGCCAACCTCTACTTCCAGAACCTGGGCCCCAAGGGCGCGTTTCGCGCCCCTGGACATCGAGAACTCGGAGGTGTTCGGGGTGGGGCGAAGTGGAGCGCTTCACCTGGAAGCAGCTCCTGGACCTGGAGGCCTGCGTGCGCTGCGGCCGCTGCCAGGCCGTGTGCCCGGCCCACAACACGGAAAAGAGCCTGAGCCCCAAAAAGCTCGTCCAGGACCTCAAGGCCCACTGGCTGGCCAAGCTGCCCGCCATCCGCAAGGGCGAGAGCGAGAGCTTCGAAGACCCCATGATCGACGGCAGCGGGCGTGCAGCCAGGCCGACCTGTGGAGCTGCACCACCTGCCGCCACTGCATGGAAGTGTGCCCGCTGGAGATCGAACACGTCGACAAGGTCGTCGACATGCGCCGCCACCTGGTGTTGATGGAAGGGGCGATGCCCGACGAGCTGGTCACCTTGAACCGCAACGTGGAGAACAACTTCAACCCCTGGGGGGTGGGCTGGAGCGAGCGCGACAACTGGCTGAAGCGCCGCGGCGTGCGAGGTGCCGGTGCTCAAGGAAGGCGACGCATTCGACGTGCTGCTGTGGGTGGGGTGCGCCGGCAGCTTTGATGACCGCTACCAGAAAGTCGTGGCCTCCACCGTGCGGCTCCTGCGACAAGGCCGGCATCCGCTTCGGCATCCTGGGCACCGCGGAGAAGTGCTGCGGCGACCCGGTGCGCGCCAGCGGCAACGAGTACCTCTACCAGTCCCTGGTGGCGGAAAACATCGCCGCCATGGACGCCCTGGGGGTGCAGCACCATCGTCACCACCTGCCCCCACTGCCTGAAGACCCTGGACAAGGAGTACCCCCAGTTCGGGGGCAACTACGCAGGTCATCCACCACGCCGAGCTACCTGCTGGAGCTCGTGGCCGCAGGGCCGGCTCAAGGCCGGTCAAGCCGCTGCCGGCCAAGACCACCCTGCACGACAGCTGCTACCTGAGCCGCTACGCCGGCATCACCGCCGAGCCGCGGGCGCTGCTCGCAACGCATCGACGGCGTCGAGCTGGTGGAGATGGAGCGCTGCCGGGAGGACAACTTCTGCTGCGGCGCCGGCGGGGGGCGCATGTGGATGGAGGAAGAAGCCCCGCGCATCAACAACGTGCGGGCCGAGGAGGCCCTGGCCACGGGGGCCGAGCGTGATCGGCGCCGCGTGCCCGTTCTGCCTGACCATGCTCGACGACGGGGTCAAGGCGGCCAAGCGCGACGACGACGTCAAGGTGCTGGACCTGGCCGAGATCCTCGAGACAAGGCGACGGCGTAGATGAGGGACGGACAGCCGCGATGACATGCAAACCGACAGCCCTGCCGTTCTCTTGGCTTGGCCGTCGCTCTACGCGCGGCTTCCGGTGCTCATGGCCAGCGGGGGCTGCCGCGCCGAGGAGCCGCCGCCGTCACCGGGTTCGTGCCCGCCGGCGGAGCGGATCGAGCCGCCCTACACGAACGAGAAGTGCCTGAAGAAGTGCCACGGGCTGGAGGGGTTCGGGGCGGGCGCCGCCGACGGGGCGCTCCGCGACCTGCACCGTGGACGCCGCAGGAGTTCGTGTTCTCCACCCACGGCCAGAAGGGGATGCAGTGCATCGACTGCCACCAGGGCGCCGACCCCAACGCCCACCCGCGGATCGGCTACCCAGACGTGGACTGCCGGGCGTGTCACTCCAAGAGCGCCGCCCGCCGGGGTGTTCCCGGTCGACGCCCTGCCAAGCGGCCGAGCGAGGGGATCAAGCCGCCGCCCGAAGGAAGCCGCAACGCCGAGGGGTGGAACCAGACGAAGCACGGCAAGGCCTGGGAGCAGGCCAACCCGCGCGGCCCCGTTCTGCCCCAGACTGCCACACCGCCCACGCCATCCGCAAGAGCGACGACCCGGGTCCACCACGGTGCACCGGGCCAATCTCCCCGCGACCTGCGGCGTGTGCCACGTCGACCAGGTGACGCGCCGACGACGTGGGGGGCGCGCTGGCGCGGCTGCGCATCAGCGCCCACGGCAAGGGGGACCTCTCCGAGCCGCTACGCGGTGAGCGAGTGCCTCGAGCTGCCACCAGGGCCAGGCGGCCCACGGGGAAGAGAGCCGTCACGGGGCAGCGCTGCCCCAGCTGCCACCGGGTGCCGGAGGCGAAGGGCGGGAGACCGTGCTACGCGCGCTGCCACATCAAGCCCCTGGCTTCCGACCAGCCCGTGGCGGCGGCGCTCCTCGCTGGCTCTACCGGAGTGGGGTTCTGGGGGTCGCGGTGGCCGGGGCGGCCTGCTCGCCGTTGTTCTCGGTTTCGCCACCCTGTACCGCCGAAGCGACGGCTGAGGCCGATGGGGAGTAATCCAGCATGGCCAAGACGCGCTACGGAATCTTGATCGACCTGAGGAGGTGCATCGGCTGCCGCACCTGCCAGGTGGCGTGCAAGGCGGAGAACGACGTGCCGCTGGGCGTGTACCGCACCTGGGTGAAGGAGGTGGAGAAGGGCACCTACCCCAAGGTGCGCCGCCACTTCATCCCCATCGTGTGCAACCAGTGCGAGGAGCCGGCGTGCACCACGGTGTGCCCGGTGGTGGCCACCTACAGCCTGGACAACGGCATCGTGTACATCGACCCCCACCGCTGCATCGGCTGCGGCTACTGCATGGCGGCGTGTCCCTACGCGGTGCGCTTCATCCACCCGACCCGCGGGGTGGCGGAGAAGTGCGACTGGTGCTGGCCCCGGGTGAGCGAAGGGTACGGGCCCCCGGCGTGCGTCACCGCCTGCCCCACCGGGGCGATGGCCTTCGGCGACCTGAACGACCCGGACAGCGCGATCGCCCGGATCGCTGGCCAGGGAGTCCACCGCGGTCCTGAAGCCCGAAACCGGCAACCAGCCCCGGGTGTTCTACATCGGCCTGGACGACGAGGCCGCCCGGCTGGTGGATCACGGCGGCGGCCACGCGGGGAGGAATGAGGCCATGGACATGACTGCTCTACACGGTTCCCCAGCAGGACACGCCTTCGGCTTCTCGATCGCGATCTACTTCTACCTGACGGGCCTCTCGGCCGGGTCGTTCATCATCTCCACGCTGGCCTACGGGTTCGGGTTCGAGAAGTACAAGCCCCTGGGCAAGGTGGGGGTGGTGATCGCCACCCTGCTGCTGGTGGCGGCGCCGATGTTCCTGCTGCTGCACTCGGGGCGGCCGCTGCGGGCCTGGCACCTGTTCGTCTACCTCAACGGCACCAGCCCGATCAGCTGGGGGTCGTTCCTGCTCACCATCTACCCGATCAACTGCGTCATCTACGGCTACTTCATGTTCACGGGCAACGCCAGGCTCACCAAGACGTTCGGGCTCGATCGGCATCCCCCTGGCGCTGATGGTGCACGGCTACACCGGGTTCATCCTGAGCTTCGCCAAGGCCCACGTGCTGTGGCGCTCCAGCATGATGCCGATCCTGTTCCTCACCTCGGCGCTGGTCAGCGGGGTGGCGATGATGATCCTGGTGACGATCGTCAAGGACAAGTTCTTCAGCGAGAAGGGCGAGGTCAACGAGGAGGTCATCTTCGGGCTCGGGCAAGATGCTCCTGTGGCTGCTGGTGTTCGACCTGTTCCTGAGCCTCTCCGACGTGGGGGTGCACTACTTCGGCGAGCGCGAGTCCATGGAGACGGCGCGGCTGTTCCTGGTCGGCGCGTTCGCACCGCTGTTCCTGGGGGTGGAGACGCTGCTGGACAAGGTCGATCCCCCTCGTGCTGGTCGTCGTGCCGGCCACCCGCGGGTGGCGGTGTACGGGTTCGCCGCGGTGCTGGTGATGATCGGGATCTTCGTCATGCGCTGCAACGTGGTGCTCGGCGGCGAGTTCATTCCCCTGCTCTGAGGCCAAGGTGTCTCTCTCCCGCCCCACAGACGCGACCGCGGACCGCTCCTCCGGGGCACCCCGCCGGGGGCCGTCGTGAACCCGCTGAGCCGGAGGCAGTTCCTCGCCGCCGGTGTCGGGGGGGGCGCCGGCCTGGCGATCGAGAACCGGGCCCGCCGCCTGCGGGCCGTGGAGAAGCCGTGGAACGCCTCCACCGGCCGGGCCCTGCGGAAGTTCCGCGACCCGATCCCCACGGCCTGCCCCGGGTGCGAGGCCGCCTGCGCCCTGCTGGCTTTCCGGGACGGGCACCGGGTCGTCCAGGTGGGCCCCAATCCGTCCGCGGTTCCCGCGGGCGCCCTCTGCCCGAGGGCGTACGAAGCCCTCGAGGCGGCGTACGACCCGGAGCGGGTCCTCGTCCCGCTGCGCCGCGAGGGGCCGAGGGGGGCGGGAAAGTGGCGCCGGGTCGGGTGGGACGAGGCGCTGGACCTCGTCGCGCCGGTGTTGGGGGAGTCCGCCGCCTCCGCGTACGTGGAGGTGGGACGCCCGGATCCCCTCGCCGGGGTGCTCCTCCAGCGGCTCGGCGTCGAGCGGCGCATCGAGCACGCGGCCTCGACGGCGTGGTCGGCCCGGGAGGCCCAGCGGGCGGTGTACGGCCTCCCCCTGGGGCGCCCCAGCCTGGACCGCGCGGCGATGATCCTCCTGGCCGGGGCCCGGCGCCTGGACGCGGGGCCCGGCTTCTCCGCGTGGGCGCGGGACCTGATGCGCGCCCGGGCCGGGGGTACCCAGGTGGTCGCGCTCACGTCCTACGAGGGGCCCACCGGGAGCCTCGTCGACGAGTGGATCCCCGTGCGGCCCGGCGCGGTGGCCCTCGTGCTCCTGGGGATCGCCCGCATCCTGCTCTCGGAGCGCTGGTACGACCCGGAGGACCTGACGCGGGCGACCGGCGCCACGCCGGAGCAGCTCCTCCAGACCCTCTTCCCCTACACGGCCGACCTGGTGGAGGCGTCGGCGGGCATCCCCGCCATCCGGCTGGTCCAGTTGGCGCGGCGGCTGGCGGAACAACGCCCCTCGCTGTGCGTGGCCGACGGCGCCGGCACCACCCAGGCCCTCACCCTGGAGGCGGCGGCAGCGTTGCTCAACTCCCTGGAGGGGAGCCCGGAGAGCGTGGGGGTCCGGCTCGCGCACGCCCCGTCGTGGCTGCCCTCCTTCGAGCCGACGCTGCCCCGGACGCGCGCCGTCAAGGACATCCTCGCGGGCAACGAGAGGGCTTCCCTCTATCTCGCCTACCGCGCCAACCCGCTCTACTGGAGCCCCAGGACCGATACCGTGCGGAGGGCTTTCGCGGACGAGTCCCGGGTAGGGCTCCTGGTGGCGATGGACACCCACCTCACCGAGACGGCCGAACTGGCCGACCTGGTGCTGCCCGCGTCGACCGACCTGGAGATGTGGAACCTGCTCGGAGGCTACACGCCCGAGGGCCGCCCGTACGCCGTCCTCCAGCAGCCGGCGACCCGCGCACCCTCCGAGCCGGCCTTCCTCGCGAGCCCCGGGACGGACCCCGGGCGCCTGTTCGACGCCCCTCCTCCGGGCCCCCTCGGTGAGGCTCGGCAGCTCGGCGACCTGCTCCTCGGGGTCCTGGACCGGCTCGGCCACCCGCTCCGGGAGGACTTCCCCCACCCCGACTGCGGGAGCTACGTGCGGGAGCTGGGAGACACGATCCCCCCGATCGCCGCCGACGGCGGCTTCCAGAGGCTCGGCCGGGAGGGAACCTGGTTCGGCCGGACCGTCTCCTACCCCTGGGCCGCCGAGGAGGGCTTCCCGACGCCGAGCGGTCTCGTGGAGGTGCGGGCGCGGCTGGTCCACCGGGTCCCCCGGGAGTTCAAGCGACTGGAGGGGGAGACCTTCGCCCTGGTGGTGCTCGAGTACCCGGAACTGGATCCCGCCTACGCCAACTCGCGCTGGGGCCGGGAGATCCGCTTCGAGAACCCGCTCTTCATGAACGCGGATGCGGCGCGACGGCTGGGGCTGGAAGCCGGGGACCGGGTGGTGGTCCGCACCGAGGTGGGCCAGGCCGTGGCGGCCGTGATGCCGATCCAGGGCATCCATCCCCAGGCGGTGGCCGTGGCGGAGGACTTCGGGCACCGGGCGGGCGGCGTGGCGGCCACGGCCCGCGGGGCACCCACGGGGGAGCCGCCGAGGCCGCTCCTGCTCGAGCGGCGGGGCTTCCTGTCGAACCCGCTGGGGATCGGGGCGCCGGGCACCGAGGGGCGCGAGGCGCCGTGGTGGCACGCCCACGGGGCGGGGTTCTCGGTGGCCGCCCTGAGCCCCTTCACCTCCGACGAGCACGGCGCGCAGGCCTGGCGCGAGATGCGCGTGACCGTCCACAAGGTCTGAACGGAACGCTAGGAGTCGACATGTTCTTGATTCGACGCTTCTCCCGGATGACCAAGGGAGGCATCGCCGGCTTCCTCGCGGTGCTCGCCCTGGCGGGGCTGACGGCCTTCGTCGCCGGGGCGCGCTGGGTGAACACGTCCCCCTCGCAGTGCGCCTCCTGCCACCCCGAGCTCACGGCCATGTGGAAGCGGAGCCAGGCGCACCCGGCCGACCGGGTCTCGTGCCACGGGTGCCACGCGCAGCACGGGGAGCTCCCGGAGTCGCCCAACGTGCTGGCGTACGTGCGGGACACCCTGATCCCGGAGAAGTACCTCGCGGCCGACGAGCGGATCGAGCCCCTGTGCGAGGGGTGTCACGAGGGCATCCGCGCCGCCGAGACCGAGCGCGACAAGATCATCAAGCTGAACCACAAGGTCCACCTGGCGCCGCCGGCGGACGGCCAGGCCCCGCTGGGGTGCCTCGACTGCCATCGGAACATCGCCCACGACAAGGCGCAGGTGGAGACGAACCGGCCGACGATGGCGGGCTGCTTCACCGGAGACTGCCACCGGAAGGACCGGAACAAGGACAACTGCCGACGCTGCCACTACCAGCACCTGGCCGAACCGAGCCCCGAGGTGCTGTGAGCCGATCTGCCGCACCCCGTCCGCCGTCGGGACCCCAAGGGAATCCATGGAATTCGAACTGACGGAAGAGCACCGCATGGTCCAGGAGATGGTCCGGCGGTTCGCCGAGAACGAGATCGCCCCCATCGCCGACGAGATCGACCGCGGGGAGCGCTTCCCGCGGGAGACGCTCGGGAGGATGTCGGAGCTCGGCCTGATGAGCATGCTGGTCCCGGCCGAGGACGGGGGGACCGGCGTGGGGGCGGTGGCGTACGCCCTCGCGTTGATGGAGATCGGGGCGGCCTGCGCCAGCCACGCGGTCACCACCTCGGTCACGAACATGGTGTGCGAGAGCATCTGGCGCTTCGGAACCCCGGAACAGAGGGCCCGCCACATCCCCCGCTTCGCCTCGGGGGAGTACGCGGCCGGGGCCTTCGCGCTGACCGAGCCCAACGCGGGCTCGGACGCCCGGAGCCTGCGGGCCACGGCCGAGCGGGACGGCGACTCCTACGTGCTCAACGGCAGCAAGGTCTTCATCACGTCGGGGTCCTACGCCGGGGTGCTGATGGTGGCGGCCCGGACCGACCGCTCCGCGGGCAGCGGGAGCATCAGCGTGTTCCTCGTGGAGCAGGGGACGCCGGGGCTCAAGGTGGGCCGCAAGGAGGAGAAGCTCGGGCAGCGGGGCTCGGACACGGTGGAGATCGTGCTCGAGAACTGCCGCGTGCCGGCGGCGAACCGCCTCGGCCGGGAGGGCGACGGCTTCCGGATCATGCTGGCGAGCCTCGACGGAGGGCGCATCGGCATCGCCGCCAATTCCTGCGGGCTGGCCCGGGCCGCCCTCGACTCGGCCGTCCGGTACGCCAAGGAGCGCCGGCAGTTCGGGAAGCCGATCGCGGAGTTCCAGGCCATCCAGTGGAAGCTCGCCGACATGGCGACGCAGATCGAGGCCGCGACCCTCCTGACCCTCCGGGCCGCCCAGCGCAAGGAGGCCGGACGGCCGTACACCCAGGAGGCCAGCATGGCCAAGGTGTACGCGACGGAGATGGTCCAGAGGGTCTGCCGGGAGGCACTCCAGATCCACGGCGGGTACGGGTACGTGCGCGAGTACCCCGTGGAGCGCTACCTCCGGGACGCCATGGCGGTGACGCTGTACGAGGGCACCAGCGAGGTGCAGCGCATGGTGATCTCGAGAAACCTGCTGGCCCAGTGAGGCGACGCCCGGAGCGCACGACGAAGCCCGGGAGGAGACAGCGATGAGCGATCCGAAGCGCGATGCCGTCCGCCGCGAGACGTCCCGATGGGAGGGCGAGGTGGAGCGAACCCTGGCCCGCCACCCCGAGCGCCAGGAGGCGTTCTCCACCCTGTCGGAGATCCCCGTCCGCCGGCTCTACACCCCCGAGGACGTGGCCGGCGTCGACTACCTGCGGGACATCGGCTACCCGGGGGAGTACCCCTTCACCCGGGGCGTGCAGAGCACCATGTACCGCGGCCGCCTCTGGACCATGCGCCAGTTCTCGGGGTTCGGGACCCCGGAGGAGACCAACCAGCGCTACAAGTACCTCCTGGAGCACGGGCAGACCGGGCTCTCGGTGGCGTTCCACTTCCCGACCCTCAAGGGCGTGAACTCCGACCACGCCCTGTCGCGGGGGGAGGTGGGCAAGTGCGGGGTCGCCGTGGACAGCCTGCGGGACATGGAGATCCTGTTCGACGGCATCCCGCTCGACCGGGTCACGACTTCGATGACCGTCAACCACCCGGCGCCGGTCCTTCTGGCCATGTACCTCACCGTGGCCGAGAAGCAGGGGGTCCCCTGGGACCGCGTCGGCGGCACGGTGCAGAACGACCCGCTCAAGGAGTTCTTCGCCCAGAAGTCCTACATCTGGCCCCCCAAGGAGAGCGTGCGGCTGCTGGTGGACACCATGGAGTTCTGCGCGCGGAACGTGCCGAAGTGGCACCCCGTGTCGATCTCCGGCTACCACATCCGGGAGGCCGGCAGCACCGCCCAGCAGGAACTGGCGTTCACCCTCGCCGACGGGATCGCGTACGTCGAGGCGGCGGTGGAGCGAGGCCTCGACGTGGACTCGTTCGCCCCCCACCTGTCGTTCTTCTTCGACGCGCACATGGACTTCTTCGAGGAGATCGCCAAGTTCCGGGCGGCCCGGCGGCTCTGGGCCCGGGTGATGAAGGAACGCTTCGGCGCGAAGGACCCCAAGAGCCTGTGGATGCGGTTCCACACCCAGACGGCGGGGGTGAGCCTCACGGCGCAGCAGCCGCTCAACAACATCGTCCGCACGGCCTTCGAGGCGCTGTCCGCGGTGCTGGGGGGCACCCAGAGCCTGCACACCAACTCCTTCGACGAGGCGGAGGCCCTGCCCACCGAGCAGGCCGTCACCGTGGCCCTGCGCACCCAGCAGGTCATCGCGCACGAGACCGGCGTGGCGAACACCGTCGATCCCCTGGCCGGGTCCTACTTCGTGGAGGCCCTGACGGACGAGATGGAGAAGGCGGCCGTCGCGTACATCCGCAAGATCGACGAACTGGGGGGCATGGTGGCGGCCGTGGAGGCCGGGTACCCGCAGAACGAGATCATCCGGGCCTCGATGGAGTTCCAGAAGGCCGTGGAGTCCGGGGAGAAGGTCATCGTCGGCGTCAACCGCTTCCCCATGAAGGGGCAGTCGACGATCCCGCTCCTGAAGATCGGCGACGCCGCCGAGAAGGCCCAGGTCGCCCGGATCCGGGAGACGAAGCGGAACCGGGACAACGCCCGCGTGGAGCAGTGCCTGCGCCGGGTCGGCGACACGGCCCGGGGGGAAGAGAACCTCCTCCCCCCGATCCTGGAAGCCGTGAAGGAGTACGCCCTGCTCGGCGAGGTCTGCGGGGCCATCGTGGACGTGTTCGGGGCGTACCAGGACCCGGCGGTGTTCTGAGCGCCGGACGACGCGAGGTGGCGCGCGGGAAGCGCGGGGAGAACGCTCGATGAAGAAGGTTCGGGTCCTCATCGCCAAGCCGGGTCTCGACGGGCACGACCGGGGGGCCAAGATCGTGGCCAAGCACCTCCAGGAGAGCGGCTACGAGGTCGTCTACACGGGGCTCCACCAGAGCCCCGAGCAGATCGTGAGCGCGGCCCTCCAGGAGGCCGTGGACGTGATCGGGATCTCCATCCTCTCGGGTTCCCACGACTACGTCTTCCCCGAGGTGATGCGGCTGCTGAAGGACAAGGGCATGGACGACGTCCTCGTCTTCGGCGGCGGCACCATCCCGGAGGAGGACATCCCCGGCCTGCTGGCCGCCGGCGTGCGTGTGCTGTTCCGCCCCGGCACGCCCCTGGAGGAGATCACGCGGTTCATGAAGGAAAACGTGGGATAGGGGGCGGGACGACACGATGCGCTACGCGGAAGAGGCACTGAAGGGCAACCAGCTCGCGGGGGCGCGCCTGATCCGTCTGCTGGAGGAGGGGGACCCGGCGGGCGTCGAGGCCCTCAAGGTGCTCTACCCCCACACGGGCCGGGCCTTCATCCTCGGCATCACCGGGCCGCCGGGCGCCGGGAAGTCCACCCTGGTGGACCGGATCATCGCCGAGTTCCGGGCCCGCGACCGCAAGGTCGGCGTGGTGGCGATCGACCCGTCGAGCCCCTTCTCCGGGGGCGCGATCCTGGGGGACCGGGTGCGGATGCAGCGCCACGCCACCGACCCGGGGGTCTTCGTGCGCTCCATGGCGACGCGCGGGCACCTGGGGGGGCTGAGCAAGGCCACGGCGGAGGCGGTGTTCGTGCTCGACGCCATGGGCTACGACGTCGTCCTGGTGGAGACCGTGGGGGTGGGGCAGGACGAGGTGGAGGTCGTGGACCTCGCCCACACCACCACGGTGGTCAGCCTGCCCGGCATGGGCGACGACATCCAGGCCATGAAGGCGGGCATCCTGGAGATCGGGGACGTCTTCGTCGTGAACAAGGCCGACAAGCCGGGGGCCGACGAGGTGGTCAAGCAGCTCACGATCATGCTGGAGATGCGCAACGCGCCGGCGGACGGGTGGCAGCCCCGGGTGGTGCGGACCGTGGCGGTGAAGAACGAGGGCGTCCACGAACTGGTCGACGCCGTGCTCGCGCACCGGCAGCACCTGCTCGAGAGCGGACGGCTCGCCGAGCGCATGACCGCCCGGGAGGTCCACTTCTTCCGGCAGCTGGTCAAGGAGCTCGCCGCCGAGAGGATCTTCGCGGCCCTGGAGGGCAAGCCCGAGTTCGCGGCCCTGCTCGAGGACCTCAAGGCCCGCCGGGTGGACCCGTACTCGGCCGCGGAGCGGGTGGTGGAGGGGGTCGGTTGACCCGCTCCGGCCCCGAGCGGGAGGGCACCGGCGTCTTCTCCTCCGGTCCCCGGGGCGCGGGCGGAGGCTTCGAGGGGTGATGGGAGCGACCAGGGGCACGCTGATCATCCCCGTGGAGAACCAGGTCCGGGAGCTGGACCCCAAGCTGCTCCTGGCGTGCATCGCGGCACGCAGGGGGTTCGCCTCGTTCCTGGGCTCGCGCCGGGAGATGGAGTTCCGGATCTGGTCCTTCCCCCGCAGCGTGTACCTGGGCAAGAGCATGACCATCCGCGGTCTCCTGCTCTTCCTCCTCGCCCGGCGCTTCGGGCACGAGATCGTGACCTGGGACGAGGAGGCCCTCGTCCACCTGCCCCCCGAGGTGTACTACTCCCGGCGCATCTCGCCGGCGGCGCTGCGCTGCGTGTCGCACCTCTTCGCGTGGGGAGAGGACAACGCCGACCTGTGGCGGCAGTACCCCCACCTCCCTCCGGGCCTCCCGATCCACGCCACGGGCAACCCCCGCAACGACATGCTGCGCCCGGAGCTCCGCCCCTTCCACGCCGACGAGGTGGAGCGGATCCGCGGGGAGCACGGCCCGTTCATCCTCGTGAACACCAACTTCAACCACGTCAACGCGTTCTTCCCGGGCCTCAACCTCTTCGTCCCCACGAAGAAGGCGGGCCGGAAGCCCCAATTCGGGAGGGGGGCGAGGGGCATGCCCCTGGAGTACGCGCAGGGGCTGCGCGACCACAAGCAGGCCATCTTCGAGGCGTTCCTCCACATGGTCCCCGAGCTCGAGCGCGCGTTCCCGGGCCACCGGATCGTGGTGCGCCCCCACCCCACGGAGAGCCAGGAGGTCTACCGCCGGCTCGCCGCCCGCTGCGGGAGGGTCCGGGTCACCAACGAGGGGAACGTGGTGCCGTGGCTCCTGGCGGCCGACGCCCTGATCCACAACGGCTGCACCACCGGCGTGGAGGCGTACGTCCTCGGCAAGCCCGCGCTGTCGTACCGGGCGCGGGTGGACGACCGCTACGACAGGGGCTTCTACGTCCTCCCGAACCTGCTCAGCCACGAGTGCTTCAGCCTCGAGGAGGTGAAGGAGCGGCTCGGGCAGGTCTTCGGGGGAGGGCTCGGCCCGGCCTCCGGCGCCGAACGGGACGAGGTGGCGAAGCGCTACCTCTCGGGCCTCGAAGGGCCCTTCGCGTGCGAGCGGATCGTGGACGTCGTGGAGCGGATCGCCGAGGGGGCGCTCGCCCCGGAGCGGGTCACGGCGCCCCGCAGGGCGGAGAGGGCGTTCCTCGCGGGCGCCATGCGGCTGGCGGACCGCGTGAAGTCCTACCTCCCGGGGGGGCACAACCGGCCCGCATTCCAGCGGCACCGCTACCCGGGGATCCCGTTGGAGCGCCTCGAGGGGAAGATCCGGCGCTTCGAGGAGATCCTGGGCCCGGGGGAGGAGATCCGAGCCGAGGAGGTCCGGCCGGGCACCTTCCGCGTCGCGTGCCGGGCCCCGGGCACGGCCGGTGCTTGACACCGAGGGCCGCGCTCCCTAAGATCGCGCGTTCCCGGGACGATGCGCCTTCCCCAGCCCACCCTTCGCGGGCACTGCCGAAAAGGGTGAGGCGGCACAGGCCGGCGCCGCCGGCCCCGCGAGGCATCCGATCCAGACCGTCCGGTCTCGCCCCCCGAGAAGCAGTCCGGAAGGCCCTCCCCGACCCCCCGACTCACCTCTGGCTCGGGGCACCGGGAAGGCCCGTCCGCGAGACGACCATGCCTGACAGACCCCCCCTGATCATCCCGGTGGAGAACCAGGTCCGGGAGTTGGACCCGAAGCTGCTCCTGGCGTGCGTGGCGGCGAAGCGGGGTTTCGCTTCGATCATCGGAGACCTGCGCGAGATCGACCTGCGGCTGACGGCTTTTCCGCGGGGGATCTACGTGTGCAAGAGCATGACCGCCCGGAACATCAACGTCTTCGAGATCCTGCGCAAGCTGGGGCACCGGATCGTGACGTGGGACGAGGAGGCCCTCGTCCACCTCCCCCCCGACATCTACTACTCCCGGAGGCTCTCGCCGGTCGCGATCCGCTACCTGGCCCACCTCTTCGCCTGGGGAGAGGACAACGCCGACCTGTGGCGGCAGTACCCGGACATCCCCCCGGACATGCCCATCCACGTCACCGGGAACCCGCGCAACGATCTCCTGCGGCCGGAGCTTTGCGCCTTCTACGAGGACGACGTGCGCTCCATCCGGGAGGCGTACGGCGACTTCATCCTGGTCAACACGAACTTCAACCACGTGAACGCCTTCTATCCGGCCCAGAACCTCTTCGCGCCGGTCAAGCCCGACGAGGAACCCCGGTTCGGGAAGGCGGGCGTGGGGATGACGCGGGAGTACGCCGAGGGGCTCCGGGACCACAAGCAGGCCATCTTCGAGGCGTTCCAGCGGCTGATCCCCGACCTCGAGGCCGCGTTCCCGGACCATCGGATCGTGGTCAGGCCGCACCCCACCGAGGGGCAGGACGTATACCGGGAGATCGCCGCCCGGGGTTCGCGCGTCCACGTGACCAACGAGGGGAACGTGGTGGCGTGGCTCCTGGCGACCCGGGCCCTGGTGCACAACGGCTGCACCACGGGGGTGGAGGCCTACGTCCTGCGGGTGCCGGCCGTGTCGTTCCGGGCCAGGGTGGACGACCGCTACGATCGGGGGTTCTACCGGCTGCCCAACCTGCTCAGCCACGAGTGCTACGGCCCGGAGGAAGTCCGGGAGACACTGCGCCGGGCCCTGCGCGGGGAGATCGGGCCCGCGGACGGGGACGAGCGGGGAGCGCTGGTCGCCCGCCACCTCGCCGCGCTCGACGGGCCCCTCGCGTGCGAGCGCATCGTGGACGTCCTGGAGGGGATGACGGGCGGGGGAGAGGCGTCGGGGGGGCCTTCGGCCGCCGCGCGGTGCGGAGGGCTGCTCCACGCCTACGGCCGAGGGGCCCTGAAGCGGATCCTCCCCCACCTCCCCGGGTTCCGGCAGCGCAAGTCCTTCTACCGGCACCGCTACCCCGGCGTGACCCTCGCCGAGCTGCAGCGGCGCCTCGACCGGTTCCGGGAACTGCTCTCGCAGGAGGCCCCGGTCCGGGCCCGGGAACTGCCGGGCGGCCTGTTCCGGATCGCCGGGTGACCGGACTCGGTCCGCGAGCGCCGGACCTCACGAACGCAACCCCCTTCTGACGGAGAAGTCGCTATGAAGATCATGATCCTGGGCGTCGGGAAGTCGGGAACCACGGCCCTCTGCTACAAGGTCGCCGGCGGTCTCCCGAACTGCATGGCGTTCTCGGGCGGCAAGCCCGGGAAGCACCTCGGAAACTACGAGAACGCCGTGTACAAGCACACGTACGAGGAGCGGAAGGGCAAGGGCTTCGACGTCTACCGGGAGCATCTCGCCAAGGAGAGCTACGACCGGAAGGTCTGGATCGCGCGGGACCCCCGGGACTCGGCGGTGAGCCGCATGCTGTACCGGTGGCACAACGGCTACCAGGGGCGCAAGGCGCAGTACGACGCCCACCTCGGCGCTGGTGCTGCGGAAGGAGAAGGACCCGAAGTCGCTGTCCTTCCTGGAGATCTCCCGCTACGCCGGGCACGGCGACTGGCCGATGAGCGCGGAGCAGGTCATCGAGGAGGAGCGCACCCGCTGCGAGCGCATGGCGGAGTTCGTGCGCTCGCTCGGGCCCGACTGGTACCTCTTCAAGTACGAGGACATGGTCCAGAGCAACTACGACGGGCTCAACGCCTACCTGGGCTTCGCCGTGCTGGGCGACCAGGAGGTCCCGGACTCGTCCGGCAAGGCCAAGGTCATCCGGAAGAAGGCCATCGGCGACTGGCGCCACTGGTTCACGCCGGAGGACGTGGAGCGGCTGCGTCCCGCGTTCCTCCCCTACCTCGAGGCCGTGGGGTACGACACGGAGGACTGGGCCCTGGAACCCGCTCCGGTCATCGAGTCCAAGTACTCCTCCGAGTACATGACCCGCCTTCCCAAGCGGAAGGCCATGGACACGGTGCGCTCCATCAAGACGGCCGTGCTGCGGCGGCTCGGCGTCACCGCGTGACACCGCGGAACCTTCGGGACGCGGGGGAGCGGCTCGGCCCGAGCCCGGCATGACGGCGTCCCCCGTGGCCCGGACCGGACCGGCCGACGACGCCGCGCCGGCCCCGAAGCTGAGGCTCTGCCTCGCCTCGGCCCACTTCTTCCCGACCCACGGGGGGGCGCAGCTCCGGTACCTGCGCTACCTCCCGGGCTTCCGCTCGCGCGGGATCGAGGCCTGCGTCTTCACGGGGACGCCCAAGGCCAAGAAGGCCACGGGGGAGGACGCCCTGGAGTGGGACCGGTCCGTCGCCGTCGGCCTCCGCCTGCCCGACGCGCGGATCGACGGCACCCCGGTGCACCGCGTCCGCCTGCCGGACGGCGCGGGCTGGGGGAGGTCGGTCCACTTCAACCGGGCGCTCGTGCGATTCTGCCGCGACCCCTCGACGCGCCCGGACGTGGTGCAGCTGGTCTCCGGGCTCCAGCCGCGCTCCGCCTTCTGGATCCGGCAGATCCGCGCCCTGGGGATCCCGGTCGTCTTCGCCTACACCCTGATCGCGGAGCTCCCGAGCCACCCGCTGCGACGGTGGATCCGGAGGGCTTCCACGCGATTCCTCCACGAGCGGATGGACCGGATCGTGGTGAGCAGCGAGGTGATGAAGGAGAGCGTCCGGGCCTTCGGCACGCGCACGCCCGTCGAGGTGATCCCCAACGGGGTGGACCTGGCGCGCTTCTCCCCGGCCGGGGGAGAGGCGGAGCGCCGCCGCCTGCGGGAGTCCCTGGGCATCGCCCCGGACGCCCTGGTCGTCACGGCCGTCGGCCCGATCCACCCACGGAAGGGCACGGACCTGCTGCTGGACGCGTGGAAGAGGCTCGCGCCGCGCTTCCCCCGGGCGCACCTGTTTCTGGTCGGCCCCCGGAAGGACCTGTCCTACCCAGGGCTCGAGCCGTTCCAGGAGCGGCTCGCGGCCCTCGTCGAGTCCTCGGGCGCCCCGGACCGGGTCCACTTCACCGGCCTGGTCCGCAACGTCCCCGACTACCTCCGGGCCTCGGACGTCTTCGCGTTCCCCTCGCGCCGGGAGGGGATGCCGAACGTGGTCCTCGAGGCCATGGCGACGGGCCTGCCGAGCGTCCTCACCCCCTTCGTGGGCCTGTCCCCCGAGCTCGGCGCCGACGGCGCCGAGTACCTGCTCGCGCCCATGGAGGGGGAGGGGCTGGCGTCCGCGATCGGGTCCCTGCTCCAGGACGCCGCGCTGCGGCAGAGGATCGGCGAGGCCGCGAGGCGGCACGTGGTCCGCACCATGTCGCTGGACGCCGTCTTGGACCGCTTCGAGCGGGTGTACCGGGAGGTCGCGGCCGGCGGCCTCCGCCGGTGCTGAGGAAGAGCATGTGCGGGATCGCCGGCTTCCTCCTGACGTCGCCCGAGTGGGGCGAGGATCGCCTGCTCGGCGTGGTGCGGGGGATGGACGAGGCCCTCCGGCACCGGGGGCCGGACGCCGGCGGCGAGTGGGTGGATGCGCCTTCGGGCGTCGCGGTGGGGCACCGGCGCCTGTCCATCCTCGACCTCTCCGAGGCCGGCAGCCAGCCGATGCGGTCCGCGTCGGGCCGGCACGTCATCGTCTACAACGGGGAGGTGTACAACTTCCCCGAGCTGCGCGACGAGCTCGAGGCGGCGGGGACTCGGTTCCGTGGCCACTCCGACACCGAGGTGCTGCTGGAGGGCCTCGAGCGGTGGGGGGTCGCGGGGACGCTCCCGCGCCTGAACGGGATGTTCGCCTTCGCGCTGTGGGACACGGAGTCGAGGCGGCTGACCCTGGCCCGGGACCGGGCCGGCAAGAAGCCCCTGTACTACGGGTGGGCGGGAGACGCCTTCGTCTTCGGCTCGGAGCTCAAGGCCCTGCGCGCCTTCCCCGGGTTCCCGGCGGACGTGGACCGCCTCGCGCTCGGCCGCTACCTCCAGCTGGGATGGGTGCCGGGCCCGCGCTCCATCCACGCGAGCGTCCGAAAGCTGCCCCCGGGGTGCGCCGTGACCGTCGGGGCCGGGTGCTCGGAGGCCGACGATTGCCCCCGGCCGTACTGGAGCGCGCTGGACGCCGCGAAGGACTCCCTGCGCGGCGGCGTCCGAGAGATCGGCGAGGCCGAGGCCGTGGAGACCCTGGACGGCCTGCTCGCGGAGGCGGTCCGGGTTCGGATGGTGGCCGACGTGGAGGTGGGCGCCCTCCTCTCCGGGGGCATCGACTCGAGCCTGACGGTGGCCCTCATGCAGCGGGCCAGCCCCGTGCCGGTCAAGACCTTCACCATCGGCTTCGAGGTCGAACGCTACGACGAGTCCGAGGCCGCGCGGGCCCTGGCGTCGCACCTGGGGACGGAGCACACGGAGCTCATGGTCGGGGCGGCGGACGCCCTGGCGGTCATCCCCGAGCTGCCCCGGATCTACGACGAGCCCTTCGCCGACCCCTCGCAGATCCCGACCTTCATCGTCTCCCGACTGGCCCGGGAGCGGGTGAAGGTCGCCCTGAGCGGCGACGGCGGCGACGAGCTCTTCGCCGGCTACAAGAGGTATCCGCGCGCCCTCAAGGCGTGGAAGCGGTGGGGGCGGGTTCCGGCGCCGCTCCGCGGGGGCCTGGCCGCGGGGCTCGAGGGGCTGGCACGGAGCGGGGCGCGGAGGGGAGCGGGCCGGTGGGCGGGGAAGGCGCAGCGCCTGGCCCGCGGGCTCGGGGCCGGCGACGGGGGGGAACTCTCGTTTCGGATGCACCAGCGCTGCTCTCGGCCCGAGGACCTGGTTCCGGGGTTCCGGCCCGAAGGCCGCTACGGGCTCGCTCCGGCCGGCACGGCGGAGGTTCCCGACGCGCTGCAGGCCATGATGTACGCGGACTTCGCCGCCTACCTGGTGGACGACGTCCTGGTCAAGGTGGACCGGGCCAGCATGGCCGTCGGGCTCGAGGTGCGCTGCCCGCTGCTGGACGCCCGGGTCCTGGAGTTCGCCTGGAGCCTGCCGAGGGGGCTCCGCCTCGGGGACGGGGGCGGCAAGCGGATTCCCCGCAAGCTGCTCGAGCGGCTCGTCCCGGGGGAGCTGTCGGACCGCCCCAAGCGGGGGTTCAGCCCCCCGGTCGGCGCGTGGCTGCGGGGCCCCCTTCGGGAGTGGGCGGAGGAACTCCTGGACGAAGGGCGCCTGCGGCGCGAGGGGTTGCTCGACCCCGGGGCGGTCCGGGCGCTGTGGGCGCAGCACCTGGCCGGGTGGAAGGACCGCGAGCAGCTCCTCTGGGCGGTCCTGATGTTCCAGGCGTGGCGCGAGCACTGGCTGGGCTGACGCCCGGGCCGACGGGATCTGTGCGATGAAGATAGACATGTTTCTCAACTCCCTGGCGGGAGGGGGCGCCGAGCGGGTCGTCCTGGACCTGGCGGGGGCGTTCGTCGGGGACGGGCCACGCCGTCGGCGTGGTCGTGGCCCAGCGCCGCGGGGAGCTGGTCGACCAGGTGCCGGAGGGGTGCGACGTGGTCGAGCTCGGTGCCGCCGGGACGCTTCCCACGCTCCGCGCCCTGGTGCGGCTCCCCTTCTCCACCCAGTCGGTGGTCTTGCCGGCCATGATCCGGCAGCGCTACAAGAAGGTCCGGGCCCTGCCCCGGCTCGTGCGGCACCTGGAGACCGCGAGGCCCGACGTGCTGCTGGCGAGCACCCACATGCCCAACGTGGTCGCGTGCTGGGCGGCCCGCCTCGCGAAGGTCCGGCCCGCCGTCGTCCTGAAGCAGGACGTGAGCGTGACGGCGCCGGGGGCCCTGCCGGACGACCCCCTGCAGCGACAGGCTCCCCCGGCTCATCCGGGAGTGGTACCCGCGGGCGGACGCCGTGGTCGCCGTCTCCTCGGGCCTCGCCGACGAGCTGAGCGGCCAGTTCGGGGTGCCCCGGGAGCGAGTGCGGGTGCTGTACAACCCGGTCGACGTGGAGCGGGTCGCGCAGCTCGCGCGGGAGCCCTTGGACGACCCCTGGTTCGCGCCCGGCGCCCCGCCCGTGGTGGTGGCCGTCGGCCGGCTCCACCGCCAGAAGGACTACCCGACGCTCCTGCGGGCGGTCCACGAGGCGCGCCGGCAGCGCAGACGTCCGCCTCGCCATCCTGGGGGAGGGGGCGAGCGCGAGTCCCTGCAGGCGCTGGCCCGCGGAACTGGGCGTCTCCGACAGCGTCCGGCTCATGGGGTTCCAGGCCAACCCCTTCGCCTTCATGGCGCGCTCCGCCGTGTTCGCGTTGTCCTCCCGATGGGAGGGGCTGTCCCTGGTTCTGATCGAGGCCCTGGCCTGCGGGTGCCGGATCGTGAGCACCGACTGCAAGACAGGGCCTGCCGAGGTCCTGGAGGGCGGGCGCCACGGGAGGCTCGTCCCGGTTGGGGACCCGGAGGCGGTGGGCCGGGCCGTCCTGGAATCACTGGAGGGGGACGGGGACCCTGCGCCGCTTCGGCGGCGTGCGGCGGAGTTCGGTGCCGGTCCGATCGGAGCCCGGTACCTTCACCTGCTGAAAGAGGTCGCACGGACGGCAGGGGAGCCGTCCTGAACTCCGGAAGACCCGCGAGAAGAGCCATGCGAAGCCCGTCTGCCGATCGCCCCCTGCGCGCCCTCCACCTCGCCAACCACGGCAGCACGAACATCGGCAATGGTGCGCTGGTGTCGGGGCTCGAACGGACGCTTCGCGAGGACGGCGGGGGAGCCATCGAGTTCGTCCACGAGGCGTGGGACGACTACACGATCCCGGACGCGACGAAGCGCTTCGGGAAGGAGTTCGTCGAGTTGGGTCGTGGAACGGACTGCGTCATCGTCGGAGCCGCCGTCACGTTCGTGGGATCGAAGTCCCATGCCAGCACCGGGATGCGCTTCGACCTGCCCGTGGAGATGTGGGACCTCATGGGGTGCCCGATCGTCTTCTACGGGCTCTCGTACCGGACGTGGCCGGGGCAGGACTACGAGCACAAGGACAGGCTGAAGGCGGCGATCCGCCACGCGTTGGAGGGGGAGCGCTATCTGTTCTCCGTGCGCAACGACGGCACCCGTGCCTGGCTGTCGCGGCTCCTCGACATGGACTGCAGTGGCATCCACGAGGTTCCGGACCCCGCCTTGTTCGTGGAGGCCGACGAGACGGCCGAGCCCTGGAATCTGGCCCCGGGCCGGTTCAACGTCGCCTTGTCTCTCAACGACGAGGACAGGGCGGAGCGGTTCCTCGAGAGTCGGTCCGCCTGGCCGCAGCGGATGGGGTCCCACCTCCACCCCTCGCGCGCGGCCCGGAGGCGCCTGCGACGGTCGCTCGACAAGCGCCGCACCTTCGTCCGCACGACGGCGGAGTTCCTGGACCGGCTCGCCCGGAGCTATCCGGTGCAGATCATCCTCTGCCCACACCACCACGAGGACTTCCGGCTCATCGCGGACCTCTTCGATCGCTGCTCGTCCCGGCTGAAGCATCAGATCGTGGTCGTCAACGGGCTGCCGCGCGCCGAGACCGCCTCCCGCTTCTACAATTTCTACCGGAAGGTGGATCTGACGCTGGCCATGCGGGTGCACGCGATGTCGCCGTCGATCGGCCTCGGCACCCCCACCCTGTCCCTGTGCTCCCAGTCCCGCATGTTCGAGTTCATGGCGGACGCCGGGTTGGACGAGTACGCCATCGACATCTTCGGCGACGATTTCGGGGAGCGGCTGTGGCGGGGCGTGCGAGCGGATCCTCGAGGACCCCGGTGGGGCCCGGCAGGACATGGAACGGGCTGCCTCGGCGATGCGCCGGCGGACCCGCGACTTCAACGCTCGGGTCCTCGAACTGGTTTCCTCGACTGCGGGACGTGGGTGAGGGCGGTGCCCGGCCGCGCGACACCCCGGGGCGAAGCATCGCGGCTCCGGGGACCTGACGAGCCCCGAGGGAGCATTCCCGACGGGAGATGCGAGAGAACATGAAGCTGCTCGTGGTGGGTCTCGGCAGCATCGGCCAGCGGCACGTCCGCTGCCTCCGGCAGTCTTGCGGCGACAGCGTCGAGCTGTTGGCCTTTCGCCAGCGCGGCCTCGATCTGGAGATCACGGAGGACCTCCAGGCGCGCGAGGGGGTCAGCCTGGAGGAGCGCTACGGCATCCGCTCGTTCACCCGGCTCGAGGACGCCCTCGCGGAAGGCCCCGAAGCCGCCCTCGTCTGCACGCCCAACCACCTGCACGTCCCCGTCGCGCTCGAGTTGGCCAAGGCCGGGCTCCACCTCTTCATCGAGAAGCCCCTCTCGCACTCCTGGGAAGGCGTCGAGGCCCTCGGGGCGGAGTTGGAGCGGCGGCGGCTGGTTTGCTGCGTCGGCTACCACCTGCGCTTCCACCCGGCGCTTCAGCGCATGGTCGGGATGGTCCGAGACGGGGCGCTGGGTCCGATGGTGGGGGCCCACTTCGAGTTCGGCGAGTACATGCCCTTCTGGCATCGCTACGAGGACTACGCGGAGACCTTCATGGCGAAGGCGGACCAGGGAGGCGGCGTCACGCTCACTCAAATCCACGACATCGACATCGTGTACGTTCTTTTCGGTCTCCCGAAAACGGTCTTTTCCGTAGGGGGCAGCACTGGGAAATTGAAAATAGACGCGGAAGACCACGTAACAAGTGTTCTTGGATACGAGGAAGATGGAAATCGGTTCGCCGTTTCCTTGAAGCAGGATTGCCTGCGATACCCTCCTGTCAGAAAATATTCAATTGACGGTACAGATGGTTCTCTGGTGTTCGACTATTTCAGGAATGAAGTGGCTTACAGCAGGTTCAACAGCCGTCCGGAGATCATCTACTCGGATGGTGGCTTCAAGAGAAACGATCTGTTCGTCGCGCAGATGGCGCATTTCCTGGCGTGCATCCGGGGCGAGGAACGCCCTCGGGTGGGCCTGCGGGACGGCGCCGGTTCGCTGAAGATCGCCCTCGCGATCAAGGAGTCCCTGCGATGGCAATGCCCCGCAACCCCAGGGACGTAGAAGTCCTTGCGCTGATCCCCGCGCGGGGAGGTTCCAAGGGACGCCCGGGAAGAATATACTCCCCATCGCCGGGAAGCCGGCGATCGCGTATTCCATCGAGCAGGCGCTGGCCAGCCGCCACGTCGGGCGCACTGTGGTCTCCACCGATTCGCCGGAGATCGCCGACGTCGCCAGGCGGTACGGTGCCGAGGTGCCTTTCCTCCGGCCGAGCCGGTATGCGGAGGATCTCTCCCGACATCGACGCCTTCCGTCACGCCCTGGATCACCTGCTGGGGAGCGAGGGTTACCGCTGCGACTACGTCGTGCACCTCCGTCCTCCCACGGTGCTTCGCTCGGTCGAGGACATCGACGAGGCGATCGAGTTGATCGTGTCCGATCCGGAGGCCGACACGCTGCGCTCCGTGTCGGCGGCCGAACTGTTCCTCCGAACAAGATGTGGGTTCCGACGGACGGCTACATGGTCCCGCTGCTCAAACACCCGGACTTCCCCGAGCCGCAGTCCATGCCGCGGCAACTGCTTCCCCAGGTGTACTGGCAGAACGGCTACGTGGATATCATCCGTTCCGACGTCATCCGGGCAGGCCGGATGTCCGGAGACCGGGTCATCGCGTACCCGGTCGCGAAGGAGGTGCCCGAGTTGGATTACGTGGAGGACGTCGAGAGGCTGGAGAGGGTGGATCGCTGCGCACGGGACGACCCTCGGTCCCCGCCGCCTGCAAAGGGCGGAAAGACATTCGGTGTGAGGAATGAGACTGCTCGAAAAGACCGCGATCGTCACGGGAGGCGGCGGGTTGCTTGGGCGCCAGCACGCCCACGCCCTGATGGCGGAAGGCTGCTCGGTGGTGCTGCTCGACGTGGACGGGGGCGCTCGAGGCCAATGGCTGCCCAACTGGAGGCCGAGCACGGGAGACCCGTCGTCCGGCGGGTGGCGGACATCACCGACGAAACGGCCCTGGTGGGCGTGCGGGAGGAGGTCCTCGCTCGGTCCGGACGGGTGGACATCCTCGTCAACAACGCGGCGCGCAACCCGAAGGTGGAAGGAGGGGGTCGCGCCGGCTGGGCGCGCCTCGAGAACTTGCCCCTGGACGACTGGCGGCTCGACCTGGAGGTCGGGCTGACCGGAACGCTGCTGTGCTGCCGTGTCTTCGGACAGCCGATGGTGGCCCGGCGGGCGGGCGTCATCCTGAACATCGCGTCCGACCTGTCGGTGATCGCACCCGACCAGCGTCTCTACCGCGACGAGAGCCTGCCGGAAGAGCAGCAGCCGGTGAAGCCCGTCTCCTACTCGGTGGTCAAGACCGCCCTGGTGGGCCTGACGCGGCACCTCGCCACCTACGGGGCGCAGTACGGGATCCGCGTCAACGCGCTCTCCCCCGGCGGCGTGTTCAACGGGCAGCCCCCCGAGTTCGTGGACCGTCTGGCCCGGCTGATCCCCCTGGGGCGGATGGCCCGCGTCGACGAGTACCGGGAGGCGGTCGTGTTCCTTTGCTCCGACGCCTCCTCCTACATGACCGGACAGAACATCGTCATGGACGGGAAGAAGTTGCTGGTGAACTCCCGGAGGGCTTCTCGCTAACGAGAGGACTTGTGCCATGAAGACGGTTCGTGTCGGCAATCGACTCGTCGGGAAGGGGCAGCCGTGCCTGTTCATCGCCGAGATCGGCATCAACCACAACGGCGACGTCGAGCTGGCGAAGACGTCTGATCGACGTCGCCGCGCGGGCCGGCTGCGACGCGGTCAAGTTCCAGAAGCGCACGCCCGACGTGTGCGTGCCGGACGCGCAGAGGAGCGTCGAGGCGCGAGACGCCGTGGGGCCATGACGTACCTCGAGTACCGGCACCGCCTGGAGTTCGGCGAAGCGGAGTACGCGGAGATCGACAGCCATTGCCGTGAGGCAGGGGTGATGTGGAGCGCCTCGCCGTGGGACCTCCCCTCCCTCGAGTTCCTGCTGCGCTTCGACGTGCCCTTCGTCAAGGTGCCGTCGGCCGCCCTCACCGACGATGGACTGCTGGCGGCGTGCAAGGCCAGCGGCAGAGCCGGTCTTGCTCTCCACCGGGCATGTCGACCATGGACGAGATCGAGCACGCCTTCGCGTTGCTCGACGCGCGCAACACCGTGCTGCTGCATTGCACGAGCACCTATCCGTCGCAGCCCGAGGAGGCGAACCTGCGCATGATCGCCACGCTGCAGGACCGCTTCGGCGTGCCCGTCGGCTACTCGGGCCACGAGACGGGCCTGCAGATCAGCTTGGCGGCGGCGGCGCTGGGCGCCTGCGTGATCGAGCGCCACATCACGCTGGACCGCGCCATGTGGGGCACCGATCAGGCGGCGTCGATCGAGCCCCAGCGGCTTCGCGAAGCTGATCAGCGACTGCCGCATCGTCGAGCGCGCGATGGGCGACGGCCGCAAGGCGGTGTTCGAGAGCGAGCTCCCGGTGCAGGCGAAGCTGCGGCGGCGCGATGCCTGAACACGGGGCTGCGGCCGGACGGCACGCCGCTGCCGTCTCCCCGGCGGCGGCGAGGGGAGCGGGGGAACCCGATGACGAGGTGGGCTACTTCTGCCTGGAGTCGCGCTGGCCCTTCCACCTCGCCCACGAGCTGGACCTGATGGAGGAGGACCTCGCGTCCGGCCACGATGTGCACGTGGTGCACCCGGGCAGGTCGCTCCCGTACTCGGACACCGCGCCGTGGGCGGAGTACGCGGAGAGGCTCCCGGGCGAGCTGAGCCGTCTCCGAAACGGCCTCGCCCTGCTTTCCGCCGAGGTGACGCTGCACTCCGTCGACCGCCTCCTGGGCGCCGAGGGCCGGGCGGTGCGGGCCCCGGGGTGGGAGCCGGAGCCCGGCGGGCACGAGGGGCTCAACGCCCTGGCGTTCGGGGGCCACGACTGCGGCAACGCAGTGCTCTCGAGCCTGATCTGGCACACCCGCAACACGTCGGTCGACCTCGTCGCGCACGCGGCCTGGGTCCGCCGCGCGCTGGAGTCGTCGATCAAGGTCTACCTGGCCGCGAAGGCGTTCATCGAGCAGGTGCGCCCGGCCCGGGTCTGCGTCTTCAACGGGCGCATGGCTTTGTTTCGGGGCGTCCTTCGCGCGGCCCAGGAACTGGGCGTCGAGTGCCTCGTCCACGAGCGCGGCGCCACGTTGGACCGCGTGGGCCTGACTCCCAACACCATGCCGCACGACACGGCGTGGGTGCAGCAGGAGATCCTCCGCCACTGGGAGGGCAGCAGCGACGACGAGCGGACCAAGGCCGAGATCGGCCACGACTTCTACCGGAAGAAGAGGGACCGGCACGTCTTCAACTGGATCGCCTACACGGGGCAGCAGGCGCCCAACCTGCTCCCCGCGGGGCTCGACACGAATCGCCCCGTGTATTCGATCTTCACCAGCAGCGAGTACGAGCGCTTCGCCCTCCCTCAGTACTATCGGTATCTCCTTCACGGGACGCAGTTGGAGGGCATCGCCGACGTGGTCTCGATGTTGGGGGCGAGCGGGTTCGGCGGGACCCTCTGCGTGCGGCTCCACCCCAACAGCCACAACGAGCTTCCGAGCCTCCTGGACGGCCTGAAGGAGAAGATTTCGGGCGACTGGGTGAAGATCGTTCCTGCGGACTCGCCCGTGGACACCTATGCCCTCCTCGATGCTTCGGACAAGGTGATCACGTTCGGCTCCACCATGGCGATGGAGGCGGCGTACTGGGGCAAGCCGGCGATTTCGTTCGCGACCAACCCGTACCAGAACCTGGACGCGACCTACGAACCGGTCGATCGGGGCGACGCCGTGCGGCTCCTCGTGGGGCCCCTGCCGCCGAGGGGCGGCGTGAACTGCCTCAAGTACGGCTACTTCTACTCCACGTTCGGTTCCGCCCGCTCCGCTACGCCGAGGCCGACGGCCTCACCATGGCGACCTTCAAGGGCAAGCACATCGGGGAGTCCGGGCTTCGGGCCCGTGTGCTGAAGAAGTACTACAAGCTGCGGCGCCGCCTCCGGAACGTGATCCGATCGGCGGCTGACCAGGAATCGCCGGTGGGCGGCAAGGTCCCGCGGACCTGAGGCGGGGGGCGCTCCCGGGCCCGACGGCCCCGTCTCGGGGGCCGCGGTGGGGGCGGGGAGGTCGTGGAGCCGGACCGCGGCAAGATGCTGCGGGCCGCCCGGGCGCCTCGCAGATTCCAGTGGGCCTTTTCGAGGAGAGACCGGGGCGCGGCCCCGGCGTGACACGCGCTTGGGAGTCGGACCAGATGACAGTGGCGGTCGCCGTTTGCACGTACAAGAGAGCCGCGCAGCTGGAGCAGCTCCTCGGCACGCTGACCCGGATGGAGCGGGGGGGCTTGGGGGCCGTGAGTCTCCAACTGCTGATCGTGGACAATTGTCCGGACGGGCAGGTTCGCGAGGTGGTGCGGACGGGTTGGGCGCTGCTCCCGATGCCGGTCGTCCTCGTCGAGGAAGAGCGTCCGGGAAGGACGTACGCGAGGAATCGGGCCGCGGAGGAGGCGATCGCGGCGGGGATTGGATTTCGTCGCGTTCATCGACGACGACGACCGGCCCGAGCCGGACTGGCTCGGGCACCTCGTCGCGTGGCGGCCGAGTCGGGAGCGGAATCGTCTGCGGGGCCATGGCACCGGTGCTCGCCGAAGGACGTCCCGTCCTGGATGCGCTCGTCGCCGCTGTTCGACCCCCCGGTCCTGGACGGCGATACGAAGTACGGGATCCCCAAGGGGATCGGGACGTTCAACGCCATGATCTCGGCGGAGGTGTTCCGGCGCATCGCGAGGCCGGCGAGATCTTCTCCGAGGAGTTCGCCCGAAGCCGTTGCGAGGACACGGAGTTCTTCACGCGGGCGAAGGCGGTCGGCGCCAGTTTCGCCCTCGCCCCCGACTCGGTCGTGCACAGGGACTTCGGGGACGACCGCATCACGTTTCGAGGGCTGCTCGCGTACTCGTGGCAGATGGGGAGGTACAACATGATCCTGCTCCGGAAGCACGCGCCCACCGCCGAGATCCGCGCTCGACGGCGGAAGGCGCTGCGCAAGGTGTTGTGCGACGTTCCGAAGATGATCCTGAGGGCCCGCTCTCGGGCGGACGTCGTGCGCTATCTCGTCGGCGTCGCCAAGGAGGCCGGAATGCTGGCCGGTGCGGTAGCATCGAGGCCGCACGACGCCGCGAAATCCGTTACCTCCCGGTGAGGACTGCCGGGAGACGGTCGGGTGCTGCCACGCGCCTGTTCCGCGGTGTGGAACGAAGACTCGCACTCCTGAAGATGGGACGTCCCGCATGAGGCTCCTTCTCATCCTGGTGAGGACCTACCCCGGCCAGACGGTCGTCGTGCTGACGGCGCTGCTCTTGGTCGCGCTGGCCGAGGGAATCAGCCTCACGGCCCTCATCCCGTTCATCGGCGTGATCGTCAGCCAGCAGACCGGCGCCTCCGAGGCCCCCGTCCAGATGATGGGCGTGGAGAAGAAGATCCGCGCCGTCCTGGACTTCGTGGGGCTCTCTGCGACGCCGGGCGTGCTGATGGTCGTCATCCTGCTGGCCATCGTGGCCAAGTGCCTGCTGGAACTCTGGGCCCAGAGGAGGATCGGCTACACCGTCGCGCGGATGACCACGGACCTTCGCGTGAGCCTGTTCCGGGCCTTTCTCGGGGCGCGCTGGCAGTACTTCGTCCGGCAGCCCCTCGGAAGGCTCGCGAACGCGATCGGGTCCGAGGCTTCGAGGGCCGCGAAGGCCTACCTGTCGGTCTGCACGATCGCTTCCCTGGCGATCCAGGCGCTGCTCTACCTCCTGCTGGCCCTGTTCGTGGCATGGGAGGCCGCGGCCGGGGCCCTGTTCCTGGGAGCGCTCCTGGCCTGGGTCCTCCGCCGGTTCATCCGGCGCGCCCGGCGCGCGGGAGAGCGCCAGACCAAGGTCTCCAACGCCCTCCTCTCCCACCTCGCGGACAGCTTCCAGTCCGTCAAGGCGATGAAGGCCATGGGGAGGGAGGCGGTCGCCGAGCGTACCTTCCGCAGGAACGCGGACGAGCTGCGGGTGGCGATGGAGAAGCAGGTGCTGTACCGGCAGCTGCTGCGATCCCTGCAGGAGCCCATCCTGATCATGTTCATCGCCCTCGGCCTGTACGTCGCGGTCGTGTACTGGCAGGCGAGCGTGGGGGCGCTCATCATGATCGCGCTCCTCCTCGCGAAGCTCATGCGCACCCTCAACAAGGTGCAGCAGGAGTACCAGGAGATGGTCATGCTCGAGAGCGCCCACGATCTCATCGTGGAGCGGGAGCAGGAGGCGCTCGCCGAGCGGGAGCACGGGTCGGGCGTGCTGCCGCCCTCGCTGGAGTCGGGCGTCGAATTCCGCGAAGTCGTCTTCCGGTACGCCGCCGTGGACGTGCTCCGGGGGCTCGACCTGGCGCTGCCGGCGCGGAAGATCACGGCCATCGTGGGCCCCTCGGGCGAGGGCAAGACCACGATCATCGACCTGCTGGTCGGCCTGCTCCTGCCTACCTCCGGCGACGTGCTGATCGACCGCGCCTCCATCCGGGAGGTGGACATGCGGGCGTGGCGGAGCATGATCGGGTACCTCCCCCAGGACCCGGTGCTGCTCCACGAGAGCGTGAAGACCAACGTCGCCCTCGAGGACCCGACCGTCGGTGCGGCCGACGTCGAGAGGGCGCTCGAGCTCGCGGGAGCCGCGGAGTTCGTGAGCCGCTTCCCGGAAGGCGTGGACACGGTCGTGGGAGAGCGGGGAGGGCGCCTGTCCGGTGGACAGCGCCAGAGGGTCGCCCTGGCCCGGGCCCTGGTGCACGGCCCGAAGCTGCTGATCCTCGACGAACCCACGAGCGCCCTGGACCCCGAGGCGGAGGCCGCCTTCTGCGAGCGCCTCCGCTTCCTGCGGCAGCACATGACCGTGGTCGTGGTCTCCCACCAGCCCGCGGTGATGCGCGCCGCGGACGTGGTCTACCGGGTCCAGGGAGGCAAGGCCTTCGCCGTGGGGGCCGACGAGTACGAACTCCTGTCGGAAGCCGACGGCGCGGTCCCCTCGGAGACGTGACCGGAGGTGGCAGTCCGAGCCCGAGGGGGGGATCGAAGGGGCCGCGGCGATGCCGCGGCCCCTTCGCGTCGGGTGGGGCGACCTCGCCGGGCCGGTTTGGAGGGCCGCCCCGGATCGGGTATCCTCTCGGCGGTGCGCCAGCCGCGGCGGTCGCCGCGACGTCGCCCCGGGGAGAAGCACCCGATGCCTCACCGCCTGCCCGCCGCCATCGCCCGTCGTCTCCGCAGCCGGCCCCGGCGCGGCGGAAGCGTCGGCCCGTGGATCGTCCTGCTCCTCCTTCTCCTCCCCGGCCCCGCGGCCGCGGAAGGTGCGCCGTGCGAGGCGAAGACCGTCTCGTTCAAGGCACGCTCGATCGAAGGGAGGGGGACGGTGGAGCTCGCCTGGACCGGCGAGGTGCGCAACGCCGGTCCTTCCAGCGCCTCGATCCGCGTGCGCCTGGTGGCGCGGGATTCCCGGTGGGACCCCGTTGCCTTCCTGGAGGTGCCGGCCGTGGAGGTCGGGCCGCGGGCCTCGGTCCGGGAGGAGGCGGTGTTCGAGATCGAGCAGGCGGTGTGGCGTAGGATCTACACGGTCGATCCGGAGGCCTCGGTCGAGGGGCCGGGAGGTGGCACGTGAAGAAGGCGCTGTGCTGGGCCGGCGGGACCGCCGCGGCCCTGGTCTGGTCCTTCGCCGGGTGGGCGGCCACCGTCGCCAACCTCACGGTGGAGGAGACGGAGGCGAGCGTGGTGATCCGATACGACCTCGAATCCTCGGGGCCCGCCTCGGTGCGGCTGGTGGGCTCGGGGGACGGCGGGGAGACCTACGACCTGAACGTGGGGAGCGCGGAGGGGGACCTGGGGCCCGAGGTCGAGCCCGGCGCCGGCAAGCGGATCGTGTGGCGGTTCGAGGAGGACCACCCGGCGGGCCTCGCGGGGTTCGACGTCGTGCTCCAGGTGCTGGCGGAGGAGGCCGGGGGGGAGGAAGAGGACCTGGAGCTCACCGAGGAGGACGAGGCCCTGTCGGCCTGTCTCGACGGGCCGATCGACGCCGCCTGCGAGGAGGGGCTGGCGGACCTGGGGAGGCGCCACCCGTGGTTGCTCCTGGAGGAGCTCGGGCACCCCCGGCCCCAGGCCCGCGCGGCGGTGGCCGCGGTCCTGGGGCGGCTCGGCGAGGGCGACGCCGTGGGCCCCCTCGTCGCCCTCCTGGAGGACACGCCCCTCCCGGACGGCGACAACACGGTGACCGTGCGGGAGAAGAGGAGGGTCCAGGTTCGGGAGCGAGTGACCTCGGAGCGATACCGGACGGTGCGCAGCCGCTGAACGGGCCGCACCATGCGCGTCCGTGTCGGCGCCACGACGAGGGTTCGAAGCAGGAGCAAGACGGTCACCGTCGCGGTGACCCGGGAGCGGATGGACCGCCGGACGGCCGCGCAGAACGGGGCGGTCGTCCTGGCCTGCGCCGAGGCCTTGGGCCGGCTGGGCGACCCGGCGGCGCTCTGGCCCCTGATGGACCTCGTGGAGGAGCGGGACGAACCCGAGCTGGGTTCCGCGGCCGCGTGGGCCATCGGCACGATCGGCACCGCCGCGGCCGGGGCCTTCCTCGGCGACCTCGCCCGCGACGAGGAACCCTTCCGGCGGGCCTGGGCGGCGACCGGGCTCGCGGCGCTCGAGGGCGCCGAGGCGACGAAGCTCCTCTGGGCCCTCGCCGAGGACGGCGAGGCGGGTGTGCGCCGGGCGGCCCGCCTGGGGCTGGGGGGCCGGAGCCACGGGGAGACCGCCGAGGGGATCGAGAGGCGGCTCGCGAGCCCGGACCCGGGGCGCAGGGAGCTCGCCCTGGAGGTGCTGGAGCGGCAGGCGGGTTCCGGGCGGGTGACGGGGGAGGAGCTGGCCTCCCTCCAGGCCGGGACCTCCGGCGACGCGGAAGCCTCGGCGACGCCTCGGTCACGAGGGATCGGCTCGCCGCCCTCCTCGCCCGCGTCCGGCGTCCCTCCCCTCCCGTCCGGGAGGTCTCGGCTCCCGAGCCCGCCGTCAGGCCCGTCGCGGCGAGGGAGGCGCCGCGCTCCCTCGCGGCCGAGGTGACCCCCGAAGGCATCCTGATCTTCCTGCCGGTCAAGCACCGGGTGCTCCAGACCGCGGACGCCGGAGCGCCCGGGGGGCCGTGAAGCGGGCGGCGAACGCCTCCGAGTGGCTCGACCGGGGGGAGTGGCCCGCGGAGACGGTGGCGGGCAACCTCGACGACATGGGGCGGCTGCTCGGTTGGCTCGGCGTCGGGAGGCGGGCCCGCCGCTTCCTGCGGCGTGCTGCGGCGGGCCGCCGGGGCCTACGGCTGCTCGACGTGGCTTCGGGGTCGGGCTGGCTGATCCGGGCCCTCTCCGCGGGCGCTGCGGGCGCCGGGAACGGCGCGCGGGCGGTCGCCCTGGACTCCGGCGCGACGGCCCTCGAGACGGCGAGGCTCCGCCGCTTCGGCGAGGGCGGGGTGGCCGCGTGCCGGGCGGACGCCCGCCGGCTGCCGTTCCGGAGCCGCAGCTTCGACGTCGCGGTGTGCACCGGCTTCCTCCACCACCTGGAGGCCGCGGAGCTGCCGCCGTTCCTGGGGGAGGTGGATCGGGTCTGCCGCGTGGGGTGGTGGGCCGAGGACCTCCTGCGCAGCCGCTTCCTGTGGCTCTGCGCCCTCGTCGGGGCGGCGCTCGCCTCCCGCAACCCCCTGACCCGCCACGACGGGCCCCTGTCGGTCCGGCGCGCCTACACCCTCCGGGAACTCCGGCGCGCGGCAGGGGAGAGCGGCGTCCCAGGGGGTCCGGGTCGAGCGATCCGGGGCCGCGGTGGGGGCGGTTTGGCGGCTGGCCGCGCAGCCGTGAGCGATGCGGACCCGGGTCCGCCGGGAGGAACCATGAACGAGCGCACGACGCCCTACGCCTGCCACGTCTTCGTCTGCGTCAACGACCGCCACGGGGCGCGGAAGTCCTGCGCCGACGGGGGCGGCAACGTCCGGCTCAAGGACGCCCTCAAGGAGGAGTTCGCCCGCCGGGGGCTCGCGGGCCGCGTGCGGGTCTCCCACTGCGGGTGCATGGGGCTGTGCCAGGACGGCCCCAACGTGATGCTCCACCCGCCCGGGGTCTGGCTCCCCGCGGTCTCGCCCGACGACCTAGCCGCCATCTCGGAGCGGGTGGAGCGCATCCTGGAAGCGCAGGGGCAGGCCGGCGCGGTTCCCGAGGAGAAAGGCCGTTGAGGGGCCTCGTCGCGCGGCTCCTCCTCTGCGTCGCCGCGGCCGCGTCGGGCGCCGCGGCGGGGGTCGAGGCGGATCTCGTGGACCCGGCGACCGGCATGGGCTTCCTCCGGGTCGCGGGGGGCACCTACCGGATGGGGGACGAGGCCGGCGACGGGCGCCCCAACGAACGGCCGGCGCACCACGTGTCGGTCTCCGACTTCTACCTCGGGGTCACCGAGGTCACCGTCGGCCAGTTCCGCTCCTTCGCCGACGCCACCGGGTACCGCACGGGGCCCGAGCGGGCCGGTTGGGTGCTCGACATCGACGCCTCCATGTCCGGCTGGGCGCGCAGGGAGGGGATCTCCTGGCGCAACCCGGGGTTCGGGCAGACCGACGAGCACCCCGTGGTGTGGGTGAACTGGGAGGACGCGGCCGCGTTCGTCCGCTGGCTGGCGGAGCGGGGAGGCCGGCCGTACCGGCTGCCCACCGAGGCGGAGTGGGAGTACGCGGCGCGCTCCGGCGGACGGGCGGAGCGCTGGGCCGGCGTCCCGCCGGGGGGGAGCCCCGACGCCTACGCCTGGCACGCGGGCAACGCGGGCGGCCGCACCCACCCCGTGGGGACGCGCCGCCCCAACGGGCTCGGGCTCCACGACCTGAGTGGCAACGTGTGGGAGTGGTGCCTGGGGGGCGAGGAGCCGTACCGCGTGAACCCGGGCCCCCTCCTCGACCCCCTCGGGGCCTCCGCGGGGGACTTCCGGGTTCTTCGCGGCGGCTCCTGGCGGGTGGGGCTCGACGTCCTGCGCGCCACCTACCGCAGCGCCTACCGCACGGACTACGCCCACAGCAGCATCGGCTTCCGGGTGGCGCTGCCCGCCCCGGGCCGCACGGCCCGGGCGGAGTAGGGAGGCCGCCGCTCCGGAGCGGGGCTTGCGGTCACCCGCCGCGGCCCGGACGGTCTTCGCAGGCCAACGCGAGGCGTCACCGGAGGCCGGAGGCCGCAGCGGGGAGGCAGTCCGCCGGGGTGGGCCTTCGTTCGCCGGTGCCCATCGCGCCGCGCGACCGAGACGGGACTTCCAGGGGTCCGGATGTCGTCGTAGATCATCATGGCGACGATGAGGATGCATTCCTCGCGGACGTGGCAGACAACGCCGAAGCGAAATCGGTTGGTGCGGCCCCGGCGGGTCGTTCGGACAGCTTTCGAGACGGGGCTGCTGGCCGTCCGGTGCGCTGATAAGACCTTCCTTGCCCGAGGTAAGGACGCCGCTCGCTTCAGCACGAGGAGCACATGCCCACCTCCACCTTGACGACGAAGGGCCAGACCGCGATCCCCAGGCGCGTGCGCGAGTTTCTGGGGCTCGTCCCGGAGATCGGCTCGAATTCGTCCTCGAGGGGGCCAAGGTGGTCCTGGAGCCCGCCACCGCCGACCTCCGGGAGCTCGCCGGGGTACTGCACCGCCAGGGGCGCGAGCCCGTCACGGTCGAGGCCATGGCCGAAGCGGTCAGGCGTCGGGCGGAGGAAGGGCGGGGCGTGAAGGGACTGGACACCAACGTCCTGGTTCGGTAGCTGGTGCAGGACGACCACCCCGCCCAGTCCCGGGCACAGCGCGCGGATCCGATCGAGACCGCGGCCGACGAGGGAAAGCGGCTCCACATCGCGTCGATCGTCTTGTGCCAAACCGTGTGGGTTCTGGAAAGGGCCTACGACGCGAAGAGGCCGGAACTGCTCGCCGTGCTCGACAAGCTCCTGGCCACCCGCCGGTTCGAGGATCGAGCACCGGCACTGCGCCCGGCGCCGCGCTGGAGCCCCACCGGCAAGGCGGACTTCTCGGACGGGCTCATCGGCCGAATCAACCGAGCGGCCGGCTGCGAATCGACCTGTCCTTCGATCAGACCGCCGGGGCGCTGGAGAACGTCACGCTCCTCTGACGGCCATCCGGTTGCAGCAGGCCCTCGGCCGCCACCGACCCGCGCACCGAAGACCCGGCTGTCGGGTCGGGATGTGCCGATCTTCATTTCAGGACCTTAACGCAACGAACGCGCCCCGTAACCGAACGCCGGCTTGTCCGGCGTCCGGTTCACGCTATTGTTGGCCGCTGCTCTCGTTCATGAAGCCAACGTTTGAAAGACTGCTGGCTCTCTCCGGAGGGCTTTCCTGCAATGAGGCCTTGTACACTGAGATCCTCATCAAGATCTTCCCAGTGGATGCCAGTACCTTTCCCGATCAGCCGCCAATTGGAACGCTCCTTGGGGCTTGCATATTCCAACCGCGGATACCAGCCAAGCGGGACAGAAATGGTTCTTCCGTCGGAGAGGTCTACCGATAGGGTGTCTTCGGTGAGCTCGGCACGGGTGATCAGGGGAACCTCGATTTCAACCGCCAAAGTAGTCATGCCACGCCTCCAAGAGGTGGTGTTGATTCTGTCCGATGATACCCCGAATGCGCCTCAATTCCACGCGACCGAACCCTCCGCTGGTGTGAAGGCGAAGAGGGTCGATCGGCGGGGCAAGGCAAGACGCCCGGCGTCCCTCGCGCCGTCCCTTGCGCCGGGCGGGCGACGCAAAGGGAGAGGGGAGCCCGCGGGCTCCCCTCTCGTTCGCCTCCGTGCGACGCCGGGCCTACCGGCAGGCACGGTTCGAGCCGCACCCCGGGTCGGCGCAGTCCGTGAGGCCGTTCCCGTCGTTGTCGAGGCCGTCGGAGCAGGTCCTGCCCTTGCCCTCGCCCGGCGCCGGGCCCTTGGTCTTCCGGCACGCCTGGTCGCCGCCGGTGCAGTCCTGGTCGACGCCGTCCCCGCACACGTCGAGCGCGTCGGGGTGGATCGAGGCGTCGGCGTCGTCGCAGTCCGCCGCGGTGCCGCAGTTGGACTCCTGGTAGTAGCCGTCCTTGTCGGAGTCGGTGCACAGGGTGCCGGTGCCGGCGGGCTTGTCGTTGGGGTCGCCCGGGAACGAGAGGGCCTTGATCTCGTCGATGTTGCGGTGGCCGTCGCCGTCGGAGTCCGCCGTCTCGATGGCGACGAGGGCGTTGGTGCTGCCCAGGCTCATCTTCCCCCGGAAGGCCTGGCCGTACCCGTTGAGGCTCCCGGTCCTCCCTCCGGGGTGGCACAGGCTGCAGTCGTCCAGGCGGGAGCCCCTGGTGCCGTAGCGGGAGTTGAAGGCGTCGAGGTAGGGGGACTTGGCCAGGGCCGGCCCGACTGCGAACAGGCTGGCGGTGACGGCCACGAGGGCTGCTGCGGCGACGGTCCTTGTCATGGTTCGGCTCTCCTCGGCTCGGGTGGGGACTTCCGTCGTTTCCGGCGGGTGACCCCGTGTCGGGAGCAGCGGGGCTCCCGACGCGGGGTCCGCCCGCGGCGGGAGCCACTGGAGCAAGGGCGGTGCCGCCGGGACGACGCCGTTCCGGGCCGACGGTGGGTGGGCGGGGGGGAGGGACTCCGCCGGGGCCCGACGAGTTCGGGACGCCCGTTTCGGAATCGTGATGGGGTCAACCGCAGCAGGCGGGCGCGGCGAGGTGGCGGACGAGGTTGAAGGCCCCGAGGAACGCGACCCCGAGCCCCGCCGCGCGGAGCATCCACCCGCGGGCGGACGCGCCGAGGGCCCGGGAGGCCCAGCCGAAGACGAAGAGCGCCGGCGCGGTGCCGAGGCCGAAGCCGATCATCACGGCCGCGCCGGCCCTCGGTTCCTGCGTGAGGGCGGCGCTGAGCAGCACGGCGTAGAGGAAGCCGCAGGGGATGAGGCCCATCACCAGCCCGAGGGGGAACGCGGCGACGGCGCCGGGCAGGCGGCGCAGCGCCCGGACCGCGCCGGAGAGCGCGCGCACCGGGGCCGGGGGCTCCAGGGAGAACACGTTCAGGCGGCGCCAGGCGCCGGCGGTGCCGAGCCCGGCCGCGATCACGAAGAGGTCGGCCCCGAGCATGGCGTACCAGCCCGGCCCTCGGAGGCCCTCGGCGTAGGCGACCGCGAGGCCGAGGCGCGCCACCAGGTAGCCGAGGACCGCGTAGGTCGCGATCCGGCCGAGGTTGTACAGGGCGTGGAACAGGATCCCCGCGCCCCGGCCCGCCGGGAGGGACAGGGCGCCCATCAGGGCGCCGCACATGCCGAAGCAGTGGCCGGAGCCCAGCAGGCCGGTGACCAGGGCGCCGAGGAAGGCCGCCTCGTTCACGGCGGAGGCTCCGGGCCCCGGCGGCCGGGAGGGGGGTCGTCGTCCTCCATGAGCATGCGGTGCTTCGGGCCCTCGAGGTCGTCGAACTCCCCCCGGCGCGTGGCCCACAGGAAGACGAGCCAGGCGGCGCACCCCAGGAACAGGGAGAGGACGACGAGGATCACGGTGGACTGGGTCACGGCCGCCCCCTGTCCGCCGCCCGGGCCAGGCGCAGGGAGTTCGCCAGCACGCAGGCGGAACTGAGGGCCATGGCGGCCGCGGCGTGCACCGGCGCCAGCTTGCCGGCGGCGGCCACGGGGAGGGCCGCCAGGTTGTAGGCGAAGGCCCAGAAGAGGTTCTGGCGGACGACCCGGAGGGTCTTGCGCGCGAGCCCCACGGCCCCGGGGATCGCGGCGATGCCGGGGCGGGTGAGGACGAGGTCCGAGGTCTCCAAGGCGATGTCCGTTCCTCCCGCCACGGCGCACCCGACCGCGGCCGCGCTCAGGGCCGGGGCGTCGTTGATCCCGTCTCCCACCATGAGCACGCGCTCTCCCCGGAGCTCCGCCGCCCGCACGAAGTCCGCCTTGTCGGCGGGCGAGAGGCCCGACCGGACCTCGGCGATGCCGAGGGCCCCCGCGACCCGGCCCGCGGCCCCCTCCCCGTCGCCGGTGAGGAGCACCGTGCGCAGCCCGAGGCCCCGGAGGCGTCCCACGGTCGCCGCGGCCTCCGGGCGGGGGGCGTCCTCCAGCAGGATGCAGCCGAGATAGAGGCTTCCCAGCGCGACGTGGACCTCGGTGGCGGCCGTCGCCCCCCGTCCCTCCGGCGGCGGCACCCCCCGCTCGGCGAGGAAGGCCTCGCTGCCCACGGCGAGGGGCCCCTCGGGCGTCTCGAGGAGCACCCCCTTCCCGGGAAACGTGGCGGCGGACCCCCGAGCGCCCGCGGGGAGGCCCCGGCGCTCCGCCTCTTCCCGGAGGGCCCGGCCGAGCGGGTGGGCCGCACCCCACTCCGCGGCGGCCGCCGTGCGGAGCAGTTCGTCGTCCGGGGCGGCCGCCGGGCGGCATCCTACCACCCGCGGAAGCCCCCGGGTGAGGGTTCCCGTCTTGTCGAAGGCGACGGTCGAGACCCGGGCCAGCCCCTCCAGGACCTCCCCGCCCCGGAACAGGACCCCGCCCTGGGCGGCGGCGCCCGTGGCCACGAGCACGGCGATGGGGGTGGCGAGCCCGAGGGCGCAGGGGCACGCCACGACCAGGACGGACACGGCGTTGATCCAGGGCGCGGCCGTGCCGGGCGCCAGCAGGGACCAGGCGGCCCACGTGGCGGCGGCGACGGCGACCACGGCCGGCACGAAGCCGGCGGCCACCCGGTCGGCCAGGCGCTGCACGGGCGCCTTGCGGAGCTGCGCCTGCTCCACGAGGTCCGCCACCCGGCCGATGAACGAGTCGGCGCCGGCCGCGGTGACCCGGACCGTCACGGCCGCCAGGAGGTTCAGGGTGCCGCACGTCACCGCGTCGCCGGGCCCCCGCGCCGCCGGCGAGGGCTCCCCGGTGGCCGCGGCCTCGTCGGCCTCGGTCTGCCCTTCGAGGACCTCCCCGTCGGCCGGGAAGCGCTCCCCCGGGCGCACCAGGATCCTGTCCCCCCTCTCCAGGGCCGAGCTCGGCACCTGGCGCAGGGCCCCGCCTTCGACGCGGTTCGCGCAGTCCGGGACGAGCCGCAGGAGCCGGTCGATGCCGGCCGACGCCCGGCGGCGGGCCCCCAGCTCGAACAGCCGCCCCGCCAGGACGAGGGTCACGATCATCGCGGCGGAGTCGAAGTACACCTCGCGTCCCGCGGCCAGGGCGTACAGGCTGTACCCGTAGGCCGCCCCCACGCCGAGGGCGATCAGCAGGTCCATGTCCGCGACGCGGTTCGCGAGGCTCCGGCGGGCGCCCGCGAAGAACGGCGCTCCGCCGTAGAGCACCACCGGGGTCGCCACCGCGGCGGCCATCCCCTGGAGCAGCTCCCGGCTCGCCGCGTCCATGCCCTGGAAGTAGCCCGCGTACAGGGCCAGGGAGTAGCCCATGAGCTGCATGGAGAGGAAGGCGGACGTCCCGAAGCGGAAGAGGAGGCGCCGCCGCTCGTCCCGGGCGGCGAGCGCGGCCGCGTCGGCGGTGTAGGGGCGGGGGAGGTACCCGATGCGGGCGACGGCCCGGAGGATCTCCGCCGGGGCGACGGCCCCGGGGTCGTAGAGCACGCGGGCCTGGTGGGTCGCGAAGTTCAGGCGCGCCCGCCGCACGCCGGGCACGCGCCCCAGGAGGTGCTCGAGCAGCCACACGCAGCTCGCGCACCGGATCCCCTCCACCAGGGCCGAGATCTCCGTGCCCTCCTCCCCCTCCCGCACGAAGGCGGAGAGGTACTCGGCCCCGTACTCCGTGTCGAAGACGCCCTCCGGCGTTCCGCCGCTCTGCCAGCGGCGGGTCCGGTAGAAGTCCCCGAGGCCCGCTCCGTGGATGATGCGGTAGGCGCCGCGGCAGCCCTGGCAGCAGAAGGCCAGGGCGCGGCCGCCCACCTCGTCCTCCACCCGCTGGTCCGGGGGGATCGGCAGCTGGCAGTGGGCGCAGGGCTCGCGGGTCGGGGTCACGGGGCGGAGGGGTTCAGGAGGACGGGTTTCTCGACCCGGGTGCCGTCCCGCTCGACCCGGAGCACCCCCGCGATCGGCGCGGCGAGCCCGGAGGGCAGCGCGGCCCGGTAGCCCCCGGCGGCATCCTCCCCGAGGGGCAGCGTCAGAGGGGGCGACCCCCGCAGGCGAAGCTCCGCGGCGGCTCCGGTCAGGGCGCGGCCGCTCCCGTCGAGGACCCGCAGGCGCAGCGCCCTTCCTTCCAGCGACGCCTCCAGCCGCCAGCCGGCCGCGGCGTCCCGGTCGTGGTGGAAGCCGCGGGCGTAGTAGGCCGGGTCGCTCACCGGGCTCACCCCGCGGGAGGCCCGCCACACCGACCACCCCATCAGGGAGGCGAAGGCGGCGCCGACGGCGAGCAGGGCGAAGGGCCACCGGGTCATTCGGAACCTCCGGGGACCCACGGCTCCACCGTGGCCCCGGCGGTCGCCGCCGCTCCGCCCGGGTCCACCAGGAGGAAGGTCACGGGGTAGGGTTCCCGCGTCGGCGGGACCACCACGGCGAAGTCGAGCGCCCGACGCTCTCCCGGGCCGATGGAGACGTCCCCCGCCGCGGGGCCGCGGAGCGCCAGCCTCTCCCCGTCCGGCCCGACGGCCTCGAGGCGGAAGCTCGACGCCCGGCGGCTGCGGTTGGAGGCGAAGGCCTGGAAGAAGACCGCCCTGCCGCCCCCCTCCGCGACGGGGCGGGTCGCCATCGAGGAGCGGCGCACGCTCAGCGCGGCCGGGCCCGCCGAGGAGGCCGCGAGCAGGAGCCCGGCGGTGACCGCGGCCGTCGCCAGGGCCACGAGCCCGGTCCGGGCGGTGAGCAGGGCGCGGGCTCCCCGCGCCCCGGTCCCGAAGGTGTACCCGATGATGCCCGCCTCCTCCCGGCGCGCCATCACCTCGCGGCACGCGTCGAGGCAGCGGCCGCAGTTGATGCACTCCACCTGGTACCCCTCGCGGATGTCGATGCCGGTGGGGCAGGCGCGGACGCAGGCCCGGCACTGGATGCACCGCTCCGCCTCGGCCGGCAGCATGCGCAGGGTCAGGGTGCCCTCGTCCACCAGCGCGGTCTGGAGGCGGCCGTAGGGGCAGACCGTGCGGCACAGGGAGCGCCGCACGAAGGCCGTGTCCAGGTACACCGCGGCACCCGTCACGGCGAGGGCCGCCGCGGCCGGTCCCGGGAGGTCGCCGCGGGCGAGCAGGGGCAGGAATTCGTAGGGGGAGATGAAGTACCAGATCAGGTTGGAGGCCACCGCCAGCCCCAGTGTTGCGCAGAAGGCGTGGAACGCGGCGAGGCGCCAGCCCCCGACGGCGAGGCGCCCCCCGCTCGCCGGGGCGCCGAGGAGCGCCGCGAAGCCCTCCGCCAGGTCCGCGAGGGCCGTCTGGGGACACGCCCAGCCGCACCAGACCCGGCCGAGCACCAGGGTGACCAGGAGCAGGGCCAGGGTCGTCGCGATCACGAGGAGCAGGAGCAGGTGGAACTGCTCCAGCCGCACCGCGTGGCCGAAGGCGAGGACGCTGCGGGTCGGGACGTCGATGCGAAGCAGGCTCTCGCCGTCCAGCCGGCCGAAGGGGACGAGGAACAGGGCGAGGGTGGAGGCCCACTGGAACGTCCTCCGCCAGGGGCCGATGCGAGGGTGCGAGGGCATGGGGTAGGGGACCCGGGGGGGGAGGTGCGAGGCCCCTCCCCCGAAGCGTTCAGCGCGGCTGGGCCACGGCCGCGCGGTGCGCCTGCATCTTCTCCGCGAACTCCCCCTCCTGGGTCCAGCCGCTGAACAGGAAGTAGCCCAGTACAGGCTCCCCAGATCACCAGGCCGTAGAACAGGGCGGAGAAGTACCACGGGATCTGGCTGCGCGCGGTTGTCGGTGATGCCGTCGAAGTCGCGGGTATCGTGATGGTGCTTGTGTTTTTCCAGCATGGGTAGCGGCTCCCGTTCAGTCGTCTTCGAGCATGCGGTGTTTGGCCAGTTCGCCCCGGGTGCGGTTGCGGCGGCTGTACACCCGGGCCACGATGAGGGCGAACAGGGCGAACAGCCCGATGTCCACCACCAGATAGGTGATCGACGCCCGGTCCATCACGGCCCCTGGTTGCGCAGGAACGTGACCATCTTCCAGATGCGGTCCTGGCCCAGGTTGTTGAACGAGGGCATGCCCCCGTCGGGGATGCCGTTCCACAGGTCCCGGAACAGCTCCGCCTCCTCGAAGTCCGCCGCATCGGTGAGCTCGGGGCCGATGTCGCCGTCGCAGTTCGTCCCCGTGGCACTGGGCGCAGTGCTGGACGTACAGTTCCCGCCCTCGCCGCGAGCACCTCGGGGGTGGGGCTCAGGGGGTTCTCCAGCTCGCCGATCACCTCCGTCTGCGGCCTGGGCCCGCCAGCCGATGTCGGACCCCGAGCTTCTGCATGTACGCCACCAGGGCGTCCATCTCGTTCTTGCCCTCCAGAGCGCCGATCTGATCGTCCTGGTAGGGGAAGCCGAGCACGTCCATCTTCCTGCGCGTCAGTGCCGGGTCAACGCCGTTGCCTTCCAGGAACCGGTACGCGGGCATGTTGGAGTCGGGCACCATGGAGCGGGGGTCCTCCATGTGGTGGTAGTGCCAGCTGGCCGGGTACTTGCCGCCGATGCGGGCGAGGTCGGGCCCGGCGCGGCGCGAGCCCCACAGGTGGGGACGGTCGTAGGCGAACTCCCCGGACTTGGAGTAGGGGCCGTAGCGCAGCACGTCGCTCACCAGGGGACGCACGGTCTGGGTGTGGCAGTTGTTGCAGCCCTCGCGGATGTACACGTCGCGCCCGGCCAGCTCGAGGGGCGGCGTAGGGCGTCACCGACTCGATGCGGTCCTTCTCGGTGTTGATCCAGGCGAACGGCACCACCATCGTGATGATGGTCCCCACCAGGATCGCGGCGGTGGCCAGCAGCAGAAACAGGACGGGTTTCTTCTCCCACATGATCACTCTGCTCCTTGGCTACGCGGGCTCGGCGACGGCATCGCCCTTCTTCACCGTCTGCACCAGGTTGTAGACGAACACCAGGACCCCGGCCAGGTACAACACCCCGGAGAAAGCCCGAACCCACCAGTAGGGCACCATCGCCGCCAGGGTCTCCATGAACGAGTAGTGGAGGCTGCCGTCGGGGTTGATGGCGTGCCACATGGTGGCCTGCTGCACCCCGGCGATCCACATGCTCACCGAGTAGCCGAGCTGCCCCAGCAGCACCATCCAGAAGTGCAGGTTGGCCAGCGGCTCGCTGTACAGCTTGCGGCCGTACATGTGGGGCACCATGTAGTAGATCGCGGCGAACAGCACCAGGGACACCCAGCCCATCGCCCCCATGTGCACGTGGCCGGGAATCCACTCGGTGTAGTGGATGAACGCCGAGAAGGTGCGCACCGCCTGGCTGGGTCCCTGCAGGGTCTGCAGGCCGTAGAAGGTGATGCCCAGGATCAGGAACTTCACCAGGTAGTTGGAGCGCATCTGGTGCCACTGGCCGCCCATGGTCAGGTAGCCGTTGACCACCGATCCCCAGCTCGGAGCGATGAGCATGATGGAGAACGCCATCGCCACGGTCTGCACCCAGTCCGGCACCGGGGTCCACATCAGGTGGTGGGCGCCGGTCCACAGGTACATGAAGATCAGGCTCCAGAACGACACGATCGACAGCCGGTGGCTGAACAGCGGCGCACCGGTGGTCTTGGGCAGGAAGTAGTAGAAGATCGCCAGGGGCGGTGCGGTGAGCACCATCGCCACCGCGTTGTGCCCGTACCACCACTGCACGTTGGCGTCGTTGCTCCCGGCGTAGGCCGAGTAGCTCTTGAACAGGCTCACCGGCACCTCGGCGGCGTTCACCAGGTACAGCACCGCCACCCCCACCAGGGACGCCAGCATGAACCAGATGGAGACGTACATCTGCTCTTCTTTGCGCTTGATCACCGTCATGATGATGTTGACCGAGAACACCACCCACAGCACCACCACCATGATGTCCAGGGGCCACTCCAGCTCGTGGTACTCCTTGGAGGTGGAGTATCCCAGCAGCAGTGTCACCGCGGCGGCGATGATGGTGGCGTTGAACCAGTACAGCTGGAACTTCGCCAGCCCGTCACTCCACAGCCGCTGCCGGGTCAGGCGCTGGGTGATGTAGAAGAAGGTGGCGAAGAAGCTGCCCAGGCCCCAGCCGAACAGGGCGGCGTTGGTGTGCAGGGGCCGCAGCCGCCCGTAGGTGAGCAGGGGCGGCAGGTTCCAGGACGGGAGCACCAGCTGGAAGGCGATGAGGATGCCCACCAGCACGGCCACCACCCCCCACAGGATGCTCCAGTTCACGAAGCTCCGGGAGATGTCGTAGTTGTAGGTCGATTTCGCCATGGGACTCCGCTCCGCTGCCTGGAGGAGGGGTGGGGTGAAAAATGCCACAAAAATTATGACCGCCGAAGTTATATACAGAGCGGCCGCCGGTTGTCAACACATTGGCCGGAGAATATGTAGCGTAAATTGCCCCGATGGCAAGGCCTCCGTTCAGGGGACGATCGGCGCAGTGGGAGCAAGCCAAGGGCAAAGGCTACTTTTGGACAGGATGAACAGGATCTACAGGATGGAAGGTCAACATCCTAGCTGTGCTTTTCAGGTTTCGATCCCGCAAGTCCTGTTCATCCTGTCTAAAGAGAAGGGTTGGTTCTTGCCGTTCGCGCGTTGGTCGCGGATTTCAGAACAGCTCCTTCAGCCAGCCGAACGCCACGAAGGTGCCGATGCTGCTCCCCAGGTTGGAGAAGAAGAACACCAGCAGCACCCGCGAGACCCGGTTGCGCCACCAGCCCCGCCAGTGCGCCAGGTCGTCCAGCAGGTGCTCCATGTCATAGACCCGGGGCTTGCCGGCCCAGGCCTGCACCACGCCGGTGACCATGCCGGCGCCGATGGTGGGGTTGAGCGAGGTCAGCGGGGCGGCCACGAACGCGGCGGCCACGGTGATCGGATGCCCCAGGCGATCGCCGCGCCGACCGCGGCGAAGCAGCCGTTGGCGAGGATCCAGGCCCAGGCGGCGTCGGCCAGCTTGGAGGTGTCGCCAAAGAAGAAACCGCCCACGAACAGGCCCACCACCAGGGCCGGGATCAGCCACGGGATGAGCTTGGAGATCGCCGGCTTGGGGGGGATGCCGTCGAGTTCCGCGACCTCGGCCCCGGGGATCTCCCGTTGCAGTTCCCGGGTCATCCCCGGCACGTGGCCCGCGCCCACTACCGCCACGATCCGCGTCCCTGCGCAGGCGCGGATCTTCGCCGCCATGTAGGTGTCGCGCTCGTCGATGAGAATGCGCTTGGCCGCAGGCAGGGCCTCGCCCACCTCTTCCAGCATTGCCGACAGGGTGTCCTTCTGTTGCAGTTCGGCCAGGTCCGCCTCGTCCAGTTCCGGGGTCTCGAACGCACTGGCCAGAAGGGTGCTGGCCAGGGAGATCTTCTTGAAAAAGCCGGTGCCACGCCAGGCCCGTAGCAGGGTGGCGCGGATCGGCCTATCGATCAGGGTCACCGGAACCTCCTGCTCCTCGCTGCACTGCACCGCAGCCAGCAGTTCGGCGCCGGGTTTCACCCCGGTGTGCAGGCCCATGCGGCGCTGGAACGAGGACAGGGCCAGGTTGGCCAGCAGGAACGTGCCCTTGCCCTGGCGCAGGACGGAGCCCAGGTTCAGGTTGCGCCAGCGGTTGGGGTCCCGCAGGGCCTCCAGGCGCTGGTCGTCCAACTCCACGCACACCCGGTCCGGCCGGAGCGCCTCCACCGCCTGCCGCACCTCCTCCACGGACCGCTGGGACACGTGGGCCGTGCCGAGCAGGTGGATCTCCTTGTCCGGCAGTTCGACGCGCACCGGGGCAGCGGGCGCGGACGGGGTCTCCATTCGATCCTCCGACGGGGGGGCCGCGGGCGGGCGGATTCTAGAGGCCGGTCGGCACCGGGGTCAATCGCGGGCGGCGCCCCGGTTTCCCCGATCCCCTGCGCCGTGGTAGGGTTCGGGCCTCCACTTGCCCGTGACGCTGGACCCCATGGCCCTGCCCGACCCCCGCCACATCCTGCGCTCGGTCTTCGGCTACCCGGCGTTCCGCGGGCACCAGGAGGAGGTCGATCCGCCACGTGGTCGCCGGCGGCGACGCCCTGGTGCTCATGCCCACCGGCGGCGGCAAGACCCTGTGCTACCAGATCCCGGCCCTGCTGCGGCCCGGCGCTGGCGGTGGTGGTCTCGCCCCTCATCGCCCTGATGAAGGACCAGGTGGACGCCCTGCGCCAGCTCGGGGTCCGCGCCGCCGTCCTCAACTCCAGCCTGCCGCTCGCGGACGAGCGCCGCGGCGGTGGAGCCGGCTCCGCCGCCGGCGAGCTCGACCTGCTCTACGTGGCCCCCGAGCGCCTGCTCACCGAGCGCTTCCTGCGCCCTGCTCGAGCGCAGGTCCCCGTGGCGCTCTTCGCCATCGACGAGGCCCACTGCGTCTCCCAGTGGGGCCACGACTTCCGCCCCGAGTACCTGCAGCTCGACGTCCTGCGCGGAGCGCTTCCCCGGCGTGCCCCGCATCGCGCCTCACCGCCACCGCCGACGAGCCCACCCGGGCCGAGATCGTCGAGCGCCTGCGCCTGGGCGACGCCCGCCGCTTCGTCGGCGGCTTCGACCGCCCCAACATCCGCTACCGGGTCGTCCCCAAGGACGACGCCCCGCCAGCAGCTGCTGCGCTTCCTGCGCGGACGAGCACCGCGGCGACGCCGGCATCGTCTACTGCCTGTCGCCGGCGAAGGACGGAGGAGACCGCGGCGTGGCTCCGCGGAGCAGGGCATCGCCGGCGCTGCCCTACCACGCCGGGCCTGGACGCCGGGACCCGGCGCGGCCCACCAGGAGCGCTTCCTCCGCGAGGAGGGGGTGGTCGTGGTGGCCACCATCGCCTTCGGCATGGGCATCGACAAGCCCGACGTGCGCTTCGTCGCCCACCTGGACCTGCCCAAGAGCCTGGAGGCCTACTACCAGGAGACCGGCCGCGCCGGCCGCGACGGGCTGCCCGCCGACGCCTGGCTGGCCTACGGCCTGGACGACGTGGTCGCTCCTGCGCCAGATGCTCGCGGCCGTCCGACGCCGACGAGGCCCACAAGCGCCTCGAGCAGCCGCAAGCTCGACGCCATGCTCGGCTACTGCGAGACCGCCGACTGCCGGCGCCAGGTGCTGCTGCGCTACTTCGGCGAGGAGCTGCCCGAGCCCTGCGGCAACTGCGACACCTGCCTCGAGCCGGTGGAGACCTGGGACGGCACCGTGGCCGCCCAGAAGGCGCTCTCCTGCGTGTTCCGCACCGGCCAGCGCTTCGGCGTCGCGCACCTGGTGGACGTGCTCGCTGGGGCGGGACACGGAGCGGATGCGCCGGTGCGGGCACGACCGGGTGAGCACCTTCGGCATCGGCGCCGAGCTGGACGACGCGGGGCTGGCGCTCGGTGTTCCGCCAGCTGGCGGCCAAGGGCCTGGTGGCGGTGGACCACGAGGCCCACGGCGCCCTGCGCCTCACCGGAGCGGAGCCGGGCGGCCCTGCGGGGGGAGGAGCCGGTGCTCCTGCGGCGGGACCCCGTGCGCGCGCCCCGGCCCAAGGGACGTGGCCGCGCGCCGAAGCGCCCGGGCCGGCGGTTCGAGACGGCCGGAGGGGGCGCCGCGCCGGAGCTCTGGGAGCGCCTGCGGGCCCTGCGCCTGGACCTCGCCCGGGCCCAGGGGGTGCCCCCCTACGTCATCTTCCACGACGCGACCCTGCACGCGATGGCCGCCCGGCGCCCCGCCACGCTGGAGGAGCTGGCCGACATCCCCGGCGTGGGCGAGCGCAAGCTGGCGCGCTACGGCGCAGCCTTCCTGGAGGCCTTGCGATCGTGACGCCGGCCCGCATCACCGACGAGCTGGTCGCCGCCCTGGCGCCCCTGCGCTTCGGGCCGCCGGTGAGCCACGTCTACAACCCGCTGATCTACGCGCGCGCGTCCCACGACCTCTACTGGAAGCGCTTCGGGGCCTCGCCGAAGGAGGTCGTCTTCGTCGGCATGAACCCGGGGCCCTTCGGCATGGCCCAGACCGGCGTGCCCTTCGGCGAGGTAGAGGCGGTGCGGGGCTGGATGGGGATCGAGGCACCCGTGGGGCGGCCCGCGCGCGAGCACCCGAAGCGGCCCGTCGAGGGGTTCGCGTGCCGCCGCAGCGAGGTGAGCGGACGGCGGCTGTGGGGCTGGGCCCGGCGGCGCTTCGGCGCCCCCGAGGGGTTCTTCCGCCGCTTCTTCGTGGCCAACTTCTGCCCGCTGCTGTTCCTGGAGGAGGGCGGGCGAAACCGCACCCCGGACAAGCTCCCGGCCTCCGAGGCGGCGCCACTGTTCGAGGCGTGCGACCGCGCTCTCCGGGCGACCGTGGAGCTGCTGCGGCCCCGGCTCGTGGTCGGCGTCGGCGCCTTCGCCGAGGCGCGGGCCCGCGGGGTGGTGGCCGGGCTCGGCGTCCCGGTGGGGCGCGTCACCCACCCGAGCCCCGCCAACCCGGCGGCCAACCGGGGTTGGGAGGCCCGCGTGGAGAGGGAACTGGAGTCGCTGGGGGTGTCGCTCTGACCGGCATCCGCCGGCTGCGGGCCCCGGAGAGAGGAATCGCCATGCTCGACACGCACCAGAAGGCCCTTCAGGTGAACCTCGACCCGGGCAAGTACGGGGTCTTCGCGGAGATCGGCGCGGGCCAGGAGGTCGCCCGCTGGTTCTTCCGCGTCGGGGGCGCCTCCGGCACCGTCGCCAAGGCCATCTCCGCCTACGACATGACCTTCAGCGACGCCATCTACGGGCCGTGCGAGCGCTACGTGAGCCGGCAGCGCCTCGAGACCATGCTGGCCCACGAGTACAGCCTGCTCGAGGAGCGCCTCGCGGACCAGCGGGGGGAGGGCACCCGCTTCTTCGCCTTCGCCGACACCGTGGCGGCCCGCAGCTACAGCCGCGTGGAGGACACCCACGGGTGGCTGGGGATCCGGTTCCAGAGGGTGCCGCGGGAGGCCCCCTCGCAGATCATCGTCCACGTGCGGCTGCTCGACCGGGAGAGCGTCGCCCAGCAGGAGGCCCTGGGGATCCTGGGCGTCAACCTGGTGCACGGGGCGCTCAACTACCCGGGGGACGAGGGAAACCTGATGGTCTCCCTCCTCGACGGCCTGAGCACCGACCGGGTGGAGATCGACCTCATCCGCTTCTCGGGACCGGCGTTCCCCGGGGTGGACAACCGCCTCATGGCCCTGCAGCTCGTGCAGCGCGGGCTCACCAACGCGGCCCTGATCGCGAGCAACGGGGAGGTGGTGCAGCCCGCGGACGTGCTCTACAGGAAGCCGATCCTGGTGCTGCGCGGCAACTTCCGGCCGGTCACCCGGACCATGGTCGACATGCTCGACTGCGCGCTCGGCCAGTTCGTCCAGGAGCCCGCCGTGGAGGGGGACGAGGTGGTGGCGCTCATGGAGATGACGCTGAACAACCTCCTCCACGGCGGCGCCATCGACCACGCCGACTTCCTGGCGCGGGCCGACATGCTCGGCGCCCTGGGGAAGACGGTGCTCATCTCCAACTACGGGCTGTACTACCGGCTGGCCGCCCACCTCTTCAGCTTCACCCGGAAGATGATCGGCATCGTCACGGGGGTGCCGACCCTCAAGGAGATCTTCGACGAGAAGTACTACGAGGCCCTGCCGGGAGGCATCCTCGAGTCCTTCGGGCGGCTGTTCGAGAACGACCTCAAGGTGTACGTCTACCCCCAGCGCGACGCGGCGACCGGCGCCCTGCTGACCGCGGAGAACCTCCGGGTTCGGCCGCACCTGAGCCACCTCTACGCCTACCTGTGCGAGAACCGCTTCATCGAGGGGATCCGGGGCTTCAACGAGAAGTTCCTGCCCTACTACGCGGAGGACGTGCTCGCCAAGATCGCGGCCGGGGACGAGTCGTGGCGGGAGATGGTGCCCGCGGAGGTGGCCCGCCTGGTCCACGAGCGGCGGCTGTGGGGGTACGGGCAGCCCTCCTGATCGGTACGCTTTTGTATCAAATATTCCAGAAAGGACAAAATTAGATCACGGCGGATTCGGCTCCGATCCGCTAAGTAATTTACAGAAAAGGGTCTTTCCGGTTTTCGGCCTCCCCGGCACGGCCTTCGCATCGTCGTCGGCGACCCCGTCGTCCGTTGCGGAGGAGAGGCACCGTGCCCGTCCCCCCCTTCTGGTACCCGGTTCTCCTGACCCTGCAGGTCGCGACCGCCGCGACCCTGCTCGCGGCGGTCGCGGGCGTGGCACTCGCCTACGGCCTTTCGCGCTCGTCCTTCGGGGGGAAGGAGTGGGTGGACGCCTCCCTCGCGCTGCCCCTCGTCCTCCCGCCCACGGTGCTCGGCTACTACCTCCTCGTGGTCCTCGGCCGCAACGGCGTGCTGGGGGGGTGGCTCCACGAGACCCTGGGCGTGAGCCTCGTCTTCACGGCCTCCGGTGCGGTCCTGGCCTCCGCCCTGGTCTGTTTCCCCCTGGTGTTCCAGTCGGCGCGGGCCTCCTTCGACGCCGTGGACCGGAACCTCGAGGCCGCGGCGCGCACCCTGGGCGCGTCGGAGGCCGGAGTGTTCCTCCGGGTCTCGCTGCCGCTCGCGTGGCGGGGCATAGCGGCCGGGGGGGTGCTGGCCTTCGCCCGGGCCATGGGCGAGTTCGGGGCGACCCTCATGGTGGCCGGGAACATCCCGGGGCGGACCCAGACCCTGTCCCTCGCCATCTACGAGGCGGTCCAGTCCGGCGACGACGCCGTGGCAGGGCGCCTGGTCGCCCTGACCTCCGCCGCCTGCGTCGTGGTCCTGGTCTTCTCGGGGCGGCTGGCGCGCCGGGCGACCGCGGGTGCCCCGTGACGGGCCCCCGGGCGGTCCGCGCCGCCGCGGTGCTCTTCTGGATGGGGGGCGCCTCGGTGTCCGCGGCGGCCCCGTCGGTCCTCGTTTCCGCCGCCGCGAGCCTCACCGACGCCTTCCGGGAGATCGGCGCCGCCTTTGTGCGGGCCGAGCCGGGCCGGTCGGTGACCTTCAACTTCGCCGCCTCCGGCGTGCTCGTGAGGCAGGCGGAGCAGGGGGCCCCGGTGGACGTCCTGGCCACGGCGGACGCCGAGACCATGGAGCGGGCCGAAGGGAAAGGTCTCCTCGACCCCGCCTCCCGGCGGAACTTCGCCTCCAACCGCCTCGTCCTGGTGGTGCCCAAGGCTTCGCGCCTCGGGATCCGGACCCCGGCCGACCTCGGCAGCGCGGCAGTGACGCGAGTCGCCGTGGGCAACCCCGCTTTCGTCCCTGCCGGGCGCTACTCCCGGGCGCACCTGGTCGAAAGCGGGCTCTGGGAGGGACTGCGGCCCAGGTTGGTCCTGGGGGACTCGGTTCGCCAGGTCCTCGACTACGTGGTGCGCGCGGAGGTGGACGCGGCCTTCGTGTTCGCCACCGACGTGGCTGCCGGCCGCGGCGGGGTGGCGGTCGCGGCCGACGTCCCCGTCGATCCGCCGCCGAGGTACCCGATCGCGGTTCTCGCCGGGGCTCCGGACCCGGAGGGTGCCCGGCTCTTCGTGGACTTCGTCGCTCGGGGCGAGGCCCGGGAAATCCTGGCCCGCCAAGGCTTCGGACCCCCGTGAACGCCGGAGGGAGTGCTTGGACATCTGCGTCGACGTAGAGAAGGAAGTGCGCACGGCGGGCCGGACCTTCCGCCTGCGGGCCGGGTTCCGGTCCTCGGAAGGGTGCGTGGTCCTGTTCGGGCCTTCCGGCGCCGGCAAGTCGCTGACCCTCCAGGCGGTGGCGGGTCTCGTGAGGCCGGACCGGGGGCGCATCCAGGTGGGGGGCAGGGTCCTCTTCGACTCCCGGGAGGGCGTGGACCTGCCCAGCCGGGAGCGGAACGTGGGCTACGTGTTCCAGGACTACGCCCTCTTCCCCCACCTCACCGTCGCCGAGAACGTGGGTTTCGGACTGCGCTCCGGCTGGCCGAGGAGGTCGACGCCGGCGGGCGGCGCCCGGGTGGCCGAACTCCTCGAGGCCTTCGAGTTGGGCCCGGCGGCCGGCAGCCGGCCCGCCCAGCTTTCGGGCGGGCAGCGCCAGCGGGTGGCCCTGGCCCGGGCGCTGGCGCGAGGCCCGGGGCTGCTGTTACTGGACGAGCCCTTCGCCGCCCTCGACCACCCGCTGCGCGCCCGGATGAGGCGAAACCTCCGGGAGGTCCAGGAGCGCTTCCGGGTCTCCCTGGTGCTCATCACCCACGACCCCGCCGACGTCGAGGCCCTGGCCGACACCCTGGTGCTCCTGGACGACGGCGAGGTCCACAAGGTCTGGCCGTTCCGCTCCATCTGTCAGCGCCGAAAGGTCGCCCAGTTCGTCCGCTCGCACCTGGCGGGCGCCTTCGCGGCCTGAGCGGAGAAGGAGGAGACGCCGTGACGCGTACGGCCTGCTTCGGTGACGACGCCCGCTCGGAGGCGCCCGTCCTGCTGTGCGACACCACGCTGCGGGACGGGGAGCAGGCGCCCGGCGTGGCCTTCGGACCCGACCAGAAGGTGTCCGTGGCCCGGGCCCTGGACGAGGCCGGGGTGGCGGAGATCGAGGTGGGGGTGCCGGCGAGCGGAGAGGAGGAGCGGCGGGCGGTCCGTGCGGTGGCGGCGGCCGGGCTGCGGGCCAGGATCCTGGCCTGGAACCGCGCCGACCCGGGAGACCTCGAGCACTCCCTGCGGTGCGGGGTCTCCGCCGTCGCGGTCTCGCTGCCGACCTCGGACCTCCACATCCGCCGCAAGCTCGCGCGGGAGAGAGGCTGGGTTCTCGACCGGCTCCACCGGGTCGTCCGGGCGGCCAAGGCCGAGGGGCTCTACGTCTGCGCCGGTGCCGAGGACGCCTCCCGGGCCGACCCGGGCTTCCTGGCCGAGTACGCGGCCGCCGCCCGGGACGCCGGGGCGGACCGGATGCGCTTCGCGGATACCGTGGGGTGCCTCGATCCCTTCCAGACCTGGGACAGGATCCGGGTGCTCCTCGCCCGGGTTCCCCTTTCCCTGGAGGTCCACACCCACAACGATCTGGGCATGGCCACGGCCAACGCCCTGGCCGGGGTGCGGGCGGGCGCGACCCACGTGAGCACCACCGTCCTGGGGCTCGGCGAGCGGGCGGGGAACGCGGCCCTCGAGGAGGTCGCGCTGGCTTTGCGGCACGCGCTGCGGCGGGAGACCGGTCTTCGTCTGCCCCGCCTGCCGGGGCTGTGCTCCCTGGTGGCGGCCGCGGCCCGCCGGGAGATCGCCCCGGGCAAGCCCGTCGTCGGGCGGGAGGTCTTCTGCCACGGGTCGGGCATCCACGTGCACGGCGTGCTCCGCGACCCGGCGACGTACGAGCCCTTCGACCCGGGGGACGTGGGGCTGCGTCGGAGCTTCGCCGTCGGGAAGCACGCCGGCCGAGCCTCGGTGCGGCACCGCCTCGGCCAGCTCGGCGTCGATCTCGGGGGCGAGGAGGCCGGACGGCTCGCGGGCAGGGTCCGCTGCTCGGCCTCCCGGCTGGGGCGCGCGCTCACGGACGGAGAGATCCTCGAGCTCTGGAGCGGGGGCAGGACCCCTGCGGAAAGCGGTGTGTGATGCCGATCGAAGCCAAGATCCGAGAACTGGAATGGAAGGTCCTGTACGAAGTGAGCCGGGTCGTCGGCCAGGCGCTCGATCTGGACCAGACCCTGGGGACCATCCTGCGGATCCTGTCCGACTCCCTCGCCATGGGAAGGGGCACGGTCACCCTGCGCGACGACGAGACCGGGACGCTGCGCATCCGCGCCTCCCACGGGCTCACCGAGGACGAAATCCACCGCGGGGTGTACCGGATCGGGGAGGGGGTGACGGGGAGCATCTTCGAGAAGGCGGTCCCCTTCGTCGTCCCCGACGTGCGCAACGAACCGCTGTTCCTGAACCGGACCGGCGCCCGGCCCATCGACAAGCAGCGGATCTCCTTCCTGGGAGTCCCGATCCTGCTCAAGGGGGATCCCATCGGCGTGCTCACCGTGGACCGGTTGTTCGAGGACGACGTCTCCTTCGAGCGCGACGTGGAGTTCCTCACCATCCTGGGAGCCCTCGTCGCCCAGTTCGCGAGCCTGAACCGGCAGGTCCGTTCCCGGGAGCGTGGCCTCGTGCGGGCCAACGAGAGCCTCAAGGCCGAGGTCTCGGACAAGTACCAGCACTTCTTCATGGTGGGGAAGAGCCCGACCATGGTGGAGGTGCAGGAACTGGTCCGGAAGGTTGCGCCCAGCCGCGCCTCCGTGCTCCTCCTCGGGGAGTCGGGCACCGGCAAGACGCTGATCGCCCGGATTCTCCACGAGGCCAGCCCCCGGGCGCGGTTTCCCTTCGTCAAGCTCAACTGCGCCGCGATCCCCGAGAACCTGCTCGAGTCCGAGCTCTTCGGCTACGAGAAGGGGGCCTTCACGGGTGCGGCCCAGGCGAAGCCGGGCCGCCTCGAGGACGCGGACGGGGGCACGATCTTCCTGGACGAGATCGGGGAGCTGCCGGTGCTTCTGCAGGCGAAGCTGCTCCGCTTCCTCCAGGAGCGGCAGTTCGAGCGCCTCGGGAGCGGCCGCACCCGCACCGTGGACGTGCGCGTGGTCGCGGCGACGAACCTCGAACTGGAGCAGGCCGTCGCGGAGGGGGTGTTCCGCGAGGACCTCTACTACCGGCTCAACGTGTTCCCCATCCGGATCCCCCCGCTGCGCGACCGGCGCGACGACATCCCCATGCTCCTCGACTACTTCCTGGAGAAGTTCTCCCGCGAGTACCGAAAGCCCCTGCGCCTCACGCCCAGGGCCCGCCGGGCGCTGGTGCGCTACGGGTGGCCGGGCAACGTGCGGGAGATGGAGAACATGGTCGAACGGCTGGCGATCCTGGTGGAGGGGCCCGAGATCGGGTGGGACAACCTCCCGGTGCACGTGGTCTCGGGCGCGGCGAGCGCCGCCCCCGACCCCCGGGGGCCGCTGCCCGACCTCAAGGAACTGGAGCGCCGGGAGGTCATCGCCGCCCTGGAGCGGAATCGCTGGGTCCAGTCCCAGGCGGCCCGGGAGCTCGGCATCACGCTCCGCCAGATGGGGTACCGGGTGAAGAAGTTCGGGCTCGACCGGCTCGTCCACGACCAGCGGAGCCGGGCGGCGGGGGGGCGCGGGAGGGGATAGCGGACACCGGGGGGCGGCCCCCCCGTGCCGGTCACAGGCCGGCGCGGATCTCCTCCGCGGAGGAGACCGTCGCGAACGGGCCGTCGAGGGCGGCCAGGAACGCCGCCTGCACGTTCTCGGCCGACACCGGGATGCCCCCGAAGGAGAGCGCCCTCGTCGCGCACGCGTCGCGGGCCAGGACGCATCGGAACCCGAGGTCGGCCGCGGCCCGGGTCGTGCTGTCGATGCACATGTGGGTCATCATCCCGGCGATCACGAGCCGGGAGACGCCGAGCCCTTGCAGGTGCTCCAGCAGGCCGGTGTCGCGAAAGCCGTTGGGGTGGTGCTTCAGGAACACGGCCTCGCCGCCGGCGGGTGCCACGCTCCCGTGGATCCGGACCCCCGGCGTGTCCGGCAGGAAGAACGTCGCCCCGGGCCTCGTGGAGACGTGCTGCACGTGGACGACCGGGAGCCCCCTCTGCCGGAACGCCCGCAGGAGCTCCCCCGCCTGGACGGCCGCATCGGGGCTGCCGGCGAGCTCCATGGCCCCGCCGGGGAAGTAGTCGTTCTGGATGTCGACCAGCAGCAGGGCAAGGGCCACGGCAGATCCTCCAGGGTTCGGCGTTTCGGCGCGTTCCGGGCGTGTCCGGCCGCTTTCCGGTCACCGAACGGGTCCTTCCGGTCGTTTCCCCTGTCTACTCCGTGTGTCTCTCCCGGGTCAACCGGGCCGGCGCGGCGGCGGGCTCCGGTCGTTCCGCACCCTCGGTTCCCGACAAAAGTGAAAGCTCCCTCTCCCCAAATTTGTGAGGTCCGTGCCGTTGCGGCGGCCCGGGGTCGGCCGCTGCCGAGGCCCGGAATGTGCCGCCGGCCGCGATAAACCCGCCGTGGAGGGTTCCCGGAATCGGCGGTGGCACGTCCGTTGCTCTAGGAGGTCTGCGAGAGCCGCAAGGGACCGAGGCCGGAACCGGCCGCCGAAAGGGAGGCGCACGATGGACGCCGCGAAGCGAAAGACCCTGCCCGACCCGGAAGAAGTCAAGAAGGCCATGCTCGAGAGGTTCCCGACCAAGGTGGCCAAGAAGCGCGCGAAGCAGATCGTGGCGAACCGCGCTCCCGACGACGAGGGACGGGTTCCGGAGATCCACTCCAACACCCGCACCACCCCCGGGGTGATCACCCAGCGCGGCTGCACCTACGCCGGCTGCAAGGGCGTGATCCTGGGCCGGTGCGCGACATCCTGACCATCACCCACGGGCCCGTGGGCTGCGGGTTCTACAGCTGGCTGACCCGCCGCAACCAGACCCGCACCGAGAGCCGACGACGACACGAACTACATGCCCTACGCCCTGATGACCGACATGCAGGAGGAGGACATCGTCTTCGGCGGCGAGAAGAAGCTCGCAGAAGGCGATCCGGGAGGCGTACGAGACTCTTCCAGCCCCGAGGCCATCGCGCATCTGCGCCACCTGCCCGGTGGGCCTGATCGGCGACGACATCCACGCCGTGGCCCGGGAGATGGAGGCGGAGCTGGGCGATCAACGTCTTCGGCTTCAGCTGCGAGGGCTACAAGGGCGTGAGCCAGTCCGCCGGCCACCACATCGCCAACAACCAGGTCTTCAAGCACGTGGTGGGCCTGGACGACACGCCGCCCGAGGGCAAGTACAAGATCAACCTGCTCGGCGAGTACAACATCGGCGGCGACGGCTTCGAGATCGACCGCATCCTCGACAAGTGCGGCATCACCCTGGTCTCCACCTTCAGCGGCAACGCCACCTACGAGCAGTTCGCCACGCGCCCACACCGCCGACCTGAACGTCGATCATGTGCCACCGCTCCATCAACTACGTGGCCGACATGATGGAGACGAAGTACGGCATCCCGTGGATCAAGGTGAACTTCATCGGCGCCGAGGCCACCGCCAAGTCGCTGCGCAAGATCGCCCAGTACTTCGAGGACCCGGAACTGCTCGCACCGGGTCGAGGAGGTGATCGCCGAGGAGATGCCGCGCGGTCGAGGCGGCGGCCGCGGAGATCCAGACCCGCACCGAGGGCAAGACCGGCCATGCTCTTCGTGGGTGGTTCCCGGGCCCACCACTACCAGGAGCTGTTCAACGAGATCGGCATGCAGACCGTGGCCGCGGGCTACGAGTTCGGCCACCGGGACGACTACGAAGGGCCGCGAGGTCCTGCCCACCATCAAGGTCGACGCCGACAGCCGCAACATCGAGGAGCTGGAGGTGGAGCCGGACCCGGAGCAGTTTCCGCCCGCGCAAGACCGAGGAGAAGGCCGCACGCCTGCAGGGCCGGGGCCTCTCCTTCTCCGACTACGAGGGCATGATGGCCGAGATGGCGGAGAAGACCCTGACCATCGACGACATCAGCCACTACGAGACCGAGAAGCTGATCGAGCTGTACCAGCCCGACATCTTCTGCGCCGGCATCAAGGAGAAGTACGCCATCCAGAAGCACGGCGTGCCGCTGAAGCAGCTGCACAGCTACGACTACGGCGGCCCCTACGCCGGCTTCCAGGGCGCGGTCAACTTCTACAAGGAGATCGACCGCATGGTGAACAGCAAGGTCTGGAGCTACATCACCGCCCCGTGGGAGCAGGAGGAACCCGAGACTCGCAGGCGGTGTACGCCTGCGGGTAGAGGCGGTCCGAAGGGGAATCGCTCGAGGGTCACGAACGATGACAACCGCTCACCGCTGACAGCCGACCGACTGGCACTCACGAGGATACCACCATGCTCCTACGACATACGCCCAAAGAGATCACCGAGCGCAAGGCGCTCACCATCAACCCGGCCAAGACCTGCCAGCCCGTCGGCGCCATGTACGCGGCCCTCGGGCATCCACAACTGCTTTCCCCACAGCCACGGCTCCCAGGGCTGCTGCGCCTACCACCGCAGCATGCTCACCCGGCACTACAAGGAGCCGGTGATGGCCGGCACCAGCTCCTTCACCGAGGGCGCCTCGGTGTTCGGCGGCATGGCCAACCTGAACCAGGCCATCAACAACATCTTCACCCTCTACGAGCCCGACGTGATCGCGGTGCACACCACCTGCCTGTCCGAGGTGATCGGCGACGACATCCCCCAGATCGCCTCCAGCGCCAAGGACGCCGGCAAGGTCCCCGAGGGCAAGTACGTGATCCACGCCAACACGCCGAGCTTCGTGGGCTCCCACGTCACCGGGTTCTCCACCATGACCAAGGCCCTGGTGGACTACTTCTCCGAGCCCAGCGGAGGAGGCCCTGCAGCAGGTCAACCTGATCCCCGGCTACGTGGAGCCCTGCGACATGGCCGAGATCAAGCGCATCGCCGACGAGCTGGGCGTCGCCAGCGTGATGTTCCCGGACACCTCGGGCGTGCTCAACGCCCCCCAGACCGGCCGCCACGAGTTCTACCCCCAGGGTGGCGTCACCGTGGATGCCCTGAAGACCACCGGCGCCAGCCTCGGCACCCTGGCCATGGGCGCCTGGGCCTCCGAAGCCGCGGCCACGGCCCTGGAGAACAAGTGCCAGGTGCCGCACCAGATGCTCGACCTGCCCATCGGGCTGATGGCCACCGACCGTTTCGTGGACGCCCTGCGCAAGATGGCCGGGGTGAAGGTGCCCGAGTCGATCAACACCGAGCGAGGCCTGCTGCTGGATCTCATGACCGACATGGCACCAGTACTTCCACGGCAAGAAGGTCGGTCTGGTGGGCGATCCGGACCAGTTGATCGCCCTGACCGAGTTCTGCCTCACCCTGGACATGCAGCCGATCCACATCGTCACCGGCACCCCGGGCAAGAAGTTCGAGAAGCGCATCCGGGAACTCACCGACCGACGCGCCGTTCGAGGTCAACGTCAAGCAGGCCGGCGACATGTTCACCTTCCACCAGTGGATCAAGAACGAGCCGGTGGACCTGATCATCGGCAACACCTACTGCAAGTACATCGCCCGCGACGAGGACATCCCCCTGGTGCGCCACGGGTTCCCCATCGTGGACCGGGTCGGGCACAACCTGTTCCCCACCGTCGGCTACAAGGGCGCGATGCGCCTGGCCGACCAGATGCTCACCGCACTGATGGATCGCCTGGACCGGGACAGCCCGGAGAGGAGCTTCGAGCTGGTGATGTAGCACGGCTGGAGACCGCCAGGCTTCCGAGGGTGAGGGTGAAGGGCGGGGTCCGCGAGGGCCCCGCCGTTCTGTGCGTGGAAAGGGCAGGGAGACCCGGTGAGTCGCGTTGAACCGTTCATGGTCCGCGCGGCTCGTCCGGAGGACATCGGAGCCATGTCCGGGCTGCTGGCGGAGCTGTTCAGCATCGAGGCGGACTTCACCGTGGACCCCGCGGTGCAGCGGCGCGGACTGCAGCTACTGGTGGGCCGGCGACCGCTCCTGCGTGCTGGTGGCCGAGGCCGCGGGCCGGTGATCGGCATGGTGACCCTGCAGGTCCTGATCTCCACGGCCGAGGGTGGCCCCGTCGGTCTTCTGGAGGATCTGGTGGTGGGTGACGGCTAGCGCGCGGCAGGGGGTCGGCACGCGCCTGCTGCAGGCCGCCGAGGGGTGGGCACGGCGACCACGGCCTGCTGCGTCTGCAGTTGCTGGCCGACCGGGACAACGCACCCGGTCTCGGTTCTACGGGGCCCGCGGCTGGGATCGCACCCAACTCGTCGCCCTCCGCAGAAGGGCCTTCCCCCGGGTTCCCGCGGACTGAGTCCACACCGCCCGTCCCCGCAACCCCCTCGCCCCCGGCCCGCCTACAGTGGCCGGGGTTTCTATGTTTTCATGGCCCCACGTATCGAACTGCGGGCCGTTCTCCTCCGCTCCGTACATTATTGAAAGAGCCTTTCCGACCTTTTTGTACAAGTGAGTCCGTGCAACCCATGGTGGTGGAGCACCGCATGGGAGGGCATGCGAAGGAAATGGCCGCAAACAAGGGCTCGGGACAAGAACACTCGAGAGTTGAGGCGCGTGGCACGGTCGTTGCTCTAGTGGGGACGTCAACACCAACCAACGGAGGTGCACCATGCGGAAGGTAGCGATCTACGGCAAGGGCGGCATCGGCAAGTCCACTACCACGCAGAACACGGTGGCCGGGCTGGCGGAGATGGGCAAGAAGGTCATGGTCGTCGGCTGCGACCCGAAGGCCGACTCCACCCGGCTGCTGCTCGGCGGCCTGGCCCAGAAGAGCGTGCTCGACACCCTGCGCGAGGAGGGCGAGGACGTGGAGCTGGAGGACGTGGCCAAGGGCGGGTACGGCGGACACCATCTGCGTGGAGTCCGGCGGCCCGGAGCCGGGGGTGGGTTGCGCCGGCCGCGGCATCATCACCTCGATCAACCTGCTGGAAGCGCTGGGCGCCTACGAGGAGGACAAGGAGCTGGACTACGTCTTCTACGACGTGCTCGGCGACGTGGTGTGCGGCGGGTTCGCCATGCCGATCCGCGAGGGCAAGGCCCAGGAGATCTACATCGTGGTCTCCGGCGAGATGATGGCCATGTACGCGGCCAACAACATCTGCAAGGGCATCCAGAAGTACGCCCAGGCCGGCGGCGTGCGGCTCGGCGGGCTCATCTGCAACAGCCGCATGGTGGACAACGAGCACGAGATGATCGAGGCCTTCGCCAAGACAGATCGGCACCCAGATGCTCTACTTCCTGCCCCGGGACAACATGGTCCAGCAGGCCGAGATCAACCGCAAGACGGTGATCGACTACGACCCCGACGCACGTGCAGGCCGAGCACTACCGCAACCTGGCCAAGGCCATGGACGAGAACGAGATGTTCGTGATCCCCCAGCCGCTGGAGATCTCCGGGCTGGAGAAGCTGCTGATGGACTACGGGCTGTTCGGGTGAGCGATAGCGATCAGCGGTCAGCTTGGTCGCTGCCGGTCTTGCGTTCAAGCGATCGCTGAGCAGCTGAACGGCTGACAGCGAACCGGAGGTTCAACCCATGGAAAAGCCCAAATACCACCTCCTGGTCTGCGGCAGCTTCCGCGGCGCCGAGGCCAAGGGCGTCTGCCACCGGACGGGCGTCCCAGAGGCTGCTGCCCTACATCGAGTCGGAGATCGTCGACCGCGGCCTCGACGCGATGGTGTCCAGCACCAGCTGCCTCAAGGCCTGCGACCACGGCCCGGTACTGATCGTGTACCCCGAGGGCACCTGGTACGGGAAGGTGGACGAGGAGATCGTGGACGAGATCCTCGACGCCCTGGAGGAGGGCGGGTCGCGGAGGAGTACGTGCTGTAGGCGTGGGACGTGAGACGTGACGCGTGAGACGGAAGAGACCTCAGCGTTCGGGCCGGGGGGTTCACGGTTGCCCCGGCCGGGCGCTCCGATCCGGAGCCGGCGATGATCCTCGAAGCAACGCCGGGAACAGATCCACCGCAAGGGCGACGCCGCCGTTCCAGATCTGGCCTGCAACAAGGACAGCTCTGGCCGGCGCGGTCAGCCAGCGGGCCTGCGTGTTCTGCGGCTCGCGGGTGGTGCTCTACCCCATCGCCGACGCCCTGCACCTGGTGCACGGCCCGGTCGGCTGCGCCGCCTACACCTGGGACATCCGCGGCGCCCTGTCCTCGGGCCCGGAACTGCACCGGCTGAGCTTCTCCACCGACCTCCAGGAGAAGGACGTGATCTTCGGCGGCGAGGAGAAGCTCGACGCGGCGCTCACGCGAGCTCATCGACCGCCACCGCCCCAAGGCCGCGTTCGTCTACTCCACCTGCATCGTGGGCATCATCGGCGACGACCTGGAGGCGGTGTGCAAACGGGTGGAGGCGGAGCAAGGGCATCCCGGTCATCCCGGTCCAGTCCGAGGGCTTCAAGGGCAACAAGCGGGACGGCTACAACGCCGCCTGCAGCGCCATGTTCCGGCTGGTGGGCACCGGCGACACCGCCGGCATCTCGCCCCGCTCAGCATCAACATCCTCGGCGACTTCAACCTGGCCGGCGAGATCTGGATCATCCGCGAGCTACTTCGAGCGCATGGGCGTGCAGGTGGTGGCCAACATCACCGGCGACGGCCGGGTCGACGACCTCCGGCCGCTGCCCACGGCGCGGCGCTCAACGTGGTCCAGTGCTCCGGGGTCCACCATGGACCTGGCGCAAGATGATGCAGGAGAAGTACGGCACCCCGTTCCTCCGCGTCTCCTACTTCGGCGTCGAGGACATGGCCGAGTCCCTCTACGACGTGGCCCGGTTCTTCGCGGAGCAGGACCCGGAGATCATGGCCCGCACCCAGGACCTGGTGCGGGAGGAGCTGGCCGTCCTGCTTCCCAAGCTCCAGGAGTACCGCAAGGCCCTGACCGGCAAGAGGGCCGCCATCTACGTGGGCGGCTCGTTCAAGGCGTTCTCCCTGGTCAAGGCGTTCCGGCTTCTGGGCATGCAGGTGGTGATGGTCGGCTCCCAGACCGGCACCCCGGAGGACTACCAGGAGCTCTACGAGATCACCGACGAGGGCACCATCATCGTCGACGACACCAACCCCCTGGAACTGAGCCGCGTTCCTGCGAGGAGAAGGACGTGGACATCCTGGTGGGCGGCGTCAAGGAGCGGCCCATCGCCTACAAGCTCGGCGTCGGGTTCTGCGACCACAACCACGAGCGCAAGGAGGCCCTGGAGGGCTTCGTGGGCATGCTCAACTTCGCCGACGAGGTGCTACCGCACGGTGACGAGCCCGGTGTGGCAACTTCGTGCCGCGGCGCCGGGCGAAGGCGACGCGCGACGGCTGAGCAGCCGGCGCGGACTCCAGGCGCCGAGCCCATGGCTGAGACCGCGATCACCCAGGGTCACCGCAAGTCGCGGCCCGCCCTACGTCTCCACCACCAACGCCTGCAAGCTGTGCAAGCCCCTGGGGGCGTGCCTGGTGTTCCGCGGCATCGAGGGGGCGATCCCGTTCCTGCACGGCTCCCAGGGCTGCGCCACCTACATGCGGCGCTACATCATCAGCCACTTCCGCGAGCCCATGGACATCGCCTCCTCCGCCCTCGGCGAGAAGCACGCCGTCTACGGCGGCGGCCCGAACCTCAAGCAGGGGCTGCGTGAACGTCATCAACACGTACCAGCCCCGGCTGATCGGGGTGGCCACCACCTGTCTCACCGAGACGATCGGCGACGACGTGCCGGGGATCTTGCGGGAGTTCGCCGAGAGAGTGGCGGCCGAGAGACCGGACGCAGACTCTGCCGCACCTGGTGACGGTTCGCACGCCGAGCTACGCGGGCACCCACATGGAGGGCTTCCACGCGGCGGTGCAGGGCCGTGGTGGAGCAACTGGCCGCAGCCGGCGAAGCGAGCCGACACGGTGAACCTCCTGCCCGGGCTCGTCTCCCCGGCGGACATTCGCTACCTGAAGGACATCCTGGCGGACTTCGGCCTGGCGGCGACGATCCTGCCCGACATCTCCGAGAGCCTCGATGGGCCGGCCCTGGATGGACTACGAGGAGATCCCCGCCGGGGGCACGCCGCTGGCGGAGATCCGGACCATGGGCGGTGCCCGGGCCACCCTGGAGTTCGGCCGGCACGCTGCAGGGACGGCGACGGCCGGCACAGGTGCTGGCGGAGCGGTTGAGCGTGCCCCTGCACCCCCTCGGTACTGCCGATCGGGCTGCGGGAGAGCGACCGGTTCTTCGAGGCCCTGGAGACGGTTTCCGGCCGCGAGACACCGAGCGAGCACGCCCTGGAGCGGGGTCGCCTGGTGGACGCCTACGTGGACGGCCACAAGTATCGTCTTCGGCAAGAAGCGCCGTGGTGTACGGGGAGGAGGACCTGGTGGTGGGCCTCACCGCCTTCCTGGCCGAGATCGGTGTTCATCCGGTGCTGTGCGCCTCGGGCGGCAAGAGCGGCCGTCTGGCCGACGCCGTGGCCGGGGTAGCGGGGGATCTGCTGCCGGAGCTTCGCCGCCGTGCGGGACGGGGTGGACTTCTTCGAGATCGCCGAGGAGGCCGAGTCCCTGGCGCCGGACCTGCTGGTGGGCAACACCAAGGGGTACCACCTGGCGCGGCGGTGGCAGATCCCCTTGGTGCGGGTGGGCTTCCCGATCCATGACCGGTTCGGCGGCCACCGCACCCTGCACGTCGGGCTACCGGGGCGCCCAGTCCTTGTATCGACCGGATCGCGAACACCCTCCTCGAGGTCAAACAGGAGGGTTCGGACGTGGGGTACGGATATCTGTGAAGCGGCTGCCAGCCGTCAGCGGTCAGCCATCAGCCAAGAGCATTCCGGGTTCCAGTCCTCACGCTGACCGCTGAGAGCTGACCGCTGAGAGCCAGGAGAGGAAGACCCATGACAACGACGGTCGCTGCCCTCGATCTCACCAAGCACCCCTGCTTCAACGAGGAGGCCAAGGGCGTCTGCGGCCGCGTGCACCTGCCGGTGGCACCCAAGTGCAACATCAAGTGCAACTACTGCAACCGCAGCTACGACTGCGTCAACGAGAGCCGGCCCGGGGTGACGAGCGCGGTCCTCTCCCCCGCTCAGGCGGTCCGGTACCTGAAGCAGGTGGTCGCGCGGGAGCCGCGGATCTCGGTGGTGGGCATCGCCGGCCCGGGAGACCCCTTCGCCAACCCGGAAGAGACCCTGGAGACCATGCGACTGATCCGGGAGCGCTTCCCGGAGATGCTCCTCTGCGTCTCCACCAACGGCCTCGCGCTTCCGAGGTATCTGGACGAGGTCGCGGCGATCGGCGTGTCACCACGTCACGGTGACCGTCAATGCGGTCGACCCGCAGATCGGCCAGAAGATCTACGCGTGGGTGCGCGACGGCAAGGTCATCCACCGCAACCTCAGCGGCGCCCAAGTGCTTCTGGAGCGGCAACTCGCGTCCGTCCGGGGGCTCAAGGAGCGGGGGATCGTGGTCAAGGTGAACACCATCGTGATCCCGGGGGTCAACGACCTGCACGTGCCGGAGGTGGCCCGCGTCATGGCCGAGTTGGGGGTGGACGTCCTGAACTGCATGGCCATGGTGCCGAATGCGGACACGCCCTTCGCGGAGGTGCCCGAGCCGGGCCACGGGCTCATGGCCGAGATCCGGGGCCAGGCCGAGGCCCACCTGCCCCAGATGAAGCACTGCCAGCGCTGCCGGGCGGACGCCGTGGGGCTGCTGGAGGAGGACCGGTCCGCCGACTTCGCCTCGTGCCTGGAGGAGTGTGCGGCCCACCTGGAACTCGAGACCGAAGGGCGCCCCTACGTGGCCGTGGCCAGCCTGGAAGGGGTCCTGGTCAACCAACACCTGGGGGAGGCAGCCACCTTCCAGGTGTGGGGACCCGACGCGGCGGGCCGGGGTTCCGGCTCGTGGAGGAGCGGGAGGCTTCCCCCAAGGGCGGCGGCGTGGACCGGTGGCGGGCCCTGGCCGCGGTGCTCCACGACTGCCGGGCCGTGTTGGTGAGCGGCGTCGGCGAGGGTCCCCGGGCGATCCTCGGCGACGCAGGGGTCGTGCCCGTGGAGATGAGCGGGTTCATCGAACTCGGGCTCCAGGCCGTGTACTCCGGGAGCGAGCTCACGGCGTTTCGGCGCCGGCGAGCCGGCGCCGGGTGCTCCAAGGGGATGGGTTGCAAGGGAGACGGCGCCGGTTGCGGGTGAGGACCGGAAGGGCGTCGGCGGAGAAGCCAACCTCCGGGTTCCAGCGGAAGGCACAGTGCCGGAAGCGGAGCGCCGGACCGAAGAAGGAGGACTCCATGTGCGGGATGGGCGGGAAGTGCGGTGGTGGTTCCGGCGGGTGCGGGCCGGGCGGCGGCCGCAACCTCAAGGCGACGTGGGAGAAGGCGATCGAGTACGCGTCGGTTCCCCTCCACGGGACGCTTTCGCGGCGGCTTCGGAAAGGCGTGCGCCTCCAGATCAACGAGGGGCCGGTGTACGACGACGCGGTGTTCTTCCTGGGGGAGGACTTCGTCCGTGTCACCGTCCAGGGCGGGGACGGAAGCAGCTCGAACTCCTACCACGACTGGAGCCGGATCGGTTCGATCCGGACCTTCAGCGCGGCGCAGTCCTGAACGGGGGAAGGAGCCGTGGCCGGGGGAGCCCACCGGGTCAGAGGGCGCGCTGGGTTCCCATCGTCTCCGCTGCGCGGTCCCGCAGCAGCTTGGAGGATTCCGCGAGGAGGGGAGACAGGAATCGGTACATCCCGAACACGACGTCGATGTTCTCGCTGCCCCCGAGGCCGAAGTAGCACAGGAAGTGGTCGACGGCCGTGATGAGGGGTTTCGTTTCCCGCGCCTTCCGGATGGCGGCCAGATATTCGCCGTTGCGCTGGTTGAGGAAGTCCCAGAAGCGCTCGGGGTCGCAGAACGAGCGCAGCCCGTGGCACACGTAGATCGACGAGGCGAGATCCTGCAGGAAGACGCTGCGGCGTTCCTCCGACATGGGCACCGCGCCGGCGATTCCCTTGACGAGGGTGAAGTACAGGGCCGCGAGTTCCTCGTCGCGGACCCGGACCTTGTCGCCGCTCAACTCCATGACCACCGCCAGGGCTTCGGCGCCGCGCTCGTGGATCGGCGCCCAGCTCAGGCGCAGGAACTCGGCGGCGATCCCGTGCACCGGGTCCCACACGAAGGGGACGAATCCCCCCGCGGCGGCCGCGCAGTCGGGCAGAGGGCCCGAAGCACCGTTCGGGCCCTCCGGTCGGTCCTCCAGCCGGCGGGTCTGCGCGTGATCCATGGTCCGAGAAGATTCCCCCGTGTGCCCGCGTGGTCGGCGTCGCTCCGGGACGAGGGCTCCCTCGTGCCCGGGCGGATTCGTCGCCGTCTTCCCTATCGGCGCCCCACTCCGCCGACTTGACGGGAAAGTCCGGCGCGAAAGACGACCCAGCCGCAGGACTACTCGAGGAGGGCGAGCAGGTCCGCCGGGTCGGCGGCGAGGAAGGCGGCTCCGGCCTCCCGCAGTTCGTCCGCCGTGCGGAATCCCCAGAGCGCTCCGACCGCCGTCATGGAGGCGGCGCGCGCCGTGCGCATGTCGGTGGCCGTGTCGCCGAGGTAGAGGATCTCTCCGGGTGGCAGGCCCAGGCCGGCGGCGATCTCCAGGGCGCCCGCGGGGTCGGGCTTCTTCGGCACCGAGGGGCGGGCGCCGAGCACGGCCCGAAAGCTCCACCGCCCGAGGAGGCGGGCCACGACTTCGACCGTGGCGTCGTGGGGTTTGTTCGAGAGGATCGCCGCGGGAACCCGCCGGGCCTCCAGGGCGTCGAGAAGGTCCGGGACGCCGGGATAGGGCCGGGTCTTGACCGCCGAGCGAAGGTCGTACTCGGAGCGCATGGCCTCCACGTATCCTGCGAGGCGCCCCGGGACTCGCTCGGTTTCGGGGACGGCCCGCTGCACGAGCAACTCGATGCCTTCCCCGACGAAGTAGCGGTACGCGTCCAGGGGGTGGGTGGGCAGGCCCGAGCGGAGGAGCACCGCGTTCATCGAGTCGGCCAGGTCTTCCAGACTGTCGAGGAGCGTGCCGTCGAGGTCGAAGATCACCGCCCTGGCGTCCATGGCTTCTCCCTTCGGGTTCCCGGGGGGGGGCGGGAATGCCGGAGGCGAGTGTGCCAGTGCCGACGGCCCGGGGGCAAATCGCTTCGTCTCGCGGACCTCAGCGTGCCGGTCGGAGCGCCGGGGAGAGAGCCGCCAGCCCCGCGCCGAGCCGGAGCAGTTCGTCGCGCAGGTCCTTCGCCAAGCGTCGGGTCCACCGCCGCGGCAGGCCCTCGAATCCGTAGAGGGCTCCTGCCACGGCCCCGGCGATCGCACCCGTGGTGTCCGCGTCGCCCCCCAGGTTGACCACGTGCACCAGGCACTGCTCGAAGGACGTGGTGGTGAACAGGCCGTGGAACACGGCCCGGAGGGTTTCGCCCACGAACCCCCCGGCAGCCCCCGGGCCCTCCCGGAAGGCGAAGCTGGGGTGGACCGACTCCAAGGGCTGGGCCACCGCGAGGAGTTCGCGGGCGGGTGCCCCTCGGAGCCCGAGGTGGATGAGTCGCCCGACGGCCACGCACGCCGTGTCGGAGAGCGGGTGGTTGTGGGTGAGGCGAGCCTGCCCAACAGCCACCCGCTCCAGCAGCGAGTCGTCGCCCGCGCTGAAGAGGGCGGCCGGCGCCACGCGCATGACCGCGCCGTTGCCCGCGTCCCACTCGCAGGGGGGTGCGGCAAGGGTCCCGAAGTGGATGTAGCGCCGGATTCCCCGGGCGCAGGTGGATCCGACGTCCACGGGCCCGGACCGGAGCCAGCCCGCGAACTCCTCCGCGGCGGCCCTCGCGTCCCACAGCCCGGCGCGAACCAGCGCCCGGGCCAGACACAGGCTCATCTCGGTGTCGTCCGTCACCTGCCCCGGGCGCAGGCGCAGCCAACCCCCGCCACGGATCCTTCGGTGCACCCCGTGGCGCGCGCGGATCTCGGAGGGGGTCAGGAACTCCACCGTCGCCCCGAGGGCGTCGCCCACCGCGGCCCCCAACAGGCACGCCTGTGCCCGGGAGACGAGTTCCTGAGCGTCCATTCGTTTGATCCGCCTCAGTATAGCCGCAGGCGGAGCTCGTAGTCCCCGCCGATGACGATGACCTCCTCCTCGCCGCGCAGGATGCTCGAGTGGAGGAAGGACCCGTCGAAGAAGACCTTGCAGAGGGGCACCTCCGCCTCCAGTACCCGGGTGCCGAACTCCCATGCCCTCTCGAAATCGCGGGTGAAGGAGTTGAGGTTGTTGAGGCGCACGGCGAAGCGGTCCGGGCCGAGGGGCCGCAGCACCTCGTGCTCGCCCCAGTCGTACACCCCCCGGTAGAGCGTGAGGTGGGTCGCGGTCGCGTGGCGGCGGCGGACCTCCTCCTGCACGAACTCGTAGAGGACGTCCAACTGCCCCAGGATGCAGTTGGTGCGTGCGGAACCGTCCATGCGCTCCTTGAGGTAGCCCAGGTACTCCTCCGAGTCGAAGTTTCGGATAGGCGCGCGGTGGAAGGTCGGGGGCAGGCCGAGGCGGCTCTCCGCCCACCCCTTGAGGACGGCGCCCTCCACGGAGTTCGCGTCCACCATCCACCCCCGCAGGAACCGGAGGTAGCTGTTCTTCAGGCTGACGCGGCCCGTGGGGGTCTCTTCGGTCTTCCACTGGTGGAGGTGGAACGCGACGTCCATGTAGTCCCGAAACAGGGCCGCCCGCTGGTCCCACGACGCGCACTCGCCCAGGCGCTCGAAGAGGAACCGGTGGGCGTGCCGGACGCCTTGGACCTCGAGTGCCTGAGGGTTCCGGTTGAACGGGAGCGAACCGAGGATCCAGGCGGGGACGTTGCAGAGATTGAACGGGAAGCCGCCGCCCATGTCGCGCTCGCCGAAAAAGAGAACCCCCCGGCCCGGAGGAATGGGATGAAGAGCCGCGGTTGGGTTCGCGGTCCGGCCGGGGGGTTCGGGAGACTCGGTCGAAAGGAGGAGCGGGGCCGCCCGGGCCCCGCCCCCTGTCCGCTGCTACAGGCTCTTGGAGATGCTGACGACGAAGCGCTCGTCCATGGCGTCGTCGGCGAAGTCGGAGTCGATCTCGTCGCGCTCGAAGGTGTTCGAGAAGGTCAGGCCGAGCTCGAAGCCGACGACCGGGTAGGTCATGCCCACGCTGTAGTGCGCGTAGCTGAAGCCGTCCGGCGAGGTCTTGTCGCCGTCCACGTCCTGGTACCCGACGAGGAAGGACAGCCCCAGGTCGTAGGGGAGGGACAGGTCCAGCGTGCCGCTGATGTAGCTCGCGGCGTCGTCCTCGCCGAAGAAGTCGGGGGAGTAGTAGTACTTGGCGCCGAGGCTCGGGGAGAGCGCGACGTCGGCGAACGTGTAGCCCGCGCCGATGTAGAGCTCGAGGTAGTCGGGCTCGGGCTCACTCCCGGACTTCGGGTAGTTGTAGTACACGGCGCCGAGGTCGTAGCTGAAGTTGCCGACGTCGTTGGCGAAGCCGGCGTAGTAGTCGATCTCGATGCCGGCCCGGGCGACGCCGGAGTTCACGTTGGATGCCCACGTGCCCACGTAAAAGCCCACCGGGTGCGCGTAGTCGAAGCTGCCCTGGATGGCGAAGTTCGAGTCGGTCTGGGAGATTCCCCGGAACACGTAGTCGGACACGCCGGTGACCGTGGCGCTGAAGTTGCTGGCGTCGAACGCGCCGCCTTCCTCGGCGGCCGCCGGCAGGGCGGCGGCGAACAGGGCGGCGCAGGCGATGAGCGCGGCGATCTTCTTCATGGTGTTCTCCTCGTTCTTTTCGTTTCGGGTTCGTGTGGTCGGGTGCTTCGCATCGCTAGGGTCGTTGAGGTCGAGATCCTCGGTGTGGTGGTTCTCCTTTCCACTTGTTTCCCGGCGAACCCCGGGCGCGCCGGGGGCGCGGGCCCCCGGCGGCCGGACTCCGGTTACGCGTGCTTCTCCGCCAGGGCGCTCACGCCGGCGGGTGCCGGCTTGCCGGGCGAGCCGCCGGCCGGGGGACGGGAGGTCACGATGTCGGGGAAGATGAACTCGGGGTAGGCGCTCAGGCCGTGCTCGGAGAAGTCGCACCCGGTGAGTTCCTCTTCCTCGGTGAGACGGATGCCCATGATGGCCTTGATCAGCTTGAACAGGATGAAGCTGGAGCCGAAGGCCCAGAGCGAAGCCGGCGCCGATGCCGATGGCCTGGACGCCGAGCACCTGCACGCTGAACCCCTCGACGTTGAAGAGGCCGGCGGCCAGGGTGCCCCAGGCGCCGCACACGCCGTGTACGGACACGGCGCCCACCGGGTCGTCCACGCCGATCTTGTCGAAGAACACGCACCGACTCGGTGACCAGCACGCCGGCCACCAGACCGATGAGGATCGCGGAGAGGGGGCTGACGTTGGCGCAGCCGGCGGTGATGCCCACCAGGCCGGCGAGGCAGCCGTTCAGCGTCATGCCGACGTCCGGCTTACCGAAGCGCATCCAGGTGTAGTAGATGGTCGACACCAGCCCGCCGGCCGCGGCCAGGGCGGTGGTCACCGCGATCAGGGCGATGGAGGTGTCGCCGGTGGTGGTGGAGCCGGGGTTGAAGCCGAACCAGCCGAAGAACAGGATCAGCACGCCGAGGGCCGCCAGGGGGATGGAGTGGCCCGGAAGGGCGGTGGGCTTGCCGTTCTGGTACTTGCCGATGCGGGGGCCGACCACGATGGCGCCGGCCAGGGCGGCCCAGCCGCCCACCGAGTGCACCACGGTGGAGCCGGCGAAGTCGATGAAGCCGAGGCCTTCGAGCCAGCCCGACGCCCTTGTAGAGGCTGCCCCAGGCCCAGCTCCCGAACACCGGGTAGACGATGGCGGTGATGAGCACGCTGAAGATCAGGTAGGAGCTGAACTTCATCCGCTCGGCCACGCCGCCCGAGACGATGGTGGCGGCGGTGGCGGCGAAGACCACCTGGAACATGAAGAACGCATAGACCCACGGGTCGCCCTCGACGGCGAAGTCGCTGAGCATGAAGCCCGAGGCTCCGAACCAGCCGGTGCCGGAAACGCCGAACATGATGCCGAAGCCGACGAAGAAGAACGCGATGGCGCCCATGCCGAAGTCCATGAAGTTCTTCATCAGGATGTTGCAGGCGTTCTTGGCCCGGGTGAAGCCGGCCTCGACCATGGCGAAGCCCGGCCTGCATGAAGAAGACCAGGAACGCCGCGACCAGGGTCCACACGTAGTTGAGGTTGGTCTGTACCGTGTCCGCCGTGAGCGGGGCGGCCTCCTCGGCAAAGGCGGCGCTGGCGAGAAGCAGGGCCGGCAGGCCCCAGGGGAGCAGTCTCTTGAGTTTCATCGTCCTTTCCTCCGGTACGTGTCGGGTTGCGGTTGCGGGTTCGGCGGCGACGGGACAGGTCTTTTACAAGGCCCGTGCCACACCCTCCGGAGACCCGCTGAATCTTCATAAGTGTCTGTTTTGTAAAGGGTTTAAAGGCTCGCTGGCTTGAGCGCGGCGGGGCGGGGTCCGGCGGATCTGATACAAAAACGTTGTCAATATTGTACTTGCGACACAAAAACGTAGCGACTGACATTGAATGGAGGCGTCAAAAATGTGACCCAGGCCGCCGGGGACCGAAAGGCGTACGTGACGCCGCTATTCCGGTTTTCGGCAGGAGTGACGAGCGGTTGGCACGGTTCGTGTAACGCAGGGGGCGAGGCCCAGCGACTCAATGGGTCCGGCCTCGGCGAGGTGGCGGGTTACGGCGACGACCCAGCCCCAGGCCGGACCGTTCGGCGACCATGGGCGAAACCAGGACCCGGGCTCCCCCATCGAGCCCAAACCGGGCGCTTCGGCGCCGCGAAGGAGAGCGTGAGATGATCAAGATCGACGCCATCATCAAGCCGTTCCGGCTCGATGCCGTGAAGGAAGCCTTGCAGCAGTTGGGGATCCAGGGGACTGACCGTGAGCGAGGTGCGCGGCTTCGGCCGGCAGAAGGGCCACGCGGAGCTGTACCGCGGGGCGGAGTACACCGTGGACTTCGTGCCCAAGGTGAAGCTGGAGGTCGTGGTCGGCGAGGATCTCGCCGCCAAGGTCGTGGATGCGGTGACCGAGGCGGCCCGAACCGGGAAGATCGGCGACGGGAAGATCTTCGTCTATCGCCCTCCAGGACATCGTGCGCATCCGCACCGGCGAGCGGGGTCCCGAGGCCATCTGAGCCCGCCGTTCCCCACCCGACGAACGGAGCCCCGGCCTCGGCCGGGGCTCTTTCGTCGGTGCCCCTGGCCCCCTGACCGGGACGAAGGGTCTATCCTTGGGTCGTGGCGAACCCGACACGAGGAGGGGCCGCATGGTGATCGGAGTCCCAAGGAGATCGAAGAACAACGAGTACCGGGTGGGAATCGTGCCGTCCGGGGTGGAGGAGCTGGTGCGGGACGGACACCGGGTCCTAGTCGAGGCCGGCGCCGGGGCGGGAAGCGGCATCTCCGACGACCAGTTCCGGGCGGCCGGGGCCTGCGTGTGGGAGACGCCCGGAGCAGGTCTGGGGGGAGGCCGACGTCGTGATGAAGGTGAAGGAACCCCTCGCCGGAGGAGTACGAGCTTCTGCGGGAGGGCCAGACGCTGTTCGCGTTCCTGCACCTCGCGCCCGCTGCCGGATCTCGGGCGCGTCCTCGTGGAGAAGCGGGTGCGTGCCGTGGCCTACGAGACGGTCCAGCTGCGCGGACGGCAGCCTGCCCCTGCTGGCGCCGATGAGTCAGGTGGCGGGAAAGATGGCGGTGCAGCTGGGGGCGGCGTTCCTCCAGCGGGAGAAGGGCGGCATCGGGCATCCTGCTCGGCGGGGTCCCGGGAACCAAGCACGGGCGGATCGTCATCCTCGGAGGCGGGTCGGTGGGGATCAACGCCGCCAAGGTGGCGTACGGGCTCGGGGCCGAGGTGGTCATCATCGACGTCAACCACGCCCGACTGAGCTACATCGACGACGTGTTCGACGGCAAGGTGGTGACCCTGATGTCCAACCGCCGCAACGTCCGGGACGCGGCCGCGGCGTGCGACATGCTGGTGGGGGCGGTCCTGGTGTCCGGCGCCCGGGCGCCCCGCCTCATCGACCGGGAGGTGCTGTCGGGCATGAAGAAGGGCAGCGTGTTCGTGGACGTGGCGATCGACCAGGGCGGCATGAGCGAGACGAGCCGCCCCACCTGCCACGCCGACCCCGTGTACGTGGAGGAGGGGGTGCATCCACTACTGCGTGCCCAACATCCCCGGCGCCGTGCCCATGACCAGCACCTACGCGCTGACCAACGTCACGCTCCCGTACTGCCGGAAGCTGGCTTCGGCGGACGTGGCTTCCGCCCTCCGGGCCGACCCGGCCCTGGCAAAGGGGGTAAACACCTGGGATGGACACGTCACCTGCCCGCCCGTGGCCGACGCCTTCGGCACGGAATGGACCCCGCTGGCCGGCCTGCTCGGGTAAGGGGGCGGAGGGAACTGCGCGTGCCCCGGGGGCGGCATCCCCGCCGGCCCCGGGGGTAGCGCTAACGCGCCGTCGCGTGCCGGCTCACTCCCGGCTGTAGATGACCGCCAGGGCCTGGGGCGGAGTCTTGCCGATTCCCCGGATGGCGTGGGGGTGGGAGGAGTCGATGTAGAGGCTGTCCCCCTTCTTCAGGGTGTACGTCTCCCCGTCGTAAAGCAGTTCCAGCGTGCCCGCGAGGATGTAGAGGAACTCCTCCCCTTCGTGCACCATCGGCTGCACCGTGGAGGCCGCGGCGGGGTCGAAGGTCACGAGGAACGGCTCCATGCCCTGCCCCCGGATCTCGGCCGCGAGGAGGCTCTGGTACGTGTACCCCTGTCCCGTGCGCTGCACGGTCGTGCTCGTGCGGTCCACCGACTTCCCGTCTCCGGCCGGGACCACGCTGAAGATGTCGGGCTTGGGCCCGCCGCCGTGGAAGAGCTGTCCCATCCGGGAGCCGAGCGCGCGCGAGATCTTGACCACCGCCCCGATGGAGGGGACTTCCTTCCCTTCCTCGACGGCTTCGAGGTAGCCGGCCTCGAGCCCCGTCAGTTCGGCCACCTGGGCCGGAGTCATCTCCTGCGCCTCGCGCATCCTCCGGATTCTCTTCCCGACGTTCATGGGCCCTCCTCGTTGTCGTGGCCGTCCGTCGCCGTCGTCTGTAGCACAGGGCGCAGGGCTAGTCAAAGCCCCCCTGCGTGCGCGTCTCGGAGGCTCCGGCAGCCCGCGCTCCCCGCCGGAACACGGACCCTGCCGTGGTTCACCCGCGGTCCCGGCCGCCCTTCCGGGGGCGCCCCCGGCTCGGCTCCCGCTTGCCCGCCCCGCGGCGCGCCTGGGGAGCCCCGGATCTGGGCGGTGCGGAGGCTGCGCGATAGTTCGGGCCGTAGAGTTCCCGCAGGACTTCCGTTCGCTTCGCGGCTTCCAGGCGGCGGACCACGAGCGGGCGGTTCCTCGGGTCCCGGTACTGCACGAGCGCTCGCTGCAGCGTCTTGTCGGTACCCTTCGGCACGATCACGGGCTCGCCGGTCGCGGGGTCCCGTCCCGTCCAGTGCATGGCGGTGGACGCCGTCATCGGGGTCGGCGTGAAGTCCTGCACCTGCTCTGCGAAGCGGCCGAGTTCCTTGGCGAAGAGCGCGAGGTCGATGGCGTCGCGCAGGTCGCAGCCCGGGTGACCGGTCATGAGATAGGGGATCAGGTACAGCGGCTTCTCGATCTCCTCCCGGATGGCCTCGAACAGGGCCCGGAACTCCCGGTACTTGCGCGGATAGGGCTTGCCCATGAGGCGGAGAGGGCGACTCGCCACGTGCTCGGGGGCGACCTTCATCTGGCCCCCGACGTGGTGCTGCATGAGTTCCCGCAGCAGCCGTCTCTGACTCGGCTCGAGGAGGAGGTCGTGCCGCAGCCCCGAGGCCACGAACGCGTGCTTGACGCCGGACACCCGGCGAACGGCTCGCAGGAGGCCGAGATAGGGGGCACCCGAGGTCTCCAGGTTCGGGCAGACGTCGGGTGTGAGGCAACTGGGCCGAGCGCAGGCGTAGCGGCCCGGCCCGACCTTCCGGCAGCCGGTTCCGTACATGTTCGCGGTGGGCCCCCCGACGTCCTGGATCGTGCCGCGGAAGGAGGGGTCACGCGCGAGGCGGCGCACCTCGTCGACGACGGACCGGGGCGAACGGCTCACGATCCCCTTCCCCTGGTGCGCCGAGATCGCGCAGAAGGAGCAACCCCCGTAGCAGCCCCGGTGGGTGACCACCGAGAACCGGACGGGCTCCAGGGCGGGAATCCCCCCCTGCTCCTCGTAGCGGGGCGGATACGAGCGACTGAACGGGAGCGCGTACAGGGCGTCCAGTTCGCGGGGCGTCAACGGTTCCGCCGGCGGGTTCACCACCACGGCCTGTCCCCCGTGGGCCTGGACGAGTCGGGGGGGGGCCGGTTCGAGCATCGCCCGGTAGAGCGCCTGGAAGTATTCGAAGAAGGCTTCGGTGCTCTCGCCCACCGCTTCCGCGGAGGGGAGTTCCACCACTTCGTTCCCCGCCGGCGGAGACGAGGTTCGGAAGGCGACGCCCGGGATCCCCTCGAGTTCGCTCCTTCCCGCCCCTGCGGCCAGGCCGTGCGCCAGGTCCTTGAGGGCGCGCTCCGCCATGCCGTACACGAGGAAGTCGGCCTTGGCGTCCGCGAGGACCGAACCGCGGACCTTCTGCTGCACATAGTCGTAGTGGGCGAGGCGGCGCAGGCTCGCCTCCAGCCCGCCCATGACCACGGGGACTTCCGGGAAGGCCTCCTTGCACCGCTGCCCGTACACCACCGAAGCGTAGTCGGGTCGGCGTCCCGTGCGGCCCCCGGGGGAGTAGTCGTCGCGCGGCCGGCGGCTCCGGTCGGGGGTGTAGTGGGCGACGATCGAGTCCAAGTTGCCCGCGGTCACCCCGAAGAACAGGCGGGGTCTGCCGAAGCGGCGGAAGTCGCGGGCGCTCGTCCAGTCGGGCTGGGCGAGAATCCCCACCCGGTAGCCCAGGGACTCCAGGTAGCGCCCGATCAGCGCGGCCCCGAAGGCCGGGTGGTCCACGTAGGCATCGCCGGTGACGAGGACGACGTCGAAGGTGTCGCCGGGTTGCTCCGGGGCTTCGGGGAGGAGGTGGCCGGGAGAGAGCATGGGGTCGGGTACCTCGGTGGGACGGACGGGTGCCGCACTGTACGGACGGGGGGTGGGGGTTGTCAACGGAGCACGGAGGCGCGCCGTGCTCCCCGCGCTTCCGGGCGGGGCTCGGGGCCGTCGGTTCTAGCTGGACTTTCCTCCGGTCTCGCCCGGCGAGGAAACCTGCTCGCCGGGCTCCTCCGAGACTCCCGGAGCCGTTGCCGCGTCTTCCTCGAGCCGAACCCCGAGGACGGCCGCTTCCCGCGCCGCTTCCTCCGCCTTTGCGACTGCCCTGGCCTCCCGGCGGGCCGCCTTGCGGGAGCCTTCCAGGGCTTCCAGGGTTTCCGCCTCGAGTCTGGCCACCGTCTCCTCGTCCAGGCCCGACGCGACCGCGGTCCGCATGGCGCGGAGATTGCCCTCGGCGTCCGCGGCCGCCCGGGCCGCCGCCGCCCCGGCGACTCGAGCCTTCTCCCGTGCAGCACGCAGGGCGTCGAGGGCGGCCGCCCTTTCACCGGCGACGCCATCCTCGGGCTCGGCCCCCAGGTCGATGTCGTGCGCCGCGATCACGAGCGCCACGATCGGGAGGCCTTCCAGGAACGCATCCACCGGCTCGCCCGAAGGGCCCAGGAGGTCTTCTCCCCGCAGGCGAAGGGGCAGGAAGACCAGGGAGGAGTCGCCCGAGTGCTCGGCCACGAGTCCCGGGGTCCACGGCGCCGTCACCACGGGGTCCCCTTCGATCCGCGCCTCGTCCAGGGTCTGGCGGAGGGTTTCGAGTCGGCCCTCCTCGCCCTGGTCTCCCGCGGCCGCCAGCACGCGGATGGCGGCTCCGTCCCAGTCCTCGCTCCGCGTGATCAGGTAGGCGAGCAGGAGCATCAGCCGGCTCGTCGCGTCGTCCTGCCACCAGACGTCGATGCGGCGGCCGTGGGGCTCGCGGGTCTCGAGGGCATCCCACTCCTCGGGTTTGGCGTCCAGGATCACGAGGTTCAATCCCAGCCGGAAGGTGGCACGCAGGTTGCGCCCGTAACGCTTGCCCGCCTCCGGGTCCGGGCGTTCCTCCAGCCAGTTCAACAGGGCGGTGTTGGCGCGCAGCGGGCCGGCGCCGCATGCCTGGACGAGGACTTGGATTCCGACCTCCAGGCTGGGGGCGGCTACGGCGAGGGGGAACGCCTGGAACCCTCCTTCCAGGAGGTCCTGGTTCAATTGCTCCTCCACGGCGGCCCGTTCCCTCAGGACCCGCACCCCCTCTCCCTCGATGACCCGCACCGCCGTAGTGAGGCCGCTTCCCCCCTCGATCCACGAGCCGAAGCGCAGCAGCGGGCGCCGGCGATCGGGATCGTTCGAGAAGGCCAGCAGGTTGGGGCGCCAGTCCCTCGGGTGCTGCGTTTCGGCCGCCGCCGCCAGGAGGTGCTCGCGGACCTGCTGGAGGTGGTAGGACCGCCTGCTGTCCGCCCAGCGGGCCGGACCTGCCGTACGCCGCAGGTACTGGTGGATGGCCGCGAGGACCGCGATGGCCGTGAGCCCCGCGGCGACGTCCAGCGCCAGCATCGAGGCGAGGCAGACGAGTCCGCCGAGGAGGCTCAGTCGTGCGTGGAACCAGCGGAACCTGGGCCGAAAGGAGGGGCTGCGGCTTCGGGCCTCGTAATAGGTGGCGTAGTTGAGGAGCCCGTACGAGATGAGGAAGAACATCGACACGACCCGGGCGACGAGGTTCAGGTTGCCCAGGGCGATGGTCCCCAGGGCGATCCCGGTGCAGAGGAGGACACCGCGGCGCGGGTTGTCGGAGGGGCCCGTTCCGACGGCGAAGAAGGCCAGGAACGGGAAGATGCGGTCCTTGGCGGTGGACTGGAGGATGCGCGGAGCCCCGAGGAAGGACGCCATGGCGGAGGAGAGGGTGGCCGCGACCACTCCGGCGTCGATGAGGAAGCCCACGGCGGACGAGCCTCTTCATGGCGCCGTAGTCCCGCATGAGTTCCTCGGCCGGAAGGGTCGCGGCGAACAGGACCGTGGCCCCGAAGTAGACGAGGATCGAGACCCCCACCGCCAGGAAGGTCCCCGTGGGCAGGCTTCGACCCGGGTCCTCCAGGTCCCCGGACATGCTGACCCCCTGGGTGAAGCCGGTGACCGCGGGGAAGAAGATCGCGAAGACGGCCCAGAAACCCAGGCTGCCGGGAGGGGCCGACCAGTTGCCGTCGAGAACGGCAACGTCCCAGCGGGTGAAGCCGCCGACGAAGAAGGAGACGAGGGCCGCGGCGAGGGTGACCATCACGACGTACTGGAAGCGGGTGGCCCAGTCCGCGCCCAGCCAGGCGAACACGAACAGGAACGCCACCGCGCACGCCGCCACGAACTGGGGCGAGGGGGAGGCGGCCGGAGGGACGAAGCTCGCCACCGCCTCGCCGAAGCCGATGCAGTAGAACGCGATGGAGACCGACTGGGCCAGGAAGAGGACGACGCCGATGGCACCGCCGAACTCCACCCCCAGGGTGCGCGAGATGAGGTAGTAGTCTCCCCCGCCCTTCACCTTGAGGTTCGTGGCGATGGCGGAGAGGGAGATGCTCGTCAGCACCGAGATGGCGTTGGCCAGGCCCACGATGAGGAGGGCGCGGCCCAGTCCCGCGTTGCCCACCACGAAGCCCAGGCGCAGGAAGAGGATGATGCCGAGGATGGTGAGGACGCTCGGCGTGAAGACTCCGGCGAACGTGCCCAGCGTGCGCCGGGGCGGCGCGGGTACCGCCTTCCTGCCCAAGGTCCTCTCCTTTCGAGGTTCTCCGGGACGTGGCCCGGAGCGGGCGGTCATGGTACACCGGGAACGCGGGGCGTCGATGCCCCCCGGTCCTCGAGGAGGGCATGCGGTCCTGCCTTCGGGCGTCAGGAGGGCCGGCGGAGGTCGCCTGCGACCCTCTCGCCCCGGGGGCGTGGGTCGGTGTCCGCCGGGGCGCTCATCAGTCCGTCACTTCCCTTCGTTTCGTCCGGACCAGGGCCGGGTCGAAGGCCTCGAACAGATGGGAGAGGCCCAGATGGTTCGGGGACTTGTGTACGAACGCGAACGACCCGACGACGGGCGCCAGCGGAGACACCCGGACCCCGGTCATCGACTCTACCGCGGAGGAGAGTTCCTTGAGCAGTTCCAGGCGAAGGCCGTGGTCGACGCCCCTCACCGAGAGGGCCACGGCCACCTGCTCCAGGCTCGCGTTCCCGGCCCGGTCGCCTAGGCCGTTCACGGTTACATCCAGGCAGGTCGCCCCGCCCCGTACCGCGGCGAGCGAGTTCGCCGTGGCCATGCCCAGATCGTTGTGGGCGTGAAACCCGATCGGAACCTTGGCGGCCTCCCGGACCTGCCTGACTCGCTCCGCGACCTCGAACGGGTCGGCGCCGCCGTTGGTGTCGTACAGGGTGATCCTCTCGATGCCTTCCCGAGCGGCCTGCCCGCAGATGTCCTGGAGGAACGCGATCTCGACCTGGGTCGCGTGAGGGAACCCGACTCCTGCGCGCACTTGGAGGTCCAAGGCGGCCCGCGCCGCTTCCACGATCCGCCGGGCCTTCTCCCCGGGGTCCTGTGGAGGCCGCCCCGGCGACAGCGGCATCAGGATGTCGAAGCGGTGCAGGGCTTGCGCCGCCCGCCGGACCTGTCGCGGGAAGTCCTGGCCTGCGGCCCAGAGCAAGCCGGTCGTTCGAAACCCCAGGCCCTCGACGTCCAGCGTCCCCAGGAGTTCCACGTCCTCCCAGAAGCGGCCCGGGGCGACGAACTCCACCTCGGGGACCCGGAGCTCGGCGAGACTGCGAGCCAGGACCGTCCTCTGCTCCCGGGTCAGCGTCACCCCGGGGACGTCGAGTCCCTCCCTCATGGTGGCGTCTTTGAGGGTGACGGCCCCTGCCGGTTCACCCATCTCCGGTCCTCCCGACGGTCCTCTCCGCGTAGCGGAGGACGTCCCGTTCCCCGGAGACGACGGCCTCGGGCTCGGCACGCCCGTCCGATCGGCTCACGCCGCTGGTCAGACAGCACAGCGCGCGGCTCCCGGGGGCTATGCCGCCCGCGTCGATCGCCTTCATCGCTCCCGCCAGGGCCATGAGTCCCGTCTTGTCCAGTATGGCCCCGTTCCTGCGGGTGATCCGGGTGCCCCGTCTCTCCAGGAGCTCGGGAACGGACTCCCCGGCGGTGTGCTCCTCGAACTCCCCTTCATCGACGGTGACCACGTTCCCTCGGGTCGAAAACACGACCTCCCGCAGTTCCTCCATCGTCCCGTAGGTCTGGGGCGCCGAGTCGTACATGACGCGCGAGAGCAGGCCCGTGGCTCCGCCCTCGCTCGGGCCTTCCGCCGCCCCCGGTGCCAGGGCTCGGTACAACGGGGCGTTCGCCGCCTGCTGCACCCCCAGGAATCTCGGCGGAGAGCCCACCTCCCGTTCGAAGGCCCGGAGGACCCGGTAGATCCCGATCGGGCCGAACCCGGCGCTCACGGTCTGGACCAGCCAGTCGTAGGTCCGTCCCCCCAGCAGGTGCTCCAGGACGAACAACCCGCGGAAGAGCGACGCCCCCAGGCGCCACTCTGCCGGCGGGATGTGGAGAATGCCCGTCTTGGCGGCGAACAGAGCCGTCAGTTCCTTCACCATCCGTCGGTCGCGGACTCCGACGAGGTGCGCCGTTCGGGCCCGGAAGAGCCGGCTGTCGAGGAGGTCGAGGTTCTCGTTCGGGCAGAAGAAGAAGGTCTCGATGCCGGCCCCCTGCGCGTACGCGGTCAGCGCGGAGCCCGTGTTCCCCCCGGACTCGAAGGCAGCCCGACTCGTGCCCGACACCTGAAGCAGAGAGGAGATCAGGCAACCGTCCACCGCCTTCATCGTCCCCGTGGCCATGCGCGACGTCTCGTCGAGCACGGAGAGTTCGACGCCGCGGTATTCGAGAAGGGGGAGCACCCGCGCCCCCTCTCCGAGGCTGTTTCGCTCGAGCCCCGCCTTGACCTCGGCGTCCTCCCCCGCGTCTTCGCGCAGCCGCACCGCGCCTGCGTAGCGGAGCACGATGCTCCGCTCGGGGGAGCAGCGGTCGTCGATCGAACGCGCCAGCCCGGCTCTATCGGTTGCCGAAAGTCTCAAGGAAGAGGACCTCGTCCAAGCGGCGCACCTCCTTGGGTCCCGGGAGTTCGCCGGGAAAGCCCAGGGGCACGATGGTCACCGGGTCCACGCCCGCGGGGATCCCGAGCAGTCGCCGGAGGTCCTCGGCCAGTTCCGGCGCGTCGGCCCGGTAGGCCGACAGGTACACGGACCCGAGTCCCCGGTCGGCCGCGGCCAGGAGCAGGTGGGCCGTCGCGAGCACTCCCGTCTCGATCCCCCGGTCATGGGCTCGGCTCCGCTCGACGCAGGTCACCACCAGCGCCGGGGCCTGTTCGAGGAAGTCGGCCCGGAACTCGGCCTTGTCGCGCGGGCAGTACCGGTTCTTGATCGCGGCGATCTTCCGCTTGGTCTCCCGACGCCGAACGGCGACGAAGGACCAAGGCTGCCCGTTCATCGAGGACGGCGCCAGCAGCGCGCATTCGAGGATCTCACGCAGGAGTTCCTCCGGGACTTCCCGTTCGGAAAACCCCCGCACCGACCTCCTGGCTCTTAGGACGTCCCGAAACTCCACGGTCGTTTCGCTCTCCTCCGGGGAGACCTGCCGTCCCGGCTACCCCTCGGGCTCCGAGCAGCCGTCGGCTGGCCCCCGGTCCGGGCGGATGCCCCTCGGGTCGCTGCGTCAACTCGGACGGAGCGCCTCCGCGTGCCCATGCGGCTATCGTGCCGGTTTCGCCTGGGATTCATATACGGGGTTCAACCCGACCGTCCAATGTTTCTCGTTCAAATCCTGCCCGATTCCCTTGAAATAGCTGAAGAGCCTCTGCTCCAGTTCGTAGGCTGTCTGCGGCTCCTCTTCAATCAAGTTCACCGTTTCACCAGGGTCCTTCCGGAGATCGTATAGCTCCCGATCCCTCGTCTCCAAGGTGTATATGAGCTTCCATCCGTCTTTCGTCGTGATCGCGCGCTTATAGGTGTACTGGCGATAGTCCGTTTCAGAAAACACGTCTCTCCCGACGCTCTCGCCCCTCATGGAGGGGACCAGGCTGGTGCCGCGAAGCTGTTTGTCGGCCCCGGGCGGCACGCGAAGGTCGAGGAGATCGACGATGGTGGGCATCACGTCGAGGCTGCTGACCCGATCGTCGATCGTCCTGCCATCCACGTTGCCCGGGAGCTTTATGATCAAGGGGACGTGAATGAGTTCGTTGTACAAGCTGAACCCGTGATCGAAGCGTTCGTGCTCGTAGAACTCCGTGCCATGGTCGGACGTCAGAACGAAGATGGTGCGTTCGGTCAGGCCGAGTCTTTCGAGTTCCTCCATGAAGTTTCGGAAGATCATGTCGACCCGCTGGATCTTTTCGTCGTAGATGGCGCGCCAGAAATCGACATCCTCCGGCCGCAAGGAAATGCGGCCCGCCGCAAGCCCTCGCTCCCGGAGCTCCTCCTGTTCCTTCGCCGTCCCCCTGTACCTGGCGTCGTAGTTCTCGTCCACGAAGCGGTAATCGAATCCCCCGGCGGGGACGCTCTGGCCGTGGGTGTCATATCCGTGGAGGAAGAGGAAGAACCTCTTCCCCTCGTTCTCCCTGAGCCAACTCAACGCCTCCACCGCGCTGGTAGCCATGCTCCCGAACTTCCCCTTCTCGAAGAAGTAGACGTCGAATCCCTGCGCGTAGCCGAAGGCGCCGCTCACGCCGGCGTTCCCGGTGAATCCTCCGGTCGAATAGCCGTTCGCCTTGAAGACCTCGGCCAGCGTGACGAGGTCGGGGGAGAGTTCCTCGAGCTTCGATAGCCTCTGGACCTGGCTGTTGTACACGGCGAACTTGTTGACCAGCCGGTGCTCGGACGGCATGACGCCCGTGAACCAGGTCATGGACGAGGGAACCGTCCACGAGGCAGCGGAAATGGCGTTCGAAAAATTGAATCCCCCCCGCGCCATCGCGTCGATGGTGGGCGTGACGTCGCGCGAGTAGCCGAGCGACCCCGACGTGCGCAGCCTGAAGCGCGTCGAAGCTCACCAGCACGAGGTTGCAGCCCCTGAACTTCAGGGCCGACGTGCGTGGGTCTTCGCCTCGCGTCGCGGGCGGCGGCACCGCACCGCCCCCCACGCAGGACTGCAGCGAGAGCGTCGTCGCCAGAAGGCACCCGAAGACGAGGGTCTTCTTTGCGAGGCTTCTCGTTTCCATTCGGTTCGCCTTTCAGTTGCCCCCGTCCGGTCGGGCGAGAGACCGTCTACGGATACGGGATCAGCAGGCGCTGCGCCTTGCCTCGGGTGCCGGCCGCCCTGGCCTTCACCGAGGCATCCCACCCGAGGAGCCTTTCCTTGAGGGCTGCGACGACCTCGGGGTGCTTCGACGCGACGTTCCTCTGTTCCGTCGGGTCGCGCCTGAGGTCGTAGAGCTCCACGTCCTCGACCTCGATCGGTTGCCCGGCCACGAACCCCCACCACGAGATCTTCCTTAGCATGGGTGCGTGGTTCCGGACGATCAACTTCCAGTCGAGGGTCCTCACGGAGACGTCGTAAGGGGGCCTCTGGGGGTCGAATGCCTCCAGATGCTCCCTCAGTGTTTCCATGTACGTGCCCAGCACCTCCGTCTTCCGGGTCGCCACGACGAACAGCCGCCGGCCCTTGAACAGGACGTACTCGAACAGGGGAATCCTGGTGCTGTAGGCGAACGGCGATCCGCTCCCCGGTTCCTGCCCCGAGAGCTCCGGCATCACGGTAGTTCCCTGCGCTTCGTGGGGGAGGGGAATGTCTAGGTAGTCCAAGATCGTCGGTACGATGTCGATGCCCTGCACCTGCGGGGTGAACCGCACCCCCCCATGCTCGTCGTTTGGGAACTTGAACAGGAGTGCGTTCTTCGCTTCAGTATCGTAGAGGTCGTAGTGTCCGAAGTAGCCGTGTTCTCCCAAGTCCTCACCGTGGGTCGAGTAGAGCACGATCAGGGTCCTGCCGCTGATGCCGAGATCTTCCAGAAGGGAAGTGAGATTACCGACGAACATGTCTGTATGAAATATTCCGGCATCGTACCTTGAAATGATGAATTCTGCGTCTTTCTCCGACATCCGATACGGACTGGAAGGATCTCCATAGAATGTCCCATTGTATATATACGACAGAATCGTCCGCCGGGACTGCGTCGATGGACTTCCTGCCAGCATCGGTCGTGAAGGCTCTTGCGAAAAAAGGATTATAGTCCGGCGGGTCGAACTTCGTCTTGTTGGGGGCAGGAACGCTGGAACCGTAGGGCCAGTGCACGGTTCCGATGGGCAGCCAGAGAAAGAACTTCTCGTCCTTGTGGGTCCGGAGCCACTCCAGCGCGCTCGAGGGGACGTCGCGAAAGGCTCCTGAGGGCGGCACATAGAAATCGAAGGAGCGGCTGAAGAGTTCTCGTGTCTCATCCCCGGCGCCCACGTACCTGTCGTCGCGGAACTCGGGGCTGCTGAGGAAGGCGGCGTTCGTGTAGCCGTACGCTTTCAGTATCTCCGGCAGGGTCCTGGCGGTCACGAGATCGACGGCCGGTTGGAAGGAAACGACGCCGTTTACCCTCGGGTACTGCGACGTGAGGATGCTCATCTGACTGACGGGGGTGAGAACGGCTTGCGATATGAAGTTGTCGAAGACGACGGACCGTTCGGCGAGGCGGTCGATGTTCGGGCTGGTCGGCCGCGAATACCCGTAGCAGCCGAGGTGGTCGTGCCGGAGCGTGTCGATCGAGAGCATGACGACGTTCGTGTCCCGGTGCCTCGGCTCCGCTGCTTCCGCCGCGGCGGGGCCGGGGAGGGCGAGCGTGCAGGAGACCGAGGTGAGGACGAGGCCGGCGAGCCGCAGGGATCTTCTCGCAGTGGACAGGCGGGGCATGGCTGTGCCCTCCGGAAAGGGGTTCGTCTGTTCGATGCGCTGCGCCCGTTGCCGAGGCCGGTGGGCGGGCCGCTCCCCGGCAGGACCCCTGGGGTCCACGGGTGCCGGCGGCTAGTGTAGCGTTCCGCAAATGAGGTTATAATTAGCACCTCTCTTTGCAGGAGGTGCACGATGCCCCGAGGAGCCCGAACTCGCATCACGTTGACCCCGGAGCAGGAGGCGACACTGCGGATGTGGGCCGGTACGCGAAAGGGGGAACGCCGCTTGGCCGAGCGCGCGGAGGTGATTCTGGGCTCGGCGCAGGGGCTCACGGTCGAGCAACTCCAGGCCAGGACGGGCCTGAGCGCGAAGGCCTGCTCGAAATGGCGAAACCGCTTTGCCGTGCGCGGACTCGACGGGCTCCGCGACGCGCCCCGGCCCGGGCGGCCGCGCACCATACCGGCCGAGACCCGCTTGTCGGTGGTGGCGTTGGCCAGCACCCAACCCACCGACGGCAGCACGCGCTGGAGCGTGCGCAAACTGGCCCGTCAGACCGGCGTGGGGGCGACCTCGGTGCATCACATCCTCAACGCCGGCCAGCTCAAGCCCCACCGGACTGAGTACTGGTGTGGGCGCAGCCCGGATCCGGAGTTTGCCGCCAAGCAGGCGGCGATTCTCGGGTTGTACCTGGACCCGCCCACCCATGCCCTGGTTCTGTGCGTGGACGAGAAGAGCCAGATTCAGGCACTCGATCGCACCCAACCCGAATTGCCGATGCGTGCCGGTCAATCCCGTCGCCTCACGGCCACCTACCGCCGCCATGGCACGGTGTGTCTGCTGGCGGCCCTGGCGGTCCATAGCGGGCAAGTCACCGGCCGGTGCGTCGAACGCAACGATCATGTGGCCTTTCTGCGGTTCCTCAAAGCCCTCTACCGCCAACATCCGGGCCGAGAGATCCACATAATTCTCGACAACCTCAGCGTGCACAAGCACGCCGCCGTGACGGACTGGGCGCGGCGGCGTAAGCGGTTGTCGCTGCACTTCACCCCTACGTACGCCTCGTGGCTCAACCAAGTGGAGATCTGGTTCAACATCTTCGCCCGCGACGTGCTCAAGGACGGCGTCTGGCGCTCCAAAACCGAGCTGGTTCGGCAGATCACGGACTACATTCGCCACTACACTCGCGATCGGGCTCGGCCGTTTCGGTGGACCTACACCGGCGACCCTCTGGTCGCATGAAAACCTTTCTTTGAGAACGACACACTAGGCGAGGAACAGGATGCCGATTCCGCCGATCGACAGCGCCGTTCCGAGCACGGAGCGCACCGACACTCGTTCGTTGAGGAGGACTGCCGCCAGCGGCAGGACGAACAGGGGGCTCGTTGCGTTCAAGGTTCCGGCCACCGACGCGTCGATGTTCTTGAGGGCCAGCAGCGACAGCCAGAATCCGCCGAAGACGACCACTGCGACCACGAAGACCACGCGGCCCAGAATCCGGCCCCGGCGCAGCGGTGCGACCCAGCCGGTGAGGCTGCTCCTTGCCCACCCCCACAGGATGAGCCCGAGGGTCCCGGACAGGAGGCGAACCAGGGCTGCCTCCATGGCGGGGACGGACTCCACTCCTACCTTGGCGAGCAGCACGGCGACCGTGGTGCTCGCGATCGCCAGCGAGGCATACCAGATCCCCACTGCCTTGTTCTGGCAGGGGCTTTCGGCGGGGGCGCGTTCCCAGAGTACCCAAGCGACGCCGGTCGTCGTCAGGAGGATGCCGGCCCAACCCGTCGGGGAGAGGCGCTCCCCGAGGAAGATCGTCGCGGCGACGGCGATCGACACGGGATACAGGGTGCCCAGGAGGGAGGTGAGGCGGGGGCCCAACTGCATCAGCGCCTTGAAGAAGAACGTGTCTCCGGCGGAGATTCCGATGACGCCGCTCACGGCGAGAAAGAGGAGAGGCCGAGGGGCGAGGGGCACCGACTCCGCTCCGATGAGGCAGAGTCCCAGGAGGATGCTCCCGATGAGCCCTTTGCTCAGGTTCATGGTGACCGGGGAGATCTCGTCCCCCAGCTTCCGCCACAGGATGGACCCGAGCGCCCAGGAGGCTGCGGACAGCAGCGCGACGGCGTAGTAGAACCAGCGGTCAACCAAGCGGATTCCCGGCCGCCGGGTCGGCCTGGCTCCATCGAGGGGGAAGGCGGCGGGTCACGGCTACGGATGGTAGGGGTTCAGTTCCCCGTCCGCGTAGGAAGCCGCCGGGAAGGGCAGGTATTCGGGGCGATAGAACTGGATCACGACCTCGTCGGCGAGGAAGCCCCCTCGCTCCGTGAGACGCAACGTCTCGTCGTCCTCGCGAACCAGGTCGAACTTCTTGAGCGCCCCGATCTTTCTCGCGAACGACGCGCCCAGTTCTTCTCCCGTGAGCTTCCGATATTCCCTCTTGGGAACCCCATGGTGCTTCAGTGGCACGGTGATCGCCCACCTCTTTTCGTCTTCCGCGCATCTGATCAGCCCCTTGGCGATGGGTAGCCGTCCCTCGCCGATCAGTTCGTGGTACTTCTCCAGGCTCTCCCCGGTGTTCACGAAGAACCTTCCCTGGAGGTTGTTCCACGAGGAGACGCCGAGGCCGAAGACGTCGCAGAGGCCGTCGGTGTGGTCCGTCAGGTAGTCGGAATTGTGTTCCTCGCCCTTCGCGAACACCCGCCGGGACACCTCGCGCCACCCCTTCTCCGCAGCCGCCAGTATGCCCAACTCCTTCATCACGTAGATATCCTCCGCGGGAGGAAACGCGGCGGGGGCGCGGTCGAACGCCGCCTTGATCGCCCCGACCTTCTCCCCGTGGGGAACGATGCGCAGCCGGTAGAGCTGAAAGGCGTCGATCTCGTGGGAGAACGCCGCGTCCAGCGTGTCGGCCCATTCTTCCGGCGTGCAGCCCGGGTAGCCGTAGATCAGGTCGAGGGAAAGGCTCTCGAAACCCGCCCTCCGGATCTGTTCGACGGCTTTCGAAGCGTCGGACGAGGTGTGGAACCGCCCCATGGCCTTGAGCGCCTTGTCGTTGAAGGACTGGACTCCCAGGCTGAGTCGATTGACGCCGTGGCCTTTCATCACCCGGAGTTTCTCCAGGCCGGCCTCCCCCAGCACCGTCGTCGGTTCCACCTCGCAGGTGATCTGGGTGCACCGGGCCAGGTCGAACCGGGACGAGAGCATGGAGAGGAGTCTCTCGGTCTGCCTGGGGGAGAGCATGGAGGGCGTCCCCCCTCCGATCAGGACCGATCGCGGAGAGGGTCGCTCCACGCCGAGCATGCGCCGGTACAGATCCGTTTCGGCGGTCAGGCTCGCCAGATAGCGGTCTCGCTCGTCTTCGGAGCTCCCAGGGTAGACCACCCAGTGGCAATACTGACATCGGGATGCACAGAATGGTATGTGAATGTACAGAGAAAAGTGTCTGGCGGGGTCATAGACGAATCCCCTTAACACTTCTTCGGATGTCGTCGGAGGATACATTGGAATTGGTGGGTAGTATATGGCCGGATAATACGATCCATCCAGGGGAATGAGGCCTGCGTTTCTGAGCTCCGGCAGGCCAAAGCCCTGGACTTTGGCCTCGGCTTCTCGGAGGATCTCCCGCGCACTCATGGCATTCGCCTCTCAGTCCTTCATCCCGGCGATCACGAAGAAGTGGTGTTCCAGAAATTCGGGTCGTTCGAGGATCGTGAACCCTCCGTCCCTCAGTTCGCGGACCACCTGCTCCGGCGAAATGCGTTCCGCCTGGGGCGGGTTGGGCATCCCGGGGGAGGGGATCTCTCGGCCGAGGACGTCGGTCTTTCTCCATTCCAGAATGGCGATTCGGCCGTTCGGTTTCAGACAGTCGCGGAGTCTTCGCAGGTACCCGGGGCGGTCCTCGATGTGGCGGTACACGGAGCAGAAGAAGGCCACGTCCACGGAAGCGGGTTGGAGTCCGGGGGAGTCGGGGCTCGTGAGCACCGGGAGGACGTTGTCCAGTCCGGAGGTCCGAGAGAGGCGTCCGAGTTCGGCGACGAACTCGGGCTCGATGTCCACCCCGTAGACACGTCCCGTGGGTCCCACGACCCGCGCGAAACGAAACGCGAAGTACCCCGGTCCCGAGCCGATGTCCGCTACGGTTTGTCCCGGTTCCAGCCGGAGCGCCGCCACCACCCTGTCGGGCTGCAGCAACTGGTCGCGGCGAGGGTTCTGGAGCGCCTCGGACCGTATCCCGGGTTCCGGGCGCTTGCGCTCCGACGCGAGCGCCTCGCGGTGCGAGGACGTCAGCATGGCGGCCAGGCACAGGACGATACCGAGTCCGCCGAACGAGCGCGTACACCGGCGCAGGGAGGGTCTCCGGGGCCCCGGTGACCCGCGTCCTGCAGAGGTCGCACCCGCGTCGAATCCCGCCCGGCCGCGAGGCGGGGACCCGAGGTTCTCGTGGAGGTTCCCGCACCGGGAAGACCGACAACGGCGTTTCGGCTCTCTGTTTGGCATCGCGGGGCGGCTCAGTTCCGTGGGGCGGCGATCAGGAAGTATCTCTCGGGGAACAGGTCGAGGTTTTCCAGGACCGCGAACCCCGCCACGCCGAGTTCCGCGACCACCTCGTCGGTGGTGCGTGCCCGTCGGTCCACGATCGCCGGTTGGGGCCTGGGGATGACCACGTCCCGTCGCCACCCGATGATCACGATGCGCCCTCCGGGCTTCAAACGCGTCTTCAGATGCCTCAGGTAGGCGACCGGGTCAGGAAGGTGGACATAGACGTGGTGCAGGAAGAGCAGATCGCAGGAGGTTTCGGGAAGAAGGGAGTCCTGCGGCTGCGAGAGAACCGCTACGATGTTGGCGATTCCCTCCTCCAGGGCTCTCTGCTTCAGTTCTTCGAGGAACTGGGGCTGGATGTCGACCGCGAACACCCGACCCTCGGGAGCCACTTGACGGGCCAGACGGCGTGCGAAATACCCGGTCCCCGCGCCAATGTCTCCGATCACCTGACCAGGCGCCAGACGGAGTGCGGCGATCACCTCGTCCGGCTTCATCACCCCGTCTCTGGCCGGGTTCTCCAAGCGGCGGATCACATCCGGAGGGTCCATGGAGAAGCCCGCCCCAGGCTCCTCCGCCACGGCCGAGCCACCTGCTGCCGGGGGGAGAATCCCCGCCGCCGAGAGCAGGAGAGGAAGCAGTATCGACAGGCGCAACGACCGAGGCGGGGTACGGCTCATTCCCGAACTACCACCGCATGGGTCATCGGAGCCGCGCAGGCGGCGTTTCGCTCACAGGGGCTTGTCGTCTGTCCCATGTATATCTCATGTCCTAGCGGGGACGATGTACCGCCCAGACGTCCGGGTCGATCTCGAGGTACCCCAGGGTG
>CAVPOV010000004.1:0-24441 GCA_963707045.1 uncultured delta proteobacterium
ACACGCTGGGGTACGTTGAGATCGACCCGAAGGTGTGGGGAGACAGCTACCTGAAGTAACGAGCTTACGGGAACCCTGACCGCTGGGAGCGGGGTGCTTCCCAGCCCTTCGACGGAGGAGAAACCGATGAAGAAGAGCGTCTACGTGAAGCCCAAGGTGGTGGGGACCTCCAGCGTCCACCCCTGCTGAGGACTCGTCCCCAACGGACACACCGAGGGCCGGCAGATGCCGGCCCTCGGTCGTTGGGCCGTGGGACTTCATGTGCGCCCGGGATCTCGTTGAGGCCTCGTCGAAGGCCGGGTATTCTGGTTCACGATTTGGGATGGAGGTGGGAGTCGCGGGGCGAGCGGAACATGAGACGGCTTGAACTGACAGAGCAGGGCGCCGTGCTTTCCCGATGCAGGGAGGCAATCCGCCGTGTCGAACCCGATGCGCGGGTGATCCTCTACGGGTCGCGGGCTAGGGGGGAGGCGGGCGAGGAATCGGACTACGATCTCCTGGTGCTCGTGGAGGGGGAGGCATCCTTGGGTCGGGAGGAGAGAGTCCGGGACGCGCTGTACGACCTCGAGCTTGAGACGGGAGCGGTACTCACCGTCGTCATGGAGTCGTCGACACGATGGCGTAGCCGCCTTTACCAAGCGATGCCCTTCGTGCGAAACGTGGAGCGGGAGGGGGCGGTCTTGTGACACCGGAAACTGCTTCACTCGTCCGTTATCGTTTTGCCAGAGCGCAAGAGGCCCTCGCCGAGGCCCGGTTGTTGGTCGAAGCCGGTCACGCGAACACGGCGGTCAACCGCCTGCACTACGCAGCGTTCTATGCGGTTTCGGGCGCGTTGCTGGCCAAGGGTTTGTCGAGTGCGAAGCACTCCGGGGTTCGGGCGCTATTCCATCGGCACATGGTGAGAGAGGGCTTCATCCCCGCCGAGTTGGGACGGTTCTTCGATACCCTTTTCGACAGCCGCCAGAAGGGGGACTACGCAGACCTTGTGACTTTTGCAGCTGACGAGATCGAGCCTTGGTTCGAGAAGGCGGAGGAGTTGGTGTGGGCGCTGCTGAGGAAGGTGGAGGACCCGTAGGTCGCTGATGCTTCACATTGTGAAGGTACGTGTCGAGAGGTCTAACGTCTTGTCCGTCGAATTCAGTGATGGGACGGCGAAGACGGTGGACGTGGGGCCTCTGCTGGAAGGTCCCGTCTTCGAGCCGTTGAGGGACCCGGAATACTTTGCGAAGGTGACCTTGGACCCCATCTTTGAAACGGCGATTTGGCCGAACGGGGCGGATCTTGCTCCGGAAGCGCTTTATGGACTCGCGGACCTCGGGGATGGTCCGAAGAGTGAGAGATCCGACCCCGACGGGACCTGGATGGAGAGTTCGTTTGCTGACCCCTGACAGCCGACCGCTGGCAGCCCATCGACGGAGGAGAAACCGATGAAGAAGAGCGTCTACGTGAAGCCCAAGGTGGTGGGGACCTCCAGCGTCCACCCCTGCTGAGGCAGCGTCCCCAAAGGACACACCGGGGGCCGGCAATTGCCGGCCCTCGGTCGTCAGGGGGTCCGGCGTGCGGCCCCGGGAGCCCTGACGGCCACGAGGAGGTCGGTACGCGTGCCGGCAGCAGGCCACAGGGCCCCGCGCAGGTAGCTTCGAAAGGGTGATGTCTGTGGGAACCCTTCGGGCGTACCCGAAGCAAGAGGTGTGGACGTCCTCTTCGGGTGAGTTCTTTTGCCTGCGGTGCCATGACACCGCAGGAGCAGCGGGCCGCGTGCCCGCTTGCACCTCCCCCCCGATCCCGCCGAATTACGAAGTCCGCGTCGTTGCCAACGACGGCAGATGCCCCATGGTCACCTACACGCTTACTGTTGCTGCCGGGTCTTCAGCGCTCCATGACAAGCACGGATAGGAAGCACCCTCCGCCGCCCCCGGAATCCAGCGGGGGCGCCGCGACGACGGTGACGGTGCGCGAGACCTGAGGGGCCTCGTTGCCGCTGATCGCTCACGTCGTAGGTGAGGACGTAGGTCCGGGGGTGTCGGTGTCGACGGGGTCGCCGGCGACCACGATCGAAGCCGTCAGGTCGCCCTCGAAGCTGTCGGTGGCTGTGGCTCCCGGATCGAGTCGACGGTGACGGCCGCATCCCCCTGGAGGGCCAGTGCAGGCGCCACGGTGTCGGCCACGTTCACGGTGCGCCCGTCGGACCGCTGCGTTGCCGCTGGAGTCGCTCACGTCGTAGGTGACGACGTAGGGGCCGAGGGTGCCGGTGTCTACGGGATCGCCGCCCGACGACGACGGAGCCGGTCAGGTCGCCCTCGAAGCTGTCGGTCGCCGTGGCGCCGGGGTCGACGAAGGGCGTGCCGCTGCTCGACGGTGACGGCGGCGTCCCCCAGGAGCGCGAGCACGGGGGGAACGGTGTCGGCCACGTTCACGGCGCGAGCGCCTGGGACCGCGGCGTTGCCGCTCGTGTCGCTCACGTCGTAGGTGACGGCGTACGGGCCGAGGGCGCCGGGGTCCACGGCGTCGCCCCCGACGACGATGGCGGCGGTGAGGTCTCCCTCGAAGCTGTCGTCGGCGGTGGCGCCGGGGTCGGCGTAGGACGGTGCCGGCCTCGACGTGGAGGGGGGCGTCCCCCAGGAGCGCGATCACCGGTGCCGTGGTGTCGGCCACGTTCACGGCGCGAACCGCCTGGGCCGCGGCGTTGCCGCTCGTGTCGCTGACGTCGTAGGTGACGGCGTACGGGCCGAGGACGTTGGGGTCCACGGCGTCGCCCCCGACGACGATGAACTCGGTGAGGTCTCCGTCCACGAGGTCGCTCGCCGCGGCGCCGGGGTCGGCGTGGGACGCGCCGGCCTCGACGTGGAGGGGGTCGTCCCCGAGGATCGTCAGCGTGGGCGGGGTGGTGTCGGTGACGGTCACGAGTTGGGGGGCGCTTCCGAGGTTGCCCGCCGCGTCCGTGGCGCTCCAGGCCACGACGGTGTCCCCCACCGGGAACCCTTCGGCCGGCGCGTCGCTGGAGGTGGGGAGGTCGCCGTCCACCGTGTCGGTGGCCGTGGCCGTGCCGAGGTCCACCGGCGTGAGCGGTCCCGTCGCCTCCTTGGAGACGTCCGGCGGCGGGTTGACCTCGGGCGGCGTGGTGTCGACCACGTTGACGGTGCGGGTCGCCTGGGGCGCTGCGTTGCCCGCCGAGTCGGAGACGTCGTAGGTGACGAGGTAGGAGGCGGGGATGCCCGTGTCCACCGGGTTGGCGACCGCGATGGCGCCCGTGACGTCGCCGTCGCGGTCGTCGCTCGCCGTGGCCCCCGGGTCCGTGTAGGGGGTCGCCGCCTCGTGGGCGAGGGGGTTGTCGCCGAGGACCGCTATGACCGGCGGCACCGTGTCGACGGTGTAGGTGCCGGATCCCGTGGTTTCGTTGAAGCTGGCGTCCACGGCGCGCCAGGCCACGGTGACGGTCACGGTCGAGCCGGCGGTTCCCACCGGGATCGGGCCTGCGTAGGGCACCGTGGGCGGAGAGCCGTCGGCGCTGTAGAACAGGTCGGGCCTCGGGTCCACGTCGTCCTCGGCGCCCAGGGCCACCGGGAGCGGCTGGTTGTACACCCCGGGCGCGGGGGACCGGGTGACGACCGGGGGTGCGGCGTCGGCCACCGGCGTCGCCAGACCCAGTACGCCGTCGCTCTCGTTGAAGTCGAGGGTGACGAAGCTGAACTCGTCGTCGTAGGCCGTGAGCCGCAGGGCGTGGGGAAGCCCGTTGGGCAGCCCCTCCAGCCGTGCGGACTCGGCCGCCGGGTCCGCCACGTCCTGGGCCAGTGTTTCGGCTCCGCCCTGCGGGGTCAGGTAGACCCGGTAGCCCTGTGTGTCCGACCCCGCGGGCAGCGGGGACCACTCCACTACGAAGGCCCCGTCGGCCGGCCGGACCAGCAGACTTCGCGGGTTCAGGACCACGGTGCCGGCGGACGCGAGGCCGGCCATCGGCCTGGTGCCGGTGGTCGGCGGTCGTGAGTTGGAACACGTCGATCCCGGTGACGCGCCCGTCGGCCGTGGACGTGTCGGGGGAGGTCGCCGGTCCGAACTCCCGCGGCTGCACGTAGAGGTGCTCCAAGGAGGAGAAGGTCACCATCTCGTCGAGGTCGTCGAGGTCGGGCGCGACGAAGCCGTTGGCGCACTCGACGTCGACCCCCTTGCGGAAGCCGGTTGTCGTTGGGCCGCATGCCTCCCGGGAGAGGACGGCGTCGTCCACGTGGGTGACGAGGAGCCCCCCGGCGGGAAAGAAGCCCGTGTCGTAGCCGACGGGCTTGCGGTGCTCCAGGAGGAAGTACTGGGACCCCTCGGAGTCCGCGTAGAGGAGGCGGACGGCGGCGGCGTTCTCCACGTCGGGCAGGGAGAAGCCGGTGTCGGCCCGCCACACGACCGTGGGCGAGAGCCAGCCGAGCCTCGCCTTGCTCCAGGCGCAGGGATGGGTCGGCTGGTTGTGCAGACGGGAGGTCTCCGGGGTGGCGCCGCCGTCGTAGTCCGGACCCCACAGGCCGTACCCCATGAGCCCGTACGTGCCGATGCCGTAGGACTGGAAGGTGGTGTCGTAGAGGTCGGGGAGCCCAGCACGTGCCCCAGTTCGTGGGCGTAGACCCCGATCTCGGCCAGGGGCTCGTTACCGTTGTCGATCACGGCGAAGAAGGGAGGCTCCAGGTCCTCCCGGTTCTGCACGAGGTCGAGCTTGTAGCTCTCCTCGGGCACGAGGACGTAGTCCGCGACCCGGATGGGTTGGCCGTCGTGCCCGATGTCGTTCGTGGGCACGTCCAGGGTGTTGTAGTGGGAGGCGAAATCCAGGCGCTGGTTGCCGGTCGGGTCCACCCCCTGGTTGCCGCTGTCCTCCCATCCCCAGCCGGCGTGGACGATCAGGAGGGCGTCCACGATCCCGTCGTCGTCCCCCGAGTCCGGGATGCCGTCCGGGCCGTCGTTGTCGAAGAGGGAGAAGTCGACAGCGGCGTCGTGGGCCAGGATCGCGTCTCGGGTGAGGAGCGGGCCGAAGCTCAGGCCTTGGTCGGGCCCGAGGTAGAAGGTGGACGGGCTCGCGAGTCGTTGCCAAGGAGCGACGCTCGCCGCGTCCCCGTCGACGACGAGGTTCCCGTAGGAGACCTCGCCGAAGTACTCCCGCACCGTGTTCGGGGGGGTGGCGCTGTTGGCGGGGTCGTCGAAGAGGAGGGCCGCGTAGTCGGCGGGTTCGTGGCCCTCGGGGTTGTGGAGGCGGTCCGGGAAGTCCACGAGCAGCGCCAGTGGCCGCACGGTGCCGGTGGTGACGACGTTCTTCCCGCCGCCGGTGGCCGCCAGCGCCTCTGTCGAGGGTGCGGCGCGGGCCGCCCGTGCGCGGCCTTCCTCGGCGAGTCGGTACAACTCCCGTGCCTGGACGCGAAACGCGGGCTCGCGCAGCAACTCCGGCCGCGGCGGTGCGGCGGACGCCGTTGCCGCGGCCATGCCCAGGACGAGCGCGAGAAGGGGGAGGCGAAGCACGGACGGGCGTGGTCTCCAGGAGTCGGGGAAGTGTGTTCGCCCGTTGGTTGGAAGCATTGCGCCGCGGACCGGTGAAAGCTTCGGGTGGGCATCACCGCACGCGCCGCGGGGTCGGAAGCAGGGACGGTTGATCATTCGGCACACCTGGTCATAGAGCTACCCGATTCGCGGATCCCCAACGGTGACCGCGGATGGTTCCATCGTTCGCGATATCTCAGAACCGCCGCGGCAAAGTCCTCGAATTCCCCGAGTCATTTTTGGATGATCCCGTACACGATGGAGCTGTCGATCGTGCCGTAGTTGTGGACGATGAGATTGCGGAACGACGCCATGTCCGTCAGGCGGGGCAGCAGGCCCTCGCTCACGATCCGGTGTTCGGCGAGTACCTTGAACACGCTCCGGTCGTCGGGCGGCTCGCGAAAGCCCTCGTCGGCGATGATGTGGTTGCCGAGATCGAGACAGGCCTCGATGGCGATCTGCAGGGTTCGCTCCGCGAACCGCTGGACGCGGATGTCCTTCTGATACTCCTGGAAGGAGACCCGGCGGAGCGGCCGCAAGTCCCCCACGTAGCTCTGGAGCAGCCCCAGGAGGCGGTCCGAAATGTCCCTGTCAACCATGGGCCGCACTCGCTTGGAAGCGTTCCTTCATCTTCCTCACGTACAGCCGGTGGGCGGGTTGCCGGTCGAACCACTCTTTGCGGGACCGGACGACCCACGCGAGCCGTGCAGCCCGGTCTCCTTCCAGGAGCGCGACGCCCTCCTTGCGAACCTGCAACCGCAGGACCGGGTCTGCCGTGTTCAGGTAGACCGGGTCGACGGGCTTGCCGGTGCGCCCTTCCAGTTCGGTCTTGGCGCGCAACGGGTAGCCGCAGTTCTCGAGGAAATCGAACCCCTCGCGCACGAGCACCGCGAGGTCGTAGTCCCGAGGGTTCCCCTCCGTGCCTCTCGCCGACGAGCCGAAGGGATACACGGCGACGACGTCGGGGTCGTCTGAAAACGGCTCCGCGACAAGGCTCTTCAGCGTCTTCTGGACAGGGGTTTCCAAGGTTCGCGACCTCCTCGGTTCCTGCGGACCACCCGGCCTCCCGAACATACCCGGCCCTGGCTTCCCTGGCTACTCTGGGGCCCGCACACTGGGTCTCCCCGCGTCGCACTCCCGGCCGCAGGATCGTTGTCGGTTCGGACAAACCACATCGGCGTCGTGAGGAAACGATCCGCGCCCGGGGCCTCTACCCCCATCGCGCCCCTTCCTTCGCCCTCGACTCGCCCCGCCGCGTGACTACGATGGCGGACTTGTCGGCCAGGGGGCACTTGGTCTCGCAGATCCCGCAGCCCACGCACAGTTCGTCGTCCACGTAGGGCCTCTTCAGGGCGCGTACGTTCCCGTCTTCGTCCGCCGCGTCCTCCCACCGGAGCTTGATCGCCTTCTGGGCCGTGGGGCAGTGCTCCTCGCACACGATGCACTCCGAGGTCCCCTTCCACGGCAGGCAGGTGCTCCGGTCGACCTCCGCGAGACCGAGCTTGGTCTTGTGCTTCTCCTCCTGGGAGAGCCGCCGGATGGCGCCGGTAGGGCAGACCTGCCCGCACAGCGTGCAGTTGTACTCGCAGTATCCCACCCGGGCCACCAGGATCGGGCTCCAGAGCCCGGCGAAGCCGGCCTGGAGGTAGGCCGGCTGCAGGCCGTTGGCGATGCAGACCCGCATGCACTCGCCGCAGCGCGTGCACCGGGCCAGGAACTCGGGCTCGGGGAGGGCGCCGGGAGGACGGATCAGCAGGGGGTGGGGGGCCTTCTCCCGGGCCTCCGCCTTGAAGAACGGTACCGCGATCGCCCCGAGCGCCAGGGAGGCCACCACCTCGCGCCGGGAGATGCCCACGGGGTCGGGCCGCGCCCCGGCGCCGCCGCCGAAGTGGACGGCACGGGTGGGGCAGACGGCGACGCAGTCCACGCACTCGATGCACTCCCCCTGGGCGGTGCCGAGGTAGTCGTCTGCGACGGCCCCGGTCCGGCAGGTCTTCCGGCAGGCGTCGCAGGAGATGCAGTCCGCCGCTGAAACCCAGCGCCTGAGCGGCGCGACCCGCCCCAGGAGGCCGAGCAGCGCCCCCAGGGGGCAGAGGTTGCGGCACCAGAAGCGGCGCTGGAGGAGTTCGAGCGCCAGGATGCCGAGGAACAGGACCCCCACCAGGGCCGACATCTGGAAGTACGGCTGCTCGAAGGAGAGGAAGTGGTCGCGCAGGAACCCGTACACCGGCTCCGAGAACGGTGCGACGGGCGTGCCGTAGAGCTTGGCGAAGGCCGTCTCCAGGGTCAGGTTGACCGCGGGGTACACGGCCACCGCGAAGGAGCGGATGAGCACGCTGATCGGGTCGAAGAGGAAGACGAACTGCAGCGTGAAGACGGAGGACGCGAACAGGAAGGCCAGGAGGAGGTACTTGGTCTTCCGAAGTCCCAGGGGCACGGCTCGTTCGCGCTTCCACTTGCGCAGGACCGTGGCGTCCGTGAAGTCCAGGATCGCCCCCAGGGGGCACGCCCAGCCGCAGAAGAACCTCCCCAGCAGCAGGGTCAGTGCCACGGTGATCAGGGCCGGCCACACCAGGGAGATCAGGGCCCGCCCGGCGACCACGGCGGCGCCGGCCACCAGGGGGTCGAGGCGCAGCAGGATGTTGACCGCGTACTCGAGGACGTCGTTGTCCTTGTACTCGGTGTTGAGGAAGAGGAAGACGAAGGCGAGGAAGACGCCGAACTGGGACAGCCTGCGGGCCGTCCGCCAGGCGCTGCCGTGGCTCGGTCTACCCATGGAGCACCCGGATCCTCGAGAGGTCGGCCTCGCCGAGGCCCTGCTCGGCGGCGAGGCGCAGGTAGCCGACGTCGGAGGGCCGCAGGTCGAAGAGCGTGGTGGTGACGCTGTCCACCGCGACCACGTCCGCGCCGGCCAGGACCGTGTCCAGTCGGCGGACGTCCTCCAGGCGGCCGCCCTGGGGCCCGTTGGCGACCAGGATCCGCGTGGCGTCCATCACCGTGAGGTCGGACCGGACGACCCGGTTCAGGTCGGGGAGGTTCTCGTGGATTCTGCTGTGCAGGGTCGCGCGGTTCTTCCCGATGACCCCCATCACGTTCTTCATGCCGAGGGTGAGCACCGAAGCGCTGTGGTGCTTGGCGATGGGGACGTTGATGACCCGGTCGGCCTCGAGGACGTCCTCGTAGAAGCTCCACCCTTCCAAGGCCTTCCCCCCGGGGATCTCGACTTGCCGGAAGCGGCGGCGGTCGAGGTGGGCCACCTTCACCCGCCGGTTCGCCCATGGCCTCGAGGGCCGGGGCGATACCGCTGTTGACGTAGCAGCGGCGGGCGTCGTTGCACGGCCGGTCGAACACCAGGACCTCCGCGGCGCCGGCTTCCAGGCAGAGGCGCACGACCTCCCGGACGACCAGGGGGTTGGTGTTGGCCGCCTGCTCGGGCGTGCGGTCCCAGCCGATGTTGGGCTTCACCACCACGCGGTCGCCGCCGCGCACGAAGGCCCCCATGCCTCCCAGTCGCTCGACCGCGGCCCGGACCAGTTCCGGCGCCGGCGCACCTGCGGCCCGGGAGACGACCGGGCTCGTCGCGGCGGCGGTCGTCCGGAGCGGGAAGGCCAGGCCCACCGCCGCTCCCCCGCCCAGAACGGCGGCCGCACGGAGGAATTCCCTACGGTCCCACTCCCGCATGCGCGTCTCGTCCTTCATGGTCTCGGGTCCTCCCGGCCGGAGGCGGGAGCCTCGAAGACGTGGGTTCCCGGGGCGATGCCGGCGCGTCGAACACGGCTTCCGTCGGGGAAGACGACCTCCACGTCGGAGTCCCTGGCGTCCGGCCATCGTACCAGGATCTCCGGGGGAGCCTGGGTGCAGAAGCCGAAGCCGCTCTGCAGGTCCCTCCTCGCCACGAGCGCCTCGGCGCGCCCGAGCCCTCCGGAGCGGTAGAGGCGCACCACAGCCCCGAACGCGGGGGCACCGTTCCGCATGGGGAGGATCCGGAAGTACGCTCCGCCCTCGGTGTTGTTGCGGTAGAGGCGGTTCTCGCCGTCGTAGTTCGTCACGTAGAGGTCCAGGTCCCCGTCGCCGTCGGCGTCGGCCAGAACCGCGCCCTCGTTCCGCGCCGGTGCGTCGATCCCCCACCCGGCGGTCGCCTCCGCGAAGCGCCCGCCGCCGAGGTTGCGGAAGGTGCGAACCGGCCCGCGGAAGCCTGCGGAGACGAGGTCGGCGAGCCCGTCGCCGTCCACATCGCCCGCGCTCGCGCCTACGCTGTGGCCGGAGCCCAGCCCCGCTGCGGCGGTCACCCGGCGGAACCGCGCCTCGCCGTCGTTGAGGAACAACTGATCCGGCCCGGTCCAGTTCGCCAGGAACAGGTCCACGTCGCCGTCGCCGTCGAAATCCTCGGCGACGGGGCCCATCGCCCAGAATCCCGTCCCGATTCCCGACGCCTCGGTGGCGTCGCGAAACGTCCCGGCTCCCCCGTTCAGGTACAGCCGGCTCCGGGTTCCGTCCACGTCGCCCCGGGCCACGAACAGGTCGGGGCGGCCGTCGTCGTTGAAGTCGGCCCAGACCGAGCCCCAACTGCGGGCATCGCCGCCGAGTCCGGCCGGCCCCGCCACGTCCGTGAAGGAGGGGACGGGGAGCCCCCCGTCGTTGCGGTAGAGGCTGTCCGGGCCCCAGTTGGCCACGAAGAGGTCCAGGTCGCCGTCCCCGTCGTAGTCGCAGGCCGAGGCCGAGATGCCGTTGCGCCTGGGAGAGATGTTCGCGCGCGCGGACACGTCGTCGAAGCGTCCCCCCGGCCGATGCATGTAGAACACGTTGGTCCCGTGGGGGTAGGCGCCCCGAACCACGTAGAGGTCGGCGCCGCCGTCGCCGTCGAGGTCCGCGAAGAGACCCCCGATCCCGCCCTCTGCGCTGGTCCCGGCGACGTCGGTCACGTCGTCGAAGCGCAGCCCTCCCCGGTTTCGAAGGAGTCGGCCCGGAGCCTTCACGTTGGGGAGGTACACCTCGGGCAGGCCGTCGCCGTCGAGGTCCTGGAAGGCCGCCCCCTCGCCGTGGGGCAGGCGCGGGATTCCCGACTCCGCGGTGACGTCCGAGAAGAGCGCGGCTCCGCCGGAGTCCGCGCCGGAGACGAGGAGGGTCAGTGCGAGCAGGAGGAACGCCAACGACCTCAGCCCAGCCTCGACTCGCGGATGGAGACCTTGCCCAGGTCGGCCTCCCCGAGGCCCAGGCGCGCGGCGTGCAGCACGTGGGGCACGTCCCGGGCCGTGATCCCGAAGAGCGTGGCGCCGAAGCTGTCGACCGCCACCGGGTCCGTTCCGGCGACGATCGTGTGCATCTCCCGGACGTCCGAGACGCGGCCGCCCTGGGGCCCGTTCCGGAGGAGGATCCGCACCGCGTCCATCACGACGAGGTCGAACCGCAGCACGCTGTTGAGGTAGGCGATGTTGAGGTCGAGGTCGTGGTGGATGTTGCCCCGGTTGCCTCCGAGCACGCCCATGATGTTCTTGAGGCTCATGGTGAGCCGGGAGGCGTTGTGGTGCTTCGCGATGGGGACGTTGATGATCTTGTCCGCCTCGAGGACCTCCTTGTAGAAGGTCCACGACCCGAGGGGACTGCCCTCCTTGAGCGTCAGCGGCGTGAACTTGCGCTCGTCGAGGTGCTCGATCGTCACGGCGGGGTTGCCGATGCTGGCCACGGCATCCTTGGCGCCGCTCCGCTTGTAGCAGCGCCGGGGATCGTTGCAGGGGCGGTCCATCACGCGGACCCGACGGGCGCCCGCCTCGATGCACAGTTCGGCGACGGCCTTGACCACCTCCGGGTTGGTGTTGGCCGCCTGCTCGGGGGTGCGGTCCCAACCGAGGTTGGGTTTCACCACGACGACCTCCCCCGGGCGGACGAACTTCCCCATGCCGCCCAAGGCGTCCACGGCCGCCCGCACCATGGCCGCCGGTGCCCCGTCGCGCACGACGGCCAGCACGGCCTCGGACGCCTCCTGGGCCCACGCCCTCCGCGAGAGCAGTTCCAGCAGCCGGCCTCCGAAGAGGTCGCCTCCCAACGCCGTCACCGTGGACAGGGCCGCTCCCTTGAGGAGGGTCCTCCGGTCGATTCCTGTCTTCATGTCCTTCCCTCGCAAGTTTCGAGCATCAGGGGCCTCCGTCGGCAGCCCCGGAGTTCCTGAACCCTTTCTGCCGGGGGCGGGACCGCGCCCCCTCCTGTTGGGATGCTACTGGATCCCGCAGGGTTTCACCGGGCTGTCCAGGAAGGGCTCGAACGTCGCCGTTCCCAGCGCGGGGTCCGTCCGCCGGTCGAAGATCATGGCCTGGATCTTCTGCCGGTCCGTCGTGCCCCACCAGTTGTTGCCGTAGTCGAGATCTTCCGTCTGGTTGAAGCCCATCTTGACGACGCAGGAGTCGTCGAAATTGTTCTCGAAGACGCGCACGCTGGAGGAGCTCTTCTGAACGGGGAAGAACGAGCACCCGTTGCCGCGAAACGTGTTCCGGGTGATCGTGGTCTTGGACCCTCGCGATTCGTGGTGGATTCCCTGCTCGTTGTCGACGATGTCGTTGTACTCGATCAGCACGTTCGTCGTGGAAAAGCGGATGCCCTCGTAGTTTCGCCGGAAGAGGTTGTTCCGGATCGTTCCCGTGGAGTAGTGCACCTGGATGCCGGAGAAGGCGTACTCGATGGTGCAGTATTCGACGAGCGCGTCCTTGTTCTGGGAAATCATGATGAACGTCCAGTCCTTTTGCTTGGGCGACTCCCGGGCCGAGGTGAACAGGATCGGGCGGTCCTTCGTGCCGCGGGCGAGGATGCGGCCCTCGCAGTTGAGTTCCCCGTCCCCGATCCCGTCGCCGTCCTCGTCGGTCCAGAGAAACTTCACCGTGGTTCCGGGGAGGATCGTGAGCGTGGTCCCGCGCTTCACCACGGTCTGGCCCTCGATCAGGACGGTGCCCTGCCACGTGGTGTCCTGGTCGATCACGCCCTTGCGGTAGACGAGCGGTTCCTCCGCGGCCGCTTGAAGGGCCAGAAGGAGGACGGCGGTCGCCGCGTACACCCAGCACGGTCGTCTCATCGAGTCTCCTCCCGAGCGCCCTGCACCGTGAGGCTCCCCGGAGCACGCGCTCGACCGACGCGGGGTCAAAGGCCCCGCAGCCGCGTCACTGTGGAAGAATCCTCTCCACCACGATATCGATCCCTTCCAGATGCTGCCCGGTCTCCAACTGGACGGAGTGGTCCGCCGAACCGTCGTACTTGCCGTACCACTCGCCCATGCCGGGGGAGTCCCCGTAGGCGGAGCGGGCGCCGATGTAGTACGTCCCCCCGGACGCGAGGTGGAGCACGTACCGGCCCTCCGCATCCACCTCCCGGGAGATGAACTCGGGCCGCTTGTGGGCCATCACCTTCTCGAGGTAGGCGAAGGCGTACGCCCCCGGGGCGGGCTTTCCGCCGGCGTCGGTGACCCGGCCCGTGACGGTCGTGCCGGTCTTTCGGAAGAGGCTGTCCTCCTTGCCGATCTCGCCGGCCTTGCTCACCACCTCGAAGTCGACCCGAGCCACCTTGCCCGCCTTCACGGGGACCGGGTTGAGCACGTAGTAGCCGAAGTGGTCGCCGTCGGTCATGGGCCCGGCCGCCGCGCCGCTGGTGCGCTTGCGGCCGATGAGGAAGTAGTTGAACTCGGGGAGGAAGTCGAGGCGGAACCGCCCGGTCTTGCCGGTGGGCGGCGCCGACGAGTATCCCATCCCCCGGAAGAAGTCCTCGCCGTCCATGTAGAGCGAAACACGCACCCCCGCCAGCGGTTCCCCCTGGTAGGTGACCACGCCCATGAGGCTCCCCGTGTCGGGGTCGGTCCCGTCCTCGTAGGTGACCCCCTCGCCGAGCAGGACCATGGAGAAGCCCACGTGCGTGTACGTGCCGGGGACGACGTTGATCGGGTTCGACCCGTGGTAGGAGAAGTAGTCGCCCGGGCCCACGGGCCCGTCCTCGGCGCCGGCCGCTCTCTTCTTGGCCACCAGGTGGAACCGGTGTCCGCCCGGAAGGTCCATCCGGAACGTGCCGTCGTCGGCGGTCGGGCCCGACGCCGCGAAGGGCCGGAAGCCGTTCATGTCCTCGAAGGTGGTGTAGGCGTACACGCGGGCGCCCTCCAGCACCTCTCCCTCCCGCACGACCCGTCCTTCGATGCCCGTGCCGGCCACGATCGCCGACTTCTCCGGGGCCGTTGCCTTCTCGGCGCCGTGGGTCTCGCCCTCGTGGGCGAAGGCGACGGAGCCGAGCATGGAGGCCACCGCGGCCGTCAGGGCGATCCAGCGGGTGTGGCGGTTCGGGCGCTCCGGCCCCCGCAGTCTCGTTTTCGGAAACCTCACTCGACCACCTCCACCGTGATGTCGATGCCCTCGACCTTGCGGCCGGTCTCCAGGGCCACCGAGTGGTCCTCGTTTCCCGCGTAGCGGCCCAGGCGGTCCCCCTTCTCGGCAGGGCCCCCCATGGTGTCCCGCGCGATGAGGAAGTACTCGCCGCCCTCCGACAGGTGGACGCGGTACGTTCCGTCCGAGCCCGTGCGGTTCGAGATGAAGTCGGGCTTGTAGATCATCATGGAGTCCCGGTACGCGCCGACGAACACGCCGGGGACCGGTTTGCCCTGGGGGTCGAGGACCCGGCCCTCGATGACCGTCTCCCCGGACTTCACGGTTCCCCCGAGGGTGACCTCCTGGCCGCCCTCCTTGACCTTGGTGAGTTTGGTGACGGCGTTCATCGCGATCACCGTGAACGCGCCCTCGGCCACCCCGATGGGGTTCTCGTGGGCGAAGGCGAACAGATCGCCGGTCTCCAGCGGGCCGAGGCGGTCCTGCCCCACCCGCTTTCGGGCCACGACGAAGTAGCTCCCCGGTTCCAGGTTGATGGTGAACTGCCCCTGGGCGTTGGTGACGACCGATGCGTAGCCGATGCCCCGGAAGATGGTGCTCGAATCCTGGTACAGGACGACCCGGGCCTGGGCCAGCGGCTCCCCGTCGGCGTACACGGCGCCCCGGATGCCCGTCCCGCCGGGGATCGACTTCTCCGTCGTCGCCACGAGGGGGCTCGCGTTGATCCCGATGTGGATCGTCTCGCCTTCCGGCACCACGACGGGGTTGCCACCGTAGAACGCGAAGTGGTCGCCGGGCGCCAGTTCCCGTTCGGGGCCGCCCCCCGCCAGTTTGTGGGCCAGGAGGAAGTAGGTGCCCGGCTGCACCTCCACCCGGAAGGAGCCGTCTTCCGGGGTCGGCTCCGACCGGTAGGCGGGGGGCCCGAGGAAACCCTTCTCCGCGGAGTCGTACAGGGACACCCGCGCCCCCTGCAGGGGCTGCCCCTGGTAGTTCACCTTGCCCTGGATGCTCGTCCCGTCCCCGGCGAACCCCGCGGAGGCGAAGCCCAACGAGCCGGCGACGAGGAGGACGAACCGCGCTGTGTCGAGCATGTGCCTTCTCACTCCTTGCCTTCCTGCGTCACTCCGGCCGAGGGGCCCGCGGTCTCGACCTTCTGTCGGAGCCAGCCGGAGAAGTTGACACGGTCCTGGACGTATTCCTCGGGGTCGCCCTCGTAGATGCGCAAGGGGACGTCGTGGTAGTCCTGGATCGACGCGATGTTCCCGTCGGGCCCCTTCTGTTCCATCTCGCCCGTGACCGCGTCGCCCCACCAGTTCTCCCGCGCGTCGACGTAGCCCTCGGTGGCGGCGTCGTCCTCGTACTCCTGGTGGACGGCCCTGCCGAGGTTCACGAGAGACCGGTTCTGGGCCTGTCGGCCGCGGATCGGCTTCTTTCCCACCCGTCGCTCCCAGTCGGAGGACATGTTGTCCAGGTAGATCTGGGTCTCGTTGCCGGCCAGGTTGTTGCGGCGGATCACCGCGTAGGACGACAGGTGCAGGAACACAGCCGTGCCGTTTCCCTCGAAGACGTTCTCCGTCACGACGGGATTCGACATCTGCACGCAGCGCAGCCCCTCCTGGTTCCCCGCGATCCGGTTCCTCGCGATCAGCGGGCTGGAGGAGCGGAAGCACAGGACGCCGACCTCGGCGGAGGCGACCACGTTCTCCTCGATGACGGGCGACGCGAAGTCGCGGCAGTCGATCCCGATCGTTCCCCCCGTATGGAATTGCGGCGGAGGACGAGCCTTGCCCCGGCGTGGGAGACGCCGATCCCGCTCCCGTTGGACTCGAACGTGTTGCCTTCGACGGGCGGGATCTCCCCGATGATCCCGAGGCCGACGGCGCAGTTCTCGACTCGGTTGCCGACGACGCGGGGGGTTGCGCCCTGGCTCACCGCGATGCCGAAGGGCCCGCACCGCGCGATTTCCGTTCGATCGGAGCAGAGGCGAGGACTTCAGGCGGCACTCGATGCCGTCCTCGGCCATGTCTCGGGACTCGGTTGCCCTGGATCCGGGGTGCGGCCTCCATGGCGATGTCCATGCCCTTCAACAAACCAGGCCGCCGCAAGACAGAGCAACATCGTCAAAATGCGGTGAGAAGATAGGCTCATCCGGAATTTGCTGGCATCGATTGAAATCTACCAATGGGAGTGTCACGCCCTCGGATACCTGCACCCCTTCACAAAACGCTGTATCTGCAGGCGCCGCTGACATTTTCGTTGGCATGCGCGAGATTGATAGCATTCCTTGATTGGGATGCAGGCCTACGTTATCATTGATCGCGCTCCGAGACTCCTCGACGGCAAAATGCAATCGCATTTGCAAACGCAACCTCACCACCCTGCTCATCGTTATCCTGGTTACCATCCCATGTTACTGCATTGGCTGTAATCGTCCAATTTGCACCTGAAGCGACTCCACTGCCAACCGCACTCCACCGTCACCCGCACCTGCACTTCCAGCCCCTCACCGACCTCATCCTGCAATCCACCAAACCCCAACCGGAACATTCCTGTCACCGAGTCCGAACTCATACTCCAGCACAATGACCGCTACCGCCACAGGCACCCAAACCCCCACGCAGACCTTCAGACCCACATTGATTCCTCCCAGCGCGGTTCCGCCGGGACCAAGAGCACCTTCACCCCAACCCCTCCCAAACGCTTGTCTCGACATTCTGAACATCACTGAATTATCCGCCGTTGCTACGACCTAACCCCCCGATGCAGCCACGAGTACTATCGCCCCACCGACTCCCAGCCCGACGGAAGAAGAGCCGCCGGCTCCCAGCGCGACACCTTAAACTTCCTTTGATCCACGAAAGGCGGTTATGACTGACCTTAACAACTCATCGAAATAACTTACTTCCTGTTCTGGCTCTTCGGGACAATGAAAAGCCGCAGCCGGGATTTACCCAGGTAGCCTGGCAGCCTTGAGCGATGAGATCAAAACCAGCCGCATCGGAGCTGTATGCCTTGAAGCGCGGGGAGGGCCGGACCCGTGGCCGACGATCTGGCCGTCTGCTCATATGGATGCCATCGGACTGATGGTCACAGGCATCACTGATGGTCTCTTCTGCGCCTGTCAGAAAATCGGTGGCATTGATCACCGCGTCTTCTTCTGGGCGAGCTGATCGACGTCGATGGGCGCCAGGATCTTCCGGGGTGATCATCCAGCCCTCCGGAACGGCTGCTGCCTGAGGACCTTAAAAATAACCCGCTGCCGCTGGAACGCTTACTGGTCGATACCGGCTTGAGCCTGCTGCGATGTCAACCGGCTGCGTGCCGGGAGATCTGGCTATGATTTGCCGAGCCTTCCTTGGACCTGGGGAAGAAGTGATCGCTGGTTGATTCGTTTGGATAATTGCTTGGTTGCGGCAGTTACCCACACCCTCAGCCGCCGCAAGTCTGTGCCTCATACCTGGGACGTCTGGGCTCTGGGGAGCGTCCAGGAGGAGGAAACGATGGCGGGGGCATACACCTCGGGGCTACCAGCCGCGCTCCTACCCTGGCGGTTGCAATTGATGTCACCTTCGGGAAAAGCTTGCAAAGAATGGACAACAGTCCAGTGGAAAGAAAACATGACACATTGAGATTCATCACTGCTTCATCACTGACCACATCAAACATGGAAATGCAACAATGGCACACTGTCCAACTGGTGAAATGGTCACCAATTTCTTCACAAAGCCCTTGCAGGGCAGTCAGTTCCACAAGTTTTGCCATCTCATTCTTGACAGCCAAAGTGACTTGACATTTTGATCACAGGAGCATGTTGAATCAAGTGAACATGATTCTGTCCATCATTGAACAGACAAGCAATCTGAACCATCAATTCAGATGAGCAATGTCACTGCTTGTGCTGATTCTTGCAGCATTTTCAGTTGAGTGGGGATTGAACATGAAAATTGCTCCTGTCTGTGAGACAGTTGGAATGTGAAAACATGCAATGTTGAACATCTGTGCTGGACCAGCAAGCTGTTGGGACGCACGGATTCGCAGATTACAGCTCGAGCGGCATGTGCCGGTGGCTGGAAGTGCCACTGGTGCCAAAGGCAAGGCATGCTACCACAATGCCACCAACCAGGCCAACTGTGGTTCTCTGGGGCATGCCGAAGTGGTTCGTCTCAAAACACCACCATTGAAGCTGTGCGATTTCTCTCTCGAATACTGCAAGTTGTTTTAGCAAAGAAGTCTATCGTCCCGATCAATTTGGTGATCGTGGCCCCGAGTACCGCAATCTCGCAGGCGTACCAGATGGAGTGCAATCCCCGTGTGCCAAACAGATTGTCAAAGCCTCGTCCAGTCCAGCGGGAGGTGACAAACTCGACTTTGGCAAGGGCAAGTGTAACGATCCAGACCGCAGAGCTCTGGTGTTCATCATGGACGCAAACGAATTTCCATTCTGCGTGGCTGAGAAACCTGCCGTGGAAGGTACACTGGGAACTTCCAGTTGCCCAAATGGCTTGCTTGTGTCAGGTGCCTCAGGATTGCAATGATCATGAATCAGAAGTATACCCAAGACACCAGTTGTGGCTTCAAAATAAATGTGCTCCGGGTAGGGCAGCCACACGAAGACAACATCACATCATTCCGCAGCAGCCGTCACCTTCTGCACAATCACAGTGGGATGAAAAAGGCTCGCATGAAAAAAATTTCCGCACAAAGGGCGTCATTGTCCTTCCAAAACTCGTTTCCCTGATTGTGATCTTCGCGTTTCCCTGATCATCATCTTCGCCTTTGGCTTGCCCTCAATTTCATTTGCGGCCGATCTCACTTCTTTTTCGCACGACACTGCGAGGCTTGCATCGGGCACTGAAGGGTAAACGTATAACAAGCAAGGAATGAATCGCATGATGCCAAGTGCTGTATTTTTTAAAACAAGTGCGGGTGCGTGCCACGTTGCAGAGAGGCAACTTTTGCTTCCAGAAGAAGAAAAAAGCCGTGGGTACACAGTAGAGACTGCGCAAACAAACGATGCTGTCCTTTTGACGAATCTTTGAATTGTCATTCCAGACTGATGTTCTGAGATGCGGCGTAGAACCATTCCAATCATTCGAATCCAATGATTCGCACTCCAAACTCAAATTGCTTTCTTTATGAATGAAGAATCTGTGAAATGTCACCCAAGCTTTTGCTGTTGTTGCATTGCAACTTCACGGCGTGCTCGGCGATCATCTTCAATCAAATTCGCAAACAAAACACACTTTCCACATGATTCATGAGTGCAATGAGGAGTCTGACAAAAGTGCTTGTAGTCCGTAATCACTTGGCGACACAAGTAGCAACTCTTGGTTTTGCATTTGCCGCACATCATCTTGTTGCATCCTTCAATCTTTATGAAGCGATTGCCGCATCCTCCTGGGCAGAGATGCACAACCGCTTCCGTCATGGCTTCGGCGGCACGGGCCCGTGTATCGAGTCGATCTTGCTCTGCCTTGGCTTCTTGACAGGTCTTGTTCTTGTGTGGCGCCTCCTTGCAGAGACGACAAAACACGTGCTCGCATTCATCGCATTGAATGACGGTCTCCTGCAGTGGGAGAAAGGCAATGCAGGTGCACTTGGGACATTCACAGGTATCTTGCATGTTGGCCTGCTTGACATTGGCACGGATCATGTGCTCAAAAACGCGCTGACGCTCCGTGTCTCGGTCAATGCCAAGTCGATGAAGCGAGTCGAAAAACCTGCCGAACAGCCCACAGCCAATTCATGCAGACAAATTCACTGTTGTCATTGCCAAAGACACTTTCACGAACGTGGTTGCCCAAACACTCGAGACAAAAAAGATGAAGACCATTATCACTGTCACAATGGCACAAGTCTTCAACAGCAACTTGTCATCGAAGCAACACTCGCAAGTGACAGTGTTTCGGTCAGGCAGGGTCTCTTCATTTGTTGGCACTGGGTGCATGGACGAGTCGGCATGCGCCGCATGCGGCTCAAGATGGAGCGCGAGGCGCCGGCGCGGATCGGCGTGGCGCCGCGCTTCGGGGGCAACGCCGACGTGCGCTGGTTCGAGGTGGCGCCGTTCATGTACGACGTGGTGAACGCCTGGGAGGAGGGCGAGAAGATCGTCCTCCTCGGCTGCCGCATCGCGGACCCGCTGGAAGGCGATCCCCACAACGCGCCCACGGCGCGTCCGGTGCCGGCGCTCGGGCACCTGCGCCTGGCCCCGGTCCTCGACCGCTGGACGCTCGATCTCGCCACGGGCGAAGCGAGGGAGGAGGCGATCGACGACGTCTACACCGAGTTCCGCGCATGAACGACGCGCACCTGGGCCGGCCGAGCCGCTACAGCTACGACCCGCGGCTCGCGGCGGCGCCGACGCTGCTCTTCGACGCCCTCATCCGGGACGACCTCGCCGGCGGCGGCACGGCGACCGACGTCTACCCCGACGGCTGTACGGTGGCGAGGCCTCCTTCGTGCCCCGGCGCGGGGCGGCAACAGCGGCGCCGAGGACGACGGCTACCTCGTGACCTTCGTGCAGGAGGAAGCCACGGCGGCCGCTGGAGCTCTACGTGATCGACGCCGGGCGGACATGGCTGCGCCGCCCGTTGCGCGCATCCGTATCCGGCAGCGCGCCGACTCGGCCACCACACCCGCTGGGTACTCCGGAGGCGGCGCTGGGCGGCAGCGGCCGCTGCGACGCAGGCGCGCGGCCCCGGGAAGGCGCACGAGGTCTTCGTTCTCGGCGGCTACCAGACCGACTTCGCGCGCAACTGGACGCGGAAAGGCCTCGGGCTCGTCGATCTGCTGCGCGAACCGCTCCACGGCGCGCTCGAGGACGCCCGACTGATCCGTCGGAGCTGGGCGTGGTGCACGTCGGCAACTTCGTGGCGGAGTCCTTCATGGGGCAGGGGCATCTGGGCGCCTTCGTGATCGAGTCGGAGCCGGCCCTCGTCGGCTTCCACCGCGCGCCACTGAAGCGGCCTGCGCGTCGGGCAGCATCGCGGCGCTCGCGGCCATGGCCGACATCGAAGCCGGGCGCTACGACGTGGCGCTGGTGCTCGGCGTGGAGCTGATGCGCAATGCCGGCGGCTTCGAGGCGCAGCAGAAGCTCGGGGCGCCGGCCTGGGTGCCGCGAGAGATCGAGGGCGTCGATTTCCGTGGCCGCGCTCTTCAGTCGCCTCGGCGACGAGTACGATCGGCGCTACGGGCTCGACGTGCGCCATCTGATGCAGACGCGTGGCAGAACTTCTCGAACGCGCGCCGAAATCCGAACGCGCAGACGCGAAGCTGGCGCTTCGACGAGTCGGCGTTCGGTGACGATGCGTCGAAGAACCGGCGGTGGCGGGCGCATCCGAGCAGGACTGCAGCCAGGTGACGGACGGGAGCGCGGCGCTGGCGCCGGCTTCGCCGGCGCTTCGCTGCGGAGTGGGCCGCCCGGCGCTGGTGCTCCTATCGCCGACGTGGCGAGGATCCGGGGCTGGTCATCCGCACGGATCGCGTGCTGATGGAGGAGAAGAAGCTCACGGCGAGCCGCGGCGAGGCCTTCGTGCGTCCGCAGGTGCGCGGCGCCATTCTCGACGCGCTCCGCCGTGCCGGCCTTCCCGACGTCGGGGCGGTGGACGTCATCGAGACCCACGACTGCTTCACCACCACGAAGTAGTACACGGCCATCGACGACTTCGGCCTCACGCCGCCCGGCCAGAGCTGGCGCGCGCTCCAGGAGGGCCTCACGGCGCTGGACGGCAAGAAGCCGATGAATCCGGGAGGCGGCCGACGGCGGCGGCGATCCCGTGGAGCGACCGGCGTGCGGATGCTGCTGGACGCCGCGCGGCAGGTGACGGGCCAGGCCGGCGAGACCAGGTAGCCGGCGCGCGCACCGCCGCCATGCTCAACATCGGGGGCAGCGCCACCACCAGCGTCGCTTCGTGGCGGGCGGGAAGAGAGCAGCGGCCAGTGCCGTGACCGAGGCCTCCGTTCCCTGATGCCGCACGCCGACCGCCCTCGGCAGCGAGCACTACGCCGAGATCGCGCGGGCGGTGCAGGCGGCGCTCCGCGTTTCCGCCGGCGAGAGCTTCCAGCGCCGCGTGGACCAGGATGCCTGCCCGGTGGCGCGGCACCGTCCGGGCAACACCGGCGTGTTCATGGTCATCATTCACCGCACTCAAGGACGGCCGCGCCATCGAGATCAACACGAACGCGGGCGGCGCGCCGCCGAACGGATCTACGGCCTCGCTCGCTGACCGAAGCAGCTCGCGCGCCTGTGCGCGGACCTGATGCCGCTCCAGACCATCGAGGCGCGCATCCTGCGCACCTTCCGGACCGAGCACGCGGCCGTCCGCGGTGCCGGCAACCCGCTACGCCGCGTCGCCATCGCCGACGAGCAGCCGGAGCAGCAGTTCCTCCGCGGCGAGTTCGAGCTCTTCCGGCAGCTCTTCGAGGCCGCCGGCATCGAGGCGTTGATCCGCGAAGACAGGCCAGCTGACGCCCCGCGACGGGGGCGGGCTGCAGGTCGACGGCAAGGACATCGATCTGGTCTACCTGCGGGACACCGACTTCCTGCTCCAGAGCTCGCGTGCCGCCGCGTACCGCGCCGCCTACCTGGCCGACGCGGTCGTCGTCACGCCGGCGCCGCGCGAGCACCACCTGCTCGCCAACAAGGAGCGTCTCGTCCTGTTCTCCGAGCCCGGCGTCGCTGGAAGCCCTGGGCGCGACGCCGGAGGACGCCGCCTTCCTGGCGCGAATCGTCCCCGAGACGTGAGGGCTGGAGGACGTGGGCGCCGAGGCCGCGTATCGAGGGCGGCGCGGGTGGGTCTTCAAGCCCGAGGCCGGCTTCGCGAGCCGGGGCGTGTACCGCGGCGGACATCCGCGCCGCAAGCTCGAAGAGATCGCCGCCGAGGGCGGCTATCTGGTCCAGCGCCGCGTCGAGCCGTCGGAGCTCGCGGTGCAGACCATCACGGGCATCGAGCGCATGAAGTTCGACGTGCGCGCCTATGCGCACCCGCGATGAGGTGCTCTGCTGCTGGGCGCGCGGGTCTACCAGGGGCAGGTCACGAACCTGTGTACGCCCGGTGGAGGCTTCTCCGCCATGGCGCGGCGGCGAAAGCTGGGAAAGCTGGCTGCGAGAACGTGACGCGGAGCTGCCGCGCGCCGAACTGGCGCCATGCCGGAAAGGGGCCCGAGACGCGGCGCGGCGGATCGCATCTCCGGGTGCTCCGGGCTGTCCGGTGGAGTCGGTCCGCTTCGCGTTTCCGAGGCTCGCTCGCTTCCAGCGTGCCCTCGAGGGGCGATCGGGTCGATGAGGTGACGTCGCGCGGCAAGGCCATGCTGGTGCACTTCGAGGAGGCCTTGAGCATCTACAGCGACAACCAGCTCTACGGCCGCTACGTCTCCGGAAGCGCGGCACGCAGCCGCGGACCGGCCGTCAGCTGCGCCTGGCCATCCACAACGCGGACTGGTCGGCCCTGCTCTACAGCGCCTCCGAGATCGCGGTCCTCGAAGCGGGAGCACCTGGAGAAGATTCCGTTCCTGGCGAGTCGGTCCCGACGCGCTGATCGCCAGCTCGGGCCAGCGCAGCTGGTGGCCCGGCTCCTCGATCCGCGCTTCCGCCGCCGTGGTCGCGGCCTGCTGCTCGACCAGGGCCTCGCTGGAGCTGGGCAACTACCTGCGCGCCCCCGGAGATCCTCTTCGTCGCCGGCCTGGATCGGCGCCGTGACGGCCGGTCGATCTCGACGGACCCGGAGCGCGACCGTGCGCGCGCGGCGCTGGAGCTCACGCGTCGTTCCTACAGGACGCGCGGAATCACGAATGACTGCAAGACGGTCGGCGCGCTTCCGCGCGGCCGGAGTGCTGCGCACGGACGTCCGTCACGATGTCTTCGGTCGTGACGGGCGCCGCGTGGGACTGCGGCAAGCGCATTCGCAGAATCGAGGCGGAGGACGGCGCCTCGATCCTCGCCGCGCTCGCCAGCCCGACGGCTTCGGCTCAGAGCGGCACGATCTCGGAGGTGAGCGGCGAGTCTCCGAGCTGGTTGTAGGCGCTCGCCCGGTAGTACGCGGCGCCTGCGGCGGCGTCGCTCCATAGATCAGCTGCAGGTACACCTGATCGGGATCGACCTCGTCCCGGACGACGTAGGTCGAGGCGCCGAACAGCGGCGAACCGCCCTGGGCGCCACGGAAATAGTCGAGCTTCTCCCCCTGGGCGCCCTGCACGGGCGCCTGGAAGGTGAACTGCGCCTCCCGCCGCGAGACCGGTCTGATTCGAGAGGCGCCAGAGCCAGACACCCGGACCGCCTTCGAGGAGAAATCGGGAATCGGAATCGCGACGGTGGACAGCTGGAGCGGGATGACCGCCAGGGCGAGTGCTGTGGAAACGCCAGCCGCTTGAGCCATCGATCCATGACGAGATACTCCGCGCAGGTCGAGCACAGATCGGACGCGTCCGCTGGCGCGGACGTGAGCGCTCGTCACCGACTGGAAGGGCTGGGTCGTCGAACGGAGGCCGGGGCGCAGGAACTGGCTGTACGTGGTCTCTGCGTAGTCGTGCGCCGCTCAGGGCTCGATGAGGCCCGTACGGACGGCGAAGCGAGCCAGCTGCGGCGCCG
>CAVPOV010000005.1:0-410769 GCA_963707045.1 uncultured delta proteobacterium
CGGCGCCACGGTGAGCGCGCTCCGAACCCGGACGCTGCCCTCCCGAGAGGCCTTCCGCCGGCACCTCTTCCTGCGGAGGCGGCGTGCCTTCGGGGGCGGCTGCAAGCGAGGGAGAAGGGCCGGGGCCAGGGGGAGCAGAGGACTGCGGCCAAGACCGCGGAGAGATTGCGCAAACGGTTCCTCTATCGCTTCCCCCCGATCTCGGCACCGTCCAGTTCCGGGGGGGTGGTGTTTGTCCCAAATCGTACGAGTGCATGCCGCGGAGGTTGCACCGAGCCCGGCCGGTCCCTCCCGGACCCCGTGTCGCGGTGCGATCCCCGGACCGGGACGCCGGGACCGCCGCCCATCATACCGGCCCGGTGGAGGCCGGAAAAGCGCTTGAATGACAGGGGGGTGAACCTTGTGGCACCCTGAAGCGCACTGCGTACCGTCCCGACCGGGCTAAAAGCGGCCGGGGCCTTCCGCGCGAGGGGTCGCCGGCCGTCGTAACCGTGGGGGGGCCGCGAGGTAAGCAGGACCGTTGCGATCGCAGTGAGTGGTGTACTCCCCGGGCAGGGGCTCGAGCCCGGCTCGGCCGGTGGCAGGAAAGCGTGCGCGCCAGGAATCCCTCGGTTTGCCTCGGACTCGTGACCGCCCTGGTCGCGGCCGGGTTCATCTACGTGCTGTCCGTGCTCGGCTGCGGGCCGGGCCTGGACCGCGTCTACGCACTCCCGCTGGAACATCCCCCGACGGATCGCGACTGGTCCGGGGCGATCGCGTACCGCACGGAGGCGGTCGGCGGGCGGACGACCCGGCCGGGAGAAGCCGACGTGGATTCCGATGCGGTCCACAAGGCTACCGCTTCCTGCCATCACGGCAGCGGAGCGCCGCCCGTCGCGGTGGAACTCAAGGCCTTCCACACGGCCGAGGCCCTGTACCTGCAGGTATCCTGGGCGGACCTGACCCTGCATCGGGGGCCCTCCTGGCGCTGGAACGGATCCTCGTGGGTGGCCGGGGGGTTCGGGGAGGACGGCGTGGGGATCCTCTGGGGAGGGGAGCGCCCCGACTTCTCCTGCACGAGGGCGTGTCACCTCTCGGACTGGCGGATGGCTGGCCCCCGGGGCTTCGCCGACTATGCCATGGCGGCCCCGGCGGAGTGGGGGGAGTTGGACCTCTGGGTGTGGAAGGCCGGCCGGAAGGGAGCGGGGGGCGCTGCCGAGGACGCGCGGATCGCAGGTAACGGGCGCGCGGGCGACGGGGAAGGGGACCTGTTCCTCCCCAATTCCACCCGGGCGCGTTCCGGGGAGGGCGATGCGTTCCGCGCCGGCGACGGACCGGTGTGGACGCCGGCGCCCGAGCCGGACGCGTGGGCTCCGGCGTTCCTCGTCCGGGAACACCCCGAAGCCGGCAGGACCGAGGTCGCGGCGGAGGGCAGGTGGGAGTCGGGCCGGTGGACGGTCACCTTCCGGCGGGCCTTGGCGGGCCGGGATGCCGGGGACGTGGTTCTCAGGCCGGGACAGGACGTAACCTTCGGACTTGCGCTCCTGGACGGGGTCTCTCTCGACCACAACGCGGTGCCGGAAACCCTACGGCTCCGGGTGGTCGCCAGGGACGAACTGTCCGGAGCCGTGGGAGACGGGAAGTGATGCGACGGGTGTTCCTCCTCTTCGTCGCGGCTTCGTTCGCCTTCGCGTGCAGCGAAGCCCCGAAACCGCCTGGCGACCAGCTCACGAGACTCGAGGGGACCGTGTATCGCCCGGCGGAGGCGATGCGGGTCGACGTGTATCGCGCAGGTGAAGACATTCGTGGGCCGCCCTACACCCAACTCGGCCCCTTGGCTGCAGACGGGGGGTTCTCGATCGAGTTGCCCCCCGGCGACTACGTCCTCGTGGGGCGCCAAAGGGGCAGCGGCCGAGGAAACCGGGCCCGTGAGGGAAGGGGACCTGAAGACCGACCCGATCCCGGTCACGGTGCGCGCGGGGGAGCCGTTGGCTCTGAAGTTGCACGCCTACCGGAAGTCGGGAAACGTGAAGCAGCCGTTCGGCGACGCGGAGAACTGGGCGGCGGGAATCGGCGGGCGCGTGTTCGACGCGGAGGGGAACCGGTCGAGGGGATCCGGGTGCACGTGTACGACCACATCCAGATGTCCGAACGGCCCAAGTTCGTCTCCGCAAGGACCGGGCCGGACGGACGCTGGGAACTCAAGCTGCCCGAAGGCGGCACGTACTACCTCTGCGCGAGGGACGAGTACGGGGGGCCGCCCCCGCGTGGGAGAGTTGTACGGTCGTTACGGCCAGGGCACCGTGGAGTCCCTCGGCGGTGATCGTCGAGGAGGGCGAACTCCTCGAGGGAGTCGACATCACGGTTCACAAGGTCTGGTAGCATGGTCATCCGACGCTGGATCGCGCTCCCGGCCGTGCTTCTGTGCTTTGCTTGCGGAGTCCCGGCCCCGGTTTCCGTCGAGGAGCTCAAGGGCCGCGCCGCTCGCGGAGAGCCCGGCGCTTTCGCCGAACTGGTGCAGCGCATGGCTTCTTCCTCGCCTGCGGACGAACGGACCGCCGCGTACGAAGCGCTGCTCGCGCTCGGAGCGGAACCTGCGGAGGGAGCCGTGAGAGCCGCTTGCCGAAGCTCGGACGCCGTGCTGAGGGAGCACGCCGTGGCGCTCGCGGGCAACCGCAGATGGGGGTGGGCCTACGACGAGGCGCTGGAGGCCCTGGTCGACGAGGGCTTTCCCCGCCGGTACGTCGGTGCGTGGGCCCTCGGGGAATTGGGTCGGGGGGAGGCGGCACCGCACCTCCTGGCCGCCCTGTCCGTGGGGGGGGGAGACCGCGAAGGCTTCCACCCGTGCGCTCACCAAGCTCGGGCCTGCTTCGGTCCGGGCCATCGTCGAACGCTATTCCTCTCTCTCGCCGCCGGCGCGCCTGGCCGCGATCCGCGTCCTGGGGGACGTGGGGGATTCCGCCGGGGCACCGCTGCTCGTGGCGTCCCTGGAGGATCCCGGGACCCGGGCGGAAGCGGTGTGGGCCCTGGGACGCCTGGGGGACGAGAAATTCGGGGAGATGATCCTCCGGCACGTGGACGATCCGAGATGGGAGGTCCGGCTGGAATCCGCGCGCGCCCTGGGGAGCCTGGAGTACGCGCCGGCCCAGAGCGCCCTGGAGACGGTCCGGAACGAGGACCCGGTCCCGGCCGTGCGGGAGTGGGCCGCGCGGAGCCTGGCCATCCTCCGGGGAGAACCACAGACCTACCCGGACGCCCGAGGGGAGTGGGTGGCGCCCGACGAGGTGTATCGATGACGCCCTCGGAAGGCCCCCGGGGTTTGCTGCGGGCGGGGCGGGCAGAGGGCGGGGGTTCCTCGCACAGGGTGTTTCCGTGAACCGCCTGCCGGTCGATCTCTGCCGATCCAGGTGGAGTGCGCCGTTCCTTCGATCGCCTGTCGCGCAGCGGGTCCTGCAGTGCGCCCTCATCGCAGCCTACGTGGGGCTCGTGGCTCTCGGCTGGGGCCTCGACGCCATCCCGGGCGTTCCCGACCTCCACCCCAGGATCTACACCCACGCCACCCCGCTGCTGTTCTGGGTGCTCTGGTTCATGGGGCTGGTGCTCACGGCTCCGGTCCTGGGGAGAGCCTGGTGCGGAATCTGCCCCGTGGGGGCCGTGTGCGACTGGGTGGGGCGTCGGGGGCTCGGGCTGCGGTGGCCTCGGTGGATCGCGTCGGGGTGGGGCGCCGTCGGGGTCCTGGCGGCCGGGGTGCTGGCCGTGGCGCTCACCGAAGTCAACCAGAGCCCGCACCGGACGGCCGTGCTGGTCGGCTCGGTGGGGCTCCTCGCCCTGGGTTCGGCCCTGTTGTACCGGCGTGCCGCCTTCTGTCGAGGCCTGTGCCCGGTGGGGATGGTGCTTCAACTTTACAGCCGTCACGCCCCGCTCGAGGTCCGGCCCACGGACGCGGAACGCTGCGGTTCCTGTGCTTCGTCGGGGGGATGCGTCGCCCGGGAGCCCTTCTGGAGAAGGTGGGACCTGGGTTCGGTGATCGTCCAGCGCAGGGGCTACGCGGGAGGTTGCCCCGTGGCTCTCTATCCGCCCGGATGGATCCAGGGGCATGCCTGCTCTGCTTGCGCTGCGTCCGCCGGTGTCCGGAGGGCAACCTCGGCCTGTTCTGGGGGAGGCGTCCGTCCCCGCGTCGTCCGACCCGGGCGGGAGCCGCCATCCTGGTCACTCTGGCCGGGCTCGTGGCCCTGGCGCTCCTCCGCACCTGGCCGGACGTCCGCTTGGCGCTGACGCCGGGCACCTTCCCCGCCCCGTGGTTCTCCGCCGTCTGGATCGCCCTGGGGATCCCCGTGCTCCTCTTCGTCGTGCCGGGGGCGGCGGTGTCGGTCGCGAGGTTCCTCCGGGGGGCGGACGTCCCGCCGCCCGGCGCGGGTCTGGAGTCATCGGGGCCCCGCCCCAGCCGGGCGGCAACCGCTCTTCTCGACGTGCTCGCCGCCTTCGTCGGTCCGATCCTCGGCGCGCACGCCGCGCTGGCCCTGGTGAAGCTCAACGCGAAGCTCGCGTACCTGCCGTACCTCGCCTACGACCCGACCGGTGCGGAGACCTTCGTCGCGATCCACCTGGCCAAGACCCTGGCGCTCCCGGACCTCCTCGTGCCGCTCGGCGCGCTGCGCTGGCTGGCGGTCGGGGTCTACGGGCTCGGGTGCCTGGGCGGCGGCCGGGAGTTCGTGCGGTGGGCTCGCCGGGGCGCGAACGGTGTCAGCGTCGTCGCGTACGGCGCCAGTTGGTTGGCATTGAGCGCGCTTCTCGGCTCGGCCCTCGTGCACTGGCTGTTCTGACGGCAGGGTCCCGTCGCCGCAGTGCCACCGGGGTGCTCCGGGATCGGCCCTGCTCCGTTCAGCGCGCCGGTCCGAGGCGTACGGTGGTTTCCCCGCCGGTTCCGGGCGTCGCGCGCGCGTCCCCGAAGGGTTCCCCCTCCTCGAGAGGTCCGCCGAGAGTCCGACGCGCCCTCAGGAAGAGATCTCCGCCGGGAGGTGCGACGATGCGCGTCCTTCCCTCCCCGTCCGTCGCCGGACTCGTGGCCACCGGGACTCCGGCTCGGGTCTCGGTGGGGTAGGCGAGCACGAAGAAGCCCTCCGCCGGTCCCCCCGCGGCATCGATCACCCGAACGATCAGTCCGGGCAGGGCGCCGGTTTCTCCTTCCAACTGTCCGGTGCGCTCGACGAGGGGGATCTCCACGGTGACGCCCTCCGCCTCCGCCACCGTGACCGGGTTGCGCGGATAGAAGGCGGACCGATCGCCCACCTCGACGGGGCCGTAGGGGCCGCCCCGGCGGCGCTGCCGGGCGACCAGATAGTAGGTGCCCGGCGCGACCCGTACCCGGAATTCGCCGGTTGCCAGCGGCTGCGCGAGCCGGGCAGGCCCGTGGAACCCCGTCGAGGGGTCGGCGTACAGGTACAGGTAGACCCGTTGGGCGGCAGCGCCCTCCCAGGTCACGGTGCCCGCGATGTGAGCCGCGTCGGCCGGCGATCGCCTCTCCTCGGGCACGGGGACGAGAGTCAGGCCGACGAAAGTCCAGGCGCCACTCTGCACCGCCACCGGCGAGCCCCCGTGCAGCACGTATGCGTCGCCCGTATCGGGTCTTGCGTCTCCCCGTCCCGCCGCCTTCTTGAGCCCTTCCACGACGTACCGCCCCGGAGGGAGGGGGATGCGGTAGGAACCGTCTCCGGTGGTCCGCGCCTCGCCGGCGATGCGTTCGCCGGTCCACGGCCCGAAGGTGCCGGGGCGGTAGGTGTACGCCCTCACGAGCACGCCCGCCGTCAGTACGCCCGCCTCGCTGGCACGGCCCCATACGCCCTGATCCGGTTCCGCCGCGCCGCCCGGGAGGGGGGCAAGGAAAGAAGCGGTGCCGAGGCAGAGGACGGCGAAGCGAAAGAGACGGAAGGTCATCGTAGGTTCGCTCCAAGTCGGGTTCGACTCCGCCCGGCGGGAGAGATCGGCATCGCCGCCCCGAACGCGGGAGCCGGGAAAAGGAAGAAGGCTGTGAAACCACAGCCTTCCTCGATTCTCGAGTCGGAGGTCGGGCGAGATCAGCGTCGGGCGATCTCGCTCGGCTCCACGACGGTCAGCACCTGGCCCGGCCGCACCCTTCCGACCACCTTGCGGGTGCCGCTGGGGAACCGCACCTCCACGCGTGTAGGTGCTGGCCGGCGTCGAGGCCGAAGTGGAGCCTCCTGGGGCGCCTGGGCGCAGAAGCCCGAGGCGGTCTGCAGATCGGCCATGCCCTTCAGGGTCTTGCCGTCGCGCACCCACACCCGGGAGCCGACGGCCATGCGGTTGGAGGAGGTGCCCGATCAGGCGCACCTTGAGCCAGTCGCCGTCGTCGGTGCCGTTGCGGAAGAGCCGGTTCTCCACGCCCCAGTTCACGACGTAGAGGTCCAGGTCGCCGTCGCCGTCCACGTCGGCGAAGGTGGTCCCCTTGGTGCGCACCGTGGCGCACTGCACCGAGGGGTTCTCCCCGGCGACGTTCGTGAAGGTGCCGTCCCCGTTGTTCCGGTAGAGCTGGTTGGCGACCTTGCAGTCGCCCTCGTAGAGGTCGAGGTCGCCGTCGTGGTCGATGTCGCCGAAGGTCGGGCCCTTGCCCCAGCCCTCGTCGGCCAGGCCGGCCTGCTTGGCCACGTTCTGGAAGCGGCCCGTGCCGTCGTTGAGGTACAGGGCGTTGGGGCCCACGTAGTTGGACACGAAGACGTCCAGGTCGCCGTCCCGGTCCACGTCGCCGAAGGCGGCGCCGAGGCCCCAGTTGGGGTCGGCGAGCCCCGACTCGCGGGACGCGTCGCGGAAGGTGCCGTCGCCGTTGTTGAGGTAGAGCGTGTTCGGCTCGCCGGCGGGGTACCGGCCGTTCACCACGTAGAGGTCGGGGCGGCCGTCGCCGTTGACGTCGCTCCAGGCCGCCATCCAGGACCAGGACCGATCGCCCACGCCCGCCGCATCCGTCACGTCGGTGAAGGTGCCGTCCCCGTTGTTCCGGTACAGGGTGTTCTTCGCCCCCACCCCGTAGTTGGCCAGGTAGAGGTCCAGGTAGCCGTCGTTGTCGTAGTCGGCGGCGGCCGCGGCGTAGGTGAACTCCTTCGAGCCCACGCCCGCCTTCTCGGTGACGTCGACGAAGCGGCCGTTCACGTTCCGCAGGAGCCGGTTCGCCTCGATCTCGTAGCGCCCGCCCTTGGGGATGTAGAGGTCCGCCCACCCGTCGTTGTCGTAGTCGAAGAAGACCGACCCCATGCAGAAGCCGGCGTCGCCGAGGTTGTCGCCGGCCTCGGCGGTCACGTCGGTGAAGGTGCCGCCGCCGTCGTTCCGGTAGAGCTTGTTGGCGCCGCCCTTGTTGGAGACGTAGAGGTCCCAGTCGCCGTCGTTGTCGTAGTCGGCGAAGGCCGCACCCTTGCCGTTGCCGGCGTCGCCGACCCCGGCCTTCCCGGTCACGTCCGTGAAGAGGGGCGATCCCGCCCAGGCCGGAAGCGCGAGGGAGGCGGTCAGAAGCAGCGAGAGTACCGTACGCCTCATGGTCAGGCTCCTTTCCCCGATGTGCGAAGGCTTGTGCGTCAGTATTCCGAGTCGCGTAAGATCCGTCAACGCAGACACGACGGCAAGATAGACGATGCCGCGGGCAAATACCAGTCTCGGCGTCGGAGGTTACGGGGCGCGGGAAGGGAGGGATGCGGTGGAACGGGAGGAGCGGGTCGAGGTCTTGGGAGGGGGGCTCGCCGGCTGCGAGGCCGCCTGGGTGCTGGCCCGGCGCGGGGTGCCGGTGCGGCTCGTGGAAATGAAGCCCCTGCGCTTCAGCCCGGCCCATCGGAGCCCTCTGCTCGCGGAACTGGTCTGCTCCAATTCCCTCAAGGCCACGGGGCTCGGTCAGGCTTCGGGACTGCTCCAGGAGGAGTTGTCCCGGCTCGGGTCCGTGGTGCTGGAGGCTGCCGGCCGCCACCGCGTGCCCGCCGGGCAGGCCCTGGCCGTGGACCGGGAGGCGTTCAGCCGGGAGGTCACCGAGCGGGTGCTCGGCGCTGCGGGCGTCGAACTGGTCCGCGAAGAGGCAGCCGAGGTCCCGCCTTCGGGACACGTTGTCGTGGCGAGCGGGCCGCTCACCTCCGAAGCCCTGGCTTCGTCTCTCGCGGAACTCACGGGCGCCGGGGCGCTGTACTTCTACGACGCGATGGCGCCCATCGTGGAGGGGGACTCCATCGACCGCACCGTCGCGTTCGCCGCTTCCCGCTACGGCAAGGGGGGGGACGACTACCTCAACTGCCCGATGAGCCGTGAGGAGTTCGAGCGCTTCTTCGAAGCACTGACGTCGGCGCGGGTGGTGCCGACCCGGGACTTCGAGGAGGAGCGTGTCTTCCAGGGCTGCCAGCCCCTGGAGACCCTGGCGGCGCGGGGCCCGAAGACCCTGTTGTTCGGCCCCATGAAGCCGGTCGGACTCGAGGACCCCCGCACGGGGCGCCGCCCCTGGGCCGTGGTCCAGTTGCGCCGCGAGGACGCGGCGGGGGAGCGCTGGAACCTCGTCGGGTTCCAGACGAAACTCGCCCACCCGGAGCAGGAGAGGGTGTTCCGGCTCATCCCGGGGCTGGGAAAGGCCGTGTTCCACCGCCTGGGCAGCCTCCACCGCAACACCTACGTGGACGGGCCGAGGCTCCTCGACCGCTACCTGCGCCTGCGCCGACACCCCCGGGTGCAGTTGGCCGGCCAGATCACCGGCGTGGAGGGGTACCTGGAGAGCGCGGCCATGGGGCTTTGGGCCGGTCTGAACCTGGCGCTGCGCCGGGAGGGCCGAACCCCCGACCCCCTGCCCCCGGAGACCGCGGTGGGGGCCCTGGTGGCCCACGTGACCGCCTCGCCCACCCGGCCCTTCGAGCCCATGAACCTGAACTTCGGGCTCCTGCCGCCGCTGGAGGAGCGGGTGCGGGACAAGAAGGCCGTGAAGGAGGCCAAGGCCCGCCGCGCGGTCGAGGCGCTGGGCGCCTGGATGGCGAAGTGGCTCCCCGGGTGAAGTCGCGCGCCCGCCCTCCGGGCTGCCGGCCGGCGCTACAGGTGCTTCTCGATCGTCTCCAGCAGTTCGATCCGGTCCACCAGGTCGTGGAGGAAGTCGAGGCGGTCGGCGTCGAGGACGAGGACCGGGGATAGGTCGTAGCGCTTGATCCAGCGGTCGTAGAGGCGGTTGAGGTCTTTCAGGTACTCGGGGTCGATGCCCTCCTCGTAGGCGCGGCCCCGCAGCCGGATGCGCTTCTTGATCGTGCGCAGCCTCGAGCTTGCAGGTAGATCAGCAGGTCCGGCGGGTTCAGGCTGGCAGGATCGTGGCGTACAGGCGGCGGTACGCCTCGTAGTCCCGCCCGGTCAGGTGGCCCTGGCGGTGCAGGTTCTCGGCGAAGATCTCGGCGTCTTCGAAGATGGTGCGGTCCTGGATCACGGTCTGGGGGCAGGCGTCCAGTTCCTGGTGGATGCCGAACTTCAGGGTGAGGAAGTACACCTGGGAGTGGAACGCCCAGCGCGCCCATGTCGCCGTAGAAGTCCGCCAGGTAGGGGTTCTCCTCGTTGCGCTCGTAGAACGGACGGATCTACGGATAGCGGCGGCACAGGAACTCCACCAGGCTCGACTTGCCGCTGCCCATGTTGCCCGCGACCGCGATGTACTTGACCATGGGGGCTCCCCTCGAAGGGGGCCGAAGGGTAGCAGAGGATCCGGGCGGGGGGTAAGGGGGAGTGGGGCCGAGGGGCGCGGGGCCCGGCGCGCCCGGTGCCGTCAGGGCTACTCGCCGGGATGCGGGCCTCCAGCGCCGCCTGGATGCTGCTTCTTGAGCTCGCTCAGGTCCGAGGACTTCACGACGTAGTAGTCGGCTGCGATGCTCTTCACGTCGCCCTTGTAGGACCCGTAGGCGCAGCAGAGGATCACGGGCAGGTCGTAGAACCTGTTGCGCACCTCCTGGAGCACGTCGAGACCGCTGACGTCGACCATCTTGATGTCCAGCACCACCACGTCGGGCCGGAACCCCTCGATGTGCCTCCGTCAGGCCCTTGCCGGTCTCCAGGGCCCGGACCTGGTGGCCGTCGTCCTCGAGCTCCAGGGTGTACAGCGTCCGGATGTGCTCTTCGTCGTCCACGATCAGGATGCGTGCCACGACGCTCTCCTTTCGCGGGTGCTACGCGCCCCAGCGCTGGAGCAGGTACGGTTTGGCCGTCCTCGAAGGCCTGGCACTGCTCCTCGATGTACTCCTCGGCCTGGGCCAGGCCATCCCCTCGGTCGAGCGCACGAAGGACAGGGTGCGGCCGAAGTACAGGGGGGCCAGGGAGTCCATGAGTGGATCGTTGGGCATGATCCGGTCCCGGTAGGCCACCGCCACGTCGAAGAGGCCTGGGCCCACAGGGGGATGGGGAACTCGAAGTGTGACGGGTTCCAGGTGCCAGCACCTCCTGCAGCTTCCCCGTAGGTGACCGGGGAGAGGACCTCCTGCCCACTGGTCGCTGGGTCGCGGCCCCTTCGTGCAGTTTGCGCGTAGAGGGCTTCCACGTCCACGTTCACCGGGGGGGGCATCTCGGTCTCCCCCAGCCCGAAGCCGAAGATCGCCGTGGGCCGGCTGTGGCGCACCTCCTTCCAGAACTGCTGGAACGGTTCCATCAGGCGAGAACATGGTGCCCACCACCTGCCGGAACATGGGTCCCAGGCTGGAGGCCGGGTCCTTGGCCCGGTGGATCTTGGGGCGGCCCAGGAACGCCTGGGTGATCGGCTTGCGGTGGTACATGGCCAGGGTGGTCATCCACACGTCGATGCCGAAGAGGGCGATCGATCTCGTTCCAGGTCTCGTGCTCCAGGTAGTACTCGGCCAGTTCCCCGGAGAAGCCGAAGTCGCCGCCGATGGGCTGGCGTACCCGGCGGCCGTACAGGGCACCGGGTGAGCGGGTAGGCGATGTTGTTGGTGATGGTGCCGTCGTACTTGTGGCGGAGGTACAGAGGGGTGACGTAGCCGAAGTCGTCGAACAGCGGTTCGCCCAGGTTCTTGATCCAGCGCGGGGTGATGCTCTTCAGGTCGGCGTCCACGACCACCACCGCCTGGGCCTTGAGGTCGCGCACCAGGCGGAACAGGTTGTGGAAGTTGTTGCCCTTCCCGGCCACCCCCGGCGGGGTGGAGACGTAGATGCGCGGCACCTGGCAGGGGGCGGCGAAGAACGCCTCCTTGGTGCCGTCGCTCGCTGTTGTTGTCGCAGTTGACGATCACCGCCTTGCTTGTCGGCGAAGTACTGGGTGAGGCCCAGGGACGCCTGCTCGGTGGGGAACGCGATGGCGTCCGCTTCGTTCCGGGAGGGGATGCCGACCACGATGTCCAGCGGCGGTGATCGCCGTCGGGGTTCTCGAGAATCCAGTCGGCCATGGGTGCATCTCCTCAGCGGGCGCGGGCGTAGAGGTGATAGACGAGGTTGTCGAACTCGGTGGTGAGGTCCACCTTCTTGACCTTGATCGTCCTCCGGCACCTGGAGCTGCAAGGGGGCGAAGTTCAGGATGCCCCGGATGCCGGCCGCCACGACCTCGTCGGCCACGGCCTGGGCGGCGGCGGCGGGCGTGGTGATGATGACGATCTCGATCTCCTTTTCGGCGGCGACCCGGCGGATGTCCTCCAGGCGGTCCACCCGGATGTTGCCGCCGATGACCGTGCCGATCTTGGTCGGGTCGGTCTCGAAGGCCGCCACGAAGTTGTAGCCGTGCTCGGCGAAGTTCCGGTAGCTCAGCAGTGCCCGGCCGAGGTTGCCGACCCCGACCAGCGCCACGTTCCGCCGCTGGTTCAGCCCCAGCACCTTGCGGATGTCGAAATGGAGTTCCTTGACGTAGTACCCGACTCCGCGGATTCCGAACTCCCCGAAGTACGTGAGGTCCTTGCGGATCTGGGCTGCGTTGACGCCGCAGATGTCGGCGAGTTCCGCGCTGGACATCACGTCGACGCCCTTCTTCTCGAGATCCTTGAGGACCCTCATGTAGATGGAGAGCCGCTTGATCGTCGCCTCGGGGACCTTGAGGGGCTTGGGCATGGGACTTCCTCCTCGGGACGAGAGGGAAAGCTTGTGCTATTGAGTCACAAACAAACAGCGTTGTCAAACACAAGGGCACAACATAGGCGACCAGACCGCGCCACACCGGCTTCCTGCGAAGAGGACGGCGCCCTGCCATAAGGGGGCAGCAGGCTTTGACAGCCCCGTGCTGTCGTGCTACACAGGAGTCGTGTAGCACGAAAGGGGAGGAGTGAAAGATGGCGAACCTGACGATCACGGTGGATGAGGAAGTGTTGCGGAAGGCGCGCATCCGGGCTTTGGAGACCGGTACCTCCGTGAACTCGTTCCTCAAAGAGGCATTGGAGGTTTTTGCGGGCGCGAGAGCGCGGGAACAGGAGGCGGTCGAGGACCTGATCGCCTTGTCGCAGCATACGCGGGCACGCAGTGGTGGGCGCTCGTGGACGCGCGACGAACTGCACGAGCGCCGGCCGTGAGGTCGTTCTTCGATACGAACGTGCTTGTCTATCTATTCGACGAGGATTCCCCCGAGAAGCAGGCGGCAGCGCGGGAGTTGTTACGGCAGGAGACGGCTGACGGGCGGGCTGTACTGAGCACGCAGGTGCTTCAAGAGTTCTACGTTGCCATCACGCGGAAGCTCGCATTGCCGGTGCCGCCGCCGACGGCCCTGCAGGCCTTGGCCGATCTCTGTGCCCTCCCCGTCGTCCAAGTGGACAAGGACCTCGTGCTGCGCGGCGCCCGGCGGTCTCAAGCGGGCGGCTTCTCGTTTTGGGATGCCCTGATTGTCGAGGCGGCGCTGCAAGCCCGAGCCACCACGTTGTGGACCGAAGACCTGCAGCACGGACAGACGGTGGAAACACTCCGGATCGCCAACCCTTTCCGATGAGCGTCCCGGGATGTCTGCCGAGCGACGGAGGCAACGGGAGGCAAGAAGGGGCGACGGCCCTGTTTCTCGCCGAGCATGCGTCTCTTGGTCGAGCGGAGGCAGGAGCCGGGCCGGGGCCCCCTTCCACCAGAGGGCACCGCGGCGCGGACTTGGAGGCGTTCGGCGCAACTCTTGTCGACCAGGCCGCGCCAAACCGGCTTTCTGCGAGAGTGACGGCGTCCTGGACGAGGCTGCGCCTGGAAGCGGCTGCGCCTTGCCTCGCGGGGACGACGGGTGATATCCTCCGCGGTTCCGAACATCCGGGCCGCACCTGGGCCCGCACCGAGGAGAAGCCATGAAGGAAGGCATCCATCCCAACTACGACAAGTCGGTGGTGACCTGCAGCTGCGGCAGCACCTTCGAGACACGGTCCACGCGGCCGGAGATCAAGACCGAAATCTGCTCCGAGTGCCACCCGTTCTTCACCGGCAAGGAGAAGATGCTCGACACGGCCGGCCGTGTCGACCGGTTCCTCCGCAAGTACGGCCAGCAGAAGAAGACGTAGTGCCGATGGTCCCGGCGGCCCGGGTTCTCGGCCACACGCCGCACCCCGAGCGCACGGTCGCGTTGGCCGCGAGGCTGTGCTACTCGCCGCGCGGCATCGGAGACCTGGCGAGGGACCTCTCCGACGAGGAGGTCGGGTCCCTCCTGGGCAAGCTCCGCTGCCATGGGTCACTTCTCCGCCCTGGAACACGCGCAGTTCGTCTTCGGCGTGGAGGGCATCAGCCGCGCCTGTTCGCACCAGTTGGTGCGCCACCGGGTCGCCTCCTACTCCCAGCAGAGCCAGCGCTACGTGACGCTGCGGGAGGTGAGCGCCGTGGTGCCGCCGACCGTGGAGGCCCAGGCGGACGTGGCGGCCGGCGTTCCAGGAGAAGCTGGAGGACCTCTGGGCCTTCTACGCCCGGATGGTGGACGCCGGCATTGCCGCCGAGGACGCTCGCTACATCCTGCCCAACGCGTGCGAGACCAAGATCGTGGTCTCGATGAACGCCCGGGAGCTCCACCACTTCTTCGCCCTGCGCCTGTGCCGGAGGGCCCAGTGGGAGATCCGGGCCTTGGCCCTGTGCATGCTCCGGGCTGCGGCTCCCCTCGCGCCGCGCCTCCTTTCCGGCGCCGGGCCGGGTTGCCTCCGAGGGCGCTGCCCCGAGGGGGCCTACGCCTGCGGCGAGGCCGAGGACGTCCGGCAGGAGTTGGAGGCGGTCTTCCCCGCCTGAACGCTTCCCCCACCGCGAGGCACACGTGGACATCACCGAGAAGCTCGCGGAGGTCGAAGGCCGCTACGATCGTCTCACCCGCGAACTGGCCGACCCCGACGCCCTGTCCGACCTCGGAGCCTATCGCCGCCTGACGCAGGAGCACGCGGAGTTGCGGGAGGTCGTGGAGGCGTACCGGGACTACCGCCGGTTCCGCGAGAGGGCCGACCAGGCCCGCGCCCTGCTCTCCGACCCGGACATGAAGGCGCTCGCCGAGGAGGAGCTCGCGGAGGCGGAGCGGCTCGTCTCCGAGGCCGAGGCGTCGGTGCGCGCCCTGTTGCTCCCGAAGGACCCCCTCGACGAGAAGAACGTGATCCTGGAGGTCCGAGCCGGGACGGGCGGCGAGGAGGCCGCCCTGTTCGCGGCGGCGCTCCTGCGCATGTACACCCGCTACGCCGAGCAGCAGGGGTGGCGGGTGGAGGTGTTGAGCGTCAACGAGACCGGGATCGGGGGCCTCAAGGAGGTGATCGCCCTGATCCGCGGCCGGGGTGCGTACAGCCGGCTGAAGTTCGAGAGCGGCGTCCACCGGGTCCAGCGGGTGCCGGTCACCGAGGCCTCGGGCCGCATCCACACCTCGGCGGTGACCGTGGCCGTGCTGCCCGAGGCGGACGAGGTGGACGTGGAGATCCGGCCGGACGACCTGCGGTTCGACGTGTTCCGCGCCAGCGGCGCGGGCGGACAGCACGTGAACAAGACCGAGTCGGCGGTGCGGGTCACCCACTTGCCCAGCGGGATCGTGGTCAGCTGCCAGGACGAGAAGTCCCAGCACAAGAACCGGGCCCGGGCCATGAAGATCCTGCAGGCGCGCGCTGTTCGAGCAGGCGCAGCGCGAGGCCGACGCCGAGCGCTCCGAGGAGCGGCGCACCCAGGTCGGCTCCGGGCGACCGCAGCGAGCGCATCCGCACCTACAACTTCCCCCAGAACCGGGTCACCGACCACCGCATCAACCTCACCCTGTACCGCCTGGACGAGGTCATGGAGGGGGACTTCGACCCGGTCGTGGACGCCCTGGCGGCCCAGGCCCAGGCCGAGGCCCTCGGACGGCAGGGCGTCCTGACCCGGTGCTGCCCACCCCGCTGGAACTGATCCGCCTGACCGCCGAGTACCTGGCCGGCGAGAGGGGAGTCGTCCCGCGGCTCGACGCCGAGGTGCTGCTGGCCCACGTGCTCGGGGTGCCGCGCATCCAGCTCTACGTGCAGTTCGACACGCCCCCTGGAAGCGCCCGGAGGTGGACGGTCTACCGGGAACTGGTCCGGCGCCGGGGCCGCCGGGAGCCGGTTGCCCACCTGCTGGGCACCCGGGAGTTCTGGTCCCTGGAACTGGCCGTGGATCGCCGGGTGCTGGTGCCCCGGCCCGAGACCGAGACGCCTGGTGGAGGCGAGCCTGGAGCGCATGGGGCCCGCCGGGCTGCCTCGCCGATCTGGGCACCGGCTCCGGCGCCATCGCGGTGGCGCTGCTCGAGCGAGCGGCCGGGCTGGACGGGGGTGGGAGTGGACGTCTCGGCGGAGGCCCTGGACGTGGCGCGAGGCCAACGCGCGACCGGCACGGCGTCGCGGACCGGGTGAGCTGGCGGCGCGGGGATCTCTTCGGGCCTCTGGCGGGCGAGCGCTTCGACGCTGATCGTCTCCAACCCGCCCGTACATTCCCAGCGGGGAGATCGACAGCGCTGCAGCCCGAGGTGGGCGCTACGATCCGCAGGGCGGCCCTGGACGGCGGCGCCGACGGGCTGGACGTGCTGCGCCGCATCGCCGCCGGGGCGGCGGAGCACCTGCGCCCGGCGGGTGCGTCGCGGTGGAGTTCGGCGCCGGCCAGCAGGCCGCGGTGCGGGAGGCTGTTCAGGGCGCCGGCGGGTATGCGTCGGTGGAACGATTCGCCAGGACTACGCGGGCACCCCGGGAGCGGCTGGCCGAGGCGGCGGGACTGCCGGCCGCCGTGCGGTCCGGCGCCGACGGAGCCGAACGGGTCAGAGTGACGGATCACGGGTCGTACATGGACAGCACTCGTGATCGAAGGAGGCCGAGCCCTCTGCGGGGCAGGTCCGCGTCGGCGCCGCCAAGAACGCGGTGCTGCCGCTGATGGCCGCCGCCCTGCTGGCCGACGGGGAGAGCCAGCTGCGGGAGGTGCCGGAGCTGGCCGACGTGCGCACCCTGGGGCGGCTCCTGGAGCACCTGGGGGCCCGGGTGCGAGCCCGACAACGGCGGGTCTGCTGGTGGACGCCGGCGCGTTCGCGGGGCGGGAGGCCCCCTACGACCTGGTCAAGACCATGCGCGCCTCGGTGCTGGTGCTGGGGCCGCTGGTGGCGTCGCTTCGGCCGGGCGCGGGTGAGCCTGCCCGGCGGGTGCGCCATCGGTGCGCGGCCCATCGACCTGCACCTGCAAGGGGCCTGGAGGCGATGGGCGCCGAGGTGCGTCTGGAGCACGGTTACGTGGACGTGCGGGCCCGCGCCTGCGGGGCGGCGCGCATCGTGCTCGACATCCCCACGGTGACGGGCACCGAGAACCTGATGATGGCGGCGAGCCTGGCCGACGGCACGACGGTCATCGAGAACGCCGCCCGGGAGCCCGAGGTCGAGGACCTGGCGGAGTGCCTGTCGGTCCATGGGCGCGCGCATCCGCGGGAGCCGGTTCGGCGGTGGTGGAGGTCGACGGGTGTGGAGGCCCTGAGGCCCTACGACCACACCGCCGATCCCGGACCGCATCGAGACCGGAACCTTCCTCGTCGCCGCCGCCCTGTGCGGCGGGGACGTGCGGCTGGAAGGCGGCGCGGCTCGACCACCTCGACGCCCTGGTGGAGAAGCTTCGGGAGGCGGGCGCGGAGGTGGTGGACCTGGGGCGGCAGGGGTCCGCGTCGAGGCCGGCGAGCGCCGGCGCGCAGCGTGGACGTCCGCACCAGCCCGTACCCGGGGTTCCCCACGGACATGCAGGCCCAGTTCATGGCCCTCATGGCCAGCGGCCGGGGCAACTGAGCGTGATCACGGAGAAGGTGTTCGAGAACCGCTTCATGCACGTGCAGCGAGTTCAACCGCATGGGGGCCGACATCAAGGCGGAGGGCGCGAGCGCCGTGGTGCGGGGCGTCGGGAAGCTCTCCGGGGCCCGGGTGATGGCGACCGACCTGCGGGCCAGCGCCGCGCTCGTGCTGGCCGGCCTCGTCGCCGAGGGGACCACCGTGGTCTCCCGCGTGTACCACCTGGATCGAGGTTACGAGGCGCTGGAGTCGAAGCTCGAGCGCCTCGGGGCGCGCATCCGGAGGGTCAAGGAATGAAGCCCGCGGAGCGCCCGAAGGCCGTGTGCGACCCGGTGGCAGCGGGCAGGAGCCGGTTGACTCTCGCCCTGCCGAAGGGCAGGATCTTGCAGCAGACCCTGGAGCTGCTCGCGCGGTGCGGGGTGCCGTGCGGGGATGCGGCGGACGACTCCCGACGCCTGGTGATCGACGTTCCCGGCTACCGGTTCCTCGTCGTGCGAAGCCAGGACGTCGCCACGTACGTGGAGCACGGGGCGGCCGACCTCGGCGTGGTGGGCAAGGACGTGCTCCTGGAGCAGCAGCCCGAGGTCTACGAGCCCCTCGATCTCGGTTTCGGGTACTGCCGCCTCGTGGTGGCCGAGCCCGCCGGCGCCCGGGAGGACGGGGGCCACGCGGGGGGCTCCCGGGTGCGGGTGGCGACGAAGTACCCGCGTCTGGCCGAGGCCCACTACCGCGGGAAGGGCGTCCAGGTCGAGGTGATCAAACTCTACGGCTCGATCGAGCTCGCCCCCCTGGTGGGCCTCTCGGAGCAGATCGTGGACCTGGTGAGCAGCGGCGAGACCCTCCGCCAGAACGGTCTGGTGGAGGTGGAGACCATCCTGGAATCGACCTCGCGGCTCATCGTGAACCGGGCCAGCATGAAGACGCGCACGGAGCCGATCGCCGGGCTCGTGAGGGCGCTCCGGACCTGCCTGGAGGCTTCGCCATGAAGCGGGTTCTCGTCGACGGACAACCCGGGTTCCGAGACACGTGGGCCCGGCTCAAGGCTCGGGGGACGAGGAGAACGGCGCCGTCGAGGGGGTGGTGCGCGACATCCTCGCGGACGTGGCTGCGCGCGGCGACGCCGCCCTGGTCGAGTACACGGACCGCTTCGACGGGGTGCGGCTGGCCCCCGGGGAGTTGCGCGTCCCGGAGACGGAGTTGGAGAAGGCGTGGCTCTCCCTGCCCGGGGACGACCGCGATGCCCTGGACCTGGCCGCCCGCAGGATCCGGGCGTTCCACGAGCGCCAGCTCGACCGCACCTGGTTCGTCGAGGAGGACGGCGCGATCCTGGGGCAGCGGGTGACCCCCCTGGACGCGGTGGGCCTGTACGTGCCCGGGGGCAAGGCCAGCTACCCCTCGAGCGTGCTCATGAACGCCATCCCGGCCCGCGTGGCCGGCGTGGGGAGGATCGCCCTGGTGAGCCCCGCCCCCGGGGGCGAGGTGAACGCCCACGTGCTGGCCGCGGCCTGGATCGTCGGGGTGCGGGAGGTGTACCGGGTGGGGGGAGCCCAGGCCGTGGCGGCCCTGGCGTGGGGCACGGCCTCGATCGCCCGCGGTGGACAAGATCGTCGGCCCGGGGAACATCTACGTGGCCACGGCGAAGCGGCTGGTGTACGGCACGCGTGGACATCGACATGGTGGCCGGGCCGAGCGAGATCCTGGTGGTGAACGACGGCTCCGGGGAACCCGCCCACGTGGCGGCGGATCTGTTGAGCCAGGCCGAGCACGACGAGATGGCGACGGCGGTGCTCGTGACCACCGACCGGGGCTTCGGGCAGGCCGTGGCCCGCGAGGTGGAGGAGCAGTTGGCGCGGCTGCGGGCGCAGGGAGACCGCGTCCCGGAGCTGGAACGAGCGGGGCGCGGTGCTCGTGGTGGGCTCGGTGGCGCAGCGCGTGCGAAGTCGCCAACGAGTTCGCGCCCGAGCACCTGGAACTCGCGGTGGAGGCCCCGTGGGAGACCCTGGGGGCCATCCGCCACGCCGGGGCCATCTTCCTGGGCCACCACACCCCCGAGGCGCTCGGCGACTACGCGGCGGGCCCGAACCACGTCCTGCCCACGGCGGGCACCGCCCGGTTCTTCTCCCCCCTCGGCGTCGAGGACTTCGTGAAGCGCTCGAGCGTGGTCGCCTTCTCCCGGGAGTCCCTGGGCGAAGCTCGCGCCCCAGGTCGTCCACGTCGCGCGACTCGAGGGCCTGGAGGCCCACGCCCGGGCGGTGGAGATCCGGGTGGGCGGCGCCGAGCGCGGCCGCGCGGACTAGGAATCGGCACCGCGGAAGCCGCCGGGTCAGGCCTCTCACTGCAAGGTGCCCCCGAACGAACAGGAGCCCCCATGGAACGAGCGGCGGAGATCGCCCGAGAGACCAAGGAGACCGACATCCGCGTGCGCCTCGCCCTGGACGGCGCGGGGAACGCGAAGGTGGGGACGGGCATCGGCTTCCTCGACCACATGCTCACCCACGTGGCCGTGCACGGGTTCTTCGACCTGGACGTGGAAGCCCGCGGGGACCTGCACGTGGACTTCCACCACACCGTGGAGGACGTGGGGATCGCGCTGGGCACGGCCGTGGCCAAGGTGCTCGGAGACCGCTCCGGGATCGCCCGCTACGGGGAGGCCACGGTTCCCATGGACGAGGCCCTGGCCTCGGTGGCGCTGGACCTCTCGGGCCGGGCGCACGTCTCCTACGACGACGGCCTGGCCCCCGGAAAGGTCGGCGACGTGGACATCGAGCTCTTCCGGGAGTTCTTCGAGGCCTTCGGCGCAGCGCCGGGGCCACGGTGCACGTCCGCGTCCTCTCGGGCCGCAACGCGCACCACGTGATCGAGGCGGTCTTCAAGGCCTTCGGCCGGGCGCTGGACGCCGCGACGGCGCTGGAACCCCGCCGCCGCGGCGTGCCGTCCACCAAGGGGAGCCTGTAGACGTGGCGGTGGTGATCGTCGACTACGACTCGGGGAATCTGCGCAGCGTGCAGAAGGCCATCGAGTCACCTCGGCGTGCCCGCCGAGGTGACCCGCGACCCCGCCCGGGTGCGCGACGCCCGGGCTCTGGTCCTGCCCGGGCAGGGGGCGTTCCGCGACTGCATGGGCAAGCTCGAGTCCTACCGGCTGACGCAGCCCGTGCGCGACAAGATCCTCGAGGACGTCCCGTTCCTGGGCATCTGCGTGGGCTATCAGCTGCTGTTCGAGGAGAGCGAGGAGCACGGCCGCACGCCGGGGTTCGGGATCTTCAGCGGCCGGGTGGTGCGGTTCCCCGCGGGACTCGAGGAGGACGGCTCCCGCCTCAAGGTGCCCCACATGGGGTGGAACCGGATCTGGAAGAAGAAGGACGTCGACGGTGCTGCGAGGGGTGGAGGACGGCGACCTACGTGTACTTCGTGCACTCCTACTACCCGGTCCCCGAGGATCCGGACGTGGTGGCCACCACCACCCGCTACGGGGTGGAGTTCGCCTCCAGCGCCGCGCGGGGAAACATCTACGCGAGCCAGTTCCACCCGGAGAAGAGCCAGCGGGTGGGGCTGGCGCTGCTCCGCGGGTTCTGGGACCGGGTGCGCGGGGAGGGGGGAGCGTGATCGTCATCCCGGCGATCGACCTCAAGGGGGGGCGGTGCGTGCGCCTGCGGCAGGGCCGCATGGAGGACGACACGGTCTACTCCGACGACCCGGGCGCCGTGGCGGCCCGGTGGGAGGCCGAGGGGGCCCGCCGCATCCACGTGGTGGACCTGGACGGAGCCTTCGCCGGGCGGCCGGAAAACCTCGAGGCCGTGAGGGCGATCCGCCGGGCCGTGCGAGTGCCCCTGGAACTGGGAGGCGGCATCCGCGACGCGGCCACGGCGAAGCGCCTCCTGGGGGAGGGGATCGACTTCGCGATCCTCGGCACCGCGGCCCTGGAGGACCCCGCCCTGGTGGAGCGCCTCTCGGCGCAGCCACCCCGGGCGAATCCTCGTCGGGATCGACGCCCGGGACGGCCGGGTGGCGGTGCGGGGATGGGCCGACGTGAGCGAGACCCCCGCCGTGGACCTCGGCCGGCGCCTCGCCGCCGCCGGGGCGGCCGGGTTCATCTTCACCGACATCGAGCGCGACGGGATGCAGACCGGCGTGAACCTGGCCGCCACCGGGGAGTTCGCCCGGGCGTGCGGGGTCCCGGTCATCGCCTCGGGCGGGGTGTCGAGCCTCGACGACATCCGGCGTCTGCAAGCCCCTGGAGACGGACGGCGTGACCGGGGTGATCACGGGCCGCGCGCTCTACGAGGGCACCCTGGACCTGGCCGAGGCCATGGCCGTGGCCGAGGGGACGCGGTAGGCGGCGCGGGCGCGGACTGCGGGTGGGGGCGACGCGCCCCGGCCACCCGTCCAACCTTAGCAAGGAACCCTCAAATGGTCGCCAAGCGGATCATCCCCTGCCTGGACGTGAACGTCGGGCCGGGTCGTCAAGGGCGTCAACTTCGTCGAGCTGCGCGACGCCGGCGACCCGGTGGAGAACGCCTCGGTGTACGACGCCCAGGGCGCGGACGAGCTGACCTTCCTCGACATCACGGCCTCCAGCGACGAGCGCGACATCATCATCGACGTCGTGCGTGCCACGGCGGAGAAGGTGTTCATGCCGCTCACCGTCGGCGGCGGGGTGCGGGTGATCGACGACGTTCGAAGGCTGCTGCTGGCCGGCGCGGACAAGGTCTCCATCAACACCGCGGCCGTGCACCGGCCGGAGTTCGTGGAGGAGGCGTCGCGGCGCTTCGGCTCCCAGTGCATCGTCGTCGCGGTGGACGCCAAGCGGCGCGGCGAGGACCCCGGCGACGGCTGGGAGGTGTACACCCACGGCGGACGCCGGCCCACCGGCATCGACGCGGTGGACTGGGCCCGGCGCATGGAGGCCCTGGGGGCGGGCGAGATCCTGCTCACGAGCATGGACCGGGACGGCACCAAGGACGGGTACGACATCCCGCTGACCCGGGCGATCTCCGACGCCCTGACGATTCCCGGTCATCGCCTCCGGGGGAGCCGGCAACGCCCGGCACCTCTACGAGGCCGTGGTCGAGGGGCGGGCCGACGCCGTGCTCGCCGCGAGCATCTTCCACTACCGGGAGACCACCGTGGAGGAGGTGAAGCGATACCTCGCCGAGCGGGGCGTCCCGGTGAGGCTGTGACCGATGGAGCCGCGAACCGTGGGCATCCTCGACCGACTCTACGCCGTGGTGCTGGACCGGAAGGCCGACCCCAGCCCCGACTCCTACGTCTGCCGCCTCCTGGGGCGGGGCGAGGACAAGATCCTGCAGAAGGTGGGAGAGGAGGCGGTGGAGGCCATCCTCGCCGCCAAGTCCGGCGACGACGATGCCCTCGTCCACGAACTCGCGGACCTGGCGTTCCACTGCACGGTGCTGCTGGGGAGCCGGGGAATCCCGCCGGCGAGGGTCGCCCAGGAGCTCGAGAGGCGGTTCGGGACGTCGGGGATCGCCGAGAAGGCGTCGAGAAGCGGGTAGGTCCCCGCGAACGAGAGAGGACGCACGACCGATGAAGATCTGCACGGCTTCGGAGATGGCCGCCTTCTCCTCGCAGAAGGCCACGAAGGTGCCCGTCGCGGAGGGCGCCCACGCCCGGGTCACGCTGTGGTGCCTGGAGCCCGGCCAGGAGATCCATCCCCACGCCCACGCCGGCGACCACGTGTGGGTGGTCCAGGAGGGGTCGGGCTGGTTCCTCTCCCAAGGCGGATCCCATCCGGTGTCGACCGGTTCCGTGGTGTTCGCCCCCTCGGGAGAGCCCCACGGCATGCGCGCGGAAACCCGGCTGGTCTTCACCTCCGTCAGCGCAGGGTAGGCCGGTCCGGGGGGCCGGGACCGTCGCCGCCCCGCGGTTTGCCTAACTATTGGGCAACCGCGCCCTTCCCGTGCTACACTGCCAGGCAGGTCGGACGCTTCGGGAAGACCTCCCGCCAGTGCCTTTATTTCAGGCAATCCGAGTCCCGGAGCGTGCTTGCGGACCCGCCCTTCGGCGGGTCGTGTTTTGGCCCCCATCTTGCAGCAGCGACCCCCCTCGCGGCCGAGGCGGCCGCCGGGTGCGGGGGAAGACGAGGAGACCGAGGATGTGCCGACTGTGCGCGATCGTTTCGGCGGAGTACTTCTCGCCGATGGAGAGCATCCTGGCCCTGGAGACGATGAAGGAAGGCCACGACGGCTCCGGCCTCGGCCTCATCCTTCGCGACCTGGGCGGGGAGTTCGACGGGCTCAAGGAGTACCCCATCCTGTCGGGGATCACCTCCGACAAGGGGTACTACGAGCTCGACGACTACATGGTGGCGAAGGGGTTCCGGACGAAGCACCTGTGGGACCCGCAGATCAAGCTGCGCCCCGGTTCGAGCATCCGGAAGCGCGACCGCTACATCGTGAAGGCCTTCGACTACCCGGACTGGGCCAAGGACAAGTCGCCCGAGGAGAAGGCCGACCTCCTCACCCAGACCCGCATCGACCTGCGCAGGATGGGCGAGGCGGACGAGTCGATCATCGTCTTCAGCTTCTGGCCCGACGTGGTGACGCTCAAGGAGGTGGGGGATCCCCTGGAGGTGGGGGAGTTCTTCGGCCTCGACACCAAGCCCATCCCGGCCAAGGTGGTGTTCGCCCAGGGGCGCCAGAACACGAACTACGCCATCAACCTGTACGCGTGCCACCCCTTCTTCATCCAGGGGGTGTTCACGCATGACGAACGGCGAGAACACCGCCTTCGTGCCGATCCGGGAGTACCTGCCGGGCCGGGGCAACCCGGCGTACATGGGCTACAACTCGGACAGCGAGGTGTTCACCCACATCCTCCACTACACCCGGCGCAGGCTCGGCTATCCGCTGCCGTACTACAAGGACGTGATCACGCCCGCTGAAGGCGAGGAGAGACGAGCGGCGCAAGCGACCGTGACGCGCTCCGAGCTGATGAAGCGCAGCCTGCGGATGCTCACCATCGACGGCCCCAACTGCGTGATCGGGTGCGACAGGGACGGCACGGTGTTCATGGTCCAGGACGCCAAGAAGCTGCGCCCCGGGGTCGTGGGAGGGGTGAAGGGGAAGGTCGGGCTGATGTCCGAGGTGTGCGGCCTCGACGGCGGCGGTGCCCGGCCGCGACGTCCAGAAGGACGTCTTCCCGATGAAGTACGACTTCGTCGTGCGTGCGGCCCGGCGCAGAGGAGATCGAGGTATGGAATCAGCTGGACGGCTCGACCACAACCATCAGCTTAGCCTGAACGACCTCCCGTACGTCGTCCACTGGGCCGACGACGCGCTGCACCCGCTGCGGTCGGTGCACTTCCGTCTGCCCGGTGAAGGCGATCGAGCCCGGGGTCTTCGAGAAGCGGCTCGTGGAGTCCTCGGGCCCGGTGCCGATGCCGACCACGGTGCGCAAGGTCGATCTCGGGGGTGCGGCAGGTGAACGACATGAAGCGCCGCTGCATCGGCTGCGCCACCTGCCGGCTGGTGTGCCCCAACGACGCGATCGCACCGGAGTTCAACCCGGCCAACAAGTTCAACTGGCACGCCGTGCAGGGCGGCGAGCCGTACAAGCGGGGAGGCCGGCGCAACGACCCCCTCACCTCGACCCTGGACCGGCTCAAGTTCACCCGGATCTCGATGCTCACCGATCCGGCCCTGGACGCGGGCCGCCACGAGTTCCGGGTGCGGACCTACCTCGGGCGCAACCTCCCTCCCGAGGCGCTGCCGCTCCGGGTGGAGGGCGACGAGCTCGTCCCCGACGGGACCCCCTACATCCCGCCGGTGCGGGAGATCTTCCCCATCCGGATCGGGGGCATGTCGGTCGGCGCCCTCTCGCCCCACATGTGGGAGGGGCTCGCCATGGGGGTGGCCTACCTCAACGAGGTGGAGAAGATGCCGGTGGTCATGTGCACCGGCGAGGGCGGCATGCCCCCGCGGCTGCTCAAGAGCCCCTTCCTCAAGTACTTCATCCTGCAGATCGCGTCGGGCTACTTCGGGTGGGACGAGATCATCCACGCCATCCCGAGATGCAGTGCGACCCGGCGGCGATCGAGATCAAGTACGGCCAGGGGGCCAAGCCCGGCGACGGCGGGCTGCTGATGGCCAGCAAGGTCCTCAAGCTCATCGCCCAGATCCGCGGGCGTGCCCGAGTTCGTGGACCTCGCCTCCCCGCCGACGCACCAGACCAAGTACTCGATCGAGGAGGCGGTGGCCAAGATGATCACGGCCATGTCCATGGCCTTCGGGTTCCGGGTGCCGGTGTACCCGAAGATCTCGGGCACGAAGACGGCGCTCGGCGGTCCTCAACAACCTCGCCCGCAACCCCTTCGCGGCGGCGCTGACCATCGACGGCGAGGACGGCGGCACCGGCGCCGCCTACAACGTCAGCCTGGACAAGATGGGCCACCCCATCGCGTCGAACCTGCGGGAGTGCTACCTGAACCTGGTGAAGATCGGGAAGCCAGAACGAGCTGCCCCTCTTCGCGGCGGGCGGCGTGGGCAAGCAGGGCAACCTGGCGGCCAACGCCGCTGCGCTGATCATGCTCGGGGCGTCGGGGGTGGACTGCGCCAAGTACGTGATGCAGGCGGCGGCCGGCTGCCTGGGGGACGAGCGCAACCGCTGCAATATCTGCAACACCGGGAAGTGCCCCCGGGGCATCACCACGCAGGACCCCAAGCTCTACCGCCGCCTCGACCCGGACAAGGTGGCCGAGCGCGTGGTCGACCTGTTCGTGGCGGCGGACAAGGAGCTCAAGAAGATCTTCGCGCCCCTCGGGCGGTCCACCGAGCTCCCCATCGGCATGTCCGACGGGCTGTCCGTCGACGACAAGGCGGTGGCGGAGCGGCTCCAGATCGCTACGCGTGCTAGAGGGCGCGGCGGGGCGCGGAGGGAAACCCGGAGCGGTGCGAATCCGACGGCCACAGGCCGTCGGCGTGGAGGGCAGGAATGGTTGAGATCAAGGGCCGCGTGAAGGGGAAGCGGGTGTCGTCCAAGGCACTCGACGAGGGGGTCCAGGAGGCCGTCGCCGCCGGGAAGCGGAGGCTGAAGGTCATCGCCGACGGCCAGCACGGCATCGGCGGGCGCATCTGGCCCCGGGGCGAGCCGGTGAAGGTCCGCGTGACCGGCGCCGTGGGGCAGCGCGTCGGCGGCATGGGGATGATGGGGACCGAGATCGTGGTGGAGGGGTCGACGTCCGACGACGTGGGCTGGATCAACACCGGCGCGGTCATCACCGTGCTCGGCGACGTCGCCAACGGGGCCCACAACGCGGGCGCCCAGGGCAGGCTCTACGTGCAGGGCGGCGGCGGGGCGCGCTGCGACACCCTGACCAAGTTCAACCCCCGCTTCGACCCGATCCAGTCCTGGTATTTCCGGGACGTCGGGGACTCCTTCGCCGAGTTCAAGGCCGGCGGCATCGCTGTGGTGTGCGGCGTGAACCCGCGGAACCCCGACAACATCCTCGGCTACCGCCCGTGCGTGGGCATGGTGGGCGGCACGATCTACTTCCGCGGGCCCGTCAAGGGGGTGTGCGAGGACGACGTCCGGGTGGCGGAGCTGCACCGACGCCGACTGGGAGTGGCTCACGCGGAACATGAAGCCGTTCCTCAAGGCCGTGGACCGCATGAGCTTCTTCCAGTCGCTCACCCGGAGCCGCGACGACTGGCGCAAGATCGTGGCCCTGACCCCCGACGAGCGCGAGAAGCGGATGGCCGGCAAGCGGGTGCCCATGGCGGCGTTCCGCCGGACGGTCTGGGACAAGGGGGTCGGCCAGGGCGGGATCTTCGCCGACTACCTGGAGGGCGAGACCACCATCCTGCCCTTCGTCACGAACGGGGAGAACCGGCGCCAGCGTCCCGGTGTGGGACAACAACCAGTACGCTCCCCCCTGCGCGGGGTACTGCCCCACGGGCATCCCCACCCACGAGCGGGCGCGGCTCCTGCGGGAGGGCCACGAGGCCGAGGCCCTCGACCTGGTGCTCCAGTACTCGCCGTTCCCGGGCACGGTGTGCGGCTACGTCTGCCCGAACCTGTGCATGGACGCCTGCTCGCGGCAGCTCCACTTCCGCGACCCCGTGGACGTCTCGTTCCTCGGGCGCCTCAGCCTGGACCGCCCGGCCCCGGCCCCGGCGCCCTCCCGGCCGCGAGCGGGTGGCGGTGATCGGCGCGGGCCCGGCGGGGATGTCCGCCGCCTACCAGTTGGCGCTCCGGGGGTACGGGGTGAGCCTGTACGAGCGCGAGGAGCGGCTCGGGGGCAAGATCTACTACTGCATCCCGGAGGACCGCCTGCCCCGGGAGATCCTCCAGAAGGAGATCGAGCGCTTCACCGCCCTGGGCATCGAGGTCCATACCGGCTTCGACGTGGACAAGGGGAAGTACCGGGAGATCTAGGGAGACCCACGACGTGGTGATGCTGGCCACCGGCTGCCACTCCCCCCGGATCATCCCGTTCCCGGGCTACGACCACGTGCATCCCCGGCATCGTGTTCCTCAAGGAGGTCAACGCCCGGCAACCCGATGGACCTGACGGGCAAGGAGGTCGTGGTCATCGGCGCGGGCAACGTGGGCATGGACATCTGCATCGAGGCCTTCAACTGCGGCGGCGAAGACCGTGACGGCGGTGGACATCCAGAAGCCCGCCGTCCTTCGGCAAGGAGCAGAAGATGGCCCGGGCCCGGGGCGCGGAGATCCTGTACCCCAAGTTCACGGAGCGCTACGACCACGAGGGGAAGCACCTCCACTTCAAGGACGGCACCTCGATCGCCGCGGACGTCGTCATCATCTCCATCGGGGAGACCCCCGAGCTGGACTACCTGCCCGAGGACATGGACCTGGAGCGGGGCTTCGTGCGGGTGGACTCGGCCGGGCAGACCACCGACCCCAAGGTCTTCGCCATCGGCGACGTGACGCAGCCCGGCCTCATCACCAACGCCATCGGGCGCGGGACTCACGGCGGCCCGCTACGTCCACTCCCTGCTCACGAAGACCGAGTACGAGGAGGACACGAAGCGAGATCATCCCCTACGAGCGGATCAAGTTACCAGTGGTACGAGCGCTCGCGCCGACGGACCTGTCAGCCGGATCGTGCTCCGGGGAGGGCGGCAAGTGCATGTCCTGCGCGAGCTGCCGCGACTGCCACCTGTGCGAGGCCACGTGCTACTGGGGGGCGATCGAACGGAAGGAACACCCCGGCGGGGCCTACGAGTACGTGGTGGACGACGGAGCAAGTGCATCGGGTGCGGGTTCTGCGCCGGGGTGTGCCCCTGCGGCATCTGGACGCTCTACGACGCCTGACGGCCTTCCCCCCGGGAATCCAGGCTCGGCCCACGCGGCCCGCGGAAAGCGGGCCGCGTGCTTTTCGGGCGCATCCTTCCGGCTGGTGAACCCGGCTGCTAGCCCCGGCTAGGGAAGGGGAATCGGCATGCCGTTGACGGCGAGGCGGCCCTCGGCCCAGTTCGCCGCCACGGCGTAGTAGCCGCCGTCGAACTCCAGGAGCCCCTGGGCAACCAGTCCTGCGAGCAGCTGCGAGGCCGCGGCCTCGACCCGCTGAGCGCGGTCCTCGGGGCCCTCGACCCGGAGGCGGCCCGCGGCTTCCTGCGCCGCCACCTGCCGCTCGCCCTGCGGGCGCGCCAGGCGAAGAGCCAGGCCCGCGGGCAGCTTCGCCTCGGCCTCGGCCCGGATGCGCGGCAGCAGGGTCCTGGGCGCGTCCAGGTCCACGGGGGCCCCGCCGTCGAAGCTCAAGCCGGCCCGGGCCGAGACCTCGCCCTCCGGGCCCCGGAAGCGCAGCGAGGTGAGCTCCACCTCGGGGGACCGGGCGAGCAGGGCGGGAGCCAGGGCCCGGCCCTCCCGCTCCAGCAGGGCGGCAAGGCCCTCCGGATCCTCGGCCAGCCCCTGGATCTCGCTTCCGAGGGCCTGCCAGCGGGCCACCGACCGGGCGTCCAGGTTGCGCACCGCCAACTCCAGCGAGGCCGGCCCGAAGGTCTCGCCTCCGGCGAGGATCTCCTCCACCGCCAGCGACGTGCTCCCGTGCACGACCTCTCCGGCGGCGAAGGCCGAGGTCCGGGCGGTGATCCCGTCGAGGGAGAAGGATTCCCCGTCCGCCGACGAGCCGGCCATCCGCTGCACGGAGACGGAGTAGTCGCCCAGCACCAGGCCTTCCACCCCGCGGTGAAGGTCGAAGGAGGCCATGAGGGCCTGCAACCGGACGTCCATCCCCTCCCCGGAGAGGTAGAACCCGGGGGACTCCATCGTGCCGGTGGCCCGGGCGTCACCCGGCCACTCGATGGTTCCTCTCATCCCCTCCCAGCGCACCGTGCCCTGCGGCACGGCCGCCTCCACCGGGTCGCTGCGAAGGGCGCTCACCGCGGTGCCCCTGAACCCGAGCACGGTCCGCGCCCGCAGGAACGGGGCGGGCTCCGCGCCCTCGGAGGCGTCGGCCTCCAGCCCGACGGCGCTGTCGACCACGGCCAGGGCCGGCCGGAATCCCGGCAGCCCCAGGGCGGCCCCCACGAGGGGGAGCGGCCCGTGGTGGATCCGGTCGGTCTGGAGCAGTCGGCTCCAGCGAGCCAGGCCGGGTTCCTCCTGGCCGGCGGCCGCCGTCTCCAGGGACTCGAGAACGACGCGGATCTCCGCCTCCGAGCGGAACCACCCGCGGCGGTACTCGACCACCTCGATTCGGATCTGCCCGGGCTGGGACCAGGAGGCCAGCTCCGACCGATACAGCCGTTCGGCCCGCGCCCCCAACCACCAGGGGCTCGCCCCGAGGGCGGCGAGTGCCGCGATCGCTATGACGAGAGCCGTCTTCTTCACCGAACCTCCTGTCGCCTGTCGGACTGGGCGGTCGGCCCCAGCCGATCCTTCTTTCCCGCCGCCCCCCGGGGATCGGCACTTCGTCGCCCCGGCTTCAGCCCCTTCGGAGGCTTCGGCTTCCAGGCCCACAGCCGGAGGACGTGGTCTTCGGCGTACGCCGGTACCCGGCCGGGGTCGTCACTGTTCGAATCTGTCGGCGGGAACGCCAAGCTAACCGGCGCGCTGCTTCTTCGCGCGTCCGGTTGAGCGCTTTGTTCGCTCCCCTTCTGTCTGCAGTTCTGCGTATGAATCTAGTAACTGCCGAATCATACGTTGGTACTGCGTATGGTACTTCAATGCCTCTGACTTAAAAAAGTCAACACTCTTCTTGCTTAATGATATGGTTACCTTCACTGACTCCTCCCGAAAGGCGAGCTCCTCCGGGGACGGAAGGAAGTCCTTGATAACCCTCACCTGGCCCAACTGTTCATCGGTGTACCTTATTTTCGTGCTCATAGATCGCCTTCCCTTTCCGCCAGTAGCCTGCACCGAATATGCGGATTGCATTGCCTCGATAGGTGAATCGCACGGTCAGAATCCCTTCGCCAACGATCCCAAAGCAGTAGTAACGTTGTTCTGTTTCACTATGGGTCATGTCCTCTGCGATGACACGGCGTGGGTCAGCGAAGGCGTACTGAGCCGAAGCAAAGGACACGCCGTGCTTCTCCTGGTTCTCCAGGTCCTTCGCGGAGTCCCATTCGAAATGCACCTTTGCCATGCGACCACCTTACCAGGGAACGGACGGCAATGCCATACCAAAATATGGCGCATGATATGGGTTGTAATCGTGCTTCTTGAAGCGAACAGGTATTATACGGAAACCGAGATTCCTAGATGTTGGAACTTGTTCGCACATGTTGGAATGACTTCGCACATCTGGGGATCTCTGGATTCGTACATCTGGGGAGATCGCTGGTTCGTATATCTGGGAACTTTGCACGGGCGGCGGCCGGTGACGCAGGCGGACCCCTTCGCGGAGCAGGCCACGCGGGCGGGTGGCGGAGCGATCAGGGCCGGACGAGACGAGGCCGCCCGGGCAAGTGGTTGCCACGTGCGGCCTCTCGTTCCAGCGATTGGAGCTCTTGCCCCGCCCATGTCGGACCCTCCCCGTTCGGGCTCCCGACGTTGTACCGGAGACGGCGGGGACGGGTCAATCCGCAGCCGCCCGGCGGGGGCCGAACCCCGCCCCGGGAGGGTGTCGGAAACGAAAGGAGGGCCCCGTCGAGGGGCCCTCTCGTTCCGCGGAGCCGACGCTTCTCGTCAGCCGGGCATCTTCTTCGGCTTGCAGACGAGATCGGCGCTCTCGGCCGGGCGCCCGCAGCCGCCGCACACGTACTCCAGCTTCGGTCGCATGGGCTTGCACACGTGGCGGGCATCGGCGGCCTTATCGCCGCAGTAGTCGCACTTCTCCTCCACCTTCCGGGGCTTGCACAGATGCCCCTTCTCCTTGGTCACCGCGCCGCAGCTCTCGCACTTGTACACGTCCGCCATCTCGGTCTCCTCCGGGTCTGTGGGGGGCTTCCCCCCGCGTCGTCTCTGACTCCTACATAACACCGCGGGGCGCTTTGGCAAGCCGGATGCCGGGTCAGGCGACGGTCCGCTCCGGCCGGGGGAAGGTCTCCCGGAGGAACAGGCTCGCGAGGCAGGGCCGCCGCCGCGCAACCGAACAGGGTGAGGAACGCCGCCCGGTAGCCGTCGAGGCTAAAAGCGCCTGCCCGACGCGGCCGTGGTGCTCGAGGATCGCCCCGAGGACGGGCTGGAACACGGCGCCGCCGGCAAACGGAAAGAGGTTGACGAGGCCGGTGGACGTGCCGGCGATCTGGACGGGGAAGAGCTCCTTCGCCGAGGTGAAGCCCGACCACCACCACCGCGCTGGTGAACGCGCCGAGACCGAAGCAGATCGGCGTACAGGGCGGGCAGGGACAACGAGGCGGTGGGAACGCGAGGGCGCCGGTCAACGCCAGAGTGACGGCGCTGCACAGCACGATCACCGGCTTGCGGGCGCGGAAGCAGCGGTTGGAGAGCGATGCTGAGCAGCGGACTGCCGACGATCATGCCGACCGCCAGCATGGAGAAGATGCCGCCCGGCCTGCGCTCTTGGAGAGGCCGTAGACCTGCATCAGGTAGGGGCCACCCCACAGCCCCCCGAAGGAGAAGAAGACCGCGCAGTCGAAGAAGAACCACACGGAGAGCACCCAGAACGGGAGGTGGCGGAGCACGTCGCCACCCCGCGGACGAGGGGGATGGGCTCCGGCCGCGGCCCGCTCGCCGCCGCGGGGGACGGCAGCCCATGTCGGCGGGCCGGTCGCGCACCACCAGCCACACCAGCGACGGCCAGCGCCAGGGTCACGACGCCGACGGCGACGAAGGAGATCCGCCAGCCGATCCAGGCGCTGACCAGGGCGGCCAGGGGGCCTGCTGCCGTCAGGGAACCCAGCCCGCCCATGGCCATGAGGATGCCCGTCATGGTGGCGAACTCGTCGGGCCGGAACCACTCGGCCAGGACCTTCATGGTGGGCACGAACAGCATGGACACCCCGAGCCCCACCAGTACCCGCCCGGTGATGGCCCAGGCGCGGACGTCGGGCGAACCCCGAGCAGGACGCGAACCGGCCACGGCGACGGCGAAGAACACGGTGATCGTGCGCCGCGGCCCCCAGGAGTCGGAGAGCAGCCCGGCCGGCAGCTGCATGGCGGCGTAGGGGTAGAAGTACGCCGAGCTGAGCACGCCCAGCAGGGTCCCGCCCGCCGTCGAGGTCGCGCATCATGTCCACCGCCACCACGGCCGGGCAGAGGCGGTGGAAGTACACCAGCACGTACCCCACGGCGAGGATCCAGAAGATCAGCCAGCGGTAGCGGAGGGCCCTCTGGAGGCCCTCGGGCGATGCGGTGCGGGCGTCGGCGCTCCGGTCCTGTGTCACGGCAGTGCCCTCATGCCCCGCGCCGGTAGACTGCGTACGCTTCCATGAAGGCCGGGAAGCCGCAGGTGGGGATCAGCAGGGCCAGGGCGTGCCGGAGCTCCTCGTCGCTCACTCCGGCCTCCCGGGCCCGCGCCAACTGCGTCTCCAGGGCTCTCCCGTGGCGCGAGGCGGCCGCGATCGCCACCTTGAGCAGGCACCGCACTCCTTCGGGAAGCGGGCCCGCGCCCTCGTGAACCTCGCGACCGAGCTCCTCGCAGCGGCGGTGGAGCTCGGGGAAGTCGCGCTTGAACTCGGAGAAGATCGGGTGGACGTCTTCCATGGGATCGACTCCCGGCCCTCGGGGCCTGGCAGGGGAGACAGGGACCGGGGTAGTCTAACCGCCCGGGCCCCCGGGGCAAACGGCATCCCGAGGGCGTGGGGAAGGGAGTATCGAAGGATGGCCTGGATCGCGGACGCGGTGTACCGGTTGGCCCTGGCCCTGTGGGTGGGGGGCGTGTCCATCTTCACCTTCCTGGTGACGCCTGCCCTGTTCCGCGGTCTCGGGCGGGACGAGGCGGCCCGGACGGTGGGGCTCCTCTTCCCCGCGTACTTCCCCTACGTCCTGTCGGTCACCCTGGTGGCCCTGGCGGCGTTCCTGGCGCGGCCCCGGCTGGGGTGGGACGCCCGTCGGGTGCTGTGCGCGGTCCTCCTCGCCCTGGCGGTCGCGGCCTCCGGGTGGTCGCGCTTCTGGTACTACCCCGAGGCGGCGGAGCTCACGCGGGAGATCGCATCCTTCGAGGCGGTGGCGCCCGAGCACCCGCTGCCGGCGCCGCTTCGCGCGGCTCCACGGCGCGAGCATGGCCATCAACCTCGCGGTCCTCGCCGACGGCGTCGTGCTCCTGCTCCTGGCCCCGAGGCCTCGGGGGTGAGCGGGGCGGCGCGCCGCCCGTACCCGCGAAACTTCTCCACCACCCGCCCCATCTCCTCGTCCCCCAGGATCACGGGCTCCCCGGCGGCCTTGGCCTGGAGGTAGACCCGCGCCACCAGCTCGATCTCCTCGGCCACCGCGAAGGCCCTCGCCAGGTCCGGCCCCACCGCCACGAGGCCGTGGTTGGCCAGGAGCACCGCGTTGAACCCCGCCAGGGAGTCGGCCGCGCTGTCGGCCAGTTCCGGCGTGCCGAAGGTGGCGTAGGGGGCGAGGGGGACCTTCGTGCCCGCGTACCCCACGAGGTAGTGCACCGCCGGGAGCTCCCAGCCCAGGCACGCCACGGTCGTGGCCCAGGGCGAGTGGGTGTGGACCACCGCGTTCACGTCGGGGCGGGCGCGGTAGATCGCCAGGTGGAACGCCAGTTCCGAAGAGGGGGAGAGTTCGCCCTCCACCGCAGCTCCGCCGGAGTCCACTACGGCCACGTCCCCGGGCTTCATCTCGGGGTACTCCACGCCGCTCGGGGTCACGGCGATCAGCCCCGCATCCCTCCGGAACGAGCTCAGGTTGCCCCCGGACCCGGTGGTGAGCCCGGCCGAGAGCATCCTCAGCCCGAACCGGACGATCTCGGACCGTTCCTTCCTCAGGCGCATGAGACCTCCAACGAGCGGTGTGGGCGGGCGGGGCCCGGTTCCGAACGGGACTTCCCGCGGCGGACCGAGTCCCCGCCGCAACGCCGTGAGAGTTTCCCCGGCCTTCGCGGTCCCGCGCAACAGGAAGAGGGGTTGAAGACTCCCGGGCGGCCTCCGGGGGCCGCGGGCGCGGGGCCCGAGCCGGGAGCCTTGGAACGCCTCGCCCCGCCGGTGCGCGGCGGTCTCGACCCCTCTTGCACGCGCCCGTGTTTGCGGGGAAAGTAGTGCGAAAAGGGCGATGGGCCCGCCCGAGGGGGCGCGACGCGGCGCCGGGTGCGGGACGAGGGGACCGGAGGAGTCCGATGGCGAAGAAGGGTTTGAAGATCTTTTCCACCGCGAAGCGGCGGGCCCGGAAGGAGGCGCCGGAGGAGGGGGGTGGCCGCAAGCGCGGGAAGAAGGAACGGGAGCTCCCCGAACTGGAGCCGCTGCCTTCCCCGCCGCCGCTGACCGAGGCCGAAGAGGAGGAGCTGCGGGCGCAGGAGGAGCGGGATCGTCTGGAGGAGGAGGAGGAGCAGCAGAAGGCCGCCCGGATCGAGGCGCGGCGCTTCCAGGCACGTCAGGCGAAGGTGCTGGAGGACGAGGCGCGACCGCTCCTGTCGGGGCTCCTCGCGAACCCGGCCGTCGAGCCCGCGAAGTGGGACGCCACCGACCTCGCCCACCTCGCCATCCAGTTCGCCGTCGCCCTTCGGGCCGCCGCCGAGGAGACCGTGGCCTCGATCCCGCCCCCCAGGAGTCCGACCCGGAGGACGAGATCCTCTTCTGACGGGCGTTGTCGCATCCCCTGCCGGGCCGTCGGTGGAAGGATCGCCTGCGGGGGAGAGGCCGCGCGTGGAACCCGCCCGGCGCGATCACAGGATGCGGTGTTCCCGCCGGATCGCTTCGATGCGCGCCGCCGGAACCCCGGCCTCCCCCGCGAACTCCGGCCAGCGGTCGACGGCCGCGACGACCTCGTCGACGAGCGCGCCGGGCTGCTTGACGTTCATCTCCGCCGCCACCGCCAGCAGGTCCTCCCGGGTGATTCCCTCGCGTTTGCCCCGGACCGTCATCTGGTGCTGGTTGGTCCAGGCGCCGCTCGGGTTGTGGGCGTAGATGACGTCGTAGGCCGGCGACAGGCGCCACGTGCCGTCCGGGCCCATGAGGAACGAAATGTTCTTGGGGTGGTCGTCGAGGTTTCGCGCCGCCACGTTGAAGACCGTGCGTCGGAACTGCTGCTCGGCGTCGGGGTAGGGCAGCCGCAGCCGGCGCATCACCTGGAACGCCTGCTCGTAGGCGTAGGCGCCGGGGCGGTTGAAATCGAAGTGCGCCAGACCGGTCAGGGTCTGCACGTGGAGCTTCCCGCCGTCGCCGGTGCGGTCGAAGCGCCGGGTCAGGAAGTGGGCGCGACCGCCCTCCTCGTGGAGGCGGCACTCGCTCATGGCGATGCCGCACGCCGCCGCCATGCGGTGGTACGCGTACTCGATGCGCCCGAAGCCCCGGGTCGACCCGAGCAGTTCGTCCTCGACCCCGTCGAACTTCAAGACCCAGTAGCCGAAGCCCTTCGGGGCGCGCGCCTGGCCGGAGCGCACCTCCCCGGTCTCCTCGTGGATGGCGAGGACGGCCTTGGCCCTCGCCCCGCCCGCGGAGGTCCCGACCCGGATGATGTCCAGGAGTGCCTGCGCACCGTGGTCGAGACGGGTGGCCAGAGAGTCCCGGTGGGCGAGCACGTCCCGGGCCAGTTCGAGCAGGGCTCCCACCTCCACCGGCGTCGACCGGTCGAGCCCCTGGCGCACGGGGGGATGGAACTCGAGCGCGCCCATGCCGCGGGTGCCGGTGTAGCAGAGCCGCTCCACCGGGTTGAAGCTCTCCGGCGTGCGCCCCTGCCGGGCGAGCCAGGCGTCGACGAGGGCGCTGCCGTAGCGGTCGGGCAGGCAGTCGGCGAGCATCCCGGGGAGCCCGTAGAACGTCTCTCGGGGAAGGGCCGGGAACCGGAAGACGCTGCCGCCGCGGCGCGCTTCGGCCAGGGGCATGGTCAGGGGGGCGAGGTCCAGGCCCCGGGCGAGGAAATCCGGATCGAACTCGAAGCTGCCGAGGCGTTGGGCCTGGTCCCAGGCCACGGCGCCGACCCGCTCGCCCCAGATGCGGACCTCGGCCACGAGGCCGGGGGCTACCACGCGGGTTCGTCCCCGCCCGGCGCGTGGTGCGGCTCCGGGTGCGCGGGGGAGGCCCGCCGTCGTCGCTTGCCCTTCAGCGCGAGCAGTTGGAGGGGGCTCGCCCCGGCTTCCGGCAGGAAGCCCTCCAGTTCTTCGAGGGCGCCGAGGGCCCGCAGCACCTGGACGAAGTTGAGCAGCGTGACGCTCTGCCCGGCCTCGAGCCGCACCACGGTGCTCCGGCCCACCCCCGCCGCCGCGGCCACCTGCTCCTGCGACAGGTTCTGGTTCAGCCGCAGGCCCTGCACGCGGGCGCCGAGCGCCCGGAGGAGCGCCTTGTCGGTTTGTGCGTAGGCCTCTCTGGCGTTGTGATTTTGAATCCATAGGTCGATCCTATTCGTGATGCAGATCGATGTGCGTCATATGTGCCACCCAAGAGCTCCCGGTCATCGAAAGCCACTTGTCAAGGGTGGACAGCTGACCGTGGGATCGTTTTTGATATTAAAGGTCACTGGTGAAGCCATAGATTAGATCCAGGCGACGCGGCTTACGAGCACGGCCACGTCAGCGGGTCGCGTGCGGTCTTGCTGGGGACTCGTTGCGGCAGGAAAGACGGAAGGGAATGGGGCGGCGGTTCGGCCCGCGGAGGCGAGGTGGGGGTGATCGAGGGCGCGGATCGTCCGAAGGGGGAGTGTTCGGTGAGCCGGGACCTCGCGTCGTCCCGACGTCCGGCCGGCTAATGGTCGATCTCGACGGGCTTCCCCCACCGTTCGATCATCCGTCTTGCCCAGACGGGTCTGTCGGTCCGTGTGGCACGCGAGGCACGCGGGTTCGAAGGTTGTCGTAGCACTCGTCGACGTGCTGGAAAAAGTACTGCGGGTGTGAATGTCGAAGTCGGGGCTCGTCGAGCGACTTGGGTTGCTTCTTGTGGCAGTCGAAGCACAGGACTCCGCACCCGCGGGCGTGATGCGCGTGCTCCTCGTAACGATCTTCGAACTCGTGGCACCGAAGCACTCCTTCAGGGTCCTTGGTCACCGTGGAAGGCCGGGGACCCCATCGGGCCCGGGTCACTTTGCAGATCTCGCAGGGCGGCCTCACGAACCCTCCCACGATTCTTCTCCCACTTGGCGAACAGCCGTCAGGATGGAGTCGCGAGGTGGTCTCTCGGTCGTCCTTGTTGTGGGGCACGTAGTAGACCCCCAGGTCTTCGCCGGGCAGGAACCCGACGGGGAACTGGTAGTCCCCGCCCCGGTCCTTGCCTCGCACGTGGCACGCCGCGCAGATCATGTCGCGGCGGTCGGCGGGGAGTTTTCCGGGGTGGACGATGGGCTTCCCGCCCCTCCGCTCGTCGGCGTGGTCCCAGCCGGGCCCGTGACACGCCTCGCACCCGATACGGTTCTCGGCGGTGGGGACGTTGCCGTCGGGGTCGTAGCCGGTGACGTGGCAGCCCTTGCACGGTGCTGTAGGGGCGCTTGCGCCACGAAAAGGACGTTATACGGTGTCCTGCCAGACCTTGGACTGGACGCTCCAGAGTTTGGGAAGGATGTAGTAGTCGTCGCCGATCCTCTTCATGTACCGCTGGTCCTGTGCCCGCCGATCGTGTACTCGACGTCTTCCAGCGTGAATCCGAGCCCCTTCTGCGTGAAATCACCCAGGACCGCATCCGGGTGCCGCCGGGCGTCCTGGACCACGGTGGCGTGGAAGGTCTGGGACCACCCCTCGTAGTGCTCGCGGTGGCACTCGGCGCAGCGGTCGCTGCCGGCGTACCCTTCCGGGTCCATGAACTTGGTGTCGGCCGCTGCGAAGGTCGGGCCGGAGTGGAGACAGGCCGTGAGCAGAATCGAAGGGATGGTGATTCGGAGTGGGCGCACGTGGATTCCCCCCTGGGTCTCTTGGTTGGGCGCGCTGTGGTCCTTGCACGGTGCGTGCCGTGGCGGCTTCCGGCTCAGCGACTCCAGGAGAACCGGTCGAGGGGAATGCCCGCCCCCTGGATCGCCTCGAGAATCTCCTGGGCGACCGGGTCCGTCGTCCCCCGGTGGAAGATGCGGATGTCGATGCGCGCCGTCAGCGACGCGGCCCGGTAGTCGCGGTCCACGTCGCACGCGAGCACGGTGACCCCGGTGCTGCGCACCGCGTCGAGCATGCGTGTGACGTCGGCGTCCAACTGCGTAGCAATGGTCAGGTGGCGGTACGTGTCGTGGCGGAACGCCCTCTCGAAGACGTTCAGCCCCACCAGGGTGATGAGGGTGAGCGCGGTGACGAAGGCGCCGACCCCGTACATGCCCCCGCCGGCCGCCATCCCGAGGGCGGCGGTGACCCACAGGCACGCCGCGGTCGTCAGGCCCCGGACCGAGGCCCCCTGCTTGATGACGACCCCCGCGCCGAGAAAGCCGATCCCGGTGACGATCTGCGCGGCGATGCGCCCCGGGTCGACCCGTATGGACGCGCCCTCGAGCAGGCCGGGGGTGGCGAGGGAGACCAGCATGAACAGGGCGGAACCGACGCACACGAGCAGGTGGGTCCGCAGGCCGGCCGACCGGCCGTGGACGTCGCGCTCGAAGCCGATCACGCCTCCGAAGACGGCAGCCGCCGAGAGCCGGATGAGGATGTCCAGGGTTCCCGCCGGCATCGAGATCTGTACCATTCGCACCCTCTGGGTTCAGCGCGCACGCTGCATCGGGATCTTCCGCTCGGGGACTCCGCCGACGCTCTCGGGGTCCTCGGCTCCCCGGTTCGAGGTCTCGCCCGGGGAGCCTTCCCCTCGTGTTCCGCCCCGCGGCCGGCACCTCTGCGGCGCGTGTCAGCCCGTGAACGTCCTTCGCGCGTAGTCGCGCAGGCTCTCCTCCAGGTCCGGCTCCCAGCCGCCCCGGTACACGATGGTGGTCGCCAGTTCCACCGCCACCATGGCGCAGCGGTACTTGGCGGGGAGGCGCGGGACCCGCCTGCGCAGCCAGGGCTGCTCGCGCGCCATCGCGGGGAGGTGGGCCAGGAGCACCTTGCGGTACACCGGTTGGGCCAGGAGTTCGGGCCGGGCGGTGAAGAAGGCGAAGAAGCGCTCGTAGTGGGCGTTGATCTCGACGCTCAGTTCGTTGGAGATGTCGGTGAAGAGCTTCTCGCCCCCTGCCTCCCGGTGGCGGCGCAGGATGAGGCGGGCCTCGTCTCTGGCCCGGCGGTCGAGGATGCGGAGCACGTCCTCCACGTAGGCCTCTTTGTGGGCGAGGAACTCTCGGTCGTCCATGAGCAGGTTGGCGATGATCTCGTAGGAGGACGAGATGACCCCGCACTTGTTGGCCGAGGCGTCCCGGAAGAGGAGCACGCCCCGGCGCTGCAGTTCCGTGCGGGCCGTCGGCGTCAGGAAGGAGTTCGCTCCCTCGACCACGGCGCGGAACAGGGGCTTGCCGTCCGGCGTCGAAGGGCCCGGTGACCAGGTGTCGTCGTCGATGGTCTCGGGCCGCCCGCCCGCCGGGAGGAAGAGGTCCGCCGGGGTCGAGAAGATCAGGCCGTCGAACTCCCGGTGGAACTCGTCCGAGGTGACCCAATGCTCCTCCACCCCCGAGGGGGTCCGGAGGACCTTGCGGAACAGTTCGCGCAGCCCCTCCTGCCGCTTCTGTCGGGCGAGGAGCAGGAACCCGCCGGGGTGCAGCCGGGCGGGGTCGAAGTCGTCCACGTTGGCCCGCAGGATCAGGCGTCCCAACTCCGCGCGGTCCAGCCCCCTCGGGGTCGAAGAGCGGCTCCGCGAGCCGGCGACGATGAGCGGATGCGCGCCGCGGGGCAGCGCTCGAGCAGCGAGGCGCATGGCGTTGCCGGCCACGTCGCCGTTGGGGCCCCCGGTGACGGTGACGTCGAAGGGGTCGCGCCCGGCGTCGATCCCCAGGGCGCCCAGGGCATCTCGGCGAACGCCATGACCCCGAGGGAGGTGACCCCGTACTCCTTGTGGTTGATCCCCACCCGCTTGCTGCGACATGATCCCCTTGCCGAGCACGTAGCCGCGCTTGGCCGACTGGGAGGCCACCCACTCGATCATGGCTCGTGCATGTTCTCGTCCGGGCCCAGTTCGATGGGCTCCTCCTCGCCGTGGTAGTCGAGCACCCGGGGGTGGTGGGCCTGGCCGTTCTCGTCGGTCACGAACAGGTCGAGGAACGCGTTGAGGAACCCGAACTGCAGCTTGTAGAGCCGCTGCGTCCGCCGTTCCGGGGTGTCCACCGCCGACGCGTCGAGCACGGCCACCAGCTTCGAGCCGCCCTCGTAGATGTCCTTGTTCTTCAGGTGCTGGGTGTGGGCGAGCACGTACACCTCCCGGAAGACCGTGTTGGCGCTCGTGAGGAAGTCGTCGGGGCTCGTGCACACGACCGTGCGCCACCCGCCCCGGGCGATGTCGGAGAACCCGATGTGGTACCCGCAGCCGTTGCGCCCGAAGAAGAAGGTGACCCGGAAGGGGCGCCCCGCGGGGAGGTCGGCGGTGACCTCCGCCCCCAGCTCCGCGAGGTAGGCGGGGTCCAGGCGAAAGGCCAGCGCGTGCTTCTCCGGAACGAAGAAGTTGGTCTTGAGCGTGTGGGTCACCAGGAGCAGGGCGGTGCGGAACACGGTCCTCCGGACCTCGTCCAGGTGGCGGTGCCCGGTGTTGTAGCCCTCCGCCAACCCCTTGGCCTCGGCCAGGGTGCGGGCGCAGTGGTGGTCGCGGTCCTCCGCGTCGGGGTCGAAGCGGGCGCGGAAGGCCGACACCAGGGCCATGGCGATGTCGGGGCTGGCGTGGAAGGCCCGGCGCACCTCCCCCAGGTCGAAGCGGTCGGGGTCGGCGTGGGCGAGGTTGGTGTGGCTGAAGGCGGTGAAGGCGTCCACCAGGGTCGCGTCCACCCCGGTCATCCTTCCCCGGGCCACGAAGTCCACGTAGGTGCGGCTCGCGGTGGAGAGGATCTGCGTGTTGTACAGCTCCTCGCGGATGGCCGCGAACCGGTCGGAGTCCCGGTGCAGGAGCTCCCCGTCCCAGGTCGTGCACGTAGAAGGTGGCCATGAGGTAGGGGTGGACCCCCGTGCTCAGGGTTACGCAGTAGGAGCGCCGCACGGCCAGCTCGAAGCGGTTGAGCACCTCGAGCACCTGCGTCAGGAAGCCCCGCTCCGGCGGGTTCCCCACGGAGAAGAGCAGCCGCGACTCCCTCTGGTGGACGACGTCCTCGGTGTTCTCCGTGTCGAGGTACAGCCCGTCGTGGGAGCACCCCTGGTGGTAGAGCCACAGGACGCGCGCCACGCGCTCCGGGGGGGAGATGCGAACGTACGCCTCGTGGTTGAGCCAGAGCAGACGCAGCGCCCCTGGGAGCTCCGCGCGGGGGAAGGCGGGGTAGAGGTGGGCCATGGCCCGGAGCACCCCGGCCTGGATGCGGCGCGGGATGTCCACGGGCCCGGCCTCCGCGATCTCCCGGTGCGCCCGTGCCCCGAACTGGAACCGCTGGATCTCCAACTCGTGGTCCAGGCCGGGCAGCGGGTGGTAGGAGTGGGTGATCTCCGCGTAGGAGACGGGCCGCCCTTCCAGCTCGTGGAGGGATTCGTAGACGCTCCCGGGCAGGTTCAGGCACGCCCGGATGAGCTCGTCCCTCCGGTCCACCAGGTCGATCTTCCGGTTCCGCCCCAGGGACTCCAGGCCCGTGGCCAGGTTGACGAGCCCCTCGATCTCCGGGGCCATGGTGAGGAAGAAGTACGGGTGCATGTGGCCCCGGAGCCACTCCAGGCTCCGGGCCGCTCCCCGGCAGTGCTCGCGCAGCGCGGCGCGCAGGCGCCGGTACATCCTCTGTTGGACTCTCGCGTCCATGGGAGATCCCCTCTCCGGCGCGTCGAAGGCGGCGGTGGCAGAGTAAACCAGCGGGGCCGGGTTCCGTCCAGGACGTCGGGCGTTAGGGGGCTTCCCGGCCCGCGACCCGCTCGACGCGGACCCGGGTGCCGTAGAAGGCCGTGCCGCCCCCGGCGTCGGTGGCGGCCGCCTCGGTGACCTCGTTGACGCCCTGGCCCAGGCCGAGCCACCCGCCCCGGGGGCAGGCGACGGCCTCGGGGTGGAGCCCCGGGTCCAGGTGGACCTGCCCTTCGAGGTCTCCGTGGGCGCTGGACACCCGCACCGGGCTCCCGAGCTCCAGGCCCAGCCGGCGGGCGGTCTCCGGGTGCAGGCGCACGGGGAGGATGCCCCTCTGCTCCTCGGGCAGGAGCTGGGAGTTGAGGGCATCGACCCGGATCAGGGTGAGGAGCCGCAGGGGGTGGACCGGGTCGGGCGGGGGCTCGGGGGAGACCGAGGTCAGGAGCCGGAAGAGCCCGTCGGGGTGTCCGAACCCCCCCGTCCACGCGACCTCGGGCTCCGGGGCCTCCCAGCCGCCGTTCCGGCGCACGGTGTCCAGGGGCCCGGCCCCTTCCGGCAGACACGCCGCGAGCCAGTCGTCCACGGTCGGCCACGGAATGTCCAGGCCGAGGCGTCGCGCCACCTCGGCGGCGATCTCGAAGTCGGTGCGGCACCCTCCGGGCGGGTCCACCACGCGGCGCACCGCGCCGATCCGCGGATGCCAGCAGGAGCCGGCCAGGTCCTCCTCCTCGAGCCAGAGGGTCGAGGGGAGGACCACGGTGGCGTGGCGGGCCGTCTCGGTCCAGAAGGCGTCCGCCACGACCCGGGTGTCCACGGCCGCGAAGGCCTCGGCCACGGCCTTGGCGTCGGGTGCCTGGTTGAGCAGGTTCGAGCAGGTGAACCAGGCGACCCTCACGGCCGGCCGTGCGCGGGTGAGCTCGCCCGCGACGGTGGGGAGCCGGAGCGGCTCCGGTGGGGCCGAGGGGGACGGAGCGGGCCTCCGGAAGTGGCGGGAGGAGGAGACGTTGTAGTACACGCCCCCGCCGGGCACCCCGAGCGTTCCCGCGAGGAAGGCGAGGGCGTGGACCGCCCGCACGTTCTCGCAGCCGAAGGGGTGTCGCTGGACGCCCCAGCCGACCACGGTGGCCGTGCGGGGCGAACGCCCGTAGAGGCGGGCCAGGCCCCGGGCCTCCTCCTCCCCCACGCCGCAGGCGTCGAGGAGGTCCCCGAGGGCCAGGTCGGACAGGAGGGCCCGGAAGGCAGCGCCGTTCCCGGCACTGTGCCACGGGGTCGCGCGGTCCGAGACCTCGGGGAGGAGCTTGGCGCAGGCGAGGGCAAGGAACCGGTCGGTGCCGGGCCGCACGAGCACCACGGTGCCGGCCAGCCCCTGCGCGGCCCCGGCGTCCGGGTTCACGGCCAGCACCTCGGCGCCCCGCCTCCGGGCCCGGGCCACCTGGGCGGCGGTGTGGATCGAGCTCGCCTTGGGGTTCTTTCCCCACAGGACCACGACGTCGGCCGCGTCGATCTGGCGGGGGTCGTTCATCGCGAGCCCGCCGGCGTCCCGCTCGATGGCCGCGATTCCCGCGGCGTCGCACAGGCTCCCGGCCGTGGAGCGGGCCCCGAGCCGGGCGAAGACGTGCTCCGTGAACTTCTTGCTCACGCCCATGGAGCCGTAGCCGCGCACGTGGAGGATCGAGGCCGGGTCCGCCCGTCGGGCTCGTTCCAGCGCCTCGCAGGCGACGTCGAGGGCCTCCTCCCAGGCGGCGGGGCGGAAGCCGGACCCGCGGCGGACCCAGGGCTCACGGATCCGGTGGGGGCTCGCGAGGCGGGTCGGGTGGCGCCGGATCTTGGCGCACGTGAACCCGCGGGTGCGCGGGTCGTCGGGGTCTCCCCTCAGGGAGACGTTCCCGGCCTCGACCCGGGCGAGGATCGAGCACCGGTCGGGACAGTCGAGGGAGCAGGCGGTCAGGACGGACATGGCGGTCCTCCCGGGACGGGATCCGGGAGGAGAGCATAGAGCACCGACGGAGGGGGCACCAGGGCAGGACCGCGTCGTCTCAGCGTCCGGAGGAGGGGCGGGCGGCTCCCTCGAGACCGGCGAGGAGTTCCTTGTTTCCCCCGGGGATCCTCATCTCGAAGGCGGAGTCCACGGTCGTGTAGTCGTAGTAGCCCAGGCGGGCCAGGGGCCGGATTCGCGGCACGTCGAGGCGGCCGTCGGGTCCGAGGGCGTCGTCCCGGACGTGCACCAGGACCACGCGGCCGATCACCACGTCCACGGTTCCCATGACGCCGCGGCCCGGCAGTCGGAGGGTCTGGTGGTAGCGGCACTCGAACTGGACGGGCGACTCGGTCACCCGGAAGGGCTTCACCTTGACCGAGGCGGCCTTGGCGACCCCTGCCAGGACGAACTCGTCCACGTCGGGCGGAACCTCCTCCGCCGACCGGTTCATCGCCTCGCGCAGGTCGTAGGTGACCATGTTGTAGACGAACTCGCCGGTCTCCTCGGCGTTGACCACGGTGTCCTTCCGTCGGCCGGTGGTGGTCTGGTTCGCGGCGAACATGACGTAGGGGGGATCGAAGGTGAGGTTCTGGAACTGGCTGTACGGGGCCAGGTTGTGCACCCCGCTCCGGCTCACGGTGGAGATCCACGCGATGGGGCGCGGCACCACGCAGGACTTGAAGGGGTCGTGGGGAAGGCCGTGGTCGCCGAGTTCGGGATCGAAGAACATCTCGCACCTCCCTGAGCGCCGGGCGTCGGCGCGTCGCCGTGTCTCCCCTGGTCGGAGGGCCCGCGCTACCCCGCGAGGACCCCCCGGGCGACCCCGACCACGTTCTCGGCCGTGAAGCCGAACCTCTCTCCGAGCACACCGGCGGGCGCGCTCGCGCCGAAGCGGGTCATCCCCACAACCGCGCCCCCGGGGCCGACGTAGCGCTCCCACCCGAAGGGTCCCGCCGCCTCCACGGCGACCCGCGCCGCGACGGCCGGGGGGAGCACCTCGTCCCGGTAGGCCCGGCGGCTGGGCCTCGAAGAGCTCCCAGCACGGCAGGCTCACCACCCGGGTGGGCGTGCCGCCGCCCTCCATCCGGTCGGCGGCCGCCAGGGCCAGGGGGACCTCGGAGCCCGAGGCGAGGAGGATCAGGCGCACGGCCGCAGCCCCCCCGGAGGCCTCCCGGAGCACGTACCCGCCCCGGCGGAGGCCTTCCGCAGGCCCGAGCACGGAGCGGTCCAGGGTCGGCAGATCCTGGCGGGTCAGCACCAGGGCGGTCGGGCCGGACCGGTTCTCCAGGGCCACCCGCCACGCCTGGGCGGTCTCGTTGGCGTCGGCCGGTCGGATCACGGTCAGGCCCGGCATGGCCCGCAGGCTCGGGAGATGCTCCACGGGCTGGTGGGTCGGGCCGTCCTCTCCCACGAACAGGCTGTCGTGGGTGAAGACGTGGATCACGGGGAGGCCCGAGAGGGCCGCGAGGCGCAGGCTGGGCCGCATGTAGTCGGAGAACACGAAGAAGGTGGAGCCGTAGGGCCGGAAGCCGCCGTGGTTCGCCATCCCGTTCAGGATCGCCGCCATGCCGTGCTCCCGGATGCCGAAGCGCAGGTTCCGGCCGCCGGGGTTCGCGGCGGAGAAGTCGGCCTCGCCGTCGATCAGGGTCTTGGTGCTCGGCGCCAGGTCCGCGGAGCCCCCCACCAACTCCGGCAGCACCTTGGCCAGGGCGTTGAGGACCTTGCCCCCCGAGACGCGGGTGGCGGTCCCCTTGGCGTCGGCGGGGAAGGCGGGCAGGTGAGCCTCCCAGCCCTCGGGCAGGTCCCCGGCGAGGCGACGGCTCCAGCTCCGCGGCCGCGGCCGGGTGGGCCTCGGCGTATCGCGCGAACATCGCCTCCCAGCGGGTCCGGGCCTCGGCCGCGGCCTCGGCGGCGCGGGCGTAGGGCTCGCGAGCCTTCGCGGGCACGAGGAACGCGGGCTCCCCCGGCCACCCCAGGTTCTCCTTGGCCTTTCGGGTCTCCTCGGGCCCCAGGGGGGCGCCGTGGGCGTCGGCGGTGTCCTGCTTGGCCGGGCTGCCGAACCCGATGTGGGTGCGGACGCGGACGAGCGACGGGCGGGCCTCGTCGGCCCTCGGGCCTCGGCGATCGCGGCCTCCAGGGCCCCGAGGTCGTTGCCGTCCTCCACGCAGAGCGTCTGCCACCCGTAGGCGGCGAAACGGCGCTCCACGTCCTCGCTGAACGCGAGGTCGGTGTCCCCCTCGATGGTGATCTGGTTGTCGTCGTAGAGCACCACGAGCCGCCCGAGGCCCAGGTGCCCGGCCAGGCTCGCCGCCTCGGAGCTGACTCCCTCCATCAGGTCGCCGTCGCTCGGCGATGACCCAGGTGCGGTGGTCGACCACGAGCAAGCCGGGGCGGTTGAAGCGGGCCGCCAGGTGCCGCTCCGCGATCGCCATGCCCGACCGCCGCCGAGACACCCCTGCCCCAGGGGTCCGGTGGTGGTCTCGACGCCCGGGGTGACGAACGACTCCGGGTGGCCGGGCGGTCGCGGACTCCCACTGCCGGAAGCTGCGGAGATCGTCGAGGCTCAGCCCGTAGCCCGCCAGGTGCAGCAGCCCGTAGAGCAGCATGGAGCCGTGGCCCGGCCGAGAGCACGAAGCGGTCCCGGTCCGCCCATTCCGGGGCGGAGGGTCGAACTTGAGGAAGCGGGTCCACAGCACGTGGGCCATGGCCGCGGCGCCCATGGGCATCCCCGGGTGCCCGGAGCGGGCCTTCTCCACCGCGTCCACGGCGAGGAAGCGCAGGGTGTTCACGGCCAACTGATCGGGAGAAGGCTGCATGGGAGGGGTTCCTCTCGGGGACGGTCCGGTTGCGGGGAGAGGCGGAGTCTGCCCCACGGGGGGGGCGGGTGACAAGGGGAAGGGGGTGCAGGGTGAAGAGTGATCGGTGAAAAGTGAAAGGGGAGGGCACAGGGGCGCGGAGGCGCCCCATCTCCCCGCCCACGCCCCCGTCACCCGTTACCCGTCACCCGTCACGCGTTACCCGTCACCCGTCACCCGTCACGCCCCCGATGCCACCTCCAGGCGGTCTCGAGGATGGCGTCGAGGCCCGGGTGCTTCGGCTCCCAGCCGAGCTCGGCCCGGATCTTCTCCGCGCTCCCCACCAGCACCGCCGGGTCTCCCCAGCGTCGGCGGGCCTCCAGCACCGGGACCGGGCGGCCGGTGAGGCGCGCCGCGGCCTCGATGACCTGGCGCACCGAGTAGCCGGCGCCGTTTCCCAGGTTGTAGGAGCGGCTCTCCCCGCCCCCGAGCAGGTGCTCCAGGGCGAGCACGTGGGCCTCCGCGAGGTCGCTCACGTGGATGTAGTCCCGGATGCAGGTCCCGTCGGGCGTGGGGTAGTCGGTGCCGAAGATGGCGATGTGGGGGCGCTTTCCCAGGGCGGTTTCGAGGACCAGCGGGATCAGGTGGGTCTCCGGGTCGTGCGCCTCCCCGAGTCTCGCCCTCCGGGTCGGCGCCGGCGGCGTTGAAGTAGCGCAGGTTCACGTGCCGCAGGCCGTAGGCCCCGCCGAAGTCCGCCAGGATCTCCTCGACCATCCTCTTGCTGCGGCCGTAGGGGTTGATCGGCGCCTGGGGGTGTTCCTCCCGGATCGGGGTCTCGCCGGGTTCCCCGTACGTGGCGCAACTCGACGAGAAGACCAGGTGCTCGCTCTCCACCTCGACCATGGTCTCGAGGAGCGACAGGGTGCCGGCCACGTTGTTGCGGTAGTACGCGGCGGGCTCCCGCACCGACTCGCCCACGTAGGCGTACGCGGCGAAGTGCAGGACGGCGCGGATGCGGTGCTCCAGCAGGACCTCCCGCACGCGCTCCCGGTCCGTCAGGTTCGCCTCGACGAAGGTGCCCCACCGCGCGGCCCACCGGTGCCCGCGGGAGAGGTCGTCGAGCACGACCGGGTGGTACCCCTTCGAAGCCAGGAGCTTGGCGGTGTGGCTTCCGATGTAACCGGCGCCGCCGGTAACGAGGACGGATTCGTTCATGGGGAGGGCGTGACGGGTGACGGGTGACGGGTGACGGGTGGGATCCGGCGGAAGATCGCCGACAGGTGTTCCTTCCGCTCGTCGGCTCTCATGGAAGGCTTCGCTTCAGGCCGAGCACGAGGGAACGGACCCTGCCGACTCGGTCCAGCAGGGATGCATCGGCGGTGAATCCGAGCCGATTGGAAAGAATGAGTTGCGTCTCGAGTTCTGCCAGGGAACCGAGAGCCACGCCGAGGAACTGAGAGAATTCCCGCTTCGAGTTGCGTGCCGCACCTTCAGCGATGTTGCTCGGTACCGAGACGCCGGCTCGCCGCATCTGCGAGGTCAACCCGTAGAGTTCCATCGGGGGGAAGGTCGAGGTGACGGCGTAGACTTCTTCGGCCAGTGTCATGGCTTCCTTCCGCGCGTCGAGATCCCGGTGGTGCAACACGTTCCTCCCCTGCGCGGTGTTCCCTTGCTCGTCACCCGTAACGCGTCACCCGTCACGCCGCAGCAGTCTTTCAAAATACTCCACCGTCCTCCCGAGCCCTTCCTCCAGTGCCACCTTCGGCTGCCACCCCAGGCGATCGCGGGCCAGGGAGATCTCGGGCTGGCGCTGGACGGGGTCGTCGGAGGGCAGGGGGAGGAAGCGGATCTCGGAGCGTGACCCGACCAGCGTCGCGCACCTTCTCGGCCAGTTCCAGGATGGTGAACTCGCCGGGGTTGCCCAGGTTCACCGGGCCGACGAGCTCGTCCTGGTCCATCAGGCGGACCAGCCCGTCCACGAGGTCGTCCACGTAGCAGAAGCTGCGGGTCTGGGAGCCGTCGCCGTAGACCGTGAGGGGCTCCCCCCGCAGGGCCTGGACGATGAAGTTCGAGACCACCCGGCCGTCGTTCGGGAGCATGCGGGGCCCGTAGGTGTTGAAGATGCGCACGATCCGCACGTCCACCCGGTTCTGGCGGTGGTAGTCCATGAAGAGGCACTCGGCCGCCCGCTTGCCCTCGTCGTAGCAGCTGCGGAGCCCGACGGGGTTGACGTTGCCCCAGTAGGCCTCGGTCTGGGGGTGGACCGCCGGGTCTGCCGTACACCTCGCTGGTGGAGGCCTGGAGGATGCGGGCCTTCACCCTCTTGGCGAGCCCGAGCATGTGGATCGCCCCCACGACGCTGGTCTTGATGGTCTTGACCGGGTTGTACTGGTAGTGGATCGGCGAGGCCGGGCAGGCGAGGTTGTAGATGCGGTCCACCTCGACGAAGAGGGGGTGGGTCACGTCGTGGCGCAGCAGTTCGAAGCGGGGGTCGTCCCGGAGGTGGGCGATGTTCTCCTTGCGGCCCGTGAAGAAGTTGTCGACGCACAGCACCTCGCGTCCCCGCGCGAGGAGCGCCTCGCACAGGTGCGACCCCAGGAACCCGGCGCCGCCGGTCACCAGGACCCGGTGCTCGGTGCGGAGTTCCTCGGCGTAGATGAACCGGTTGGGGTCGACTGGCATGGGGGCCTCGTGGAGGTGACGGGTGACGGGTAACAGGTGATAAGTGACGGGTGACGGGTGACGGGTAGGACGGTGGGGGCCCGTCACCTGTCACGGGTTACCTGTCACCCGTCACGCTCTCCGCCCGATGCCGAAGTAGGTGAAGCCCATGCGGCGCATGTCCCTGGGCTCGTAGATGTTGCGGCCGTCGAAGATCACCGGGTCCGGGCCATGAGCGACTTCATCCGCTCGAAGTCGGGCCGGCGGAACGCGCCCCACTCGGTGCACACGGCCAGGGCGTGGGCGCCCTCGAGGGCCTCGTAGTTGTGGGCGCAGTACGTCAGGCCGGGGCGGCTCCCCCAGGAGTTTCTGGGCGGGCGGTCTCTGGCCACCGGGTCGTAGGCCCGCACGGCCACCCCGGCGTCCAGGAGGCGCCGGACGATGGTGAGGCTCGGGGCCTCGCGCATGTCGTCGGTGTTCGGCTTGAAGGCCAGGCCCCAGACGGCCACGGTGGCGCTGGCCGGGTCGAGTCCCTCGTCCGCGAAGTGGGCCGAGGATCTTCTCCGCCAGAACCGACTTCTGGCGGTTGTTCACCGTCGTCCACGGCCTCGAGGATCTGCGCGTCGCCCCCGACCTTGCGGGCGGTCTGGATCAGCGCCTTGACGTCCTTGGGGAAGCACGAGCCGCCGTAGCCCACCCCCGGGAAGAGGAACTGGTAGCCGATGCGGCTGTCCGCGCCCATGCCCATGCGCACCGCGTCCACGTCGGCCCCCACCCTCTCGCACAGGTTGGCGATCTCGTTGATGAAGGAGATCTTCGTGGCCAGCATGGCGTTGGCCGCGTACTTGGTCATCTCGGCCGAGCGCACGTCCATGACGATGACCGGGTGGTTGGTGCGGGTGAACGGCCCGTAGAGCTCCTTCAGGAGCTCGGCGGTGCGCACGTTGTCCGTGCCCACGACGATCCGGTCCGGCTTGAGGCAGTCCTGGACCGCGTTGCCCTCCTTCAGGAACTCCGGGTTGGAGACCACGTCGAACTCCAGGTCCATGCCCCGTGCGGTCGAGCTCCTGCTGGATCGCTTCCCGCACCAGCTCCGCGGTGCCGACCGGAACCGTGGACTTGGTCACCACGATCCGGTACTCGGTGATGGCCCGGCCGACGGCCCGCGCCACCGAGAGCACGTGCTGGAGGTCGGCGGACCCGTCCTCCCCCTCCGGCGTTCCCACCGCGATGAAGAGGAGCAGGCTCCGAGCGGCCGCCTCGGCCAGGTCCGTGGAGAAGGTCAGGCGGCCCTCGTCCACGTTGCGGTCCAGGAGCTCCTGCAGGCCCGGTTCGTAGATCGGGACCTTCTTCTCCTGGAGCATCGCGATCTTCCCGTGGTCGATGTCGACGCAGACCACGTCGTTGCCCATCTCGGCCAGGCACGTCCCGGTCACGAGCCCCACGTACCCGGTCCCGACGATGCAGAGCTTCATGCGTCCTCCCAGAACTTGGCGCGCTCCGGCGGCAGTTCCGCCAGCGGCCGCTCCCGGCCGGTGCGCAGTTTGACGACTACGCCGAGCACCCGGTCCGCCACCCGGTCCTTGGCGGTGAGGGGTACGCCGATCTCTCCGCCGTCCGCGGTGAAGATGCGCACGGCGTTGGTGTCGGTGTGGAAGCCGGCCCCGGGGCGGTGACGTCGTTGGCCACGACGACGTCGAGGTGCTTCTCCGCCAGCTTGGCCTTGGCGTTGGCGGCCAGGTCCTCGGTCTCGGCGGCGAAGCCGAGCGAGAATCTGACCCGGGGGCTTCTTCTGCCCCAGTTCGCCGGAGGATGTCGGGGTTGGCCTCGAGGGCGAGGTCCATGCGCCCGGCTGCGCGCTTCTTGATCTTGGCCGGTGCCTGCTCCGCGGGCCGCCAGTCGCACACCGCCGCGGCCTTGATCACCGCGGTGGCGTCCCGCGCGGCGTGCACGACCGCGTCGCGCATCTCCCGGGCCGTGCCCACCCGCACCAGCCGGGCGTGCAGCGGCGGGCGCTGCTCGGTGGGGCCGGTGACCAGGGTCACCCGGGCGCCCCGGCGCACGGCGGCCCGGGCGATGGCGAATCCCATCTTCCCGGAGGAGTGGTTGGAGACGAAGCGCACCGGGTCGATGGGCTCCACGGTGGGTCCGGCCGTGACCAGGATCCGTTCGTCGGCCAGGTCCTTGGGGGTGAGGACGATCTCCAGGGCCTCCAGGATCTCCTCGGGGGCGGCCATCTTGCCCCGCCCCACGACGCCGCACGCCAGCTCGCCGGGCACGGGGCCGACGAAGTGGTAGCCCATCTCGCCGAGCACCTTCACGTTTCGCTGCACGGGCCGGCTCTCCCACATCACCACGTTCATGGAGGGCGCGAAGAGCACCGGCACACGGGTCGCCATGATCATGGTGGAGAGGAAGTCGTCGGCGATGCCGTTGGCCACCTTGCCGAGCAGGTTCGCGGTGGCCGGCGCGACCACCGTGGCGTGGGCACGGTCGGCCAGGGCGACGTGCCCGATCTGGGAGCCCCGGAAGAGCTCGAAGAGCTCGTGGGTGACGGGGTTGCCCGACAGGGTCTGGAAGGTGAGGGGGGTGACGAACTCGGTGGCGTGGCGGGTCATCACCACGTGCACGTTGGCCCCCGCCTTCGTCAGGTCGCGGCAGAGCAGCACGCTCTTGTAGGCCGCGATGCCGCCGGTGACGCCGAGGATGATTTCCTTGCCGGTGAGCATGGGCCCTCAGCGGAAGAACGGGTTGGTGCGCTTCTCCACCGCGACGGTGGTGGCGGGCCCGTGGCCCGGGTACACCGTGGTGTCGTCGGGGAGCGTGAAGATGCGGGTGCGCACCGAGCGGATCAGGGTGTCGTAGTCGCCGCCCTGGAGGTCGGTGCGGCCGATGGAGCCGGCGAAGAGGAGGTCCCCCACGAAGACCTTCCGGTCGATCCGGTAGCTCACCGACCCCAGGGAGTGCCCCGGCGTGTGGATCACCTCCACGGCGAGGTTGCCGAAGGAGACGGTGTCGCCGTCCTCCAGGAAGACGTCCGGCGGGGGCGCGGACTCCACCCGCACGCCGAAGAGCAGCCCCTGGCCCGCCATGCCCTGGATGAGGGGGAGGTCTCCCCGGTGGACGTGGATCGGCGCTCCGGTGGCCCGCTTGAGGCTCGCCAGGCCCTCCACGTGGTCGAAGTGGCCGTGGGTGGCGAGGATGGCCACGGGCTTGAGGCTGCGCGCCTGGAGCGACTTGAGGATCACGGGGATGTCCCCCCCGGGGTCGATGACCACGGCCTCCCGGGTCTCCTCGTCGCCGAGGATGTAGCAGTTGGCCTGGATCATTCCTACCGCGTGGACGTCGAGGATCACGGCGTTTCCCTTTCCGTGGACGAGCGGGTTTTCGGGTGCGCGCAGGCGGCCGGCCGCCCTCAGCAGCGCCCCACGACGAGGTGTTCCACCGGGAGCCGTTCCGGCTGTCCCTGGTCCTCCGAGGCGGGATATCCCAGGGCCACGACCGCCATCAACTCCAGGCCGGACGGAACTCCGAGATACTCCTCCACCTCGGCGCGCCGGTTGAGGATCTCGCCCAGCCAGCAGGCCCCGAGGCCCGACCCGTGGGCGGCCAGCAGGAGGTTCTGGATCGCGGCCCCCACTCCCTGGCAGTCCTTCTCCCGGTGGTACGAAGCCTCGGCGTCGAGGAAGACGGCCACCGCGGCCGGCGCGGAGCGAAGGATGTGGCCGTACCGGGTGAACCCGGCCAACGCCTCCAGCGCCGGGCGGGAGCGGACGATATGGAACCGCCAGGGCTGGTTGTTCAGTCCCGAGGGCGCCCAGCGGGCGGCGTCGATCAGAGCCTCGACGGCCTGCTCCGGCACGGGGTCGGGCCGGAAGCGGCGGACGCTGCGCCGGGTGCGGAGCGCTTCGGACAGTTCCATGGGGTCCCCTCCCGCGGACCGGTGGACGGTGCAGTATAGCGGGCCGTGTCGGGCCTGGACAAGGAAGGGCGCCGGCCGGCCGCGGGTCCCTCGGGGGCGGGCTCGAAGCGCTCCGACGCTGCGCGGCGAATCCTGCGGCGACCGGTGGATCGGGCCGGAGCCGCTCTGCTAAGATCCGGCGGCCTCCACCCCCCGGCAGAGGAAGGATCGGCGAACCCATGGGCACCTCCCTGGTCACCGGCGCCGCCGGCTTCATCGGGTACCACGTGGCCCGGGCCCTCCTGGCCCGGGGGGACCGGGTGGTCGGGCTGGACGACCTCAACGACTACTACGACGTGCGGCTCAAGGAGGCCCGGTTGGCGCGCCTCCAGGGCCTGCCCGGCTTCTCCTTCCACCGGGGGGACGTGGCCGACCCGGCCCCGGTGGGGAAGGCCTTCGACGAGGGCCCTTCGACGTGGTGTGCCACCTCGCGGCCCAGGCGGGCGTGCGCTACAGCCTGGAGAACCCCTTCGCCTACGGCCGGTCCAACGTCATGGGGTTCCTCCAGGTGCTCGAGCACTGCCGCCACCGGGGCGTCGGGAACCTGGTGTACGCGTCCTCCTCGTCGGTGTACGGGGCCAACGAGAAGGTGCCCTTCTCCGAGGAGGACCGGGTGGAGCGGCCGGTGAGCCTGTACGCGGCCACGAAGGTCGCGGACGAGCTGATGGCCCGCACCTACCACCACCTGTTCGCCATCCCGGTGACGGGGCTTCGGTTCTTCACGGTGTACGGCCCGTGGGGGCGGCCGGACATGGCGCTCTACGGCTTCACCGACAAGATCCTCTCGCGCCGGCCCATCGACGTGTACAACTTCGGCGACATGGAGCGCGACTTCACCTACGTGGACGACATGGTGGCGGGGGTGGTGGCGGCCATGGACCGGCCGCTGGGGTGCGAGGTGGTGAACCTGGGGAACTCGCGCGACGGTGCAGCTGGACCACTTCATCGACGTGCTGGAGGACGCCCTGGGCGTGAAGGCGGTGCAGAAACCTACGTGCCGATGCAGCCCGGGGACGTGCCCCGCACCTTCGCCGACGGCTCCAAGACGCGGCGCCTGCTCGGCTGGGAGCCCACCACCGTCCTGGAGGAGGGCGTCCCCCGGTTCGTGGCGTGGTACCGGGAGTATCACGGGGTGACGGGTGACGGGTAACCGGTGACGGGTTGACCTGAATAGGAGGAGCGACCATGGACGAACGGATTGAACGGATTGCTGAGACGGCAGGCGACACGCTGGCGGTGGTCGGGCTCGGCTACGTGGGGCTGCCCCTGGCGGTGGCCTTCGGCCGGAAGCTTGCCGGTGGTCGGCTTCGACGTCAGCCCGCGGAAGATCGAGGCGCTCAAGCGGGGCGTCGACCCCACCGGGCGAACTGACGCGGGAGGAGGTGGAGTCGGCGGGGATCCAGTACACCACCAACCCCGGCGAGCTGCGGCGGGCCTCCGTTCATCGTCGTGGCGGTGCCCACCCCCATCGACACGCACCGGAACAGCCCGACCTGCGGCCCGGTGAGTCCGCGTCCCGGTCGTCGGCCAGAATCTCACCCCGGGGACCACGGTGGTCTTCGAGTCCACGGTGTACCCGGGGGTGACCGAGGAGGTGTGCGTCCCGATCCTGGAGCGGGAGTCGGGGCTCCGGTGCGGCGCGGACTTCACGGTGGGCTACTCGCCCGAGCGGATCAACCCCGGCGACCGGGAGCACACCCTGGCCAGGATCGTGAAGGTGGTGTCGGGCCAGGACGCGGAGACGCTGGACCGGGTGGCCCGCGTGTACGAGCTGGTGATCGAGGCGGGGGTCCACCGGGCGCCCACCATCAAGACCGCCGAGGCGGCCAAGGTGATCGAGAACACCCAGCGCGACCTCAACATCGCGCTCATGAACGAGCTCTCGGTCATCTTCAACCGGATGGGCATCGAGACCCGGGAGGTGCTGCGGGCGGCGGGCTCCAAGTGGAACTTCCTGCCCTTCACCCCGGGGCTCGTGGGCGGGCACTGCATCGGGGTGGACCCCTACTACCTCACCTACAAGGCCCAGGAGCTCGGCTACAGCCCCCAGGTGATCCTGGCGGGCCGGGCGATCAACGACGGCATGGGAAAGTACGTGGCCGAGAACGTGGTGAAGGGCCTGATCCGGTGCGGCAAGGCGGTGCAGGGCAGCCGGGTGCTGGTGCTCGGGCTCACCTTCAAGGAGAACGTCTCGGATCTCCGGAACTCCCGGGTGGCCGACGTGCTCGCGGAGCTCCGGGAGTACGGGGTGGAGGTGGTGGCCCACGACCCCATGGTCGACCCGGAGGAGGCGGCCCACGAGTTCGGGCTGCGCCCCGCGGCCCTCGACGAGCGTGGGCCCGGTGGACGGCATCGTGGCCGCCGTGCGCCACCGGGCCTTCGAGCCCCTGACCCTGGAGCGCCTGGCGTCCTTCTACCGGGCGGACAACGGCCGGGGGGTGCTGGCCGACGTGCGGATGACCTACTCCCGCGGCGACGCCGAGGCCCTGGGGCTCTACTACTGGTCGCTGTAGGTGAGGTGACGCGTGACGCGTAACAGGTAACAGGGGCATCACCCGTCACTCGTAACCCGTCACTCGTAACCCGTCACCCGTAACCCGTCACGGAGCACAGATGGCACGATTCCTCGTCACCGGCGCCGCCGGCTTCATCGGCTCGAACCTGGCGGAGGCGCTCCTGGCGGCGGGCCACGGGGTGCGCGGGCTCGACAACTTCATGACGGGGAAGCGGGAGAACCTGGACGCCCTCGGCGGGCTGGAGTTCCTCGAGGGGGACGTCCGCCTCCCCGAGGACTGCCGGAGGGCGTGCGACGGGGTGGAGTTCGTGCTGCACCAGGCCGCGCTGGGGTCGGTGCCCCGGAGCGTGGAGAACCCGAGCCTCTCGAACGAGTGCAACGTCACGGGCACGCTGAACATGCTCGTCGCCGCGCGGGACGCGGGCGTCCGGCGTTTCGTCTTCGCGGCCAGTTCGTCGGCCTACGGGGACACGCCCACGCTGCCGAAGGTCGAGACGATGCCGCCCCGCCCCATGTCGCCCTACGCGCTGACCAAGCTCGCGGGGGAGGAGTACGGGCGGCTCTTCTTCGAACTGTACGGGCTGGAGACCGTGAGCCTGCGCTACTTCAACGTCTTCGGACGCCGCCAGGACCCCTCCGGGGCGTACGCCGCCGTGATCCCCCGGTTCGTCTCGGCGCTCCTCGCCGGCCGGCCGCCCCAGATCTACGGCGACGGGGAGCAGACCAGGGACTTCACCTACGTGGCCGACGTGGTGCAGGCGAACCTCCGCGCCTGCGACGCCCCCCGGGAGGCGTGCGGCCAGGTCTACAACGTGGCCGGAGGTGCCCGGATCAGCCTCAACGGCCTGTACGGCGAGATCGCGGGGCTTCTCGGGAGCGGCCTGCGGCCCGAGTACGCGCCCCCTCGGCCGGGGGACGTGCGCCACAGCCTGGCGGACGTCTCCAAGGCCCGCGGGCTTCTCCGCTACGAACCGCGCTACCGCGTGGCCGAGGGGCTCGCGGAGGCGATCCAGTGGTATCGGGAGAATCTGTGAAGGGCGACCGTCGGCCGTGAGCGGTCAGCCCCCACCCCTCACGCGTCACCCGTGGAGGAGGCTCGAATGAAGGCGGTGATCCTGGCCGGGGGGAGCGGCACACGCCTGTGGCCCCTTTCCCGGGAGGTGTTTCCCAAGCAGTTCCTGCCGCTGCTCGGCGCTCGGAGCCTTCTGCAGCAGACGGTCGAGCGGGTGCTCCCGCTGGTGGGGTCGAACCTGGTGGTCGTCGGCGGGGAGGAGGGGCGCTTCCTCACGGCGGAGCAGTTGCGGGAACTGGGCATCGACGGCGAGTCCGCCGTCCTGAGCGAGCCCGTGGGCCGGAACACGGCTCCGGCCATCGGGCTGGCCGCCCTGTGCTCCGAGCCCGGCGAGGTCCTGCTGGTTCTGCCCTCCGACCACGCCGTCCGGGACCCGGAAGGGTTCCGGACGGCCCTGGCCTCGGCCCAGTTCGTGGCCGAGGCGGGCTACCTCGCGACCTTCGGGGTCCACCCCTCCCACCCGGAGACCGGCTACGGGTACATCCGCATGGGGCCCCCGCTGGAGGGCTTCCCGGGCTTCCGCGCCGTCGACCGGTTCGTGGAGAAGCCCGACCGGGCCACCGCCGAGCGCTACCTCTCGGAGGGGGCGTACGCCTGGAACTCGGGCATGTTCGCGTTCCGGGCCGACCGCCTCCTCGAAGAGCTCGGGCTCCACGCGCCGGACGTGCGTGCCGGCCTGGAGGCCCTGCGGCCCCACCTCCGGGCGGGGGGGCGCGTCCCTCGCGACCTCTACGAGGCGATCCCCCGCATCTCCATCGACTACGCGGTCATGGAGCGCTCCACCCGGGTGGCGGTGCTGCCCATCGACCCGGGCTGGTCGGATCTCGGCAGCTTCGCGGCGCTCGCCGACCTTCTCCCCGGCGACGCCCGAGGGAACCGGCTCCACGTTGCCGACGGCGGGATGGCCGTGGCGGTGGACAGCCGCGACAGCCTGGCCTGGGCGGGGCGAAAGGCCGTGGCCCTGCTCGGGGTGGAGGACACCGTCGTCGTGGACACGCCGGACGCGCTCCTGGTGTGCGCGAAGGACCGGGCCCAGGACGTGCGGGCGGTGGTGGACCGACTGGCGGAGGCCGGCCGGGAGGAGGTCCGCGTGCACGCGACGGTCCACCGGCCCTGGGGCAGCTACACCGTGCTCGACGAGGGGCAGGGTTACAAGGTCAAGCGGATCGCGGTGAACCCGGGCGCGAGGCTCTCCCTCCAACTCCACCACCGGCGCTCCGAGCACTGGGTCGTGGTGGCGGGCAGGGCGCGGGTGACCCGCGGAGAGGAGGTGTTTTCGGTTGATTCGGGGGAGACGACCCACATCCCCGTGGCCACCGCCCACCGCGTGGAGAACCCGGGTGCGGTGCCGCTGGTGATCGTGGAGGTGCAAGACGGGGACTATCTGGGCGAGGACGACATCGTGCGTCTCCAGGACGACTACGGCCGGACCCCGCCCTGAGGCGGGGACCGGCTTGACTCCGGGGCGGAGGAGGCCGATCCGGAGGGGAGCGCGGGAACTCGATCCGGAGAACCGATGGAGATCATACCCCTGGGCGTGGGCGAGGCCTTCGCCAAGACGCTGCGGCAGACCAACTACCTCGTGCGGCCCGCCGAGGGCGAGCCGTTCCTGGTGGACTTCGGTCACACCGCCCCCCGGGCGCTCCACGCCCTGGGCATCGAGATGCGCTCCGTCGCCCGGGTCCTGCTGAGCCACCTCCACGGCGACCACGTGGGCGGGCTGGAGGAACTGGGCTTCACCGGGTACTTCTCCTGGGGGGAGCGGCCGGTGCTCCACGTGCCGGCGAACCTGCTCCCGCACCTGTGGGACCACGTGCTCGCCGCGGGCATGGGGCAGCGCCTCCACGACCCCTCGGGACGGCCGCGAACGGCGGGGCTCGAAACCTATTTCGACGTCCGTCCGCTGCGGCCGCGGGAGGCCGTGTCGCTGGGCAGCGTCCGGGCCACGCCCTTCGCGACCCCCCACGTGCCGGGGCGGCCGAGCTGGGGGTTCCGGCTGGAAGACCGGGCCACGGGGGGGGTCGCGGTGCTGACCTGCGACTCCCGGCTCCACCGGGGAAACCTGGAGGGCCCCGGCAGGGGCGCCCACGCCATCTTCCACGACTGCCAGCTCTCCGACAACGGCGCCCCCATCCACGCCACCCTCCGGGAACTTCTCGCGCTGCCCCTCGACGTCCAGGAGCGCATCCTCCTGGTGCACTACGGGGACGACTGGGGCTTCAGCGTGGGCCAGACCGGGCCCATGGCCTTCGCCCGGGAGGGTCAGGTCTACCGCTTCTGAAGGCCTCCCCTGCCGGGCGCGTTCCCGGGTATCCTCTCGACGCGCAGCGACCCTCTTCGCCCACACGCTCCCCGGCCGAGGCTCCATGGCGGTGCCCCGCTTTCCCCTCCTCCGCGCCCTGCGTCTCGCGCTCTTCCCCATGGGCTACGGTCTGGCCGGCGCCCTGGTCGGGGGCACGCTCAACCGGGTCATGATCGCCGAGCAGGGGCTCCCGGCGTCCCTGGTGGGCGTGTTCTTCGCCGTGCCCCTCCTGGAGTCGCCGGTCCGTGTCTGGCTCGGTTACCGGTCCGACGCGCACCCGCTCTTCGGGCTGAGGAGGGAGCCGTACATCCTGCTGGGCGCGGTCGTCGCCGGGGTCGGTGTGGTCGCGGCGGCCGGCGTGGCCGTGCACGCGGAGCGAGCGGCGCCCGGGGTGTTCGCCGCCGGGCTGGCGGCCTTCGTGGTCTACGGGCTGGGGCGGAACCTCAGCCACAACGTCTTCCAGGCCCTGCTCGCGGACGTCTTCGTCGGCGACCAGCGCGCCCGGGCCGTGACCGGCTACGAGGTGGCGAGCGTCCTGGGGCTGATCGCCGGCGCCGGGGCGCTCGGCCGCTACCTCGGTGAATACGACCCGGGACGGGTCGCCGGCGCCGCGCTGGCCGTGGCGGGTCTCGGCGCGGTGCTGGCGCTGGTCGCCGTGCCGGGGCAGGAGCTCCGAGGGCCGGGGGCGCGAGCGGCTGCCGCCAAGGCCCGGGAGGTCCCCTTCGGCCGGGCGTTTCGGGACCTCCTGGCCGCGGACCGCGAGGTGCGGCGCTTCTTCGTCCTCGTCTTCCTCACGGTGCTGGGCACCATGGCCCAGGACGTGCTCCTCGAGCCCTTCGGCGGGCTCGTGCTCGGGATGGACGTGGGGGAGACCGCCCGGCTCACGGCCTACTGGGGGGCGGGCGTGCTCGGGGCGATGCTGCTGTCGGGCGCCGTGCTCATCCCGGCGTGGGGTCACGAGAACGTGCTGAGGGCAGGACTCGTCGGCAGCGCGGCGGTCTTCCTCGGGGTCGTCGGCTGCGGCCTGGCGGGTCGGCCGGGAGCCTTTCGGGGCCTGGTGGTCCTCATGGGGCTGGCGACCGGGCTCGCCGGCGCGGGACTGCTCACCGCCGCGGTCCACTTCACCACCCCGGCCCGGGCGGGGCTCCTGCTGGGGGCGTGGGGAACCGCCAACCTCCTCGGGAAGGCATCGGGGAGCGTCCTGGGAGGCGCGGCCGTGGACGCGGTGCAGGCCCTGGAGGGGAGTGCGCTGGCGGCCTACTCCTCGGTCTTCGGGCTGGAGGCGGCGCTGCTGCTGGTGGCGTTCGGCCTCTCGCTGCGGGTGGACGCGGCCGCGTCGCGGGCGGGGGCCGAGGAGTCGGGCTCGGCCGCCGGCCGGGTCGCGGACTCGGGGAGTCCGCCGCCGTGAACCGCGACCGCCGCATCCTCCACGTGGACATGGATGCGTTCTACGCGTCCGTAGAGCAATTGGACCACCCGGACCACCGCGGCCGACCCGTGATCGTCGGCGCGGACCCCAAGGGCGGGAAGGGTCGGGGCGTGGTGGCCGCGTGCTCCTACGAAGCCCGCGCCCGCGGCGTGCACTCCGCGCTGCCCATCTCCCAGGCGTGGCGCCGGTGCCCCCAGGCCGTCTACCTCCGGCCCCGGTTCAAGCGGTACGAGGAGGTCTCCCGCCGGGTCTTCGCCGTCCTGGCCCGGTACACCGATCTGGTGGAGCCCCTGAGCATCGACGAGGCCTTCCTCGACGTCACGGGGTCGGTGGGCCTCTTCGGCGAGGCCGAGGCGATCGGGCGGGAGATCAAGGGGGCCGTCCGGGGCGAACTGGGCCTGGTCGCCTCCGTGGGAGTGGCGCCGAACAAGTTCGTGGCCAAGATCGCCTCGGACGTGGGCAAGCCGGACGGGTTCGTGGTGGTGCGGCCCGAGGAGGTGGCCGGGTTCCTGGAGCCGCTCCCGGTCACCCGCCTCTGGGGCGTGGGGGCGAAGACCGCCGACCGGCTGGGGCGGGCGGGGCTTCGCACCGTCGGCGACGTGGCTCGGCTGCGGCCGGAGGACCTGGCGGCCGGGCTCGGGGACTTGGGTGCGCACCTCGTGAACCTGGCCCGGGGCATCGACGAGCGGCCCGTGGTCCCCCGCTCCGAGGCCAAGACCATCGGAGCGGAGACCACCTTCGAGGAGGACGTGGCCGACCCGGAGGCCGTGCGCCGGGCGGTGCTCGCGCTGTCGGACCGGGTGGGAGCGCGCCTTCGCCGCCACGGCCTCCTGGCCGAAGGTGTGACCCTCAAGTTCCGCGACGAGGACTTCCGGACGGTGACCCGGAGCCGGACCCTGGAGCGGCCCACCGACCTGGGGGAGGAACTCTACCGCGCGGCCGTGACGCTCCTCGGCCGGGTCGGCTGGGAGGGGCGCCGGGTGCGGCTGGTGGGCGTCACCGCGGCCCGGCTGCGCCGGGTCGGCTCCGGGGCGGCCCAGTTGGGGCTCTTCCAGGCCGAGGAGGAGTCGCGCCGCCGCCGGCTCGCCCGCACCGTGGACGCCCTGAAGGACCGGTTCGGCTCCAGGGCCGTGAGCCGCGCGAGCCTGCTGGGCGACGAGGGGGAGGACTGACGGGCGCCGCCCGGGTCAGGGGCCCGGGAGGAAGACGAGGCTGAGGGCCGGCCAGTAGGTGATGAGCAGCACCGCCGCGAGGAGCAGGAAGAAGAAGGGCAGGGTGGCCCGGAAGAGCTCCGCCACGGGCTTCTCGAAGCGGTAGCTCGCGATGAAGAGGTTCATCCCCACCGGGGGCGTGAAGTAGCCGAGCTGCATGTTGGCGAGGAAGACGATGCCGAGGTGCACCGGGTGGATTCCGTACCCGACGGCCATCGGCAGGATGATCGGGACGACGATGACGAGGGCGGAGAAGACGTCGAGCATCGTGCCGAGGACGAGCAGGAACAGGTTCAGGAGCACGAGGAACGTCAGGCGGCTGTCGATGCGGGCGACGATGGCATCGAAGAGGCGGGTGGGCACCTCGGCGTCGATGAGGTAGTTGGTGGAGGCCAGCGAAACCCCCAGGATCACGAGGATGCCCCCCACGAGGAGCATGGACTCGCGGATCACCTTCGCCAGTCGCCGCAACGTGATCTCCCGCCGGACCGCCACCTCGGCCACCAGCACGTACAGGGCGGTGACCGCCGCGGCCTCGCGAGACCGCGAAGACCCCGCCGTAGATGCCCCCGAGCACCACGAAAGGCAGGGGGATCTCCCACGCCGACTCCCGGGTGGCGTCCCACACCTCGCCCCAGGAGAAGCGCCGCCGGCTCAGGTGGGCGCGGTGCCCCACCCAGGCGCTCCACGCCGAGAGCAGCCCGATCCCGAGCAGGCCCGGGAGCACGCCGGCGAGGAACAGGTCGTCGACCCGCACCGGCTGCCCCACGCCGAGCTGCTGGGCCACGACCGCGTAGAGGATCAGGGGCAGGGAGGGGGCGAAGAGGAGCCCCAAGCTCCCCGAGGAGGTCACGAGCCCCAGGTTGAAGCGCTCCGGGTAGCCCGCCTGGCCGAGGGCCGGGTACAGCAGCGCGCCCATGGCCACGATGGTCACGCCCGAGGCCCCGGTGAGGGCGGTGAAGAGCGCGCAGGCGCCGAGGGCCACGATCGCCAAGCCCCCGGGCATCCAGCCGAGCCAGGCGTCGGTCAGACGGACCAGACGCCGCGGGGCGCCGCTCTCCCCCAGCACGTACCCCGCGAAGGTGAAGAGAGGGATCGCCAGCAGGACGGGCATCTCCGCGAGGCGGATAGATCTCGATGGGCACCACCGAGAGGTCCACGCCGGAGCGGGCGAAGCCCAGGGCCGCGCTGGCCCCGATGACGGCGAACAGCGGCGCGCCCAGAACCGCGAGCAGCAGGAGCGCCAGGCCCGCCAGGATCACGGCGCGGCCTTGCCGCGGCGAGGCCGCGCAGGAGGTGTGCGTGGACCGGACGCAGGTAGCGCAGCGCGATGAGGCCGAAGCCCACGGGGAGCATCGCTCCAGACCCACGTCGGCACCCCGGCGAACGCCTCGCCGCCGGCCTCGGCCTCGAGAGCACGAAGCGGGGGAGTGTACGCGATCAGGCCCGAGACGCCGGCGGTGAAGGCCTGGGTGAGGACGCCCATGCCGGGCAGCGGCCCGGCGGGGGAGGAGCCGGGCGAGGACGTCGATGACGATGTGCTGTTCTACGGCTGGCCGATACGGCGCCCAGCAGCCCGACCCACAGCACCGACGACCCGCAGCAGCGGGTCGTCCAGTTCGCGCCCCCGGGAACAGGTTGCGGGCCGCGATCTGCGCCGCCGGCCAGCAACACCATGGCGCCGAGCATCGCGGCGATCAGCCCGTCCTCGACGGCGGTGCACCACCCGGAGCAGCGGCGCACGGGGGGCCCGGGCTCGACGGGTTCGGTGCTCCGCCGTCCCTGCGGTGCTCGGCCAGTACGCGCCCGGTTGCGGCGAGGATCTCCGGGGAGAAGAGGTTGCGGGCTCCAGAGGCGTTCGCTGGCCCGGGCCCCGGTCTCGTCCCAGCCCTGCCGCTCCTCGGGGGAGGGCGCGACGAATCGGATACCCCGCGCTTCTCCAGGGCCTGCCCGGGCGGCGTCGTTGTCCTTCCGGCTGCCGGTCCATCCGGCCGAAGACCTCTGCCATCACCTGCCGCACCACCGCCCGGTCGGCGGGGGCGAGCGCCTCGCAAACGCCGCGGCGGTCGACGGCCAGGACGCCGATCAGATAGACCAGCGGCAGTCGTCGGCCATGTGCTTGACCCGCGTGTGCCACTGCAGCGCGATGGCGACGGTCGGCGTGGCGGTGACCGTGTCCACGAGGCCGGTCTGGAGGCCGGTGTACACGTCGGAGAGGGGCAGGGTGACCGGGATGACGTCCGCCGCCTCGAGGACCGTGCGGCTGATCTCGTCGCCCTCGGGGATCCACACCTTCCTCCCCCGCAGGTCCTGGGCGCTCCGCAGGGGCTTGTCGGAGAAGATGTAGCCGAAGCCCCCGTCCCCGATCCCCAGGACGACGAGGCCGCCCGCCGCCAGCCCATCCCGGAGCCGGTCGTCCATGCGGCTCCGGACGTAGTCCACCTCGTCGTAGGAGCGGAACAGGAAGGGCAGGCCGTAGATGATCGCGTCTCGGTACACCTCGATGAGGCTCCCGCTGGCGAAGGCCCCGCCCTGTAGTTGGCCCGCCCGGATCTTCCGGAGGACGGTCTTGTCGTTGCCCATCACCCCGCCGGGGTAGAACTTCAGCTTCACCCGGCCCTCGGTGCGCCGGTCGATCTCGTCGGCGCCCGCGCGCATCTCGCTCATCCAGGTGGTCCCGTCGGGGGCGAGGGTGGCGATCTTGAGGGTCTGCGCCGCGCCGGAGGACGCCAGCAGGCACCCTGCGAGGCCCGCGAGGGCGGCGAGTCGTCGGGTCATCGGTCTCCTCCCTGTTAGAAGAAGTCGTCGGCGCCCGCCAGCAGTTCTTCCGCCCGGGCCCGGGCGAGCACGTTGCTCAGGGTCAGGTCGGGCTCCTCGGGGTCGGCGGCGAGCACCTCCTCCAGGAGCCGGTCGTGGAGTTCGCGGTCGAAGACGAGCCGGGCGTACCGGCCCGCGAAGAGGACGTGGTCCATGAGGTCCCGCCCCGCGGAGAGCTCGATGGCCCGCTCGAAGTGCCGGCGGCCCTCCTCGGCCCGGCCCCCCATCGCGGGCGGCAGCACCGTGGCGAGGACGCCGAGGTAGAGGTGCGCTCGGCCCCGGTCGTGGCCGTCGTCGAGTTCCACCACCCGCCGCATGGCGGCCTCGATCTTGGGGAGGTCCCCCACGGCGGTCCAGTCGGCGGAGTTGGCTTGGACCCACCCGGCCCACGCCGACGCGAAGCCGTACAGCGTGGGCACGTCCCCCTTCCCGACCGAGGGCAGGAGGGCGGCGAAGCCGTCGTAGGGGCCGTCGGCCGCGGCACACAGGGCCCGCAGCCTGAGGCACAGGGCCCGCCGGCCATACTCCCGGGCCTTGTCCGAGAGGCGGGCGGCCCGAACCGGGTCGTCCACGAAGGCGCCGGCGTAGGCCCCGTACAGGCGCGCGCCGGCCAGCAGCAGGTCCTCGTCTCGGGGTCGCCGCTCGATCAGCCCGTCCACCATCAGGAGGTAGGCCGGCGCTCCGTGGCGCACGGTGCTCCGGGTCGTCCTGGTTGAGGATCGCCCCCGACACGTTGTCCGCCATCCGGCCCGTCGCCGACGCCATGAGGCCGGCGCAGCCCGCCAGGAGCAGGAGGAGACAGGGCGTGAGGGCGCGACGGACCATCGAAGCAGCCTCGAAACGTGGCGAGGGGCGGTCGGGACGACGGGACGCGGCGGGCCCAGAGGATAGCCCAAGGCCGGCGCCGGCGTCCATGGCGGGGGAGACAGGCAGCCGGGGGCGCAGTTGTGCCTGTTCCTGCTTGCATCCGCCGCTGCTGCGAGCGCGCGGTTCCTCGTGTATAAGGTCAAGGGCCAACGGGGAGTTGAGGAGCAGCCATGTCCCGCGACACCGTCGACCTGATCCGTTCGTACTACGCCGCCTTCAACGCCGGGGACTTGGAGGCCTTCCTGGGCCTGCTGGACGAGGAGGTGGTGCACGACGTGAACCAGGGCGGCCGCGAGGTGGGCCGGGGGACGTTCGCCCACTTCATGGAGCGGATGAACCGCTGCTACCGCGAGCGGGTGACCGAGCTCGTGGTGCTGGCCGCCCCGGACGGGAGCCGCGCCGCCGCCGAGTTCACGGTGGAGGGGACCTACCTCGCCACCGACGGCGACCTCCCGCCCGCCCGGGGGCAGACCTATCGCCTGCCCGCCGGGGCCTTCTTCGAGGTGCGGGGCTGCCGGGTCGCGCGGGTCACGAACTACTACAATCTCCAGGACTGGCTCGCCCAGGTGCGGGGAAGCTGAGCCCAGGCCGGGGGGCGAGGGCAACCGATCGAGGCGTCCCGTGGCCCGTCTCCTGCTGCTGAACAAGCCGTACCGGGTCCTGTGCCAGTTCACCGACGCGGGGGGCGGGCCACCCTGGCGGATTTCGTGTCCGTGCCCGGTGTGTACGCGGCCGGGCGCCTGGACTACGACAGCGAGGGGCTCGTCGTGCTCACGGATTCGGGGGCCCTCCAGCACCGCATCGCCGACCGTGGGCACAAGCTGCCGAAGACGTACTGGGTTCAGGTGGAGGGGGCGCCGGACGAGGCGTCCCTGGCCGCGCTGGGTGCGGGGGTGGAGTTGAACGACGGGCGCACCCTGCCCGCCCGGGTCGCGCGGCTCGACGAGCCCCGCCTGTGGCCCCGCGACCCGCCCGTCCGCTTCCGGAAGAGCGTGCCGACCTCCTGGCTCGCGCTCACCCTGGTGGAGGGCCGGAACCGCCAGGTGCGCCGGATGACGGCGGCGGTGGGCCACCCGACGCTGCGCCTGGTGAGGGTGGCGGTCGGGCCGTGGGAACTCGGAGATCTGGCGCCGGGGACGTGGCGGGAGGTGTCGGCCGCGGAAGCCATGGCCGCGACCGAGGGGACGAAACGCCGGCTACGCGGCCGGCGGGGAGGAAGACCGTGAGCCCGGACCCTCGCGTGGCATCGGAGTTCGCCCGGCAGGCGGAGCCCATGGCGGCATCCGCGGCGTTCCGGTCCGAGGACGTGCTCGGCCGCATCCTGCGGGCCGCCGGGCCCGCGCCGCTCGGCCGGGTCCTCGACCTCGCGTGCGGGCCGGGGATCGTCGCGGAAGCGCTCGCGCCCTTCGCCGGTCTTCTGGAGGGCGTGGACGCGACCCCGAGGATGGTGGAACTCGCCGCGGCACGGCTGCGCGCCGCGGGCCAGCGGAACGCCGCGTTCCGGGTGGGGGCGGCCGAGCGGCTGCCCTATCCCCACTCCGCCTTCGACCTGGTGGTCACTCGTCTGTCCGTCCACCACTTCCCGGACCCCTCGGCGGTCCTGACCGAGGTCCGCCGGGTCCTCCGGCCCGGAGGCCGGCTGGTCGCGGCCGACGTCGTCTCTTCCGAGGATCGGGACGAGGCTCTCCTCCACAACGCCCTCGAGCGCCTGCGCGACCCCACCCACGAGCGGATGCTGCCCGCATCGGAACTGCGCCGGGCAATCCTCGCCGGGGGCTTCGAGGTCGCCGCCGAGGACACCTGGCGGCAGTCGCGGGGCTTCGGCGAGTGGGCCGGGATCGTGGCAGACCCGGCGCGCACCGGTCCCCTGCGGGTCGTCCTGGGCGCCCTGGCCCGCGCGGGCGTCACGGCCGGGATCTGCCTCAGGGAGGACGGGGGCGACGTGCGCTTCGAGCACACGTGGCTCCTCCTCGCAGCGCGGGCGGCTGACCGCTGACCGCTGATCGCTGATAGCTGATAGCTGATAGCTGATAGCTGATAGCTGATAGCTGATAGCTGATAGCTGACCCCCGATCACGACGCGGGGGCGCTCCCCGCCAGGGACTCGACCGCGGACAGTACCGCCGCCGGCAGCCGGGCCCCGGGGCCGTGGGGCAGGACGCCTAGGAGGCGGGCCTCGGGGAACGAAGCGAGGACCGAGGGGTTGGTCTCCTCCGCCGGAGTGGAGGGTGGAACCGTGGCGGAGAGTACCGTGCCGACGAGGGGAACCCCGCGGTCCCGCAGGCACCGGGCCGAGAGCAGGGTGTGGTTCAGCGTGCCGAGCCCCAGGCGGCCCACCAGCAGGACCGGCAGGCCGAGACCCGCCACCCAGTCCACGGCGAGGACGCCCTCGGCCAAGGGGACCAGGAGCCCCCCGGCGCCCTCGCACAGCACGAGGTCGTGGCTCTCCCGAAGCAGCCGGAGGCTCTCCTCCAGAAGCGCCGGGTCGATCGCCGTGCCCGCCCGGGCGGCTGCCACGGCGGGGGCGAGTGGCTCCCGGAAGCGGTAGGGGCAGACGGCGTCGAGGGGAGCGCGGCAGCCCGACGCTTCGACGAGCGCGAGGGTGTCGGCGGGCCGACGCGGGTCGTCGCACCCGGTTTCCACGGGCTTGAACACGCCCACCCGAACGCCCCGGTCGCGCATCGCCCCGGCCAGGGCGCACGCCACCGCGGTCTTCCCCACGCCGGTGTCGGTGCCGGCCACGTACAGGGCGGCGCCGCTCATTCCCCCTCCGTGGCGGTCCGAACCGCCTCGGCGGTGGCGTCCACCAGGAGGTCGATCTCGGCTTCGGAGACCGCCAGGGGCGGCATGAGGACCACGACGTCCCCCAGGGGCCGGATCACGACGCGCCGCTTGCGGGCCGCGAGGACGGCCCGCCGGCCGCGGCGTTCCGAGGGGGGAAGGGCTCGCGGGTGGCTCGGTCGGCCACGAGCTCGATGCCGACCATCAGGCCCCGCTGCCGCACGTCGCCCACGTGGGGGAGGGGAGCCACCCGCTCCGCGAGGCGGGTCCGCAGGCGTTCGATCTTCCCCGGCAGCGCGTCCAGCACGCGGTTTCGCTCGAAGAGTTCGAGGCTCGCCAGGGCGACGGCGCACCCCAGCGGGTTGCCGGTGTAGGTGTGGCCGTGGAAGAAGGTCCGGTGGTCCTCGTAGGGGCCCAGGAAGGCGTCGAAGACGCGCCTCGGTCGCCAGCGTGGCGGCCAGCGGCAGGTAGCCGCCGGTGAGGCCCTTGGCCAGGCAGAGGAAGTCGGGCACCACGCCCTCCTGCTCGCAGGCGAACATCGTGCCGGTGCGGCCGAAGCCCGTGGCCACCTCGTCGACGATCAGCAGGACGCCGTGCCTGCGGCACAGCCGTGCGCGACGTCGGCCAGGTACCCGTCGGGCGCGGATGACGATGCCGGCGGCGCCCTGCACCAGCGGCTCGATCACCAGGGCGCACACCTCGGCCCGTGCTCCTCGAGCAGCTTCTCCAGCTCCCGCCAGGCAGGCCCGCGCGCACCCCTCCGGGCGCTTCCCCAGGGGGCAGCGGTAGCAGTAGGGCGAGGGCGCCCGCAGGGCGTCGAACAGGAGCGGCCGGAACAGGCCGTGGAAGACGTCGATGCCCCCGAGGCTCACCGATCCCGACGGTGTCGCCGTGGTAGGCGTCGGTGAAGGCCACGAACCGTGTGCGGCGCTCCTGCCCCCGCTGCCGGCAGTACTGGTACGCCATCTTCAGCGCCACCTCCACGGCGGTGGACCCGGAGTCGGAGTAGAAGACCCGGGTGAGGTTGCCGGGGGCAAGCGCCGCGAGGCGCTCCGCGAGCTCGACGGAGGGAACGCTCGCGAGGCCCAGGAGCGTGGAGTGGGCCACGCGGCCGAGCTGGTCGCGCACCGCGGCGTCGAGTTCCGGCACCCGGTGGCCGTGCACGTTCACCCAGAGGCTCGAGACGCCGTCGAGGTAGCGGGTGCCGTCCGTGTCCACGAGCCAGCACCCCTCGGCGCCCTCGATCACGAGCGCCTCCTCGGCCTCCCACTCCTCGGCCTGGGTGAAGGGGTGCCACAGGTGCCGGCGGTCGAGGGCCGCGAGCTCCCGGGTCCGCTCCGAGCGGGGGGCGCTCACGCCGCCTCCCCGGCGGCGCCGAGGTCTTGGCGCAGTCCGGCCAGCGCGGCGCACAGGGCGTCGAGGTCCGCCGCTTCGTGCTCGGAGGTCACCGTGACCCGGAGCCGGCTCGTGCCCTCTGCGACGGTCGGGGGCCGGATGGGGTGGACCCAGAAGCCCCGGTCCCATAGCGCCTCGGCCCAACGAAGGGTCGTGCGGTTGTCGCCGAGAACCACCGGGACGATGGGCGTCGGGTCGTCGGGCGGCGCGAAGCCGGCGTCGCGGAGCCCCGCCCTGAGCCGCCGGGCGTTCTCCCGGAGGCGCTCCACCCGCTCGGGCTCGGCCTCCACGATCCGCACCGCCTCCAGGGCGGCCCCGGCCGCCGGGGGCGGGGGTGCGGTGGTGTAGATCAGGCTCCTCGCCCGGTTGACCAGGAGGTCGCGCACCGGCGCCGCGCACGCCACGAAGGCGCCGAAGGAGCCGAGCGCCTTTCCGAGGGTCCCCATCTGCACCAGGTCGCCGGGGTCGAGGCCCAGGTGGTGAGCGGTCCCGCGCCCGCCTCCGAGGACCCCGGTGGCGTGGGCGTCGTCCACGACCAACAACGCCCCGCGGGAGGAGGTCAGGCGCGCCAGTTCGGTCAGGGGCGCGACGTCGCCGTCCATGCTGAACACGCCGTCGGTCACCACGAGGCGGCGGGGTGCGCCGCGGTGGGCTTCGAGGAGTTCCTCCAGGTGGCCGGGATCCGCGTGGCGGTAGACGGCCTTCGCCGCCCTGGCGAGGCGGCAGGCGTCGACGATGGAGGCGTGGTTCAGGCGGTCGGAGAAGATGGTGCCCTCGGGCATCAGGGCCTGGAGCACGCCCAGATTCGCCTGGTAGCCGGTGGAGAAGAGCACCGCGCACTCGGCCCCCTTGAGGGCAGCGACCCGCTCCTCGAGTTCGCGGTGCACGCCGAGGGTGCCGGTGATCAGGCGGCTCGCCCCAGCGCCGGAGCCCCACTGCCGGGCTGCGCGGGAGGCAGCTTCGGCGAGGCGGGGGTCGGCGGCGAGCCCCAGGTAGTCGTTGGAGGAGAAGTTGAGCAGGTCGCGGCCGGCCACCCGCACGCGGGGCCCGCAGGGCCCGTCCAGGGTGGTGAGGTGCCGGCGGCTCGCGGCGGCGTCCAGCGCGGCGAGGTCGGAGGCGATCCAGTCCGGGATCACGGCCCCGCCCCCTCGGCCTCGGCCACGGGCCGGAACCCAAGGGCCCGGACCATCGCCAGGTCCCGGGAGGGCTCCCTGCCCGCGGTGGTGAGGTAGTGGCCGACCATCATCCCGTTGGCCCCGGCGTAGAAGATCCACGACGCCAGGTCGCCCAGGTTGCGGTCCCGCCCGGCGCAGACCTTGATGGTCGCCTCGGGCAGGAGGAGGCGGTACACGGCCACGATCTTCAGGCACTCCAGGGGCTCCAGGGGGGGCATGTCCTGGAGCGGCGTGCCCTTCACCGGGACGAGGAAGTTCAGGGGAACGCTGTCCACGCCGAGGTCGCGCAGGGTGAGCGCCATCTCCACCCGCTGGGCGCGGCTCTCGCCGATGCCGAAGATGCCGCCGGAGCAGGTCATCAGTCCCGCGCGCTTCGCGGCCGCCACGGTGGCGACGTCCTCCTCGTAGTCGTGGGTGGTGCAGACCCGGGGGAAGAAGCTCCGGGCGGTCTCCAGGTTGTGGTGGTAGCCCTCCAGGCCGGCGGCGCGCAGGCGGCGCAGGGCCGGTTCGGAGAGGATCCCGAGGCTCGCGCAGGGGCTCACCGCCCCTTCCGCGGCGATCCGGGATACCGCCTCGCACACCCGGTCCAGCTCCGGTCCCTCCCCCACGCCGGTACCGCTCGTCACGATCCCGAACCGGTTCGCGCAGACGGACGCTCCCTCCCGGGAGCAGGCCACGAGGTCGGACGGGTCCCGGAGGTCGTAGACCGGGGCGTCGGCGGCGTGGTGTGCCGACTGGGCGCAGAAGGCGCAGTCCTCCGCGCACCGACCGCTCTTGGCGTTGACGATGCCGCACAGTTCCACGTCCCAGCCCTTGGAGCGGCGGGCCAGGCGGTGGGCCGAGGGGAGCAGGTCGTAGACCGCGGGCCCCTCCCACTCCATGAGGCGCACCGCCTCCTCGGCGGTGACCGCCCCGCCCTGGCACACCCTCGTCTCCAGCGACTCCACCCACGCGCGCATCGCACCCTCCTCCGGTCCGGGAGGGGGATCGGTACCACGGGCGGGGCTGGAACGTCAACCGGATGCGGCCAAGAGGTTTACGGGATGCGGGCGGCCGCCCGGCCCTCGGCGGTGGGAGGGAGGGCCCCCCAGCGGCAGTCGGGAGCGGACGCCCGCGTCCCGGACCCGCCGGGGCTCAGACGATCTTGTTGAGCGGGTACTCGATGATCCCGGTGGCGCCCTCGCGGAGGAGCTTGGGGATCAGTTCGCGCACCACCGACTCCTGCACCACCGCCTCCAGGCTGAGCCAGTCCGAGCGGTACAGGTGGGCGATGGTCGGGGCCTGCAGGCTCGGCAGGAGTCCGATGACCGACTCCAGGCGGTCGTCGGGGACGTTCATCTTGATCCCCACCATGCCGTCGGCCTTGAGGGCCCCCTGGAGCAGCAGTGCGAGCTGGTCGATCTTCGCCCGCCGGACGGGGTCCTCCCAGGCTTGCCGGCTCGCGATGAACTTCGTGTTGGTCTCCAGCAGCGTCTCGACGATCTTCAGGCCGTGGGCCCGGATCGTGGAGCCGGTCTCGGTCACCTCCACGATGGCGTCGCACAGCCCCTCCACCACCTTGGCCTCCGTGGCGCCCCAGGAGAACTCCACCTCCACCTCGATGCCCCGGGTCGGCGAAGTACCGGCGGGTGAAGTTCACGAGCTCGGTGGCGATCTTCTTGCCGTGCAGGTCCTCGGGCCGGGTCACCGGGCTGTCCGCGGGCACCACCAGGACCCAGCGGGCCGGCCGGGTCGAGACCTTCGAGTAGACCAGGTCGCACACCTCGACCACGTCGGAGTCGTTCTCCAGGATCCAGTCCTTGCCCGTGAGCCCGGCGTCCAGCACGCCGTCGGCCACGTAGCGGCTCATCTCCTGGGCGCGCACCAGCGACAGGCGCAGCCCCGGGTCGTCCACCGAGGGGAAGTAGTTGCGGGAGCTCGAGCGGATGCGCCAGCCCGCCCGGCGGAACAGCTCCACGGTGGCCTCTTCGAGGCTGCCCTTGGGGATCCCCAGCTTGAGAGCGCTCATGCCTGTACACCTCCGCCGGATCGAAGACCGGCCTCCCCTCGACCACCCAGCGGTCCCCGTCCACGCGGCGGTAGAAACAGCTGCGGTGGCCGGTGTGGCACGCGGCCCCGCCCGCCTGCTCGACCTTGAGGACGACGGCGTCGGCGTCGCAGTCGACGCGGACCTCCCGCACGTGCTGCACGTGACCGGAACTCTCGCCCTTCATCCAGAAGGCGTTGCGCGAGCGGCTGTAGAACCAAGCCTTGCCGGTCTCCAGGGTGCGCCGGAAGGCTTCCTCGTTCATATACGCGAGCATGAGAACCTCTCCGGTGGCGGCGTCCTGCACCACGGCCGGAATCAAGCCTCCGGCCTTGTCGAAGTCGAGTCGTTCCATGGGGTCTCCTGCGTCTGTCGGGGATGTGGATGCGGTAGGAGAAGCGGGGTCAGCGGGTGACGAGCCGCGGGCTCGTCAGGCTCCCCCGCACCCGGGCGGTGTAGCGCCCGTCGCTCGCGCGGGGGCCGGGGAACATGGCGAAGAGCAGTGCCAGGTCCTGAGAGGCCTTCTCGTTGGGGCGCAGCGACAGCAGCCCGTTCACGAGGCTGCGCGACACGTCGGCGCGCAGCAGCACGCTGCCGGAGAACTCGACGCCCACGTCGCCGTTCTCGAAGGTGAGGGTCTCGACCTCGAGCTTTCCCGCCTCCGACGACGCCCGGATGCGGCCGTCGCCGAGGCTCACGGAGGGCACCGGGATTCCCCTGGCCTTGCCCGCCTCGATCCTGACCCCCCGCAGCGTCGACTCCAGGCGGCCCGAGGACTGCTCCGGAGCCTCGCGGTCGATGGTCAGGTCCACCTGTGCCGTGAGGGTGCCGGACAGGGCCAGTTCCTCCACCGGCTCCGGCAGGGGGATCTGTCCCAGGTCCACGCCCTGGACGGAGACGGTCGCGGAGCGGGCGCCGGTGACGTCCGCCGACCCCTGGACGGTCCCCCCGAGGGTCCGCGCCTGGAACTCCACGACGCCTCGGCCCCGCGCCAGCCCCAGCAAGGGGATCCTGGTCCGGACGTCCTGGAAAGCCAGGGCCGCTCCGCCCGGCCCGTTCAGTTCGAGCCGGATCCTCCGCGCGGCCAGGCCGGGGAAGGGCCCCGGCCCGAGCCCGTCGATGCGCACGGCCACGTCCGCCTGGCGCAGCCGCTCCTCGGCTCGTCGGGCCAGTTCGGCGTAGGGGAAGACCTGCCACAGCGATACCAGGAAGATCGCGACGGTGAACGCCGCGTACCCCGCGCTCCTCAGTGCCCCGGTGCGTGCGCGCTTCGCCTCCGCCACGTCAGGTCGCCTCCAGCGGTTCGTAGGCGGAGACCTGGAAGCGCACGTCGAGCAGGTCGGCGTCGTCGAAGCGGGGGCGGATCTGGATCTGCTTCACGCGCAGGAGTTCCGGGGAGTTCTCCACCTGGTGGAGGTAGCGCACCAGATCCGGGAGGCGGATCTTCTCCATGCGGATCTCCACGGCGTTCTCGCGGTAGTACCGGGTGGACTCGCCGGTCTTCGGCTTCATCTGGACGATGCGGTCCTGCACCTGCTGCCGCTTCGCGAGGGACTCCAGGTAGGAGAGGATCGAGAAGCCGCGGCTGCGTCGGAGGTGCGTCTCGATGCCGTCGATCCGGGACCGCAGGCGCTCGAACCGGCCGACCAGGTCCCGGATCTCCCGGTGCTCGGTCCGCTTGGCCTCCACGCGCCGGTCGAGCAGCGCCAGGTGCTCCTGCACGGGTTCCCACACCCCGAGCCAGAAGCCGATGACGGCGACGGCCGCGACGCCGGCGCCGACGACGAGCTGCTCCCGGGGCGAGAGGCGCACCTCTCAGCCCTCCCGGTTCAGGCTGATGGTGAGCTTGAAGATCACCTTGTCGCGCTCCACGCCCGCCTTGGCGTCGCTCACGGTGACCGAGATGAACCGCGGGTAGTCCGCCAGGTCGGCCTTGATCTTGTCGATGGAGTCGAAACTCGTGGTGACGCCCTCGACCCTCACCCGGCCTTCCTCGACGGTGAAGTCCCGGAACTCCACTTCGAGTTCCGGGGGGATCCTGGTGGAGATCTCCCGGAGCACCCGCAGGGGGGAAACCTCCCAGTCCACCAGGCTGCCCAGGCTCGCGGCCCGGCTCTCGAGTTCCCGCACCTCGCTGCGCATCTGGTCGATCTCGCTCACCACGCTTGTCACGTTGGGCAGCGCCTTGCGGAACACCTCCCGGATCTCGTCGCGCAGCACCCGGTACTGGGCCCCCCGGTACGCCGATTCGCGCCAGACCCAGAGGCCCCACAGGGCGAGCAGGGTCAGCGCGTAGGCGCCGCCCCGGATCGCGAGCCCCTTCCAGGGCCCCTTGTCCTGGCCGTGCGCGAGGCCCCCCTGGAGCAGGTTCACCTGGGAACCCTGGCCGGCATAGCCCTCGCGGAGCGCCAGCCCTAACGGGATCGCCCAGGCAGGCCATGGGTATTCCCCGCCGGTCTCGTCGACCAGGGTCGGGGACGGGAACGGGAGCAGCCGGACCGGGACCCCGAGGGCCTGTGCCCACGCCTCCAAGTCCTGCGCCGCCGCGTCGGGTCCCGAGAGGTACACTTCGTCGATCGCGGGGCCGTGATGGCTCAGGGAGGAGAGGAAGCGGGCCGCCTCCGGCAGCGACGCCCCTTCGGACGAGGAGGCAAAGGCGTGGAACGTTTGGGGACCGTCGGGCCCTGCGACCACGGCCTGGCAGAGCGAGGGGCTCAGGTCGATCGCCACCACGGTGCGCCCGGCAGGGAGAGCCCGCATCGCCACGGTGCCGAGCGCCAGCGCCTCCACGTCCACCACGCGGGGTTCGAGACCGGCGGCGCGCAATTCGTCGAGCAACGCGGTCACCCGCGTCTCGGGCGCTGCGGCGAGGAGCACGGAGCTCGCCCCCTTCTGCCTGCGCAACACCTGGACGTGGCAGACCAACTCCTCCAGGGCCAGGGGGAGAGATTCCTCCGCCTCCAGCGGCGCCGCCTGCTCGATCCTGGCCCGGTCCGTGAACGGCAGCGTCACGACCCTCGGAAACACCGCGTCCGCCGGCAGGGCGGTGATCACCGCGTCGGCCCGGGGGAGACCCGCCTCCAGCACGGCCACGCCCCTCTCCTCCGGGGAGGCGTGGGGCGGCAGTTCCACCCGGATCAGTCGGTCGACGGTCGCGCTCCTCCACCCGCCCTTCAGGTGGACCGCGACGGCCTCCCGGGCACCGATCCGGATTCCGAGTGTGGTCTTGGGCATGAAAATCCCCGCCGCCGACGGTTCCCGGGTGGAACGACGGCAAGGTAGCGGAAAGGGTTGTCCGGAATCAAGAACGCCATCGCCCCCGCACGGGGCGGGGGCGATGGAGGAGGGACTATTCCCGGCCGAACTTGCGCAGTTGCCGCCGCCTGCGGCGCGCGGCCTTGCGCTCCTTGATCCGGCGCATCTCGCTCTTGCTCACGTAGAACGAGTGGCGCTTGACGGCGGGGAGCACGTTTCGCTGGAAGTCCTTCTTCAACTTCCGGACCTCGCGCTCGAAGTCGCGACGCGGGTCGCTGCCTTCTCGATCTCGATCGTAGTCCCTGCGGGGACGACGCTCGCCGCCCTGGTAGTCGTTTCGTTCACGGATCAAAGGGACAACACCTCCTCCCTGTTCGGAATTCTCCCCGGATCGGGGAGGCCAAGACTTCTATCAGGTGGCGCCGCGGTTGTCAATGCAAAGGCGCGGGCTCGGCGCCTGGGGCAGCGGGAAGGTTGCGGGCCGCTCCATCCGACGAAAGCATCACGAGAAGTGGGGTTGCCGGCCGGATCCGGCCGACTTGCTGGCCGGATCCGGCCGGCAAGTGGAGGTTGGGGGAAGTGCTTCGTCGGTGGGGCGCGTGTTTCCGCCGGTGGTCGCCGCGGCCCAGACAGCTTGCTGTGCTGGCTTCCGAGTGGTACGGGCCGCGACCCCGCGTGCCCGTGTTCAACCCGTGGTTTCGAAGAGGAGAGCCTCATGAGCAAGCGTTGGACCTTGGTTTGTACTCTCACCGCCGCCGTCACGATGGCGTTCGCGCCCGTGACGGTAGTGGCGAAGGATCGGCTAGCGTTTGCTGGAGGCCCGAGGGTGGCACCTTCCAGTACTTCTCCAATGGGATTGCGACCCGGTTGTCCAAGGACCTGCCGGATGTGGAGGTGTCGAACATGGCCTCCGCGGGTTCGCTCGAGAACCTCGGCGGCTCGACAGCGGGGACGTCGACTTCGGCATCGTGTATTCCGGCGACACCTGGCTCGGCCGCAGCGGCCGCCTCACCCACGATACGAAGGAGTACAAGAAGGTGCCGGCCGATGTCGTACCTGTACGGCGCGCCCGGCCCAGCTCGTGACGCTGAAGGGTTCGGGGATCACCGACCCGAAGCGAGCTCGCGGGCAAGAAGGTGGCCGTGGGCAACGCCGGCTCGGGCGCCGCCCTCTCGGCGCAGCGCTATTTCGAGGCGCTCGGCCTGTGGGACAAGATGGAGCCCCAGTTCCTGGGGTACTCCGCCGCCGCCTCGGCCCTGGGCGACAAGAAGATCGACGCCTTCTGGGTGCTGGTCGGGTATCCGAACGCTTCGATCATCGAGGCGAGCACCACGAACGACATCGTCCTCCTCGACCTGAACAAGGCCGCGGACGAGGCGAAGTTCTTCGAGAAGTTCCCCTTCTACGCGAAGACCAAGATCCCGGCCGGCACGTACAAGGGGCAGGACGCGGAGATCAACAGCTTCAAGGACTCGGCGCTGTGGTGCAGCCAGGTGAAGGTGGACGAGGGCGTGGTCTACGAGGCGCTCAAGCTCGTGTTCTCCGCCCAGGGCCTGGAGGAGATGGTGAAGGCCCACAAGGCGGCCCGGGAGATGTCGCTGGAGACCGGGATCGACGGCATCCCGCTCCCGCTCCACAAGGGCGCCCAGAAGTTCTGGGCGGAGAAGGGGACCAAGATTCCCGACGCCGTCAAGGCCGCGGACTGACGGAGATCGCACCCGGAGAACTTGGACGGGAGGGGGCATCGCCCCCTCCCGTTTTTCCTTCGAGAGCAGGGCCGGAAGGAGCAGGCCCCGGCAGGGGAGGGTGAGGGCATGTCGGTAGAGGAGTTCCGCCAATCCGCTGCGGGCGGCGACGCCGAGATCCAGAACGAGAAGGTCAAGAAGTACCTGGAGAAGGAGGAGAAGAGCACCCGCAAGGTCGCGGGCGCCTGGCACTGGCTGTCCGCCGTGATGATGGCGGTCATGGTGGTCTTCTACTTCTACTCCTCGGGCATCGCTCCGGTCTCCGCGCAACTCCACCGGGGCGTGTACGTGCTCCTCACCTACGCCCTCGTCTTCATCATGTTTCCGGCCGGTTCCCTGTGGTTCCGGCCGATCCTGTGCCTTCTCATGGGGCTCGGGCTCGCAGGCGCCGGATGGGCCGTCGTCGTCTTCGGGGGGATCAACGCTTTCGACGCCAAGGTCGTCGCCGTCAAGGAACTGTTCCAGGACGAGGGGGTCGGCGCCGCGCTCGGTGCCATGGGTCCGTTCTGGCCCTGCATCCTGGCGGGGCTGGCGCTCGGAGGCGCGCTCTACGCGCTGGGGCTCTGGACCGACCGGCGGTGCCCCAACGCCCCGAGCGTGACCGACACCCTCTTCTGCCTCGTGTCCGCCGCCGGGGTCGTCTACTGGATCACCGAGTTCGAGGCGCTGAACTATCGGATGGGGAGCGAGTGGCCCATCGACTTCTACGTGAGCCTGGTGGGCATCGTCATCTCGCTCGAGGTGGCCCGGCGGGTGCTGGGCTGGTCCATGACCCTCATCGGCCTCGCCTTCATCCTCTACTGCCTGTTCGGCCCCTACATGCCGGAGGTGTTCGCCCACAGGGGTTTCCGGATCGAACGGGTGGTCAACTCCCTGTACCTGACCCAGGACGGCGTCTTCGGCGTCATGGCGGACGTTCTGGCCACCTACGTGATCCTGTTCATCTTCTTCGGGGCGTTCCTCCAGAAGTCCGGGGCCGGGCGGTTCTTCATCGACGTCCCGCTCTCCATCGCGGGGCGCACGGCCGGCGGGCCCGCCAAGGTGGCGGTGATGGCCTCGGCCCTGTTCGGCTCCATCTCCGGCAGCGCCATCGCGAACACCGTGGCCACCGGAGCGTTCACGATTCCCATGATGAAGCGGGCCGGGTTCCGTCCCCACGTGGCCGGCGCCATCGAGCCGGCGGCGTCAATCGGCGGGATGTTCATGCCTCCCGTCATGGGCGCCGGCGGGTTCCTCATGGCCGAACTGACCGGCATCCCCTACGTCAACATCATGTTGATGAGCGTGTTTCCGGCGTTCCTCTACTTCCTGGCCGTGCTCACCATGGTGCACTTCGAGGCCAAGAAGCACGGCATCGAGGGCCTGAAGGAGGACTTGCCCAAGGCCTCCGAGATCCTGAAGCGCGAGTGGTACATGGCCCTGCCCCTGGTCGTGATCATCGTGCTCATGCTTCTGGGGCGGTCGCCGGGCTTCTCCGCGTTCTGGGCGACCCTGGGGTGCATCGGCGTGAGCTGGATCCGCAAGGAGACCCGCATGGGGATCCCCCAGATCTGGGACGCGATCCTCACCGGGGCCCGCAACACGTTGATCATCGGGGCCACCGTGGGGGTGATCGGGATCATCGTGGGCTCCATCGCCCTCACCGGCATCGGGCTCAAGTTCTCGGACATCATCATCTCGCTCGCCAGCGGCAACCTGGTGGTCGCGATCGTGCTGGTCGGGCTCGCCTCCCTGGTGCTGGGCATGGGGGTGCCGGTGACGGCGGCCTACCTGATCACGGCGGTCCTGGCCGTTCCCGCCCTGGGGGAGATGGGGGTCATGATCGTGGCGGCCCACCAGATCGTGTACTGGTTCAGCCAGGACTCGAACATCACGCCGCCCGTGTGCGTGGCGGCCTACGCAGGGGCGGCCATCGCCGGCTCCGATCCATGGAAGACCGGCTGGACGAGCTTCAAGTTCGCCAAACTGCTGTACGTGATGCCGTTCCTCTTCGCCTACACGCCGGAGATCCTGATCAAGAACTGGGATGCGACGCCTCCCGAGGCGTTCCCGCTGATGAGCGTGGCGATGGCCTTCTTCTCGGCCACGGCGGGCACGCTCGCGTTCTCGGCCCTGACCATGGGCTACCTGGTGCGAAAGACCACGCTGCCTGAGTGGCTGTTCTTCGCCGTGGCCACGGTGCTCTGCTACATCCCCGGCGGCGTCACCGATCTGACGGGCATCGCCATGGTCGGAGCGCTGTGGTGGTGGCAGAAGAGGAAGAACCGGCTGGAGGCCGCCGCGGCGCCGGCCTGACCCGGGCGGTCCTGTAACGAAAGCAGGTGGTCGGGGGTTGGCGGGATGCCCCGCGGCCGGGGGACCTCACATCGCACCCCGCGCACGAGGAGAGGGGTATGTCGTCCGAGAAGCCCCGCGAAGGGGTGGGCGGCGGGCCCGAGGTGGTGAACGAGAAGGTCAAGAAGTACCTGGAGAAGGAGGAGCGAAGCACACGCAAGCTGAAAAAGGGGTGGCACTGGCTGGCCGCCGTGCTCATGGCGGCCATGGTGCTCACGTACTACTGGTCCTCGGGAATCCAGCCCCTCTCCGCGCAGACCCACCGGGGGGTATACGTCCTCCTCACCTACGTCCTCGTATTCCTGCTCTATCCGGTCGGCTCCCCCGTGATGCGCTGGGTGCTCGCGCTGCTCGCCGGGGTGGGGCTGGCTGGCGCCGGCTCGGCGGTCCTCTCGCCCGGCGGAGCCGAATGGCTCGACGGGCGCCTCGACGCCGTCAGGGAAGCCTTTCGTGACCAAGGGTTCGCCCCGGCCCTGGCTGCGATGGGGGTCCTGTGGGGGCTCGTCGCCGTGGGGGCCGCTGCAGGAGGGGCTCTGGCGGAGGCCGACCGCCGCTGCCAGGAGCGTTTCCCTTCGGCGCCCGGCCCCCTGGACCTCCTGCTCGCAGCCGCGTCGGTGGGTGCCGTCGCCTACTGGATCCTGCAGTTCGAGGCCCTCGCCTACCGATCGGGCAGTGAGATTCCCCTCGACTTCTTCGTGAGCCTCGCGGGGATCCTGCTGTCCCTCGAGGTCGCCCGCCGCGTCCTGGGGTGGTCCATGGCCCTTGTGGGCGTCGTGTTCATCCTGTACCCGCTGCTCGGGCCGCACATGCCCGAGGTCTTCGCCCACCGGGGATTCCGGTTCGAGAGGGTGGTGAACGCGCTGTACCTGACCCAGGACGGCGTCTTCGGGGTCATGGCGGACGTCCTGGCCACCTACGTGATCCTGTTCATCTTCTTCGGGGCGTTCCTCCAGAAGTCCGGGGCCGGGCGGTTCTTCATCGACCTGCCGCTGGCGCTGTGCGGGCGCACGGCCGGGGGGCCGGCCAAGGTGGCGGTGGTGGCCTCGGCTCTCTTCGGCACGGTTTCGGGGGGAGCGCGATCGCCAACACGGTCGCCACGGGGACCTTCACGATCCCCATGATGAAGAAGGCGGGGTTCCGGCCCCACGTGGCCGGCGCCATCGAGCCCGCTGCCTCCATCGGCGGCATGTTCATGCCTCCGGTGATGGGGGCGGGGGGGTTTCTGATGGCGGAGCTCACGGGGCTTCCCTACGTGAGCATCATGCTCATGAGCGTGTTCCCGGCCTTCCTCTACTTTCTGGCCGTCTTCACCATGGTCCACTTCGAGGCGAAGAAGCACGGCATCGAGGGGGTGAAGGCGGAGGACCTCCCCAAGGCGTCCCGGATTCTCCGGCGCGAGTGGTATATGGTGCTGCCCCTGGGGGTCATCGTCGCGCTGCTGCTCGGGGGGAGCTCTCCGGGCCTGTCGGCGTGCTGGGCCACGCTGGCCTGCGTGGCCGTGAGTTGGGTGAGGGCGGAGACCCGCATGGGCCCGAAGGAGATCTGGGAGGCCCTCCTCGCCGGAGCGAGGAGCACGCTGGTGATCGGCGCCACGGTCGGCGTGGTCGGGATGGTCGTCGGCTCCATCGCGCTGACGGGGATCGGCCTGAAGTTCTCCGATATCATCATCTCCCTCGCCGGGGGAAACCTCGCGATCGCCATCGTCCTGGTGGGCCTGGCGTCCCTGGTGCTGGGCATGGGGGTGCCGGTGACGGCGGCCTACCTGATCACGGCGGTCCTGGCCGTTCCCGCCCTGGGGGAGATGGGCGTGATGATCGTGGCGGCCCACCAGATCGTGTACTGGTTCAGCCAGGACTCGAACATCACGCCGCCCGTGTGCGTGGCGGCCTACGCCGGGGCCGCGATCGCGGGGGCAGATCCCTGGAAGACGGGGTGGACGAGCTTCAAGTTCGCCAAGCTGCTCTACGTGATGCCGTTCCTCTTCGCCTTCACTCCGGCGGTCCTCATCAAGAACTGGGACCTGTCGCCGCCCGCGATGTTTCCCGCGCTGGACGTCGTCATGGCCTTCTTCTCCGCCACGGTGGGCACCCTCGCGTTCTCGGCCATGAGCATGGGGTACCTCGTGCGGCGCACCACTGCGGTGGAGTGGGTGTTCTTTGCCGTGGCGACCGTGCTGTGCTATGTGCCGGGTTTGATCACGGACCTCACGGGGATCGCCATGGTCGCCGGGCTGTGGTGCTGGCAGAAGCGGAAGAACCGGATCGAGGCCCGTTCCAGTCCGGGCCCGGGGGCGGTCCCCGGTGGAGATCGGGTGCTGAAGGCGGCCTGACGGTCATACAAGACAGACGGGAGGAGGCGACGTGCTACCCGAGATTCGGCGGATACTCTACTGCACCCAGCTCGGCCCCAACGCAGCGTACATCTTCCGGTACGCCTACCGCATCGCCGAGCAGTTCGGCGCCCGGATCACGGTCCTCCACGTGGTGGAGACCCTGACTCCCGAGCAGGAGGCGCGGGTGGAGCGCTACGTGGGGCCCGGCACGCTGCACGCCGTGGTGGAGCGCGAGGAGCGCAGCGCCGAGGCCCGGCTGAAGGAGCGGATCCAAGACTTCTGCACGAAGGTGGGTGGGGGCGAGGCTTGCGCCGAGCGCATCGAGAGGGTCTCGGTGGTGGAGGGGCACGACCCTGCCGAGGCCATCCTCCAGCAGGCGCGAGCGACGGGCGCAGACTTGATCGTCATGGGCGCCCACGCGGACTCCTCCATCCTGGACGCCCTGATGGGGACCACGGCGCAGAAGGTGGTGCGGAGGAGTCCCGTGCCGGTCTTGACCGTGCAGGTCCCCCAGGGGCAGCAGGAACTCACCTTCTCCCGCTGAGGGGGGCGACGTCGTAGCGTCCCTCCTCTCGCCCGCCGCGGCGGGGATGCCGGGTACGCGGTCCCCGCGCTCCCACCGTTCCGTTGAACAATTCCAGATCGTCCTGCTTCGTTCCTGGACAACGAGACCGTGGCCGGACTTCGGGGGAGCGGGCTTCCTCCCCGGGGCGGCCGGACCACGGCTACGCATCGGCTCCAGGCCGTCGCATCCCGCTCCCTTCGTTCTTCCGGGTGCCTGAAGCGATGACGGAACGCGGCTCCGTCTCCATCATGGATCGCATGGTGATCACCTGCCGTGCCACCGCGCTTCGCGCCGAGGAGAAGTCCCCGGTCGGCCGAGGGAGTCTGCCTCCGGGAGGGTGCAACCTCGAGGAGGTCGAGGCCGGCCCGGCACGGGCTCTCATCGCCCAGGCCCTGGACCGCACCGGCGGAAACGTCTCGCAGGCGGCGAGGCTCGTCGGGCTTCCGCGGGGCACGTTCCGGCACCGTCTGGAGAGCCTCGGTCTGGGCGGCTCGGCTCAGGCCGAGAGCGAAGGGGAGGCCGGGGAGTGCGCCTCTGGAGGGGAGCCTCGGGGCCCGCCCTCGGCGCGTTCCCCAGCAGTGCGACTTCGTGCGGGGGAACCCGCGGGAAACCCGTGGAGCACCCGTCCTTGCCTGTTGAACGCTCGCGCTTCGTCCTGCATCCTAGTCGGGCGAAAGGGGCGGAATGGGCCGGGGAGCGGAGCCGTCCCCGATCCGGTGCCGCCCGCCAGCGGCAGGGGGGAGAGATCGGGTGTCCTGCGCGCCGGACCCAGCGAACACATCGGGTGCCCTCGGCGGATTCCAACCGCCGTTCTTGACAGCGAAGGAGCGCTAAGTATAAGGGGTTCGCGCGAGTCCCCGTGCTTCCGCTACGCTGCCGCGAGCGGCGTCGAGAGACAGAACCCCGTAACGGACCGTACCTGCAACCGAGAGGCGACGACATGGCGAAGGACAACGGGATCGTCAAGGATTCGGTCTTCGAGAAGTATCTCGAGAGTCGCGGCGTGGACCGCCGCAGTTTCCTGAAGTGGTGCACGGCGGTTACCGCGACGCTGGCCCTTCCCCCGGCCTTTGCCCGCAAGGTGGCCGCAGCGGTCGCGGCCGACAACCGGCCGTCCGTGCTGTGGCTCCACTTCCAGGAGTGCACCGGGGACTCCGAGGCCCTGTTGCGCGCCTCGGCGCCGACCATGGCCGAGATCGTCCTCGACTACCTCTCGGTGGACTACCACGAGACCATCATGGCCGCGGCCGGACACCAGGCCGAGGAAGCCCGGCACGCCACCATGGAGAAGTACAAGGGCGAGTACCTCGCGGTGGTGGAGGGCGCCATCCCCACCAAGGACGGGGCGTCTACTGCTGCATCGGCGGCCACTCCGCGGTGGAGATCGCCAAGGAGGTGTGCGGCAACGCGGCGGCGACGATCTGCGTGGGGACCTGCTCCGCCTTCGGGGGCATCCAGGCGGCTTACCCGAACCCCACCGGCGCCGTGAGCGTGCACGGAGTTGATGCCCAACATCCCGATCGATCAACCTTCCGGGATGCCCGCTCAACACCGCCAACCTCACCGCCACCGTCGTCCACTACCTGACCTTCGGGTCGCTGCCTCGCATGGATCACCTACAAGCGCCCGCTGTTCGCCTACGGCAAGCGCATCCACGACAACTGCGAGCGCCGGGCGCACTTCGACGCCGGCCAGTACGTGGAGAAGTGGGGCGACGAGGCCACCGCCAGGGCTGGTGCCTCGTACAAGATGGGCTGCAAGGGGCCCGCGACCTGCCACAACTGCCCGACGGTGCGCTTCAACGACGGCATCGGGTGGCCGGTGGCTCAGGGCCACGGCTGCGTGGGTTGCTCGGAACCTGCCTTCTGGGACTCCATGGGGCCGATCTACGAGCGCCTGCCCAACGTGCCCGGCTTCGGCGTCGAGGCGACGGCCACCAAGATCGGCCTCGGGCTCACGGTGGCGGCCGCGGCCGGCTTCGCCGCCCACGGCGTCGCCAAGACGATCCAGCTTCGGACGAAGCCCCCGGACGAAAAGGAATAGGATGCCGGTGGAATTCCGGACCGATTCACTGAGCTCGCGAGGAGAGCGATTCCATGGCCAATAAGAAGATCGTCGTCGACCCGATCACCCGCATCGAAGGCCACCTGCGCATCGAGGCCAAGGTGGAGGACGGCGCAGTCACCGACGCCTGGAGCTCCGGCACCATGTGGCGCGGCATCGAGATGATCCTGAAGGGCCGCGACCCGCGGGACGCCTGGTACTGGACCCAGCGCTTCTGCGGCGTGTGCACCACGGTCCACTCCATCGCGTCCGTCCGGGCGGTCGAGGACGCCCTGGGCATGACCGTGCCCCTGAACGCGGAACTGATCCGCAACCTGATCATGGGGATCCAGAACGTTCAGGACCACGTGATCCACTTCTACCACCTGCACGCCCTGGACTGGGTGGACGTGGTCTCGGCGCTCTCCGCCGACCCGGGGACACGGCGCAGCTGGCCCAGTCGATCTCCGACTGGCCCAAGAGCTCCAAGACGTACTTCCAGGGCGTCAAGGACCGGGTGAAGGCCTTCGTCGGCACCGGGCAGACTGGGCCCCTTCGCCAACGCCTACTGGGGGCATCCGGCCTACAAGCTCCCGCCCGCGGCCAACCTGATGGCGGTGGCCCACTACCTGGAAGCCCTGGACTGGCAGCGCGAGGTGATCAAGGTCCACGCCATCCTGGGCGGCAAGAACCCCCACCCGCAGACCTTCCTGGTGGGTGGCATGTCGCTTCCCGTGGACCCCAACTCCCAGAACGCCCTCAATGCCGACAAGCTGGCCCATATCCGTGCAGCTCCTCGTTCAGGCCAACCAGTTCGTGGAGAAGGTGTACATCCCCGACCTGCTGGCCGTGGCGCCCTTCTACCTGGACTGGGCGCAGTGCGGCGGCGGCGTGCAGAACTACCTCTGTTTCGGCGACTTCCCCACCCGGGAGGCGCAGAAGTGGAACGACAAGGGGCTGTGGATCCAACCGGGGCTCGTCGCAAGGGCGAGGGACCTCGCCAACGTGATCCAGCCCGACCCGACCAAGGTGGCGGAGTACGTGACCCACTCCTGGTACACCTACTGCCTCCGGCGACGCCGGGGCGCTGCACCCCTACGAGGGGGAGACCGAGCCCAACTACACCGGTCCCAAGCCCCCGTACCCCGACAAGTACGTGAGCGAGACCGACGACAAGTACTCCTGGGTGAAGGCGCCCCGCTACGAGGACATGACCTGCGAGGTGGGGCCCCTGGCCCGGATGCTCGTCGGCTACGCCCAGGGGCACCGAGGAGACGAAGGCGGCGGTGGACCTGGTGCTGAGCCACCCTGAAGGCGGCCCGCCGCGGCGCTGTTCTCCACGCTGGGCCGCACCGCCGCCCGGGGCATCGACTGCCTCGTTCATGGCGCGCAAGAACGTGGAGTGGCTCGACGACCTCGCGGCCAACATGGGCAAGGGCGACCTGCGCATCCACGACAACGCCAAGTGGGATCCGGCCACCTGGCCGGCCGAGGCCGAGGGGGTGGGCTTCCACGAGGCGCCCCGGGGCATGCTCAGCCACTGGATCCAGATCAAGGACGGCGAGATCGACAACTACCAGGCCGTCGTGCCGAGCACCTGGAACGCCTCCCCACGGGACGCCGAAGGACCAGCGGGGTCCGTACGAGGAGGCGCTCATCGGCACCCCGATCGCCGACCCGGAGAAGCCCCTGGAGATCCTGCGCACCATCCACTCCTTCGACCCCTGCCTGGCGTGTGCGGTGCACGTGCTGGACGCCAAGGGCAAGGAGATCACCCGGGTGAAGGTCCTTAGACGGGAGGAGCGAGCGATGAGACGCCTCGTCGTAAAGGTCTGGGAGTTCCCGGTCCGGGTGATCCACTGGACGAACTTCCTCGCGGTGGTGACGCTCAGCATGACCGGCGCGTACATCCACTGGCCGTTCCTGAGCACCCCTGCGGGGCCGGCGCCGTGGCTCATGGGGTGGATGCAGGCTACGTCCACTTCGTGGCCGGCTGGGCCCTCATGCTCGGGCTCATCGGGCGGTGGGGGTGGAGTTTCGTGGGGAACCGGTACGCCAACGTCAAGGAGTTCTTCCCGATCTTCTACAAGGACCGACGCCGGGACATCCGGTGGGGTGCTCAAGTACTACGCGTTCGGCAGTCGCCACCTGCCGCCTCACCTGGGGCACAACGCCCTGGCCTCGATGGTCTACCTGGCGGTCTTCTGCCTGATGTGGTTCCAGGTGATCACCGGGTTTCGCCCTGTTCGGCCAGTACGACCCGAACGGCTTCGCCTACCCGCTCTTCGGAGGGTGTTCGAGGTCGCTCGGCAACGGTTGGGTTCGCCTGGGGCACTACTTCGCCGTGTGGGTTTTCGCGGCGTTCTTCATCAGCCACGTCTACGCCATGTGGGTGTCGGACCTCGCCGAGCGCGACGGGACCGCAGGGAGCATGTTCAGTGGATACAAGTACGGCCCGCTCGAGGAGTTCGCGGACCTTGATCATCGGCCTTGGAAATCGTTTGATGACCGACGACGCGGTGGGTCTTGAGGCGCTGACGCGTCTTCCAGGAACGACTACGAGGTCCCCGGCGAGGTCGATTTCCTCGACGGAGGCACCCTCGGGCTGGACCTGCTGCTGTACATGGAGGGGTACGGCCGACATCCTCATCGCGGACTGCGTGACCATCGGCCGCGAGCCGGGGACCGTGGTGCCGGTCGAGGGCGAGGACCTTCCGGTGACCTTCTCCAAGGCGCTCTCCCCCCACCAGATGGGGCTCAAGGACCTGATCTCGGTGCTCGAACTCCAGGGGCGGCATGCCCGAGCGGCTGACGGTGCTCGGCGTGGAGCCCGAGAGCATCGAGATGGGGGTGGATCTGAGCGGGCCCGTCGCGCCGGAGCCTGCCCCAAGCTGGTCGGTGCCATGGCCGGGGTGCTCCGGGAGTGGGGCATCGAAGCGCGGCCCCGGAACGGGACCTGACCCGGCAAGGGCTGCGGTCGTCGGCAGGAACCGAAGAAGGGCGCGGGAGACCGCGCCCTTCTTCATCCGGGATGCCTTTCCGGGTCAGGGCCCCCGGATCTCCAGGAGGTAGCGCACGACCTCGGCGGCCTCTTCGTCGGTGAGGCGCGCGCCCCTCTGGCGCATGGCCCAGACGGTGCGCTCCCAGCCGGCCCGGTCCTTCCGGCGGCTCAGCGGGGTCTCCACCGAGTGACACCGGGAGCAGCGCAGCTCGAAGATCTCGCGGCCGGGCAGGTCGGCGCCGGGGTCGCACGCCGAGGCCAGCACCGCCGCCACGAGCGAAACGGTCCGGAAGAGGGGGGCCGACCGGCGATGCTTCGTCATCCCTTCACGACTCCCATGGGCCGCAGGCGGGCCACCCGCTTCGACAGGCCGGCGCCGGTCACCGCCTCCACCACGTCGTCCACGTCCTTGTACGCCTCGGGCATCTCCTCGGCCAGGGTCTTGATGCCCGCGGAGAAGACCCAGATTCCCTTCTCCTCCAGTTCCCTGCGCACCTGGGCTCCGTGCTTGCGCTTGAGGGCCGCGTGGCGCGAGAGCAGCCGGCCGGCGCCGTGGCACGTGGAACCGAAGGTCTCCTCCATCGCGCGCTCCGTGCCGGCGAGCACGTAGGAGGCGCGGCCCATGTCGCCGGGGATGAGCACGGGCTGGCCGACCGCCCTGTAGGCGGGCGGGCACGTCGGGGTGCCCGGGGCCGAAGGCCCGGGTGGCACCCTTCCGGTGGACGACCAGCCACCGCTCCTTCGCCCGTCGAACCGGTGGCGCTCCATCTTGGCGATGTTGTGGGCCACGTCGTAGACGAGGCGCAGGCCGAGGTCGCGCGGACGACGCCCGGAAGAAGTCGCCGAAGGCCTGCCGGGCCCAGTGCATGAGCGCCTGGCGGTTCGCCCAGGCGTAGTTGGCGGCGGCCGCCATGGCCCCCAGGTAGCTCGCGGCCTGCGGGCGAGCGAGCGGAGGCGCAGGCGAGTTGGCGGTCCGGGCAGGTCGATGCCGTGTCCGGGCCACCTCCCGGGCCATCACCTTCAGGTAGTCGTCGCACACCTGGTAGCCGAAGCCCCGGCTGCCCCGAGTGGATCATCACCGTGACCTGCCCGCGGCGCGAGTCCGAAGGCCTCGGCCGCGCGGCGTCGAAGACCTCGCTCCACGACCTGGACCTCGAGGAAGTGGTTGCCGGACCCCAGGGTCCCCACCTGGTTGAAGCCCCGCTCGTAGGCGCGTTCCGACACCGCGGCGGGGTCCGCGCCGTCCATGCAGCCGCCCTCCTCGGTGCATCTCCAGGTCCTCGGGCTCGCCGTAGCCGGCCCGCACGGCCCAGGCGCGCCCCGGCGGACCACCTCCCGCTGCTCTTTGGCGTTGAGCCGGATCGGCCCGGTGGACCCCACGCCGGAAGGCACCCGCTGGAAGAGGAGCGGCCAGCAGGTCCCGCGTGCGAGGCGCGACCTCCTGCCGCTCCAGGTTCGTGGCCAGCAGGCGGCACCCGCAGTTGATGTCGTAGCCCGACGCCGCCGGGGGAGACCACGCCCTCCTCGGCGTCGGTGGCGGCCACCCCGCCGATGGGGAAACCGTAGCCCCAGTGGATGTCGGGCATGGCCATGCTGGCCCCCACGATGCCCGGGCAGCGTCGCCACGTTGCGCACCTGCTCGGCCGCCTTCTCCGAGCGGATCTGGGGCATCATCCGCTCGGTGGCGTAGATCATCCCGGGCACCCGCATCCCGCCCTCCTGCGGGATGCGCCAGCGGTAGTCGTCCACCTGCTCGAATCGAACGGCGGTTTCCACGGGTCTCCTCCGGCACGAAGCTTTCGGGTGTCCGCAGTCTACCGGGCGCACCCCGTGGGCGAAAGGCGAGCCGGCCACGGCGGGGGACCCGCAGCCGCCCGTCCTCTCCAGCGTCTCCGGGTCCCGCGCCCCCTGCGGGAAGGCCTCGCGTTCCGAGCACGGAGTGGCCGGGCCCCGATCCTGCGGTAGAGTGCCAGTATCAGCCCGTCACCCCATCCGAGGAGGTCCCCATGCGCACCCGGTTCATTGCCTTCGTCGCGGCCTTCGCCCTGTACCCCCTGGCGTCCCTCGCAGCCGGCACCAACGTCACATACGACGTGGGAGGCAAGGCCTACGAGGGGTACTACGTCTCCCCCAAGGCGGGGTCGCCCCTCGTGTTCCTCATCCACGACTGGGACGGCCTCACCGACTACGAGGTGAAGCGCGCCGAAATGCTGGCGGAGATGGGGTACGCGGTCTTCGCCGCCGACCTCTTCGGCGTCGGGGTGCGTCCGACGAAGATGGAGGACCGGCGCCAGCACACCGGAGAGCTCTACACGGACCGCGCCAAGATGCGGGCACTGATGACCGGGGCGCTGGAGACCGCAAAGGCCAAGGGCGCGAACGTCGGCAACGCGGTGGCCATGGGGTACTGCTTCGGCGGCGCGGCCGTCCTCGAGCTCGCCCGCTCGGGCGCGGATCTGAAGGGCTTCGTCACCTTCCACGGCGGCCTGGAGACCCCCCAGGGCCAGGACTACTCGAAGGCCAAAGGGCAGTACCTGATCCTCCACGGCAGCGCCGACACCGCCATCACCCTCGACCACTTCGCCGGCCTGGTGAAGGAACTGGAGACGGCCGGCCTTGCCCACGAGGCGGTCACCTACGGCGGCGCGCCCCACGCCTTCAGCGTGTTCGGGGGAGAGCGCTACCGCGAGGATGCCGACCGGAAGTCCTGGGCGCTCTTCACCCGGTTTCTCGGAGACGTGCTCAAGTGACGGTGCAGGGTCGGGTCGCGTTCCGCGGCCCGGCGCCCTGACGCGGGTGAAGTCCCAGCGGGCCGGTCGACTTTGACAGGGGACGTTGCCGCGATAGGGTGCTCCCGAGAGCCCTTTTCGTTTGGGGGCCGGACGAGTAGGCCGAGTCTTTTCGAGAAGGAGGGTCCCCATGGAAAGCAAGAAGGCGTTGGACGGCACCGTGGCGCTGGTCACGGGCGGGACCGGTGGGATCGGGACGGCGATCTGCCAGCACCTGGCCAAGAGCGGAGCCCGGGTCTTCGCCGGCTACAACGCCGGCGGGAAGCACGAGAAGGCCCAGGCGTGGCAGGCGGAGCAGCGTGCCGCGGGCTACGAGATGGGCTTGGCCTTCGGCGACGTGCGGGAATACGATTCCTGCGAGCGGTGTGTGGAAGGGGTAGTGGCCGAGGCCGGCCCCATCGAAATCCTGGTCAACAACGCGGGCATCACCCGCGACGGCATGTTCCGCAAGATGGCGTGGGACCAGTGGAACGACGTGATCCGCTCGAACCTGAACAGCCTGTTCAACATGACCCGTCTCGTCATCAACGGCATGGTCGACCGGAAGTGGGGGCGGATCGTGAACATCTCCTCGCTGAACGCGCAGAAGGGTCAGCTGGGGCAGACGAACTACTCGGCCGCGAAGGCGGGCATGCACGGGTTCACCAAAGCCCTGGCCCTGGAGGTGGCGAGCAAGGGGGTCACGGTGAACACGATCTCCCCGGGCTACATCGCCACCAAGATGGTCATGGCCGTGCCCGAGGAGATCCGCGCCAAGATCATCGCCGACATCCCCGTGCGGCGCCTCGGCGAGCCCGAGGAGGTGGCCCGGGCCGTGTGCTTCCTCTGCGCCCCCGAGGCCGGGTACATCACGGGCTCGAACATCGCCTTGAACGGTGGGCAGCACATGTTCTGAGCCCGCCTGGAAGGCCGAGGATCGAGAAAGGCCCCGCGCTGCGGGGCCTTTCGTCCGGAACACTCGGGGGAGCACGTCCCCGTGCCGCCCAAGGTTTCCGGCTGCGGTTGGGATCCCCGGGCGCCGGGGCTGCATACGGGCGGCGGTCTAGCCCACCCCTAGCGCACGGGCGGCCAGCGGCTCCACGGCTTTGGAGAGCAGCAGTTCCAATGCCCCCTCGGTCCTTGCGACCCACGCCTCCGAGGCGGCCAGGCGTTGCAGGAAGGCCCCGTTGTCCTCGTACCGCAGGCGCAGGGAAGCGAAGCGATCCGCCAGAGTCGTGGGGCGATCAGCCTCCACCAGGAAGTCCGCCAGGGGGACGAGCCGTTCCTCCCAGGTGCCGGGCAGGTGTCCCCCGGGGCTGAGTCCCACGTCCGGCGCGTCTGCTGGGTCGAAGGCGTGGAGGAGGTGCCCCAGGCAGACGCGGGCCTCGGCGGCTCGGCCCATGTCCCTAAGCAACCGGTATCCCTCCACCCCGTGGTGCACCGGATGGTGGGTGCGGCAGCGGCCGATGTCGTGGAGCAGTCCGGCCCGCTCCGTGAAGGCCACGTCCAGCGGGAGGACCCGGGCCAGTTCCTCTGCCAGTGCCCTGGCCACCCGGGAGACCGCCTCGCAGTGGCGCACCCAGGGCGCCCCCCGGCCGAGGTCGGCAAGGAGTTCCTCCGCGTCGCTCAGGCTGAAAGCGCGGGAGGGGCTCCCGGCGTCGGCTCTCACCGCTCCCACCTCAGGCCTGGAGGAATTCCGCGAAGGCTGTCGCGCGAAGCGCCCGCCGTTTCCATTCTCTCGAAGGTCCGGCTGCCCCGGCCCTCAGAAGCAGCCGAGCTGGCACTGCCGCAGCTTGTAGCCCCGGGCGTTGGCCGCGTCCGCCACGGACCGGGGCTTGGCCTCGCGCTCGGCGGCCAGGGCGAAGATGTTGGAACAGGTGAGCTCGTTCTTCGCGTGCAGGGCTTCCACCCGGCGGGCGACCTCCTCGTCGGCCGACTCGGGCGCGGAGCCCAGGTGGTCGGTCTTGCTCACGGCGAAGCAGCCGAGTTGGCAGTCCGCCACGCGGATGCCGAGCCGGTCGATCATCACCCCGACGGCCAGGCGGGAGACGCCCTGGTCCTTGGCCAACCTCCAAGCCGTCGGGCAGGCAACGTACCCTTCCTTTCGCGCCTCCTTCACCGCGGCCTCCAGCCCGGAAAGCGCGTTGGCGGACAGGTTGTCCGGGTTCTCCGGAAGCTGGATGCGGCCCTTCTTCTTCTTGCGGTCCGCTTCGTTGAACTCGCGCATGGTGCGGTCTCCTCGTCGTTGTCTGTTGGGGCAAGGCTAGTGCCGGCCTCGCTTCCGCGCTCTCGCCTTGGAGCAAATCGAAAGGGGCGAGCGCTCACCAGATGCGGCGAACCCCATACGCGTCGAGCGCAGAGTCCCGGCTCACCACCGGAACCTTCTCGGTCAGGGCCTGTGCTGCGAGAAGTCGGTCGAAAGGGTCGCGGTGGAAGAACGGGAGGCGTGAGACGAGTTCGACGTGCTCCAGGGTGATCCCCAGGAGGCGGAAGCCGTTGGCATCGATCTGTGCCGGGATGAGGTCGGCAAAGGGGCGAGCGAGGCGCAGCTTCCCGAGGCTGACCTTGATGGCGATCTCCCACAGGCTCGCCGTGCTCAAGAGTACTTCGGATTCTCCCTGGACGATCCCAGTCCGGGCCTCTTCCCCGAGTCGAGAGTCCCCCATGAGGAACCACAGGAAGGCATGGGTGTCGAGGAGGAGCTTCACGCGGTGTACTCGCGGAAGTCCTCCAGAGGCTCGTCGAAGTCCTCACCCATCTCGATGAGCCCGGCCGCACTGCCGAAACGACGGTTCTGCCGTGAAGGTCTGAGCGGCACCAGCCGTACCTCCCTCGCGTCCTCCGCAGTGATGACCACCTCTTCCCCGGAGAGTGCCGCGCGGATCAGGGATGGGAGCTGCTTCTGTGCCTTGTGCAGCGGGACGGGTTCCATGGGTACGCCTCTCTTGGCCTGGGATCCGTGTTCCAAAGGTAGCGGTATGGCGCCTCCCGGTCAATCCATCGCCCTACCCCCGTAACTGCCGCCTCCATCCGCGGCGCTCGATCCCGGCGGGCCCAAGGTCGCCGGGCCGAGCTACGGGGTCTCCCGGGAGAGCTTCTCCAGTAGGCCCGGCGAGAGCGCACCGTAGAGCTCGCACAGGCGCCAGGTGCGGCGGGCCGTGTCCGGCAGGCCCTCGGCCCACAGGAAATCGCCGTAGCGCTCCAGGTACTCGGGGGTGAAGGCGTCCGTCGTGCCGGACGGCCCCTCGATGGCCGGTTCAGGCTCCCCGACCAAACCCACGACTCGGCGGTGATACAGTGCGGCCGCGATCAGGTCGAAGCCCAGGGGCCCCGAGGAACCGGCGGCGAGCTCGCTGCGCAGCATCGCGATCCGCTCCAGGGTCTCTGGCTCGGCGCCCTCCTGGCTCTCCGCCAGCCAGTCCTCGAGCATCCCGTCCAGCAGCACCGCGTCCTCCAGGCCCAATTCCTCCGCGGAGGCGGTCACGATGTCCAGCAACGCCTCGCCCGACGGGTCCGGATCCGACCCGGAAACGGCCAGCCGGACCAGGCAGGGGAGCAGGGAGGGAAAGGGCATGCCCACGGGCAGGAGGCCCTCCCGGATCTCCGCCCCCAGATTCGCCCGGTCCTCCTCCACCACCTCCCGGATCGCCTCCGGCACCCCGTCGAGGTCGCCGGCGGCCACCTTCGCCCGCACCGAGTCCCAGCCTCCGGCCTCCTCCACCAGCCGGTCGATCTCCTTGTGGGCTTCCAACTGCTCCTGCAGCGTGCATCGGAAGATCAGCCCGTGCAGGGGATTGGCGTCCTCCGGGGCGGCCTCCTCCCCGTCCGCCTCGCCTTCGGGCACCTCGGCCAGGGCTACGCCCAGGGCCAGGGCCCGCAGGTCGGCTGTGTTCCTGGCCCAACGGGGCGCGGCCGCCACGAGGGCGTCCGCCAGCCGGCCCAGGACCTCCTCGCCCTCCTCCTCCCGCAGGTAGCGGGTCACCCAACGGTCGAGGCGATCCTCCGCGTCCTCGTCGGGAGCGGACTCCGCTGCCGGCGCGTCCGGTTCGGGCTCCTCGCCCACCTGCTCCGCCACGAACTGGAAGACCCGCGGGCCGTCGAACCGGACCCGGCGCAGCACCGGGTCCTCCCGGAAGATCTGATCCAACCGCTCCATGTCCTCGGAGAAGTGCTCCGGCTGGTGGAGGCGGGGGATCAGGTCCGGGGAGTCGAGGGGCGACGGGACATCCACCGGCACGTCCCCGCCGGAGGGCCCAACCTTCGCCTGGCAGCACTTCTTGAACTTGCGGCCGCTGCCGCAGGGGCAGGGGTCGTTTCGCCCCGTCCGCCCCCGGGAACGCGCCTCCGCGCGGGTGGCTGCCTCGTGCACCCTCGTCGCCGAGGCCAGGGCCACGAGACCGGTGAGCCGCTGCGCCTCGTCGCCGGTGTTGTAGCCCGCCCGGCGGAGCACGTCGAACATGATCTCGCCGGTCTCCCGGGTCAGGCCCAGTTCCCGAAGCTCGTTCTCGGGGATCACCTGCTTCTTGGCCATGGTACGGTTCCTCGTCGTTCCAGGGGGCGCGCTACCCCGCTACATACCGCCTTCGGGCACCGCTCTTGACCCTGGGAGGCGAGGGTGTCGAGGCCATCACCGACTTGGTCCAACGGTCCGTGTGCTCCGGGGGGTTAGGGCGTGATGGGCCAGTGGTCACGAACCCGATGGCGGGAGTCCTCGACCACAACGATTGCGCCTTGCTCCAGGACAGAACCGGAGGCGCGCAACACGGCGTCTAGCCGTTCGAGGACACGCGATGTGCGCGGGTTGTGCAGGCGGAAGATCAGTATGCCCACCGCGCTTCCTCGCGAGTGCGCGAGAATCTCGCCGAAGTCCAAGTCGAAGGTGAGGAGAATACGCGCTTCTCGAATTGCCAAGGAGAAGACCTCGGCGTCGGGGAGTCGCTGAAGGCCGAGGTCCCGTAGGTGAACTGCATCGTGGTCCTGGCCTCTCAGCCATTCCACGACCCGCGCGGACACCCCCATGTCGGCGAGAAATCGCATGACATCGTGGCCCCAGGCTCAGCCCGAGACGATTTCCTCTCGGGTGAGCCAGGCTGCGTACGCGAGCGCCTGTTTCACATCCTCGGGTTCCAGGTCGGGGTAGTCGGCGAGGATTTCCTCCGCGGTGGAACCGTGGGCGAGTTGGCTGAGGATCAGCGATACCGGAATCCTCATGCCCCGCACACAGGCACGACCGCCCATGACCTCCGGATCAAACGTGATTCGGTCCAGCATCGGTTGCCCTTCCTACACGCCGCGATCCCTCTGGCACGTTTGCCCGTTCACTCTACTACGCGACCGGGCCGAAGGAAACGGTGCCCCGCCGCACTCCTCGTCGGGGAGGGCCGGGTGGGGGCGGGGGACCTGGAGGAGGTCGCAGAGCTCGGAGAGGAAGAGCTGGTAGTTCGCCCGCTCGGCCGCGCCCGAGGCGCGCCAGCGGGTGAGGAAGCGGGTGATCTCAGGGGCGGGCGGCGCGGCGTCGGCCATGTGGGCGCTTGTAGCAGAGCGCCCGCGGGGCGGTCAATCGGGCGGGTGTTCCGCGGGGGCCCGGGGGTGAGCGGCGGCGCTCCTCGGGGCTACGTCGGCTGGTCCAAACCCAGCACTTCCGCCACCGCGGCGTGCACGCGATTCAACGTCCCGAGGTCGAGCCGGGTGAGGGGACCGTCGATCAGCCGGCGGTTGTCGATGGCCCGGAGTTGGTCCACCAGTAGATCGGATTCCCGCGGCAGCCTGTCTTGGGCTTGGACGCGAATGCGCAACGGTTCCGCGTCGGAAACGAGGGTGGTGGTGAGCGGAACGACCAGGGTGGAGGGGTGTCCGGCGTCCAGGAGCGCCTGGTGCTGGAGCACGAGCACGGGCCGCACCTTCCCCGGTTCGGTGCCGCGGCCCGGGTTGAGGTTCGCGAGCCAGATCTCCCCGTGTCTACGCGTCCGGGACATCGTCGATCTCGCTGAACTCGGCGTTCACGCGAAGGCTCTCCTTGCGTACCCGGTGGCTGATCTCCATGAGCCGAGCCCGCCGGCGCTCCGCCGCCACGGCCGCGTTCATCCGCTCCAGTGCCTGGCGCACGTAGGCTGCGCGAGGAAGGTGCAGTTGCTCGGCCTGGGCGTCCACTTCCTTCAGGAGACGGTCGGGGATGCGAACAGAAATGAGAGACATTTGTGTCCTCCAATATGTATTACGATTGGTAATGCTACCGATGATGACCCCAGGCGTCAACCACCCGACCCTCTTGTCACCCTCGACCCGTCCCGATAGCCTCGCCCTTGTGCGAGGCGCGGAATGATCGTAATCGACGGTTCCATGGGGGAGGGCGGGGGACAGGTGCTGCGCACCTCGCTCGCGCTGTCACTCCTCGCCGGCACCCCCTTCCGAATCGGGAACATCCGCGCCAACCGGACGAGGCCGGGGCTGGCGGCCCAGCACCTCAAGTCCGTGGAGGCGGCCGCCGCCGTGGGCTCGGCGCGGGTGGAGGGCGCGGCCAGGGGCTCGACCGCGCTCACCTTCGAGCCGGGCGAAGTCCGGGCGGGCGGGTACCGGTTCGAGGTGGGCACGGCGGGGGCGACCTCGCTGGTGCTCCAGACCGTGGCCTTGCCCCTGGCGCTGGCACCGGCCGAGTCCTCCCTGACCGTCACCGGCGGCACCCACGTGCCGTGGAGCCCGAGCTTCCACTACCTCGACCGCCAGTGGCGCCCGGTGCTCGCGGACCTGGGCCTGAGGGTCGAGGTCGCGTTGAAGGGACTCGGCTTCTACCCCCGGGGCGGCGGGACGCTGGAGGCCCGGCTCGGCCCCGGGCGGGAGCCGCCGAGGCCGCTGCGGCTCGAAGACCGCGGGCGGCTGCTGCGCGTGACGGGGCGGTCCGCCGCGGCCGGCCTTCCGGCTTCGATCGCGGAGCGCCAGGCCCGCCGGGCGAGGGAGCGGCTGGCTTCCCTGGGGGTCCCGGTGGAGGTCGCCACGGAGGTTCTCGACGCCCCTTCCCCGGGCACGTTCCTCTTCCTCGAAGCCCTCTTCGAGCGCGCCCGGTGCTGCGCCACCGGGCTCGGGGAGCGGGGCAAGCCGGCCGAGCGCGTGGCGGACGAGGCGGTCGACGAGGTGGAGGCGTACGTCCGCTCCGGGGCGGCGGTGGACGAGCACCTGGCGGACCAGATCCTCCTCCCCCTCGCATTGGCCGAGGGGGGGTCGGCCTTCACGACGGCCCGGGTCACCCGGCACCTGACCACCAACGCCGAGGTGATCCGGAGGTTCCTTCCCGGGGCCGGGATCACGGTGGAGGGCGGGGAGGGCTCGCCGGGCCGGGTCGCCGTCCGGGGGTGCCCCCGGTGACCGCGGCTGCGCCTCGTCCCCGACGGCTCGGGTTAGTCGTCCTCTGCGTGCTCGGGGTCGTCCTCGGCTGTTCCCGCGAGGCGCCGAGGCTGCGGCCGCTCTCCCCCGAGGCGGTGATCCTGGCCTTCGGCGACAGCCTGACCCGGGGCACCGGCGCGGAGTCCGGGGAGGGCTACCCGGAGCAGTTGGCGCGCCTCTCCGGACGGAGGGTGGTGAACGCGGGGGTGCCGGGGGAGGTCAGCGCGGAAGGCGTCGCCCGGCTCGGGCGGGTGCTCGCGGAGGTCCGTCCGGAGCTCGTGCTGCTGTGCCACGGGGGAAACGACCTGCTCCGCCGCGCGGACCGGACGGCGACCGCGGAGCACCTGCGGTCGATGCTGCGCCAGGTCCGGGAGGCCGGGGCGGAGGCGGTGCTGCTGGGGGTGCCGGCCCCCACGGTCTTCCTCGATCCGCCGGACTTCTACGAGGACCTGGCCGACGAGTACGGGGTGCCCTACGACGGGGAGACGATTCCCCGGGTCCTGGGCGACTCCGGCCTCAAGGCGGACCCCATCCACCCGAACGCGGAGGGCTACCGGCGGCTCGCGGAAGCCGTCTTCGCCCTGCTGCGTCGTGCGGGCGCGCTGGAAGGAGGGTGAGGGGCTCCTACCCGCCGGCGCTCACCGCCGCGGGGTAGAAGAGGGCCGGGAAGAAGAGCACGAGATCGGGCCAGTAGGTGAGGAGGGCCAGGAGCAGGATCTGGAGGAGGATGAAGGGCATGGCGGCCTTGGTGACGTACACGATGTCGCGCTTCGCGACCGCCCCGGTGATGTAGAGGCTCACGCCCATCGGAGGCGTGATGTAGCCGATGCCCAGGTTGACCGTCATCAGCAGGCCGAAGTGGAGCGTGTTGATGTCGAACTGGTAGAGCATCGGCAGGAAGATGGGCGTGAGGATCATGGTGGCGGAGATGATGTCCATGAACATCCCCACCACGAGCAGGAAGAGGTTCACCACGCCGAGGAACACCCACTTGTTGGTGATGCTGGCCGTGACGGCCTCGGTCATGAGCTCCGGCAGGTGCTCCACGGTGAGGTAGCGGCCGAACACCGAGGCCCCGGCGACGATGGACAGCAGCGTTCCCGAGGTGACCGCGGAGGAGACGAAGACCCGCTTCATCTGGCCGAAGGTCATGTCCTTGTGGACGAAGATCTCGATCACGAAGGCGTACACGCACGCCACCACCGCCGCCTCGTTGGCCGTGAAGGCGCCCGAGAAGATGCCCCCGAAGATGATCGCGGGCAGCATGAGCGCCCAGATGGCCTCGCGCACCACGGCGAGGAGGTCCCGTAGGGGCGTGGGCTTCTGCATCCGCATCCCGGCCCGGCGGCAGACGAAGTACGTATAGGCGCTGAAGAGCAGGATGATCAGGAGCCCCGGCACGTAACCGGTCATGAACAGCGCCGCCAGCGAGTCGTTCGTGACCATGGCGTAGAGGATCATGGAGATGCTCGGGGGGATCACGATCCCGAGGATCGGAGCGGCGGTCATGACGCCGACGGCGTAAGGTTCCTCGTACCCCTCCTTGATGAGGGCGGGGATCATGAAGCCGCCGATGGCCACGGTGGTGGCCACGGTGGACCCGGAGATGGCGCCGAAGAGGCCGCAGGCGAGCACGCCGGCCATCCCGAGCCCGCCCGGGAGGAACCCCACCAGGGCCTGGGCGACCTTGATGAGCTTCTTCACGATGGACCCGGAGGTCATGATGTTGCCGCACAGGATGAAGAACAGGACGACGACCAGGGCGAAGTTGTCCATGCTCTTGTAGAAGGTCTGCACGAGGAGCATGGCCTGCACGTCGAAGGGCATCGGGGTGCGCGCGAAGACGGCCAGCCCAACGACGCCGGCGAAGAACAGGCAGACGTGGACGGGGATCGTCGCCCCCATCCCGCCCAGGAGGATGAGGAGAACGGCGTAGATGCTGTTGTTCATCGTCCCATCTCGCTGGCGAAGGCCTCCCGGAGGCCTCGCGGACAAGGAAGTGCCGATGGGCGTCGTCTCGGGCGACAGGACGGCACGGGGCTGCGGGCACGGGAGCCCGCGTCGGGGGCGCTGCCGGAGGGGGAATCTTCCGATGGGTGGGAGCCGGCCTGGATCGGAGGTTCCAGGGCGCGGGGGGAGGGCACGGCACAACTCTACGCAGAACGGCGTTTCCGGGGGGAGAGGGAAAATGCGCTCGGGAAAACATTCACGAGTTCTCCCCCGGTTCTTCTCCGGGCCGCTTTCGTTCGCGGCTCCCTCGCTCCCCGGGGGGCGGCCGTGACGGCCTCGATTTCTCCGCGGACGTGGGGTCTTCTCGCAGATGCCCTCGTGGGCCTCCACGCGGGCTGGCTCCTGTTCCTCATCTTCGGGGCGCTCCTGGGGCGCCGCGTGCGCTGGGTCCGGCGGCTACACGTGGCCGGGCTGGGGCTGGCCCTCACCCTCACCGCGGCGGGCTGGCTGTGCCCGCTGACGCACCTGGAGGTCTGGCTGCGGAGCCGGGCCGGGGCGGGGACCTACTCGGAAACGTTCCTCGGGCACTACGCGGAGCGCCTGGTCTACGCTCCCGTTCCGCGTCCGGTGGTGCTGGCGGGCGTCCTCGCGGTGACGATCTTCTCCCTGCTGGCCTACCGCCACCCCCGCCGTCGCAAACGCTGAAGACTCGACGTCCGGTGCGTGGGAAGCCCTCGCCGCGGCGCGAGATTCGGGTATGATGACGAGGTATTGCGGTTTGCCGGGACGATCCGGTCCCGGCAGCGGGAGGGGAGAGGGCATGGCGACGCCGAAGCCGGGAGGAAGGCGGACCCGATTCCTGCCCCTGGTCGCCCTCATCCTCGCGGGGCTCTACGCAGGGGGGCTGGCGCTGCAGTGGGCGTTCCTCCGGGCGCAGGCCGTGCAGGATGCCCAGCGCGAGGCCAAGCGCGCAACCGAACTGCTGGCCCTGGAGATTGCCTCCACGGCGCCGCTCTACGAGACGTTCCGGGAGTTGGGGGACCCCGAACGCCGGAAGGCGCTCGGGAACCTGTTCCAGGCCAAGCTCGCCAAGTTCGGTCTGCAGACCACCAAGATCTACGATCTGTCGGGCCGGATCATCTACGCGGACGAGGACGGCCTGGTCGGCGAGACCGTCGAGCCCATCCCGGAGTTCCGGGAGGCCCTCGCCGGGGGGGTTGCCTCGAGGATCGTCGCGCCCAGTTCCTACGAGCACCGCTACGGCATCCCCATCGGCAACACGGTGGTCGAGACCTACCTGCCCCTGGAGGAGGGCGGGCAGGTTCGCTACGTGTTCGAAGCCTATCAGGACTTCGAGCCCGTCCGCGCGCGGCTGGCGCGCACCGTCCTCCTGAGCGGCGCCTGCCTCGCGGTGGTGGTCGTCCTGGCGCTGGGGGCGCTGATGCTCTCGTACCGCCGCATCCACTCCCTGCAGCTGCAGGTGGAGACCCTGGAGAGCCTCCTGCCCATCTGCGCCTACTGCAAGAAGATCCGCATCGAGGACGAGGGGCAGCCGCCCCAGTGGGTGCCGGTGGAGCAGTACTTCCACCAGAGGGACCAGGTGGAGTTCACCCACGGCATCTGCAAGGAGTGCCTCCAGACCCACCTCGCCCAGTACAGGAAGAAGGCCTCCCCGTGAAGGACGGGGAGGGCATCGAATCGCCCGCCCGCGGCGCCGGGGACGGGAAGGAACCCGACACGCCCTACCACGGGCTGACCCCGGAGAGGGTCCTCGACGCCGTGGAGAGCATGGGCTTCCGCTGCGACGGGCGGCTGCTGGCGCTGAACAGCTACGAGAACCGGGTGTACCAGGTGGGCATCGACGAGGCCGAGCCCCTGGTCGCCAAGTTCTACCGCCCGCAGCGCTGGTCCGACGCGGCGATCCGGGAGGAGCACGCCTTCACCGCCGAGCTCGCCGTCGAGGAGGTCCCTGCGGTCGCGCCGTGGGAGGACCCGGAGGGCCGCACCCTGTTCGCCTTCGAGGGCTTCCGGTTCGCCCTGTACCCGAAGCGCCCCGGCCGCCACCCGGAGCTCGAGGACCCGGAGATCCTGCGCTGGCTCGGCCGGTTCCTGGGGAGATTGCATGCGGTCGGAAGCCGCAGGATCTTCCGCTGTCGCCCGGCCCTGGACCCGGAGACCTTCGGCGACCGCCCGCTGCGGTTCCTGCTGGAGAGCCGCATCCTCCCCGGCTACATCGAGGACTCCTACCGGACCGTGGCCGAGGCGGTGCTGGAGGGCGTGCGCCGCTGCTACCGGCGCGCCGGCCCGGTCGCGACGCTCCGCCTCCACGGCGACTGCCACCCGGGCAACGTGCTCTGGACCCGCGGGGGCCCCCACTTCGTCGACTTCGACGACAGCCGCACCGGTCCCGCGGTGCAGGATCTCTGGATGCTGCTCTCCGGCGACCGGGAGGTCATGGAGGGGCAGTTGCGCGCCGTGCTGGAGGGGTACGGCGTCTTCCGGGACTTCGACCCCAGGGAACTGCACCTGGTGGAGGCCCTGCGGGCGCTCCGAATGCTCCACCACTCGGCGTGGCTCGCCCGCCGGTGGAGCGACCCGGCTTTTCCCGCCGCCTTCCCCTGGTTCGACTCCCCCCGCTACTGGGAGCAGCAGATCCTGGCCCTGCGGGAGCAGGCCGCCGCGCTCGACGAGGAGCCCCTCCGGGTGGAGAGCTGACGGGGGCCGGCCGGGAGGTGTCGCCCACCGCGGCTCTCCACCGCGGCTCCCCCCCCATTGACTCCGGGAAATCGCTGTCGCTACACTCTGCCTTCCTACGGTGGAGGCAGACGTCCGTGTTGCCCCGTTCCCCCTTGCTCGCACTCGTGATCGTCGCTGCCCTTTGGGCCGCGGGCATGGATTCTGCGGCCCGGGGCGCTGACCGATCCTGCGCGGCGTCGTCCCGGCCGGTTTCCCTGGACGTTTCCGGGCTCTCCGCTGCCCCTACTCCCGAAGCGTCGTTCGGGGAACTGGCGGCCTTGACGCTGCCTCTTGCTCCCGTGCCCGGCGCACACGCAGTGTCCGCCGGCGCTCGGGCAGAGGCCGGTACCCCGGTTCCCGTGAGCCGGGTCGCTCCCCTCCCCGGGACGGAGCCGTCCGACGTCGCTCCCTCCCCGGTCCTCCTCCCCCGGGGCTCCTCGCCCGGGTCCCTCTACCTGCAAAAGCGCTCCTTCCGCTGTTGAGCCGGGAGACGGAGGTTCGCCTCCGGCTCCCCCGACCACCGCTCGCACTCCGGGTCGTCCCCGGGGAGGAGCCGCGGTCGTACGGGCGCGTGGCCCACGCGCCGTCGTTACGCTCGACAGAGAGAGGAGTCTCGATCCATGAACTTCCAGAACAACCGGAACCGGTCCTTCCCGTGCCGTCCCGGCGCGCCGGGCGCGGCCCTGCTCGGCCTCGCCGCCTTCCTCGGTTGCTTCGCCGTCGGCGGCGCGCGCAGCGCGGCGGCCGGCGAGGCGGAACTCGTCATCCCGGACCTCGGCTCGGTCTCCTTCTTGGGGGTCTCCGGCCGGCACCTGCTGGTCTTCGGCCTCGTGATCTGCCTTCTCGGCATCGCGTTCGGCCTCGCCCAATTCATGCAGATCCGCGCCCTGTCGGTGCACCGCGCGATGGGGGAGATCTCCGAGCTCATCTACGAGACCTGCAAGACATACCTCGTGACCCAGGGGAAGTTCCTGGCGGTGCTCTGGTCGTTCATCGCAGTCATCATGGTGGTGTACTTCGGGGTGCTCCTGCACTTTCCGCGCAGCGGGTGGCCATCATCGTGGTGTTCAGCGTCATCGGCATCCTGGGCAGCTACGCGGTGGCCTGGTTCGGCATCCGGATCAACACCTTCGCGAACTCCCGCACGGCCTTCGCCAGCTTGGGCGGGAAGCCCTTCCCGACCATGGCCATTCCGCTGAAGGCCGGGATGAGCATCGGGATGCTCCTGATCAGCGTGGAGCTCGTCCTGATGCTCTGCATCCTGCTGTTCGTGCCCGGGGAGGCGGCGGGGCCCTGCTTCATCGGCTTCGCCATCGGCGAGTCCCTCGGAGCGGCGGCCCTGCGCATCGCCGGGGGCATTTTCACGAAGATCGCCGACATCGGCTCGGACCTGATGAAGATCGTGTTCAGGATCAAGGAGGACGATGCCCGAAACCCCGGCGTGATCGCCGACTGCACGGGGGACAACGCGGGCGACTCGGTTGGCCCCACCGCCGACGGCTTCGAGACCTACGGGGTCACGGGCGTGGCGCTCATCACCTTCATCCTGCTGGCCGTGCGGGACCCGGTGGTGCAGATCCAACTCCTCGTGTGGATCTTCGTCATGCGCATCGGGATGATCGTCGACGAGCGCGGCCTCCTACTGGGTTAACGGGGTGCATGGCCAAGGGCAAGTACGGCGAGGCGGCCCGGTTCAACTTCGAGCATCCCCTGACGACCCTGGTGTGGCTCACCTCGGGCGTCTCGGTGGCCGTGACGTACGTGCTCTCGATGCTCCTGATCCCAGGTGTCGGCGACGGGACCCTGTGGTGGAAGCTCTCCACGATCATCACCTGCGGCACCGTCGCCGGCGCCGTCATCCCGGAACTCGTCAAGGTCTTCACCTCCACCAACTCGGCCCACGTCCGCGAGGTGGTGACGGCCTCCCGCGAGGGCGGGGCGTCGCTCAACATCCTCTCCGGCTTGGTGGCCGGGAATTTCAGCGCCTACTGGATGGGCTTCGCCATCGTCGCCCTCATGGCGGTTGCGTACGGCGTGAGCTCCGCGGGCCTCGGGGAGGTCATGAAGGCGCCGGCGATCTTCGCCTTCGGCCTGGTGGCCTTCGGCTTCCTCGGCATGGGGCCGGTGACCATCGCCGTGGACTCCTACGGCCCGGTCACGGACAACGCCCAGTCGGTGTACGAGCTGTCGAACATCGAGCGATCCCGGATGTGGAGCGGGAGGTCGAGAATGCGTTCGGTTTCCGGCCGGACTTCGAACGGGCGAAGGCCTACCTCGAGGAGAACGACGGTGCGGGCAACACCTTCAAGGCCACGGCCAAGCCGGTGCTCATCGGGACGGCCGTGGTGGGGGCGACCACGCTCATCTTCTCCATCATCCAGGTGCTCGAAGCCGAGTTCGGGCCGGCCGCGTGCGTGGAGGGGCTCTCGATCCTGCGACCCCCTGTTCCTCCTCGGACTCGTCACGGGCGGAGCGGTGATCTACTGGTTCTCGGGAGCGTCGATCCAGGCGGTTTCGACGGGGGCCTACCGCGCGGTGGAGTTCATCAAGCGCAACATCCGGCTCGACGGCACCGAGCGGGCCTCGGTGGAAGACTCGAAGAAGGTCGTGGAGATCTGCACCCAGTACGCACAGAAGGGCATGTTCAACATCTTCCTCGCCGTGTTCTTCAGCACCCTCGCCTTCGCGTGCGTGAACCACTACTTCTTCATCGGGTACCTGATCTCGATCGCCGTCTTCGGCCTCTACCAGGCCATCTTCATGGCCAACGCGGGCGGTGCCTGGGACAACGCCAAGAAGCTCGTCGAGACCGAGCTGGGGATGAAGGGGACCGAGCTGCACGCGGCCACGGTCGTGGGCGACACCGTGGGCGATCCCTTCAAGGACACCTCGTCCGTCGCGATGAACCCCATCATCAAGTTCACGACGCTGTTCGGCCTGCTGGCCGTGGAGTTGGCGATCGAGTTACCGGCGACGACCAGTCGCATAGCGGCAGCCGTGTTCCTGATCGCGGCCATGGTGTTCGTGCGGCAATCCTTTTACGGGATGCGAATCGGCGCCACGAGGGAACTCCCGGAAGGGGAGGGCCCGGCCCAAGGCCGTGTGGCGGCCGAGCGGGCCTGAACACCGGCAATACCCGGAACGCATCGCGGGACGCACTCCCGAAGGAGAGCATATGGAGATCATCCGAGCGAACACGAACGTCGACTTCATGGGGAAGTGGAAGTGGTGCTGCGCCGCCAGCGCGGCGTTCATCCTGGTCAGTATCGTCGTCATGGCCCTGCAGGGCGGTCCCCGGTACGGCGTGGACTTCGCCGGAGGAACCCTGATTCAGGTGCGGTTCTCCAAACCGGTGGAGGTCGCCGGGGTCCGGGCCGCTTTGACCGAGGTGGTGGGCGGGACGGCGGTCGTGCAGGCCCTGGGAGAGGAGGGCGAGTTCGTCATCCAGATGGAGGAGAGTTCCGAGGAACTCGAAGGGCTCTCCCGGAAGGTCCGGGACACCCTGGCCCAAAGGCTCGGCGACGAAGGGGCGGAGGTCCGGCGGGTGGAGATGGTCGGGCCGAAGGTGGGAAAGGATCTCCGGCAGAAGGGAGTGCTGGCCGTCGCGGTCGCACTGGGCGCTACCCTGCTCTACGTGTGGTGGCGCTTCGAGCTTCGGTTCGGCGTGGGCGCCATCGTCGCGCTGGCACACGACGTTCTCGTGACGGTCGGTACCCTCGCCCTGCTCGGCAAGACCTTCGACCTGAACACGGTGGCGGCGGTTCTCACGATCGTCGGGTACTCGCTCAACGACACCATCGTGATCTTCGACCGGGTGCGGGAGAAGATCAAGAAGGCCGGGGGCACGGCGGACCTGGCGTCGACGCTGAACCGGAGCGTGAACGAGACGCTGAGCCGGACGATCCTGACCTCGGGGACGACGCTGCTCGTGGTCATCCCGCTTCTCCTGCTCGGCGGCCCGGTCATCCACGACTTCGCGCTGGCGCTGCTCATCGGGATCATCACGGGAACCTATTCCACGGTGTACATCGCAGGCCCCGTGGTCCTCCTGCTCGAGCGCCGGGGCGCCGGGAAGTGGAGGCGCCCCGCTTCCGCCGGGGCTGCTCTGCCGGCCGGGGGGGGCGCGAGGGCGGACGCCCAAGGCGCTTAGCAGGGGTTGACACAGAGGCGAAGACCATTGGCTTGGGCCCTCAGGGCCCGGAGGTGTGTGATGGCGAAGTTGGAGTTTACCGGCGCAGAGGTCCGAGTCCTTCGGGAACTCCTCCAGGGCGACCTGGCGCGGCTTCTTCTGGAGATCTCCCACACGGATCACCGCGAGATGCGGGAGGGCTTGAAGAAGAGGGAAGAACTGATAGAAGGCATCGTGCGGAAACTCGGCCCGGTCGGCTGACCGCGCGCCGGCCGGCGCGCTCCCAGGGGGAGGCACGGCGGCGAGAACGCCGTGCCTCCTGCCGGTCACCGACATCCGGCAGAGGGAGAAGGGAAGAGGGGAGATGAACTCGGAAGGGGAAACGGGAGCGGCTTCGCCGAACCCCTCGTTCGGGGCGCGACTGCGGCGAAACGTCCGCCGCAGGATCATCGCGGGCATCCTGGTGGTGGTGCCGATCTTCGTCACGGGGATCGCGGTCGAGTTCCTCGTCGGTTTGACCGCCGACCTCATCCGGCCCCTGACCCGGCTCACGGTCGGCCGGCTACCTCCAACGGCTGTCTGGACGGTCTCGGCCGCGATCGTGCTCGCCGCGCTCTACGCCGTGGGGGCGGTGGCGACCCATGTGGTCGGCCACAAGTTGATCGCGGCGGGCGAGACGCTCCTCCTGCGCATCCCCCTGGTGAAGACGATCTACTCCGCCACGAAGAAGGTGGTGGAGACCCTCACCCTTCCCGACCGCAGCAGCTTCAAGGCGGTGGTGAGCGTCGATTTCCCGCGCCCGGGGATGCAGGTGGTCGGCTTCGTCACCGGGATGGGTTCCAGCCGCGACGGCAGGCGGACGTGCCGGGTGTTCGTGCCCACGACCCCGAACCCGACCTCCGGTTTCCTCTTCATCGTGCCGGCGGACGAGGTCACGGAGCTCGACATGTCCGTGGAGGAGGCCGTGAAGATGGTGGTCTCCGGGGGCATCCTCTCCCCGGATGCGCTTGCGGCCGAAGCGGGGTGGAATTCTCGCCCCTGCGGATGGAGCCACCGCGCTCCCCGAGGAGGCGAGATCGCGTGAGCACCTGGCTTGCCGTACGTCCTTCTGGCCGGCGGCTTCGCGCTTCTGCTCCAGGGCGCGGAGTGGCTGGTCAGCGGCGCCTCCGCGGTGGCCCGGCGCCTCGGGGTTTCGGACCTCGTGGTGGGCCTCACCGTCGTCGCGTTCGGCACGTCGGCGCCGGAGTTGGTGGTCAATTTCTTCGCCGCCTTCGAGGGCCACACCGACGTGGCCATCGGCAACATCCTCGGGTCCAACACCTTCAACATCCTCTTCATCCTGGGCATCGCGGCGCTGATCCGCCCCCTCGAGGTCGTGGAGGCCACGGTCTGGAAGGAGATCCCCCTGAGTCTGCTCGCCGCGGTCCTCGTTGGGGTGATGGCCTCCGACGGGCGGCTCGACGGTGCGGCGGCGGACTCCCTCTCCCGGGTGGACGGAGTGGTGCTCCTCGCCTTCTTCGGGATCTTCCTCGTCTACATGCTCGAGGCGGCGCGAAAAGGGGTCGCGGAACAGGCTCCCACGGGTCTCGACGGTCCCTCCCTCGCGGGCTCGTGGGTGCGGGTGGCCCTCGGATTGACACTTCTCGTCGCCGGGGGAAGGGCTGCCGTGGTCGGTGCGGTGGAAGTCGCGGCCCGCTTCGGGTTGAGCGAGGCGCTGATCGCGCTGACGGTCGTGTCGGCCGGCACCTCGCTGCCGGAACTCGCCACTTCCGCCGTGGCGGCTTGGCGCGGCAACTCCGACATCGCGGTCGGCAACGTGGTGGGCTCCAACATTTTCAACGTGTTCTTCATCCTCGGGGCGACCGCCGCGATCCGGCCTCTGCCCTTCGCACCGGAGCGGGGCGCCGACGCGCTCGTCACGATCGCCGCCACCGTCCTGCTCTTCCTGGCTGCGTTCACGGGGCGCCGCCACCGGGTGGACCGGTGGGAGGGCGTGTTCTTCCTGCTCGCCTACGGCGGCTACCTGGGTTATCTGATCCTTCGAGGCTGAGGGAGCCCGGGTCCCGCATGCCCGCCCTCGGGCGGGAACCGTCCTCCCACGGGAGCACGATCGATGGAACACGCCTCCGCGTCCGGCTCGCGCCGGGCCATCCTCTATGCCCTCGGCGCCAACTTCGGGATCGCGGTGGCCAAAGGCGCGGCCGCCTGGGTCACGGGCTCCGGCTCGATGCTGGCGGAGGCCATCCACTCCCTCGCCGACTGCGCCAACCAGGGCCTCCTGTTCCTGGGGCTGGCCCGCGCCCGGCGGCCCGCGACGGCCGAGCACCCCCTGGGCTACGGCAAGGCCGTGTACTTCTGGTCGTTCATCGTCGCCCTGATGCTCTTCAGCATGGGCGGGGTCTTCTCCGTGTACGAGGGCATCCACAAGCTGGCGCAGCTCCGCGGCCCGCACCCGGGGCTGGCGCGCCCCTGGGTCGCGGTGGCGGTCCTGGCGGCGGGCTTGGTGCTGGAGGCGGGGTCCTTGGCGGGCGCCCTGCGCGAGAGCCGCTCGAGCCGACGCGGGCGGAGCCTCTGGCGGTGGTTTCGCACGAGCCGGCAGGCCGAGCTGATCACCGTGGTCGGTGAGGACATCGCGGCCCTGCTCGGCCTCCTGCTGGCCCTGCTCGGCGTCGGCCTCGCCATGGTCACCGGCAACCCCGCCTTCGACGCCGCGGGGAGCATCGCCATCGGCGTCCTCCTGCTCCTCGTGGCCGCGGCGGTGGGCGTGGAGGTGAAGAGCCTGCTCATCGGCGAGAGCGCGGATCCCGAGACGGAGGGGGAGATCCGGTCTTTCTTCGCGGCGCACCCGGCCGTGCGGGAGCTGCGGGGCCTCATCACCTTCCAGCTCGGCCCGGACCTCATGGTCGCGGTGAAGGCCCGCATGGCCGAGGAGGCCTCGGCCGGCAGGCTGCTCGCCGACGTGAACCGGTGCGAGCGAGACCTCAAGGCAGCCTTTCCCCAGGTGCGGTGGAGCTTCTTCGAGCCGGACGGTGCGTCCCCGGGGGACGTCGTCCCTTGACGAGCGGCTCTTTCCTGATACCCATGGTGGCCGTCGGGGAGACTTCCTCCCCGGCCGACTTCGGATCGAGAGGAGAACGGACATGATCGTTCGCACACTGGCCTTGGCAGCGGCCCTCGGGTTCGCCGCGGCCGCCGCGGCCGCGGAAGCCCCGCGGATGACCAAGGAGGAGCTCAAGCCGCTCCTCGGCAAGCAGGGCGTTTCGGTGGTGGACGTCCGGGCGCCGGGCGACTGGGACGGGGCGAAGGAGAAGGTCGCCGGGGCCGTCCGCGAGGACCCCTACCACCCGGACGCCTGGGCGGGCCGGTACGCGAAGGACGGTACGATCGTCCTTTACTGTGCCTGAGGCAACGAAGCCACGAGCGCCCGTGTGGCGCGCAGTCTGATCGAGATGGGTTACGGCAAGGTGTACGCCCTGAAGGGCGGGTGGAACGAGTGGAAGGCCTCCGGCTTCCCGGTGGAACCGAAGTGAGCGCGCCGGAGCTCACACGGCGCGACTTCCTGGCGCTGACGGCGTTCGCCTCGGCGGCCGGGCTGCCGGCCGCCAGGGCGGGGGCGGCGGCTCCGACCCACCGAACCCTGGGCCGGACCGGACTGCGTGTGAGCGAGGTCGGGATGGGGGTGATGATCACCTCGGACCCGGCCCTGGTGCGCGCGGCCCTGGACGCCGGGGTGAACTTCTTCGACACGGCCCGCTCCTACATGGGCGGCCGGAACGAGGAGATCCTCGCCGAGGGCCTGGGCGAGCGGCGGAAGGAGGTGATCGTCGCCACCAAGTGCCGCCAGTTGAACCGGAAGGCCGCGGTGACCGGGAGCGTGGAGCAGAGCCTCAAGGCCCTACGCACCGACTTCGTCGACGTCCTCTACCTCCACGGCCTCTCCAGCCGGGAGGAGGTGCTCCTCCCCGAGCACCTGGAGGCGCTCGAGGCCCTCAAGGCCCAGGGCAAGATCCGCTTCGCCGGGGTGAGCACGCACTCGAACATGGTCGCGGTCATGGACGCGGCCGTGGAGGCGAAGCTCTACGACGTGGTGCTCACATCCTTCAACTTCCAGAGCCCCCCGGAGGTGTCCGAGGCGGTGAAGCGCACGGCCGCCGCCGGGCTCGGCGTGGTCGCCATGAAGATCATGACCGGTGGGTACTCCATGGACGCGTTCCCCGGCCTCAACCCTTACCAGTCGGCGCTGCGGTGGGTCCTCGAGCACGACGCGGTGTCCACGACGATTCCGAGCATGGCGACCTTCGACCAGGTGCGGGAGAACGCGGCGGTGATGGGAACCCGGCACACCTGGCGGGACGGGGCCGCGCTGCGCGTGTACGCCCGGGCCGTGGAGGACCGCTACTGCCGCGCGTGCGGGGCGTGTGCCGGCCAGTGCCGGCACGCGGTCGACGTGCCCACGGCGCTGCGGGCACTGATGTACGCCGAAGGGTACGGGCGCCCCGAACTCTCGCGGGAGGCGCTGGCGGGGACCCGGCTCCCCTGCGGGTCGTGCGGGCGATGCACGGTGACCTGCCGCTTCGGCATCCCCGTGGGTGAGCGGGTCGCGCGGCTCCTCGACCTCGGGGTCGGCGTTGCGTAGAGCCGGGGCCGCGCTCGGCCTGCTCCTGCTGGCGGGCGCGGCCCTCGCCGATCCGGCGGCGTTCCTCCCGTCTTCCTCCGAACTGGCGCCCCTCGCCTTGGCGGGTCCCGTGGAACGGCACACCCCCGATTCCCTCTGGGAGAAGATCGACGGCGAGGCCGAGCTGTACCGCCGCTTCGGCCTGGTGGGGGCCGCCCTGGCGTATTTCGAGGCGCCGGGGAACCCCGACGCAGGACTCGAGGTGTCGGCTTTCGAGATGGGGAACGCGCTGGGAGCTTTCGGCGTGTGGGCGACCTTCCGTAGGCCGGGGGACCCGGTGGAGCCCTTGGGCAACGGTGGCTTCCGGGACGAGTACCAGGCAGCCCTGTGGAGCGGGCGGTCGTTCTTCCTCCTCCACGCCTTCGGCACCGAGGCGGAGCGCTCCGCCGCCCTCGCGCGCGGGGTCGACGCGCTGCTCGCCCGGCTCGGGGAGACCCCGCCTCGGCCGGAGGTCCTCTCGTCCTTCGAGGGGATCACCGACCCCTCGACCGTGGTCTACGCGCCGGACCACCTCCTCGGCCGGGAAGCCCTGCCCCCCGGCCTCGAGGGGAGGACCCGCGGAGGCCTCGCGGTCTTCGCGTCGACGTCCGCCCACGGCGCGTCGCCCGGGTTGGAGGCCTACCGGGCCCTCCTGCGGGATGCGCGGCCCTTGGAGCGGCAGGGCGCCTCGGGCTGGACGGGGGCGGACCCCGATCTCGGGCCGGTCGCAATCCTGGTCTCGGGCTCGCGCCTCGTGGGCGTGCGGGCCGCGTCGGACGCGCCCGGGGCGGCCGAGGTCCTGGGCCGGCTCCTGGCGCTGCCGAGCCCCTGAGGTCTTCTCCCGTTCGGGGCACTCCTTCCGTATCCTGTGTCTCGATCCCGGCGGGCTCCTGTAGTAGCCTCGTGCCCGCCCTTCAACGCCGGTTCCGCTTTCGCGTTTGCGAGGAGGCTCGTTCGTGCGTGACGTGCTGGTTCGCCTGGCGCCCGTGTTCGATCTGGTGCGGCGTCTCGTCGGCTCGGAAGGGGCTCCTCGCCGGAGCCAGAAGCTCGGCACCTTCCTCGGGGTCTTCACGCCGACGATCCTGACGATCCTCGGCGTGATCATGTACCTGCGCTTCGGCTGGGTGGTGGGCCACCTGGGGCTGGGCCGCGGACCCTCCTGATCGTGCTGCTGGCCAACGTCATCACCCTCATCACGACGCTGTCCTTCTCGGCCGTGGCCACCAACACGCCGGGTCGGCGTCGGGCGGCGCCTACTACATCATCTCCCGCAGCCTGGGCCTCGAGATCGGCGGCGCCATCGGCCTGCCGCTCTTCCTGTCGCAGGCCTTCTCGGTGACGCTCTACGCCTTCGGTCTCGCCGAGTCGCTGCGCTTCGTCTGGCCGGAGCTGCCCCGTGCAGCCGGCGGCCTTCGTCATCATCGTGGCGGTGGCGCGCTGGCCTTTCGCGGGGCCGAGACGCGCCCTGAAGGCCCAGATCCCGCTCATGGTGCTGATCGGCGCTCTCGCTGGTCGCCCTGGCCGTCGGCGCCGCTCATGCGGCGCCGGGTGCTCGCCGCCGGCGCCGCAGCCCCGGTCCGGGCGAGGTCGGCTTCTGGGTGGTCTTCGCGGTCTTCTTCCCGGCGGTCACCGGCGTCATGGCCGGCCTCGGGCTCTCCGGCGACCTGCGCGGACCCGAGCCGCTCGATCCCCCGCGGCGCCCTCGCGGCGCCGTGCTGACCGGGTTCGGCGTCTACCTGGTCATCCCGGTGCTCCTGGCCGTCGGGCGCCGACGCCGGCGGCGCTGCGCGACGATCCGCTGGTCTGGACCCGGATCGCCCCGCTGGGCGCGCTGCTCGTCCTGCCCGGCCTGTGGGGCGCCATCTTCTCCTCGGCGGTGGGCTCGATGCTGGGCGCGCCGCGCACGCTGCAGGCCCTGGCCCTGGACGGCCTGGCGCCCGCGCTTCCTGGTCGGCCGCCGGGCGGCAGCCAGGAGCCCGTGCTCGGGCTCGCTCGTGTCGCTGGCCATCGCGCTCGCCGCGGTGCTTGCTCGGGCGACCTGAACACGGTGGCCACCGTGGTCACCATGTTCTTCCTGACCGTCTACGGCACGGTGAACCTCGTCGCGGCCCTCGAGGAGCTCTCGCGGCGACCCCTCCTGGCGGCCGAGGCTGCGCGTGCCCTGGCCGGTGAGCCTGCTCGGCGGCCGTCGCCTGCTTCGGCGGTCATGTTCCTGATCAACCCCGCGGCGAGCGTGGTGGCCATGGTCCTGGAGCTCGGCGCTCTGGCGTGTTCCTGCCACCGCGGAGCACAAGGCCGACTGGGGCGACGTGCGCCGCGGCGTCTACGAGGCCCTCATCCGCTGGTCGCTCGTCAAGCTCGTCCCGTCGGCCCGTGACCGCGCGCAACTGGCGGCCGCACGTCCTGGTCTTCGTCGAGAAGGCCGAACGGCGGCTCGACCTCGTGCGCTTCGGCGACTGGTTCAGCCAGGGCCGCGGCGTCGTCACCGTGTGCGAGCTGGTGGTGGGCGACCTGCTCGACTGGACGAGGACCCCGACGACCGGGAGGCCGAGATCGAGGCTCTCCTGCGGGCAGAGGGGATCGTCGCCTTCGCCGAGGTGGACGTGGTGCGCGACGTGGTCGACGGGATCGTCGACGTGGCCCAGGCCAACGGCATGGCCGGCATCGAGAGCAACACGGTCCTGCTCGGCTGGCCCGAGAGCCCCGAGCGCCTGGCCGTCCTCCTGCGGGTGATGCGCCGACTCGAGCGACTGAACAAGTCGCTGGTGATCGGCCGGGTGCAGGAGCAGACGGCCTCGCCCCGGGGGCGGCTCCAGAGCGTCGACGTGTGGTGGGGCGGCCTGCAGCGCAACGGCGATCTGATGCTGCTGCTGGCCTACCTGCTGACCCGCAACCGCGAGTGGCGGGACGCTCGCCTGCGCATCCTGAGCGTGGCGTCCAACGACCTGATGAAGGCCGAGACCGAGCGGGCGCTCGGGCAACTGCTGCCGGAGATCCGCATCACGGCGGACGTGGACGTGCTCGTGAAGCCCGCGGGCACGAGCATCAGCGAGCTGATCCGGAGCGAGAGCGCCGAGGCCGACGTGGTGCTGCTCGGCCTCGCCACGCCGGAGGAGGGCAAGGAGGAGGAGTACGCCCGCCGGCTCTTCGAGCTGTCCGAAGGGCTGCCGAACTTCTTCTTCGTGAAGAACGCGAGCCTCTTCGTCGGGGAGCTCGTGGCCGGAGACGTCCCGGCCGGCGGGTTCCGGGTGCCGCTCCCCTCGGCCGAAGCCGAAGGCTGAGGAGTACCGGTGCGCCGCCCCTAGCGGGGCTCGAGCCGCAGGTCGTCGTACCAGGCCACGGCCCGCTCCCCGGTCTGATCCGTGTCGGTCATCACCGCGAGCGCGCCGGCCTTGGGCGGGTCCTCCCCGAAGGCGGCGCGGAAGTCGGCCGCGATGTCCCGCCGCTCCGTCACCCACCGCCCCACCTTCTCGGGCCCGCTCCGCACCGCGATCATCACCGCGTTTCCGGTGAAGGGGTTGGGGATCGGCTCGTCCACCGGGTAGTCCGTGGCCCAGATGTAGTTCAGGCTCCGGGTCTTGGGGAAGAACCAGTGGGGGAAGACCACGTACACCCGGGCCGGGTAGTCGTCCCCGGCCTTCCGGGTGGGGTCGCTCGCCCCCACGAGGTTCTCCACCTTCCACCGCCACGTGAGGATCGGGAACTCGGCGGGGTCGAACTCCACGTCGAAGATCAGCCCCGAGGCGCTGCCCACGGCCTCGGCCCGCAGCGCGCGGCCTTCGCCCTCCGGCACCACCGCGTAGGCCGTCTGCCCCTGGAAGCGCTTCTCGCGCCACCCTTCGCGCAGGCCGTGCTCGAAGTCGTCGACGAGGATCGCGGGATCCTCGGCCCCGAGCAGGTGTGGGGCCGCCAGGAGCACGAGGAGCGCGAGAAGTCCGATTCGGGCCACGGCACGGTCTCCGTCGGGTTGGGACGGTTCCCGGGCCGGCGGGGACCCGGAACGGGCGACGCAGGGGTGGATTGTGGCTGTTCCGGGGCGGGCGGGCAAGGAAGGGAAAGGGGAGGGGGCCGCCAGAGACGGCGGCCCCCTCCCGGGGAGTCTCTACGGTCCGGCGCCCGGCCGCAGGGTGAAGACCTCCGACGTGATCATGCCGAAGGGTTGGACCTCGCCCACCGAGGTCGTCACCTGGTCCAGGCTCGCCTGGAAGGTCGGGGTGCCGGTCACGGAGGCGGCCACGTCCATGGTGAGCAGGAGGCCGACGCTCGCGTTCGGCGCAAGGGAGTAGGCGAGCGCCGACGTTGCGTACGCGGCCAGCGCCGGGTCCCAAGGGAGGCTCGCCACGAGTACGTCGGCCCCGTCGTACGCGCCCGGCGTGCCCAGGTCCTCGTACACCTTCAGGGTCGGGACGTCCGTCTGCGTCGCCATGTTGGCCGCGGGCTCGGGGCTCACCGTGACCCCGCTCACCGTCACAGGCCCGTCGTTCGTGGTCCACGTCCACTGGTCGATCACGACATTCGTCGATCCCTCGGGCACGTCGGCGGCAGCCGGCAGGGCGTTCGGCGTGAACACCGAGAGCGATCCCGCGAGGATCTCGCACGGGTTCGACTGCAGGGGAGGGAAGGGGGCTACGGTTCCCCGGGATGCGTCCACGTCGAGCAGTTCCGTGATGAGGATCCGCCCCGGAACGGCTGTCGCGGCCACGTCGGCGGTGACGAGCATGGGCCGGGTGGTGTTGGGGGGGATCGAGTAGGTGAACGAGTCCGCCACGTAGGCCCCCATCGAAGGGGTCCACGTCCCCGTGGCGACGAGGACGTCCCCGGAGTCCTGGTGCCCCACGACCGTCCCGACGTCCGCCCATACCCTGAGGTTGACGATGTCGCTCGACTGCACGGCAGCCGGCCCCGTGACCAGGGCGATCCGGAACCCGCTGACGTCGATGGTCCCCAGCCCCGTCTTCCAGTCCACGCGGTGTACGGGGTGGTTGATCGCGCCCGGGTAGACGCCGCCGGCAGGGATGTTGGGAGATACGGGCTCGACCAGCAGCGTGCTGTCCGCCGTCACGGCGTTGTAGTGGATCTTGGCCAGCCCGTCGTTCGGAAAGTTCAAGAACCGGGTGGTGTCGCTGAAGCTCTCCCACCGATAGGTCTGGGTGTTGAAGGTCCAGTCGTGGCTGTCCGAGCCCATTTGGTCGTCGGGGCCGCGGAACCAGTCGTCCTCCTCCTCCATCCAGCCCTCGACCCAGAACTTGCTGCTGTTGTCCATTTCGAAGGTCTTCTGCCAGGCGGAAGACAAGGTGTAACGCTCCCCAGAGTCTAGTGTCTTGCTGCCCTCTCCATTGAAGAGTGCTGCCCCGCTCGCGGGGCGGATGGTCGTCGTCCAGTGCAGTTCCGCGCCATCACCATCATTGTCGCTGACGCACTCCACCTCGGTGAACGTCACGGTGACGAAAGTCTTCCCGTCGTCCGTGGTCGCTATGGTTCGGGCCCCCTCGGAGTACAGGAAGTCGTCGTCCCGGTTGAAGACCTTGTAGTAGTAGGTGACGTTCTTCGCGAGGCCCTTGTCGAGGAAGGTCGTGGGCAGAGCCGCCGGATCCCCACCTTCCACCAGCACGACCTTCGCGGACCCGAGAATCGTGCCTTCGGAGTAGTTGGCCCCGTCGAAGGGCTCCGCTGATATGGGCTGGGTGTCGCGCAGGATCAGGATGCCCGCGAGGCGGGTGTCCGTGGGGTTCGTCCAGGAGAGCCGGATGTCCTCGCCCTCGACCGTGCTCGTGAGGCCCACCACCGGAGGCAGGGGCCCGGGCCCGGTGAGCACGGTGCGGCCTGCCGAGGCGCCATAGTTCGCGGCGCCGTCGTACGGGAAGATCCGGTAGAAGTAGGTGGTTCGGAAGTCGAGGTCCCCGTCGTAGGTCTCGAGATCCGACCCGGAGTACACGACCGTCGCTCCAGCGACCTCGTCTCCCGGGTTGTACAGGACGCCGTGGGTGGGCCGCCCGTAGATGTCCGACTCCGGTTGCCGCAGGATCAGGACTCCCTCGTACTCGTCCGGGATCTCCCACGTGAGCCGCACCACGTTGTCCGAGTCCTCGGACAGACCGGCCGTGAACCGCGTGGGGCTAGCGTTGGGGATGTTGGGGTAGGCGTCTTCGGGGTCGAAGATGCCGTCGCCGTCCGTGTCCGCATCGCGGGGGTCCGTGGACAGGGCTCTCTCCTGGGGGTCGTTGAGGCCGTCCCGGTCGTAGTCCTCCGCATTCAGGGGGTTGGGGTACACGACCTTGGCGAGAATCGGCACGTGCCACCCGACCTTCGTCTCCTCGTAGTCGGAGAGGCCGTCCTCGTCCGAGTCCACTTCCGTGTCGTAGGTCCCGTACAGGTACTCCTCCCGGGTGAAGAGGCCGTCCTCGTCGAAATCGCTGAGGTACGCGACCTCCACCCAGTCGCCCGCCTTCAGAACCAGGTCGAGGAACCCGACTCCCTCCTGGCGCAGGGAGGCGCTCGAGGTCAGGACGAACCAGGCCCCGCTCTGCTTGGAGACCGACTCGATCCCCCGGACGCTTCTCAGCCCGCCTTCCGGGTATGTCTCGACGGGGACCCCCAGGTAGTCGAGGACGTCTCCGAGCCGCACACCCTCGAAGGAGCGGGCGTCTGCATGGACGAGGTTCGTAGCGACCATGTAGCGCTCCAACGGTCTGCGCCCCTGGTAGTCGAGCACGATCAGGGCCGTCTGGGCGACCGTCTGCTCGGTCTTGTAGGTGAAGCTTCGACCGTTCTCGTCGGTCACGGCGATGCTCGAGACCTCGAAGAAGATGGAGCCGGCGTTGAGAAGCAGCTCGCGGGCTTGTGCGACCGTGAGGTCCCGCTCTCCGGTGGCGACGAAGATCTCGTGGCTCAGATCCCCGGGTCCCAGGGTGATCGACTTGACCAACTCGGGTTGAATCGCGGCCAGGACCCGGTAGGTCCCCGGGTTTCTCCAGTCGGGCACCTTCACGTTGACCACGATCGAACTGATGGTCACCGACACGCTGCCCGAGTTCTCGAGCTTGATGCCGCCGGCCACCCGCCCGCCGCTGGTCTGCACGGTCTGGGTTTCGGAGTACTCCTCGAACTCGGCGACGGCGTCCTTCGCTTCCCGGGACTGCTTCTCGGACCAAGCCACGCTGCGCTGGTTCATGGTTCCCTGTGTGTAGCCGTACTTGGTCGAGACCTCAGCGGACATCTTGAAGCTGATGTCGGGAAAGGACGCTTCGGCACCCATCTTGTGGCCGATCTCGAAGGCGTGCTGAGCGGTTCGCTGGTTGGTCGTGGAGTCGGTCTTCCCCATCTCTTCCGACACCGTCGTCGACTCGGAGATGGTCGTGCCGAAGCTGCGCTCCTTCGTGGTCGACTGGTCCGTGACCATGTACACGGACGGAGCCGTGGAGTAGACCACGGTGATCTCGGGTAGGTTGGCCACCTTGGCGTCGTACTTCTCGCCCCGGATGTAGAGTTCCTCGTAGTCGTCGAGGTCGTCGCCGTCGGTGTCGGCCAGCACCGGCGAGATGCCGAAGTAGTTGAACTCGAGCCCGTCCGCAAGACCGTCCTTGTCGGTGTCCTGATCCAGGGGATTGCTGAACACGAGGTTGAGTTCCTGGAAGTCCGTGAGGTCGTCCCCGTCCGTGTCGGCCACGCGCGGGTCCAGCAGATAGGTCCACTCGTCCTTGTCCGACACTCCGTCACCGTCGGTGTCCGTGGCCCGGGGGTCCGCGTTCACGTCCCGCTGCACGGCAGCGCCGTCCGCTTGGTAGACGGTGACGATCCAGCCGCGTTGCTCCGCAGCGTCCGAAACGCCGTCGAGGTCGGCGTCGGTGAGGTCCCCCGGCCCTGGCGGCGTGCCGACGAACTTGGTCGTCGCGGGCTCGACGAAGGGGCCTGCGGGAGCGATCGGGTTCCCGGCCAGGTCCTTGATGTCGGTGACGGTCAGCGTGTACTCGAGGTCCGACTGTGGCCACGTGACGAGTTGGATCGTCGTTCGTTCGGGCAGAAGCAGGACGGCGTTCTTCACCAGTACGGTGGCCCGGGCGGCCACTCGTGCGGAGGTTCGCGAGGGGACGAGGAGCGATGCGGAGATCTTGTAGTGGCTCGGGTTCTCCGCGCTCTCCATCCCCCCGAGGACCGCCTCGCTGAAGGTGACGAGGATCTCGGTGTTGCTCGTGGAGACGGCGCTGACCACGCGGGGCCCGTCCCCGTCGGCCGAGGTCGCGCCGCGGAACGTCGCGCGGGAGCGGGTCGGGTCCACGGCGTTGTTCGCCGTGTCCACCACGCACTCGTCGAGTTCGTCGACCTTGCCGTCGCCGTTGCGGTCCTCCCGCGCGACCTCCACGGTGTACTGCAGGTCGCGGACCTGGCGGCCGGTCTTGAGCCAGACCGCGGTGCCCCCGTTGCGGAGGCCCGCGTCGGTTACCGCGAGGTCGGGGGTGATGGTGAAGTTGACGGTCCTGGCCGAGCAGGACTTGACGGCCTCGTCGAAGGTGACCAGGACCTCGTCCTGGCTCACCGCCTCCGCGCTCACCACCCGCGGCGCGGACAGGTCGGCGTCCCCGCCGCCTCCTCCTCCGCCCCCGCAGCCTTGGGTCGCGGCAAGCGCCAAGACGGCGCCGAGGCCGAACAGCACACTCCAGAGATTTCCGTGGGTCCTCATGGCATTACCTCCTTGATGAGCAACAGAAAACGCCGCAGCACACGTGGCATGAATGAGCGGCCAGTGACGCCTGGTTCTTTTGGGCTGTTGACCGGCTCTTCGCTCCTGCAGCAATAGATCTTGATCCGACAGCAGTTTTTTAACTCATAACAAGATAGCGCCGCCAGTATTCATATATAGTGGCCACATGGATAATTGCGTTACCCATTCGGATACATGACTGTATATATCTTTTCTAATTTACAGTCCTCGAGGAATGACTATTTGTTCGGTTTTGTGGAAGCAGGAGGTTCATGGTGGAATGGGAGAGACGGTGGGGCGAATTCTGCCGACCGCTGTGCCAGGTGCAGAAGGTGCAGGGGACGGGGCCGCATTGCGGGAGGGCAGGCACGCTTTCGGCCGGGGAAACGAAGCGAGGCCGCCCCTGTGGGCGGCCTCGCTGGCCTCGGGCTGGGTGGGGACGTCAGGCGTACCGCGTGCCGCCCTGGAGGATGCGGATGTAGTTGGCCCGCTCGAAGGCGGCGGGGTTGGGGCTCTTCTCCAGGCTCATGCAGCCGCGCATCTTGGCCACGGAGTCGTACCCGTGGGCCTCCATCCACGCGGCCATCTCGTCGCGGACCGTCTTGAGGTGCCCCGAGCCGTTCTTCAGGAGCGCCGAGACCATCTGGACCCCGTGGGCGCCGGCCATGATCGCCTTCACGGCGTCCGCGGCGGTGTGGACGCCGCCGGTGGCCGCGAGGGTCATCTTCACCCGGCCGCTGACGAGCGCCAGCCAGCGCAGCCGCGGGAGCAGTTCCCCGGAATCGGAGAGCCGCAGCTTCGGCACCACCTCCAGGGCCTCCAGGTCGATGTCGGGCTGGTAGAAGCGGTTGAACAGCACGAGGCCCTCGGCCCCGGCGGCCTCGAGGCGCACGGCCATGTTCGGGAGCGACGAGAAGAAGGGGGAGAGCTTCACGGCCACGGGGATCTTGACGGCCTTCTTCACGGCCTTGACGACGCGGATCAGCCGGTCCTCCACCGCCTTGCCCGGCTCGTCCGGGTCGGCGGCGAGGAAGTAGATGTTCAGCTCCAGGGCGTCGGCGCCGGCCTGCTGGCACTGCTTCGCGTAGTCGGTCCACCCGCCCTCCGAGACGCCGTTGAGGGAGGCGATGACGGGGACGGCGACGGCCTCCTTGAGCTTGCGGATCTTCTCCAGGTAGTGGTCGGGGCCGATCACCCGGTACTGGTCGCGCCGGGGGAAGTAGCTCAGGGCCTCGGCGAACGAGTCCTCCGCCTCCTCCACGTCCCGGACCTCACGGCGCTGTTCCTCCTCGATCTGCTCCTCGAACAGGGAGTACATGACGATCGCCGGAGCCCCGGCGTCCTCCAGGCGCTTGACGGCGTCGACGTTGTCCGAGAGCGGCGACGCGCCCGGGATGAGCGGGTTGGCGAGCTTGAGCCCCAGGTAGGTGGTGCTGAGATCCATGGGTGACCTCCTCACTTGTCGCCGGTGTCGGGATGGGAGCCGCCCACGTGGAGGTGGCTGAGTTGCTCGTAGAGGCTCCACTGGCTGCTGGACGCCGCCCTGGGCGCAGCCCAGCAGTCCTTGGCCCGCTCGGGGTCCATGTCGCGGCAGCATCCGGTAGCGGGTCTCGTTGTACACGTACTCCTCGAGGTCGATCTTCGGCGCCTCGGAGTCGAGCTGCAGCGGGTTCTTGCCCTGCGCGCCGCGAGCCGCGGGTCGAAGCGGTACAGGGGCCAGTGGCCCGAGTCCACCGCCAGCTTCTGCTGCTCGCGGCCCGTCGGCCATGTCGATGCCGTGGGCGATGCAGTGGCTGTAGGCGATGATCAGCGACGGGCCGTGGTAGCTCTCGGCCTCGGCGAAGGCCTTGACGGTCTGCTCGTCCTTGGCGCCCATGGCCACCCGGGCCACGTAGACGTTGCCGTAGGTCATGGCCATCAGGCCCAGGTCCTTCTTGGGCATGCGCTTGCCGGCCGCGGCGAACTTGGCCACCGCGCCCATCGGCGTGGCCTTGGACATCTGGCCGCCGGTGTTGGAGTAGACCTCGGTGTCCAGCACCAGGATGTTGACGTTGCGGCCCGTGGCCAGCACGTGGTCCAGGCCGCCGTAGCCGATGTCGTAGGCCCAGCCGTCGCCGCCCAGGATCCAGACGCTCTTGCTTGACCAGGTAGTCGGCGAGCGCCGCCAGGCGCTTGGCCTCGGCGTTGCCGAGCTTCGCGAGCTTCGTCCTGCAGCTCGGCGACGCGCTCGCGCTGCTCGTCGATGCCGGCCTCGCTCGCTCTGGTCGGCGTCGAGGAGCGCCGTCGACCAGCTCGTCGCCCGACCTTGGCCGGCCAGCGCCTTCAGCAGCTCGCGCGGCCTGCTCCCGCTGCTTGTCGACCGCCAGGCGGATGCCGAAGCCGAACTCGGCGTTGTCCTCGAACAGCGAGTTGGACCAGGTCGGGCCGCGGCCGTCGGCGTTGGTCGTGTAGGGCGTGGTGGGCAGGTTGCCGCCGTAGATCGACGAGCAGCCGGTGGCGTTGGCGATCAGCATCCGGTCGCCGAAGAGCTGGGTCAGCAGCTTGACGTAGGGCGTCTCGCCGCAGCCGGCGCAGCCGCCGGAGAACTCGAAGAGCGGCTCGCAGGAACTGGGAGCCCTTGCACGTCGGTCTTGACGCTGGCCGCGGTCCAGCCTCGGGCAGGCTCGAGGAAGAACTCCCAGTTCTCGCGCTCCGGCTCGCGCAGCGGCAGCTGCGGCTGCCATGTTGATGGCCTTGCGCTTCGGGTTGGCCTTGTCCTTGGCCGGGCAGGTCATCGACGCAGACGCCGCAGCCGGTGCAGTCCTCGGGGGCCACCTGGATGGTGAACTTCAGGCCCTCGACGTCCTTGCCCTTGGCGTCCGCGCGACTTGAAGGTCGTCGGGCGCCTTCTCGAGCAGCTTCGGGTCGTAGACCTTCGCGCGGATCGGCCGCGTGCGGGCAGACGAAGGAGCACTTGCCGCACTGGATGCAGACCTCGGGGTCCCAGACCGGGATCTCCAGGGCGATGTTGCGCTTCTCCCACTGCGTCGTGCCGGTCGGCAAGGTGCCGTCGACGGGCATGGCGCTCACCGGCAGGTCGTCGCCCTTGCCGGCCATCATCGCGCCCGTCACGTCGCTTGACGAACTCCGGGGCGGCCTCGGCGACGATCGGCGGGCGGCATGACCGCGCGCGGTCGCCTTGGCCGGGCACCTTGACCTCGTGCAGGTTCGCCAGCGTCTCGTCCACCGCCTCGAAGTTCTTGCTGGACGACGTCCTCGCCCTTGCGGCCGTAGGTCTTCTTGATCGCGTCCTTGATCTTCGGCGATCGCCTCCTCGCGCGGCAGCACGCCCGAGATGGCGAAGAAGCAGGTCTGCATGATCGTGTTGATCCGGCCGCCCATGCCCGTGTTCTTGGCCACCTCGTAGGCGTCGATCACGTAGAACTTGAGCTTCTTGCCGGATGATCTGCTCCTGGACCTCGCGCGGCAGGTGGTCCCAGACCTCGTCCGGCCCGTAGGGGGCGTTGAGCAGGAAGACGGCGCCCGGCGCTGCGTAGCTCGAGCATGTCGTACTTCTCGAGGAAGGTGAACTGGTGGCAGGCGACGAAGCTGGCCTTGCGTGATCAGGTAGCTGGAGCGGATGCGCTTCGGGCCGAAGCGCAGGTGGGAGATCGGTGACGGCGCCGGCCTTCTTGGAGTCGTAGACGAAGTAGCCCTGGGCGTAGTTGTCGGTCTCCTCGCCGATGATCTTGATCGAGTTCTTGTTGGCGCCCACCGTGCCGTCGGCGCCGAGGCCGAAGAACACGCGCGCACCACGCTCCTCGGGCTCGATGTCGAAGTCGGGGTCGTACGTCGAGGCTCGTGTGGGTCACGTCGTCGTCGATGCCGACGGTGAAGTGGTTCTTCGGCTTCGTCTTCTCGAGCTCGTCGAAGACCGCCTTGACCATGGCCGGGGTGAACTCCTTGGAGGAGAGGCCGTAGCGCCCGCCGACGACCGCGGGACCGCCGAGTGCCGCGCGCGCCCGGCCTCGCCCAGGGCGGTGACCACGTCCTGGTAGAGCGGCTCGCCCGCGGCGCCGGGCTCCTTGGTGCGGTCGAGCACCGCGATGGCCTGGTGACCGTCTTGGGCAGGGCGCCGACGAAGTGCTCGACGGAGAAGGGGCGGTAGAGGCGCACCTTGACGCAGGCCGACCTTCTCGCCCTTGCGCGACCAGGTGCTCGACGGTCTCGTGGGCGGCCTCGGCGCCGGAGCCCATCATGACGACGACCCGCTCGGCGTCCGGGTGCGCCGACGTAGTCGAAGAGGTGGTACTGCCGGCCCGGCGAGTCTCGGCGAACCGGTCCATCGCCTCCTGCACGATGCCCGGCGCAGGCGTCGTAGAAGGGGTTGCAGGCCTCGCGGGCCTGGAAGAAGACGTCCGGGTTCTGGGCGGTGCCGCGGAGCACGGGCGGTCGGGGGTCAGCGCGCGCTCGCGATGGGCGCGGACCAGGTCGTCGTCGATCATCGCCCGCAGGTCGTCGTCGGTGAGCTCCTCGATCTTCGCCACCTCGTGGGAGGTGCGGAACCCGTCGAAGAAGTGGAGGAACGGCACCCGGGCCTCGAGGGTCGCGGCGTGGGCGATGCAGCGCCAGGTCGTGGGCCTCCTGCACGGAGCCCGAGGCCAGCATGGCGAACCCGGTCTGCCGGCACGGCCATCACGTCGGAGTGGTCGCCGAAGATCGACAGCGCGTGGGTGGCCAGCGTGCGGGCCGAGACGTGCATGCCGTAGCGGCGTCAGCTCGCCGGCGATCTTGTACATGTTCGGGATCATCAGCAGCAGGCCCTGGCGACGCCGTGAAGGTCGTGGTCAGCGCGCCGGCCTGCAGCGCGCCGTGGACCGCGCCGGCCGCGCCCGCCCTCGGACTGCATCTCGATCACCTGCGGGATGGTGCCCCAGATGTTCGGCCTCCCCTGGGCGGCCCACTCGTCGGCGAACTCGCCCATGGGGGAGGAGGGCGTGATCGGATAGATGGCGATCACCTCGCTCAGGCGGTGGGCGACCGAAGCCGCGGCCTCGTTGCCGTCGATGGTGATCATTCGGCGGGTGGACATGGCACTCCTCCTCGTGGCGTGGCCGCAGGACTCGGTCGGGTCACCCGATTCCGTGGCCGGGGCGACAGGTGGGGGTCGGGGCGGCGAGTCTTAGCACCGCCCTGCTGTTTTAGCAACAATAAAACTTTTCAGTTTCACTAAAAACCATCCGCGCCGCGCGGGGCCTCGGGGGGGCGTTACGGCGAGCCGTCCGGCGTTTCTCAGTCCCGCGAACGGCCGAAGATGCGCAGCAGGAAGAGGAACAGGTTGACGAAGTCGAGGTAGAGCGCCAGCGCGCCCAGGATGGCCTGTCGGGAGAGGGCCGCCTCCCCCTGCGCCGCTGCCGTGACTCCGAGCCGCTGGATCTTCTGGGCGTCGTACGCCGCCAGGATGACGAACACCAGCACCCCGACGTACGTTAGCGCCCAGTCGAAGGCGGGGCTCCGGAGGAACCAGTTGGCCACGGAGCCGATCAGGATGCCGATGAGCCCCATGAAGGCGAAGGATCCGACGCCCGCGAGGTCCCGCCCGGTGACCGTCCCGTAGGTGGCGGCCGCGAAGAAGGTGGCGGCGCAGACGCCGAAGGTGAGGGCCACGCTCGACCCGGTGTACACGAGCAGGATGGCCGAAAGGGTGACCCCGTTGAGCACCGAGTAGGCGAGGAAGACCCAGCTGGCGGTGCGCACGCGCATCTTGTTGATCCACGCCGACAGGGCGATCACCAGCCCGAGTTCGGCGAGCACGAGGGCCAGCAGCACCCCGCGCCGGAGCACGAGGGCCCCCATGAGCGCAGGGCTGCTGACGACCAGCAGGGCCGTCGCCGCGGTGAGCGCCAGGCCCCCGGCCATCCACTGATAGACGACGCGGACGAACCGGGTCCGCACCAGGGCGAGGGTTTCGGCGCTCGCCGGCGCCGCAGAGGCGGTAGTGAAGTCGATCATCGGGGGAATCCTCGTCGGTCGGGACTCAGAGTGAGGGGTGGTAGGGTGCCCGGTACCAGGATAGGGCGTCCGCCGCGGAGGCGAAGGGGCGCCGGTGGCTGACCATCTCGCGGAGGATCGCCAGGCTCTCCTCCCACTGGGCCCCGACCCGGAGCAGTTCGGCCTGGAGGGGCACCTGGAGGGCGCGGACGGTGGCGGCCAGGGTGTCGTCCCCGGCCAGGGCGGCAAAGGGGTTCCTCGTCGCGGACATCGGTCATCCTCCCGGGTCTGCTGCCTCGCCGCGGCACCCCCGCCGCGAGCGCCTGTGGCACCGTTATACCCGGGCTAGGGAGGGCCTTCAAGGAGGAGGACAGCGGTTCCCCTTGTGAGCCGCAGACGCTCCCGGGCGCTTCCCTCCCGGACCGCGATCTCCACTCTGCCCCCCGACCCGAGCAGGCACAGGGGTTCGCCGGGCGGCAGGTCGGCGTAGGTGGTCGCGAAGGGGATCTCCCGGGCGCCGATCCGGGCGGCCCTGGGTCGCCGCGCGAGCTGGCCCGCCCGGATGCTGGTGATCGCGTTTCCGAACCCGTCGAAGGCGAGCACTTCGCCGGCGGTTCCCTCGGCCGTGGTCCGCGCCTCCGGAACCTGGAGGCGCTCGAACGAACTCGCCCTTTGCCCCAAGAGAGAGAAGTCCAGTCCCGCGGCGAGGCGGGCCACGGCGGGCGCGAAGACGTCGCGCCCGTGGAACGTCGCGCTCACCGGGCGGGCGAGGAGTTCGGGGTTCTCGATGCGGCGGACCTCCAGCACCTCCTCGGGGGGGAGGAACGAGAGGAGCCCGTTGTCCGGGGCCACGAACACCTCCCGGGCGGTTCGCACCGCCAGCGCCGCACGCGGGCCTCCGACACCCGGGTCCACGACGGCCAGGTGGAAGGTGCCGGGCGGGACGTAGGGACGGGCCGCTTCCAAGGCGAGGCAGCCCGACAGCACGTCGTGGGCCGGGACCCCGTGGGTGAGGTCGAGGAGGCGCGCGCTCGGGCAGATGCCGAGGATCACGGCCTTGACGGTGCCGACGTAGGCGTCCGTGAGCCCGAAATCCGTCGTGAGCACGACGAGGGGGGGGTGCTTGACAGGGGGGGCATCGCTGCTTACGCTCATGGCTGGAAGCGAGAAATCCACGTGGGAAGGAGGTGATCGAGGATGAAGCGCTTCATGGTTCCGCGGGTCGCCCACTGCAGCGAGGGTTGCCCTAGTCCGTCCTGGGCAGGACGTTAAACGGCCCGAACGATGTTCTCACGTTCTGCCCTCTCGCGACGGGCGGGACACCGGCCCCCGGGGATTCCCCGGGGGCCTTGGTTTTCGGCGAACGCGCGAAAGGACCGACCGGACCCGGGAGGCGGAGACCGCGGAGAGGGGAGGCGCGCGCGTCCCGAGTTGCCGCGCCGGGGACCTGGAAACCCGGCTCACCCCCCCGATGCCGCGAGGGAGGCGCCGAGCTCCCGGGCCCTGGCGAGGAGGTCGGGGCTGCGCAGCACGTCCTCGCGCCCTTCGAGGCCGGGGGCGACCATGGCGGTGACGCGGAAGCCGTACGCGCCGACCACTTTCTCGAGGCTCTGGAGCGTCCAGGCGTACGCCTGGGGCTCGGGGTTGCCCTGGGTGAGGAGGAGCAGCGCCGGACGCCCCGCCGTGATCCGGAGGTTGCGGTCCTTGTCCCGGAAGGCGTACCAGCGGTCGAGGTACGACTTGAACAGCCCGGTGGTGTACCCGTAGTAGATCGGGGTCGTCAGGACCAGGGCCGTGGCGGAGGCAGTAGCGTGGAGCGCTTCGGTCAGGTCGTCCCTCAGGACGCACGTCTCGGAGTCGCGCCGGCAGGCCCTGCACCCGACGCAGCCCCGGAACACCATCTCGGCGAGTTCGTAGATCTTCGGGGCCCCGAGCCCGGCGGCTTCCGCGCCGGCCAGGGCCTCCGCCATGAGGCGGGCGGAGTTGGCGTTCTTCCTCCCGCTGCCCGCGATGCCCACCACCATGCCGGGACCGGGCCTCACGGCCTGCGAAGCGATGGGGTGCTCGACCGAATCCCGACGCCGCTCACCCGCTCACTCCTCCACCTCGGCGAGTCCGACCTGCACGCCCTTGACGGCGGCCTGCGTGCGGTTCTTGACCCCGAGCTTCTCGAAGAGGCTCACGAGCTCCTTCTTGATCGTCTGCTCCGACACGCAGAGCTGCTCCGCGATCTCGTTGTTGTTCTTCCCCGAGACCAGGAACTGGAGGACCTGGGTCTCCCGGGGGGAGAGCCCGTACTGGACCGGGTCCTTGGTCTCCGTGAGCTTCTGGTCCGCGAGGAAGGGGGAGGAGATCCGGATCCCCTTGTGGACGGCCTTGATGATGCGGACCAGTTCGCCCAGATCGACGTCCTTGAGCACGTAGCCGGCGATGCCGGCCTTCATGGCCTTGCCCACCTGGGACGGAGCGTCGTGGAGGGAGAGGATGAGGACCTTGGTGTTCGGCGCCCGGGCGTGGATGACCGAAGTGGCGGCCACCCCGTCCAGATTGGGCATGGCGACGTCCATGAGGACGATGTCCGGCCGGTGCTGCTCCGCGAGAAGCACGGCCTCCTGGCCGTCGGAGGCCGTTGCCACGACCTCGATCTCTTCGTCCAGGTCCAGCACTTCCTGGAAGCACTGGCGAAGGAGTCGCTGGTCTTCTGCGATCAGCACGCGAATCGGCATCGTCGGCTTCCGGGCAGCGCAGGTGTTCACCGGGCTGGCACCAAATACGTCGAGCAGATACCCTAGCATTTCTGGGGGATTCAAAGCAACGGGCCTCTGCCGGTCTCGGGTTGGGCGGTCGGGGTCCGGAGTGCGGGAGGAGCGGGATGGAAACCGGCGGGGAAGGGCGCGCGGCGCGGCTGGCAGGGGTTCCGTGGGAGGACTTCCGGTATCCCCGCTGGAGTCGGGCGCCGGGGGCGGGCGGGAGTTGGGTTTCCGCCCCGGAGAACTTCCGGGTCGAGGAGATTCCCCTCTACCCGTTCTCGGGAGAAGGGGAACACGCCGCGCTCGCCGTCGAGAAGGAGGGGAGGACGACCCGCGAAGTGGCCACGGGCGTGGCGCAGGGCCTCGGCGTCGCCCCGAGCGCCGTCGGCTACGCGGGCATGAAGGACAAGCGGTGCGTCGCGGTCCAGGCGTTCACCGTGGCGGGCGTCTCCGAGGTCGCGGCGGCCCGGGCGTTCGAGGCCCAGGGGTGTCGCGTCCACCGGGCCACGCGGCACCGCAACAAGCTGCGGCTGGGCCACTCCGCGGGCAATCGCTTCCGGGCCTTCTTGGAAGGCGCGGACCCCGCGGCAGCGGAGGGGGTCCTCGACGAGCTCGGGCGGGAAGGTGCTCCCAACTACTTCGGGCGGCAGCGGTTCGGGGCCCGGGGGGACAACGCGGCCCAGGGTCTGGCCGTCCTGCTCGGCCGCATCCGGGTCAACCGCTGGAAGCGTGACCTCCTGGTTTCGGCGGTGCAGTCACTTCTCTTCAACGAGGTGCTGGCGGCGAGGGTCGAGGGGAGAGGTCTGACGGAGGCCCGGGCGGGCGACGTGCTGCGCCGGGAGGATTCCGGAGGGCTCTTCGTGTGCACGGACCCGGTGGCCGACACCGCCCGGGTGGCGGACTTCGCCGTGAGCCCCACGGGGCCCATGTGGGGCAGGAAGATGGTGCGGCCGGCGGGGGACGTCCTGGAGTCCGAGCGGGAGGCGGGAGCCGCGCTGGGCCTTTCCGAGGAGTTCTTCGCGCGGGAGACGGGCACCCGCCGCCCGTTGCGGGTGCCGGTGACGGAGCGGGGCGTGGAGCCCGCTCCGGGCGGCGTCTGGGTAACCTTCGTCTGTCCCGCCGGGGCCTACGCGTCTTCGGTGATCCGGGAACTCCAGGGCGAGGAGGGGTCGGCGTCGGGCGAGGGGGAGTGACTCCCTAGGAGTCCTGGGGCTTGTGGCAGAAGTAGCACTTCACGTGGTCCGGGCGGATGCCCCCGCCTGCCGCCACGTGATCCTCCGGAACGGGGACTTCCGAGCCGGGGCCGTGGTGGCACGAGGGGCAGCGTTCGTAGTTGCGGCGGTCCTCGTGGGTGGCGTCCTTGGGGAGGCGGGAGGTGGTGACATCGGGGGCGCGCAGCAGCACGACGAGGACCGTAGCGCATACCCCGGCGAACACGAGGTGGTGCCATTTCTTCATCGGGGGCCTCCAGCGGCAGCAGGGGACGGGTCGCAGCGAGGGATTGTAGCGGCACCCTCTCCCCAAGCAAAGCCCCGGAAGACAGTCCCGTCAGAGGTCGTCCGCCGTGGTGTTGACCGCGATCAGCCCGGAGCGGAGCGACCCGAGCGTCGAGGCGTCCCACACGCGCTGGGTCAGGATGCAGTCCGGATAGACCGATTCGGCGATCAGGCAGGCGCGCGGGGCCTTCCCCTCCTCGGCCACCTCGATACGGTCGCCGCGGTCGGCCCACCTCCCGCCGGAGACCAGCAGGCGTCCGGCAATCACCCCCAGCACCATTCCCGGTTCTTCGGTGAGAGGGGTGACCCGTCCCGCGAGGGCCTCGACCACGTGTCTCCACGCTCTCCCGGTCGGAGGCGTCGGGGGAGAGTTCTAGGTAGCGCCGGAAGTGGTGGAGGGCCAGCCGGTCGGAGTTGTACCCTTTCAGGAAGGAGATCCCCAGGTTGTAGTGCGCCTCGGGGAAGTCGGGGAACGTGTCGAGGGCCTGGAGGTAGCAGTCGATGGCGTCGGCGTACTTCTTCGCGAGCAGGAACTGGTTTCCGGCGTCTTTGACGAGGCGGGCCGAACGTGGGATCTCTTCGGCCGACGGTGCCGCCGCAATCAGGAGGAGACTCGCCAGGACCGTGCCGAGCGCCGCCTTTCTCATGCCCCCACCTCCTCTTCTTCCCACGTGCAGGAGACGCAACGTTTCCACAATAGTGGAAGAAAACTTCTCAATTTCGGGTCTTGCAGGCCACGGGGCGATCCCGCCGCTCCGGCGGCAGCGGCATCGTTTGTCTGCAAGGAGAGCGCAGCGGCTGGTGTGGTCTCCCTCCCGGGCGGCAACGCTTTCAAGATTCGTTCCGGGTTGCGAGGGCCGCCGAGTCGGATGGGAGGATCGGTGAGGAAGCGGCCCCCGAGGACCCTGCTGGAGGGGTTGTATGCGCGCCACCACCGCATCGGGAACCTGCACCCGGATCCCCTGGTCTTCGCGCGGGATCGCTGCACCTCGGAGGAGGGCGAACTGGCGGGACTCGTGGCGGCCTCCCTCGCCTACGGTCGGGTGGGGAAGATCATGGAGGCGCTGGAGGACGTGTTCGGTCGCCTGGGCCCGAAACCGCGTGAGAGCCTCGCCCGCTGGGCGCCCGGGGAACTGGTCGAGCGGTTTCGCGGCTTCCGGTACCGGTTCCACACGGGGACCGACGTCGCGCTGTTCCTGCACCTCGCGGGCCAGGTCCTGGAGCGATGGGGAAGCCTCCGGCGGGCGTTTGAGATCGTCGACCAGGGCCGCGACATCGCGGAGCCCATGGCTGCCTTCGGGGCGGCGTTGCTCGCGGGGGATCCGCGCCCCGTCCTCCCCGTGCCGGAGATCCCGCCGGGCCACCCCGTCCGCCATCTCCTGCCCTCGCCGGCCAGGGGGGGAGCGGCCAAGCGGTTCTGCCTGTACCTGAGGTGGATGGTTCGGCGGGACGAGATCGACCCGGGCTACTGGGCGGGCGCTGTGCACCCGGGAAGGCTCGTGGTGCCCCTGGACACCCACGTGGCGGCGGTCGCACGCCGGCTCGGACTGACCGAGAGACGAACCTCCGACTGGCGGACGGCCTGCGAGATCACGGGCGCCCTGCGACGTTACGACCGCGACGACCCGACCCGCTACGATTTCTCCCTGTTTCGGCACGGCATGACGCCGGAGGGGTGAGGCCCCGGTCGATGGCCGGGGCTGGCCCGTTCCTTGCTTGCGCAAGGGGGGCGAGCCGGGCGCCCCGACGGGCGTGCGGAGTCCAGCGGGACACGGACGGAGAGGAGGCGAATCGGATGAAGCGTCGGATCGTTCGGGTGGTTGCCACGGTCGGCTCCCTCCTCGCGCTCGGCGCGGCGGCGCCGGTCCTGGCCGGCAGTCCCATGGGGAGCTCCCGGGCGGAGACCTGCGTGAAGGGCGTCGTGACCGAGGTGAATCAGGCCGACCGCACGATCCGGATGGTCGACGCCCAGGGGCGGGAAGCCTTCGTCCGGTACGACGGGGAGACCCTCTTCATGGTCCGCGGCGAGCAGTCGGGCCATGTCGAACTGCGCAAGGGGGCGCAGATCACGGTCTGGGGCGCCGCCGTGCTCGGCGGACAGCGGACTGCCGACGACGGAGTGTGCCCGATCTCGTTCATCGCGGGGCAGGTGGAGGTCATCGAGGCGCTCGCCCTTCAGGGAACGCCCAGACCGTAGCCCGCGCCGAGACGTCCGCCTGGGGTTCCGCCGCCGGGGATGGACGTGTCGCGCTTCGGCCCTGCGGCATTCCCGCCGCAGGGCCGCACTTCTGCAGCACCGAGGGCCCGCAGGGTCCTCACTCGCCCTTTCGGACCACCCGTGCCTGCATTTCGGCGAGGTACCGGTCCAGTTCCTCCACGCTCTCGAAGATGTCCAGCCCGGGGGCGGCCCGGATGATCTCGAAGACCTTCCGGATCTGGGGCTGGGGGTTGGCGAGGAGGAGGTCCGCGCCCTTCGCCTTGAGGGCCTTCTTGGCCGCCAGCACCACCCGCACGCCCGCGCTGCTGATGTAGGCGAGGTCCTTCAGGTCCAGGACCACGGCCTTCGGAGACGCCTCCAGGAGCATCGCGAGTTGCTTCTCCAGCACGCCGTGTGTCTCGCTGTCGAGCGAGCCCACCGGCTGCACGGTGAAGGTTCCGACCCGGCCTTCCCGGGACGTGACGGTCAGCGACATTTCGGTCTCCTCTCGTTGGCCCGGCCCCCTGGGGAACCGGTCGGGGTTTCACGCACGGGTTCGGGACTCGGCAGGCGCGTCGGTGCCCCCGGCCCGGGAAATCCGGAAGCGCAGGACGTTCTCCTTCGGCTGTCGGCTGTAACGCGGGTTCTTCGCGACCTGCCGGAACAGGAGGATCCCGAGTCCTCCCGGATCGCGTTCCTCCGGCGGGCGGTCGAGGTCCGGCGGCGGGTGCCCGAGAGGGTCGAAGGGCGCCCCGGGGTCGCGGACTTCGACCTCGATGCCCTCCTCGTCGCAGGACAGCGTAACGGAGATCCGGTCCTCGGAGACACGGAGTCCGCCGTGGTGCACGACGTTGGCCAGGACCTCCTCCAGCGCCAGGCGCAGGTCCAGGACGGTCGCTTCCGGAAATCCGGCCTCGGCGGCCAGTTCGGCAGCGGCCCGGCAGGCGCGGGATACGTCGGCGAGATCGGGCTTGGCCTGCACGTGCGCCGTCACGCCGGCCCTCCGGGGTCGGGAAGGCGGCGCACGGCCAGGATCGCGATGTCGTCGTGCTGCCCCGCGCCCGCAGTGAACGTCCGGACCTCCCGGAGCAGTTCCTCCACGACGGTCGCCGCATCCTGTCCGGCGGCTCTCGCGGAGGCCTCCCGCAGTCGGGAGTCCGAGAAGAATTCGCCTCCCGGAGCCCGGGCTTCGCTGACGCCGTCGGTGTAGAGCAGCAGGACGCCGCCGGGCTCGAGCGTCATGGCGTTCTCCGGGAACCGCGCCTCCGGATCGATGCCGAGGGCCGGTGAGCCGGGATCCTCCAGGAACCGGGATGCCCCGTCCGCCTCGACCAGAAGGGGAGGGACGTGCCCCGCGTTCACGTAGCGGAGCGCGCCGTCGGTCGTAGACAGGATCCCGCAGAAGGCCGTGACGAACATGCACGCGTCGTTGTTCAGCCCCACGCTCCGGTTGATCGCCTCCATCACGCCCGCGGGGCGCGACGTCGCAGCCGCGGACGCCCGGGCCAGGGCCCGGCTCGAGGCCATGAGCAGGGCAGCCGGGATCCCCTTGTCGGCCACGTCGCCGACGACGAAGCAGACGCGGTCCCCCTCCAGTGGAAAGACGTCGTAGAAGTCGCCGCCCACCGCCCGGGCGGGATGCAACACCCCGTACCACTCGTAGCCCGGCGCCGAGGGGAACTCGCGCGGGACGAGCGACATCTGGATGCCGTGGGCGACGCGCAGCTCCCCCTCGATGCGCTCCTGTGCCGCCAGGGTCTCCTTCAGTTCCCGGGTCCTCCGGCGCACCTGCCACCGGAGGAACTGGTTGGCGGCCCCCACTGCGAGGAGCAGCCCCCCCACCCCGGCGATGACCCACGCCGGCTTCAGCCAGCGGGGGAACATCAGGGTGCGCACCCCCTCGATCCAGTAGCTCTGGGAGCGGTGGTACACCGAGTTCCTGGCGGCCTTCATGGCGGCCAGGTGCCGGTCGAGGGCCGGGATCAAGGCCTGCCCCGCGCCCTTGGATGCCGCGAACCGCAGTTCCGTGGGCCCGAACATGAGGGAGGTCCGCGCCACGCGGTGCGCGGCCTCGTGATAGGCCCCGAAGATCCTCGGGACGAGGCCGGCATCGGCACGGCCCTGCTCCACCGAGAGAAACACGTCGCCGTAGCCGTCCACCTCCAGATACCTGGCCCGCACGCCGAGGAGTCCATCGACGCGGCGCAACGTGTCGTAGTAGACGTCGCCCCGAACGGCAGCGAGGGTGCGGCCGCCCAGGTCCAGGAACGACCGGACCGGAGTGTCCTCCCGGGCGTAGATCTGCCCCCAGTTGAGGAGGACCCACTCCCGGGTGAAGGCGAACAGCTCCGCCCGCTCCTCCGACCAGGCGATGGCCGGCTGGAGGTCGATCTCGCCGGTGCGGAGGCGCCCGAGACACTCCTCCCAGGTGCCGGGAGCGAACACGAGTTCCCACCCCTCGGCCCGGGCGACCTCCCGGAGGATGTCCGCGAAGACCCCGCTGGGGACGCCCCGCTCGTCGACGAAGACGACGGGCTCGTTGGGGTAGACCCCGACGCGCACCTTGAGTCCGGCAACGGCGGCCGATGGCCCGGCGAGGAGGGTCCAGGCGACGAGGCAGGCTGTCGCGACGCGAGAGGGCATGGGGGTCGCCGTGCTCGGGGTTCGAGGGCGGGCGCAGAATCTCATGAAGCGTTCGGCCTGTCCAACCCGACGCCGCGGCTCTCCCCTGTGGCTTTCGCAGTCGCGGCGCCGGGACCTCCCGGCCGTTCGTGCCTGCCAGGGGGGCCGACACGGTCCCGCGCATTTCCTGCTACCCTGGAGCCGGGCGGGTGGAACTCGACCGCGGGGGCGCCGAGAGGGATCGAATGGGAGGGAAGCCTTCGGGCTGGAAGCGGGTCGCCGCCGCCTTGACCGTCGGCTGGCTGCTGACGGCGGCGGGTGCCGTTCGGGCGGACGGCGCGGACCGAAGCGCCGGCACCGAGTTCCCTTCGGGGCTGCGGGTCGCCTCGGAGGAGAGCGAGAACCGGGTGGCGGCCGAAGTCGCGGGGATCCTCGATCACCCCTTCGACGCGGTCGCGCGGCTCCTCGCGAGCCCCGGGGGATGGTGCGAGGTCGCCTCCCTCCACCTGAACACCAAGGCCTGCGTCCACGGCGACTGGGCGGGGGAGACCATCCTGAGGTTGTATTCGGGCCGCAAGTACTACGAACCCCCGGAGGACGCGTTCCCCTTGGACTACCGGTTCGCGCCCGGGCCCGTCGCCGAGGGCTCCTACCGCGTGACGCTGAGCGCTCCCGAGGGGCCCCTGGGCACCCGGGACCATCGGATCGAGGTGGAAGCGGTCCGCGCGGGAGCCCGGACGGCGGTGCGGTTCGTCTGCTCCTATCGGCCCAGCGCGAGGAGTCGTCTGGCGACGGCCCTGTACCTGGCGACCCTCGGCAGGGCCAAAGTGGGTTTCTCGTCCGACGGACGCGAGGAGGGCGGGGAACCGGTTCCGGTGCGCGGCCTGCGGGGCGTCGTCGAGCGGAACGCGGTGCGCTACTACCTGGCGCTGGAGGCTTTCCTCGAGACCGGAGGCGTGCCCGAGGCGGACCGGTTCGAGGCCATGCTCGGCACGTGGTTCGACCTCGCGGACCGGCATCCCCCCCTGCGGGAACTCCCGCGCGAAGAGTACCTCGCCGGGAAGAGGCGCGAGCGGGAAAACCGGCTGGCGCTCCAGCGCTCCTTCGACCGGGAGGCGTCCGGCGGCGCCGACTGAGCGCGGCCGGAGGTCCCGGCTCAGTCGACGACTTCGCCCTCGACCACCTCGGGCTCGCCGGGTTCCTGCTCCGGCTCCGGGTTTCGGTGGTGCACGACCAGACCGCCGTCCTCGACGTCCGACGGTGACGGTCGCGCCGTCCAGGATCTCGCCCCCGATCAGGGCCCGGCCGATGCGGGTCTCCAGGTGGCGCTGGAGGAAGCGCTTCAGCGGGCGCGCCCCGTAGACCGGGTCGTAGCCCTGCTCGGCGATGAAGCGCCCGCGCCTCGGTCGGTGAGCTCGAAGCCGGATGCTTCCGCTCGCGCAGGCGCCGCACCAGGTCCTCGGTCAGCAGGTCCACGATCTGCTCGATCTCCGTGCCAGGGTGAGCGGCTTGAACAGCACGATGTCGTCCACGCGGTTGAGGAACTCGGGGCGGAAGTGGGCGCGCAGCTCGCCGCATGACCGCCTCCCGGGCCGACTCTCGCTGATCTCGCCGTCCGCCGTCGACGCCCTCCAGCAGGTGGTGGCGAGCCGATGTTGGAGGTCATGATGATCACCGTGTTCTTGAAGTCCACGGTGCGGCCCTGGCGTCGGTGACGCGGCCGTCGTCGAGGATCTGCAGCAGCACGTTGAACACGTCGTGGTGCGCCTTCTCGATCTCGTCGAAGAGGATCACCGCAGTAGGGCTTGCGGCGCACCGCCTCGGTGAGCTGGCCGCCCTCCTCGTAGCCGACGTAGCCCGGGGGCGCGCCGATCAGGCGGGACACCGTGTGCTTCTCCATGTACTCGCTCATGTCGATGCGCACGATGTTCTCCTCGGTGTCGAAGAGCGCCTCGGCCAGGGTCTTGGCCAGCTCGGTCTTGCCGACGCCGGTGGGGCCGAGGAAGATGAACGAGCCGATCGGGCGGCGCGGATCCTTGATGCCGGCCCGGGCGCGGATCACCGCGTCGGCCACCAGCTGCACCGCCTCGTCCTGGCCGACCACCCGCTGGTGCAGGATCTCGTCGAGGCGCAGCAGCTTCTCCCGCTCGCCCTCCACCAGGCGCGTCACCGGGATGCCGGTCCAGCGGGAGACGATCTCGGCGATCTCCTCCTCGGTGACCTCCTCGCGCAGCAGCCGCTCGCTCGCCCTGCTTCGCGTCCAGGTCGCGCCTCCTCGGCCTGCGAGCTGCGCGCTCCAGCTCGGGCAGGCGGCCGTGCTGGAGCTCGGCGGCCTTCTCCAGGTCGTAGTTGCGCTCGGCCAGCTCGATCTCGTGGCGCACCTGCTCGATCTCCTCGCGCAGGGCCTGGACTCGCCTTGATCGCGTTCTTCTCGTTCTCCCACTGGGCCCGCATGGCGTCGGCCCGGGCCTTGAGGTCGGCCAGTTCCCTGCGCAGCTCCTCCAGCCGCTCCCGGCTGGCCTTGTCCTTCTCCTTCTTCAGGGCCGCCTCCTCGATCTCCAGCTGCATCACCCGCCGGGTCACCTCGTCGAGCTCCGCGGGCATGGAGTCGATCTCGGTGCGGATCATGGCGCACGCCTCGTCCACCAGGTCGATGGCCTTGTCGGGCAGGAACCGGTCGGTGATGTAGCGGTGGGAGAGCACGGCCGCGGCGACCAGGGCGTTGTCCTGGATGCGCACGCCGTGGTGCACCTCGAAGCGCTCCCGCAGGCCGCGCAGGATCGAGATCGTGTCCTCCACCGAGGGCTCGTCCACCAGCACCGGCTGGAAGCGGCGCTCCAGGGCGGCGTCCTTCTCGATGTGCTTGCGGTACTCGTCGAGGGTGGTGGCGCCGATGCAGTGCAGCTCGCCCGCGGGCCAGCATGGGCTTGAGCATGTTGCCGGCGTCCATGGACGCCCTCGGCCTTGCCGGCGCCGACGATGGTGTGCAGCTCGTCGATGAACAGCAGGATGCGCCCCTCGCTCTCCTTGATCTCCTGGAGCACGGCCTTGAGGCGCTCCTCGAACTCGCCGCGGTACTTGGCGCCGGCGATCAGGGAGCCCATGTCCAGGGCGAAGACGGTCTTGTCCTTCAGGCCCTCGGGCACGTCGCCGCGCACGATGCGCTGGGCCAGGCCCTCGACGATGGCGGTCTTGCCGACGCCCGGCTCGCCGATCAGCACCGGGTTGTTCTTGGTCTTGCGGCGAGAGGATGCGGATGACCCGGCGGATCTCCGCGTCCCGGCCGATCACCGGGTCGAGCTTGCCCGGCCTGGGCCGCCTCGACGAGGTCGCGGCCGTAGCGCTTGCAGCGCCTCGTAGGTGCCCTCCGGGGTCGCGCTGGTCACCCGCTGGTGGCCGCGCACCCCGACCAGGGCCTCCAGGAAGCGCTCCGCGGTGACGCCGAATGCTGGCAAGCAGCCGGCCGGCGTCGGAGCGCTCGCCCTCCTCGAGTCAGGGCCAGGGCCAGGTGCTCCACCGAGACGTACTCGTCCTTGAGCCGCTTGGCTTCCTTCTCGGCCTGCACCAGCAGCTTGTTGAGCCGCTGCGTCACGTAGATCTTGCCCCCTTCGACCCCGGGGCCGCTCACCGACGGGCAGCTTGTCGAGGGCCTGCACCAGCCGGCCGCGGAACTCGGTCCAGGGGCACGTCGAGCTTCTGCAGCAGGCGCGGCACCAGCCCCTCCGCCTGGTCGAGCAGGGCCAGCAGCAGGTGTTCGCCGTCCACTTCCTGGTGGCCCCGCTGGATGGCGATCGGTCTGTGCCTCGCCGAGGGCTTCCTGGGATTTCTGGGTGAGACGGTTCAGGTCCATCGCGGGCTCCTCTCGGCCCGGCCGAGGCCGGGCTCGTTCGCATACTCGTGCCCGGGCTGGGCCCGGGCACGGCCAGTAACATAAGCACCGGCTCCGGGATCGCAAGGCCCGGGGAGCGCCGGCTCCAGCCGGGCCGGAAACGACCGAGGCCCGGGGAGCGCCCGGGCCTCGGAGGATCGTCTCGCCGGCGGGCGTCACCCGCCGAAGCTTCGCTGGAACAGATCGTCCACGGCCCGCTGCCCGGCTTCGTTGAGGTTGCGGGTCCCGGTGCCGCAGATGGCCTTGTGGTCGATCACCGGGCATCTGCTCCACCCAGGTGTCGTCTCTTCCAGGTGAACCAGTGGCCCTTGACCTGGTCGAAGACGTGCAGCGGTCGGTTGTACATCTTGGCCAGCTCCGCTGCCCAGCCGGTGCCGCCCTTCACGGTGCCGTCCCAGAGGATCTCGCCCACCACGAACACCTGGTAAGCCCGCGTTCACCTGGTGCCAGATGCTCTGGAGGATCTGGCGCATCCACGGGCGGGAGGAGTAGTCCCGGTGGAGCCGCTTGGAAACCTCCGTCATGCTCACGTCGCTCTTGGCCAGGTCGGCGGTCGTGAGCTTGCGGGTATGGAGGGCGCGCTGGATGTGGTGGCCCTCGAAGGTGAGGTTCACCTCCGCCACCGCGAACCGGGCGGCGGCGGCGCCGAAGGCCTCCTCGGCGCCCCGCGCACCTCCGCTGTAGAGGGTGACTTCGCTCGGATTCATGAGGTGCCTTCCTTTCTCGCGGGGTTCTCCCCCGCGTTCGGTGCCCGTGTCGCCGATTCGGCGAGGGGAAAAGGGGACGCTATGTAGCGGAAGGCCGCTCCCGGGTCAAGTTCAATTCTGCCCGTCCGGCGGATTCGGCCGGCGCCGGCACGGGGCCGGCCGGCGCCTCGGTCCTCGCCTTGACACCCGAAAAGAGCGGCGGGTATCGTACCGGCCCCGGGGCCCGGAAAGGAGCCATTTTGCGCGCTGTTGCGGTGATCCCAGCCCGCTACGCCTCGACCCGGTTTCCCGGCAAACCCCTCGCTCCCCTCCTGGGACGCCCGATGATCGCCTGGGTCGTGGAAGCGGCCCTGGCGGCGTCCGCGATCGAGGAGGTCTGGGTGGCGACGGACGCGGAGGCCATCGCGTGCGCGGCGGAAGCGGCCGGGGCCCGGACGGTGCTCGTCACGAGCGAGTGCGCCAGCGGCACCGACCGGGTGGCCGCCGCCGCCCGCTCCGTGGCGGCGGACGTGTACGTCAACCTGCAGGGAGACGAGCCGTTGGTGGAACCGGAGGACGTCGACGCCCTGGCGTCCGTGTTCCGCCGGGAGGCCGGGACCCGGGTGGCCACCCTGGCCCGCCCCCTGGATCGCCCGGAAGACTTCGCCTCCCCGGACGTGGTCAAGGTCGTTTGCGACGCCGCCGGTTTCGCCCTGTACTTCTCCCGCTCCCCGATCCCGCATTGCCGGGACCGCGGTAGGGCGGAAGCGTCGGGAGAGTTGCCGGGGCGGCCGCTGCGGCACCTCGGCGCGTACGCGTTCCGGCGGGAGGCACTGCTGGCCTTCGCGGAGCTCCCTCCCGGAAGCCTGGAGCAGACGGAGTGCCTGGAGCAGTTGCGAGCCCTCGAGGCCGGCTGGAGGATTCGCGTCCTACCCGCCAGGGGCGAATCGTTGGGGGTCGACCGCCCGGAGGACCTGCTGCGCGCGGAGAAGGCGATGCGGGCGCGCTTCGACCCCGGGCGGCTGGGCTGTTGAGTCACGTGCCCCAGGATCGCCGCGAGGCGAGCGCGGGCCGTTCGAGGGGCTGAGCCCCGGGGAGAGAGGATGCGCACCAAGTTCATCTTCGTGACGGGAGGGGTCCTCTCGAGCCTGGGCAAGGGGCTGGCGGCGGCGAGCCTCGGGGCTCTCCTCGAGGCTCGCGGCCTGACGATCACGCTCCTCAAGATGGATCCGTACATCAACGTCGACCCCGGGACCATGAACCCGTTCCAGCACGGGGAGGTGTTCGTCACCGACGACGGGGCGGAGACCGACCTGGATCTGGGCCACTACGAGCGGTTCACCCGGGCGCGCCTGAGCGTGAGGAACAACTTCACGACGGGGCAGGTGTACGACACGGTCATCGGGAAGGAGCGCCGCGGGGACTACCTGGGGGGAACGGTGCAGGTGATTCCGCACATCACCGACGAGATCAAGCGACGGATCACGCGACGCGGCGCAAGGGGTGGACATCGCGATCATCGAGGTGGGCGGCACGGTGGGCGATATCGAGAGCCTGCCGTTCCTCGAGGCGATCCGCCAGTTCCGCGTGGAGGCGGGGCCCGCAACGTCTGCTACATCCACCTCACCCTGGTGCCGTACATCGCGACCGCCGGAGAGGTGAAGACCAAGCCGACCCAGCACAGCGTCAACGAGCTGCGGCGCATCGGCATCCAGCCCGACATCCTGATGTGCCGGACCGACCGGAACCTCTCGGCGGACATCAAGCGCAAGATCGCCCTGTTCTGCAACGTGGACGCCGGACGCGGTGATCACGGCGAAGGACGTGGACGAACATCTACGAGGTGCCGCTGAACTTCCACCGGGAGGAGGGTCTCGACGACAAGGTGGTCGAGGTGCTCAACATCTGGACCGGGCGCCCCAAGCTCGACGACTGGGAGCGCATCGTAGACGTCATGCGCATCCCCGAGGCCACGGTGCGAATCGGCATCGTGGGGAAGTACGTGGACCTCACGGAGAGCTACAAGAGCCTGTCCGAGGCGCTGGTCCACGGCGGCATCGGCAACCAGTGCAAGGTGGAACTGGAGTACGTGGACTCCGAGGAGGTGGACGGCGAAGGCGTCCCCGAGGTGCTGTCGCAGGTGGACGGGATCCTGGTGCCCGGCGGGTTCGGGCAGCGGGGCACCGAGGGGAAGATCCGGGCGATCCAGTATCGCCCGGGAGAAGGGCATCCCGTTCTTCGGGATCTGCCTCGGCATGCAGCTGGCGGTGGTGGAGTTCGCCCGCCACGTCGCCGGGCTCGACGGCGCCAACTCCTCCGAGTTCGACGAGCACTGCCCCGACCCGGTGGTCGACCTGATGCCCGACCAGGTTGGGGTCACGACGAAGGGGGGCACCATGCGGCTCGGTGCGTACCCCTGCCGGCTGCAGGAGGGCTCCCGGGCCTTCGGGCCTATCGGGCAGCAAGGAGATCAGCGAGCGCCACCGCCACCGCTACGAGGTGAACAACGCACTACCGCGAGGCCCTGCAGGAGAAAGGGCTGGTGCTCTCGGGTCTCTCCCCGGACGGGAAGCTGGTGGAGATGGTCGAGACTCCCGGACCACCCCTGGTTCGTGGGGTGCCAGTTCCACCCCGAGTTCAAGTCGCGGCCCATGGACCCCCACCCCTTGTTCCAGGCGTTCGTCGGGGCCAGCCTGGTTGCGCGGCGGTCCCGGGGAAACGCAGTGAAGGCAGTCCGCGGTCGGTGGGGTCCGGATCGGCGGGGGGGAGCCCCCTGGCGCTGATCGCCGGGCCCTGCGTGCTCGAGAGCGAGGAACTCGTGCTCACGACGGCCTCGTCGGCTGCGGGATGCGGCCGGGCGCGTGGGAATGCCCCTGGTCTTCAAGGGCTCCTACGACAAGGCCAACCGCACCCGTCTCGGCTCGTACCGGGGGCCCGGACTGGAGCGGGGCCTCGACATCCTCGAGCGGGTCCGCGCGGAGGTCGGGGTGCCCGTGCTCGCCGACGTGCACGTCCCGCCGAGGAGGCGCGGCGGGCCGCACCGGTGCTGGACTGCCTCCAGGTGCCGGCGTTCCTGGCCCGCCAGACGGACCTGCTGGTGGCCGCCGGGGCGCACCGGCAAGGCGGTCAACGTGAAGAAGGCGCAGTTCCTGGCCCCGGAGGACATGGTCCAGGCGGTGGACAAGGTCGCGCCGGCGGGGACGGAGGCGTGCTGTTCACCGAGCGGGGGACGACCTTCGGCTACCGCTACCTCGTGGTCGACTTCCAGGGAATGGCGCGCATGGCCGGCCCGGGTTTCCCGGTGGTCTTCGACGCCACCCACTCGGTCCAGCAGACCGGGGGGCGGTTGCGGCGTGTCCGCGGGGCGACCGGGAGCAGGCGCCGTGCCCCTGGCCCGTGCGGCGGTGGCGGTCGGAGTCGACGCGGTGTTCTTCGAGGTGCATCCGGACCCGGACCGGGCCCTGCTGCGATGGCTCCAACTCCCTCGCCCTGGACGTTTGGAGGCGCGTTCTCGCGCCAGATTCTGGCGATCGACCGGGCGCGCAGGGAGACGGCGTGAGCCTGCTGGAGGTGGGCCGCGAGGTGCTGCGGGTCGAGGCCGCGCACCCTGGAGCGCTGTGCGAACGCTGGGCGACGAGTTCGACGCAGCGGTGGAGTCGGCTGGGCGACGTGCGCCGGGCAAGGTGGTGCTCACCGGCATGGGCAAGAGCGGCATCGTGTGCCGCAAGATCGCGGCCACCTTCTCCTCCACCGGCACCCCGGCGTACTTCCTGCACCCCGCCGAGGGGGTGCACGGTGACCTGGGAATCCTCTCCCGGGGCGATGTGGTCGTGGCGGTGTCCAACTCGGGGGAGACCGAAGGAAGCTGGTGGAGATCCTGCCCGTGGTCCGCCGGCTGGATCTGGGCTGGTCGCGGTGACGGGCAGCCGGGACTCGACCCTGGCGCCGGCGCAGCGAGGTGCTGCTGCACGTGCCGGTGGAGCGGGAGGCGTGCCCCCTGAACCTGGCCCCGATGGCGTCCACCACCGCCGCCCTGGCGCTGGGGGACGCCCTGGCGGCGGCGCTGATGCAGCGCAAGGGGTTCACCGCCGCCGACTTCGCTCGGTTCCATCCGGCCGGGCATCTGGGGCGGCAACTCACCCTGCGGTGCGCGACCTGCATGCACGACGGCGAGGCGGTGCCCCGGGTGCGCGTCGGAGACGCCGATGCGGGAGACCATGCTCGACCATGACCTCGAAGCGGCTCGGGCTCACCGGGGTCTTCGACGACGACGGGCGGCTGGCTCGGCGTGATCACCGACGGCGATCTCCGGCGGGCTCTGGAGGGGGGCGGCGACCTGCTCGACGGCGCGCACCGACGAGGTGATGACGCGGGACCCAAAGACCGTACCCGCGGGCATGCTGGCGGTGGACGCCCTGCGGCTGATGGAGCGTCACGCCATCACCAGCCTCTTCGTGGTGGCACAGGAGGGCGCCGCGAGGTGGACGGGGTGATCCACATCCACGATCTGGTGAAAGCGGGGTTGCGATGACCTTGGAGCAACGTCTGGGAAGGTGGCACTGCTGCTCCTGGACGTGGACGGTGTGCTCACCGACGGCCGGGTGGTGATCGACGACCGGGGACGGAGAGCAAGTTCTTCGACGTGCGCGACGGCCACGGCCTGAAGATGCTGCAGCGGGCCGGGGTCGGAGGTGGGGCTGGTGACCGGTCGTCGCAGCCGGGTGGTGGAACTGCGGGCCGCCGAGTTGGGCATCGACGAGGTGCACCAGGGTGTGAAGGACAAATTGTCGGTGGTGCGCCGGAGATTCTCGTCGCGGGGGCTCGCTCCGGAGGGGTGGCGTACGTGGGCGACGACGTGGTGGATCTGCCGGTGATGCTTCAGGTCGGGCGCGGCGATCACCGTGGCCGACGCGCCCGGATACGTGCGGGAGCGGGCCCACTGGGTCACGCGGCGGGCGGGGGGAGAGGGGCGGTGCGGGAGGTGTGCGACGCCATCCTGCAGGCCCGGGGCGACTGGGACGCCGTGACGCGGCGCTACTTTTCGCCCGAGCCCCTGTGATCGGCCGTGAAGCGCGCGAGCCCGGCGAGTCCTCCCCCTCCGAGTCGTCGTCTCCGGTTCTCGGCGGCGGGCCGGTGCCTGACCGTCATCCTGGCGCTGAGCGCCTGCGGGGAGGGGGAGCCGGCGCGGCCCGGCGCGTCCGCCGGCGCCGACCTGGGTTCGGTCTTCGAAGGGGTGCAGATGGTCCGCCAGGAGCCCGACGGTACGTCGTGGCGGCTCGACGCCCGGGAAGGCCGCGCGTGGGAGGGGGAGGGGAGCGGGTGGCTCCGCGGGGTGAAGGCCGTGATGGAGCGCGAGGGGCGCTCCGTGCACCTGGAGGCCGGGGTGGCCGCGATGGAGCGCCGCGACGTGCTCTCCTTCTCGGAGGGCGTGACGCTGTCCTGGGAGGGTTATCGGGCGGAGGCCGAGCGGGCGACCTACCAGAGGAGCCGGGGCTGGATCGTGTCGTCCGACCCGGTGCGTCTGCACGGCCCCGGAGTGGAGGTCACGGGCAGGGGGCTGGAGGTGGACGTGGAGGGGAGGCGGCTGCGGGTCCTATCGGAAGCGCACACCGTGTTTCGGGAGGCGGGGCGTTGAGAGTGCTGTGGCTGTGGGTGTTGACCTTCCTGGTGGCGGCGTCCGGAGCGCGGGCGGCGGGGGAGCCGGGGGAGCCGCCGGTCTGGAAGCTGGGAACGGAGCCCCTGCAGGTGGACTCCCGAACCCTGGAAGCCAAGACGGACGAGGGGCTCGTGCTCTTCGAGGGGGAGGTCGTGGCCCGTCAGGGCGACTTGACCCTCCACGCCGATCGGGTGGAGGTCCGGCTCGAGCCCGAGACCCGGGCGGTGCTCTCGGTGAAGGCACGGGGGAGCGTCCGGTTGCAGAAGGGGAACGTCCTGGCTGCGGGGGACGAGGCGGACTACGACGCCGCGACGGGTGTGGTGGTGCTCACCGGGAAGCCGAAGGTGTGGCGCGACCGGGATGTCGTGGAGGGAGACCGCATCACCCTGCACCTGGCGGAGAACCGCAGCGTGGTGGAGGGTGCGCGGGCGGTCCTGTTCCCCGGCACGCCTGCCGGACGGGGTGATCCGTGAGCGCCCCGGACCGACTCGAGGCCCGCGACCTCGTGAAGCGCTACGGCGGGAAGGCGGTCGTCTGCGGCGTGGACGTCGACGTCGCGCGGGGCGAGATCGTCGGGCTCCTCGGGCCCAACGGGGCCGGCAAGACGACGACCTTCTACATGGTCGTCGGACTGGTTCGACCCGACGAAGGGCACGATCCTCCTGGGCGGGGAGGACGTCACCCGGCTCCCCATGTACCTGCGCGCCCGCCGCGGGGCTCGGCTACCTCCCCCAGGAAGCCAGCGTGTTCCGCCGGCTGACGGTGCGCGAGAACGTGTTCGGCGTGCTCGAGGCCCGCGGCGTGCCCCGCGACGACGCGGAGGCGCGCACCGAGTCGGTGCTCGAGGCCCTTTCCATCCGTCATCTCGCGGATCGCAAGGCGCACTGCTGTCCGGGGGAGAGCGCCGGCGGGTGGAAATCGCGCGCGCCCTGGCCACGGATCCGGCGTTCATCCTGCTCGACGAACCCTTCGCCGGGATCGATCCGATCGCCATCGCGGAGCTCCGGGACCAGATTTTGCATTTGAAGCACCCTCGGCATCGGTGTCATACTCAGCGACCATAACGTCAGGGAGACCCTCGGCGTTTGTGATCGCGCCTATATCGTGAGCGAGGGCGACGGTGCTCGAGGAGGGGACGCCAGAGACGATCGTCAAGAGCGCGAAGGGCGCGATCGTGTACCTGGGGGAAGGTTTTCGCCTCGATTGAGAGCGCCATGGCCCTCGAGATCCGACAGCAAGTCCAAGCCAGGATCTGCGCCTGACCCAGGAACTGGTGATGACTCCCCAGCTCCAGCAGGCGATCAAACTGCTCCAGCTGTCGCGACTGGAGTTGGTGGACCGGTGCAGGAGGAGATGGAGACCAACCCCCTGCTGGAAGAGGTGAAGGAGGAGGAAGAACCATCGGGGAGGCGGAGCGCCAGACTCCCGTCCGAGGATCCTGCCGGACCCAGGACCGCCGGAGCCGAGACGCCCGCCGAACCGGAGATCGACTGGGAGCAGTACCTCGCCTACTACGACGTCGGGCGGCCTCCCCGACTCCCCGATCGACACCGACGACGACCGGCCCTCCTACGAGAACTTCCTCACCCCCGAGGTCACCCTCCACGACCACCTGGCCTGGCAGCTTCGCCTCGCCGACCTCGCCCCCGGAGCAGAAGGAGATCGGCGCCTACATCGTCGGCAACGTGGACGACGACGGCTACCTGCGCGCCACCGTGGAGGAACTCGCGGCAGACGGCTGGGGTCAGCGACGAGCGGGTGAGGCGGTACTCGCCACGGTGCAGGAGTTCGACCCGCTGGGGGTCGCGTCCCGGAACCTGCAGGAGTGCCTGCTGCGCGCAGGTGCCGAGGAGCGGGACCTGGCGGAGTGGCGTGCGGATCGTCGAGCACGGCCTCAAGCACCTGGAGACCAAGAACTACAAGAAGCTGGCCAAGGACCTCGGGATGACTTCGAACAGGTGCTCGAGGCCGCCCGGCAGATCGCGTCGCTCGAACCGCGGCCCGGGCCGGACGTTCGCCACGACCCGGGTGGAGTACGTGGTGCCCGATGTGTTCGTGGTGAAGGAGGGCGACGACTACGTCGTTCGCCTCAACGAAGACGGCTGTGCCCGAAGCTGCGGGTTTCGCGCTACTACCAGAACCTGCTCCAGGACAACAGCGCGGACGGGCAAGGAGGCCAAGGGGTACATCCAGGAGCGGATGCAGGCGGCCCTGTGGCTGATCAAGAGCATCCACCAGCGGCAGCAGACGCTCTACAAGGTGGCCTACTCGATCGTCAAGTTCCAGCGGGACTTCCTCGACAACGGCGATCACCCAGCTGCGCCCGCTGATCCTCAAGGATGTGGCCGAGGACATCGGATGCACGAGTCCACGGTGAGCCGGGTCACCACGAACAAGTACATGCACTCCCCCCAGGGGACGTACGAGCTGAAGTTCTTCTTCTCCAGCGCCATCCAGAGCCGGGACGGCGACGACCTGGCGAGCCGCAGCGTCAAGGCGAGGATCCGGGAGATCGTGGCCCGGGAGAACGGCCAGGAGCCGCTGAGCGACCTGAAGATAGCGGGGATCCTGTCGAAGGAGTTCGGGCTCAAGATCGCGCGGCGCACGGTGAGCAAGTATCGGGAAACGTCTGGGAATCCTGCCCTCTTCCGCGCGGCGACAGTTCTCCTGAGCCCCGCTTCGTCCTCCCCGGGATCAAATTGACAGCCGGGGGGGGCTCTGTTAGATTCCAGCGCTCCTTTTCAGTAGGAAATCCGGGAGGTCTGCATGAACTTGAGCATTACGTTCCGCCACGTGGACCCCAGCGAAGCCCTCAAGGCGTACGCCAGCGAGAAGGTGGAGCGCCTCGGAAAGTACTTCGACGGGTTGGTCGAGGGCCACGTGATCCTCGGCCAGGAGAAGATCCGCCACCTGGCCGAGGTTTCCCTGAGCGCGAACGGCATGCGGGTCGTGGCCAAGGAGGAGAACGCCGATTTCTACACGGCGATCGACAACGTGGTGGCCAAGCTCGAGCGGCAGCTCAAGCGTTACAAGGAGAAGCTCAAGAGGCACCAGCCCCTGACGCAACCGCGAGCGCCGGAGCGTGCGCGAGCAGGTCTTCGCCTACGAGAGTTTCGAGGAAGAGGTGCCGCGGGTCATCCAGACCGAGCACTACACCACGCATCCGATGAGCGTCGACGAGGCGGTCATGGAGATGGACCTCACGGCTCGGCCGTTCCTGGTGTTCACCGCGGAGGACGCGAAGGTCAAGGTGGTGTACCGGCGCGACGACGGCAACTACGGACTGATCGATCCCGAATGAGCCGCTCGCGGTCCGCGGAGCCTGACGGGAGAGGACGGGCGGCATGAAGCTGCTGGATTTCCTTCACAAGGAGAGGATCGTCCCTCGCCTGACCGCCCGCGACAAGGAAGGCGTCCTCGCGGAACTGGCGGAGGTGCTCGTCGGCACGGGGCAGATCCGCAGCGGCCGAGAAGGCCTGCAGGTGCTCCTGGAGCGCGAGAAGCTCGGCAGCACCGGGATCGGAGAGGGGATCGCGATCCCCCACGGCAAGCTCAAGGAACTGGAGCAGGTGGTTGCCGTCTTCGGGCGGAGCCCCGACGGGGTCGATTTCGACAGCATGGACGGGGCCCCTGTGCACCTGTTCTTCCTGCTGATGGCACCCGAGAACTCGGCCAGCACCCACCTCAAGGCCCTTGCGCGGATTTCCCGTCTGCTGAAGGATCGCGGCTTTCGCGAGGAACTGCTGCAAGCCGATTCCCGGGACTACCTGTTCGAGATCATCGCCCGAGAGGACGAGAAGTACTGACCGAGCCCTTCGGATGCCCGAGATCACCGTCGGAGACCTCCTCGGCGATCGCGAGCACCGCCTGGCACTGGAGCTCCTGGCCGGCGGGGAGGGGCTGGAGAACGGGATCCGAGTGCCGCGGATCCAGAAGCCCGGCTTGGCGCTGGCCGGCTACACGGAACAGGTCCGGCCCCATCGGGTGCAGATCCTGGGGGCGACGGAGTTCGACGTACCTGGACACGCTGAGCGCCGAGCAGAGCGACGCGAGCGTGCGCAGGGTGTTCGGGCTCGGAGTGGCGTGCTTCGTGGTCACGACAGGGGATCGAGGTCCCACCGGACTTCCTCGAGGAGGCGGACCGCACCCACACTCCCCTGCTGCGCACGGCCCACCGCAGCTCGGTGTTCATCGAGCGGGTCACCCGGTTCCTGGAGGATCGGCTGGCGCCGCTGACCCGGCTCCACGGGGTGCTGATGGACGTCATGGAGGTGGGCATCCTCCTGCTCGGGCAGAGCGGCATCGGCAAGAGCGAGTGCGCCCTCGACCTGGTTCTCCGCGGGCACCGCCTGGTGGCCGACGACGTGGTACGCATCCGCCTCGTGCCGCCGTTTCGCCTGGTCGGGCGCGGGGAGGACATCATCCGCTACCACGTGGAGATCCGCGGCGTGGGCATCCTCAACATCCGGGACCTGTTCGGGGTCAGCGCGATCCGGGACGAGAAGGAAGTGGAGCTCGTCGTCGAACTGGTCCCGTGGGTGCAGGGAGAGTGCTACGAGCGTCTGGGTTTCGAGGAGAAGAAGCACGCGATCCTGGACGTCGAGCTGCCGTATCTCCGCATCCCGGTCGCACCGGGCCGCAACATCGCCTCCGTCGTGGAGGTCGCGGCGCGCAACCATCTGCTCAAGCGGATGGGGCACCACTCGGCGATCCGCCTCAAGGAGTCCCTGGATGCCGCGCTGCGGGGTGGAGGACGGCAGTGAAGCGGGTGCGCCTGGTGGTCGTCACCGGTCTCTCGGGATCGGGAAAGAGCTGCCGCGCTCCGGGCCCTGGAGGACCTGGGGTTCTTCTGCGTGGACAACCTGCCGGCGGAGCTTCTCCCGAAGTTCCTGGAGTTGAGCGTGCTCGCGGGAGGAGAGATCCACCGGGTCGCCCTGGGGATGGACCTGCGGGAGCGCCACTTCCTCCAGCGATACCGGGCGGCCTTCGAGGAGGTGGAGCGCCTCGGGCTGCGCCCGGAGGTCCTGTACCTGGAGGCCTCCGACGAGATCCTCGTGCGCCGTTTCAGCGAGACCCGTCGCCGGCACCCCCTGGGGGAGGACCGATCGATCAGTCAGGGAATCCGGGAGGAGCGGCGGCTGTTCGAGGAGTTGAAGGGAACGGCCGACCGGGTGATCGACACCTCGGAGATGACGATCCACGACCTGAAGAAGGCGGTATGGAAGTACTTCAAGCAGGGGCCCGACGACCAGACGCTGCAGGTGAACCTCCTGAGCTTCGGCTACCGTTACGGAATCCCGCACGAGGCGGATCTCCTTCTCGACGTTCGATTCCTGCCGAACCCGTACTTCGTGCCCGCGCTCAAGAACCACGTGGGCACCGAGGCCCCGGTGCAGGAGTTCGTGCTGCGAACCGAGGAGGCCCGGGAGTTCCTCAGGCGCTTCGTAGAGTTCCTCGAATTCCTCCTCCCGCAGTTCGAGCGGGAGGGGAAGACCTCCCTGACGATCGCGATCGGCTGCACTGGCGGCAAGCACCGCTCCGTGACGCTGATCGAGGAGATCGCCCGCCGGCTGGACGGGGGGCGCCGCGCCGTCCAGGTCTACCACCGGGACGTCGACAAGTGAGCTCGAGGGGACCGGGCAGGAACGGGGCGGGCCGCCCGTGATCGGCATCCTCGTGGCCGCGCACCAGGATCTCGGCCCGGCCCTGTGCCGGGCCGCGGAGGGAATCGTCGGCCCCATGGCGGGGGTGGAGTCGATTTCTCTGAGCTACGACGAAGCCCCCGTCGCCGGGCGCAAGAGAATCGAGGAAGCCCTCGCGCGGCTCCAGACCGGGAGCGGGGTGCTGATCCTCACCGACATGTTCGGGGGGACGCCGACGAACATGTGCCTGCCCTTCCTCGAGCAGGGCAAGGTCGAGGTGCTCACGGGGGTGAACCTGCCGATGCTCGTCAAGGCCCACAGCTCCCGTGCGGAACTCCCCCTGGCGGAGCTCGCGGCCTTCCTCAAGGGCTACGGGGGGCGCAACATCGCTCTGGCCAGCGAGATCTGGAACGCGCGGCCGCAGCGGCAGGCGTGAGCCGATGCCGATCGTTCTCGCACGCGTGGACAACCGGCTGGTGCACGGCCAGGTGCTCGAGGCGTGGGTTCCCCGCTACCGCATCGACACGCTCCTGGTGGTGGACGCCGAACTGGTTGACGATCCGCTCCAGCGGGCGGTCCTGGAGAGCCTGGACCGCACCGGGCTCGAGGTCCGGGTCGAGGCGCCGAGCACGGCCGCCCGTTCCCTGGCGGGGCCGCTGCGGGAGCACCGGGTGATGGTCTTGTTCCGCGGGCTCCGGGGCGCGACCGAAGCCTTGGACCGGGGCGTCGGCTTCACGGACCTGAACCTGGGGAACATCCACCCGGGCGAAGGGAGCCGTCCCGTGAGTGCGAGCGTGTACCTGAGCGCCTCCGACGAGGACGCGGTGCGCCGCCTGCTGGCCCGGGGAGTGGCCGTGGAGGCCCGCGCGGTCCCGGGCGACCGCAGCCCCGACCTGGCGGCGCTCCTGGAGCGGGCTCGGCGATGATCGGGCCGAGGCTGCTGGCGGAACTGTCCCTCCTCGGCGGGCTCCTGGCCCTGGACCGGACGGCGTTTCTCCAGTGCATGGTCTCGCGCCCCCTCGCGGGGGGCACCCTGGCGGGCTGGGTCATGGGGGCGCCGCTGCTGGGTCTCGCGTGCGGAGCGCTCGTCGAACTGCTCTGGCTCATGGACCTGCCGATGGGCGCCGCGGTTCCCCCCGACGAGACCCTGGTGGGCGTCCTCGCCCCGGTGTTCGCCGCCCTGGCTCCCGAACCGTGGAGCTGGGAGGCCCGGGTTTCCGTGGGCGTGCTCCTGGCCGTCCCCTTCGGCGCGCTGGGACGGCGGCTGGACGTCCTGGTCCGGCGGTGGAACGCCGGGCTGCTCGAGTCGGCGCGTCGCGACCTGGCGGAGGGCCGGGAGCCGGGACTGGGCCGCCGCCATCTCCAGGGTGCCCTCCGGTTCTTCGGGGCGGGCGCCGTGGCGACGGGGGCGGGGGCGTGGGCGGGCGGATGGGCGATCGCGACCGGGGCCGCGCGCCTGCCGGCCGAGACGGTGGCGGGGCTCGAACTCATGGAGTCTTCGCTGCCGTTCCTCGGGGCGGCTGCGGTGCTGGCGGGGCTCGGCCTGCGAAAGCACGCACCCTGGTTCACCCTGGGGGTTCTCTGCGCGCTCTCGGCCCGGCGCGGAGGCGAACTGCTGGCGCACCTGGGAGGGAAGCCGTGGCGGCGCTGAGGCGGAGGGATCTCGCGCGGTGCTTCGGCCGGAGCCTCTGGCTGCAGGCTTCCTGGAGCTTCCGCGGCATGCAGGGCCTGGGGTTCGCCTACGCCCTGGAGCCGGCCCTGCGCCGGCTCCACGGGAACGGGCCGAGGTACCGCAGCGCGGTGGCGCGGCACCTGGAGTTCTTCAACACGCACCCCTTTCTCGCCGCGGCGGTTCTCGGGGCCGTGATCCGCCTCGAGCAGGGGGGGGAGGGGGGCACGGAGGGGAGCGTGCGCCTCAAGCAGGCTCTGATGGGTCCCTACGGCGCCGTCGGGGACAGCCTGTACTGGGGAGCCGTGAAGCCCCTGCTCGTTCTCGCCAGCCTCCACCTGGCGTACCAAGGACGGGTGGTCGCGCCGCTGCTCTTCGTCTCGGCCTTCACGGTCGCGAATCTCGGGGGCCGGCTCGCGGCGTTCTGCGCCGGCTATCGCAACGGGGAGGGCGTCGTGGGGGTCATGGCCCGGCCGGATCTGCTGGGCTGGGCGCGGCGTCTCAAGGTCGTCTGCGCCGTCCTGCTCGGCACGCTGGTGTCGATGGCGGGGCGCGTCACCCTGCTGGACGCGTGGGCCGTTCCCGGATGGGCCTGGGGTGGCACCGGCTGGGCCTTGGCGCTCCTGACGGCCTGGCTGCTGCACCGGCGCGCCAACGTGGTCTGGCTGGTGTACCTCGTGGCCCTGCTGAGCGCGGGAATCGCGGCATGGCGGTAGAGGCGAACCCGCCGCAGCAGCGGATCTTCGAGGTGGTGAACTCGCTCGGCCTGCACGCCAGGGCCGCGGCCCTGCTCGTGCAGACGGCCCAGCGGTTCCGGTCGGAGATCGAGGTGTGCAAGGACGACCTGGCGGTGAACGGCAAGAGCATCATGGGGGTCCTGATGCTGGCCGCCGGGAGGGGGTCCCTCCTCACGGTGCGGGCAACGGGGGAAGACGCGGGCGACGCTTTGGAGGAGATCGGGCGGTTGATCCGGAACGGCTTCTGGGAGAAGGAGTAGGACGTGAAGGTCGTCAGGGAACGTGTTCAGCTCCAAGGCATCGCGGTGAGCCCCGGCATCGTGATCGGAAAGGCTTTCCTCCTCGATCGCCGGAAGGTGCGTCCTCCGGAGCGGATCATCGACGCCGAGGACGTGGACGGGGAGATCGGGAGGCTGCGCCGGGCCTTGGAGGAGACCCGGGCGCAACTGGAGGACCTCCGGTCGCACTACGAGGAGAAGAAGCTCGGAGACCACAGCTACCTCGTGGACGTGCACCTGCTCATGCTCGACGACCGGATGATCTCGCAGGAAGCCGAGAAGTTCGTGCAGCAGAACCGCTACGGGGCGGAGTGGGCCCTTTGGCAGGTGCTCGAGCGGGTCAAGGCCTCCTTCGACGCGATCGACGACGAGTACTTCCGGGACCGCCGCAACGACGTGGAGCACCTCGGGGACCGGATCCTGCGCAACCTCACGGGGCGGCGCCACGAGAGCATCGCGGACATCGAGGGGGACGTGGTGGTCGTGGCCCACGACCTGTCGCCCATGGACACCGCGCAGATGGACGTGGGGCGGGTCAAGGGGTTCGTGACGGACCTCGGCGGGCGGACGTCCCACACCGCCATCCTCGCCCGCAGCCTCAGCATCCCGGCGGTGGTGGGGCTGGAGACGGTGACCGAGCGCGCCAACGGCGGCGACACGATCGTCGTCGACGGCCTGTCGGGAGCGGTCTTCCTGAACCCCACCGCCCAGGAGCTCGAGACCGCCCACGAGCGCAGGGCCCGGTACCACGCGTTCCGCGAGGAGTTGGCCTCGTTCGCCGCGCTCCCGGCGGTGACCCGCGACGGGCACAAGGTCCGGGTCGCGGCCAACATCGAACTCCTGGAGGAGGTGAAGAACCTGCGCCGGTGCGGCGCGGAGGGGATCGGCCTCTACCGGACCGAGTTCCTCTACATGAACCGCGACCACCCGCCCACCGAGGAGGAGCACGTCGCCACGTACCGCAGGGTCGCGGAGGCGGTGCACCCCTTCACCCTCACCATCCGGACCCTGGACATCGGCGGCGACAAGCTCGTGCACTCGATCCCGGTCCAGGACGAGGTCAACCCCTCCCTCGGGCTTCGCTCGATCCGCCTCTGCCTCCGGGAGCGCGAGCTCTTCAAGATCCAGCTCCGCGGGATCCTGCGGGCGAGCGCCGCCGGCAACGTGCGGGTCATGTTCCCCATGGTCTCGGGGCTGGGGGAGCTGCAGCAGGCCCTGCACGTCCTCGAGGAGGCCCGGGAGGAGCTCCGGGAGCGGGGGCAGGCGTTCGACCCCCACCTGCCGGTCGGCGTCATGATCGAGGTGCCCTCCGCCGCGGTGACCGCCGACCTCCTCGCCCCCCACGTGGACTTCTTCTCCATCGGCACCAACGACCTCATCCAGTACGCCCTGGCGATCGACCGGGTGAACGAGCACGTGGCCTATCTCTACGAGCCCCTCCACCCGGCGGTGCTCCGGCTGATCCGCTCGGTGGTGGAGGCGGCGCACCGGCAGGGCATCAAGGCTGCGGTGTGCGGCGAGATGGCCGGCGACGAGCTGCTACACCCTCGTGCTCCTGGGGTTGGGCGTCGACGAGCTCTCCATGCACGCGTTCTCGATCCCGCGCATCAAGCGCGTCATCAACCACGCCTCACTTGGCCGAGGCCAGGGAGCTCGTGGACCGGATCCTGGGGATGGGGACGGCGCGCGAGGTCCACGAGGCGGTGGAGCGGCACATGAAGGCACGCTACCCGGGTCCTCGATCCCCTCGGCCTCGGGGAGGGCCGTGGACGGCCCCACCGAAGGGGAAAACCCTTGAGCGACGGACGCGAGAGGCTATTTTGCACGTTTCCAGGCTGCCGAAGCCACGCCATCCCAGGATGCCATGAACGGCCCCGCGGCCGCGGAGGAAGAGACCATGGGCATGACCGACTTCCTGTTCACCTCCGAGAGCGTCACCGAGGGCCACCCGGACAAGGTGGCGGACCAGATCTCCGACGCGGTTCTCGACGCGCTGCATCGCCCAGGACCCCAGGTCCCGGGTGGCCTGCGAGACCCTGGTGACCACCGGCATGGCGATCATCGCCGGCGAGATCACCACCCAGCGCCTACGTCGACATGCCCGACGTGGTGCGCCAGACGATCCAGCGACATCGGCTACACGGACCCGGCCATGGGCTTCGACTGGGAGACCTGCGCGGTGCTGACCTCCATCGACCGCCAGTCCCCGGACATCGCCATGGGCGTCGACGAGGGCGAGGGCCACGAGCAGGGCGCCGGCGACCAGGGCCTGATGTTCGGTTACGCCACGCAACGAGACCGCAGAGCTGATGCCGATGCCGATCGTCTACGCCCACAAGCTCACCCGGCGCCTGGCCAAGGTGCGCAAGGACGGGGTCGTGGACTTCCTGCGGCCCGACGGCAAGAGCCAGGTCACCATCCGCTACGAGGACGGCAAGCCGGTGCGCGTCGACACGGTGGTGGTGAGCACCCAGCACAAGCCCGAGGCCACCCAGGCCCAGATCCGCGAGGCGGTGATCGAGACCGTGATCAAGCCGGTCATCCCCGAGGCCCTGCTCACCAAGGACACGCGCTTCTACATCAACCCCACCGGCCGCTTCGTGATCGGCGGGCCCATGGGCGACTGCGGGCTGACCGGGCGCAAGATCATCGTCGACACCTACGGCGGCCAGGGCCGCCACGGCGGCGGGGCGTTCTCCGGCAAGGACCCCTCCAAGGTCGACCGCTCCGCCTCCTACATGGCGCGCTACATCGCCAAGAACATCGTGGCCGCCGGCCTCGCCGACCAGTGCGAGGTGCAGCTCGCCTACGCCATCGGCGTGGCGGAGCCGGTGTCGGTGATGGTCGACACCTTCGGCACGTGGAAGGTGGAGCCGGACAGGATCGCCCGGCTGGTGCGGGAGGTCTTCCCGCTGAAGCCCCGGCAGATCATCGAGCACCTCGACCTGCTCCGGCCGATCTACCGGAAGACGGCGGCCTACGGCCACTTCGGCCGAAACGACCCGGACTTCACCTGGGAGCGCACGGACAAGGCCGACGAGCTGCGCAAGGCCGCCGGGCTCTGACCGGGACACGAGGCGGCCCAGCCGCGAGGAGGAAGACATCGCCATGAGTGCTGCCACGCCCGCCCGCGAGGTCCAAGCCGCCGATTACAAGGTGGCCGACCTGAGCGAGGCCACCGTGCGCTTCGGCCGCAAGGAGATGGAACTGGCGCTCAGCACGAGATGCCCGGCCTGATGGCCCTGCGCGAGGAGTACGCCGGACAGAAGCCCCTGGCCGGCGCCAAGATCATGGGCTCCCTGCACATGACCATCCAGACCGCGGTGCTGATCGAGACCCTCGTGGACCTGGGCGCCGACGTGCGCTGGGTGAGCTGCAACATCTTCTCCACCCAGGACCACGCGCGGCCGCCGCGGTGGCCGGCCCCGGGCCCGCGGACCGGCGCCGACGGCGTCCCGGTGTACGCCTGGAAGGGCGAGACCCTGGCCGAGTACTGGTGGTGCACCCTGCAGGCCCTGGTGTGGCCCGACGGCTCGGGCCCGAACCTGATCCTGGACGACGGCGGCGACGCCACCCTGCTCGTGCCACCTGGGGGCCGAGTACGAGGAGGCCGGAGCGATCCCGGCCCCGGCCACCGCCGAGAGCGAGGAGTTCCGCATCGTGCTGGACCTGCTCCACGCGGTGCGCGCGGAGCAGGGCGACAACTTCTGGCGGCCCATGGCTGGCGGCGATCCGCGGCGTCTCCGAGGAGACCACCACCGGCGTGCACCGCCTCTACGAGCGCATGAAGAACGGCACCCTGCGGTTCCCGGCCATCAACGTCAACGACTCGGTGACCAAGAGCAAGTTCGACAACATCTACGGCTGCCGCCACTCCCTGGTGGACGGCATCATGCGCGCCACCGACGTGATGATCGCCGGCAAGCGGGCCCTGGTGTGCGGCTACGGCGACGTGGGCAAGGGCAGCGCCGAGTCCCTGCGCGGCCAGCAGGCCCGGGTGGCGGTGAGCGAGATCGACCCCATCTGCGCCCTGCAGGCGTGCATGCACGGCCTGGACGTGATCACCGTGGAGGACGCGCTGGCCGACACCGACATCTTCGTCACCACCACCGGCAACAAGGACATCATCCTGGCCGAGCACATGGCGGCGCATGAAGCACAACGCCATCGTCTGCAACATCGGCCACTTCGACAACGAGATCGACATGGCCGGGCTGGAGGCATGCGCCGCGGCGGGCGAGGTGGAGAAGATCGAGATCAAGCCCCAGGTGCACGAGTGGAAGTTCAAGAACACCACCCACGGGCCCGGCGGCGGCGGCCACTCGATCCTCGTCCTGGCCGAGGGGCGGCTGGTGAACCTGGGCTGCGCCACCGGCCACCCGAGCTTCGTGATGTCCGCCTCGTTCACCAACCAGGTGATGGCGCAGATCGAGCTGCACCGGAACGCCGAGGCCTACGGCAAGAGCGTGACGGTGCTGCCCAAGGCACCTCGACGAGAAGGTGGCGCGGCTGCACCTGGCCAAGTTCGGCGTCCGCCTCACCCGGCTCACGCCGGAGCAGGCCGACTACATCGGCGTGCCGGTGGAGGGACCCTACAAGCCCGACCACTACCGGTACTGAGCCCGCCCGCGCCCGAGCGTTCCAACCCGTGCCCCGGGTGCCGCGTCGCATCGGCCCGGGGCACGCGCGCGTTTCCCGTTGCCGCACCGGAACCCCAGAGGAGACCACCATGGAAGACACCGTCAGCTACTCCCCCCCTGCCTCGGGCACTCCCATCGAGAAGAGCCCGGACGGGGGCCTCGCCGTGCCCAACGATCCGGTCCTGCCCTACATCGAGGGGGACGGCACGGGGCCCGACATCTGGAAGGCGTCCCGGGCGGTCTTCGACGGGGCCGTCGAGCTCGCCTACGGCGGCGAGCGCCGGGTCCGCTGGTACGAGATCTTGGCCGGGGAGAAGGCGTTCCGGACCGCACGGCGAGTGGCTGCCCGAAGGCGACCCTGGAGGCCATCCGCCGCTACCGGGTGGCCATCAAGGGCCCGCTGACCACGCCGGTGGGCGGCGGCATCCGCAGCCTCAACGTGACGCTCCGCCAGCAGCTCGATCTCTACGCCTGCGTGCGGCCGGTGCGCTACATTCGAGGGCGTGCCCTCGCCCGATGAAGCAGCCCGAGAAGGTCGACGTGGTGATCTTCCGCGAGAACACCGAGGACGTCTACGCCGGCATCGAGTGTCGAGGCGGGCAGCGACGGAGGCCAAGGAGCTCATCGAGTTCCTGATCGAGACGCTGGGCGAGCAGATCCGCGCCGACACCGGCATCGGCATCAAGCCCATCAGCCGCGACGGCACCAAGCGCCTGGTGCGCAAGGCGATCCGCTACGCCCTCGAGAACAACCGCGACTCGGTGACCCTGGTGCACAAGGGCAACATCATGAAGTTCACCGAGGGCGCCTTCCGGGACTGGGGCTACGAGGTGGCCGCGGAGGAGTTCGGCGACGTCACCGTCACCGAGAAGGAGCTGTGGGACAGCTACGAGCGGCAGTGCCCGGCGGGCAAGGTCCTGGTCAAGGACCGCATCGCCGACTCCATGTTCCAGCAGATCCTGCTGCGGCCCGAGGAGTACGGCGTGCTGGCCATGCCGAACCTGAACGGCGACTACCTCTCGGACGCGGCGGCCGCCCAGGTGGGCGGGCTGGGCATGGCGCCCGGCGCCAACATCGGCGACGACGTCGCGCTGTTCGAGGCCACCCACGGCACCGCGCCCAAGTACGCCGGCCAGGACAAGGTCAACCCCGGGTCCGCTGATCCTCTCCGGCGTGATGATGCTCGACCACCTCGGGTGGCACCGCGTGAGCCAGCTCATCCGCACCGGCATCGAGCAGGCCGTGCTCCACAAGCAGGTCACCTACGATCTGGAGCGCCAGATGGAGGGCGCGACCCTGATGAGCTGCTCGGAGTTCGGCGAGGCGGTGTGCCGCCACATGGAACTCGCCGTCTGAGCCGGCCTGGACTGCCGGCGGCGGGGTGCTAGACTCCCCGCCGCCCGGCCGCAGACTGTCAGAGGAGGTCACCGATGAAGAGGAACGAGCTGGTCTACCTGGGAGGGATCCTGGCCCTCGGCGCGCTGCTTCTCGCCAACCTCCTGAAGCCCGGGACGCCCCAGGCCTTCAGCCTTCCGGAGCCGTCGGGGCCGCCGGTGGCGATCTCGGCCGCCGGGGATTCGGCGTGGGCCATCGTGGGGAACCGGATCTACTACGTATCCCTCAAGAGCCGGGGCGAGCTGACGAACCGAACGATCACCGTCATCGACGACGAGGATCTGAAATAGCAGGAGGACGCCGATGAGCGGACGACTCGCTCGGCTGCTGCTCTCCCTTCTCATCTCCGCCTCGGCCGTCGGGGCCCAGGAGGTCTCGCCCGCCCGGATCCAGGCCGGGCAGCCTCTGCCGGCGCTCTCCGGGGTGGACCTGGAGGGGTCGCCGCTGCAGCTCGAGGTCTCCCCCGAGGGGCCGGTGCTGGTCCTCTCCTTCTGGTCGATCCACTGCGGGGACTGCATCCGGGAGCTCGACGACCTCCGAGCGATCCGGCGCGAGTTCCCGGCCGACGGCGTGAGGATCGTCGCGGTGAACACCGACTCCGGCCTGCCCGTGAGCCGGGTCGCGGGGTTCGTGCGGCGCTACGAAGCCTCCCGGGGCGAACTGGGGCTCACCCACCTACTGGACCGGGACGGCGTCATCGTTTCGGCCCTCGGCATCCGGTACATCCCCCTGCTCATCGTCGCCGACCGGTCCGGGCGCGTCTCGAGCGTGCTCACCGGCTACCAGCCCTCCGACCGCCCCCGCGTGGCCCAGGCCATGGAGGAGGGGAGGCTGGCGCTCGGGGCGTGGAGCGAGGGGCTGCGCGGACGCCTGCGGACGGTCCTTCGGGGGCCGGCCCCGGGCGGCGGGTCCATCGAGTGGGGAACCTTTCGGGTCGAGGACGGGATGAGCCTGTTCGGGCTGTACGACGCCTCAGGCTTTCTCGCGGACGCCGGGGGCCGGAGGGACCGGGCGACGGAGGTCGCGAGGGTCGAGTCGGTGTTGGCCGAGCGCCTCAAGGTGCTCCTGCTGTGGGAATCGCTCGCGAGTCTCGACGTCCGCCTGGCTGCCCCGTCGGAGCGGCCGTTCGGGCCCGGGGGGATCCAGGTGCCCGAGAGCCCCCTGGCGGAGAGCCCGGCGTGGAAGCGTCTGTACGAGGGCCTCCGCTTCGACGAGCTCTACCGCGTGGAGGACAGCTCCAAGGTCTGGGTCGGCGACGAGCTGTGGGCGGGCATGGTGGGCGACGTGGATCTGGGGCGACTTCGGGAACGGCTCGTCGCCCTCGGGTTCCCCAAGGAGCCGACCCGGCTCCGCGTGGAGATCGTGAGCGACTTCGACTACAAGCCCCGGGCTGTCCTCCAGCGTTTTCGGAGGGCCTCCTTCCGCCTGCAGGCCGTGCAGGGGGAGTACGTGGTGTACTACGGCGACGCCGAGAGCTTCGCCCGGGAACTCAGCGGGATCGAGGGAGTGCCGTTCCGCGTGTTCGTCGAGGTCCTCACCCCGGAGACGGTCCGGGTCGAGGTGTTCTGAGGCCCTCCGGGCGTCAGGACAGGAGTCGGGGCAGGAGGAACAGGGCCAGGTTGCCCGAGGCGTGGACCAGGAAGGGCGCCCAGAGACTTCCCGAGGCCTCGTAGACGGCGCAGAAGAGCACGCCGCCCACGGCCTGGACCCAGGGGACGGGCGTGCGCAGCCCGTGGGCCGCGGCGAACAGGCCGGCCACCAGCACCGTAGCGACCACCGGGTCCAGGCGTCGGCGCAGGGCCCCGTACAGGACGCCGCGGAAGACCAGTTCCTCGCAGGCCGGCGCCACCAGGGCTCCCACCGCCACAATCGTTCCCATGGCCGCGAGGCTGACCTCCGCTGCCGGGGCGCCGCCCCCGGCCAGGTGGCGCGCCAGGCTCCACCCCGCGAGAAGGCGGCCGGCCGCCTCAACGCCGACGACGAGGAGCCCGAACCCGGCGGCCGCCAGGCAACCGACGACCCAGCCTCTCCGCGCCCCTGCCGCATCCAGGCCGAGGTCCCGCAGGCCCCACCCCCGCAGCCGCCAATAGACAGCCGCCCCGAGGATCTCCAGGAACCGGACGCCTCCGGTGATCAAGAGGGACTTCGCGGCTCCGATGGGCCCCACCGCCGCCGCGATGGCGGTGTCGAGGAGCACCAGTACCCCGAGGAACACCAGAGCCTCGGCGACGGCGGGGCCGCCGCGGTCCGGCCTCCCTAGCGTCCCCCGCGCCACCCCGTCCTCCACAGCGCCGCGTAGGCGCGCTCCTTGACGTACCACTCCTCGGCCCCCTCCAGCACTTCGCGCAGGGCTCGGCGCCCCAGTTCGGTGCCCTCCACCCGCCCGAGGGCCTCGGCGGCCGCGTAGCGGACGTTCACCACCGGGTCGCAGAGCGCCTCCACGAGGAGGGGGACGGCGTTCGCACCGAGCGGCGGAGTCGCGCGCACCGCGTAGAAGCGGGTGGCCGGATCCTCGGAGGCGAGAGCCGCCTCCACGGCCCGGCCCACGGGAGCGGTAGGGGAGGATCCCGCGAGTGCCCCCGCCGCGAGGGCCGCCGAGAGTGCCGCGGCGGACACGATGGCGGCGGCGGGCTCCCACAGACGGTGGCGGATGCGGGCCCCGGAGCCGTGGGCGAGCGAGGCGAGCAGCCAGCACAGCGCGAGAGGGCAGCCGAAGAAGAGCGCCGCGGCGGTGGCGCGGCGCAGGGCCCACCCCCGGTCCGTCGCGTCCGACAGGTTCTGCCACGCGGCCCGACGGCCCGGGAGGTCTTCCGCCCACGCCACGAGGTGCCCCCCCCGTTCGAGCGACACGCCGGCCTGGGAGGTGCGGACGAGCACGTCGGCCGCCTGCGGGTCGGGGACGCAGAGAATCCCCAGGGAGGCCGCCTGCCGGCAGAACCCCTCCCGCTCGGCCGCGGGCACGTCCTCCGCCACGGCCGCCGTGGGCTGGGTCAGCGCCCGCAGGGGTTTGAGGGACTCGGCGGGGTACAGGGTCCACCGGTAGTAGAAGCCGTCGAGGAGGAGTCCCACGCCCGTGGGCAGCAGCCAGCGGTCCCGCAACCGCGTGAAGGGGCCCTCGGGGGCGGTGGCCCAGGGCACCAGCCCCAGCAGAACCAGCGCCAGCGCGGCCGCGCGCCGGACGAGCCCCGCCCGGGCGATCAGCGCGCCCCGGCGCGACTGGGTGGCCGCCGCACCCAACGCCACGGCCCCGAGCATCACGCACAGGGCGAGGTCTCCTCCCGCGAGGGCCGCGGCCGGCACCGCCGCCGCCGCCCACGGCAGGACCCGCCCGAGTCGCCCGGGGAGCAGCGACGTCACCCGGGCCCACACGCCGAGGAGGGTGGCGGCCCCGAGGCCGAGGCTGAGGCCGAAGAACAGGGCCCCCGCCCAGGCGGGAGCCCAGGAGGCCATGACCTCCCAGTGGCCGTTGCCGGGCAGCGCCACCAGCCCGGCGTCGGCCAGGGCCCGGTTCTTGGCGAGCAGGTGGAGCGCCGCCTCCCGGGTGCGGTAGGCGCCGAGGGCCGCCCCCCACGCCATGCCCCACAGTTGGCACGTCCGAAGGGGGAGGGGGACTCTCACGACTCGGCGGCCGCCAGGGCGACCCACAGGGCCATGACGATCCCGAAGGCGGCGTTCGCCGCCAGGACGAAGGCGGGCGTCAGGGTCCCGAGGGACAGGCCCATGAGCCCCTTCCCCTGGAGGGTCGGGAAGACGTAGAAGAGCTGCACGGCCGAGGGGAGGAGGCTGTAGAGGAGGCCCGCCCCAAGGAGCCCGCGGCGGCCCAGGTGGGCGACGGGGGCGAAGCCGGCGCCCCAGACGGCCCCCCAGAGCAGGCGCGGCCGCAGCCACGGCCAGGTCAGCTCGGGCCGCAGGGCGACGTCGGCCCACTGGGCGAGGCCCCAGCGTCCCCCGGCCCACAGCGCCACGGAGTTCGCCAGGGCCCCGAGGATGCCCCCCGTGATGCACGCGCCGAGCAGGAGCAGGAACGGACGTTTCGGTCTCAAGGTGGCAGCCTCCCGGGCCGGGAACGGGGAGGCCCAAAGTCTACTCCAGGTCGCGGCGCCATCGGTAGGGCGGACCCGCGCCGGCGGCGTCGGGCGACGCCCGGGCGTCCGTGGACCCCGGCGGACGCCTGGGGTAAGTTTCCGCTCGACGAAACGGCTCGCCCGTCGGGCCATGGCCGGAGGCGAGGGCATGAGGGTCTGGATGATCGGCGCCGAGATGGCGCCCTACTCGAAGGTGGGCGGTCTCGGGGACGTCCTAGGGGCGCTCCCGGCCGCGCTCGCGCGGCTGGGGTGCGAGATCACGGTCATCCTGCCCCACCTCCCGGCCATGGATTCGCCGCGCTTCGGGCTCTCCCCCACGGGGATCGAAGTTCGTGCCCACGTGGACGGCGAGTGGCGCACGGCCGACGTCCTGGAGGCACGGGGAGCCGAGGGCGTGCGGGTGCTCTTCGTCCGCTACCCCCCGTACTTCCACCGGGAGGGCCTGTACGGGGGGGCGGGCGGCGACCATCCGGACAGCGCCCAGCGTTTCGCCTTCTTCTCCTTCGCCGCCATCGAGGCCGGAAAGAGGCTCGAACCCCCGCCCGACGTGGTCCACAGCCACGACTGGCAGACCGGGCTCGTCCCGCTGCTCCTGCGTTCGCCGGAGCACTACGGCGGCGACGCCGTCCTCGGGGGCGCGCTGCGCGTTCACACCATCCACAACCTCTCCTACCAGGGGCTCTTCCCGGGGTCGGTGCTCCCCTCCCTCGGGGTTTCCTGGGCCCACTTCACCCACCTGGGGCTCGAGTTCTACGGGCTCGTGAACTTCCTCAAGGCCGGGCTCGTGTACGCGGACCTCCTGACCACGGTGTCCCCGACCTACGCCCGGGAGATCCGCCGGCCCGAGTTCGCGTGGGGGCTGGAGGGCGTGCTCCAGGAGCGGGCCGCCGTGCTCCACGGGATCCTGAACGGCATCGACGTGGACGCCTGGGATCCGGAGGAGGACCCCCACCTGCCCGCGCGCTACTCGGCCCGGCGCACGGTGGGGAGGAGGGAGAACCGGGACGCCCTGAAGCGTGAGTTCGGCCTGCCCGGCGACGCCCGCCCCGTCGTCGGGCTCGTCAACCGCCTCGTGGCCCAGAAGGGCATCGACCTGCTGCTGGGCCTCGAGCCCGCCCTCGAGGACCTGGGCCTCCAGTGGGTCGTCCTGGGGAGCGGGGAGGCCCACTACGAGGCGGCCGTCGAGGACCTCGCGGCGAGACACCCCGGCACGGTCGCGGCGAAGATCGGGTTCGACGACCCGGTGGCCCACCGCGTCTACGGGGGCTCCGACCTGTTCTGCATGCCGAGCCTGTTCGAACCCTGCGGCCTGGGGCAGATGATCGCCCTGCGCTACGGGAGCCTCCCCGTGGTGCGGCGCACGGGCGGGCTCGCCGACACAGTGCGGGACGTGGCCGAGCCCGGCGGCGTCGGCTTCGTCTTCGACGAGGCGACTCCCCAGGCCCTGGAGGCGGCGCTGCGCAGGGCGCGGGCCTTCCTCGCCGAGCACCGGAGGGCGGCGCCGGTGCGGCGCAGGGCCATGGGCAGGGACTTCTCCTGGAAGGCCTCGGCGCGGCGCTACCTCGATCTCTACCGGCGCGGCCTGGAGGGGGCTCCGTGAGGGGCCGGCCGCCACGGCCACTCGGAAGGGCGACGGCCCGGGAGCGGAGATGGACGCGATAGTCTACCGGCTGAGGTTCTTCGCAGCCGTTCTGACCGGAGTCCTGGTCACGGGCACGGCGGGCTTCATGTGGCTCGAGCGCTCCTCCTTCGTGGACGCCCTCTACTACACGGTCGTGACGGTGGCCACCGTGGGGTACGGCGACATCACGCCGCGGACCCACGGGGGCAAGTTCCTCGCCATGGGACTGATCGTCGTCGGGGTGGGCACGTTCCTCGGGGTGTTCGCCAACGCCACCGAACTTCTCCTCGTGCGGCGCCAGGAGCGGCTCCGGCGGGAGCGACTGAGCATGGCCATCGGCCTGTTCCTGAGCGAGATCGGCACCGAACTGCTGCGGATGCTCGCGGGCTGCGACCCGGACCTCACCGAGATCCGGGCGACGCTGGCGATCCGCCCGGACTGGGGCAAGGCCGACTTCGGAGCGGCCGCCCGGGCCGTGGCCAGCCGCGAGTTCCGCCTCGACCCGGAGCGGGTGCCGCTGGACCGGCTCCACGAGTTCCTCTCGGCGCGGCGAGACCTGCTGCTCCGCCTCCTCGAGAACCCGAACCTGGTGGAGCACGAGGCCTTCACCGACCTCCTGCGGGCCGTGTTCCACCTCAAGGAGGAGCTCGCCAGCCGGCCCGGCTTCTCCGACCTGCCCGAGACCGACCGCAACCACCTGGCCGGCGACGCGAAGCGGGTGTACCCGCTCCTGGCTCGCCAGTGGCTCGAGCACATGAGCTACCTGAAGGCCAGCTACAGTTACCTCTACTCCCTGGCCGTGCGCACCAATCCCTTCTCCCAGGCCGCTTCGGCCGTCGTCCGGTGAAGGGGGCGCCACTGCGGTTCGCCGGCGCCGACGTCGGGTACGCGCCCGGAGACCGGGAACTCTGCGCCGCCGTCGTCGTCCTCGAGGAGCCCGGCTTCTCCCTTCTCGAATCCTCCCTCTCCCGGGGGCCGGTGCCCGCTCCCTACCGCCCCGGTCACCTCGGCGAGCGAGAGGCGCCCGGCATCGTCCGCGCCCTCGGCGGCCTGCGGCGGCCCCCGGACGTCCTCCTCGTCGACGGACACGGGCGGGCCCACCCGCGGCGGTGGGGCGCGGCGTGCGCGGTGGGGAAGGCCGCGGCGTTCCCCACCGTGGGGGTGGCCAAGGACGTGCTCGTGGGGACGTACCGGGAGCCGGGCCTCGAGAGGGGCGAGTGGACCCCCCTGGTGGACCGGGGCGAGGTCGTGGGCGCGGCCGTGCGGACGCGGGCCTCGGTCCGGCCGGTCTTCGTCTCGGTGGGCTGCGGGATCGAACTGGAGGAGGCGGTCTCCCTCGTGCTGCGCGCCTCGGTGTGGCGCGTGCCCGAACCCATCCGGGAAGCCCACCGCCTCGCCCGGGAAACCCTCGCGGTCCCGGCGGCGCCGTGAGCGCGAGATGCCGGTTCTGAGACATCGTGGCCAGCCGGATGCGCCTCCGGTGGGTGAAAAATCCCCCTCCCCGCTCCGACGGTGACCTCCCGCAGGGCCAACTGCCCTGCGCGGGTCCTCCGCCCCGATCCCCCCTGCGCCTCCCCTGGTTCAACCGGTCTAGTCCTCGCCCCATGCCACCCCCGGGGCCCGCGCTCTTGAACGGTCCGGGTAGGTCCCCAAATCGACGTCATCGGCCGCCGGTTTCGATCGATTGCCGTTGAAATGCTTTCGTTGAACCCCTTGTGGAACAAAGTGGCAATCTTTTTCCAATTCTAAGTGGCCCAGCAGCCCTGTCGCTCGGCGACAGCCGCCAACGGAGAGCGCTTTTCCACTCCTTCTCAACTAGACGACATTTAGGGTCGGATATTGCAAGGGACGTCGCTCCGGTTGCCGGTTTAGGCCGAGACCGGAAGTCTTACTGATGGAGAACGTGAAGTTGCGTAAGCGCCGTCGCGTCAAGAGTAATGGATGACGGTGTTTTGGACTACATGGTAAATAATGCTGCGAGAAAGTAAACGCCAAAGTGGTGGCGGTCTCGGAGACAGGCGCTTGGTGCGATGACTACAAGTGATGGCAATGGTCCAAGCACGCCGGAGGGTAAAATGGAAAAGCACGGCGGACTGAGTTTCCTGGTAAGCACTTTCGTTTCCTGCCTGCTGTCCCTCGCCCTCGGCACCGGAAACGCGTCGGGGCAGTCGGTGAAGGCCACCGAAGAGTGGGTGGCGATCTACGACGGGACTGCCAGTCAACGGGACGACGGGGTCGGGGCGGTGGTCGACGCCGGAGGCAACGTCTATGTGACCGGGAACAGCGGCGCCGATTTCGCCACGGTCAAGTACGACAAGACCGGCGCAGAGCTCTGGAGGGCACGATACTCGGCCACGTCCACGTCCTCGGACCAGCCGGTGGCTCTCGCCGTAGACGACGCTGGCAACGTCTACGTGGCGGGGCAGTCAAACGCAGGCAGTTGGGATTACCTGCTGATCAAATACGACGCCTCCGGGGCCGAGCAGTGGGTGCAAACCTACGACGGCGCCGGCGGCAACGACACCCTCTACGACATGGCCGTGGTGGACGTGAGCGGGCAGACCTACATCTACGTGACGGGCAGCAGCGAGGCGAACCGCAGTTCTTCTGCCAGTGCGGACTACGCGACCGTCAAGTACGACGCAGCCGGCACCGAGCTCTGGGTGGCCAGATACGATGCCGGATCTACGGATGCTGCCCAATCTCTGGTAGTGGACGGTTCCGGCAACGCCTACGTGACCGGGTACACCTACCAGGTGGCTCCGGAGTCTCGCAGGTACTACACCACGGTGAAGTACGACGCGGCCGGCACCGAGCAGTGGGTAGCGTCCTACGGCGGCGTTGCCGGCTCGAACAACTACGCCTACGACATCGGGCTCGACTCGTCGGGGAACGTGGTGGTCACGGGGAGCACCGCGACGGTGCAGTACAACGCCACTACCGGGGCGCAGCAGTGGGCCACGCCGGGTCCGATCGCCTACACGCTGGCAACGGACGGCGCCGGCAACACCTTCGTCACCGGCACGGCTACCCGGAAACTCGACGCGACCGGTGCCGTGGCGTGGAGTCTACCCGACCCCGGTCGGGCCATCGCCGTCGACGCAGGCGGCGCCGTCTACGTGGCGTGGGAACCCGACGGGGACACTTCGGTGAATATCGAGAACCGCGATCTCCAGACCACGAAGTACGACACCGACGGGACCGTGCTGTGGTCCAGCCTCTACGACAGCGGGGAGAACCACCGGGAGTCCGTGAACTCGGTTGCGCTCTACGTGGACAGCGGCGACGGCGTCACCTACCTGGTGGTGTCCGGAGACAGCGAAGGGGAGTTCACCCTGTCGGACTACGCCACGGTCAAGTACGAGGTCATGGCCGGTGCGGAGCAGTGGGCGTCCCGGTTCGACGGCGTGGCGAGCAGTTCTTCGGAGGCGAACGATCTGGTCGTGGACGCCAGCGGCAACGCCTACGTCACCGGTTTCACCTATATCAGTGACTCGTTCACCGCCTACGCCACCGCCAAATACGGCCCGGACGGTGCGGAGCTGTGGGCCAAGGTCCATGACTTCCCGCCGTCGTCACCAGGAACCAAGAAGGCCAAGGGCATCGTCCTCGACGCAGCGGGGAGCGCGTACGTCACGGGGACCTACTACAACGCTCAACTGTACGGCGTTTGCGGAACGGTGAAGTACGACACGGACGGGGTCCTGCAGTGGGCGGTGACCTACGATAGCGGCCTCAATGACGATTGCTTCGACATCGGGTCGTTCCTCGACAGTTCGGACGGGCAAACATACATCTACGTGGCGGCCGCCAGCGCCAAGTCGGGGGGGCGGAACGACTATGCACTCATCAAGTACGACTCGGCTGGGGTGGAGCAGTGGGTTCGGACCTACAGTTTCGTAGGGGCCGACAATTACGCAAACACCCCCACCTCACTGACCGTGGATGACGCCGGCAACGCCTATCTCGCCGGATCGAGCGAGACCGTAGCGGGATATCTCGCAGCCAACCTGATCGTCTTCGACAAGACCGGCGAGCAGGTGTGGGAAAGCGGCGGTTACACCATTACGACATCGGACAGCCAATTCGAGGCGCTAGCCGTTGACGCGCTCGGCAACGCCTACGCCACGGGGTACGCGGCATACCGGTACTGGATCGGCAGTCAGCAGTTCACTCGCTGGGATCTCGTGACCCTGAAGTACGATTCTGTCGGGAATGAGGTCTGGGCAGCACGGTACGGGGCTGTCGAGCTCTCGGAGGTTGGCTCTGCCATCGCGGTGGACGCAGACGGCAACGTCTATGCCGGCGGCATGGGCCTCTCCGGCGTGAACAACTGGGACTCCGACTACCTGCTGGTCAAGTACGACGCCGACGGGGTGGAGCAGTGGGTCCGGACCTTCGACGGTGGCGACCAGAACAGTGACCATATCACTGCTGTGGCCGTGGACGGCACGGGAACGGTCTACGTCACCGGCACGAGCTACTCCTCGAGTTCCACCATCACCTACACCACCATCGCTTACGACAGCGCTGGAAACCAGCTCTGGTTCGAGCGACACCACGGCGGGGGTGTGTACGGGCAGCACGAACCCCGGGCCTTGGCGGTGTCGGACGACGGCAATGTGTACGTGAGTGGGGTGAGCACCGGGACCACCACCCAGACCGACTTCGGCACGGTGAAGTACTCCCAGGCGCCGGTGACGTCCGACACGGTGATTCCGCTGGTCACGGCGGTCTCTCCGGCGGACGGCGCGCCCCGTGTGACTCGGTACCCCACGCCGGTAACCGCCACCTTCAGCGAGGCCATGGATCCGGCCAAGCTTCTGGACCCGGCCATCTTCACCGTCCACGACAACGTCACCGGCGCCAACCTTTCCGCGGTCGCGAGCTACGACGAGGCCACCCAGACCGTGCAACTCACCGGCATCAACGTCCCCGGGTTGAACTTCCAGTACGAGACCACCTACACGGCGACCCTGCGGGCCGGGGCCACGGACCTGGCGGGGAACCCGATCGCACCGATGAGTTGGAGCTTCACCATCGAGCCGCCCCCGGACACCACCCCGCCGACGGTGGCGTCGGTGTCACCCGGCGGCGGGGCAACCGGCGTCATCACGGCCCCTTTGATCTCCGCTACTTTCGGCGAGCCGATGTCGCCCGGTTTTTGGGGCGCCTTCCTGCTGGCGAACGACGGGACGGCTCAGGAGGTGACCCCCGAGAACGTGAGCTACGACGAGTCGACCTGGACCGCGGTGTTTCACCTCTCCGCGCCGTTGGAGTTGAACACCTCCTACACGGCCACCCTGGTGGGCAACTTCATCGTGGATCTTGCAGGCAACCGGCTGGGCGCGGATCAGAGCTGGTCGTTCACCACCGGCTCGCTGGGCGACACCACCCCGCCTGGGCCGCCCGCGGTGTTTCCCGCTCCCGGCGCGACCAACGTGGCGGCAAGTATCACCGAGCTCACCGCGACCTTCGACGAGGACATGGCGGCGGACGTCTTCCATGTTCCGCCCGATACCGAGTTCACTCTCGTCGAGTCCGCCACCGGTACCCCGGTGACCGGCTGGCCCTGGTACAGCGGGGGCAGCGCTGCGTTCCTGCTGGCAGGGCCCCTCACCCCGGGCACCGGGTACACCGCCACCATCCTCGGCACGGTCACCGACATCTCGGGCAACGCCCTGGGCGACGACTTCGTCTGGTCCTTCACCACCGCCGGCACCATTACGCCTGGGGAGGACTCGACGGCGCCCCTGCTCGTCTCGGTCACCCCGGACGGAACCAGCCTGGTGCCGCCGGCGGTGGGACTGCTCACGGTGACTTTCAACGAGGCGATGGACCCCGCGACCCTCCCGGCCCTGTTCACGGTGCGGGTGGCGGGGGGCGCCGCCGTCACGGGTACCGTGACGTACGACGCGGGCGCCCGGACCGCCCGGTTCGTGCCGGACGTGGACCTGGCGTACGACACCGCCTACCAGGCCATCATGGGGGGTGGGGTCACGGACCTCGCCGGCAACCCCCTGGGTGCCGACCACACCTGGAGCTTCACCACGACCCCCGACCCCGGCGCGCTCGCCTGCGACGTGGACGCCGGGATCCTGGAGGGGTGCCTGAACTTCGACGACTTCACCTACGGCACCGGGGTGACGGTGAACACCCTGGCGATCGGCACCACGGGGCCGACCACCGAGGGCGCGCTGCGCAAGCACGTCGTCCTGGGCCGGGCCTTCTCCCAAGACGCGTTTGCCACAACGAACATCCAGAGCGAGGCAAGCGCGTACGCGGACGCCACTCAGTTCCGCCTCGAGGCCCGTTCACGGGACATCGAGGTGACCGCGGAGAAGGATGGCGCGACCGCGTTCGCTGCAAGCAAGATTGACGTGACGGGCGTGCCGCCGGGAACCCTCATCCCGATGGCCGTGACCCTCACCAGAAGTGCATTGGGGGACGGCTACGGCGTGGAGTTGCAGATCCACGATTTCGACCACCGTTCCCTGGGCACCATCGTTGTGCGTAGGGGATACCAACAGCTCACCCACATGAAGAACCTCTACGGGGATCCGAACGACCCCGCCAACTGGGAGAGCCTCACCGGGTCCGACAGCGGCACCATGACCTTCGCGCTGCGCTACCCGGCGATCCCCAACAATGGTGTGGTCCTTTATTTCGCCTCAGGCGCGAAAAAGACCGACCCCGCGACGGGCCCGGTGGAGTCCGACGCCACCGCTACGGTGACGTTCAACCCTCCGCCGGGGGTCACGGTCACCCTGGCCTCGGGCCTTACGTTCATCGGAGAGGAGGACACCGACGGCGACGGCGTGGCCGACAGCGAGGACGCCGAGCCCTTCGATGCGTCCCTCGCCACGGTGGCGGCCGCGACCAACACGGGACTCGTCGAGGTCGCCCTGCATCCCGCCCTGGGAGGGGGCGTGACACTGAGCCAAGTCCAGAACTTGGACGACTCGAACGTCCTCGTGAACCAGACCAACAAGCCCACCGACCACTTCTTTCCTGATGGGCTGACCTCCTTCAAAGTGACGGGCCTGGCGCCCGGAGCCACCGCCACAGTCACGCTCACCTTCCCCACACCGATTCCAGTGGGATCGAGCTACTTCAAAGTGGGGCCGGACGGCTTCTATCTCTTTCCACCTCCCGATGGTCCCAATGGACCCGGTGCCACGATCGACTACGGTACCAATACGGTGACTCTGACCTTGGTCGACGGGGGAGCCGGCGACCATGACCTCGTCGCCAACGGGGTGATTGCCGACCCGGGCGGGTTTGGCGTGCCACAGCCCTGCGTGGAGGAGGTCTGGTACGACGGGATCAATCAGAGCTGCAAGGTCGGCAGCGACTACGACCAGGATCTGGACGGGTACGAACTGGGGGTGGATTGCGACGATGAGAATGCTGCCATCAACCCCACTGCCGTCGACGTTTGCGGCGACGAGATTGACCAGGATTGTTGGGCAGGCGACCGGGCGTGCCCCTCCGCTTCCGAAGCGCACACCTGTGACTATAGGCCCGCGGACTGGGTGGTGAGTCTCTCGGAACTTCTCCGCTCCATCCAACTGTTCAACGTGGGCGAGTTCCACTGCGACGTAGGCGGCGAAGATGCTTATGCCCCGGGCGCGGGGGATCAGACCTGCGGGGCCCATGCCTTGGACTACAATCCCCAGGACTGGAAGATCGGCCTCTCCGAACTGCTCAGGGCCATCCAGTTCTACAACTCCGGGGGCTACCACCCCGACGCGGTGGGAGAGGATGGTTTCGCTCCGGGGCTGTGAGACGCGGTAGAGAAACCCTTACTAAGGAGGGCGGCGCCGAAGGGGCGCCGCGCTTCTTGCGAGGGGAGTGCGCGGGGGACGTGCTTCACGGAAGAATGGCACAGTCTCGGGAGGGATGGGAGGCGGCGGGGCGCTCCGTGGCAGCGCGCGGTCAGGGGCTGGACAGCACGACCCGGAAGCCGATGTAGGCGCTGCTCACGTCGGGTCGATAGGCGAGCCGGAACGTGGCCCGGCAGTCGATGGCGGAGTTGTCCCAGCTTCCGCCCCGGAGCACCCGCTTGAGGCCGAGCGGAGGGCCCTGGGGGTCGTTGGTCTCGCTCCGGCGGTAGTATTCGGCGTCGTACCAGTCGTGGCACCACTCCCAGACGTTTCCGGACAGGTCGTAGAGGCCCAGGGCATTCGGCCGGCGTGAGCCGACGGCGTGGGACCGGCCTCCGCTGTTCGCACCGTACCAGGCGTAGGAAGCCAGCTCCCAGATCTCCGACGTGCCGGACCAGACGCACTCGCGCCCTCCCTCCCGGGCCGCGTACTCCCACTCGGCTTCGGTGGGAAGGCGGTAGGCCAGCCCGGAGACCGCCGCCAGTTCCTGCGCGAAGGCCTCGGCCTCGTACCAGGACGCCCCCGTGACCGGGCGTTCCCGGTCCTCGGGGGGCGCCGAATCCTCGCCCATGACCAGCGCCCACTGATGCCGGGTGACCTCGTGTCGGGCCATCCAGAAGTCCGACAGCGACACGAGGTGGACCGGCTGCTCCCGGCGGGCGAAGGCGAACTCGTCGCACCCCATGTGGAACGCCCCGCCGGGGACGTGCACCAGCACCATACCGGTGATTTCGTCGACGTACTCCTCGCGCGCCTCCCAGCCGTCGCGCCCGGGTTCCCCGGGGGAAAGCGCGGAGCCGGGCGGGTCGGCGGGCGGGGTGGTCTTGTAGGCCAGGTCTCGGGAAGGGGCTGGTGCGGGCAGCGGCCGCATCGCGACGGGGACTGCCCCGCGGTTCTCGCCCACGGCGGGAGCGGACTCGGCGTGGTCCGAGCACGCCCCCGCAGAGCCGAGCAACAGGAGGAGCAATAGCCCTCGGACCATCATGGGCAGGCCTCCGTCGCGGGAGGCACTCGGAGTGCCCCCGCTTCCAGAGGGTTCGGTCCGCGCGCCGCTAGCGCGTCGCCAGCATGTCGTCGACGCGGTCCCGGAGCCTTCGGGCCCTCTCCTCGTCCCCCCCGGCAACGGCCCCAGCCCCGCGGGCGGCCGCCTCGAGGCGCAGGGCCTCATCCACCGTGCGCTGCGCCTCGGCCACCATGTGCAGCGCCTCGGCGCAGGAGACGCCCTGCTCCACGGCTTCGGTCATGCACGCGAAGGTCTCGGTCAGGCACGCGCCGCGGCACCCGTTGGCCAAGGCGTCCCGGTAGACGGCCTGGGCCTCCTCGGGCGCGCCCCCGGTGAGGAAGTAGTCGATCAGGGCCGCTTTGAGGGTGTGGAGTTCCTCCGGGGTGAGTTCGCCTCCCCACGGAGACCACTGCGCGAGCGTCTCCGTGGCCAGGCGTTCCGCCGCGGGGTCGTGGCCCGGATCCTTGCCGGCGTCCGCCCTGCCCATGGCGGGAAGGGCCGCGAAGAACGCGAGGGTGCAGAACAGGGTGAGGGTGGTGGGGAGTGGGAAGTGTCGATGACCGTTCATGGCCATCCTCCTTCCCCGGTCACCGACCGCTCCCCTGCCGCTTGCAGCAGCCCCCCCGAGGAAGTCGCCCGGGCACGGCGTGGGGAGCCGATGCCGGGGGGTTGGGGTGCGTGCCCGCGACGACCTTGGTGAACCCGGGCTGGGGCCCGGACCGCCGAGCCGGGCGCGTGACCGCCCTCCTGATCTTCAACCTAGTCCGTCGGGACGGCATTTTCCATGGCTGACCAGGGAAAACGACGAACCGGTCGGGTACGGCAGCCTCTTACCCAACTCCGCCTGGCGGGGTATTCTCATGGGTGTACCGGCGGGTGCCAGGCCAGGTCGCCCGGGCGGAACCCCGAGGGGCCCGGAGGCATCCAAGAAGTTGGGAAAGGGGGTGAGGGAGATGGCAGGCAACGTGAAGCGGGCAGGGATGTCGGTTGCCGTCGTGTCCGCCTTCCTGCTCCTGGCGCCGAGCCCCGGGGAAGGGGGAGCGAGGGCCGGGGCCGCGATGGGCTTCGGGGCCGGTGGATCGAGGGGGGCGGCTGCGTATCGCGCCGGAGGCGCGGCCCGGGGATCCGCGGGTGTGACGAGGGGAGGGGCCGCGGTGGACTTCGGGTCGACCCGCGGACGCGTGGAGTTCGGCGGCAAGGGGGGGATGAAGGCCCCCGGGAAGGCGTGGCGGGGGCGATCCCCGGAGCACCGCGACTTCCGAGGCTACGGGTACACCGAGGGCCGGGGCTTCTTCTTCGGTGTCGGAGGCGGCTTCCGGCCGGGTTTCCGCCCGTACCGGAGGGATCCGCTCCGGTTTCGCCCGTACCGGGCCTACCCCTACTACCGGGCTTATCCCTACTACCGGTCCTATCCGTACTACCCGACGTACCCGGTGAGCCCCGGGTTCCGGGTGGAGCAGTACGGGAACAATCCCTATCCCGGCACCGTGTACGGGGACGAGGGGCCGGGCTCCTCCGTGTACCGGCCCGACCGGGAGCCCGCCGGGACTCTCGGCGTGGAGGGGGCGCCGAGCCCGCGCGGTCGCGCCCACCCGCGGGTGGCCCGCGTGCTCGACGAGAACGCAGTGGGGGAGCCCTCGACGTGGGTCGACCCGGGAACGGGAAGCGAGAACACCGTGACGCCGACCCGGGACTTCGGCGGCGACGGGCGCTGCCGGGAGTTCACCCACACGGTGACCGCGGCCGGCGGCCGGGTGGAGTCTTGGGGCCTCGCCTGCCTCACCCCGGCAGGGACGTGGGAGGTGGACCTCTGAGCCGAGTCCCGCGCGGGGGAACGACCCCGGCGCGGGTCGCCCCCTCCGGCGCTCCGCTGCCGCTCACCCCGCCAGCCATTGGAGAGCCCACAGCGCCAGCATGCCCCCCGCGATGGTCGCGAAAACGTTCCGGGACTTGAGGGCGATGGCCGCGGCCAGGCTCGCAGCCAACAGGCGCTCGTTGCCGAGGTGGAGCCCTGGGTCGGCCCCGCGCCAGAGGACGGCCGGAACGACCAGGGCCGCCAGGGCGGCCGGAGGCACGAAGCGCAGGAGGCGCACGGCCCAGGGAGGGACGCCGGTCCTGCCCAGCAGGCCCACGAAGCTCAGGCGGATGAGGTACGTCCCCACGCCGACCGCCGCCATGGTGAGCCACAGGAGCCCGCCGTCGGCGGGCGTCATCGGCGACTCCGCTCGGCGGCGAACCCCGCGACGATGCCGGCCACGATGCCGGTGAAGGTGCCGAGCTTCATGGGCATCCCGTAGGTGGCCGCGGCGACCGAGCCGCCCACGACGGCCGCCACGGCGGTGTACCGGTCCTTCACGGCGGGCACCAGGAGGGCCAGGAAGGTGAGGGGCACGGCGAAGTCGAGCGACCAGTCCGGGGGCAGCGCCGCCCCTACGAGGATCCCCACCGCGGAACTCGCCTGCCACGAGACCCAGAGGGTCAGGGCCGCGCCCAGGTAGTAGCCGAGCCGGTCCTCTTTCCCCAGGGGCTCGGGGTCCTCGAAGCGCTGGAGGCTCACGGCGAAGGCCTGGTCGGTGATGAGGTACGCGGCGAACCGCTTCCACGGAACGGGCCAGGGCGCGAAGTGCACCGCGAGGGCTGCGGAGTACATGGCCATTCGCAGGTTGATGACCAGGGCCGTGGCGAGAATCACCAGGGCCGGCGCGCCCTGGCCGAGGAGTTCGACGAAGGCGAGTTGGGCCGCCCCCGCGAAGACGACGGGGCTCATGGCCATGGCCTGGGATCCGGTCAGCCCGATGCCGGTGGCGGACACGCCGTAGATCAGCCCGAAGGGGATGACCCCGAGGATGATGGGGGCCACCGCGCCGGCGCCGCCCAGGAAGGCCCGACGACGAATCCGCATGACGCTCCTTCCGCTCCGCTGTCGAGAGGCCCCGAATCCTAGAGCCTCGGGCCTCGGCCGGGCAAGCGTCCGGGTCCTCCCCACCCGCGGCGTGCCCCGACGCCGGGAGCGTGGTACGTTGGCGGCCCCGGGCCGAGGGAACGGCGCGGACGGCGCGCCGGAGGGCAGGGAGGAGGCGGACCGTGGATGCACTGGAAGCGCTGCGCACCCGAAGGTCGGTCCGGAAGTACGCGCCGGACCCCGTGCCGGAAGAGCACGTGCGACTGCTCCTGGAGGCGGCGATGCTCGCACCGTCGGCCGCGAACCAGCAGGCGTGGCACTTCGTCGTCGTGGACGAGCGGAGGCTTCTCGACCGGATTCCCGAGTTCCACCCCTACTGCGCCTTCATCCGTCAGGCGCCGTTGGGCGTGGTGGTCTGCGGGGACCTCCGCCGCGAGCGGTTCGGCGGCATGTTCTGGGTGCAGGACTGCTCGGCGGCGACCCAGAACCTGCTCCTGGCCGCCCACTCCCTCGGGCTGGGCGCGTGCTGGCTGGCGGTCCACCCCATCGAGGAGCGCGTCGCGGGCCTTCGGAGGCTCCTGGGGCTGCCCGATCACCTGGTGCCGCTGAACGTGGTGAGCGTGGGGCGCCCGGCGGAGCCCACCCGCAGCGCCAGCCGCTACGACCCGGGCCGGGTGACGCGGAATCGTTTCTGAACCGTTCCCCCCGCGGACGAGAGGCGGGGCAGAGAGGAGGAGTTGTGCGTCGGATCGAACTGGCGGAGCTGAGTCTGAAGCCCTTCGACGTGCTGGCCCGGGAGTGGGCGCTCCTGGTCGCAGGGGTCGAGCGGCCCAACCCGATGACCGTCTCCTGGGGCGGCTTCGGCACCCTGTGGGAGCGCCCGGTGGCGACGGTGTACGTGAGGCCCACGCGCCACACCTGGAAGCTGCTCGTCGAGGGGGCGGAGTTCACCCTGAACGTGATGGCACCCGGCGCCCGGCCGGCCCTGGAGCTGTGCGGGTCGCGCTCCGGCCGCGACACCGACAAGTGGGCCGCCGCGGGTCTGGCGCGGGAGCCCTCGGCGGTGGTGGCCGTGCCCCGGGTCGGCGGGGCGCGCCTGTCCTTCGAGTGCCGGACCCTGGCCACCCTCGACTTCGACCCCGCCCGGTTCCTGGAGCCGCGGGTCGAGACCCTCTACCCCAAGAAGGACTACCACCGGGTCTTCTTCGGGGAGGTGCTGGCCGCTTGGGCCTCGGACCGCTAGCCGCGGCGCCGGAAAACGCCTGGCACATGCGGCCAGGGCTCGAAGCGTTCGAGGTCCGGGGAGTCAGCCCCTCCTTCCGGCCGATGAAGAGGCCGCCCCCCGGGCGCAGGGCGCCGTGGAGGCGGAGCACCGCCCGAGCGCGGAGCTCGCCGCGGTAGTAGGTGAAGGCCAGGTAGCGGCACAGGGCCAGGTCCACTCCAGCCGGAGGCGGGTCCTCGAGCAGGTTGTGCCGGGAGAAGGTCACCGGGGCCCGCGCCTCGTCGCGGACCCTCCAGCGGAGGCCCTCCCGGGTGAACCCGCGCTCCCGGAGAACGCCCGGAACCTCCCGCAGGGAACCCGCCTCGTAGGTCCCCTCCTCCGCCCGCCGGAGCGACGGGGGGTCGATGTCCGTGGCGAGGATCCGGAGTTCCGTGCCCGGGAGGCGCGCGGCGAGCCGGTCGATCCAGAGGAGGGAGAACGTGTAGGGCTCCTCCCCGCCGCAGCAACCCGCGCTCCACACCCGGAACACGGCCCGCCCGGCGGCCAGTTCCGGCACCACCCGCGCGAAGAGGTCTTCCCACCGGTCCCGCTCCCGGAGGAACCGGGTCACCGTCACGCGTATGCGGTCGGGCAGGGCCCGGGCCTCCTCGGGGTCGGAGCGGACCGTGCGGAGGTAGTCGGAGAGGTCCCGGAGGCCGAGCTCCTCCATCCGCGCGAACACGGCCCTCCGGGCGCTCCGGCGGCGGTACTTCCGCCACGCGAGGTCGAGGTCGCCCGCCGCCTGCCGCAGGAACTCGTCGTAATCCATGGCCCGCTCCGGTCCGGCCCTTGCATCCAATATAGCCCGCCCTGGGAAGCCCGGTTGACCGCCGCTCCCCGGCGGGGATACGTTCACTCCTCCAGGCGGTGTGGACGGAAGGCGTCCAGCTTCGCCGCCGGGGGCGCCGCGGGCGCCGCGGGCGCGCCCCGCCGAAACCCGATCTCCCGGAGCCGTCGGGCGCACGGTGCCGGGACCGAGAGAGGAACGAGCCGATGAAAGCCGTCGAGATCAAGAAGGACATCTACTGGGTGGGGGCCATCGACTGGGCCGTCCGGGACTTCCACGGGTACGTGACGCCCCGGGGGACGACCTACAACAACTACCTGCTCCTGGACGACGAGGTCACCCTCGTCGACACGGTGAAGTACGACTTCTCGCGACATGACCATCAAGAACATCCGGGGGCTCGTCGACCCGGCGAAGATCCGCCACATCGTGATCAACCACATCGAGAACGACCACGTCACCAGCCTGGACAAGATCCTGGAGCTGGCCCCCGACGCGACCGTCTACCTGACCGCAGAAGGGGAAGCGCGGCCTCGACCGCTTCTACGACACCTCCCGGTGGAAGATGGAGCTGGTCAAGACCGGCGACACCCTGAAGACCGGCCGCTTCACCCTGCAGTTCCTCGAGACCCCCATGCTGCACTGGCCCGACTCGATGATGACCTACGTGCCGGAGGAGAAGCTCCTCTTCAGCCAGGACGCCTTCGGCCAGCACCTCGCTTCGGCCGGGCGCTTCGACGACGAGTTCGTCGACGAGCGCCTCCATGGCGGAGTTGGAGGACTCGGTCGTCGAGTACTACGCCAACATCCTCATGCCCTTCGGCGTGATGATCAACAAGAAGCTCGACGAGGTGGGGGCCCTCGGGCTCGACATCGACATGATCGCCCCGGACCACGGCGTCATCTGGCGGGCGAACCCCGCCCGGGTCCTGGACATGTACCGCCGCATGGCGAGCGGCGGGGCGGAGTGCAGCGTCTCGATCATCTACGACACCATGTGGCACAGCACCGAGCAGATGACCGTGCCCATCGCGTCCGGCGTGCGGGACGAGGGCCTGGACGTCAAGGTGATGAAGCTGCGCTCCACGCCGATGAGCGTGGCCATCAAGGAGTTCTGGAAGTCGCGGGGCTCCCTGGTCGGGTCGCCCACGCTCAACAACATCCTCTACCCCACGGTGGCGGAGTTCCTCACCCACCTGCGGGGCCTGCGGCCGAAGAACCGGATCGTGGGCTCCTTCGGCAGCTACGGCTGGTCGGGGGGGGCGGTGAAGGAGGGAAACGAGGAGTTCAAGCGCATGGGGCTGGAGCTCGTCGAGCCGGGGCTGCAGCTGCTGTACAAGCCCTCCCTCGAGGACGAGGAGTCGTGCTACCAGTTCGGCCGCGACTTCGCCAGGCGGGTGCGCGAGTACCACCGCCAGTTCGAGGGTGCATCCTCCTAGGGGCGGCCGAGCACGCTTCGGCGCCGGCGGCACCCCCCGCCCTCCTCCCGCCCTTCGCGCCCGGCCTCGCGTGGAAGGAGGCCCCGGGCCCCGTGGTTCTGCGGTAGACTGGCCGCCCCGCCGGGGGGGCCAGTCTGCGCCCCGGCGACACCCCCGGAGACCCCCGCCGCCCGACCGGGCAGGAGAGCGCGCGCCGACATGGCCGGCAGCCTCCGCGTCTTCCTGAGCAACCGCCTCGAGGTCCTCGAGGAGCGGCTGGCCGAGGTGCTCTCCCGGCCCCTGTCCTCGCCCCTGGTGCCCGAGGTGATCCTGGTGCCGAGCCCGGGCGTCGCCCGGTGGACCGCGATGGCCCTCGCCCGCCGCTTCGGGGCGTGGATGAACGGGCGGTTCCCCCTCCCGAACGCCTACCTCGACCGGCTCTTCCGCCTCGCGTCCGAGCCCCGGGCGCACGGCGCCTGGGAGCCGGGCGTGCTGCGCTGGAGGGTGATGGGGTGCCTCGGCGAAGCCCTCGACCGCCCCGGTTTCGAGCCGGTGCGCCGCTACCTGCGGGGCTCCGAGCGCCAGCTCAAACGGTTCCAGCTCGCCGAGCGCGTCGCCGAGATCTTCGACGGCTACGCGATGTTCCGGCCCGACGAGGTCCTGGCCTGGGAGGCCGGGAAGGGGACGGCGGAGGCGGGGTGGCAGGCCGAAGTGTGGCGGGTGCTCGCGGGCCGGGAAGGGTCCCACCGGGCCGCGGCGCGGCGGGCCTTCCTGGAGAGGCTCGCCGACCCTTCGTGGGAGCCCGGCGGCGAAGGGCTGCCCGAGCGGCTGTCGGCGTTCGGTGTCTCGGCGCTCCCCCCGTTCCACCTGGAAGCACTTGCCGCGCTGGCGGAGCGGGTGGAGGTGAACCTTTTCCTGCTCAGCCCCTGCCGCGAGTACTGGGCCGACATCGTGCCGGAGGCTGTCGCCTCCCGGAAAGAGCGCGAGGCCGGGGGACGCGACCTCCACTACGAGCCCGGAAACCGGCTGCTCGCCTCCCTGGGCCGCGCCGGTCGCGACTTCTTCGCCCGGGTGCAGGACCTGGAGGCGCACTCGGTCGAGGACTACCGCGACCCGGGGCGGGAAACGCTCCTGCAGAGCCTCCAGGCCGACATCCTGGAGCTCCGGGAGGGGGGAGGGTCCGGGGAGAAGCGGCCGCTCGCCGCCTCGGACCGGTCCGTGCGGCTCCACTCCTGCCACTCCCCGATGCGCGAGGCGGAGGTCCTGCGGGACGCCCTGCTCGATCTCTTCGACCGGGACGGCACGCTCGCGCCGTCGGACGTCGTGGTGATGACGCCCGACGTGGAGGCGTACGCCCCGTTCCTGGAGGCGGTGTTCGGCGGGGCGCAGGAGCCCCGGGTCGCCTACGCCGTCGCGGACCGTGCCGCCCGGGCCGGCAGCCCGGTGGTCGACGCCTTCCTGCGGGTCCTCGGGCTCGTCGGCGGCCGGTTCGGGGCGGCCGCGGTGCTGGACCTCCTGGAGTGCGGGGCGGTGCGCCGCCGGCTGGGCTTCTCCGCCGCGGACGTGGAACTGGCCCACGGATGGGTGCGAGACACCCGGATCCACTGGGGTGCGGACGCCGCCGACCGCGAGCGGCTCGGCCTTCCGGGCTTCGCCGAGAACACCTGGCGGGCCGGGCTCGACCGCCTGCTGCTCGGCTACGCCATGGCCGGCGAGGGCGAGGGGATCCTCTTCCAGGACACCCTTCCCTTCGACGCCGTGGAGGGAGGCGAGGGAGCTCAGGCCCTCGGGCGCCTGGCGGAGTTCGCGCGCCGGCTCTTCGAGGGGTGCCGGGGCCTGGAGGAGCGCCGCCCCCTCGCGGCGTGGGCCGAGAGCTTCGGCTCGCTCTTCGAGGCCCTGTTCGACACGGAGGGGGAGGACGAGGCCGGGGGCCGGCTCGTGCGCCGGGCCCTGGCGCGTCTCGCCGAGGCCGGGGCGCTGGCGGGCTTCGCCGAGCCGGTGGACCTGGAGGTCGCCCGGGCGGCGGTCGCGGAGGACCTGGCCGACCTGCCCCGGGCGGGGGGCGTCCTCACCGGCGGGCTGACGGTGTGCGGCATGCGCTCCCTGCGGGGGGTGCCGTTCCGGGTGGTGTGCCTGGTCGGCATGAGCGACGGCGCCTTCCCTCGTCCGTCGAGGGCCCTGGGGTTCGACCTGCTGGCCCGGGACCCCCGGCCGGGCGACCGCTCGCCGCGGCTGGAGGACCGCTACGGGTTCCTCGAGGTCCTGCTCGCCGCCCGGGACCACCTGCACGTGAGCTACGTGGGGCAGAGCCTCCGGGACGGGAGCGAGATCCCGCCCTCGGTGCTCGTCAGCGAACTGCTCGACGCCGTGGACCGCGGGTACGCGCCGGACGACGGCTCCGCGGCCCGGGACCGCCTCGTGGTGCGGCACCGGCTGCAGGCCTTCAGCCCGGACTACTTCCTCGGGGAGGGCGGCCTGCTCAGCTACTCCGAGGACGACGCCCGGGCGAGCCGGAACCTCTCCTCCCGGGGTGGGCGAAGGCGCCGGGGCCTCTTCGTCCGCCGTCTACCGCCCCCGCCGCCGGACCTGCTCCGGGTGGACCTCGCGGACCTGGCCCGCTTCTTCTCCAACCCCTGCCGGCATCTCCTGGCGCGGCGGCTGGGGCTGCGCCTGGACGACGGCGCCTCCGTCGTGGAGGAGCGGGAGCCCTTTGCCGTGGACGGCCTCGACCGCTACGGCCTCCAGGGAGAACTCGTGGCGCGGGGGCTCCGGGGAGAGGACCCGTCCGGGGCGTTCGCCGTGGCCAGGGCTCGAGGCCTCCTCCCCCACGGGAGCGCCGGGGCGGGGGCCTTCGCCGAGGTCCGGGTCGCCGCCGAGGAGTTCCTCGAGGTGCTGCGGCCCCACGTCGCCGACGAGCTCCTCGAGCCCCGGATCTTCCAGCGGGGGTTCCCGGACGGCGTGACCCTGGAGGGCCGCCTGGAGGGACTGAGGCCGGGGGCGCTCGTGCGCTACCGGCCGGCCACGCTCAAGGGCCGGGACCGCGTCCAGGCCTGGGTCCACCACCTGGCCCTCAACCTCGTCTCCGGGGAGGCAGGGCCGCGCCGCACCGTCGTGGTGGCCACCGACCGGGCGGCGACCCTGGGCCCCGTCGAGGACGCCGAGGCGCGGCTCGGGGAGCTGCTCCGCCTCTACGTCGAGGGGCTGTGCCGGGCGCTGCCGTTCTTCCCCGAGTCGTCCTGGACCTACGCCGACCGCCGGTGGGGGAGGGGCGACCCGCCCCGCGACGCCCTGCGCCGGGCCCGGGAGAAGTGGGACGACGGGTACGAGCGGGCCGGGGAGGGCGCGGACCCGAGCTTCGCCTTCTGCTTCGGCGAGGAGGACCCCTTCGGGGAGGAGTTCGAAGGGCTGGCGGAGGCTCTGTTCCGGCCCTGGATCGAGCTCTCGGCCCCGGGGGGAGGGGAGGGCGCATGACGGCGCGTCCCTTCGAACTGCTCGACAGCCCGCTGGACGGCACGAACCTCATCGAGGCGAGCGCCGGCACGGGAAAGACGTACACCATCGCCGGCCTCGTCCTCCGCCTGCTCCTGGAGGAGGGCCTGCCCGTGGAGCGGATCCTCGTGGTGACCTTCACCGTGGCGGCCACGGAGGAGCTGCGGGGCCGGGTGCGACGGCGCATCCGGGAGGCCCTGGACGCCTTCGACGCGGGGTCCGGGGCCGACCCGTTCCTGAGGGGACTCCTGGCCCGCCACGACCACCGGGCGGCGGCGGCCCGGCTCGAGGCGGCCCTGCGGGAGTTCGACGACGCCCCCATCTTCACGATCCACGGCTTCTGCCAGCGCGTGCTCCGGGAGAGCGCCTTCGAAGGGGGGCTGCTCTTCGACGCGGAGCTGATCACCGACCCGGAGCCCCTGCTCCAGGAAGTGGTGGACGACTACTGGCGCCGCCGGATCTGCGCCGGTCCGCCCCTGCTCGCCGGGTTCGCCGCACGGCGCGGCTTCAGCGCCGAGAGCCTGCTGAAGCTCCTCAAGAGCTACGTCCGCCACCCCTTCCTCGAGGTGATCCCGGATCTGCCGCCCGAGGAGGTCCCGAGGCGGCTGGAGGCGTTCCTGGGGGCCTTCGAGTCCGTTCGGGGTGCCTGGCCCGGGGAGGCGGCCTCGGTCGAGCGCGTCCTCCGGGAGCACCCGGGGCTGAGCCGCAGCGAGGCCAACTTCCGGGAGGACGCGGTGGACGCCTGCGTCGCCGGGCTCGAGCGCTGCCTCGGGGGGGGCGACGCGGCGCCCCGGTGCTTCGGCGCGCTGCGCAAGGTGGCCTCCGGGTCCTTCCGGGAGAAGGGCGTCCTGAAGAAGGGCCACGAGCCGCCGGAGAACCGCTTCTTCGACCTCTGCCAGGCGCTCGCCGACGCCGAGGACGAGTTGTTCCTCGCCCTGCGGGTGGGCTTCCTCCGGGAGGCCCGGCGCGAGTTGGACGCGAAGAAGGCCGCCCGGAACGCCCAGGGGTTCGACGATCTCCTGACCCGGCTGCACGGCGCGCTGCGCGCCGACGGCGGGGCCGCGCTGGCCCGGGCGCTCCGGGAGCGGTACGGCGCGGCCCTGATCGACGAGTTCCAGGACACGGACCCCATCCAGTACGAGATCTTCGACCGGGTCTTCGGCACCCGGGCCGAGGCCCCGTCGCTGCTCTTCCTCATCGGGGACCCCAAACAGGCGATCTACGGGTTCCGGGGGGCCGACGTCTTCGCCTACCTGGAGGCGTCGCACCGGGCGGGGGCCCGCTACACCCTGACCGAGAACTGGCGCTCCGAGCCGGACCTGATCGACGCCGTGGCCGCGCTCTTCCCCGCCGCCGAGCGGCCCTTCGTCTTCCCCGAGATCGGCATGCCGCCGGTGCGGGCCGCCGAGAGGCGCGACCGTGCCTTGCTGACGCTCGACGGGGAGCCCGAGGCTCCCTTCCGGCTGTGGTTCGTGGGCCGGGACGAGGGGTGCAAGCCCCGGGCGCGAATCCCCAAGGTTCGGGGCGAGCGGGAGATCCCCCCGGCGGTGGCCGCGGAGATCTCCCGGCTCCTGGAGGCCGGGCGGGAGGGTCGGCTGCGGATCGGCGGCCGCCCCCTCGGCCCCGGCGACATCGCCGTGCTCACGAGGAAGAACCGCCAGGCGGGGTGGGTGCAGGAGGCCCTGCGGCGCCTCGGGGTCCCGAGCGTCCTCTACTCCACGGAGAGCCTCTTCGCCTCGCGGGAGGCGGCGGAGGTGCAGAGGGTCGTGGCGGCACTGGCCGAGCCCGGCAACGAGACCCTGGTGAAGGCCGCCGCGACCACCGACTGCCTGGGCCTGGACGGCGAGGGTCTGTACGAGGTGCTGGCCGACGAGACCGCGTGGGAGGGCTGGCTCGGCCGCTTCCGGGACCTGCACCGGCGCTGGGCGGCCTCCGGGTTCCTGGCCGCCTTCCGAAGGCTGCTCTCGGAGTTCGGCGTGCGCGAGACGCTTCTGGGCTACGGCGACGGGGAGAGGCGGCTCACCAACGTGCTGCACCTCGGCGAGGTGCTCCACCGGGCCGCGGTGGAGGGCCACCTCGGTCCCGCCGGGCTGGCGCGCTGGCTGGCGGAGCGGCGGGCGGACGGCGGGGAGGCGGAGGAGCACCAGCTGCGGCTGGAGAGCGACGCGCAGGCCGTGAAGCTCGTCACGGTGCACCGGAGCAAGGGGCTCGAGTACCCCGTCGTCTTCTGCCCCTTCTCGTGGGAGGGCTCCGAGCTCTCGGCCCGGGAGCCGGGGCTCAAGGTGCACCTCCCCGCCGGGGGGGAGGCCGAGGGGGGGCGCTTCGTCCTCGACCTGGGCTCCGAGGGGCTGGAGGAGCACCGCCGCCGGGCGGAGGTGGAGAGCCTGGCGGAGAACGTGCGGCTCCTCTACGTCGCCCTCACCCGGGCGCGGAACCGGTGCTACTTCGTGTGGGGACCCTTCAACACGGCGGACACCTCGGCGGCGGCGTACCTGGTGCCGAACGGCGGGCGACCCCTGGGCGACGGCGGGCTCGAAGAACTGCGCGGTCGGCTCGAGACCCTGGGCGACGCCGAGCTCCGGGAGGCCTTCGCACCCCTCCGGGGGGCCGGGGCGGCGGAGGTGGGGCCCCTCCCCGCCGCCGCGGGCGTCGCCTACCGGACCGCCGAGGCCGACACCCGCGAGCCGGCGGCCCGCCGCTTCGCGGGGAGCGCGGCGGCCCGATGGGGAGTGTCGAGCTTCTCGTCCCTCGTCCTGGGCGCCCCCCCGGACGAGGAGCCCGCGGACCGGGACGGTGCCGGGGCCCGCGGCGTTCCCCGGGAGCCCGCCGCTCCCCCGGCCGGCATCCTCGGCTTCCCGGCGGGGGCGGCCGCCGGGACCTTCCTGCACGACGTGCTCGAGCACCTGGACTTCGGCGAGGAGGCAGGGGAGGCCCGCCGGAGCCTCGTCGGCCGGAAGCTCTCGGAGCACGGGTTCGGGGCCGAGTGGGGCGAGGCGGTGGAGGGGATGGCCTCGGACCTCCTCCGGACGCCCCTGGACCCCGGCGCCCCCGAGCTGACCCTCTCGCGCATCCCGCCGGCGCACCGCCTGGCCGAGGCGGAGTTCCTCCTCCCCCTCCGGCCGCAGGGGCCTCCGCTCACGCCCGCGGGCCTGGCCCGGGCGTTCCGGGAGGCCGGCGTGGAGGAACTCGCCGGCGCCGCCGGGCGGGGCGTCCCGGAGCGCCTCGGGCGGTTGGAGTTCTCGCCGGCCCGCGGGTACCTGCGCGGGTTCATGGACCTGGTGTTCCGGTTCGGCGACCGGTACTACCTGGTGGACTGGAAGTCCAACCGCCTGGGGGATCGGCCCGAGGACTACGGACCCGCCGCCCTGGCGGCCGCGATGGCGGGGGACCACTACGTCCTCCAGTACCACCTCTACGCCGTCGCCCTCCACCGGCACCTGGGGGCGAGGCTCCCGGGCTACGACTTCGGGCGGAACTTCGGGGGCGTCTTCTACGTCTTCCTCCGGGGGGTCGACCCGACGCGTCCCGGGTCCGGGGTCTTCGCCGACCGCCTGTCGCGGGATCGGGTGGAGAACCTGTCGCACGGGCTGCTCGACGGCAGGGGGGCGCCGTGAAGGCTGCGACGGCCCTCGGGTCCCTGGCAGCCTCGGGAGTCCTCTCGGAGCTCGACCTCCACTTCGCCGGACTCCTGGAACGGGGGGGGGAGGGACGCCCCGAGGTGCTCCTGGGCGCCGCCCTGGCGAGCCGCGCCACGGCGCACGGGCACGTCTGCCTGCGGCTCGACGCGGCGGCCGGCGAACTGCGGGGGCTGGGCCGCGAGGCGCCCGACCCCGCGGCCTGGGCGGGGGTGCTCCGCACGAGCGACTGGGTGGGGGAGCCGGGCCAGTTCCGGCCCCTGGTCCTGGACGGGGCCGGGCGCCTGTACCTGCACCGGTACTGGAGCTACGAGCGGGAGCTCGCCGACGGGCTCCTGGCCCGCGCCGCCCGGGCGACCGAGGAAGGGGATCCGGGCTGGATGCGAGAGGGGCTGTGTCGGCTCTTCCCCCGGCCGGCCGGGCTGCCGGAGGGGGAGCCCGACGGCCAGAAGCTGGCGGCCGCCGCAGCCCTCCTCAAGCCCCTGTGCGTCGTCTCGGGCGGGCCTGGCACGGGCAAGACGACCACCGTGGTGAAGATCCTGGCCCTGCTCCTGGAGCGGGCCGGGGACGCCGGGCTGCGCATCGCCCTGGCCGCGCCCACGGGGAAGGCGGCGGCTCGGCTGCAGGAGGCGGTGCGCGCCGCCAAGGGGTCGCCCCCGGAGCGGGGAGGACTCGCCTGCTCCGACGCGGTGAGGGACGCGATCCCCGAGGAGGCTTCCACGGTGCACCGGCTCCTCGGCGTCCGTCCGGGAGCGGCGGCGGCGCGCCACGGCGGTTCCCGCCCGCTGCCCCACGACGTCGTCGTGGTGGACGAGGTCTCCATGCTCGACCTGGCGCTGACCGCCAGGCTCGTTCGGGCCGTCCGGCCCGAGGCGAGGCTCATCCTGCTCGGGGACCGGGACCAGCTGGCTTCCGTGGAGGCGGGCGCGGTCCTGGGGGACCTGTGCGACACGGGACGGGAGCACGGGTACTCGAGGGCGTTCGCCGCGCGCCTCTCCGAGGCGACGGGGGCGCCCGTCGCCCCGGGGCCGGAGGAGGGCGGCGCGGGACTGCGCGACTGCCTCGCGCTGCTCCGCTGGAGCTTCCGCTTCTGCTCCGCGGGCGGCATCGGGTCGGCGAGCCGGGCGGTGAACGAGGGACGGGCCGAGGACGCGCTCGCGGTGATGGGCGGAGACGACCCGCAGGTCGCCCGGCGGGACGTCCCCCACCCCGACCGCCTCGGGGCGGGCCTGGAGGCCCGGGTCGTCGGGGCCTTCCGGGCCTGGGCCGGGGCCCCGGACGCGGCGGGGGCCCTCGCGGGCTTCGGCCGCTCGCGCATCCTGTGCGCTCACCGCGACGGCCCCTTCGGTTCCGCGAACGTGAACCGCGTCGTGGAGGCGGCCCTGAGTCGCCTGGGCCTCGTGGAGTCCGACCGCGAGTGGTACCCGGGGCGGCCCGTAATGGTGACCCGAAACGACCACGCGCTCCGCCTCTACAACGGGGACGTGGGGATCGCGCGGCCCGACCCGGACGCCGGAGGCGCCCTCCGGGTCTTCTTCCCGGGGCCCGACGGCCGGGCGCGGGCGGTGGCGCCCCTGCGGATCCCCGCGTGCGAGACCGTGTACGCGATGACGGTCCACAAGAGCCAGGGGTCCGAGTTCGACGACGTGCTGCTGATCCTCGGCGACCGTCCCACCCGCGTGCTGACGCGGGAGCTGCTGTACACGGGCCTCACGAGGGCCCGGGAGCGGGTGGAGGTATGGGCGGCCGAGGAGGCGTTCCGGGCTGCGGTGGAGCGGCGCGCCGAGCGCACCTCGGGGTTGCGGGACGCCCTGTGGGGGTAGAAGCTGGGATTTTCGGACCGGCGGACGCGAGGGGGCAGGGGGAGCGATGAGGATCCTTCACACGGCGGACTGGCAACTGGGGCTGCGGCTCCGCTTCGTGCCGGGAGAGGCGGGGGCGCGCGCCCGCGCCCAACGCTTCGACACCGTGCGGCGCCTCGCGGACCTGGCCCGAAACCGCGGCGTGGATGCGGTGCTGGTGGCCGGCGACGTCTTCGACGACAACGGGGTCGGGAACGACACGCTCCAGCAGGCCCGGGACGCCCTGGCGGCGTTCGCCCCGGTGCCGGTCCTCCTCCTCCCCGGCAACCACGACGCCGCGACGCCGGACTCGGCCCTCGCCCGGCTCGCGCCCGCCGCCCACGTCCGACTCCTCCTCGACGAGGAACCCGTGGCCGTGGGCGGCGGGTGGGTGTTCCCGTGCCCGCTGCGCCGCCGCCACGAGGCCGGGGACCCGGCCCGCAACCTGCCGGCCCGGGAGGCCGGCGACGACGCCGTGCGGGTCGCCCTGGCCCACGGGGGGGTCATCGAGTTCTCCCAGGCCACCGAGAGCCCGAACCGGATCGACCCGGAGGCGGTGCTCGCCAAGGGCTTCGACTACCTGGCGCTCGGCGACTGGCACTCCACCCTCGGCCTGGGGCCCCGGGTCTGGTACCCGGGGACCCCGGAGCCCACCCGCTTCCAGGAGCGGGACGCCGGGAACGCCCTCGTGGTGGAGCTCCCGGCGGCGGGCGCGGTGCCGCGGGTGGAGCCGGTCGCCGTCGGGCGGTCGCGGTGGGTCTCCCGGGAGGTGACCTTCGACGACGACGCCGGGGTGGAGCGGCTCGCCGAGTGGTTCGAGGTGCTGCCCGAGAGGTCGTGGACTCTGGTGAGCCTCGCCCTGTCCGGCCACCTCTCCCTCGAGGCCCGGGCCCGACTGGAGGCGCTCCTCGAAGCGGAGGCCTCGAAGCTCCTGCTCCTCGACGTCGGCCGGGACGAGGTTGTGGAGGCGGCCACGGACGAGGATCTGGCTCGGCTGGCGCCGGAAGGGTTCGTCGGCGCCGCGGTCGAGCGGCTGCGGTCGGAGGACTCCGCGGAGGCCCGCGAGGCTCTCCGGCTCCTCCACCGGCTGCAGGGCGGAGGTGGGGCGTGATCCTCCGGGACCTGCGCGTGTGCCACTGGCGGGGACTCGGGGAGTTGGCCCTGCCGTCGCTCGCCCCCGGGCTCAACCTGGTGCTCGGGCGAAACGAGTCGGGGAAGAGCCGCCTGGTGGAGGCCCTCTGGTTCTCGCTCTTCGAGAGCTCCAAGGGGAAGGCCGAGCACAAGCGCGCGCTGCAGGGCTGGGGGAGCGCCGAGGGGCCGGTGGTGGAGACGACCTTCTCCGTCGCCGGGGAGACCTACCGGGTGGAGAAGCGCTTCGTGGCTTCGCCCTACACGGTGCTGGAAGGCCCGGGCCGGACGTGGAAGGGCGAGGAGGCGGAGGCCCGGCTCTCGGAGCTCCTGGGGACCGCCGCTTCCGGCGGGCGCCGGGCCGACCCGGCGGGCCTGGGCCTGTGGCCGCTCCTGTGGGTGCGTCAGTTCGAGGGGGCCGAGGCGCCCCACCGGGACCTCAACGACGCGACCCGCGCCCGGCTCGAGGACCTCCTGGCGCGGGAGGTGGGCCGGATCGCCGTCGGCCCCCGGGGACTGGCGGTCCTGGAGCGGGCGCGGCAGGAGGCCGGCCGCTACTGGACCGCCACGGGGAGGGCGACCCTCGAGCTCCGGGACGCCCAGGAGGCGGCGGCCCGCTGCCGGGGCCGGTGGGACGAGGCGCGCCGCAGGAAGGGCGAGTCGGAGGCCGTCTCCTCGGAACTCGCGCGGACCCGCCGAGAACTCGAGGGTCTCGCGGAGCGTCTGGCGCTTCGGCGGAAGGCGCTGACCCGGGCGCGGGAACGCGCCGCCGAGGCGGAGCGGGCGCTTCAGGACCTGCGATCCGTGGAGGCGGAGATCCGGGTGGCGGAGGCGGGAGCGAAGGCGGCGCGGGAGACCCACGGGTTGCGCGTGGAGCGGGACGGGGCGCTCGCGAAGCTCGAAGCGGAGGGCGCCGCCGCCGCCGGGGAAGCCCGGGGCCTCGCGGCGCGGGTGGAGGAGGCGCTCGGGAAGGTCGCCTCGGCGGAGGCGGGGGTCCGGAGGGCGGAGGAGGCGCACCGGGAGGCCAAGGAGGTGTACCGCCGGGCCGTGGACCAGGGGCGCCGCACGGAGGCGGCCGGCCAGCTCGAGGCGCTCGAGGGGCGCCGCTCCCGGGTCGACGGCCTGGAGGTCCGGCTTGCGGAACTCGCCCGCGCCGTGGGCTCGCTGGCGGTGGACGGAGAGTCGGCCAAGCGGGTCCGCGCGCTCGCCTCGGCGTGGGAGAAGGCGCGGGCCGGACTCGCCGGGGCGGCGGCGAGGCTCGAGGTGCACGCCCACCGGTCCCTCGACCTGTCCGACGGCCCGCTCGGGGAGGGCGAGCGGCAGGTCTGGACGTGCGCGGAGCCCACCACGGTGGAGATTCGCGGCGTCGCGACGGTGTCCGTGGTCCCCGGGGGCGAGGGTCTCACGGCCGTCCGCGACGAGGAGCGGGTGCGCCGCGCCGGCCTCGAAGAGGCGCTGGCGGAGGTGGGGTTGCCCTCGCCGGAGGCGGTGGAGAACCAGTGGGGGCAGCGCCAGGAGTTGGAGCGGGAGATCGGGCAGGTGCGGGGCCTGCTCGATGCCCTCTGCCCGGAAGGCACGTCGGAGCTGGCCGCGCAGGTGGGCCGGGCCCGTGCCGTCCTGGCGGCGCTGGGGGAGGGCGACGGGACCGCCCCGGGCGTCGAGGAGGCGCGGGAGGCCGTGGACGCCGCGGCCGACGCCGAGCGCCAGGCCCGCGCCGTCCGGGACGGGGCCTCCGAGGCCCTCGGCGCGCTGCGGGTGGAAGCCGGAAGGGTCGAGCAGCGGGCCAAGGGTCTCCGGGAGGAGAGGGAGCGGTTGCTCGCGCTCCTCCACGGCATGCCGCCGGCGGCCGATCTGGAGGCCCGGCTCCGCGGCGCGGAGCGGGGCCGGGAGGAGTTGCTCGGGGCGCGGGAGGGGCTGAAGAGGTCCTACGAGGAACTGGGTGGACCCGGCTCGGCAGGAGATGTCGAGCGGGAGCAGGCGGCCGCGGACGCCCTGGAGGCGCAGCGCGGGGAGCTGGAGGGACAGCGGCTGCGCCTGGAGGGCAGGCTTTCGGCGCTGGAGGGGGAGGCCCTCCACGAGGAGGAGCAGGAGGCCGCCGCCGCGTCGGCCGCTGCGCAGCAGGCCCTGGAACGGGTGGAGCGCCGCGCGGCCGCGGTTCGCAGGCTCCTGGAGGCCCTGGAGGGCGCGCGGCGCGAGGCCCAGGAGCGGCTCACGGCCCCGGTGCGAAACCGGGTGGAGCCCTACCTGCGCCAGGTCTTCCCGGGCTCCTCCCTGTCCCTCACGGAGACCTGGGAGGTGGCGGGGCTCGAGACGGCGAACCTGGCCGAGCCGTTCCTGGAGCTCTCGGGTGGGGCGCGGGAGCAACTGGCGGTCATCGTGCGGGTGGGCCTGGCGGAGCTCCTCGCGGGGGAGCACCGCCTGCCCCTGGTCCTCGACGACGCCCTCACGAACACGGACTTCGAACGGGTGGAGCGGATCCACCGGGTCCTCTTCCAGGCGGCGAAGCGGCTCCAGGTCCTCGTCTTCTCGTGCCACGAGGAGGCGTACGACGGGCTCGGCGCGGACCGCACCTTCCGTCTTCCCGGCGGGCGCGGGGTCGCGGCGCCGTGAGCGCGCCGCGGTCTCCGGCGGGGGGGCGGGCTCGGGGCGGTGGAGGGAGCGGGATGTCCCGAACGTGGTGGCGGGTGCCGGCGGCGTTGCTCGCGGCGTCGGCCGCGGCGTGCGGCACGCTCCACGGGGCGGGCACGGGCCCCCCCGCGCTGGGCCCGGAGGACGCCGTGGGAATCGTGCTGACCCGGTACGCCCGGGCCAAGGGCGGCGAGGCGTCGCGGGAAGCGGAGAACCTCCGCGGCAAGGAGAGGTTCTTCGGGGGATGCGTCGCCGAGGGCATCCGGGACGCCGCGCCCCGGGCACGGGTCTTGGAACCCGACGACACCTGGCCGCTCCTGTTTCCGGGCACGCCCTACGAAGCAGCCCCCCGCGGGTGGGACGCGCTCCTCGAGGCCCTCGAGCGGTCGCCGCCGTGCGGGCCCTCCGGGGTTCCCCCGGTGCGCTACCTGGTGGTTCTGGACGTGGAGACCCGGGAGGAGGCCGCGGCGACGGACGTGGGGATGGGCGGCGACGGCGGCGGTGGGGGCGGCATCCTGGTGGTCGCGGCGGACACCCGCTGGGACCGCTCGACCCGGATCGAAGCCTCGGTTCTCGACCTGGCGACCGTGGAGGAGTGCGGCCACCTCTCGGCTTCGAGCCGGGGGAACGAGGGCTGGATCTACGGCTGCGGGGTCTGCGTCATCCCACCCTGCGTGATCCCCTTCCCGATCCCGCCCGTCCCCCGGACCGTCATGACCGAGTCGAGCACCTGTGCAGACATCGGGAAGCGCCTCGGCGAGGGCTTCGCGGGGGCCGCCGAGCCCTGAGCCGGCCTCCCGGAGCAGCGGGGCTCCCCCGCGCCCGCGGGACCCCGCGCCGCGATTGGCCCACCCGCTCCGGATGTGGTATGCGTCTGGGCAGATCAGCCACACGAACCGAGGCCGCGCCGCGGAGACGACGGGCGGCCTCCGGGAGGAGCCGACGATGAGCGAGCCGGCCGGAGTCCGGGTTTCCGACCTCAAGGTCGACCAGCAGAACCTCTACCGCGAGGAGACCTTCACCGACCTCAAGGTCGCGAGCATCCGGCGCCTCACGCCCGTGAAGCAGGACGGCTCCCTCGACAAGGGCCGGCCGGTGCTCTTCGTCGGGCAGACCCGGATCATGACGCCGGCCGGGAGCCTGCCCATCGAGGCGCCGCTCGACGCGCAGAACCTCCAGCAGGCCATGGAGCGGTTCCCCTCGGCCGTGGCGGCGGCGATCGAGCACATGATGGCCGAGCTCTCCGAGCTCCGGCGGCGGGAGGCCGGCCGGATCGTGACGCCCCGGGAGGCCGGCGGGGGCATCGTGCTCCCGTAGGGGACCCGTTCTCCCCGCCGTCGCCCGAGCCCCATCCCCCGTTCCGGAGGGCGGCCGCCGTGACCACCCGATTCCTGCGGCGCCTCGGCGTCCTCGCAGCAGCGCTCCTGGCCTGGGCCGTTTCGGCGGGCGCGTGGAACGACGAGACCCACCTCGCGATCGCGAAGGCGGCGGGCTACGCGAAGTGGTTCAACGCAGCCGGCGCCGACATGGCCAAGGTGAAGGCCGGCGCGATCGAACAGCACAACCACTACGCCAACAACCCCGCGGGCGCGACCGTCACCCCGGCGGGCGTCCTGGCGCAGGTCCCGCGCTACGACACGGTGGACGCCGCAGGGCACCTCTACGGGGCCGTCCTCGCGGCGGTGCGCGCCTACCGGGCCGAGCGGGCCCGCGGCAAGTACGGGGAGTACCATCTCGCCTTCGCCGCCCATTACCTGGGCGATCTCTCGATGCCCCTCCACAACACCGAGTACAACGCCTTCAACCGGAAGCACCACGCGGCGATGGACGCGACCGTGGATGCCGCGGCCCTGGGCGACCTGGAGCGGATCCGAATCCATCCCGTGGAGATCCGCTCCGAGGAGGACCTCGCCGCCGAGGTGGCCCGGATCGCGAACGTCTCCCACGCCCTGGGGAGGAGGCTCGAGGCGGAGGGCCGGCTTCCCACGCCGAGAGAGGCCTACGCGCAGCTCGGCCGGAGCGCTTCGGTCCTGCGGGCCGTGCTGCTGTACGCCGGGGCACCCCTCCTGCCGGGGGTCGTCGGCGAGGGGTCCCCGCCTGGGAAGTGATCGGGGTGTCGGACGGGCCGGACGAGGGTGCTTGGCCGCCCGGCCGTGGTTATATTGAATACGGAAGAGCTTGCCTGCGAGTGACCCAACCCGCAGGTGTTAGAGCTTCGGGCTATCCTCCTGGCCCGGGGCTCCTTTTTCGGTCTTTGACAGCTTGGGTTCCCCTCGGCTCTCCGGTTTCACGGGGCGGGCCGAGGGGCTCGGCCCCGGAAGGCCGCGGTCTGGAGGGTGGACGTGCCCGGGGAGGGATACCAAGTACCGGTCCCCACGCACACCGACAGCCGCCGCCGAGCCTGGGGAGGCTGCACAAGTACCGGCGCTCGCGGTAGAACCCGCCGGCGTTCCGGGGCCGTCTTCGAAACGTGTTTCTCGCTGCGCCCGTGGCTCGGAGCGCGCTGCGGAGCCTACACCACGACGCGGGGCCGACCCTCCCGGTCGGGGAGGGCGGGCGGTGGGTGGCCTGCCCGAAGCGGCCGGAAAAGGCCCATCTGATCCGACCGGACTCCAGCGGAAGGGCCGCGGCGCAGCGGGATGAAGCCATCCCGCAGGCCGTCTCGGGGGGGCCCGGTCATCGGGAGCGGCCTTCGGGTCCAGGGGCTCCAGGCGCCGGGGTGGCGGGAATCGCCCGAACCTCGGGCCCGGGGCCACGCCACGCACTCACCGGCCCGGCGCCGACGGCGAGGGGCGGTGTCAAAGGCCTCGGATGCGTTGCGGGATGACCGCCCGCGGGCGTCCGGGGCCGTATAGCGCGCGGGGTGGCCGTTGACGCCGACGGGCCCCCTGGGATAGGAAAGGAGGGTGCTGGGGCGCCGGGCGTCCCCTTGGCGCGGCGCGCAGAAGCGGGAGTGAGGCCATGGCCAACGGCCGTTCCACGGTGATCGTCGGCACCGGAAGTTTCATCCCGTCGAGGACCGTCCCGAACGAAGCCTTCCTGGCGAACCGGTTCTACCTCGACTACGGCCAGCCCGTCGATCCCGGAGACAACGCGCGGATCGTCTCGAAGTTCCAGGAGATCACGGAGATCGCCGAGCGACGCTACGTCGACGACGATCTCGTGACGTCGGACATCGCCGCCGAAGCGGCGAGGAGGGCCCTGGAGTCCGGCGGCGTCGATCCCGAGAGCCTCGACTACGTGATCGTGGCCCACAACTTCGGCGACGTGAGCGCCGGGAACCCTCGCTCGGAGTTCGTGCCCACCGTGGCGGCCCGCGTGAAGCAGGCGCTGCGGATCGTCAACCCTTCCTGCATCGCGTACGACCTGCCCTTCGGCTGCCCCGGCTGGGTCCAGGCCCTGATCCAGGCCGACTACTACCTGCGCTCCGGCGACGCCGGTCGCGCGCTGGTGGTGGGTGCCGAGGTCCTGTCCCGGGTGTCGGACCCCCACGACCGCGACAGCATGATCTACTCCGACGGTGCCGGTGCCGCCGTGGTCGAGGCCCGGGAGGGGGAGGAGCGCGTCGGCATCCTCGCCCACGCCGCGCGCTCCGACACCCTGGAGCACGCGCGTCTCCTCTGGATGGACCGGTCCTACGCCCCGGACCGCGGGGACGACCGCCTCTTCCTCAAGATGCACGGCCGCAAGCTCTATGAGTACGCGCTCACCACAGTCCCCGGCGTGGTCCGCCAGAGCCTGGAGCGCGCCGGGCTCGCCTTGGGCGACGTGGACAAGGTGCTGATCCACCAGGCGAACGGGAAGATGGACGAGGCCATCCTCAAGCGGCTCTTCAAGCTCTACGGCGTGCGGGAGATCCCGGCGGGCATCATGCCCATGACCATCTCCTGGCTCGGCAACAGCTCGGTGGCGACCGTGCCGACGCTCCTCGACCTGATCCGGCGGGGCGAACTGGAGGGGCACGCCCTCGCCGCCGGCGACGTCGTGGTGTTCGCCTCGGTCGGGGCCGGGATGAACGTCAACTCGGTGGTGTACCGCTGCCCCTGAGCGCCTTCGGCCCGAAGTTCCCGGGAACCGGAAGGACCTCCCTCCTCCCCTGAAGTCCCGCACCCGACGGCAGCCGCGCTCCCGGCTCACCGGAGCCTGTCGCAGCGGACCGGGTACCCCGGGACGCGTCCTCCCCCACGGCAAGGGGATTGCATGGCAGAGGGGCGTTCCTCGGGGCGTGCCCCGCGACCCTCTCGAGCGGCCTGCGCCGCGTGACCCGGACCATGCCGACCACATCCCTCCACGACGACCTCGGCTGGCTCCGGGAGGGCGGTTGCCCTGCGGAGGGCGCCAGCGCCGGGGCTCCGCAAACCTTCTCGGAGCGCGACCTGGTGCGCCTCGGGCGCGCCGTCTCCCTCGACGTCCACCGGACCCTGGGCCTGGTGCTGAAGCGGCAGTGGGAAGCCTTTCCACGGGAGCGTGGGGCCGCAGACGGTTCGCGGAGCCGGGGCCGATGGCGGGAGTTCCACGCCGGAGCCGGCCAAGCCCTGGATGCCCGGCGGCTCTTCGACCTCTTCGAGGACGAGGGGCGCTACGCCACGGGCAGCGGGTACGACCGCGAGGGTTTCGAGGGCCTCGTCCACCGGTTCGTCCTCCTGGGGCTGCACCGGCTGTCGATCCACGGGCCCGAGATGGAGGCGTTCGTCACCGCCGAAGAGGCCCAGTCGGAACTGCTCCGCGCGGCGCCGCCCCCCGAGCGGGAGGAGTACTGGCTCAAGCACTGCCACTGGCGCGAACTGGAGGACGAGGTGGGGACCCTCCTGCTCGACCTGGAGACGCGGGCGCTGGAGAACGAACGGGTCCAGCAGCAGTGGATGGAGACCTTCGGGACCGCCTTCCTCTCGCTGCTGGAGGCCGAGGTCCGCTGCGGCTCGCTCGAGCGCGGCATCCGCCGGAAGACCGAGGAGCCCGACCTCACGGCCGAGGAACTGGACCGGCTCGAGGCCGCCCACCGGCGCGAGCAGGAGCGGGAGGTCGCCCGGCTCCGCAGGCACCTTGCCCGGGCCCGGGCGGGCGGGTTCTCCGGCCCGGGGGGCATGCCGGCCGAGGAGGCGGAACTGTGGGGGTACGAGGAAGACTGCAAGCGGCTGCTCCGCGAAATCTACCGGCTGACCCATCCGGATGCCCTCGGCCGCCAAGCGTTCACAGAGGAACAGAGGGAGTTCCTGGTCGCCTGCTACCGGGAGGCCGTGGCGTGCGGGAACGCCTCTGCCGTCGACGACGAGGAGGTGGCCCTCGGGATGCGGTCCCTGGAGTCCCTCGAGGCCATCCTGGGCCGAGCGCGGAAGGTCTGGCAGTCCATGGGACTGGCGTGGAACGAGCAGGCCGCGATCCGGGGGGAGACCCTGGCCGAGCGGATCGCCTGGCTCGAGGCCCGGATCGTCGAACTCGAGGAGGAAGCCCGGGACGTTCGGGCGGACGTGCTCGCCGTGGCGACCGACCCGGACGTGCAAGAGAAGCGGGCCAGCATGGCCTCTCCGAGCGTCGTCGCCCGGGTGGCGGCCGAGATGGAGGTCCGGACGGCATCCTTCTCGGAGCGCGCGGTCGAACTCGAGCGCCGGCTCCAACGGCTGTTCCGGCCGGGGCGGGGCCCGTGAGGGGCGCCGCGACCGCCGGCCGCGGCCCTCGGCGCCGAAGGGAGGGGTGTCGGTGAGCGGCCGCAGCCTCGCCGGCACGCCGGGCGCGGGGACCGGGCTCGCGACCACGCTCCAGTCCCTCGACATCCGGGTCCCCACCTCCCGGGTGTACCACACGGTGGGGGGGCACGCCCTCGGGGTGCTGGCGGCGGCGCCGAGCGCGGACGGCACCTGCCTCGCGACGGGCGGTCTGGACGGCAACGCGATCCTGTGGGAAGCGGCCGCGATGCGGCCGGTGCGGGTGCTCGCGGGGCACCGCTCGAAGGTCCGGGCGGTGGCGTTCTCCCCGGACGGGAGCCGCGTGCTCACCGGGAGCTACGACGGGACGGCCGTCCTCTGGGACGCGGCGACCGGGGCCGCGCTGCACACCCTCTCGGGTCACACGGCGTGGGTGCGGGCCGTCGCCTTCAGCCCGGACGGCGCCCGGGCGGCCACCGGCAGCGGCGATCGCACCGCCGCGGTTTGGGACCCCGAGACCGGCCGCAGGCTCCAGACCCTGAGGGGGCACTCGTCCTACGTCACCGCCCTGGCCTTCGGGCCCGGGGGGCGCGAGCTCCTAACCGCGGGGTGGGAGGGGACCGCGACGCTCTGGGACGTGGCCTCCGGGAGAGCGCTGCGGTCCTTCGAGGGGCACCGGTCGCCGGTCACGGCGGCCGCCTTCGCCCCCGGCGGCCTCCGCGCGGTCACCGGCGACGCCGGGGGCACCGTCCGGTTCTGGGAAGCCGGGACGGGCGGCGAGTTGGCGAGTTGCACCGGCGGCGCCTCGGGAATCGCCTCCCTGGCCTTCGACCCGGCGGGGCGCCTCCTGGTCGCCGGCGGCGACGACGGGGAGGCCGCGCTCCGAAGCGCGGAGGACGGTCGGGTCGTCCGCCGGCTCGCCGGCCACACCGGCGAGGTGCACTCGGTCTTCTTCTCCCCGGACGGGTCACGCGTCTTCACCGTGGGTGCGGACGGCCGGACGGTCCGCTGGGACGTCGGGACGGGGGTGCCCGACGGGAGCTGGCTCCACGCGCCGCCTGCGGTGGAGGGCCTCGCCGTCGGCCCCGGCGACGCCTGGGTCGCGGCGGCCTCCGCCCGGTGGGGGGTGCGGGTCTGGGACGCCCGGACCGGCAGGGCGGGTCCCGAGCTCGAGGGGCCTTCGGACCGGGTCACGTGCGTGGCCGCCAGTTCCACGGAGCCCGGCCTGCTCGCGGGCGGCGCCCGCCTGGCGGCGGTCCTGTGGGACGTGCGGACGGGAGCCAGGCTCGCCTCGTTCGACCCTCACCCGGCGCCCGTGTGCGCCCTGGCCGTGGACCCGGGCGGGCGCGTGCTCCTGGCCGGCTGCGCGGACGGCACGGCCCTGGTGTGGGACGCGGGCGCGCGCCGGCCGCTGCACCGCCTCGAAGGGCACCGGTACGCCGTGCAGGCAGCGGCCCTCGGGCCGGAGGGGCGCTTCGCCCTCACCGGAAGCGCGGACGGGCAGGCCATCCTCTGGGACACGGCGTCGGGCCGGAAGGTGCGGACCCTCCGGGGGCACAGGTCGCCCATCTCGTCGGTGGCATTCCACCCCGACGGGGGGCGGATGGCGACCGCCGGCCGGGACGGGAAGATCGTCCTGTGGGACCTCCGCACCGGAGGGAGGGTGAGGACCGTGGAGACCGAGGGCCTCGCGGTGACGGCCCTCGGGTACGGTCCCGACGGGGCCCGGCTCGTCGCCGGGACCTCCCGCGGGAGCGTGCAGCTCTGGGACGCGGCCTCCGGCGACCGGCTGCAGGGGTTCGGAGGCCACGGGCAGCGGGTGGGCGCGGCCTGCTTCTGCGGCGACGGCGGTCGGGTCGTGACCGGGGGCGACGACGGGACGGTGCGCTTCTGGGACGCCCGCACCGGCCGGGAACTCGCGGCGCTCCACCCGGCGGACCGGGGGTTCCTCTGGACGACGCCCCCCGACGAGGCCGCGCCGTCGGGTTGGCTCTGGACGGACCGCCCGGACCTCGTTCACGTGCTTCGCGGCACCCCGGAGGGGGACCGTGTCGAGGCGTTGGCCGACGACGACCCGGAGCGTGCGGCCTACCTCCGGCCGGGCCTGTACAACCGCCGGGACATGGTCATGAACCGGCTGAACGACTACGAGCGGTATCGGCGGGAGATCGACGTGCTCTCGGGGCGGTTCGCCGCCCGGCAGCTCGAACGCGCTTCGGACTTCCGCCGTCGGTTGCTGACGAGGGGGTGACGGGGAGGAGTGCCGTGGCGGGTCCGTTCGAGGAAGCTTCCCTGGGGCGTCTGCGGGTGCCCAACCGCTTCGTGCGGTCGGCTACCTGGGAGGGCATGGCGGGGCCCGACGGGGAGGTGACCGAGCCCCTGGTCGCCCTCGTCCGGGAGCTCGCCCGGGGCGGGGTCGGACTGATCGTCGCGAGCCACGCCTTCGTCGCACCCGGGGGCCGGGCACGGCCCCGGCAGCTGGGCCTGCACGACGACCGCACGATGGCCGGGCTCGCCCGCCTGGTCGAGGCCGCCCACGGCGAGGGCAGCCGGGTCGCGGCCCAACTCGCCCACGCCGGCTTTCACGCCGACCCCGCCGTCACCGGCCTGCCCCGGGTCGCTCCTTCCCCCCGTGTCCCGGCGGACGAGCGCGTCGCCGAGGCGCTGACCCCGGCCGGCATCTCCCGCCTCGCGCTGGCCTTCGGGCAGGCTGCGGCGAGGGCCCGGGAAGCGGGGTTCGACGCCGTGCAGATCCACGCGGCGCACACCTACCTGCTCAGCCAGTTCCTCTCCCCCTACTTCAACCGCCGCGACGACGACTACGGGGGGCCGGTGGAGAACCGCGTGCGCGCCCTCGTGGAGGTGCTGGCCGCCGTCCGCGGCGCCGTGGGGAGGGATTACCCGGTGCTCGTGAAGGTCAATTCGGCGGACTTCCTGGCGGGGGGCCTGGAGGAGGCCGACGCCGTCGAGGCGTGCCGCGTGCTCGCCCGCACGGGCGTCGACGCCATCGAGCTCTCCGGCGGCAACCTACGGGAGCCCCGCTTCCACCCGGCGCGGCCCGGCCCCATCCCGCCGGGAGAGGAGGGGTACTACCGGGCAACGGCCCGATCCCTGCGGCCCGGTCTCGGCTGCCCGTTGATCCTCGTGGGCGGGATCCGCTCCCTGGGAGCCGCGGAGCGGCTGCTCGCCGACGGGGTCGCCGACTTCATCGCGCTCAGCCGTCCGTTCGTGTGCGAGCCGGGCCTCGTCCGGCGCTGGGCCGCCGGCGACCGCCGGCCCTCGCCCTGCAGGTCGGACAACCGGTGCTACGAACCCATCCTGGCCGGCGAGGGCATCGCGTGCGTTACGCGGCGCGGGGCCCGGTCCGGCGACGACGGCCGTCGAGGGTAGTGCCCGATTGTTGCATGGAGCAGCGGCAGCGTGTCCCGCGCCGGCCCGGCGGCCGGAGCCGGCTCGGGGCCTCCCTTCGCCCACCCTTCGGCCGAGGAGGAATCCCGATGGCGACCCAAGACCGGTGCTGCACGATCGTCCCGTACTTCAAGGTCAAGGCGGGCAGGCTCGAGGCGTTCCGGGCCCTTTGCGAACGATTCGTCGATCGGACGAGGGACGAACCCAAGTGCCTCTACTACGGGTTCGGCTTCGACGGCGACCAGGCCCACTGCCGCGAGGGGTACGAGGACGCCGAGGGCCTCCTGGCGCACCTGCAGAACGTGGGCGCACTCCTGAAGGAGGCCCTCGAGATCGCCGACATCACCCGCTTGGAGGTCCACGGCCCCGCGGCGGAACTGGCCAAACTGCGCCAGCCCCTGGCCGACCTGAAGCCGCAGTACTTCACCCTGGAGTACGGGTTCCGGCGGTAGGGAAGCCTTCCGGGAAAGGGAAGGGTCGGCCCCCGGCTCGTGCCCCCTGCCGGCGGCACGAGCCGGGGCGAACGCGCTAGGCCTCGTCCTCGGGAACGGGAGCGTCCACGGGACAGGCGTCGCTGCACGCGCCGCAGTCCACGCAGAGCTCGGCGTCGACGGCGTAGACCGGCTCCGCCTCGCGGACGGCCTCCACGGGGCAGACGTCGACACAGTCGCCGCAGCACTCGCACTTCTCGGTGATGACATACGCCATGGTTCGGTTCCTCCGTCTCGCTGTGGCCCTGGGGGCGTTCGGCACCGGGCAGGGAAGGCCCGAGTGCGAGAAAGTCACGGTTCCCCGAGAGTGTCCGCCGCGCCTGCGGGACCTCCCTTCCCTGGGGCTGCGGCGGGACGAAGCAACTGCCGTGCCAGTTTCGGGACCGTGGGGCGGTGGGACCGCCTCGCTCACGTCTGGTAGGCTTGGGGCGGAGGCGGGGTGCGGGGAAGCCCGCACGGGGAGAGTTCCCCGCGTCGCCCACGTCCGGAACCCACGTTCAGACCCCTCGGCCGGCCCACGCGCCGGAAACGGAGGTGACATGAACCGAGAAGGCGCATTGACCGTCCGGCTCTTCGGGAAGTTGTCGACCTTCCAGAGCCGTCGCGGGCGGCCCACCACGGTGACCCTGCAGATCCCCGTCGAGGGGGTGACGGCCGAGCAGGTCGTCGCGGACCTGGACCTGCCCCGGGAGGACGTGGAGGGTGTCTTCTGCAACCACAAGGTCTACGGGCTCGACCAAGTCCTCCGCCCCGGCGACACCGTGGCCTTCGTGCCCCGCGGCACCCCCGGGCCCCACCGGTTCACCCTCGGCCTGTACAGCGCGGGGCGGGGAGAGGTGAAGTCGTGAGGCTTGCCGGCGGTGCAACGGGCCCCCGGACGGAGCAGGTCCCCGTTGGCTGAGAGCCCCCGCACGCCGCCGGCCGGGGGTCTCCACGGTCGCTTGGCCGCCGCCGGGCTCCTGCCCCCGGTCCGGCTCACCCTGGCGGTGGCCCGGAACTGCAATCTCCGCTGCGAGCACTGCTACGTGGAGAGCTCGGAGGCGGGGTCCCCGGAACCCGGTGGGGACGCGATCCGGAGGGTGCTGGCCGAGTTCGCCGACCTCGGGGGCCGCCGGGTCGTGCTCACCGGGGGCGAACCCCTGACGCGGCCCGACTGGCTGGACCTCCTGGCCTTCGCGTGCCGGGAGACCCGGTTCGAGGAGGTCCGCCTCCAGACGAACGCCACCCTGGTCGACCGCGGCGCGGCCGAAGCCATCGGTTCCCTGCGGTGTTCGCGATTGCTCGTGCAGGTCAGCCTGGAGGGGGGCGCGGCCGAGAGCCACGACCGGATCCGCGGCCCGGGCGTCTTCGCGCGTGCGGCGCGCGGCATCGAGGCGCTGGCGGCGGCGGGCCTTTCCTCCCGCATCGCCGTGGCCTTCACCGAGATGCGGCACAACGTCGAGGAACTCCCGGCTGTGCTGGGGTGGCTCGAGGGCATGGGAATCCGTCGGCTGGCGAGCGCCTCCGTCATGCCCCACGGGCGAGCCGAAACGGCCCCGGGGGTGAGCCCCCCGGAGCCGTCCCAGTACCGCCGACTCCTGGACCGCTACCGGACGGATGAGACGTTCCGCAGTCGCTGCCGTGACTGGGCCGAGGTGGCCGCCCTGCGCTGGTTCGAGGGGCGGAGCCATCCGGCCGGCTCGGTGTGCACCCTCGCGCGGAACCCCTACGTGAGCACCGACGGCCGTCTCTACCCGTGCCCGCTGCTCCACGACCGGGACTTCGCCGTGGAAGGCGCGTTCTCACGCCCCCTGACCGACGCCCTCGAGGAGGGTGTCGGTCCCTGGACGAGGCTCCAACGCATCAGCCGGGACCGCGCGGAGGCGATCACCGCCTGCGCCGGCTGCCCCGGCCGGGCGCACTGCGGCGGCGGCTGCATGGGCCGAGCCTGGGCGGCCCACCGGGACTTCCACGCGCCCGAGGACCGCTGCGCGCTGCGACGGGAGGTCTACCGCCGGGCGGCCGGGCCCTGAGGCGAGGTTCAGCCCTCCGCGGTGGTCGGGTCGATCATCCCCCGGATCTCGGAGACGCGGTTGGCGGGGAAGCCCCCCTGCTTGGCGTGCTCGCGCACCATGGCCTCGTTGGGGGCGATGTAGACGCAGTACACCTTGTCGTCGGTCACGTAGCTCTGCACCCACTGGATTCGGGGCCCCAGTCCCTGGAGCACGCCGCAGGACTTCTGGGAGATTCCCTGCAGCTCCGCCGCGGTCAGCTTGCCGGCTCCGGGGATGTCTCGCTCGATCAGGTACTTGGGCATCGTGGTCTCCTCGCGTCGGATGGTGGAGGCGGTCGTTCGGGCCGCCTCCGTGGGTGGAATGGGGCGGTGTTGCTGCGGTCTTCTCACCCCGAGGCGGCCCCCTTGGGCTCGGCCGCGTCGGCCAGGTCGTAGCGCTCGATCTTGGCGTAGAGGGTCTTCCGGTCGATGTCGAGGATCTTCGCCGCCACGCTCTTGTTGCCGCCGGTGAACTCCAGGACCCGCTGGATGTGCTCGCGCTCGACGGTCCAGAGGGGGCCGGGCGCCCCTCGATCGCGGTGAGGGGCCGAGCGCCGCTCCACCTGGAAGGGCAGGAGGTCCGGCGTGAGGCGGGCGTCCGTGGCGAGGATGCAGGCCCGGCGGATGGCGTTCTTGAGCTCCCGGACGTTGCCCGGCCAGGGGTGGTTGAGCAGGGCACCCATCGTCTCCGGCGTTACCTCCCACTCGGCACGGGGCCCGACGGGCGCGGTCTGGAGGAAGTAGTTCACCAGGAGCGGGATGTCCTCGGGCCGCTCCCGCAGCGGGGCCAGGTGGATGGAGAGCAGGTTGATCCGGTGGAACAGGTCCTCCCGGAAGGTTCCGTCTCGCACGCACACGGGGAGGTCGCGGTTGGAGGCGAAGACGAACCGGACGTCGACCTGGATGTCGCGGTTGCCCCCCAGGCGCCGGAAGGTGCGCGTCTCCAGGGCGCGGAGCAGCTTTACCTGGACGTCCAGGGGCATCTCCGAGATCTCGTCGAGGAACAGGGTGCCGGTGTGGGACAGCTCGAACAGGCCCGCCCGGCTCTTGGTCGCCCCGGTGAAGGCCCCCTGGGCGTGGCCGAACAACTCGCTCTCCGCCGTGTGGGCGTCGAGACGGCCGCAGTTCACGGCCACGAACGGCCGGTCGGAACGCCGGCTCGCGTCGTGCACTGCCCGGGCGACCAGTTCCTTGCCGGTGCCGCTCTCCCCGGTGACGAGCACGTGCTCGTGCGAGGGCCCGAGCCGGCGCACCAGGTCCAGGACTTTCTGCATCGCCAGGCTGCGCCCCACGATGCGGTGGGGCTCGTGCTTGCCCACCTCCAGCTTGAGGCTGATGTTCTGGAGCCGCAGCCGGTTCTTCTCGTGGGCCTTGCGGATGACGAGTTCGAGTTCGTCGAGCTTCACGGGCTTCGTCAGGTAGTCGTAGGCCCCCTCCTTGATGCAGGCCACGGCCGACTCGATGGTGCCGTGCCCGGTGAGGATCACCACCTCGGGGATGGTGGACTCCGCGCGCATCTGCTGCAGCGTCTCGAACCCCGTGATCCCGGGCATGCGGATGTCCAGGAGCACGACGTTGTAGATCTCCTCCCGGTACATGGCGAGGCCCTCCTCGCCGCGGGCCGCCATCGGCCACCCGTGGCCCGCCGCGGGTCGAACTCCGCGCGCGAGGAGCTCCCGCAGGGGTTCCTCGTCGTCCACGACCAGGATCTTGGTGGGTTCGTCTCATGTCGCTGCGCCGGAAGGCTTCCGGCGCACGGGGAGGCGCACCGTGAAGGTGGCGCCGGGCCCCGGCCGGCTCTTCACGTGGATGCGCCCCGCCGTGCTTCTGCGGACGATGTTGTAGGTGACCGAGAGTCCCAGGCCCAGGCCCTGGCCCACGGTCTTGGTGGTGAAGAACGGGTCCCAGATCTGGTCCAGCACGTCCTGGCGCGATGCCGCAGCCCGTGTCGCGCAACCTGCGAGCAGCACCTTGTCGTCGTCCTGACGGGTTGCCCTGATCTGCGACCGCCCCGCGGCCCTCGGTGGCCTGGAGTGCGTTGAGGACGAGGTTGAGCACCACCTGGCGCAGCCCCGCCGGGTCGCCGCATCGCCGGGGCGACGTCGTCGCGCGGTTCGTCGACGATCTCCACCACTTCGTAGCGGGCCCGGTGGCGAACCAGTTCCAGCACTTCCCGCACCAGCGAGCCCAGATCCACCGTCTCCCATGGAGCCGTCCGACTTGCGGCTGAAGCTGAGCAGGCTCTCGATGATCGACTTGCAGCGGTGCGCCTCGCGAACGATCACCTCCAGGTACTCGGGAAAGGTCTCCAGGCGGGGGTCCGCTTCGAGGGCGGGGTCTTCCCGCAGGCGGCGCCGCAGGGCCTCGGCGTACCCGCGCCACCGAGTTGAGCGGGTTGTTGATCTCGTGGGCGACACCGGCGGCCAGCACACCGACGCTGGACAGCTTTTCGGTCTGCAGCAGGTGCATCTCCTGCATCTTGCGGTCGGTTACGTCGCGCAGGAACACCAGGGCCCGGGAGGGGTTGGCCGTAGGCGTCTTCGATGGGGGTGGCGGTGGCCTCGAAGTAACGGGGGAGGGAGCCGCGTTGCACGGTGAACGGGCTTCCGGCGTCTTCCCCTGCAGAGCACCTTCCACCGGGCAGCCCTCCGGGTCGTGCCGACGGTCGCGATGGAACAGGTCCTGGCAGGCCTTGCCCAGCAGGGACTCCCGGGGAAGATGCGCGGCACGATGTGATTGCGGTAGCGCACCCGGCACTCCGAGTCGAACAGCACCACCCCGTCGCGGATCGCGTCGAACACCGCCTGCAGCTCGTTCTTCTTGGTGCGCAGGTCCAGGTTGATCGCCTCCAGCTCCCGGATCTTCTGCTTCACGTCGGCAGTAGAAGCCGATCTTCGAGCTCTCCAGCCCCAGCAGCTGTCCAGGTGCTCTTCGTCGATGTGGGTCGCGTTCGTACCTCGCTCATCAGTAGGCCTTTTGCAGGATCGACAGCAGATCGTCGTCGTCGGCCTGGCGCGGCGAGGTGAGGATGCAGGCGTCGCGCAGGGCCCGCTGCGCCAACACCTCCAGGTCTTCCTCGGCCACACCCAGGCTGCGCAGGCTGCGCGGCGCACCGGTGTCGTCCAGCAGTTTCTCGATGGTCTCCCGCACGACCTCGCCCGCCTGAGCCACATTGCCGTCGGTGCGGTAGCCCAGGCCCCAGGCCAGTTCGGGCAGCTTTTCCCCGACCACCGGGAGGTCGTAGCGGATCACCTCGGGCAGCAGCACGGCGTTCACGCTGCCGTGGCTGGTGTCGTACATCCCGCCGATGGGGTGGGCCAGGGCGTGGACGATGCCGAGCAGCGAGTTGGAGAAGGCCATGCCCGGCGTGCAGGCTGGCCCGGGAGAGGTTCTCCATGTCCACGGCCTTTCGCTCCTTCACCGCCGCCGACCAGGCTGGCTGAGAGCAGGCGCATCGCCTTGACCGCGTGCACGTCCGTGAGGGTCGTGGAAGCCACCGAGAAGAACGCCTCCACGGCGTGGCTCAACGCGTCGAACGCCGTGACGGTGACATACTCGTCGGGGAGGGTCGCCAGGGTGTCCGGGTCGGTGAGGCTGATGTCCGGGGCCACCGTGCGGCTCATGATGGTCATTTTGCAGCGGCGTTCGGTGTCGGTGACGATGGCGAACTGGGATACGTCCGAGCCGGTGCCGCAGGTGGTGGGGCACAGCACCAGCGGCGGCAGCGGGCGGTGGATCTTGTCGGAGCCCTCGTAGTCCTGGATCCGTGCCGCCGTTGGAGACCAGGATCGCGATCCCCTTGGCGGCGTCCATGGAGCTGCCCCCGCCCAGCCCGACGATCACGTCGGCCCCCTCGGCGCACGTACTCCAGGGCGCCTTCCTCGATCTCGTGCGTCCTTGGGGTTGGAGGTGATGCTGGTCGTAGAAGGCGAACTCCAGCCCGGCCTCGAGCAGGCTGCGCATCGACCACGGTCCACCCAGCCGGCCCGGAACAGCCCGTCGTCGCTCACCAGCAGCACCCGGCGCCCCCCGAGGCGCTGGGCGCAGGAGCCGACCCGCTCGATCAGCCCGCGGCCGAAGACGATCTCCGGCACCTCGAACTTGCAGTGTTGGAGCTGGGTCATCCGGTTCTCCCTGGGGTGCATTGGAGGGGAGCCAGGTCGCGGTCGCAGGCGCACGGCATGCGTGGAGAGGTATGCAATGCGTGTGCCGGACAGGGAGCAGGCGGCGGCTCGGAAGTGGACCGCCGGAGGGCGTCCGTGAGGAGAAACTCCACGCCGTGGAGATCTTACCTACTCGCGCAGAGCCCCGCAAACCGTGAAGCGAGCGGGACGCTGTTCGAGAACTCCACAGTCCGGCACCCCACCTCCCCGGTAAAGATCCCATAGAACCGCCATCCGAAGCCGAAAACAAGCTATCCAGGTGTCGGGTACGACGGTTGCAAAAGGTCGCTCGTCGCGCCGGCCGCACGGGTGCGGAACGGGAAAGGAGGGAAGCGGAAGCGCACCCCGAAGGCGCCGGCACCCGCCGGCGAGCGCTGTGGTTCGGCCGGACACTCGGACGAAGCGAAACAGAGCGATCGAGGAGATAGGAGGGTCATCCGATGACACTGGCGCTCTTGGTGGCAATCAGCGTGATGTGGATCCCGGTGGCGATCTTGTTCCTGGGCAAGGGGGAAGCGAAGGGCACGGGTGCGGTTACCGGCTTCGTGGGCGCCGTGGTGGTGATCGGGGCGATCATCCAGGCAGCCGTCTTCAAGGACGCGTTCACGGCCGGGTTGCTCTTCGTCCACGGCCTCCTGTACTGCACGGTGTCCTACGCCCTGCTGGCCGGCCTGACGGACCTTCGCTCCGTCGGCAACGTGAGCCTGACCGTGGCTCTCGTCTCGGCCGTCTACATGGTCCTCTTCTTCACCGGCAGCCAGGGCCCGGACGGCGCGGTTCTGGTGGGGAAGAGCAACTATTTCGGGCTGGCCTGCGCCGGCTACGTGGGCCTCACCCTGGAGGTGTGGCTCAACGCCTACGGCAAGCTCTCCGCGAAACTCCTGGCCTGGTCCCTCATCGGCTGGGCGTTCGTGGGCCTCTACATCCCGGCGTTTTCCCTCATGGCATACGGGACTCTTCCCTTCTAAGAGTCCTTTTCCCGGATTCAAGGCGCGCGCCCCCAAAGGGCGCGCGCTCCGCTCGACGTGACAGAGGGGTCCAAGACACGAAACCCGAGGAACGGACAGGAGGAAAGGGATGATCAGAAAGCACGTGACACGAGCTGCGTTCACCGGCCTGCTGGCCGCCGCCGGCCTCGTCCTGGCGGCTTCCGGCGCCCACGCCCTGATCAGCTACAGCCAGGGCGACTGGAACCTGGGGATTGGCGGTACCGTGAACGGCTTCTACGTCCAGAGCAGCCAGGAGGACAAGGACGCCGTGACCGGCGAAAAGATCGACACCGACCGGGCCAGCGTCCAGAACGGCCTGCTGCCCGGCTGGATCAACTTCATCGTGACGACCCAGCAGAAGGGGATCGACATCAAGGCGCATTTCGGCTTCGCGCCGGGGATCCAGAACAACAGCCAGATCATCGGTCTGCCCACCGGGGCGCAGGTCGACATCGCGGATGCCTACTCCAAGGTGGACAGCCGCAACGTGTACCTGGAGTTCGGCACGGAGAAGATGGGCTCGATGAAGTTGGGCCGGGACATCGGCCTCTTCATGCAGAACCCCATCCTCAGCGACATGACGCTGCTCGGCGTGGGCGGCACGGTGCGGGCGGCCGAGTCGTACAACACCTCCTTCGGCATGATCGGCCACGGCTACCTGTACGCGGGCTTCCAGCCCCAGATCACCTATACGACGCCGGCGACCCTCGGAGGCTTCTCGGCGTCGTTGGGCGTGTTCAATCCGAGCTTCTACGACACGACCGCGGGCGCCCAGGGTGAGGAGAAGGACGTGCCGCAGGTGCAGGGCCTCGTCTCCTACGGGTGGCAGGGCAATCTGAGCGGCAAGGTCTGGGCGGCCGGCGTCTACAACGAGACCTCCGGCAGCGGCGGCGACAAGGCCACCGGCTTCGAGGGCGGCGTGAAGGTGGGGTACGGCCCCGCGGAGCTGGTCCTGAGCGCTTTCACCGCCACGGGCCTGAGCATCTCCACGATCGGCGCCCAGTTCCTGGTGATCCCGGACGACAAGGGCAACAGCCTGGAGAGCACCGGCTACTTCGCGCAGCTGACCTACAAGGTGATGCCGGACCTGAAGCTCGGCGTGAACTACGGCAAGAACACGGACGAGGACCTCACGGGGTTCGGCGACGCCGAGCGGTGGGGCGCCAACGTCGGCGCGTACTACAACCTGACCGAGAGCCTCACGCTGGTGGGCGAGTATCTCCACGAGGACGCCGAGAACATCCTGGGCGGCCCCTCGGGGGTGCTGAGCGACCAGAAGGTCGATGCCCTGAGCCTCGGTGCGATCCTCTTCTTCTAGTGGGCTGGCAAGCGACCCGCGGGGGCGGCCGATCCGTCGCGCGGCAGGCGGCCCCAGCGGCAGGCACGACGAGGGGACACGAGGTGCCGAGCCGTTCTCGCCCCGGGTGCCCGGCGTGCCCTCCGCCCGGAAGCGGGTCGTGAAGAAGCCCGAAGGAGTGCTTATTCCGTGTGGTGAGACCAGGTCCGAAGAAGGGGCCGCCGCGACTCACGGCCCCACACATCCGAAAGGAGGAACCATGAAGCGGTTTCTTGCTCTTGTCGTTGTCGGTCTGTCCCTGGCTGCCTTCGGTTGTGCGGGTACCCAGGCCAAGGGCGACAAGGCCATCACCGAAGAGACGATGGTCAAGTGCCCGAAGTGCGGTGCGGAGTTCAAGCTCGGAGACAATCAGCTGTGGCAGCGGCGCTGAGCCGACGCACCGGCACACGGCGACCGCGGTGACGAACGGACTGCCGGCGCCCGAGGGAGGGTCGGGCCCCTTGCCGAGGGGGTTCGGCGTATCCCCGGGCGCGGCGAAATTGCAGCTTTCCCGTCCTCCCAGACAGCGTTGACCCAACCCGTTGTCAGCGAGTGCATGGGGGCGCCCGAGCGCCCCCTTTCTTTTGGGAGCGCGTCTGGCACAGTGGAAGCGCAGCGCGGCCCGCGGTGCCCTTGGAGCCGACAAGAGGCGTCGAACGACCACCGAAGGAGTTTGCGATGTCCGAACCGAGGCGGGACGGAAGTCTTGCGGGGGCCGTGGGTGTGGTCGCAACCGCGTCGTTCTTGATCGTAGGCGTGCTGGGTGCGGGGTGCGCGGGTCCCGGAGCGGCCGGTCCGGACGCTGCGGCGGCGATGACCGTCTGGAGTTCCCTCGACCAGTACGTGCGGGTCGAGCCCCGTGACGACGCGGGCGACCCCTCCGCGGTGCCCAACGAGCACCCCGCCGAGGTTTCCCGAGGGGACCTGGGATCCTTCCTCGAAGCCGCCCTGGCCCGCCGGGGGCCTTCCGAGGAAGCGACGGCCGCGCTCGCGCCCGACCAACTCGAGGTGCTGGCTCGGGAGGTTCCGGAGGCGTTTCGCCGGGCCGGGCCGGGGCAGGACGTCACCTTCGCGGTGCTGGGGGTGAAGAGGGTGGTCGTCGGGATCGGCAAGGGGCCGACGCTCGCGACCGGACGCATGTTCGTCCAGGGCGGGAGCCTCAACCTGATCTTCGGCGACGTCCAGAAGCGCGTGGACCTCTACTCCGGTCGCCCCGTCGAGCCCTTTGTCCCGGGTTCCAGGCAGCCCCGGAGCGCCAGGGACCAGGGCTTCGTGCTCGAGACGAGCCCGGAGGCGAGTCGCGCGATCACGTTGGTCCGGTCCGACTGGGTCCGCGCGGATCTCGCGGGATCGCCTGCCTCCCCCCCGCAGAGCCCGGCGTCCCCGCCGACCGTGGCGGCTCCGGAGGCCCCGGTCGCGCCCGAGGCCGGAAGTACCGCCCCGATGCCGGGCGCTGCGCCGACGGTGCCGGACCCTGCGAAGCGATCCGAGGAGCAGGCGTCGGCGGAGCGCGTGTCCGCCGCCGAAGCCCCGAAGCGCGGCTCGGCACCGGAGTCCGCCGGCGCACCCACCGCCCCGCCGACGAAGGCCTTGGCTGAGCCCGAGGCGGCGTCACCACCCGTCCCCGGGCCGATTCCTGCCTCCCCGAAGGCCCGACAGGAACTGGAAGACTTGCAGCAGCGGCTGTGGGTGCTCGAGGAGCTCCGCCGCAAGGGGCTCGTCACCGACGAGGAGTACCGCGCCTCCCGCGCCCGGATTCTCGGGGAACTCTAGAATTCCTTCGGTCCCAGGGGGGAGCGCGGAGCACGGCGCTCCCCCCTGGGACTTCGCGCCGTGGGGAAGTTCTCCAGTGTGGAGGAACTCCCCTCGCCGAGAGCCCCCGAAAATAGCGGCTTTCGCGCCTCCCATCCCATTTTTCCACACACCGCCCCCCATCCCGGCGCCCCCGATCCCCGAAAAACCCTGCTCGCAGGCCCTGTTGCGCGATCGCGAGCGCGGGTCCGCCGCTTGCAAAACGCTGGCTCGGATCGGTGCGGGACGCTCTTCCCCGGGCTCGGCGCGGGCGCTGACCGGGGAGGGGCCTGGAAGGCGCTCCCGGGACCGGTTCGGGGCCGTGGGCGTTTCCCCCCGTGGCCTGTTTCTCCCCACTGGGGAATTTATACACAGCCGTTTCCGGGGTGCACGGGCGGCGACGATCCTGGGCTTCGCAGGGGTGGTGTTTCGAAATTCCCCATCGGGTTTCGGAACCCCGGCGACCGAGTGGCCGCCGAGGGCGTCGGGGAGCCCGGGCGGGAGAGGTCGGCGTCGGGGCGCGAAGGCGCGGGAATTCACGCGTGGCGCTCCTTGTTGCGGGCCCGGGCCTCCTCGAAAGGGCCACCGAGGCCCAAGTGGTACGACGGTTGCACATATGCCCATGCCTCGGCGGGAGCGATCCCCCGTGGGGTACGGGCCGCTCGGGCTCCGACCGGCGATACCGGGACGGAAAGGAGGGGCGGACGAAGCCGGCGCACTGGGTTGAGGGCGGAGCCCCAGTGCCGTGGCGTCCCGGCCGGAACGAGGAACTCGGGTCAGCCTCCGCCTCCCTTTCAGAAAGGAAGGTGAAACAGAGATGGCGCACATGCCAGATCCGACGAAGTGGCACGAAATGAAAAAGCCCGTCGATGGGGGACGGGCGGACTACCAGAAGAAGAGCTGGAACCCCATGAAGCACACCTGGGGGCCCTTACACCAAGAAGGGTCCCGCGCCGGTCTGGTTCTCGGAGGCCAACGCCACCAACTGGACCGAGTCGATGATCTGCAAGACCAAGGACCTGTTCTACGAGTCGAAGATGAACGAGTGCTTCGACAAGAACGACGAGGTCGCCATCAAGATCCACTACGGCGAGTAGAACCGTACGGCCATCCTGCGCCCCGAGTTCATCGCGGCCATCGTCGAGGAGGTCAAGGCCTGTGGCGGCCACCCCTACGTGCTCAACGACACCACGCTGAGCTACCACACCTTCAACAACATGGCGATCTCCCAGTACCAGATGGAGGGCGCCATCCGCCACGGCTACAACGCGGCCACCTTCAAGTGCCCGGTGTTGATCGCCGACGGCTACTCCGGTGAGGACGACTACCGGGTGGAGATCCCCGAGGGCCTGATCCTCAAGGAGACCTACATCGGTCGCGCGGTGGCCGAGGCCGACTCGATGATCGTGCTGGGCCACGCCCGCGGTCACTCCATCACCATGTACGGCGGCGTCTTGAAGCAGCTGGGCATCGGCTGTCAGTCCAAGCGCGGCAAGTACATCACCCACATGGCTCACTGGGGCGATCCCCACGACGCCATCGGCTGGCCGAAGTTCACCGACAACTGCCCGGGCAAGGCGTGCAAGTTCCACGAGATGTGCGACAACTCCTGCCCGCGCAACGCCCACAAGGTCACCGCCAAGGGCAAGGAGTGGTACCCGGAGCGCTGTCGGCTCTGCTACTCCTGCCAGGTGACCTGCATCTTCTCGGGGATGACCGGCATCACCTTCGAGGAGAACTACTTCCCCAACGCCATGATCGCCCACGCCGACGCCGCTCTGGGAGCGATGAAGTGCTTCGAGAAGGGTAAGGTGGGCTTCATGAACTTCGCCATCGACGTGGTACCGGAGTGCGACTGCTTCCCGTGGGCCGGCATGGCGCTGTGCCCGGACGTGGGGATCTTCGCCAGCAAGGACCTGATCGCCTGCGAGATGGCCACGCTCGATGCCATCGACGCTGCTCCGATCAGCCCCGGGTCGGTGGCCGACGAGAAGGGCCTCAAGCCCGGCGACGACAAGTTCCGGGAGGTCAACGGCTTCAGCCCGCGCATCACCATGGCGGCTGGGGAGAAGATCGGCCTGGGAACCCAGGAGTACAAGCAGGTCAACTACGAGCCGGTGCTCACGCCGGAAAACGCCGCCAAGTGGCAGGTGCGCCCCGGTGGGGTGCCGACCACGGTGCGGCTGCGCGAGGTGTTCAAGCACCACGACCTGGCCACCGAGGTCATGCCGTTCAAACGGACCGCGTTCGACAAGGACTGGGTCTGGAACGAGTGGAAGAAGTACGACCCCTTCAAGGGCGAAACGCCCGGCTAGCGGTCCTCCCTCGGGGGCGGGAGGCCGTCGCACGCCTTCCCCCCGGCGCGTTCGTCGAAGCCGGGATGACACGGGAAGCGGGTGATGGCGAGGTGGTTTGGGTAGACACGGACGGCATGGCCTTCGACAACTCGGTGCACCAGAAGGTTCCGGAAACTCCTGGAGGCAGGCTCGGCGACGGAAGGGCTCGAGGAGGGGGTGCGCGTCACGCTCAAGGTCAACACGGCGGAGGAGGGCTACGACTATGGGCTGCGGCCGGTGTTCATCCGGGCCCGGCCGTCGTCGCTCGCGAGTCGCTCACCGGGAACGCAGCCCGATCCTGTGCGACGGACTCAAGCTCGTGGACTACTGGAACGGCGCACCAAGGGCCACTCGTTCATGGAGGTGGCGCGGGCCGCCGGGCTACACCACGGACACCTTGGGCGGGAATTTCGCCGTGAACGGCGGGTACAGCGGAGACGAGGGGGACTCCGTTCTCGGTGGAGCGGTACCCGACTCGGAGTTGGGAGGGGTCGAGGTCGGCACGGCGGTGTGCCGCACCGACACCCTGTGGGTGCTGTCCCACGTGACGCTGCATCCCCTGTTCGGGTCGAGGGGCGCTCTGTAACGGCGGCTTCGAGTGTCTCGTGGGACGGGAGCGGACCCGCGTCCTCGGCGGCGTGGACGTGTACCTCTTCAACGGCGCCCGGCCCCGGACCAAGACCTCGCGGGCGTCCAGCACCGGGCGCTCGAGGTCCCACCGGGGTGTGGAGGCGATGAGGGGCAAGGTCTTCTACGTGAACTACGTGTGGGACGTCACCCCGCACCCCGAGTACTTCCCGTTCAGCGGCGAGCCGGTCATCCCCAACCAGGGATTCCTGGCCTCCCGCGATCCGGTGGCCCTGGACGCCGCGAGTCTGGACCTGCTCACCGCCGGCGGTCTGGTTCGCAGGCCCTGGATGCGCCTCGGGAGTTCGCCGCGACGTGGAGCTGGCCGAGTCCGTGAACTCGGCTCCGAGCCTAAGCCCTGGACGCATGTCTTGAGGGTGACGGGACCACGGCGCTACCGGCAGGCTTTCCGACCCGAACGCACTGGAGACGATCCATGGACTCGACACAAGCCAGTTCCACGCGCAGCAGCGGCAATCCTCGCGGAGCGAAGGGGCCATCGTCGAGGCCCTCAAGTACGTGAAGTACAAGATCGCGATGCTCTCCGGCAAGGGGGGCGTCGGCAAGACGGCCACCACGGTGAACCTCGCCGCCGCCCTGCAGAAGGCCGGGCACCGGGTGGGTGTGTTCGATGCCGACATCCACGGCCCGAGCATCCCCACGATGCTGGGGATCAAGAAGCCGAGGCCAAGCTCAACGGCGCGTTCTGGCTGGACCCGGTGGTGACCGAGGGCGGCATCAAGGCACTCTCGGTGGCGCTGTTCTGGCCCGGGCGACATGACGCCCGGTGATGTGGCGGGGCCAGGCCAAGAGCCGCACGATCCGCCAACTGCTGTCCGGCGGCCAAGTGGGGCGGTCTGGACTTTCTGCTGATCGATCTGCCCCCCGGCACCGGTGACGAGCCGATCGCGATCCTCAAGTCCATTCCCGGACCTGGACGGCGTCGATCATCGTCACCACGCCCCAGGAGGTGTCCACGCTGGTCTGCGCCAAGGCGATCAACGCCTCCCTGACGCTGGGGGCCAAGGTGCTCGGGCTGGTGGAGAACATGAGCTCCTACACCTGTGCCGGTGCTGCGGGGACGTCGCGTACCTGTTCGGCAAGGACAAGGGCCAGGCGCTGGCCCGGATGATGGGGGTGCCGTTCCTGGGCTCGGTGCCGATCGACCCGCAGTTCTCGGAGGCCGCCGACGTCGGGGTGCCGATGGTCGACCTGCACCCGGACAGCGTCGACCGCCCAGCGCGTTCACGGCCATCGCGGAGCGGTGAGTTCGGCCAGTTGCCCGCCAAGGAGGTGTCCGGAGGCGCCGGTGGAGGAGAGCAAACCCTGCCCCGGGTCCGGGCGGACACCACCACCACGGCGAGCACGGGCAGGACAGCGGCGGCTGAGCGACGCCCACCTCACCACCGCCACGCCTGAAGCAGGAGCGGCGCGGCGAATCCACCACCAGAACGGGCGGGTAACGCCCACCGGCGCCCGAACCAGAGGGAGAAGAGGACATGACCGAGCAGAAGATGGGAACCCACTACGTCCGGGAGGTCTGCCGAGACTCTTCCGGGCGACCGCCGCGACTGCAGTTACGACGACCTCAAGGAGAAGCTCGAGTCGCTGGCCGAACGACATCGAGCCGCTCGCCACCAAGCTGTACTTCAAGACCCAGAAGGGCAACGAGGAGATGGAGAAGATCTCCGCCGGAGATGGGCGACCTCAAGGCGAAGGTCGCTCCATGGACCAGGCCGCGAGCCGAGAGCTTCTGCAAGCCGTTACTTCGACCAGCTCGACAAGATCGTGCAGCACGTGAAGACCATGAAGGTGCGGATGACCTGACGGATTGCGGACGCGCAGCGGGTGACGCGCGAAGCGTCACCCGTCGCCCGGCCTGAGAGGCGAAGCCATGACGGAGCGGGAGACCGACAGGGAAATGGTGGAGGACGTCACGCGCTTGGGCGTGCGCGCCGCGGTGCTCCTCCGCGGGAGTGATGCTCCAGAAGGTGGACCGGGAGACCCTGGAGTGGGGCCTCGGCGAGCTGCGGGCCGGCGAGCTGCTCGCGCGGTACTTCGCCCGTGCTCGGGGAGCGCGCGGAGTTCGTGGACCTGCTCAACATCCTCCACCTCGTGCTACGGGCTGGAGGGGCAACTGGACTACCAGATCCAGGAGTACGGCTTCGACTCGTTGAAGGACGACCTGCAGGAGATCAACGGGAGCCTGACGCGCATCGGCGAGCGCTTCGACCTCGACGAACTGCGCCACGCGATCTGACGACGAGCGGTCGGCGATCAGCTGCCAGCGGTCAGCTGGGAGACCGGGAACAAAGAGCTTGGCGCCGACGGCTGACCGCTGGCAGCTGACCGCCAACGGAGGACCCATGAAGCTCAAAGATCAGGTTGCCATCGTCACCGGCGGAGCGCGGGGCAACGGCCTGGCGGCCGCCAAGGCACTGGCCTCGGAGGGGTGCAACGTGGTGCTCGCGGACATCTGCGACGACATGGCCACCGTGCCCTACCCGCTGTCCACCGAGGAGACCCTGGGCGCCGCGGTGAAGGAGATCGAGGCGATGGGGGTGAAGGCCCTGGGGGTCGTCTGCGACGTCCGCTCGACGGCGTCGGTCAAGGCCATGGTGGACGAGGTCCTGGCCAAGTGCGGCGGGAAGATCGACATCCTGGTGAACAACGCGGGCGTGACCAGCCTCGTGCCGGTGGCCGAGATGGACGAGGCCACCTGGGACGACACCCTCGACACCCACCTCAAGGGCACCTTCCTGTGCTCCCACTACGTGGTGCCCCACATGATCGAGGCCCACTCGGGCAAGATCGTGTCCATCTCCAGCGTGGGCGGCCAGCGGGGCTTCGGCATGGGCAGCCACTACTGCGCGGCCAAGCACGGCATCATCGGCTTCACCAAGAGCCTGGCCATGGAGGTGGCGGACCACAACGTGAACGTGAACGTGGTCTGCCCGGGCACGGTCTGGACCAACATGATGAGCGGGCTGGCCGAGCACTTCGGCATGGAGCAGGACGAGGCCAAGGAGCAGTTCTGCGAGGGTCACCTGTTCAAGGACCGGGAGATCACCCCCGAGGACATCGGCCAGGCCGTGCTGTGGCTGTGCCTGCCGGAGAGCCGGTGCGTGACCGGCAACATGATCACGGTCGACAGCGGGTGGACCGCGGCCGCCGGCTGAGCGGCCGGGACGGTTCCCGCACTGCGAAGGAGGGAGACCGGGATGGGAAGACGCGGATTGGCGTGGTCGGTCGCGGCGCTGATGCTGGCGTGCTGGACGCTGGCAGCGGCGTGCTCCGGAGTGCGGCCCATCAAGAAGGGCGAAACGGTGCGCTGCCCGTCCTGCGGCGTGGAGTTCAAGATCGAGGAGGGGATGAAGCCATGAGAGAGACGCGGCTTGCCTCGAGCGCCTTGATCGTCCTGGCCGTCCTTGCCCTCCTCGCGGCCGGCGGCGGCACGGCGCGGGCCGACAACGACGCCCGCGACTACGTCGCGGCGCCTCCGGGCACCTTCCTCATGATCTCGTACTTCAAGCACACCACGGCGTCGAAGTTGTACAACGACGGCGACAAGGTGAGCCGGGAGTTCAACCTGAGTCAGAACGTCGTGATCTTTCGGCCCGTGTACTACACGAAACTGGGGCCCTTCGTGATCGATCCCCAGTGTCTGATCATCGCCGGCGAGGCCCACCTCGACGGGGACCTCAACGGGGACGGTGACCCCAACGATGGGGACCTCTCGACGAGCGGGTTCAGCGACCCGGTCCTGCTCGCGACGATCTGGTTCCTGAACGACGCCCAGTCGCAGACGTGGCTGGGGTTCACACCCTTCCTCACGGTCCCGATCGGGGAGTACGACGACAAGAAGCCTCTGAACATCGGGAACAACCGGTGGGCCTTCAAGCCCGAGATCGGTTTCGTGAAGGGGTTCGGGAAGACCTACCTCGACCTGACCGCGGCCTACGAGATGTACGGGGACAACGACGACCCGTTCGGGGGGCAGGACAAATTGGAGCAGGACGGCCTACTGACTCTCGAGGTTCACCTCAGCCACGACATCACCAAGTCGTTCTACGTGGCGGCGGACTACTTCTATCACTTCGGCGGCGAAACGACGCTCGACGGTGTCGACCAGAACGACGAGCAGGACAACCACGCGCTTCAGGCGACCCTCGGGTTCGGCATCGCGGACAACTACCAGCTGCTCATCCAGTACCGCAACGACTTCATCGTGGACAGCGGGCCCAAGACGGACACCCTCGGGGCCCGGTTCCTCTACGCGTTCTGACCCACCCGAGCGAGAGAAGGGAGAGACCGATGGAAGAGCTTCGAATCCTCGAATGCGACGCCGCCGAGCCCCAGCCCGTGGACGAGACCCCCGAGATCCTCGAGGAGATCGCCATCGAGGAACTGGCCATCGACGGCATCTGCGGCGTGTACTGAGCGTGACGGCCGTGCGCTACGCCCTCCACCCCGCGTGCCGGGTGCGGCGGGAGGCCTTCGGGCTCCTGTTCTACGACCTGCGCGGGCCCCGGCTCCTCTTCGCGGAGACCGGCGACCTGCTGGACCCGCGGGAACTGGAGCAGGGCGTGGCGCTGGCGGACGCGGACTGGACCGGCCCGGGGGAGAGGCTCCCCTGGGCCGGCTCCTCTCGACCCTCGTGGAGAAGGGTTTCCTCCGTGAGCAACCGGTTTGTTGAACAGGGCCTGCGCGCCCCGGTCAACCTGACCTGGGAAGTGACCCTGGCGTGCAACCTGCGCTGCCGCCACTGCCTGTCGGCCTCGGGGCGGGCCGCCGCGCGGGAGCTCTCTACGGCCGAGGCCCTCGACCTGGTGGACCAGTTGCACCGGGCCGGGGTGTTCCAGGTGAACTTCGGCGGCGGCGAGCCGTTCATGCGCCCCGATTTCGAGGAGATCCTCGCGGCGTGCCATGCCCGGGGCATCGTCACCTGCATCTCCACCAACGGCACCCTGCTGGATCGCCGGCCCTGGTGGACAGGCTCTCGCGTTCGGGACTGGTGGCGATCCAGGTGAGCCTGGACGGCGCCAACCGCCTCACCTGCGACGCGATCCGCGGGCGCGGGTACCTACTACGCCGCGGTGCTCGGCCCTGCGGCTGCTGGGGCGCAGCCCGATCCCGACCAGCATCAACACCGTCCTCACCGCGGAGAACGCCGACGAGATCCCGGAGCTCCACCGGCTCGCCGCCTCACCTCGGCGTCTCCCTGCGGGTCAGCCGTTTCCGGCCGTCCGGGCGGGGCGCGCGACAACTGGGACGAGCTGCGTCCGTCGGCCGAGCAGTTGCTGGCCTTCTCCGACTGGCTGGGCGCCCGGGGGGACGTGCGCACCGGGGACAGCTTCTTCTCCCTGACCGCCCAGGAGCGGCAGGGACTGGGGCTGAACCTCTGCGGGGCGGCCAAGCTGACCTGCTGCGTCGGACCCGAGGGCGAGCGTGTACCCGTGCGCCTTCCTGCAGAGCCGAGTTCGAGGCCGGGTCGCTGCGGAGCCCGGTCCTTCCAGGACATCTGGGACGCCTCGGAGGTGTTCGCCTCCTTCCGGGGGCTGCGGATCCGTTCCTGCGAGGAGTGCCACCGCTTCGACCAATGCCACGGCGGCTGTCCGGCGGTGGCCTATCACATCGCCAGGGGATCGACGGCGGGGACCCGGAGTGCCTCGAGCGCTGCGTGACCACCGTTCCCAAGCCCGAGGCAGTTCCCGAAGCCTCGACCGCGCACGGCGTCCCGACGCCGGGCGGTGGCGTCGACCTTCTCGGAGGAGACCTGGCCCATGATGTTCCAGTATCTGTTCTCGCCGCTGAAGACTCGGCAAGGTGGAGGTCAAGAACCGCCTCTCGTTCCAGCCCCACCTGACCAACTTCGCGGTGGACTGCCTGCCCGAGCGAGCGCCACATGCACTACTGGGGGGAGCGGGCCAAGGGCGGCGTCGGCCTGATCATCACCGAGGAGATGAGCGTCCACCCCACGGACACGGCCTACGAGAAGCTCATCGAGGTCTTCCACCCCGAGGTGATCCCGGGCTTTCGCAAGATCACCGACTACGTGCACCAGTTCGACGGCCAAGATCTTCGCCCAGCTCAACCACAACGGGCAGCAGTGCGACGGCACGATCTCGCGCCTGCCCGGTCTGGGCGCCGAGCCCGGTGCCCGACGTGCTGTTCCGGGAGACCCCCAAGGAGATGGAGCCCGAGGACATCGAGGAGGTCGCCCGGTACTTCGGCAAGAGCGCGGTGCACGCCCGGGAGGGCGGGTTCGACGGCATCGAGCTGCAGTACGGGCACTCGAGCCTGGCCCGCCAGTTCCTCTCGCCGCTGACCAACCTGCCGCCAGGACGAGTTCGGCGGCAGCCTGGAAAACCGCATGCGGGCCCCGATGCATGTTCATCGAGGCGGTGCGCAAGGCGGTGGGCAAGGACTTCACGGTCGGCATCCGCCTTTGCGCCGACGAGATGATCCCGTGGGGCGGGCTCGAACCTGGCCGACATCCAGGAGATCGCCCAGCTCTTCGAGGCCACCGGCCTGATCGACTTCATGGACCTCTCCATCGGCACCTTCTTCAACCTGTACCTGGTCGAAGGGTCGATGCACACGCCGCTCGGCTACACCATCCCGCTGGCCGCCGGGCATCCGGGAGAAGATCAAGCTGCCGGTGTTCTGCACCGGCCGCATCAACGACCCGGTGATGGCCGAGAAGGTCCTCGCCAACGGCCAGGCCGACATGATCGGCATGTGCCGGGCGCTGATCTGCGACCCCTTCCTGCCCGAAGAAGGCCTTCGAGGGCAGGCTCGAGGACATCCGCTACTGCATCGGCCGACAACCAGGGCTGCATCGGCCGCATGGGCCTGAACAAGCTCGCTGGGCTGCATCCAGAACCCGGCCGTCGGGCTGGAGAAGGAGTGGGGCGAGGGCACCCTGAAGCCGGCGGCCGTGAAGAAGAAGGTGATGGTCGTCGGCGGCGGCCCCGCCGGGATGTGGGCGGCCAAGATGGCCGGGCGCCGGGGCCACCGGGTGGACCTCTACGACCGCGACGAGGAGCTCGGCGGGCCAGGTCCGCATCGCCATGAAGGGCGCGGGCCGCGACGAGTTCGGGGTCATCATCCGCAACGAGAAGGACCAGGTGGACAAGGCCGGCGTCGACCGTGCACCTGGGCGTCGAGGTCACGCCGGAGACGGTCCTCGCAGGAGAACCCGGACGCCGTGATCGTGGCCACCGGCAGCGTGCCGATCGCGAACACCCGGGCATCGGCGGCGCCGACGGCCCGGCGTCTACAACGTGTGGCAGGTTCTCCACGGGCAAGGCGGAGCTCGGCGAGAAGGTGTGCCTGGTGGACTAGGACGGCCACCACCGGGCGACCTCCACCGCCGAGTACCTGGCCGACCAGGGCAAGACCGTGCACATCCTCTGCTCGAGCCTGTTCGTCGGCGCCGAACTGGGCCCGCTCCAGGACCTCTACCTCACCCGGCAGCGGCTGCTGCAGAAGGGCGTGCACCTTCACCCCGGACACGGCGGTGATCGAGATCGCCGGCGAGGCGGCGCCAAGATCGCTCAAGGGGCTCAACGTCTACTCCAACGTCATGGGCGAGTTCGGCCCCTACGACTCGGTGGTGCTGGCCGATCGGGCAGGAGGTGGACGACGCCCTGTACCAGGCCCTCAAGGGCAAGGTCAAGGAACTCCACCGGGTCGGCGACTGTGTCGCCCCGCGCAAGGTGGACATGGCGATCTGGGACGGCCACAAGGTGGGGAGGGAGATCTGATGAGCGCCGCGGCTCCCCGGAGCCGGCAGGGCGCCGGTCGTCTGGCGTTAGCCAGCTCCCCGAGGGGGAACTGGACGACGCCGGTCAAGGGCGTCCTCGACGAGGCGGGCAGCTGGCCAAGCTGCTCGCGCGCGTCCTGGGTCCGCGTCTTGCCGCCGCTGCCGTGCGCCGCGACGGCCTCACGAGGCGTGAGACCCTGAAGCCGGCTTCGGCCCCTACGGCGTGCCCGAGGTCCTCGAGATCTGGTGCGCCGGAGCGCGACCTGGCCGACTACCCCGAGGCCCGGCCGAGGCCTGGTGCGAGGCTGCCGGGCCTGCGGCGCCAGGGTGGTGCTCTCGCACACAACGACGTCGGGCTCGGCGCTGGCTCCGCGGCTGCGCCGCGGCCTGGGCGCGGCCCTGTTGACCGAGGCCGTCGCCTTCGAGCGGATCGGAGCAGGGGCTGCTGCTCACCCGCCAGGCTGCTGGGGCGCCAGATCGTCGAGTCACCGGCTCTGGGACGGCCGCGTCCCGCTGGTCCTCACCGTCGACCCCCGGCGCACCAGCGCCGTCGTCCTGCCGTCCATGCGGCCGAGCCAGCCCGGTGCGGGCGCCGGGGCCTCGACGGAGCCCGAGCTACCGCCAAGCGGGTCCGGATACGGAGCGGGTCCCGCCCGACCCCCAGACCGTGGACGTCTCCGAGGCCGAGGTGATCTTCTGCGCCGGCAAGGGGTTCGACCGGGCAGACTTTCGCCCAGTTCCAGGAGACTGGCCCGGCTGCTGCAAGGCCTCCCTCGGCGTGACCCGGCCGGTGTACGACCTGGGGTTCGCCGGCTTCGAGCGGATGATCGGCCAGACCGGCAAGACCGTCGCCCCGCGCTTCTACCTGGGCCTGGGGATCTCCGGTTCGATGCACCACGTGGGCGGCATCAAGGACTCCAAGCACCTGGTCGGCCTCAACATCGATCCCAAGGCGCCCATGTTCCCCAACTCCGACGAGGGCTTCGTGGCAGACATCCGGGAGGTGATGCCCGCTGCTGCTCGAACAGGTCAAGGCCGCACCTGACCAGGAGGTGCCGCATGAAGAAGCACCTTCGAAGCCATCGTCGTCGGCGCCGGCCCGGCCGGGTCCACCGCGGCGCTGAACATGGCCCGGGCCGGGCTCGACGTGGCGCTGCTCGAGCGGGGCAGCGTTCGCCGGCGAGAAGAACATGTTCGGGGGGCTGCTGCACCGCATGCCGGCCCTGGAGGAGCTGTCTTCCCCGACTTCTGGGACCGGGCCCCGCTGCAGCGCCACGTGGTGAAGAAGAACCTCGCCTTCATGACCGAGGAGTCGAGCTTCAACGCGGTCAGTACGAGACCGAGGCGTTCGACCGCGCCCCGTACAACGGCTACACCGTGTACCGCCCCACCTGCGACGACTGGCTCGCCAAGGAGGCGCAGAAGGCCGGGGCGACGCTCCTGACCAGGGCCACGGTGGACGACGTCGTCCGCGAAGGGGACAAGGTCGCGGGAGTGCGGCTGCTGCGCGACGGCAGCGAGCTTCGCGCCCCGGTGGTGGTCGCGGCGGACGGGGTGCTCTCCTTCACCGCCCTCAAGGCCGGCCTGCGCGGGCCCCGGTTCAGCCCGGAGGACATGGCCGTCGGGGTGAAGGCCCTGATCGACCTCCCCAAGGAGGTCATCGACGACCGCTTCGGCCTCACCCGGGACCAGGGGCTCTCCAACGAGTTCGTCGGGTGCACCGGGGGCGTGCGCGGGGGCGGGTTCCTCTACACCAACTACGACAGCGTCTCGATCGGGCTCGTCCTGCACATCGGCAGCCTGCGGGACCACGGGACCACCCCGTACGACCTCCTCAACGCCTTCATGGCCCAGCCGCAGATCGCGAAGCTCCTGCGGGGAGGGCGCCTGCTCGAGTACTCGGCCCACGTCATCCCCGAGGGGGGCTACGCCATGATGCCCGAGCTCGTCGGCGAGGGCATCCTCGTCACCGGCGACGCGGCCGGCTTCTGCTACGCCAACGGCCTGAACCTGGAGGGGATCAACCTCGCGGCCCACTCGGGCGCGCTCGCGGCGGAGACCGTGGTCGAGGCCGCTGGGCAGGGCGACTTCGGGCGCCGGGCGCTGGCGGGCTACCGCAAGAGGCTCGAGGAGAGCTTCGTGCTCAAGGACCTGAAGCTCTACCGCAACGCGCCCAAGATGCTGCACATCGAGCGGATGTACGAGGCGTACCCCGAGGTGCTGTGCGGCTTCTTCGACCGGGTGTACCGGATCGACGGCACCCCGAAGGAGAAGCTGCCGAAGCTGTTCCTGCGCAAGGCTCGGGAGCGGATGAGCACCCGCGACCTCCTGGCCGACGCCTTCACCGCCTGGAGAGCCGTATGAGCTACGTGAACATCGACGACATCTTCGACTACACGAGCTTCCAGATCGACCGGGAGCCCCACATCGTGGTGGACCCGGCCGCGTGCTCGGCCTGCGACCCACCGGGGGTGCACCACGACCTGCCCGGCCCGCTGCTACACGTGGTCGGAGGAGGACCGCAAGATCACCTTCGTCTACGACGGGTGCCTGGAGTGCGGCACCTGCTACGTCGTCTGCGACGGGCACTTCGAGCGCTGGCGCTACCCCCGGGGAGGTTTCGGGGTGAGCTTCCGGATGACCTGACCTGACGACTCGCGCGCGGCGAGTCGGGAGAGCGACATGGCGAGCAAACCCCTCGACGTTCTGGTCCTGCTCCGGGAGGTCGTCGATCCCAGGCCCCCGGCCGAGACCACGGAGGAAGGGGCCCTGGTGCGGGACCGGGGGCTCCGCAGGATCGTCAACCCGGCGGACCTGGAGGCCCTGGAAGTGGCCCTCGGTCTGGAGGCCCGAGCGGTGACCGCGGTGGCCGTGGGGCCGGGGCGCGTGGAGGACGGCCTGCGGCTGGCCCTCTCCATGGGGGCGTCCCGGGCGGTGCGCGTGTGGGACCACGGGCTGGAGGACGGGGACGCGGCGGCCCGCGCCCGGCTCCTGGCACGGGTGTTCTCCATCCTGAGGCCGACCCTGGTGGTGGGCGGGTCGCGGCTGCTCGACGCGGGAGACGACCCGGCGCCCGCCCTGGCGCTCGCGTCCCTCGGGCTGCCCGTGGTCAACGCGGCCGTGGGCTGCCGGGTCGCCGGCGGAGCGGCCGAGGTGCTGCGCAAGGGCGACCGGGGGGCGCGGCAGCGGGTGGCGGTGCCGCTCCCGTGCGGGGTCCTCTTCGAAGAGGGCGCGGCGGTGCCGCGGCACCCCGACGTGGACGCCTTGCTGGCGTCCGCCGAGGCGGTCGTGGAGTCGTGGGGCCTGCCGGAGCTCAACCTTCCGTCCTGCGAGGTCGGGGAGTGGGGTTCCCGGCTCGGTGCCGACGGCGTCTCCTTCCCGCGCCCCCAGCCGATCCGGGTTCCGACCCCCGCTGCGGAGCTGCCGGCTCCGGAGCGGGTTGCGGCGCTGCTCTCCGGGGGGATCAAGGCCAGGGCCGGCGTGATGCACTTCGGGACGGCCCAGGAGGTGGCGGACCGCCTCTTCGGCATCCTGAGCCGGGAGGGGCTTTTGCCGGGAGAGGGTTCGTGACCTTCCGCCTCGCCGCCGGGGTGACCCCCCGGGAGTCGGAGGGGGGGCGATTCCTCGTGGCCGACCGGCCGCTCCGGGCGGTGCGGGTCAACGAGGCCCTGTTCCGGCTGGTCTCGGACCCGGCACCGGTGCGGCCCCGGACGCCTGCGGACGCGAGGGCCCTGGAGGCCCTGGCCCGGACGGGGTACCTGGAAGTCGAGCCGGAGGGGGAGGCGGGGGAGCGCGCCTGGCCCTCGGTGACGGTGGTGGTGCCGGTCAAGGACCGGGCGGAGGAGCTGCGCCGCTGCCTGCTCTCCCTGGCCCGGGTCCGCTACCCCGAGGGTCGCCTCGAGGTGGTCGTCGTGGACGACGGCTCCAAGGACGAGAGCCCGGCCGTGGCCCGCGGCCTCGGGGCCCGGGTCGTGCCGTCCGGGGGGGCGGGGCGCGGCCCCGCGTCGGCCCGCAACCGGGGCGCGCAGGAGGCGAAGGGGGAACTGCTCGCGTTCGTCGACTCCGACTGCACCGCAGCGCCGGGCTGGCTCGAGGAGCTCGTGCCCGCCTTCGACGCCCCGGAGGTCGCGGCCGTCGGGGGGCGGGTCGAGGGAATGCACTGCGCCACCCGCCTCGACCGCTACGAGGCGGCCATGTCGAGCCTGTCGCTGGGGCGCCGGGAGTTGACAGGTCGGGCCGGGGACGACACCTTCTACCTGCCGAGCTGCAACCTGCTCGTCCGGCGGTCGGCGTTCTTGGAGGCGGGGGGGTTCCGGGAGGGGATGCACGTGGGCGAGGACGTGGACCTGACCTGGAGGCTGCGGGACCGGGGGCTGCGGATCGTCTACCTCCCGAGGGGGTGGGTGTACCACGAGCACCGAAACCGGTTTGGCGCGTTCCTGCGCCGCCGCTTCGAGTACGGGACGTCGGAGGCGAGCCTGCAGGCGCTGCACCCCCGGCGCCGCAAGAAGCTGGCGGCGCCGCCGGGCCTCGCGGCGGCCCTGGCCCTCGGCCTGGCGGCTGCGGCGGGAGGCGGGTTGGGGTGGCTCGCGGGGGCGGCGCTCGCGCTCGTGCTCGACGCGCTGTGGGCGCGCCGGCGCTTCGCGGGCCACGGGCTCCGCGTCGGCGTCCTCGGGGCCCTGCACGCCCGCGCGCGGGCGGCGGCAAGCCTGCTGTACTATCTCGGGTACCACGGGCTCCGGTACTACGCCTGGCCGCTTCTGCTCCTGGCCGCGGCGGCGCCGCGCGGGGTGCTGGTCCTGGGGGCGGTGTGGGTCGCCGTGGCGGCGGTGGACCACCGGGTGAAGCGGGCGACCCTCGGGTTCCCGGCCTTCCTCTTCTACTACCTGGGCGAGCAGCTGGCCTACGGCGCGGGCGTGTTCTGGGGATGCGTGCGACAAGGGACCTTCAGGAGCTACCGGCCCGCGCTGTATCGGCGCATGGAGATGTCGCCGGGCTGAGGCCGGCGGGCACGAGGAGAGACGACATGGACACGGTGCTGGCGGCGAAGCGGGAGAGGCTGGTGGAACTGCTCCGGGAACTTGGCGGCGTGGTGGTGGGGTTCTCCGGGGGCGTGGACTCCACCTTCCTTCTCGCGGTGGCGCAGGAGGTTCTCGGCGAACGGGCCATGGGCGTGACCGCCACCTCGGAGACCTACCCGGAGCGGGAGCGGCGGGAGGCGGAGACCCTCGCCCGGACGCTCGGTGCGCGCCACCGGATCATCGTGTCCGAGGAACTCGACGTCCCCGGCTTCGCGGACAACCCGAAGAACCGGTGCTACTTCTGCAAGAAGGAGCTCTTCACGAAGCTCCGCGAGGTCGCCGAGGCCGAAGGGCTCGGGCACGTCGTGGACGGCAGCAACGCCGACGACCGGGGCGACTACCGGCCCGGCCGTCAGGCGGCCCGGGAGCTGGGGGTCCACAGCCCCCTGGACGCCGCGGGGCTCACGAAGGACGAGATCCGCGAGCTCTCCCGCAGGATGGACCTGCCCACGTGGGACAAGCCCGCCTTCGCGTGCCTGTCCTCCCGGTTCCCCTACGGAACCCGCATCACCCGGGAGCGGGTGACCCAGGTGGGGCGCGCCGAGGAGGCCCTCCGGGACCTGGGCCTCCGGGTCCTGCGGGTGCGCCACCACGGCGACGTGGCACGCCTCGAGCTCGGCCCCCGGGAGTTCGACCGGGTGGTGAACGGCCTGCGCGAGCGGGTCGTGGAGGCCGTGAAGGAGGCCGGCTACGCCTACGTGGCGCTGGACCTCCAGGGCTACCGCACCGGCGCGATGAACGAGGTTCTCACCGACATCCGCCCGCTGGGGGACGCATGAGCCCCGAGCACCTGCGCCACCTGCTCGAGAGCCTGAAGCGCGGGGAGGTCTCCACCGAGGACGTTCTCGGCCGCCTCAAGAGCCTGTCCTTCGAGGACGTGGGTTTCGCCAAGATCGACCACCACCGCCGGATCCGGAACGGCTACCCGGAGGTCATCTACGGCGAGGGCAAGACCCCGGCCCAGGTGGCCGAGATCTTCGCCCGCCTGGCGGACAAGAACCCCAACGTCCTGTGCACCCGCGCGAGCCCGGCGGTGGCGGAGGCCGTGCTGGAGCGGGTGCCCGAGGCCCGGTACCACGAACTGTGCCGCATCCTGGAGATCCGGCGCAGCCAGGCGGAGCCCGTGGGCCTCGTGGCCCTCGCCGCCGCCGGAACGTCCGACCTGCCCGTGGCCGAGGAGGCCCGGATCGCACTGGAAGTGTTGGGCAGCCGGGTCGAGGCGCTCTACGACGTGGGCGTCGCGGGCCTGCACCGGCTGTTCGCCCACGGTGAAGTGCTCCGTAGGGCCCGGTGCGTCATCGCGGTGGCCGGCATGGAGGGGGCGCTGCCCTCGGTCGTCGGGGGGCTCGTGGACGTGCCGGTGATCGCGGTGCCCACCAGCGTGGGCTACGGCACGAGCTTCGGCGGCATCACCGCGCTGCTCGCCATGCTCAACTCCTGCGCTTCCGGCATCAGCGTCGTCAACATCGACAACGGCTTCGGGGCGGCCTACCAGGCGGACATGATCAACAAGCTCGCCTGCGGCGCCGCGCCGGGCAAGGAGCATGCGCGATGAAGCGGGTGCTGTATCTGGACGCCTCGTCCGGGGTGAGCGGCGACATGTTCGTGGGGGCGCTGCTCGACGCGGGAGCGAGCTTCGAGGCCGTGCGGGCGGACGTGGAGGCCCTCGGAGTTCCGGGCTTCGAGATCCGGGCGCGGCGCGTGACGCGGCACGGCATCGCCGGCACCAAGTTCGACGTCGTGAACCCGGAGACCGGGCGCTGCGTGGACGAGCCGCAGAGCGGGCACGACCACGCTCACGGGCACGACCACACCCACGGGCACGGCCATGACCACGGGCACGAGCACGGCCACCACGGGTACCGTCAACGGGAGGGCGGGCACCACGCCCACCGGGGGCTGCGGGAGATCCGCGGCATCCTCCAGGCGGGCGCCCTGCTGCCGCGGGTGGCGGCGGACGCCCTGGGGGTGTTCGAACTCCTCGCCGAGGCCGAGGCGAAGGTACACGGCACCCGGCCGGAAGAGGTACACTTCCACGAGGTGGGGGCCCTGGACACCATCGCCGACGTCGTGGCCGCCGCCTCGGCGTTCCGGGCGCTCGGCGCGGACGAGACCTGGTGCTCCCCCATCCACGTCGGGTGCGGGAACGGTGCGCTGCGCCCACGGCGTGCTCCCCGTGCCCGCCCCGGCCACCCTGGAGTTGCTCCGGGGGGTTCCGGTGTACTCGGACGGAACCCGGGGCGAGCTCTGCACGCCGACGGGAGCCGCGTTGATCCGTTACTTCTGCAACGGCTTCGGCGCCATGCCGCCCCTCGTCGTCGAGGCGGTCGGGTACGGAGCGGGCAGCAAGGACTTTGGCATTCCCAACCTGTTCCGTGCGACCCTGGGGACGGTCGGCGGGCAGGCGAACCCTGTCGCGACCGCGTGCGCGGGCTGAGGCGCGGCCTCGGCGAAGGAACCCTTGACCGGTGAGACCGGGGAAGGAGGGCAAGATGGCCGATCGGATTGTGCGTGTGAACATGAAGACCCTGAAGATCACGGAGGAGCCGCTCCCGGCGAAGTGGGCCGCGTTCGGGGGGCGGGCGATGACCTCCGCGATCGTGGCGGAGGAAGTGCCTGCGACATCCGTGCACGCCCTCGGGAACCAGAACAAGCTGGTGTTCGCACCGGGGCTCCTGGGCGGGAGTTCGGCGCCGATCTCGGGCCGCATCTCGGTGGGCGCCAAGAGCCCGCTGACCGGCACCATCAAGGAGTCGAACGCCGGAGGCCAGGCCGGGCAGATCATGGGCGCGCCTCGGCATCCGCGCCCTCGTCGTGGAGGACAAGCCCGCGGATCCCGAGAAGCGCTACACCCTGGAGCTGCCGGAAGGGCTCGTGAAGCTGGTGGAGTGCCCGGAGCTCAAGGGGCTCGGGCAACTACGACACCGTGGAGAAGCTGGTGGCCAAGTACGGCGACAAGAAGGTCGGCTACGTCACCATCGGCATGGCCGGGGAGATGGGGCCTGACCGCCGCCTCCATCGCCTGCACCGACCGGGAGCTGCGGCCCACCCGCCACGCCGGGCCGCGGCGGCCTGGGCGCGGTGATGGGCTCCAAGGGCCTCAAGGCCATCTTCTGCGACGACTCCGAGACCTCGCATGCGCGAGCCGGCGAACAAGGAAGCCTTCCGGGCCGCCTCGCAAGAAGTTCGCCAAGGCGCTCAAGGAGCACCCGGTCACCGGCGAGGGCCTGCCCACCTACGGCACCAACGTGCTGCAGAACATCATGAACGAGGCCGGCGGGCTGCCCACCCGCAACTTCCGCACCGGGCAGTTCGCAGGGCGCCAGCAAGATCAGCGGCGAGGCCCAGCACGACACGATCCTCGCGCGGGGCGGCGAGGGCAAGATCGCCCACGGCTGCCACTCCGGCTGCGTCATCCAGTGCTCGCGCATCTACACGACAAGGACGGCAACTACAAGACCAAGGGTCCGGAGTACGAGACCATCTGGGCCCACGGCACCAACTGCTGCATCGACGACCTCGACGCCATCGCCGAGATGGACTACATGGACGACGACATCGGGCTCGACACCATCGAGATGGGCGGCCACCATCGGCGTGGCCATGGAAGCCGGGCTGGCCAAGTTCGGCGACGCCGCAGGCGCGATCAAGCTGCTGAAGGAAGTGCGCAAGGGCACGCCGCTCGGGCGGATCCTCGGCTGCGGCACGGACACCGGCCAGTGCTTCGGCGTCCGACCACGTCCCGATCGTCAAGGGCCAGGCCATGCCGGCCTACGAGCCCGCGCGCGGTCCAGGGCATCGGCGTCACCTACGCCACCACCACCATGGGCGCCGACCACACGGCGGGCTACGCCATCGCCACCAACATCCTGAAGGTGGGCGGCTACGTCGATCCCCTGAAGCCCGAGGGGCAGGTCGAGCTGTCGCCGCAACCTGCAGATCGCCACGGCCGCGGTCGACTCCACGGGCCTGTGCCTGTTCGTGGCGTTCGCGGTGCTCGACAAGCCGGAGGCCTTCGAGGCGATCTACGAGATGATCAACGCCTTCTACGGCCTGAAGCCTGGGCGCCGACGACGTGGTCGCGTCTCGGCAAGTCGGTCTCTCGCACCGAGCGCAAGTGGAACGCGAGGCCGGGCTTCACCAACGCCGACGACCGGCTGCCGGACTGGATGCGCACCGAGAAGCTGGCGCCGCACAACACGGTGTTCACGGTGAAGGACGAGGACCTGGACAGGTGTTCAACTTCGTGCAGTAGCGACGGCCCCCGGAGAAGCTTTCCGGGGACGGCGGACCGCGGCTCCGAGCCGAGGCGCCTACGGGGCCAGCCCCACGGCGCCCGGCCGAAGGGTCGGGGGGAAACCCACCGGCCTCCCATTCTTGGAAAGGAGCCGCCCGCGGTTCCCGCGCCGGGCCGAGGCGCGGAAGCGCGGATGACCCCTTCCCTTCGAGGAGGGGGTCAGGTGTCTCGGCCACCGGAGTCCGGAGCGGGTAAGCCCCGTCGAGGGCCACCCGCCCGCGGCCCGCCCCCGTCGCGCGTGGGGAGATGCGATGCGGATCTTCGTCAACGAGAGGCCGGTGGAGTTCGGGGGCGCGCGCCTCGAGGACGTGCGGCGGTCCTTCAAGCCCGAGGCGGACGTGCTCATCCTCAACGGCTTCCCGTGCCCGCCGGAGCGCCCGGTGGCCGAGGGAGACCGGGTCGTGCTCATCCGCCGCGGGGAGGTGCCCGGCCGCGAGGAGCTCGAGTCCCTGCTCGTGTCGCGCCACACCCCGGGCGTCCACGCCCGGGTGCGGGGCGCCCGGGTCGGGATCGCGGGGCTCGGTGGGCTCGGCAGCCAGGTGGCGATCGCCCTGGCCCGGATCGGAGTGGGGGAGCTCGTGCTGGCCGACTTCGACGTCGTGGAGCCGAGCAACCTGAACCGCCAGCAGTACTTCGTGGAGCAGATCGGGCTCCCGAAGGTCGAGGCCCTGTGCGGCACGCTGGCCCGCGTCAACCCCTACGTGCGCCTGAGCCCCCACGGGGTCCGTCTGGTCCCCGGGAACATCCCGGAGATCTTCCGCGGCTGCCGGGTGCTGCTCGAGTGCTTCGACCGGGCCGACCAGAAGGCCATGCTCGTGGAGACCGCGCTCGCAGCCCTGCCGGAGGCGTGGGTGGTGGCGGCGTCGGGCCTGGCGGGCTACGCGCCGGCGGACGACATCCGGACCCACCGGGTCGGCTCCCGCCTGTTCGTGGTGGGGGACCTGGAGGCGGAGGCGCGTCCCGGGGTCGGGCTGATGGCGCCGCGGGTCGGCGTCGCGGCCCACGCCCAGGCCAACCTGGCCCTGCGGCTGCTCCTGGGGGAAGAGGGGGGAGCGGAGGTCTGAGAGATGACGGTGAACCTGAAGTTCTTCGCCGGGCTGCGGAACTACCTCCCCGAGGGGGCGAGCCCCCACCCGGCCGAACTCCCCGAGGGGTCGACGGTCCGGGACGCCCTCAGGGCGTACGAGGTCCCGGAGGACAAGCCCCGCATCCTCCTCGTCAACGGCCGGCACGCGGACCTCGACACCGTCCTCGGCGACGGCGACCTGCTCAGCGTGTTCCCGCCCGTGGCGGGGGGATGAGCCCGCGTTGACCGCCGTCAAGGCTCGCCGCGCCGGCTCGCCGTAAGGTGGGACGCGACGCGTCCACCCCCGACTCCGGGAAGATCCGATGAACCGCGAACCCTCCGCCGCCCTCGAACAGCCGATCGGAAGCCCCGCGGCACAGCTCGCGCTCCGGGACCGCCCGACCCGGCTCTTCGTCGAGGCGACCACCCGCTGCAACCTGCGCTGCCGCATGTGCGTGAAGCAGACCGACGATCACGCACTGGAGGAGGGCGACCTCGCCGAAGCCACCTTCGCGGCGCTGGAGCCTGCGTTCTCCGGCCTGGAGAGCCTCGTGCTCTCCGGCATCGGGGAGCCGCTGCTCCACCCCGGCCTGGAGGGCTTCGTGGAGCGGGCGCGGGCGGGCATGCCGGAGGGGGCCTGGGTGGGGTTCCAGTCCAACGGGCTGCTGCTCGACGAGGCCCGGGCCCTGCGCCTGGTCCGGGCGGGCCTCGACCGGGTGTGCCTCTCCCTGGACGCGGTGAGCGCGGGGGCCTTCCGGCGGATCCGCGAAGGCGGCGAGGTGGGCGCCGTGGAGCAGGCGCTCTCGGCGCTCGGGAGGGTCCAGGCCCGCACCGGGCGTCCGCTCGACGTGGGGATCGAGTTCGTCGCGATGCGCGACAACGTGGCGGAACTGCCCGAGGTGCTCCGATGGGCGGCGAGCCGGGGCGCGACCTTCGCCATCGTGACCCAGGTGCTCCCCTACGACGAGGGGCTGGTGGCCCAGGCGGCGTACGACGCCAACACGGACTCCGCGGTCGAGTTCTTCGAGCCGTGGCGCCGCCGCGCCCGGCGGGAGGGCATCGCCATCGAGCGCTACTTCGAGGTCCTGTGGAAGTACACGAAGACCCCGGAGGAGGAGCGGATCGTGGACTTCATCGAGCGGGTCCGGGCGGACGCCCACGCCAAGGACGTGTTCGTGAACATCCAGAAGGTGTTGGAGCGGGACGAGGCGTGGCTCGACCGGGTGCGCGGCGTGTTCGCCGAGGCGGGCGAGGCGGCGCGGGAGTTGGGCATGGAGCTGCGGCTCCCCGAGGTGGTGCCCCACGGCGACCGGCGGTGCGACTTCGTGGAGAAGGGCGGGCTGTTCGTCTCCTGGGACGGCAAGGTCCACCCCTGCTACTTCCTGTGGCACGGATACCGGTGCCTGATCAACGGCCGGGAGAAGTTCGTGCGGCCGAAGGTGTTCGGCGACCTCGCGGACGACGGCGTCCTGGAGATCTGGAACGGGCCCGCCTACCGCGCGTTTCGCGAAGGGGTGATCCGCTACGACTACCCCTTCTGCTCGGACTGCAACCTCTCGAAGTGCTGCGACTACGTGCTGGCCGAGGAGTTCGAGCAGGACTGCTACATCAACGCCGAGCCCTGCGGGGACTGCCTGTGGTGCAAGGGCGTTTTCCACTGCCTGCAGTGACGGCCGGGGGGCCTTCGTCCGCGACGCGGGCGGCGCCCGGCTTCCTGCGCCATTGCGAGGGAGGCACGCACCCATGACCGGAAACGTCGCCCTGGAACTCGTCTGGCGCCCGGAGGCGTCGGAACTGCACGGCCCGGGCGGGAAGCCCATCGCCTTCACCGACGCGGTGCTCGTGGTGCGCAACGCGGGCTCGGCGCCCCTCGAGGGGCTGCGCGCGGTAGTGACCGTGCGGCAGGAGGACGCCCTGCTGTGCGAGGCGCGGGACGCGATGGGGGCGACCCTGGGGGAGCGGGTCCTGGCGCCGGGCGAGAGCGTCGCGGGCAGCGCCCTGGCCCTCCTCCAGGAGGTGGACCCGGGGCTCGCGAGCCGCGTCCACCTCTTTGGAGTCAGGGCCCTGCTCACGTGGCGGTTCCGGGTCCTGGCCGAGGTCTCCTGCCGGGCCGCCGACGGGGCGTCGGGCAGCCCCTCGGCCCGTTCCGAGTTCGCCTTCCACTGGGCGCCGGCCGAGAGCCCCGGTGCACCGATCGGGCTCGTCGAGGATTCCCTCGGCTGACCGAGGCCGCCGCCCATCCCCACTGCACCCCTCAGGAGGTCTGTCATGGACGCCAACGAACTGCGGTCGATCCAGGCGCCGATCAAGGAGCGCTACCGGGAGACCCCCGACGAGGCGAAGGTCACGCTCACGGCCACCGGCCGGCTGGGGGAGGGGCTCGCCTGCTCGCTGGCCACGGCGGGGGCCCTGGTCGAGGCGGGCCTGCACCCCAAGGCGGGGGGCGACGGCTCCTTCGCGTGCTCCGGCGACATGCTCCTGGAGTCCCTGGTGGCTTGCGCCGGCGTGACGCTCCAGGCGGTGGCGACCGCCCTGGGGATCCCCCTTTCCAAGGGGGCGGTCACGGCCGAGGGGGATCTGGACTTCCGCGGCACCCTCGGGGTGGAGAAGGGCGCGCCCGTGGGCTTCTCGGCGATCCGCCTGCGCTTCGACGTGGAGAGCGACGCGGAGCCCGACGCCCTGGACCGGCTGCTCAAGCTCACCCAGCGCTACTGCGTCGTCTTCCAGACCCTGGCGACCCCTCCCCGGCTCTCGGCGGACCTGAACGTCCGGGCGCCGGAGCGGTAGGGGCTCGGGGCGGCCCGAGGAAGCCGCCGGCGCCTACCGCAGCCGGATGTCGTCGCAGGCGGTCCGCACCGTGGTTCCCTGGCGGAGCCGGGCGCACACGGTCTTGAGCCCGGCTCCGGCCGAGAGGTCCCAGGAGACCTCGGGGGAGAAGGGCACCCAGGCGGCGCCCGCGAAGTCCGGCTCCTCCGAGAGCATCATCTCCGCGGCCCAGCCGGCCCCGTACAGGTAGATCTCCACGGCGGCGTCCGCCGTCTCGTGGGCCTCGTCCGCGATCACCAGGGGGAAGACCGCGGAGCGCGCACCGAAGTCCTGGACCCAGTAGTGGCCGTACCCGTAGGGCCCCGGGAAGGCGTCTCCCGCCTCGAGCACGTGCCCCACGCCCAACTCCCGGAAGCCGCCGGCGAGGATGTTCGCCCGGTGGCCCGGGCTGTTCATCCACCCCTCCACCACGGCCTCGGGGGTTGCGTAGCCGGCGGCGATGTTCTCCCCGGCCGTGGCGAAGTCGTACCCGGCGTCCCGGAGCCGGTCCCAGGGGGAGCGGCCGTCGGCGCTGTCGTGGGAGAAGTAGTCCAGGGCCGCCATGTCCTCCGCGTGGGCGAGGGCGGCCGCGGCCAGGTTCGCTTGTCCCTTCAACGGCGGCAGGCCCTGGGCACGCCGCTCGAGGTTGGTGAGGTACAGGACCCGCTCGGCGGGAGATTCCGCGCCCGGCGGGGCCGCGACCCGCACGGTCGCCTCCCCGGTCGCGGCGGCACCGAAGGGGCCGGTGGCCGTGACGCGCACCGTGTAGACCCCGGGCGAGGGGTACGTCACCGTCCCCGACGGGGCCGAGGAGACCTCCCCGTTGCCGAAGTCCCAGGCGAAGGCGAGGGCGCCTCCCCCGGGGGCGGAGGAGGCCGAGGCGTCGAAGCGGACCTCCAGGGGCGCGGTGCCCGTGTCGGGCGTCAGCGCGAGCACGACGTCGGGGGCGTCTGCGTCCCGGGCCGCCTCCTCCGCGCCGCCGGACCCGCCTCCGCCGCAGCCCCCCAGGGCGAGGAGCGCGCCCGCCGCCAGTGCTGCCCTCAGGAACCGCCCCGCCCATGGTCGCATGGTCCGCTCCTTCCCTCCCGCTCCCGTCTCCGGGCCCTCCCTGGCCCGGTAGCAACAACCGGGCCCGGCGGTGCCCTCCCCGCACGGGCCGTTTCCCGCGGTTCACCGAGCCGCCGGTTCCGAACGCGAAACCGGGGCCGCACGGCCGCGGAACGGTGGTACCCTTCGGGCCGGACCCCACCGTTATCGTCGGGAAGGGAGGTTGCCATGACCCGGACGAGCCGTGCCCGCCGTCTTTCGGTGCCCGGGGCGGCGCATCCCGGGGAGCGCGGGGCGTGACGCGCGGGCCGAGCTCGGCCGCCGGAGGGGGGTCCGCCTGCGAGCGCCGGGAGGCGGCGCGGCCGGTGGCGAACTTCGTCCACGGTCCCGAGGTGCGGGAGGCGTGCGGCGCGTGCCCCCACGTGGGGAGGAACCTCGCGTGCCCTCCCCACAGCCCCTCCTTCCGCGAGGTCGTGGGGGCTGCCGCGTCGGCCCGGGTGATCCTGGTGCGCGCCCCCCTCGGACCCCTCGCCGCCCTCTCCCCCGAGGAGCGGGCCCGGGAGGGGTTCCGCAGGGCCAGGGGCCTCCTCGTGGCGGAGCTGCTGGCCGAGCGGGCCCGGGGGAGGACGGTCCTCGGCTCGGGTCCGTGCCTGGCGTGCGAGCCGTGCGCCGCGCGGGCCGGCAGCGCCTCGTGCCCGAGGCCGGAGGAGAGGATCTACAGCCTGGAGTCCACCGGCGTGCACGTCCTGGAACTCGTCCGGGCGTGCTTCGGCCTCGAGCTGGAGTGGACCCGGGAGGGGCGGCAGCCGGACTTCGTGAGCGCGGTGGGCGCGGTGTTCGGGGGCTGAGACGCCTGGAGGACGGCGGGAGGAAGGCGATGGCGGCTTACCTGGTGGGGCACGTCACGGTGAGGGACCCCGAACTCTGGAAGGTATACGTGGCGGGCGTGCGGGACACGCTGGCGCCGTTCGGCGCCGAGGTGGTGTTCCGGGGGCGTCGGGCGTCGGTGCTGGCGGGCCGGCACGAGCACGGGTCGGCGGTGGTGATCCGCTTCCCCGACCACGGTGCCCTGGAGCGCTGGTTCCGCTCCCCCGCCTACCAGGTGCTCATCCCGACCCGGGACCGTGCGGCCGACGTGGTGCTCGTGGGGTACGAGGAGACCGCCTGAGGGTCCTCGCGGAGCGTCAGGGGCGGGCGACCAGCGCCGCCCTCACCGCCTTTTCGATCGCCTCCGGGGTCACGGGCCCCTCGTGGTGCCACGCGACCCGGCCGAGCCGGTCCACCAGGACGAACGCGGGCGTGGTGCTCACGCCGTAGGCGTCGGCGGTGACGAAGCGGCTCTTCTGTATCTTCTCGACCAGGATGGGCACGGAGGAGGGGTGCTTCCCCGACTTCAGCAGCCACCGCGCGGCCCCCTCGGCGCAGAGCGCCACGCACGCCATGCGGAGGGTTCCGTTCCGGCCGTAGCGCTCGGCCAGTGCCGACAGCACGGGCGAGGCGTCCTCGCACGGCTGGCACGCGACGCTCACGAAGGCCAGGAGCACGGGCGTCTCCTGGGGCCCCGCGGGCAGCTCGAAGCGGGGGCCGTCCACCTGGGACAGACGGACCGCGGGGGCCTCGGACCCGGGCTCGAGGAGGGCCCGGGCGGAGCCGCCCCACGCCAGGCAGACCAGGAAGAGGGCGATGGTGGGGCGGGGTGTCCTCATGGGTACCTCCGGCGCCGGGGGAGCGGGCTCGAGCCGGAGTGTAGCCGCGCCGGCCCGGCGTGAGAAGACCGGACCGGGGGGTGAGCGCCTCCGAGAGGAGCTTGTCGTCACCGGGGGTGCGTCGCTACCCTGTGTCCCGAGCGGTGCCCGAAGCCCTCGGACGCCGTGCGGGACGCGAGGAGGTGGAATGGAGAGCCGGATCGCGAAGGCGCTGCGCCTGCGGCACCCGCCCGTGGGGCTCGTCCTGTCCGACGAGAAGCCCGAGGGCGCGGTCCAGTTCGGGGAGGGGCGCTGGGGGTGCCTCATGTGGCTCCTGGCCGCGGCGGCGGAGGGGCGGACGGCAGCCTGCGACCGGAGCACCTTCGGCTGCATCGGCGGGGGCGTGGGCTTCGGGTTCGGCGACCGGTACCCGGACTTCCCCGGGGGCGTGGAGTGCTTCTGCCGCTTCCTCTCCACCGGGAACGAGGCCTCCCCCCAGGGCCGGGCCGTGGCGGAGCAGCTCCGGCCCCACATGCGGCCCGAGGCCCACGAGGAGTTCCTCCGGGGCGAGCGCTACCTCAAGGACCCCGGGGCGGCGGCCCGGTTCGCCGCGAACCTCCCCGTGACCGAGGTCCCGACCCGCTACGTGCTCCTCGAGCCCCTGGGGCGGATCGACCCGGAGCGGGAGCGGCCCGAGGTGGTGGTCTTCCTCGCCGACGCCAACCAGCTCTCGGCCCTCGTGGTGCTCGCCAACTACGAGAGCGAGGACAACCACAACGTCATCGTGCCCTTCGCCGCGGGGTGCCAGGCCATCGGGATCTACCCCCTCCGGGAGGGGCACTCGGACCGCCCCCGCGGCGTGATCGGCCTCGTGGACCTGAGCGCGCGCCTCCAGCTCAAGAAGCGCCTCGGCGACGACCTCCTGAGCTTCGCCGCGCCCTACGCCCTGTTCCGGCGGATGGAGGACAACGTGGAGGGCAGCTTCCTGGAGCGGCCGACCTGGAAGGCCCTCGCGGGAGGAGGAGAGGGGTGACCGGGACGCGGGGGAGCGCGCCGTGAGGACCGACCCGGGTTCCCGGGTGTGGCGGGACTCGGTGCGGGAGGCCGTGCGGCGGAAGTACGCGCAGGTGGCCGTCTCGCCCGAGGGCCGGTTCCGCTACCCCACGGGGCGGGCCGGCGCCGAGGCCCTGGGCTACGGCGAGGAGTGCCTGCGCGAAGCGCCCCGGGAGGCCGTGGAGGGCTTCTGCGGCGTGGGCGACCCCCTGGCCCTGGGGCCGGTGCGGGAGGGGGAGGCGGTGCTCGACGTGGGCTGCGGCGCCGGGCTCGACCTGTGGCGGGCGGCCCGGCTGGCGGGGCCCCGCGGCCGGGCGCGGGGCATCGAGCCGTCGCCGGAGATGGTGGCGCGGGCGCGCCGCGCCCTGGGAGCGGCCGGCGTGGCGGCCGACGTCGTGGCGGGTGCCGCCGAGGCCATCCCCTGCCCGGACGCCGCCTTCGATCTGGTCCTCTCCAACGGCGCGCTCAACCTGTCGCCGGACAAGGAGACGGCCTTCGGCGAGCTGCGCCGGGTCCTCCGGCCCGGCGGGCGCCTGCAGGTCGCGGACATGGTGCTCCGGGAGGAGCTGCCGCCCGGGGAGCGGGACGCCCGGGCGTGGTCCGAGTGAATCGGCGGCGCGATCCCGGTCCGGGATCTCGTCGAGGGGCTGGGCAGGGCGGGGTTCGCGGCGGTGGAGTTCGCGGGGTGGACGCCCTTCAGCACCTCGAAGCACACCCGGGGAGCCCTGTTCCGGGCCGCGGCCGGGTGAGGCCGGAGGCCGCCCGGGCGGGCGCATCGCGCGACAACACGGCAGAGGAGGGGTGACATGGCCTACGACCGCAACAACGTCTTCGCGAAGATCCTGCGCGGCGAGATCCCCTGCCGGAAGGCGTACGAGGACGAGTACGCCCTCGCCTTCCACGACATCGCGCCCCAGGCGCCGGTGCACGTGCTGGTGATCCCCAAGGGGGAGTACGCGTCCTTCGACGACTTCTCGGCGAAGGCGTCCCCCGAGGAGGCGGCCGGCTTCTACCGGGCCGTGCAGAAGGTGGCCGCGGCGCTGGGCCTCGGGGAGAAGGGGTACCGGGTGCTCTCCAACGTCGGGCCCGACGCCCACCAGGAGGTGATGCACTACCACCTCCACGTCTTCGCCGGGTGCGACCTGGGGCGGATGATCAAGAAGGGGCTGACCGGCGAGGGCTGAGGGGAGGGCACATGCTCGAAGTGTACGTGGACGCGGACGGCTGCCCGGTGAAGGACGAGGTGTACCGGGTGGCCCGCCGCTACGGGCTCAAGGTGTGGGTGGTCTCGAACCGGCCGCTGCGCGTGCCCATGGAGGACGGGATCTTCCCGGTGGCGGTGGGGGGGGCCTTCGACGCGGCGGACGACTGGATCGAGGAGCGGATCGGCGAGGACGACATCGCCGTCACCGCCGACCTCCCGCTGGCCGCCCGGTGCCTGAAGAAGGGCGCGGCCGTGCTCGGGCCCAAGGGCCAGGTGCACGACGAGAGCACCATCGGCGACGCCCTCGCGAGCCGGGAGCTGATGGACCAGCTGCGGCAGATGGGGATGACCACGGGCGGCCCGGCCCCCATGGCGCCCCGGGACCGCTCGACCTTCCTCTCCCGCCTGGACGAGACCGTCCAGCGCATCCGCAGGGAGGCTGCCAAGGGGTGAGGGGCGGGGCCCCTCAGGGCTCCGGGGCGTCCGGGCCCTCGGAGATGACCACGGTCGCGTCGCAGCGGCCGCCGTACCACCCCAGCACCCACCCCTCCGCCTCGCGGATCGCGCCCTCGACGAAGGCTTCCTCCGCGCCCTCCGCGGGCCAGCGGATCGTCCCGTCGGCGTCCCGCGTCACGCGCGCGCACTTCGTCTCCACCCGCTCCCCCCAGGGGTAGCGGACCACCACCCGGTAGGTGCGGCCGTACTCGATCTCCATGGGGCGCGAGGCTACCCCACCGGGCGGGGCGGTGTCGATGGAGCCCGGTCTTGGCGCCGGGGGGGGCAGGTCTGGTACAACGGGGCACGCCGGGGGAGGCTGGAGGGAGGCGACGATGGCGCGGCGAGGGGAGACCACGGCCCGGATCGGGCAGGTGCTGGACCGGATGGAGAGGCTCACCAAGGAGGTGGCGCGCAGCCTCGATTCCCTGCGCGACACCGTGGACCGCGACAAGCTCGGCCGCGCCCGGGACGGGCTGCGCGAGGTGGTCGCCGAACTGGAGAGCCTGATCTCCGCGGAGCCCGGCCGTGGGTGAGGCGGCGGCGTGCGGGCGCTGCGGGAAGGCCGTCGGGGCGGGCGAGCTCCTCGAGCACGCCGGGGCGTCGGTGTGCGAGGACTGCCTGATGGAGCTGATGAACCCGGCCCGGGCCTGCGACCCGTGGGCCGTGAAGCTCGCCAAGGGGGCGTCGAAGACCGAGGCCGACGCCGTGGCGTCGCTCCAGGGGCTGGAGAAGGCGCTCTACGAGCTCGTGCGGAAGAGGGGGCGCGTGCCGCGCGCCGAGGCACCCGGCCTGCTCGACGCCACGGCCGACCAGGTGGCCCGGGCCTTCGCGGTGCTGCGCCACATGGAGCTCCTGCGGGGGGATCGCGGCCCGGGCGGGGGAGTGGACCTCGTGCCCTTCGCCAAGGAAGGCTGAGCCCCCCGGCCCTCGTCCGAACCGGAGCCGGGCTCAGCGCCGGGCGGGGGCGTGGCGGCGCTCCTCGGGCAGGTCCTTGGAGATCTCGACGTAGTGGGTGGTGATGAGCCGGGCGATCTCGTCGGGGTCGTCGCACACCCGGAACAGGTCCAGGTCCCCCTCGCCGATGCACCCCTCCGCCAGCATCCTCCCCCGGAGCCAGTCGAGCAGCCCGCCCCAGTAGTCGCTCCCGAGGAGCACGATGGGGAAGCGCCGGATCTTGCCGGTCTGCACCAGGGTCAGCGCCTCGAAGAGCTCGTCCAGGGTCCCGTAGCCCCCCGGGCAGATCACGAAGCCCACGCTGTACTTCACGAACATCAGCTTGCGGACGAAGAAGTACCGGAACGTCATCCGGACGTCCTGGTACCCGTTGGGGGCCTGCTCCTCGGGCAGGGCGATGTTGAGGCCCACCGACGTCCCGTGGCCCGCGTGGCACCCGCGGTTGGCGGCCTCCATGATGCCCGGCCCGCCGCCGGTGACGATGGCGAAGCCCGCGTCGGAGAGGCGCCGGCAGAAGTGCTCGGTGGCCGCGTAGTAGGGCGATTCGGGCCGGAGCCGGGCGCTGCCGAACACCGTCACGGCGGGCCCGAGCCGGTTGAGGGTCTCGATGCCGTCGATGAGCTCGGCCTGGATGCGGAAGATGCGCCAGGTCTCCGACGTCCTCAGGTCTTCCATCGTCGCCTCCGGGGCGTGTGCGCCGCCGTCGGGGTGCGCTGCGTGCCCGTATACGCTTCGTGCCGCGGGCGCCCGGGCTTGAGCCGGAACCTCGCAGGTGTGGCACGGCCCCGGGGAACGTGAGAACATCGAGGCGCGGACCGGAGGAGGACCATGGGCGGCGAGGGCAGGCGGGAGACGGCGACCCTGGGAGGAGGCTGCTTCTGGTGCCTCGAGCCCGTGTTCGCGGCGCTCGACGGCGTGGAGGCCGTCACGGTCGGGTACGCCGGCGGCGAGACGGCCGAGCCCACCTACCGGCAGGTGTGCGGGGGAACCACCGGTCACGCGGAGGTGGTGCAGGTGGCCTTCGACCCGGCGCGGATCTCCTTTGGCGACCTGCTGCGGGTGTTCTTCGGCGTCCACGACCCCACCACGCCGGACCGCCAGGGCGCCGACGCGGGGCCCCAGTACCGCTCCATCGTCTTGTACGACGGCGAGGAGCAGCGCCGGACCGCCGAGGCGGTGATCGCGGAACTCGAGGCCGAAGGGGTGTGGGACGCCCCGGTCGTCACCCAGGTGGTCCCCCTGGGGCGCTTCTGGCCCGCCGAGGAGCACCACCAGCGCTACTACGAGAAGAACCCCGGCCAGGGCTACTGCCGGGTGGTGATCGCCCCGAAGCTGGCGAAGTTCCGACGGCGCTTCGGGGACCGGCTCCGCGGCGGCGGGGACGGCTCGCGGTGAACGCAGCGGGGCGCCCCGGGGCGCCTCGAAGGGAGGAAGGACTCGGATGAGACGGATGGGGACGCAGTGCGACGGGTGGGCCCGCGCCGGGCTGATCTGCGCCTTCCTGGCCCTGCCCGCGGCGGCGTGCGCGACCGGGACCTCGGCGGTGCCGGGGGTGATGCGGTCGTACCTCGCCCAGCGGGAGGGGGACCGGGCCGAGGCGCTCGCCGCCCTGGAGCAGGCCATCGAGGCCGACCCGGAGTCGGCCGCCCTCCGCATCGAGAGCGCACGCCTGCTCCTGGGGGCGCGGCGCACGGACGAGGCGCTGGCCGCGGTGGACGAGGGGCTCGAGCGCCGGCCGGGGCACCCGGAGCTGCTCCTCCTGCGCTCGCGCATCCTCGAGGTGAGCGGCCGGACGGAGGAGGCGGCGGAGGCCGCCCTCGGGGCGGCACGGGCGGGGGGCGCGCGGGAGGCCCGCGGCACTGCCGTGCGGCTCCTCGAGGGGCTCGGCCGCCGGGAGGACGCCCTGGCCGAGGCGCTGCGCTGGGTCGAAGCCGACCCCCGGGACGCCGACGCGTGGTTCGCGGCCGGGAGGCTCCGGCTGGGGACCGGGGACGGGGAGGGGGCCCGCCGCGACCTGGGCAAGGCCCTGGAGATCGACCCGAACCACCGGCCGAGCCTGCGCTCGCTGGCCGAGATGGACGAGGCGGCTGGCAACTTCACCGCAGCCGAGGCGCTCTACCGCCGGGTGGTGGACGCGAACCCCCACGACGTGGAGGCGCGCTTCCGGCTCGGCCAGGTGCTGCTCAAGCAGGAGCGCGTGGAGGAGGCCGTGGACGTCTTCCAGGCGGCCGAGCGGTGGAGCGGGGGCGACCCGGGGCTCCGGTTCCGGCTGGGGATGCTGCTCCTCCAGGCGGACCGCCCGGCCGACGCGGAGGAGGTCTTCCGCACCGTGGCCCTGGCCCACGGCACCGACACCCAGGCGTGGTACCTGCTGGGGGTGAGCCTGCTCGCCCAGGAGAAGTACCAGGAGGCGCTGGAGACCCTGGCGCACGTCCCCCCCGAGGCCGTGGAGTACTCCGACGCCCTGGTCCGCAGGGCCATCGCCCTCGAGGGGCTGGAGCGCATGGAGGAGGCCAAGGCGCTGCTGGAGGCGCGCCTCGCCGAGCACCCCGACGACGAGGAGGTGGCGGTGTCCCTGGCCGGGCTGTGGGAGGACTCGGGCGAGCACCGCAGGGCGGTGGAGATGCTCGAGGCGTTCCTGGAGGCCCACGGCAGCGAGAACCCCCGGGTCTTCTTCACCCTCGGGGTCCTGCACGACAAGCTGGGCGAGTGGCCCCGCAGCGTCGAGTACATGAAGCGCGCCCTCTCGATCAACCCCTACGACCCCCACGCGCTCAACTACATCGGCTACACCTACGCGGAGCACGGCGTGCATCTGGAGGAGGCCGAGGCGCTCATCCTGCGGGCCCTCGACATGAAGCCCGACGACGGGTTCATCACCGACAGCCTGGGGTGGGTGTACTACAAGCAGGGCCGGTTCGCCGAAGCGGTGGCGACCCTCGAGAAGGCCGTGGAGGTCGCCCCCGACGACCCGGTGATCTGGGAGCACCTGGGCGACGCGCGGCGGGCCGCCGGGGAGACGGAGAGGGCCCGGCAGGCCTACGAGAGGACCCTGGAGCTCGCCCCGGACACCGAGTCGGCGAAGCGCAAGCTGGGAGAGCTGTGACGGCGAGGCTCCTCGCCGGCCTCGCCCTGCTGGCCGCCCTGGGGTGCGCCCAGCCCGCCGTGCGGCGGGAGCTGGCGCGGGTGCCCGTGGACCCCGCGCCCCTGCTCGAGCTGCTGGAGGCCTCCAACGCCGGCCCCCCCGCGGTGCGGATCCAGGGGCGCCTCCGGGCGTCCGGGCGGGGCAGCGCCGACTTCGGCGGCCGGGTGGTGGAGGGAGAGGGGCTGCGCTTCGACGCCGTGGCCGGGCCCTTCTCGACCCCCGTGCTCTCGCTCGCGTGCCGCGCCGGGGCGCTCTGCGAGGCCTACGTCCCCTCGAAGCGCACTCTCTACCGCGGCCGGTGGGACGGGTGGGGCTCCTGGTTCGAGACCGTGCTCCTGGGCCGCGTGCCCGTCACCGGGACCGCCGCCGGGGGGTGGCGCCGGGAGGACGGGCGCCTCCTCCTGACCCTGGAGGGCGAGGATGGCTGGCTCCAGCAGGTGGAGTTCGACGGCGGCGGGGCCGCGGAGCGGGTTGTCTGGAGCCGCTGGGGGGTGCCCCGGGTGGAGGCCGTCTATGCCGGCCGCGGCGAGGCCGGGCCTCCGGGGTTCCCGGGGCGCGTGGAGATCCGCGTGGCCGACCCGCCGGGGGAGTACGAGCTGCGCTTCCGGCGCGTGGAGCCGGGCGCCGAGGTGGACGCCGCGCTGCTCACCCTCCCCGTGCCCCCGGACACCGCCGTGGTGGTCCCGGACGGGTGGCCGGGGGAAGAGCCCGCCCAGCTGCCCCTGTGGATCCCGGTGCCGGGGAGCTGAAACGGCGCCGAAGGCTCTTCATCCCAGCTCCCGGTGGCGGAAGCACCCGACGAGGTGGTCGTTCACCATGCCCACCGCCTGCATGAACGCGTAGCAGATGGTGGGCCCCACGAAGCCGAAGCCCCGGCGCCGCAGGTCGCGGCTCAGGGCCTCCGACTCCGGGGTCCGGGCGGGCAGCTCCGCCAGCTCCCGCCACGCGTTGCGAACCGGCCGGCCGCCCACGAACCGCCAGACGTAGGCGTCGAAGGAGCCGAACTCCCGCTGCACGGCGAGGAAGGCCCGGGCGTTGGCCGACCGCCGACTCCACCTTGAGCCGGTTGCGCACGATGCCCGGGTCGCCCAGCAGGCGCTCCACGTCGGCGGGCCGAAGGCGGCCACCCGCGCCGGGTCGAACCCGGCGAACGCCTTCCGGTACGCCTCGCGCTTGCGCAGGATCGTCTCCCAGCTCAGCCCGGCCTGGGCCCCCTCGAGCACCAGGAACTCGAAGAGCCGCCGGTCGTCGTGCACCGGCACCCCCCACTCCTCGTCGTGGTAGGCGACGTACAGGTCCGTGGTGGGCCAGGGGCAGCGCCGGGGTTCCATGGGCTCGGGGTTCCCTCCTGCGGGCGGGGCTCGGAGAGTCTGACCGGCGCGGCAGTGCGACGTCGACGAGCGACCGCGCACGTGCGACTGGTTCACGCGGTTGTTCACCGCGTTCTTACTTCATGGCGTCCGCCAGCTGCATGTCGCCTCGAAGCAACTCGTTGACCACCGTCGATGGGTCAGTCTTTCGCCTCTCGGCTATAGCGTGGACGAACGCCTGAACCTCTTCGTCGAGATAGACAGGGAAATTCAAGGACGCATCGGGCCGATAGAGTGTGCCTCTTTCAGCCGTGGAGAAGTCATATTCTTTTCTCATTTCATGCCTCTTCATAATTACGGGTCTCCTTTGAGGTCGGTCGTCGTGCCGAGTAGATGCGGATTCTGACCGATTCCTCGGATTCCTCGTTGAAGGTGTGACAAACCACCAGAAGCCCGCCGGAACTGCCGATCCCGAGAGTAACCCACCGATCTTCTGATTCGCTATGGTCGGGGTCGTACATATTCAAGGCGCGCGGATCGCGAAAGACCGTCGCAGCCTCCTCGAACGCGACCCTATGCTTTTCAAGGTTTGATCGGGCCTTCTGCGGGTCCCATTCGAAATTGTAGACCATGACGAGAGTCCCTCCCATTGCCGAACATCATCGGACACCCCAGCCACCGAAGCCCTGGAGCACCATGCCCTTCTTTCGTGATTCATATTCCCGGTGAACGTGGCGCTCACCGGCTGGCGGAAGCGCGCCAGCGCTGGAGCCAGTCCGTTTGTGCAGCGCATGGTTCAGCGGCATTCATGCCGTCTCGCGGCCTCGCTTGTTGTCCCAGGACTCGATTATGAAGGCGGCGAGGTGTGGGCCGCGTGTACGGCGAGCCGAGCATGCCGAGGTTGAAGCCGATACCGGAGCCGCCCGGCACCATGAGCCGAACGTACCATGTGTTCGGAGTGCACCGATCCCGTTCACCACGGCGAGAAGACCGCTGAGGTCTCCTGCAGGTCTCGGTCCTCAATGGAACTCGGGTCGAAACCGAGATCCTTGCGCACGACGTTCCACACCGGCTGGAGGTCCTGCTTCTTCGGCATCTCCAGCCCCTCATCGTCTATGTAGGTCTGCAACGGATCGAGGATGTTACAGGCTGCGGAAATCGCCTCTCTGGGATTGCCCTCTACGTTTCGTAGCGATCTGTCAAACTCCTCGTGAATGGACGCGAGATCGCGAGCTCTTATGATGTCCTGCAGACTGAGCGACGGCGTCCCTACCGCGCCAACCACACGCCCACCTCGGACATATTGGAGCTCGCACCTGGCGAATACTGCCGCTATCTTCTCTTTGGCGATTTGCTTCTGCGCAGCATACGGGTCGAGTTCGTCGTGCTCCATATAGCCTTCGACGAGGTGACCGAGAATCACTGAGAGGATCGACAGACTCATCCTTGTTGACGCGGCGCAGCCATTCCTGAACCTTCTGGGGTTTGCTGCCCGCGGGCGGGTCACCCGGCGCCTCCGCGTAAAGGAACAGGCTGTCTAGACTTGCGTGGGTCTCCGCATTTGGGATTGCGTCGCTCAGAACGGCTATGATCGGGGTTGGAATTCTCTGTCGCATTTGGCTTTCTTGCCTCTGCCCTGATCCTTTTGTCGCCCAACAGGTATTACCTAGACCGCGGGGTAACACGGGATTTCTGGTGTTATCCCGCAGTCGGGGTAACAGGTTTATCGCAGACGTCGGGGATAACCATTATCCCTGACTCGGCGTCGCGTTCCCTCCGGGTGCCAGGACGTTCGATGGGAGGGGCCTTCGCGGAAACGAAGAGGGCCACGGCGCCGGTGCGGCGCGTGGCCCAGTGTTTCGCGCGAGTTTCCCGCGGTGCGAGGCCTCCCGCCCATGTTGCGTCCCCCGGCACGAGTGGCAGCGTAGGGGAGGGTACGACGGGGGCGGCGGGGAGGGCAAGGGTGCGAGGCTGCGGAAGGCAGGTCGTCACGGCTCGAACCACAGGGTGCCGAAGCAGCGGGGCAGGTGGAAGTTGCGCTCGTCCACGGGGCTCCAGGAGGCCCAGTGGGGGTGGGAGGTGTCGTCGGCGCACTTGTAGAGGTTGCCGCGCCACCGCTGCCCGGCGATGGGCCCCAGGGGGCCGAGGCGGCGCTCCAGGACGGCGAAGGGCAGGAAGAAGGCGAGCAGCCAGACGACGGGCTCCTCGATCTCGGGCTCGACCCGCCCGGGGAGGGAGTGGCGGCAGAGGACCCGTGCGGTCTCCCCGGCGGGCAGGACGCTGAAGTCGCGGAAGCCGCCGGGCACGCGGACGGGGTCGCGCACGTGGCCGGCGAGGAGCGCGCCCCCGGCGTTCCACTCGAAGTGGAGGTGGCCCGCCCCGGGGCGGGGCTCGAGGAAGAGCTCGACGCAGCTGTCCCGGTACACCGGGGCGCCGGGCCCGGCGTGGACGCAGCGGACCCAGCGGTCCTCGACCCGGAAGATGCCGGAGATCCCCTCGGGCGACCACAGCAGGCGCGCCCGGGTGCGCGGCCGGTGGCCGCTGCCCTCGGGGCGGAAGCACGCCACCTCCAGGGTGTCGGCCCGGGCCCACTCGGCGCCGTCCCAGTCGCAGGACGGGGCCCGGGGCGTCGGGGCGCGGCGCACGCGGTACTCCGGGAGGGTCGGCGTCGGGGCGGTCATCGTCCTTGAAAACCGGGGTCGCTTCCGTCACAGTCGCGCCCGGGGCCGCGGGCGGGCCGGCGGCCGAGAGAGCGGGAGAGGGAGGCGACCATGTCCGAGTTCCGGAACGTCACGGTGGTGCGGGAGGCCAACGTCTACTTCGGAGGCGGCGTCACGAGCCGCACGGTGCTCTTCGCCGACGGCACGAAGAAGACGCTCGGCATCATGCAGCCGGGCGAGTACGAGTTCAATACCGCGGCCCCCGAGCTGATGGAGATCCTCTCCGGGGAGCTCGACGTGCTCCTGCCGGGCGAGGACTCCTGGCGCGAGGTGCGCGGCGGGGGCTCCTTCCAGGTGGCGGGGAACTCCCGCTTCCAGCTGCGGGTGCGGACCCTCTCCGACTACTGCTGCTCCTTCCTGCCGTGACCCGCCCCCGGGTCGTCGGCCGCTTCGCGCCGTCGCCGACCGGGCCCCTCCACCTGGGCTCCCTCGTGGCGGCCCTGGGGAGCTTCCTGCTCGCCCGGCGGGCCGGCGGCCTGTGGCTGCTGCGCGTCGAGGACCTGGACGCGCCCCGGGTGGTGCCGGGCGCGGCGGACGACTTCCTGCGCACCCTGGAGGCCCTGGGCTTCGGCTGGGACGGGGAGGTGGTGTTCCAGAGCCGCCGGCTCGGCGCCTACGCCGAGGCCCTGGACCGGCTGGCCGCCTCGGGCGCGGCGTACCCGTGCGGCTGCTCCCGGGCGGAGATCGCCCGGGCGGCCTCGGCGCCGGGGGAGGGGGACGAGGGGCCGGTGTACCCGGGGCTGTGCCGGGGCGGGGTCGCGCCGGGCAAGCCGGTGCGGTCGGTGCGGGTGCGCGTGCCCGCCGAGACGGTGGGGTTCGAGGACCGGGTCTTCGGCGCCGTGGCCCAGAGCCTGGAGGCGGCGGTGGGGGACTTCGTGGTCAAGCGCGCGGACGGGCTCTTCGCGTACCAGCTCGCCGTGGTCGTGGACGACGCCGCCACCGGGGTGACCCAGGTGGCCCGGGGCGCGGACCTGCTCTCCTCCACGCCGCGCCAGATCTGGCTCCAGCGGCTGCTCGGGGCGCCCACGCCGGCCTACGCCCACCTGCCCCTGGTGACGGGCCCGGGCGGCGCCAAGCTGAGCAAGCGCGACGCCGCCGTGTCCCTGGCGGCGGGCCTGGACCTGGCCCGGGAGGGCGGCGCGCTGCTGGAGAGGGCCCTCCGGTTCCTGGGGCAGGCCCCCCCGCCGGGCCTGGCCGGGGCGCCGGCCGCCGAAGTGATGGCGTGGGCCCTGGAGGCCTTCGACCCGGACGCCGTGCCCCGCGACCCGGCGCCGTTCCCGGAGCCGAGGGGGTAGCGGCCTTGGAGATCGTCTTCTGCAACGACGGCTTCGCCGCGGTGGACAAGCCCGCCGGCTGGCTCTCGGTGCCGAGCCGGATGGGCGCCGCCGACCCGCGGCCGTGCGCCGGCATCGCGCTCCAGGAGCGGCTGGGGGAGCGGGTGTGGCCGGTGCACCGGCTGGACGTCGAGGTCTCCGGGCTCCTGCTCTTCGCGCGGAGCGCCGCGGCCCACCGGGCGGCCGGGGCGTGGTTCGAGACCCGCCGGGTGCGCAAGGCCTACGACGCCCGGACCGAGGGCGAGGGCGCCGGGCTCCAGGCCGGGCGGGCGGAGCGCTGGCGGTCGCTGCTGCTTCGGGGGAAGAGGCGAAGCTACGAGAGCCCCCGGGGCCGGGAGGCGGTGACCGCGGCGACGTTCCTGGGGCGCGCCGGGCCGTGGCTGGCGTGGCGCCTCGAGCCGCTCACCGGCCGACGCCACCAGCTCCGGGTCCACCTGGCGTCCCGGGGGTTCCCGGTGGCGGGGGACGCCCTCTACGGCGCGGCGGCGCCCTGGCCCGCAGGGGGCATCGGGCTGCGCTCGGTGGCGCTCGACTTCTCCGGCTGCGCCGACGCCCCGGGGTTCGGGCTGCCCCCCCGGCTCGAGGTCGCCGGCCTCGAGCCCCCTCCCGCTCAGCCCCCGTACTCCTCCTCGTAGTCGCGCAGCGAGGCCTCCACCACCCGGAGCGCTTGCTCCCGGCCGTACACCGCCTCCACCGTGAGGCTCGACTCCTGGCCGGGGATCAGCTTGTAGGTGCTGAAGTAGTGGCGCAGCCGCTCGACGAGGACCTCGGGCAGGTCGGAGAGGTCCTCCGCGCCGCCCCAGACGTTGTCGTTCTCCAGCACGGCGATGATCTTGTCGTCGGCCTCGCCGTGGTCGATGCACCTGGAGGCCCCCCACCACCCGGGCGTTCAGCAGCACCTCGGAGCGGGCGATGGGCCGCTCGCTGAGCACGCAGATGTCCAGCGGGTCGCCGTCGCCCCGGGCCGCGCCGGGGACAGGGCGCCCACCCGGCGGCCGCAGTAGGTGCGCGGGATGAATCCGTAGAGCGCGGGCGGCTGGGAGGAGGTGCGCTGGGGCCGGTCGACCCGGAGGTACCCGGTGACCTTGTCCACCTCGTACTTCACCAGGTCGAAGGGCGTGATCTCGATGTAGGCGTGGAGGAGCCGCGGCGGCTCCGGACCCACGTCGAGGCCGTGCCAGGGGTGGGGTCTCCAGCGGTAGAAGGCGGAGGGGAAGGCCATGGGGTCCTCCTCGGCGCAGGGGGGAACCGCCGCCACGGTACGCGGGCTGTGGGTCCCGCGCAAGGACCGGGGGGCTGCAGGAACGGGGCTAGGGAGCGCCCGCGGCCAGCGCCCACGCCGCCTGGCCGAAGGCGATGCCGCCGTCGTTGGGCGGGACCTCCCGGTGGAAGCGGGGGCGGAGCCCCTCGCGCCGGAGCTCCTCGTCCAGGTGGCGCGCGAAGACCGCGTTCTGGAGGCACCCCCCCGTGAGGAAGACGTCGGAGAGCCCGGCGGCCCGGGCCTCCCCGGCCGCCGCCCGGGCGAAGAGGGCGGCGAGGCCCCGGTGGAACGCCAGGGCGCAGGCGGCGCGGTCCCGGCCGCCGAGCACGTCGTCGAGCAGCGCCTCCAGGAGCGGGCCCGGGTCGAGGAGGCGGCACGCCCCCCCGGGGGCCGGCGGGGCGACGGGGTAGGCTTCGGCGGAGGGGGGCGCGCGGGCGGCCAGGGCCTCGAGCTCCATCGCGGCCTGGGCCGAGTACCGGAGCGCGCCGGCGAAGCCGAGCACGGCCGCGGCGGCGTCGAAGAGGCGCCCGCAGGAGCTCGTGGCCGGGGCGTTCACCCCCCGGGCGATCATGGCCTCGAGGCCGTCGAGCTCCCCGGGGAGGCGGGAGCGGAAGCAGGGCAGCGGCAGGTCCCTCCACCCCGGGCCCCGGAGGCGGCGGAGGTGGCTCGCGGCCATGCGCCACGGCTCCCGGGCGGCCTGGTCGCCGCCGGGCTGAGGGACCGTCGCCAGGTGGGCGACCCGGCGGAACGCGCCGGGCCGGCCCGCCAGGATCTCCCCCCCCCACACCGTGCCGTCCCGCCCGTGGCCGAGGCCGTCGAGGGTCAGGGCCAGGCCTTCACCCTCGAAGCCGTGCTCGGCCATGCACGCCGCGGCGTGGGCCTCGTGGTGCTGGACCCGCACCACCTCCACGCCCCGGGCCTCCCACTCCCGGGCCACCAGGCTCGACACGTACCGGGGGTGCAGGTCGCACGCCACGCGGCGGGGCTCCACCCGGAGCAGGTCGAGCAGGTGGCGGATGCCCGCCCGGTACGCCTCCTCGGTGTCGAGGTTCTTCAGGTCGCCCACGTGGGGCCCGCCGTAGGCGTAGGGGCCGCGCACGACGCAGACCGCGGCCCCCAGCTCGGCGCCGAGCGCGAGCAGCGCCTCGCCCCGGGGGTTGGCCAGGGGCACGGGCGCCGGGGCGTACCCCCGGGCCCGCCGCAGCACCACCGGCCCGGAGGGCATCGCCTTGACGACGCTGTCGTCGACCCGGTGGAGGATGGGGCGGTCGTGGAGCACGAAGAGGTCGGCCACGCCGGCCAGGCGCTCCCGGGCCTCCTCCCACGTCGCGAGGATCGGCTCGTCGCTGCGGTTCCCGCTGGTCATCACCAGGGCGGGGAAGGCCCCGAGGCGGAAGAGGAGGTGGTGGAGCGGGGTGTAGGGGAGGAAGACCCCCACCCGGTCCTGGCCCGGGGCCACCGAGGGCGCGAGGCCCGAGCCCGGGCGGGCCTCGGCCAGGAGGATCGGCGCCCGGGGGCCGGCGAGCAGCGCCTCGGCGTCGGCGTCGAGCACGGCCACCGCCCGGGCGGCGTCGAGGTCCGGCACCATGACGGCCAGGGGCTTGGCGGGCCGGGCCTTCCGGCGGCGCAGCTCGCCGACGGCGTCGTCGGAGCGCGCGTCGCACGCCAGGTGGAAGCCGCCGAGGCCGAGGAGCGCGGCGATCCCGCCGCCCCGGAGGACGCGCACCGCCGCGTCCAGAGGGTCTCCCTCCCTCTCCTCCCCGGCGGGGCCCCGCGCCGTGAGGCGCGGCCCGCACGCCGGGCAGGCGTTGGGCTGCGCGTGGAACCGGCGGTCGTCCGGGTCGCCGTACTCCGCCGCGCAGGCGGCGCACAGGGCGAAGCCGGCCATGGAGGTGCGCGGCCGGTCGTAGGGGATCGACGCGATGATGGAGTAGCGGGGCCCGCAGTCGGTGCAGTTGAGGAACGGGTAGCCGGCGCGCCGGTCGGCGGGGTCGGCGAGCTCCCGGAGGCAGGCCCGGCAGGTGGCGATGTCGGGGGGGATCACGGCCGAGGCCACCGGGTCCGCGCGGCTCGCGCGGATCTCGAACCGGTCCTCCCCCGGCCGGAGGGGGAGCGCCTCGACCTCCACCGAGAACACCGCGGCCATCGGGGGCGGCGACCCCGCGAGGCGGGCGCGGAAGGCGGCGATGGCCTCGGCGCCGCCCTGGGCCTCGATCTCCACGCCCCGGCTCGTGTTCTCCACCCGGCCGGTGAGCCCGAACTCGCGGGCGAGCCGGAGCACGAAGGGGCGGAACCCGACGCCCTGGACGATGCCCTGGACGCGGAGGCGCTCCCGGGCCGGCCCGGGGGGAGGGGGGAGGTCGCTCACGGGGCACCAAACAAAAGAGCCGGGGCAGTCAGCCCCGGCTCGGGAAACCTGCAGGCGCGGCTGCGATCAGGCCTCGTCCTCGGGCACGGCGGCCCCGACCGGGCAGACCTCGGCGCAGGTGCCGCAGTCGACGCAGGTGTCGGGATCGACGACGTACTTGTCCTCGCCCTCGCTGATCGCCTCGACCGGACACTCCTCAACACAGTCGCCGCACTTCTCGCACTTGTCGGTGATCACGTAAGACATGTCGGGCTTCCTCCTTCTGGTTGGCTGGGCTCTCGGCCCCGGGATCGGGCGGCAGGATGGCCCAGGATTCCGAGGGGTGTCAAGCAACATTTTCCCCCGTGGAAGAAGGCTCCGCGGGCCTTTTCCGCTGGTCGTGCTTGAGCATCTCCTCGGTGCGCTCCCGGGCCTTTGCCTCCCGCGCCTCGATCGCCGCCTTCTCGGCGAGGAAGGCCCGGAACCACCGGCTCGCCTCCTCGAAGAGCGCGGGGTCGCGCTCCTGCACCGTGTAGAGGCGGTTGGTGTCGAAGAGCCGGTCCTCGCCCGGGTACTCCGAGTACAGGGTCTTGAAGAGCTCCTTGGCGGCCTCCGCCTCCTCGGGGATCAGTTCGAGGAGCAGGCGCAGGTCCTCGCGCCGGGCCTTGCGCTTCTCGTTCACCTCCAGGGCCTTCACGTTCTCCGGCCCCACGCAGGACGCGGCGGAGGGGCACCACTTGGCGCACCCGAGGTCCATGCGGTCGTTGAAGACCACCTCGCCGCAGCCCTTGCAGCGGTGGCGGACCTCGTCCTTGAAGAACTCGCTGGGGCGGCGGCACTTCGGGCACTCCACGTCGAAGATCGCGTCGAACCCCCACTGCTGGGTGTCTTGACCGGGGCACTTGGACATGACCTCACCTCCGTCTGCGGATTACACCCCTCGATTATAGACCAGAACGCTCCGCTTTCCTTGACGGAGGTCAACGGGGCGGGTGGAAGCGTGACGCGACGCTGACCGCTGACCGCGACCGCTGACGGCTGACCGCCGACCGCCCCGTGCTAATTCTCGCCCTGGCCCTGGGAGACGCCCTCCAGGGCGGCCTTGTCGAGGATCTTGACGAAGCGGCCGCGCACCTGGAGCCACCCGGCGTCCTGGAACTTGCGCAGGGTGCGCGAGAGGGTCTCGCTCACGGTGCCGATCTGGCTCGCGAGTTCGCCCTTGGTGATCTCCAGGTCCCAGAAATCGCGCCCCTTCTCCCGGGCGGTGGCCAGGAACCACCGGGCCAGCCGGGCGGAGACGTCCTTGAGGGAGAGGTCCTCGATGCGGTCGGCGAACTGCTTGAGGTAGCGCGACAGGCTCGCGATGATCTGCAGGCTGATGGCGGGCTCCTCGCGCAGGAGGTCGAGGAAGGGGGTCTTCGGCAGGAGCAGCGCCCGGGACTTCTGCAGGGCCTCCGCGTAGGCCGGGTAGCCGCCGGGCATGAAGACCGCGGCCTCGGCGAAGGTCTGGCCGGGCCGGACCACGTGGAGGATGTGCTCCTTCCCGTCCGGGGAGAGCTGGTAGATCTTCACCCGCCCGGAGAGGAGCACGAACAGGCCCTCCACCGGCTCGCCCTCCCGGAAGAGAACGTCGCGCCGGCCGGCCTCCACGGCGCGGGCGATGGCCCGGATCCGGCCCACCTGGCCGTCGTCGAGGCCGGCGAAGAGGGGGACCGAACGGATCTCGCGGTCTTCCAGGGCCATGGCGGCCTCCGCTGCGAACGAGGGGGGCGAAGGGCCCCTTCTCCGACGAACGGGCGGGGCGCGTCAAGGGCCACGTTCTCCCGGTCGCGCCCGGCGCCCCGCGGGAGAGGGCTTCCTTGCCGCCCCGGAAACCGGTGTGCTGTAATGGCCCCCCGGGGGGAGAGAGGCTGTGGGGACGGTGTGGGGCGCGGAATCCCTGGACTACGACGGGGCCATCTACCGGCCGCCGAGCGAGGCCCGTTCGATCATCCTGCAGGCACCGTGGGGTGCTCCCACGACCGGTGCACCTTCTGCGGCACCTACCGGGAGAAGCGGTTCCGGATCAAGGACCGGGAGACCGTCGAGGCCGACCTGCGCAAGGCCGCCCGGCTGTTCCGGGGGGTGCAGCGGCTGTTCGTGGCCGACGGCGACGCCCTGATCATGCCCATGGACGCGTGGCGGTGGCTGCTGCCCGCGATCCGCGAGCACCTGCCGTCGGTGCAGCGGGTGGGCGCCTACGCCACGGCCCGGGCGGTGCGCAAGAAGACCGACGAGGACCTGCGCTGGCTGCGCGACAACGGGCTGCGCATCGTGTACCTGGGGCTGGAGAGCGGCGACGACGAGACGCTGCGCTACGTGCAGCAAGGACTCCGACGCCGCACCAGATGATGGAGGCCGGGCGGCCGCGTGAAGGAGGCCGGGATCACCGTGTCGGTGACCGTGCTGCTGGGCATCGCGCCGCCGGGCCGCAGCCGCGAACACGCCCGGGAGACCGGCCGGGTGCTCAGCGCGATGGACCCCCAGTTCGTGGGCGCCCTGTCGGTGATGCTGTGCGAGGGCACGGAGCTGGTGGCGGCAGGTGCAGCGGGGAACCCATACGGTCCCGGGCCCCGCAGGCGTACCTGCGGGAGCTGCGCGAGATGCTCGCCCACACCGACCTCACCGACGGGCACTTCATGGCCAACCACGCCTCCAACTACCTGCCGCTGAAGGTGCGGACTGCCCGCCGGCAGGGAGGAGGCCCTGGCCCTGATCGACCGCGCCCTGGAGGGCGAGGTGCGCTCAGGCCCGAGGGGCACCGGGCCCTGTGACGCGGCCGGAGGTGCCCCGCCACCCAACGACCGACAAGTCCAGTAAGCCAAGGGCTGCACACCAACCACCGTCACCTGTCGCGATCGACACGGACCCCATGACCGACTTCCACCGCTTCCCGGCACCGCCGGATACGTCGCCTCCCGGGCCCTGCAGGACGCCGTGAACGTGGCCCTGGCCCTGGAGCGGCCGCTCCTGCTGCTCAAGGGGGAGCCCGGCACCGGCAAGACCCTGCTCGCCCACCACGTGGCCCAGGCCCTCGGGATGGAGGTCGATCGTCTGGAACGTCAAGTCCACCACCAAGGCGCGGGACGGCCTGTACGTGTACGACACGGTCCAGCGCCTCAACGACGCCCGGTTCGGCGACGGCGACGTGCGCGACATCCGCCGGTACATCAGGCTCGGCCCCCTGGGCCGGGCGTTCGCGAGCCCGAGCAGCGCGTGGTGCTGCTGATCGACGAGGTGGACAAGGCCGACATCGAGTTCCCCAACGACCTGCTCCACGAACTCGACCAGATGACCTTCGACGTCCTGGAGACCGGCGAGACCGTGGGCCCGGCACCGGCCGGTGGTGGTCATCACCTCCAACGCCGAGAAGGAGCTGCCCGACGCGTTCCTGCGCCGCTGCGTCTTCCACTACATCGACTTCCCCGACGCGGAGCAGATGCGGGCCATCGTCGCGGTCCACTTCCCGGATCTGGCCGGGGTACCTGCTCGAGCGGCAGCCCTGCGCCGCGTTCTACTCCCTGCGCGAGGTGGCGGGCCTGCGCAAGAAGCCCTCCACCTCGCGAGCTGCTCGACTGGATCCGCGTGCTGCTGGCCAGCGGCGCGCGGCCGCCGGACGCGGACGCGCGCCGGCGAGGTGCCCTTCCTGGGCACCCTGATCAAGATGCAGGAGGACGTCGACGCGCGTGGCCCGGGGCGGCGCGCGCGCCGACCTGGACGCGGCGGAGCCGTCCGGGGCGGGCGCCGGTCGTCGCGGCTGAGGCGGCACCGCCATGTTCCTGCCCTTCTTCTACGCCCTGCGCGCTGTGCGGGGTGCCCGTCGAGCCTCACCGAGTGGCTCACCCTGCTGGAGGCGCTGGCCAAGGGGCTGCACCACGCCGAGCCTCGACGACTTCTACCACCTGGCCCGGAGCCTGCTGGTGAAGGACGTGGCCCACTACGACGGCTTCGACCAGGCCTTCGCCCACTGCTTTCGCGGGATGCGACGCTCCCCGAGGACGCTGGCGACCCAGGAGGAGATCCTGCGCTGGCTCGCGGGACCCCCTGTCGCCGCTCGAGCTCTCCGCGGAGGAGCTGGCGCCGGCTGGAGGCCTCTGACCCTCGACGAGCTCTTGCGCGAGCTGCGAGGACCGGCTGCGCACGCCAGGACGGGCCGCACCACGGGGGGCACCACTGGATCGGCACCGGGGGCACCAGCCCCTTCGGGGCCTACGGCAGCCACCCCACCGGCATCTCCTTCGCGCCGGAGGGAGGCGGGGGCAGCGCGGTGCTCCAGGCCTTCGCCCGCCGCTACCGCAACCTGCGCCAGCGACCTGGTGCTCGACGTGCGGCAGATCAGGGTGGCCCTGCGGAAGCTGCGGGACCTGCGCGAGGAGGGCGAGGAGGTGCTCGACGTGGAGGCCACGGTGGACAAGACCTGCCGCAACGCGGGGGAGATCGAGCTGGTGTTCGGCCGCGAGCGGCGAGAACCAGGTGCGCCTGCTCCTCGCCATGGACACCGGCGGCTCCATGGAGCCGCACCGGGAGCGTCAGCGAGCGGCTCTTCTCGGCCGCCCACGGGCTCAACCACTTCAAGGACTTCCGGGCCTTCTACTTCCACAACTGCGTCTACGAGAACCTCTACACCGACCTGGAGGCCGGCGAGTTCGTCCCCACGGCCGAGGTCGCCCGGGAGTTCGGCAAGGGCTACCGCTTCGTGGCCGTGGGAGACGCCTCCATGGCGCCCTACGAGCTCCTGATCCCCAACGGCATCCTGGAGCGGGTGCCGCACCACCAACGTGAAGGGGATCGACTGGCTGCGCCTGCTCGCCGGGGCCTTCCCGAAGCGCGCGTGGCTCAACCCCCTCCCGGAGGCCTCCTGGCCCCACTACGACACCGTGGAGACGGTCGGTGGGCTCTTCCCCATGTTCCCCCTCACCCTGGAGGGGCTGGACAGGGCGGTGAGGCATCTGTTGTGACGGGTGACGGGTGACGGGTGACGGGCCGTGATAAGCTCGTGGGCAGGAACGGAGGGATAGCGCGGGGGGAGGGGTTCCGGAGCGTGCCGTGCGACGCCGCATCTACCTTCAGCTGGGAGACGTCGTGTACCACCGGAGCCACCGGGTGTGGGGGACGGGCCGGGTGGTGGAGGTGAAGACCTCCGTGCTCGACGGCGGGCCGGCGCTGGTGCGCATCGCCTTCCAGGACGGGAAGGAGCGCACGTTCTTCAACGACCTCGACCAGGAAGGGTGCTGCTACTACATGGGCATCCGCTTCTACCCACAGTGAGCGGGGGAAGGGGCAGGGCTTGGCCAAGCCGGGGCTTCTGAGGATTCCCTCCCTGCGGGGGGCCGTCGCTGCCGGGCACCCGCGGGAGCTCGCCAACGCGTGGAAGCGGCGGGGCGTGTTCGCCTGCTCCCACGCGGCCCACGAGGACTTTGCCGGCAGCGTCAGCCCGTACCACGTGCTGCGGGAGAAGCGCTGCTTCCCCCAGGGGTGCGTGTACTTCCGCTGGCGGTGCCGCCGCCTCGAGAAGGGCCAGTCGTGCAAGCGCCGGTTCACCCACGCCGGCCGCCTGTGCCGCGGGTGCCGGGAGTACGAGGAGGAGAAGGTCCACCAGCAGCCGCGGCTGCTCCTCCCGACCGGCCCCTGGCTCGAGTTCCGGCGGGAGCTGGAGGCCTTCGAGGACTGGTTCGACGGGGCCGTGGGCCGGGAGTTCGAGACGAGCGGGGAGGTGGCCGCGGTGAAGCCCTCCTTCGTGCGCGAGGTGGACGCGGGTGCCCGCGTCCGGTTCCGGGGGTTCCTGCTGGTGCTCCGGGACGCGTACCTCGGGCGCACGCTGCTCCGCTCCGCGGCGTACGCCCGGGTGTCGCGAAGGGCCCAGGAGCGTCACGAGTTCCGGGAGGGAGACGTGGTGGAGTTTCGGGCGACCGTGGGGGAGGACCGGGGGCGGATCGTGCTCGACCGGGTCCGGGCCGTGGAGGTGGTCAGCCGGGGGCCCGGGAGGGTCTGGACCTTCTCGGACGGCCTCGTGGCCAAGCACACGGCCACGGCGTTCCGCCGCCAGCCCGAGCGCTGCCTCCAGTGCGCCTCGGGCACGCTCCTCGACGTGCACCAGGAGACCCGGGACGGCGAGCGGCGCTACCGGCGCCTCCTGTGCCTGGACGGGGCCGCGGCCCCGGAGGCGTGCCCCCGGTGGGAGCTGCCGGCCGCGGCGGCGGGAGGCCGGCCTTGATCCCCTGCGACCCGGGGCTGCGGTGGCGCCTCGTCCGGACGGCCCAGGAGGCGGAGGCGCCGGACCTCCTGGTGCGCGGCGCGCGGGTCTGGAGCCCCTTCACCGGCGAGGTCTCCCCGGGAGACGTGGCCGTGTGCGGGGACCGCATCGCCCGGGTCGGGCCGTGGGGCGGGCCCCTGGAGGGGACCGAGGTCGTCGAGGCCGACGGCCTCGTGGCCGTGCCGGGGTACGTCGAACCCCACACCCATCCGTGGCCCTTCGCCAACCCCCTGAGCCTGGGGGAGGCGGCCGCGTGCCGCGGCACCTCCTGTCTGGTCTTCGACGACCTGCTCCTCCACCTCGCCCTGGGCACGCGGCGCCTGGAGGCCCTGACCCGGGCCGTGTCCGCGGCGTCGCTGCCCCACGTGTTCTGGGTGGCCCGCATGGCCTCCCAGTCGCGCTTCGAGGGGGAGGAGGGCCTGTTCTCGGCGGAGAACGTGGGGCGACTGCTCTCCGGGCCGCACTTCCTCGCCACCGGGGAGATGACCCGGTGGACCGACTTCCTCGACGCGGAGAGGGCGCCCCGGCTCCTGGGCATCGTCGAGGCGGCCCGGGCCGCGGGCAGGTTCTCCGACGGGCACACCGCGGGGGCGAGCGCCCGGCGGCTGCCGGCGCTGGCGGCCACGGGGCTGCGCTCGTGCCACGAGGCCATCACCGCCGCCGAGGCCCTCGACCGGCTCCGCCAGGGGTTGTGGGTGCTGCTGCGCAACTCCAGCCTGCGCCTCGACCTGCCGGCGCTCCTGCCGGCGCTCGAGCGGACCGGCTTCAGCGACCGCTTCTGCTACACGACCGACGGGGCCAAGGCCCACCACGTGCAGGAGGTCGGGCTCACCGACCACCTGATCCGCCTCGCCCTGGAGGCCGGGGTGCCGGTGTCCGCCGCCTACCGGATGGCCACGCTCAACGCCGCGACCTTCCTCGGCCTGGACCAGGACATCGGGTCGATCGCTCCGGGACGGGTGGCGAACATAAACCTTTTAGGCGAACTTGAAGACCCGACCCCATCCGCCGTCCTGTGCCGCGGCCGGGTGGTCGCGCGCGACGGCCGGCTCCAGGTTCCGGCGCCGAGCGAGGGGTTTCCGTGGGACGAGTTCTACGCGGGCGGCGAGCCCCCCGTGCCCCTGTGGGACCCGGCGGACTTCCTGCTGCCGGCGGACGCCCCGGACCCCTTCCCGGCGGCCCGGCTGGAGAACGCCGTGATCACCCGGGAGGAGCCGGTGGCGCTGGAGCCCCGGGCGGGCGGGCGGTGGCCGGGGCAGGCCGGGGCCCTGGTCCTGGCCCTCGCCGACCGCTCGGGGGAGTGGGTGACCCGGGGCGTGGTGCTCGGGTTCGCGCCCGGCCTGCGCGCGCTGGCCACCACCTACACCACCAACGCCGGGGTGCTGGCCCTCGGGGACGACCCCGACGCCATGGCCGGGGCGGTGGAGCGGCTGCGGGAGATCGGCGGGGGAATGGTGGTGCAGCCGGCACAGGGCGACGCGCGGGAGTTCCCGCTGCCCCTGGCCGGAATCCAGCGGGCGGGGGGGTTCGAGGAGGCGGCGGCCATGGCCCGGGAGTTCCAGCAGGCCCTGGCGGGCTGCGGATACTCCCACGCCGACCCGAACTACACCCTGCTCTTCCTGTCCTGCGACTTCCTCCCGGACCTGCGGGCGACCCAGGCGGGGTGGGTGCGGATCAAGACGGGCGAGGTGCTGCTCCCCTCGGAGCGCCCGTGAGGGGGCGCCCGACCCCGGACCTCAGGACTCCGCCCTGGTGCCCAGGATCTCCTCTTCCGCGACCACCTCGAAGCCGTGCCCGGCGATGATCCGGCGGGCCGCGGGCTCCTCGGCGTCGTCGAAGAGCCACGCCTCCACGCAGTCCTTCGCCTCGTCGTACTCGGCGACGCCGCCGGCGATGGACTCGGTGAGCTCCTCGTCGAGGGCGGCGAGCCGTTCTCGGATCCGTTCCGGGCTCGTGGGGCGGATGCAGAAGTACAGCCGGGGGGTCGCCGCCATCGGAGAGGCTCCTTTCGCGAGGAAGGGCACGGCGCGCGGTGGTGCAGAGTGGATGCTAGTTCGGGAGGCGGGCGTGTCAACCCGCGCGGAGATCGCGGGCGAGGGGCTTCCGTGACGGAGCGGGCGCTGCCCCGGATCCTCGCCGCGGCTGCCGCGCGCTACCAGGAGGAGGCCGTGCTGCCGCACTGCCCCCGGTGCGCCAGGCCCTGCTGCCTACTGGAGACCCTCGTGCTGGAGCTCACCTGGGAGCGCCTGCGCGCGCTCTGGGAGGTGGAGGGCCCCCGCCCGTCTTTCGACCGGGCGCTGCGGCGGGGGCGGGGCCCCGGGGAGATCCGGGAGCGCGACGGGCTGTACTACGCCCACGGCCGCCCGTGCCCGGCCTACCGGGGGGGCCGCTGCGCCGTGTACGGCACCGGGACCAAGCCCCCGGGCTGCACCGACTTCCCGGTATACGTTGACGACGACGGAATCGTCGTAGACCAGCGCTGCGAAGCCGTTGATCTGGCGAAAGTGGAGGCCAGGCTCCAGGGCGCGCTTCCGCCCGGGTTCCGGGTGGCCCGGGGCCCGGACCCCGACTTCCCGTTCCTGGTCACCCTGAGCCCGGTGCGGGCCGAGCCCGGGCCGGCGCGGACGCGGAGGACGGGCGGCGGGAGGCGCTGAACCCCTCCGGGTTGCCTGCCGCGCACTGCGGCGGAGCGTTTCTTGCCCGGGCGGGACCCCTTCCGTAGAATGCGGAGACTCTCCCCCTGGCCCCGAGGGGTTTCGAGCCTTGATCCCGATCCGCGACACGATCCCGAGCCGGCGTACGCCCTACGTCCTGTACGGGATCATCCTCCTCAACGCCCTGGCCTTCTTCTACGAGCTGGGTCTGGGGCCGCGGGAGATGGAGATCTTCTTCCGCCACTACGGCATCGTCCCGGTCCGGTACTCGGACGCCCGGGTCTCGGCCCACTTCGGGCTCGTGGACCAGGTGCTCCCGTTCTTCACCTCCATGTTCCTCCACGGCGGCTGGCTCCACATCATCGGGAACATGTGGATCCTGTGGATCTTCGGGGACAACGTCGAGGACTGGTTCGGCCACGGCGGGTTCGCGCTCTTCTACGTGTTCTGCGGCGTGTTCTCCGGCCTCATGCACCTGGCGTTCAACTGGGGGAACTCCCTGCCGACCGTGGGCGCGTCGGGCGCCATCGCCGGGGTCATGGGCGCGTACTTCCTCCTCTACCCCACGGCCCGGGTCCTGACCCTGGTGCCCATCTTCTTCTTCATCACGTTCATCGAGCTGCCGGCCGTCGTCTTCCTGGGGTTCTGGTTCCTGCTCCAGTTCCTGAGCGGCACCGCCGCGACCGCCGCGGGGGCGGCCGGGGGGATCGCCTGGTGGGCCCACGTCGGGGGCTTCGTGGCCGGGGCCGGCGCGGTGTTCCTCCTGGGGGGCGCCCGGCCCCGCAAGCCCCGGGGCAAGAAGCCCACGATGAAGCCGCTCTGGGACAAGGTGGACGAGTACTGGTGAGCGCCGGGGAGGGGAGGGCCCGGGCGCTGGTCTGCGACCCGGAGGGACGGATCTTCGACCATCCCGAGCTGGCGCTCGCTGGCCAGGTTGGGTCCCGGTGGGTCTCCGTCGACAATGAAGACCTGACCCCGATCCCCGAGGGGACCAAGGTCTTCTTCCTCCCGGAGAGCCGGGCCGTGGGGTGGGACGAGGTTCGCGGCCGGCCCCGGGTGCTCCGGGGCTACCGGGCCGTCGCCGCGATGCTCCAGGCCGGCCACACCCGCACCCACCTGCCCGCGGCCGCCTATCCGCCCCAGGGGCCTCCCGCCTACGGCCGGCACGCCTACCTGCCCCTGTGGGCGTACGCCTGCGTCGGGTGGAAGGACGGCCGCATGGTGGCCGCCGCCTTCCGGGTCGACCCCATGGAGCACTCGGAGACGTGCCACTACGACGACCGGGAGATCGCCCCCCGGGTTCGCGACCGGGTCCGGGCCCACCGGGGGAACCGGCTGGTGCGCCACCTGGAGCGCTGCGCCCTGGAGTACCACTGCTTCGCCGCCAAGAACTGGTTCATGGGGCGTTGGGAGGCGCCCCTGCCCGCCGCTCCCGCGTGCAACGCCCGCTGCGTGGGGTGCATCAGCCTGCAGCCGGCCGACTGCTGCCCCGCCTCCCAGGACCGCATCGGGTTCGTGCCCACGGTGGAGGAACTGTGCGGGGTCGCCGTGCCGCACCTCGAGGGCGTGGAGCGGGGGATCGTCGAGCTTCGGCCAGGGCTGCGAGGGGGAGCCGCTGATGGTGGCCGACACCCTGGAGGCGGCGGTGGGGGCGTTCCGGGCCCGCACCGCGCGCGGCACCGTGAACCTGAACACCAACGGCAGCCTGCCGGAGGCGCTCGGCAGGGTCGCGCGGGCCGGGCTCGACTCGGTGCGGATCAGCCTGAACTCCCCGCGCAGGGAGCTCTACGAGGCGTACTACCGCCCCGCCGGGTACGGGTTCTCCGACGTGGTGGAGTCGGTGCGGGTGGCCGTGGGGGAGGGGCTCTTCACGGCCCTCAACCTGCTGGTGTTCCCCGGAGTGAGCGACCGGCCCGCGGAGGTGGAGGCGCTGGAGCGGCTGATCGAGGAGACGGGCCTGCAGATGGTGCACCTGCGGAACCTCTCCATCGACCCGCGCCTCTTCCTGGAGAGCCTGCCCGAGCACGAGAGGAGCGGGGAGGGCGCCATCGGCCTGCGGCACCTGGCGGTCCGCCTGAAACGCCGCTTCCCCCGCCTGGACCTCGGCTACTTCAACCGCCCGAAGGAGGACTTCGGGTCGCCGCGGGTGGACGAACTGGCCTGGGCGGGGCAGGCTGTGTCCGAGAACGGCTCCGGGGAGACGTAGGCCGGGAGGGAAGACGCGGGAGGAAGCCGTGCTCGGCGTTCCCCCTTTTCGGGAGGAGGACCCATGCTCTCGGAGATCCACGAGTTCCTCGGGCTGTGCGCCCTGGCCGCGGTGGGCGCGGCGGTCGCGGCCGGAGGCGCGGCGTACCGGTACCAGGCCGTGAAGGCCTTCCTGCCGGTGAAGCGGCCCGCGCTCGTCCGGGTGCACCTGTGGGCCGGGATCGCCTTCGTGGCCGCCGCAACCTTCCACTACCTGCTCGCGCCCCGGGTCCACGCCCTGCAGCAGGCCGGCGTGCTGGCCCTGGTGGTCACGTTCCTGCTCGGGCTCTCCTTCCGGCTGGGCCGCAGGCACTTCGCCGCGGCCGTGAAGGCGAAGATCGCCCTGGTGGTGCTCGCGGCGCTGCTCCTGCCCGTGGGCCACTGGCTGGTTGGGGAGGCCGAGGACGAGCGCGACCACGCCGGGCGGGCCCGGGAGGCGGTCGCGGCGGTCGCCGCGGTCCTGCCTCCGACCCCGACGGAGGCCGCGACGCAGTCCCTACGCTGAAGCCTTCCGGCTTCCCCCGAACAAGGAGCCCGCGATGACGAAGCAGACCCCTTTGGACATCCTGAAGAGCGCCCTCCTGCTCGAGCGGCGGGGCAAGGCCTTCTACGCCAAGGTGGCGGAGCAGGCCACGGCGCCCGCGGTGAAGAAGTTCTTCGCGTGGATGGCGGAGGAGGAGGACCACCACATCGAGATCCTCTCCGAGCAGTACCGCGCGTACCGGGACGGGGGGCGCTTCGCGGCGACCGCGGAGGGGGACACCCGCGTGGAGGGCTTCTCCTCGTCGGTGCTGAGCGACCGGCTCAAGAAGGAGATGGCGGCGGCGGGCTTCGAGGCGGCCGCGGTCGGGGCGGCCATGGCCATGGAGCGCAACGCCGTGCGCCTCTACGGGGAGCGCGCGGAGCAGGCCGCGGACCCGGAGGAGCGGGACCTCTACCGGTGGCTGGCCGAGTGGGAGCGCGGGCACCTGGAACTGCTCGTCCGGGTGGACCGGGACCTCACCGAGGCAGTGTGGAACGACAACCAGTTCTGGCCCCTCTGACCGCCCCTCCCGGGCGCGGTCAGGAGAGCACGGTAACCCGGTTGCGGTCGAGCCCGGCCAGCAGGCGCTCCTCGACGACGCCGACGAACCCCGGCTCGAGCCAGCGGCTCCATCCGAGCCGGCGGTACAGCCCGGCGGTCTTGCCGGGATAGTTCATCCGGTCCACGTACACGCGGTCCGCGCACGGTCCCAGGGTTTCGGCGAGGCGCTCCGGGTCCATGGGCAGGAGCGGCCCCACGAAGGCGTAGGTCTCCACCCCCCGGCGCCGCAGTTCCCGGAGCGCCTCGAGCCGGGCCCGGATCGGCGGGGCCCCGGGCTCGAAGGCCCGGCGCACCGCGTCGTCGTCCGTGGTGACCGAGAGCCCCACGGCCACGCCCTCGGCCCCCTCCAGCAGGTCCAGGTCCCGCAGGACCAGGGGCGACTTGGTGAGGACGTCCACCGGGAAGCGGTGCCGCAGCAGGTGCTCCAGGCACCGCCGCGTCACGCGGTAGCGCTCCTCCAGGGGTTGGTACGGGTCGGTGACGGTGCTGAGCAGCACCGGCGCCGGGCGGGCCCGCTCCAGTTGGGCCGCCAGCGCGTCGGGGGCGTTCACCCGAACGTCCACGAAGGCGCCCCACGGTTCCCCGTGGCCCGTGAACCGCTTCATGAACGAGGCGTAGCAGTAGCGGCAGGCGTGGGAGCACCCCACGAAGGGGTTCACGCAGTAGGTGGCCCCCGGGATCCGGGAGCGGGAGAGGGCGGAGCGGCAGGAGATCTCCCGGACGACCGGGCCGCCGCTCCCGGCGCCCCCTGCGGGGCGGCTCACTCCTCGGGCGTGTGGAGCTTGCGCCACAACTCGGCCAGGCGCTCGAGCCGGCGCATCACCTTGCCGTTCACGCTCCCCTCCGGGTAGGCGCCGTAGGCGTCCTCCTCGCCGGCCGGGAGGTCCGCCAGGAGCGCCATGGCCTCGTCGACGGTGGCGACCGGGTGGACGTGGAAGCGGCCGGCGGCGACCGCCTCCACCACCTCGTCCTCGAGCATCAGGTGGCGGACGTTGGCCTGGGGGATCACCACCCCCTGCTTCCCGGTGAGGCCCTTGGCGCGGCACGTCTTGTAGAAGCCCTCGATCTTCAGGTTGATGCCCCCCACCGCCTGGATGTTGCCCCGCTGGTCCACCGAGCCGGTGACGGCCAGGTTCTGGCGCAGGGGAAGCTCCCCGAGCGCGGAGATCAGCGCGAAGAGCTCGGCCGACGAGGCGCTGTCTCCCTCGACCCCTCCGTAGGACTGCTCGAAGCACAGGGTGGCGGCGAAGGCGATGGGGAACCGGCGGGCGTAGCGGGAGCCGAAGTAGCCCTGCAGGATGAGGACGCCCTTGTTGTGGATGCGCCCGCCGAGATCGCTCTCCCGCTCGATGTTGACCACGCCCTCCTTGCCGAGGAAGACCTTGGCGGTGACCCGGGAGGGTTTGCCGAACGCGTAGTCGCCGAGGTCGTACACCGAAAGGCCGTTCACCTGCCCCACGGCGGTGCCGTCCGCGTCGATGTGGATGGTGCCCTCGTCGATCATCCGGCCGATGATCTCCTCGAGGTAGCTGTCGCGGTAGACCTTCTCCGCGGCGGCCCGGGCCACGTGCTCGGCCCGGACCTGCTCGGCGTGCTGGGCGCGCGCCCAGTGGTGCGCCTCGCGCACGAGGTCCACGATCTCCTGTCGATGGGTGGAGACCCGGCCCTGGTGCTCGGCGGCGCGCAGTCCCTGCTCCACCACCCGCGCCACGGCGTCCCGGTGGAAGGGGAGCAGCCCCTCCTCCGCGCAGTGGTGGGCCACCAGGAACGCGTAAGCCATGCGGCTCTCGTCGGTCAGGGCCATGTCCTCCGCGAACTCTCCCTTGACCTTGAACAGTTGGGCGAAGTCCTCGTCGTAGTGGCGCAGCAGGTAGTACAGCCACGGCGTGCCGAGGAGCACGACCTTCACCCGGGCGGGGATCGGCTCGGGCTTGAGGGAGGCCGTGGAGATGAGCCGGAACTGCTCGCCGATCTCCTCCATCCGGATGCGGCGGTCCTTGAGGACCCGCTTCAGGGCGTCGTAGGCGAAGGGGTTGAGCAGCACGTCCCGGGCGTCGAGGAGCAGGTACCCGCCGTTGGCCCGGTGGAAGGCCCCGGCCTTGACCAGGGTGAAGTCGGTGACGAAGGCGCCCAACTGCACGTGGTGCTCGATGCGCCCGATCAGGTTGTGGTAGGTGGGGTTCGACTCGTGGACCACCGGGGCCGCCTCCAGGCCCTTGTTGTTCACGAGCACGTTGACCTGGTAGCGGCGGGTGCGCTGCTCGGGGGTAGGCGGCCGGAAGGGGAAGGGCAGGGCCGGGGTCTCGGCGCCGGCGGAGCGGAACTCGTCGAGGTTCTCCACCACGTCCTTCTCGACGGCCTTGAGGTAGTCCACCACCGCCGGATGGCTGCGGTACTTCTCCGCCAGGGACTCGATCTCGTGGCCCACGGCGGCCAGCGCGACCCGGCGCTCCAGGGTCTTGAGGGCCTCCTTGACCTTGCGGTCGATCTCGCGCACCGCTTCGATGGTGTCGCGGAGCTTGGCCTGGAGCAGTTCCCGCGCCTCCCGCACCTTCTCCTGCTCCTCCTCCGGGAGCTTCTCGAAGTCCTCCTGGCTGACCGGCGACCCCTCGTGGGTGTAGATGAGCGCCAAACCCTCGGCGCTGCGCTGCACGAGGAAGCCGTGGGTGTTCGCGATGCCCTCCAGTTCGCGGAACGCCCGGGCCTTCTCCTCCTGGGCCTCCTTGACCGCCGCGGCCTTCTCCTTCTCGTACCCGTCGCCCGAGAAGGCCTTGGGGATCTCGGTCAGGAGGCTCCGGACCAGGGCCTCCATGTCCTGGCGCAGCGTCTCGCCGGTGCCGGGGGGCAGGGAGACGGCCAGCGGCCTCTCCTCGTCGTCGAAGTTGAAGAGGTAGACCCAGTCCTCCGGCACCGGGCGCCGGCGGGCGGCCTCCTCGAGCACCGCCAGGACGGTGGTCCGCTTCCCCGCACCCGAGGCCCCGAGCACGAAGATGTTGTACCCCTCGCTGTCCACGTCGATGCCGAAATCCAGGGCCCGCAGGGCCCGCTCCTGGCCGAGGGGCCGCCGCTCGGGCTCCAGGTCCGCCGTGGTCTCGAAGGGGAACTGCGCGGGGTCCACCCGAAGCCGGAGCTGCTCGGGGGAGAGGGGACGGGGCATCGAGGCCTCCTCGCAGGGACGGGGACAAAAGACGTGCCATTGTAACCACGCCGCGCCGCGATTCAAGGGCGGCGACGCGCCGCCCGCGGCGCGCGGGCTTCCGGCGTCGGGTGGCATGGGGGGAAGATCTTGCATCCGCGGCCCAGGCGAGTACCCTGACACGGCTTTGTCCGCTGCGGGGACGGAGGACTTCCATGGAGAACCCGGGCGTGTGGAACGCCGCTTACATCGACGAGCAGTACTCCCGCTGGAAGGAGTCGCCGCGGGCCGTCCCGGCCGAGTGGCAGGCGTTCTTCCAGGGGTTCGAGCTCGGGGCGGCCCGTCCGTCCGGGTCGGCGCCGGAGGCGCTGGCGCTGCAGGCGAAGGCCGAGGCCCTGATCCAGCGGTACCGCGACCTGGGGCACCTGATGTCGTGCCTCGACCCCCTCTCGGTCTGCCCCACGTCGCACCCACTCCTGGACCTGGAGGCCTTCGGCCTGGGTCGCGAGGACCTGGAGAAGCCGGTCTACGCCCCCGGGTTCGGGGAGGGGGAGTCCGTGGCCCTCGGCCGCGTCCTCGAGATCCTCCGCGAGACCTACTGCCACTCCGTGGGCGTGGAGTACATGCACCTCCAGGACCCGGGGGAGCGGGAGTGGCTTCGCAGCCGGCTCGAGTCGGCCCGGGGCCGCTTCGACCTCTCGGCCGACGACCGCCGGTGGGTGCTCGAGTGGCTGTGCCGGGCGGGCCGGTTCGAGGAGTTCCTGCAGCGCCGCTACCTCGGCCAGACCCGCTTCTCCCTGGAGGGCGCCGAGGCCCTGATCCCGCAGCTGCGGGACCTGATGCGCGTGGCGGCCCGGTCCGGGGTGCGCCAGGCGGTGCTCGGCATGGCCCACCGCGGGCGGCTCAACGTCCACGTGAACCTGCTGGGGAAGAGCTACGAGGAGGTGTTCTGCCAGTTCGAGGCCACCTACGACCCCGAGGCGGTGCCGGGTGGGGGCGACGTGAAGTACCACAGCGGCTACGTCGGCGACGTGGACACCGGCGCCGGCCCGGTGCACGTGGTCCTCCCGGAGAACCCGAGCCACCTGGAGGCGGTGAACCCGGTGGTGGAGGGGATCGCCCGGGCCCTCCAGGATCGCCTCGGCGAGGAGGGGCCCCGGACGGTCCTGCCCCTGCTGATCCACGGAGACTCCGCGTTCCCCGGGCAGGGCGTCGTGGCCGAGACCCTCAACATGGCGCGCCTCGCGGGCTACGCCACCGGGGGGACCCTCCACGTCGTGCTCAACAACCAGATCGGCTACACCACGCTCCCGGAGAACGCCCGGTCCACCCGCTACGCCACCGACGTGGCGAAGATGCTCATGGTCCCGATCTTCCACGTGCACGGCGAGAACCCGGCCGCGGTGCTGTTCGCCACCCGGCTCGCCTTCGCCTATCGCCTGGAGTTCGCCAAGGACGCGGTGATCGACCTGGTGTGCTACCGCCGCCACGGCCACAACGAGGGGGACGAGCCCTACTTCACGCAGCCCACCCTGTACCAGCGCATCCGGGAGCGCCCCACGGTGTACCGGCTCTTCGCCGACGAGATGGTCCGGGACGGGATCGCCCGGGAGGGCGACCTCGAGGCGCTGGCCGGGGAGATCGACGGGGCGATGGACCGCTCCTACCAGACCGCCCACTCCCAGGCGTGCGTGTGGGTGCCCCCGCGGCCCTGGGACGGGTGGGAGTCCCTGGACAACCGCTACACCGGCGAGGCCGTGGACACGACCTACCCGGCGGAGGCGCTTCGCGAACTCTCCCGGGCGCTGGCCCGCGCCCCCGAGGGCTTCCGCGTCCACCCCAAGCTCCAGAAGATCCTGGAGCGCCGGGCGGAGTCCGTCGAGCAGGGAAGGGGGCTCGACTGGGCCGGCGCCGAGGCGCTCGCCTTCGGGACCCTGGTCTCCGAGGGGGTTCCGATCCGCCTGAGCGGCGAGGACAGCGGCAGGGGCACCTTCAGCCAGCGCCACGCCGTCTGGTACGACGCCGAGGACGGGAGGGCCCACGTGCCCCTCGACCGGGTGCGGGAGGGGCAGGGACGCTTCCGGGTGCACGACAGCCCGCTCTCGGAGGCCGCGGTGCTCGGGTTCGAGTACGGCTACTCGGCCGTGGACCCCAACACCCTGGTCCTGTGGGAGGCCCAGTACGGAGACTTCGCCGACGGCGCCCAGGTGATCACCGACCAGTTCGTGGCGAGCGGCGAGGCCAAGTGGCAGAGACACACCGGGGTCGTCCTGCTGCTGCCCCACGGGTACGAGGGCCAGGGCCCGGACCACTCCACCGCCCGCCCCGAGCGCTTCCTGCAGTTGTGCGCCGAGGACAACATGGTGGTGTGCCAGCCCACGACCCCCGCGCAGTACTTCCACCTCCTGCGCCGCCAGGTGAAGGCTCCCTGGCGCAAGCCGCTGGTGGTGCTCACACCCAAGAGCCTGCTGCGCCACCCCGAGGCGGTCTCGCCCCTGGAGGACCTGGCGTCGGGCTCGTTCCGCCTCGTCCTCGACGACCCGGAGGGGCCGAAGCCCGCTGCGGTCCGGCGCGTGCTCCTGTGCACGGGGAAGGTGTACTACGCCCTGGCCGAAGCCCGGCGGAAGGGCGGGGTGGCCGGCACGGCCCTGGTGCGCCTGGAGCAGCTCTACCCCTTCCCCGCGGGAGAGGTGGAGGCGTTGGCGAAGCGCTACGGGAAGGCCCGGGAGTGGGTGTGGGTGCAGGAGGAACCCCGCAACATGGGGGCGTGGACCTTCGCGGCGCCGCGGCTCGCCGACGCCCTGGGCCGAGAGGCGGCGTACGTGGGCCGGCCGGAGGCGGCGAGCCCGGCCACGGGCTTCCCGTTCCTCCACCGCAGCGAGGAGGAGCGCCTCCTCCGGGAGGCCCTGCCGGCCAAGGCGAAGGCCGAGCGCACCGGCGCGGGCCGGCCGGGCAAGGCGGGAACCCGGGAGAAGCGGAGCGGCAGCCGGGCCGCGTGAGCAGAGGCCTAGGCGGCGAGAGACCAACCCCGAGAGGAGATCCCGATGGCGATCGAGATCCGCGTGCCGGAAGTGGGCGAGTCGGTCCAGGAGGCGGTCCTCGCCGAGTGGTTCAAGGCGGACGGCGCGGCGGTGCGAAAGGACGAGCCGCTGTTCCTGCTGGAGACCGACAAGGTGACCCTGGAGGTGCCCGCGGAGGGCGACGGCGTCCTCCGGATCTCGGTGCAGGCGGGCTCTTCGGTCAGGATCGGGGACGCGGTGGGGAAGATCGAGCCGGCAGGCGCGGCGGCCGGAAGGGCCGGGGAGGATGCGTCCCCGCAGCGCCCCGAGGCCCCCGCGAAGCCGTCGCCCCGCGAGCCTGAGAAGGAAGGGGCGAAAGTCGCGAAGGCCGGCAAGGCGCCCGAAGCGGACGCGAAGCCCGCGGTTCCGGCCGAGGAGGCCGCTCCGCTCTCGCCGTCGGTGCGGGAACTCGTGGACCGGCACGGCCTCGATCCTTCCGGGATCCGGGGGAGCGGCCCGGAGGGCCGGCTGACCCGGGGCGACGTGCTCCTCCACCTCGAGGGGCGCGGGGAGGCGGAGAGCGCGCCGGAGGTCCCGGACCGGGGCGCGCGGCCATCGGCGGGGGCCCTGGAGGCGGCCGCGCCGAGGCCGTCCGGGGAGGCGGGCGAGGGCGACGAGCCCACCACCCGCAAGCCCATGAGCCCCATCCGCAAGCGCATCGCCGAGCGCCTCCTCGAGGCGAAGCACTCCACCGCCATGCTCACCACCTTCAACGAGGTGGACATGGGGCCGGTGATGGACCTGCGCAAGCGCCACAAGGCAGCGTTCCACGCCAAGCACGGCACGAGCCTCGGCATCACCTCCTTCTTCGTCCAGGCGGCGTGCCAGGCCCTGCGCGCGTTTCCGCAGGTCAACGCCTTCATCGACGGCGACGACCTGGTCTTCCACGACTACGTGCACATGGGCATCGCCATCGGCGCGCCCCGCGGCCTGGTGGTGCCGGTGATCCGCCACGCCGAGCGCCGCAGCGTGGCCGAGATCGAGAAGGCCGTGGCGGAGTTCGTCGACCGGGTCCGGGAGAACAAACTCGGCCTCGCCGACCTCGAGGGGGGTACCTTCACGATCACCAACGGGGGGGTCTTCGGGTCCCTGCTCTCGACCCCCATTCTCAACCCGCCCCAGAGCGCGATCCTCGGGCTTCACAAGGTCGAGGACCGTCCCGTCGCGGTGGAGGGGCAGGTGGTGGTCCGGCCCATGATGTACGTGGCGCTCAGCTACGACCACCGCGTCATCGACGGGCGCGACGCCGTGCAGTTCCTCGTCCGGGTCAAACAGCTCGTGGAGGAGCCGGAGAGGCTCTGGCTGGAGGTGTGAGATGGCCGCGGACTTCGACCTCGTCGTGATCGGCGCCGGGCCCGGGGGCTACTCCGCTGCCGCCCGCGCGGCGCGGCTGGGGATGAAGGTGGCGTGCGTGGAGCGCGAGGAGCGCCTGGGCGGGGTGTGCCTGCGGGTGGGGTGCATCCCGAGCAAGGCCCTGCTCGACTCCAGCGAGCTGTACCGGGTGGCCCGGGAGAGGATGGCGGGACACGGGGTGGCGGCCGGCTCGGTCCGCCTGGACCTCGGGACCATGATGGCGCGGAAGGACGAGGTGGTGGCCGGGCTCACCGACGGCGTGCGCGCACTCCTGGATCGCTGCGGTGTCGAGGTGGTCCGGGGCACGGCCCGCCTCGCCGGCCCCGGCGCCGTGGCGGTGAAGCCGGCCAAGGGGAAGAAGGCCGTCTCGCTGCGCTGCGCGTCCGTGCTCCTCGCGACGGGGAGCGAGCCCGCGCCGGTGCCGTCGATCCCCGTGGACGGGAAGCGGATCGTCACCTCCACCGAGGCCCTCGCCTTCGACGCCGTGCCCAAGCGCCTCGGCGTGGTGGGCGGCGGCTACATCGGGCTCGAGCTGGGCTCGGTCTGGGCCCGGCTGGGCTCGGAGGTCACGGTCGTCGAGGCCCTGCCCTCGGTGGCCTCCACGGCGGACGGCCAGGTGAGCCGGGCCCTGGAGCGGAGCCTCCGCAAGCAGGGCCTGTCGTTTCGCCTCGGGACCCTGGTGGTGGGGGCGAAGGCCACGAGCCGGGGGGTCCGAGCCCGGCTGCGCACCGGGGAGAAGGAGGAGGACGTCGCGTTCGACCGGCTCCTGGTGGCCGTGGGCAGGAAGCCGCTGAGCCGGGGCCTGGGCCTCGAGGAAGCCGGAGTCCGGACGGATCCGCGGTCGGGCCGCGTGATCGTGGACGCGGCGTACAGGACGAGCGCGCCCGGCGTGTACGCCATCGGCGACCTCGTGGACGGCCCCATGCTCGCCCACAAGGCGTCGGCCGAGGGGATCGCGGCGGTGGAGGGGATCGCGGGGGAGCCCGCCGAGGTGGACTACGGGGCGATCCCTTCGGTGATCTACACCGACCCGGAGGCGGCCGGCGTCGGGGCGCGGGAGGAGGACCTGAAGGAGCGGGGGGTGGACTACCGTTCGGCGACCTACCCCTTCGCGGGCACCGGGAGGGCCCGGTGCCTGGGCGAGACCGAGGGCTTCGTGAAGGTGCTGGCCCACGCCTCGAGCGACCGCCTCCTCGGGGTCCACATCGTGGGCCCGCGGGCGTCGGACCTCATCGCCGAGGGCGCGCTCGCGGTGGGGATGTCGGCCCGGTCGCGGGACGTGGGCGGCACGGTCCACGGCCATCCCACGCTGGCGGAGGCCTTCATGGAGTCGGCGCTGGCGATTCGCCGGCGGTCCATCTACGGGGCGTGAGGGGATTTCTTGGAGGGAACCCGGAGCGGGCGGGGACGACCGGGCGCATCGCGGGCCTCAGGGTTTGCAGACGTCGTACCCGCCCTTTCGGAACAACTCCCGGTACGCGGTGACGTCCCGGTCGAGCATCGCGAGCGCTTCCTTCTGCTTGGGCTCCTGGAACGCCCCCTGGATCCGGGTCAAGAGCCGGCCCTGGGAGGCGCGACCCTCGTCGCGGGCCTTCCGGAGGGCCTCCAGGGCGCCCTTGTCGACACCGGGGCAGCCCATTCTCTGGTCCACGAACTCGAGGACGATCTGGAAGGAGATGTACGTCTCGGTCGCGTCGGCCACCTGCCGGCCGTCGGCGAACTGCCCCTCGGCGAGGTGCGGCTTGGCCTGCCCCATGTGCTTCTTGGTGCTGTCGAGCAGGCCGTGCTTCTTCAGATACTCCGCTTCCGCGGCGGCCCGCTTGCGGAGGACCTCGTTCTGGAGGATCTCGCCGGAGAACGCGCCCGTCGCGACCGCGAGCGCCGCCACCAACGCCAGGACCGATTTCCGCATGACGCACCTCACGCCCGCCGCCGCGGGGCTCCCGTTCCGCTCCGAGGCCCTCACGGTACGGACCGGCGCGCCCCCTGTCAAGATTCCGCTCCGCCGCGGCCCCGGCGCTTCGAGGCCCCCGGCGGGCCTCGTTTCGGGGTCCTCTCCGGGCCCAGGTAGACCGTGGATCTCCTGAGCCTGGCGCTCCCCCCCGCCTTCGGGTTCGCGATCGGTTACGTGACCAACGCCCTGGCGATCCGGATGCTCTTCCGGCCGTATCGGGAGGTGAGGTTCCTGGGGCTGCGGTTCCACGGGATGATCCCCCGGCGCAAGGCCGACATCGCCGCAACGGTGTCGCGCACCGTGGTCTCCGAGCTGCTCAAGGAGGAGAGCGTCGCCCTGCGCATCGGCGGGCCGGAGGTGCGCGGCGCCGTGCGGGAACTGGTGCTCGACCTCTCCCGGCGGTACCTGGGCGCCGAGTACGGGACGCTGCGGCACGCCCTCGGCCCAACCCGGGCGGCCGCCGTGGAGGGAGCGCTGCCGCGGGTCCTGGGGGAGGCGGCCCGGGCGGCCCAGGAGTGGGCCTCGACCCCAGAGGGGGTCCGGTTCGCGGAGCGCGCCGTGGGGGGGCTGCTCGACCGGCGGCTCTCCGAGCTCCTCCGGGGCGAGGAGGCGGCAGCGGCCCGGGCCGCCGCCGCCAAGCTGGCGGGCATGGCCCGGGCGCCGGACCTGGAGGAGAGGGTGCGCCCGGCCGTGGTCCGGGGCCTCTCGGCCGTCGCCAACGCCGCGAGCCCGACGGGCATGCTGCTGCCCGAGGGGGTGCGGGAGGGGGTCGAGGCCGCCCTCGGCCAGGCGGTGCCCCTCCTCCTCCAGCGCTTCGAGGAGGCGCTCCTCTCGCCGGGAAACGTCGAGCGGCTCAAGGCGGCGGTCCGGGGAGGGATCGAAGCGTACCTCCTCGAGACCGAGGGCGGGCTCGTCAAGAACCTCGCCCGGCAGGCCGCGCTGCTGGGGCGGAGCCGGATCTACCGGGAGGCGGACGAGATCGTCGACGCCAACCTCCACCGCCTGCGCGAGCTCGTCCACCAGAGGGAGAACCGGGAGCGTGTGGAGCGGGGGATCCGCGAGGGACTGGACCGGTTCCTGGCGAAGACGCCGGGCGAGCTGCTGGCGTCCCTGCCGCCCGAGACCCTCGCGGGCCTCCACGATCGGCTCACCGCCTGGGTCTGCTCCCAGCTGCGGCGGGCCGAGGTGGCCGAGGCCGCCGAGCGCCTCTTCGAGAGAGAGCTGTCGGTCCTGTTCGACACGCCCCTGCGGGAGCTTCTCGCCCCCCGCGACGGAGGCGAGGCGGCGCTGGCGAACTGGTCCCGGGGGCTGGCGGCGTGGGCCGCCTCCGGGGGGCTCGCCTCCCTGGCGGAGCGGGAGGGCCCGGCACTGGTGGAGGCACTGCTCGACGCCCCGATGGGCAGGCCGTCGCGGCTCCTCCCGGAGGGGCTGCTCGCGGAGCTCCTGGATCTGGCCCTGGACCACCTGATGCCCGTGGTCTCCGCGCAGGTACCGGAGATCTTGCGGATCGTCGACGTGCGCGGCCTGATCGAGCGCGAGATCCTGGCCTTCTCGCCCCGGGAGGTGGAGGAGGTGATCCTGTCCGTGGCCCGGCGCGAGCTCCGGTCGATCACCTGGTGGGGGGGATCCTGGGGGCCCTGGTCGGCGGCTTCCAGGCGGGGCTGACCCTGTGGAGGCCCTGACCCGGGCGCCGTGGGGGGCGGGTCAGGCCGTGCGGGGTCCCCGGAGGCGCTGGCACGCCCCGAGCACGGCCTTGATGCTCTCGTAGGGCCGGGTCACGGCGGGCCCGGCCTGGACCCAGCCCGGGAGCCACCGCTCGAGGGCCCCGCCGAAGGCCGAGCGCAGGGCCCGGAACAGCGTGCGGAGCGGGTCGAGGTCGTCCGGGTCGCCGACCGGCACCATGGCGTCGAACCCGCTGGCGTGGTGGATGCGCAGGCCGTCGCTCCGAACCTGGATCTCGAAGCCCATCTCCCGAAGCTTCGCGGCGTGGCGCCCCAGTTCCTCCAGGTCCCTCGTGCGGAGCCCCTCCGCTCCGCCTCCCTCGGCCGTCGGCGAGGCGAGGGCGTCCTCGATGGCTGCGCGGACCCGTTTCTCCATGGCGATCCTCCTCGGTCTCCGGGTGCCCCGCGCCCGCGTTGCCCCCCCCGCGGGGCGGGTGTTACAGTCCTGCCGGTGAAGGCCCCGAGCGTTGCAACCGACCCCACCGCGTGCTATCTTCGCGCCCCTCTTATCGGCGAGGCGATGGGGCTTGCGTTAGCCGAGGCGGAGGCGGCGCTGGCCCTGGGAGAAGTGCCGGTGGGGGCCGTGATCCTCTGGGACGGCCGGGTCCTGGCGCGGGGGCACAACCTGCGGGAGACCCGGGCCGACCCCCTGGCCCACGCCGAGTGCCTCGCCCTCTCCCAGGCCTCCCGCATCCTCGGCCGGTGGCGACTCGATCGGGCCACCCTGGTGGTGACGCTGGAGCCGTGCCCCATGTGCATGGGGGCCCTGCTCCAGGCGCGGGTGCCGAGGCTGGTGTACGGGGCGGCGGACCCGAAGGCCGGTGCTGCCGGGACGCTCTTCGACCTCTCCGACGACCCGCGGCTCAACCACCGCGTGGAGGTGACCCGCGGGGTCCGGGAGGCGGAGGCGGCCGGCCTGCTCCGGGAATTCTTCCGAAGGCGCCGCTCGGGCGAGGACGTGCAGCGATGAATCCCGGCGGAGAGGTGGCCGAGAGGTCGAAGGCGGCAGACTCGAAATCTGTTGTACCCCTCGTGGGTACCGGGGGTTCGAATCCCTCCCTCTCCGCCAGTTTCGTGTTCTCCGCGGCGCCCCCGCCGCGGCTCCCCCCGGGGGGATGGTCAGCAGGGATGGCTGGGCCCTGCGCGACGATGGCGCGGTGAACCCCGTCAGGTCCGGAAGGAAGCAGCGGCAGCCACGACCCTCGGGCGCCGCAGGTAGCCGAGCCATCCCTGGTGACCATCCTCCGCGCTCCCCCGCGTCGGGATCGTAGTCGTGTCCTACCTCGTCCTCGCGCGCAAGTGGCGCCCCCAGTCCTTCGAGCAGATCCGCGGGCAGGAGCACATCGTCCGCGCGCTGCGCAACGCCATCACCACCGGCCGCATCTCCCACGCGTACCTGTTCACCGGGATCCGCGGCGTCGGCAAGACCTCCGCGGCCCGGGTGCTCGCCAAGGCGCTCGACTGCGCCTCGGGGCCGACCCCGACGCCGTGCAACGAGTGCGCCTCGTGCCGGGAGATCACCGAGGGCCGCTCGAGCGACGTCCTCGAGATCGACGGCGCCTCCAACACGGGGGTGGACGACGTTCGCCGGCTGCGCGAGGCGGTCCGCTACCCGCCGGTTCGGGGCCCCTACCGCATCTACATCGTCGACGAAGTGCACATGCTGTCCACGGCGGCCTTCAACGCGCTGCTGAAGACCCTCGAGGAGCCGCCGCCCCACGTGGTCTTCGTCTTCGCCACCACCGACCCCCACAAGATCCCGGTCACCATCCTGAGCCGGTGCCAGCAGTTCGACTTCAAGCGCCTATCGCTCAAGGACATGGCGGCGCTGCTGGGCGACGTGGCGGCGGCCGAGGGGGTCTCCGTCGACGAGCGCAGCGTCATGGCGCTGGCCCGGGAGGCGGAGGGGAGCGTCCGTGACGGGCAGAGCCTGCTCGACCAGGTGATCTCGTACGCGGGGCAGTCGGTCGCCTACGAGGACGTCCGCGACGTCCTGGGCGTCGTGGACCGCGACCTGCTCCTCGGGGTCGCCCGGGCGGTGGTGGGGCGAGACGCGCGCTCGATCGTGCAGGCCCTGCAGGAGGCCGAGCGGTTCGGGTACGACGTCCGTCGGTTCGCCCACGACCTGCTCGACGTCTTCCGGGACCTCGCCATCCTGAAGGCCGTTCCCGAGGCCGACGACCTCGTGGAACTCGCGCCCGAGGAGACGGAGGAGGCGCGCCGGTTCACGGCGGACGCCTCCTGGGACGAGATCCACGCGCTCTACGACGTGCTCGGCCGCGGGGTGGAGGGGCTCCGCACGGCCCCCCGGCCCGGCACGGTGCTGGAGATGACCCTGCTGAAGATGGCCCGGATGCCGGCGCTCCTCCCCCTGTCGGAGGTGATGAGCCGGGTGCGCGCGGCGGGGCTCGACGCCGTCCCTCCCGGCGGGGAGGCCGGGCCGCAGCCCGACGGGCGCCGGGACCCCGCGCGTGCCAAGGCCCCAGAGGCGCCGTCGCCCCCGGCGGCCCCTGCGCGGAGCCGTCCCGCCCCGACGGAGGCGCCGGCGTCCCCGGCCGCCCCGCCGGGGAGCGCACCCGCTCCCGCGCAGGCGCCGCCCTCTCCCGCACCGGCGGCCGAGCCCCCGGCCGATGTCCCCCAGGGGCCGGCGGAGTTCTGGGCGGCCCTGCTCGCCGCGGCGGAGACCATGAACCGCCCCCTTTGGAACGTGCTCCGCGCCCACGGAAGGGTCGAGTCCTGGGACCCCGTGGCCCGGGCGGCCAGCCTGGCGTTCGACGACCCCGGCCAGGAGTTCTTCGTCCAGTCTCGCGCCGACGTGCTCGGCCGCCTCCTGGCCCAGGTGGCGGGCCGAGGGGCGAAGGTGCAGACGCGCTCGGAGGCCCCCCGCGAGCCGAAGGCGCGCGGGGCGGCCCGGGAGACCGACCACGACCGGAAGCTCAAGCGCGACGCCCTGGGGCATCCGCTGGTGAGGGACGCCCTCGAGCTGTTCGAGGGCGACGTCGAGGATGTGAAACTGAGGAAGCCCTGAGCCCGTCGGGCTCGGGGGGAGGAGGTGCGCGGTGAAGGGGCTCGGCAACATGATGCGCCAGGCGCAGCAGATGCAGAAGCGCATGGCGCAGGTGCAGGAGGAACTGGCGTCCAAGACCGTCGAGGCCACCGCCGGGGGCGGGATGGTGCGCTGCGTGATCACCGGGAAGCAGGAAGTGCGCTCCCTGACCATCGAGCGCGAGGTGGTCGACCCCGAGGACGTGGAGATGCTGCAGGACCTGATCCTCGCGGCGGTGAACGAGGGGATCAAGAAGAGCCAGGAGATGGTGTCCGAGGAGGTGGGCCGGATCGCCGGGGGCATGGGGATCAACCTGCCGGGAATCTTCTGAGTCGCCGCGCGGCCACGGGGCCGCGCGGGAGGGGAGGGGCGTCGTGGCGCGACGGGGACTGGTGATCGTCCACACCGGGAAGGGCAAGGGGAAGACCACCGCCGCCCTGGGCCTGGCCCTGCGGGCCGTGGGCCAGGGGCTGCAGGTCTCCATGGTCCAGTTCATCAAGGGGTCGTGGAAGTACGGGGAGCTCAAGGCCCCGGAGTTCCTGCCCGGCTTCGAGATCCAGCCCATGGGCCGGGGCTTCGTCGGGCTCGGGGGCGAGGCCCCCCACCCCGAGGACGTGGCGCTCGCGGCGGAGACGTTCCGTGTGGCCCGGGAGAAGGTCCTCTCGGGCGAGTACGACATGGTGATCCTGGACGAGGTGAACTACGCGGTGCACTACGGGCTGGTCTCGGTGGAGGACGTGCTGGCCCTGCTGCGCGACAGGCCGCCCGCGGTCCACGTCGTGCTCACGGGGCGGAGGGCGCGGCCCGAGGTGGTGGAGGCGGCGGACCTGGTCACCGAGATGCGCGAGGTGAAGCACCCCTACCGCACGGGGGTGAAGGCGCAGAGGGGCGTGGAGTTCTGACGAGGGACGACCCGGCGGCCGCGCACGGCGGGACGCCGGGAACGGGCGCCGCCGGTTCCGCCGACGCGAACGCGAGAAGCCGGGGCATGTCCGTCGGCGAGAGGAAGCGGGAGATCAAGCGGCGCCGGCATCGCAGCAAGGAGCGGCTCAAGGAGCGGGCCGCCGGACGACGGGCGGAGGCCGGCAAGGCCGAGAAGGAGTAAGCCCACCCGGGCCCCGGCCGTTTCACGGCGGGAGGAACGGATCGCGGTGGCGTACCCCCGACTCACCCCCCAGGCACTGGAACTGCTGGAGATCCGCTACCTGCAGCGGGCCCCGGACGGCTCGCTCGCCGAGGACGCCGAGGGGTTCTTCCGGCGGGTCTCCTCCGCCGTGGCCGCCGCGGAGGAGCGCCTGGGCGGCCGGTCCGAACCCAAGGCGGAGCGCTACCACGACCTGCTCCGAAGCCTGCGGTTCCTGCCCAACTCGCCCACCCTCATGAATGCCGGCACCCCCGTCGGGCAGTTGGCGGCGTGCTTCGTCCTCCCCCTGGAGGACTCCATCGAGTCCATCTACGGCTCGCTGCGCAACATGGCGCTCATCCACAAGAGCGGTGGGGGAACCGGGTTCAGCTTCTCCCGCATCCGCCCGGAGGGCGACGTGGTGGGGAGCACGGGGGGCACCGCCTCGGGACCGCTCTCCTTCCTCGAGCTCTTCGACACCTCGACCCGGGTCATCCGCCAGGGGGGCCGCCGCCGGGGGGCCAACATGGCGGTGCTCCGGGTGGACCACCCGGACGTCGTCTCCTTCTGCCGGGCCAAGCTCGACGGCCGGTTCCAGAACTTCAACCTCTCGGTGGGGTTCACCGACGACTTCGCGCGGGCCCTCGACCGGGGCGGGGCGATCGACCTGGTGAACCCCCGGAACGGCGCGCTGCTCGGCGCCGTGCCCGCGGCCTCGGTCTTCGAGGCTCTGGTGGAGGGCGCCTGGGCGACCGGCGACCCGGGAGCCGTCTACCTCGACGCGATCAACCGGGCGAACCCCGTGCCGGCCCTCGGCCCGATGGAGGCCACGAACCCCTGCGGGGAGCAGCCCCTGCTCCCCTACGAGTCCTGCACCCTGGGGTCCCTCAACCTCGCGCGCTTCGTCGGCCCCTCCGGGGTGGACTGGCCCGGCCTCGCCGACGCGGCTCGCCTGGCCGTGGAGTTCCTCGACGACTGCATCGAGCTCTCGAGCCCGCCGGTGGACGCCATCCGCGCGGCGAACCGGCGCACGCGCAAGGCCGGGCTCGGCGTGATGGGGCTGGCCGACGCCCTGGTGGCCCTGGGGCTCCCCTACGCGTCGGAGGGGGCGCGGGACCTGGGGCGGCGCCTCATGGCGGCCGTGGAGTCGGCCGGGGTCGAGGCCTCCCGAGAGCTCGGGGAGAGGCGGGGCAGCTTCGAGGCGTTCCCGGGCAGCGCCTGGGAGCGCAAGGGCTTTCGCGCCATGCGCAACGCCACGGTGACGACGGTGGCGCCCACCGGCTCCATCGCCATCCTCGCCGGGGTCTCCGGGTCCATCGAGCCCCTGTTCAGCCTCGCGTACACGCGGCGCATCCAGGGCCGGTCCGTGAGCTTCGGCGTCCACCCGGCGCTCGTTCCGGCCCTGGGTCAGCGGGGCATCGAAGGAGGCCCCGTGGAGGCCCGGGTGGCGGAGGAGGGACGCCTCGGGCCGGTCGCGGGCGTGCCGGGGGACCTCAAGGCCCTCTTCGCCACGGCCCAGGAGATCGCCCCCGGAGACCACCTCGCCATGCAGCGGGCGTTCCAGGATCACACCCACAACGCCGTGTCCAAGACCATCAACCTGCCCGCCGCGGCGCCGCGGGAGACGGTGGGGCGGATCTTCCGCGAGGCCCACGCCCTGGGGCTCAAGGGGGTCACCCTGTACCGCTACGGCTCGCGGCCGGACCAGCCCCTGGAGATCGGCGACCGCTGCAACCGCTGCGTGGCGCCGGGCGCGGGGAGCGCCCCGCCCGGGTGACCCGAAACCTCAAGGAAGGGGGGGCGGCGGCCGATCCGGTCCGGACCGTCTCCCGAAGCCGAGAGCAGGAGAATCCACCCATGGCCGAGAGCGCTGGCCGGGCCGCCCAAGACATCGCCATCCTCGTCGTGGACGACGAGCCCTCGGTGCGGGAGGTCCTCGCCGACTACCTGGACTCCCAGGGCTACGCGGTGCAGTCGGAGGCGAACGGGGAGCGGGGCATCGCGGCCCTGGACAAGCGCGCCTTCGACATCGTCATCACCGACCTCCGCATGCCCGGCATGAGCGGCCTCGACCTCCTCCGGCGGGCCCGGGAGAAGCACCCCGACACCGAGGTCATCGTCATCACCGGGTACGCCACCATCGAGGACGGCGTGGAGGCCATGCGGGCCGGCGCCTACGACTTCCTCCTCAAGCCGCTGCGGCTCGGGCAGCTGGAAGCCGTGCTGGCCCGGTGCATCGCCTGGGTGCGGCACCGCCGCTCCCACGCCGAGCTCGAAGCGGTGAACCGGCGGCTGCTCGAACTGACCCGCCTCAAGGAGCGCTTCCTCGCCGTCACCGACCACGAACTGCGCACCCCGGTCACGGTTCTGGACGGGATGCTCCACCACGTGCTCCGGCAGCACCGCGGGGAACTGCCCGACAAGGCGAGGGAGCGGCTCGAGTCGCTGTGCGGCGTCTCCCGGAGGCTCGTAGACCTGGTGCGCGACGTCCACGACGTGCTCCAGAGCCGCGGCCAACCGCTGCCCGTGCACTTGGAGGAGGTGCCCGCCGCGGAGATCTCCCGGCGCCTCCGGGTGGACCTGGACATGGTCCGCTTCTCCCGGAGCCTGGAGATCGGCCTGCGCGACGACACCCCTGCGGGGCTCACCCTGTGGGGCGACGGCCACCGCCTCGGGCAGGCCGCGAGCGAACTGGTGCAGAACGCGGCCAAGGCCACCCCCGACGGGGGGACCGTGGCCGTGCGCCTCTGGCTCGACGGGACCGTCCGGCCCGAGCGCTTGTGCGTGACCGTGAAGGACACGGGGGTCGGGATCCCGGAGGACGAGCAGGCGCGGATCTTCGACTTCTTCCACGGCGTGGGGGACGAGCGCCACCACCACAGCTCCAAGTTCGAGTACCAGGGCGGGGGGCTGGGCATCGGTCTCTCCATCGCCCGGGAGATCGCCCGCGCCCACGCCGGCGGGGTCGAGTTGCAGAGCGCGGCCGGCAAGGGCTCCACCTTCACCCTCTGGGTGCCCGTGCAGGCCCAGGCCGGTGCCGACTGATCCCCCGCACGACCACTCCCTCGGGCCCCCTTGCCCGACCTCTCCGGGCGCGGTGTGCCGGGGGGATGCAAGCCATGGTGGATTCGATCCGGGACGAAGAATCGGCGGTCTGGGTGGTGAAGGTCGGGCATCGGAAGGACGTCTGCCGGTGACGCGAACCGCCGGGTGAACCGGACGCCGGACGGGCCGGCGCCCGGGCATGCGTGCCGGCGAGGAGTGCTCAGCCGGCCGACACCCTTCTCGCGGCATTCGACGCGGCTTGGTATCGGATGAGGGCCCCGGGGCAGCCGATCCGTGAATCGTGGACGGTCCTGCCTGCGGGCACCACACGGCAGGCGGCACGCTCGCCGAGAACCGACGTTCGGGTGCGCGCGACGCAGTGATTCCCGCGTCGGCTTCGCGAAGAGGACCTCGCTATGAGCATGGAGTTGGCGTTCGCACCCGACGCGGGGTTTCTCCGCGTCCGCGTCACCGGGTGGTTCGTGCTGGACGACGCGAACGATGCCCTCGCGCGGATGCTCGAGGCCGTCGCCGAGGGCGGTGCGACTCGGGTCCTCGTGGACTGCATCGGCCTGGAGGGTGTCCCCACCACCACGGAGCGCTTCGAGCACTCCCGATTCGCGGCGGAACGCCTCCGGGAGTACTGGGCACGCGGTCTGCTGGGCAGCGCCCGCTTCGCCTACGTCGCTCGGGTCCCGCTCGCCGACCGAGAGAGGTTCGGCGAAACGGTCGCGGTGAACCGCGGAGTCGATGTGCGAACCTTCGAGAGGGAAGAGGACGCCGTTCGTTGGCTGGAGGGCGGCCGACCCGACGAGGTCGTGAAGGGCGGCGCGGGGTAGCCGCGCGACCTTCGACGGGCCCACGCGCGAGAACCAGCAGCCGGCCAGCGAGTGGGTGATGTGGGAGGGGCGCCTCGCGGTTCCCCTCCTTTCTCTTTCAGGGTCTGCGGCTGCTTTTCGGCTCCCGCTCCAGGTCCCTTTCCCTGTCGCCCGCGCGAGACCGGCCTTCGAAAGCGGAGTGCTCCGGCTGTCCGATAGCTAATAAGAAGACCTGGTCGGTAGTGATTGGCCTCGGAAACTATATTTTGCACCCCCCATTGACAGTTGCCGTGCCCCACGAAACACTCCTTCCTGTAGAAAAGAAGCGCTTCCTCTGGTGATTCGCCGATGTCGTAAACTGGGAATCGTGATTCCTTTCCGCGTTGAGGCGTGAGGAGGATGGCAATGAACGGGAAGACGGTCGCCTGTATCGTCGCAGCGGGGTGGGCCTGCGTGGCCTGCATGTCGGCGCAGCAGCACTACGAGCAGACCCACGGGCCCCAGGAGAAGGAGATGACCGTGGGCATCGTGCAGCGGGAGATCCGGAAGGGGATGTCGGCCGCGGACGTGGCCGAGGCCCTCGGCTCGCCCAACATCGTGACCACGGACGAGCAGGGGCGGGAGGTGTGGATCTACGACAAGATCTCCACCGACGTCACCTACTCCCAGAGTTCGGGTGGCGCGGGGATCGCCCTGCTGGTCGGCGCGGCGGGGGGCGGAGCCGTGGGAGGGGCCCTGCCGACGGCGAGCTACAGCCAGTCCGCCGGAGCCCAGTCGAAGACCCAGAAGACCCTGACCGTGGTCATCAAGTACGACGAGGAGAAGAAGGTCCGCGACTTCGCCTACCACGCGAGCAAGTTCTGAGGGGCGGGCGCCCATGGGAGCGCCAGGTCGGTTCCGCCCGTGCGTCGCGCTGACGGCGGCGCTGCTGGTCGCCTCCTGCGCGCCGGGCATCCCCAAGGACGCCCTGGTCCTGACCCCGGAGTCCCTCCAGGACCGCCAGGTCCAGACACGGGTCTTCGAGACCGCCGACGAGGAGAAGATCCTCGAGGCGAGCGCCGCCGTCCTCCAGGACCTGGGGTTCACGATCGAGGAGTCCGAGACGCCGTGCGGGCTGATCGTGTGCTCCCGCGACCGGGACGTGTCGAGCACGGGCAAGGTGATCGGGTCCATCTTCCTCGGGCTGCTTACCGGAACGCCGGTGTACTGGGACAAGCACCAGAAGGTGGTGGCCTCGCTCGTCACGCGCCCCGTCGGCGAGACGCGGATCGCGGTCCGGATCACCTTCCAGCACATGGTGTGGAACACGAACAACCAGCTGACGAAGAACGAGGCGATCCGGGACGTGGAGATCTACCGGGAGTTCTTCGAACGCCTGTCGAAGTCGGTCTTCCTGACCGCCCACGACATCTGAGGGGGCCATGAGGCTGCAGCCGAAGCTCGCGTTCCTCGTCCTGTTGCCGTGCGCGCTCGCCTGCGCGAGCCCGCAGAAGCAGATCCTGGAGACCGGGGAGTCCCAGGTGCACCTGCGTAGCATCCAGAGCCGGGTCTTCGACACGGCCGACAAGGCGAAGATGCTCCGGGTGGTGATCGCGACCCTGCAGGACCTCGGCTTCGTGGTGGACGGGGCCGACGAGGCCCTCGGGACCGTGTCCGGCACGAAGCGGGCCGGGTACTCGCTCCGGATGACGGTGGCGGTGCGGCCCCGGGGGGACACGCAGCTCATCGTGCGGGCGAACGCCCAGTACAACCTGCAGACGGTGGAGGACCCGGAGCCCTACCAGCAGTTCTTCGCGGCCTTGTCGAAGGGCGTCTTCCTGGAGGCCCAGCAGATCGAGTGAAGCCGCCGCGCCGGGCCCGGCGCGAGCGAGGTTCCCCCAGGGTGGAAAAGAAGGAGGGGAGCCCCAAGGGCTCCCCTCCCGTTCGCCTCCGTGCGAAGCGCGGCTACCGGCGGCTGCGGCGCCAGCGGTGGTCGCGGTCGCGGCTGCGGATGTACTCCCGCTCTTCCTCGTCGTCCTCCTCGTCGAGTTCGTCGTCGTCGTGCTCGTCGTCATCGTCGTGCCAGCGGTCGTAGCTCGTGCTCCCGCCGTCTCCCGAAGGGGGAGGGCTCACCACGGGGCAGTCGGCGCCCTGGGTGCGGTCGGCGCCGCTGCAGTCCTGGTCGATGCCGTCGAGGCAGACGTCGATGGCGCCGGGGAAGATCTCCGGGTCGGCGTCGTTGCAGTCGCCGTCCTCCACACACCACCCGTCGCCGTCGCCGTCCGAGCACGGGGGCGGCGAGACGACGGTGCAGGCGTCGTCCTGGCCGTCGATGGTGCCGTTGCAGTCGTTGTCCCTGGCGTCGGTGCAGACCTCGGCCGCGCCCGGGTTGATGCGGCGGTCGTTGTCGTTGCAGTCGATCGGGGTGCCGCAGTCGGCCTCGGCGAAGTACCCGTCGCCGTCGGCGTCGGTGCAGGCGGGCTGGGGAGCGCACTGGGCGTCGTTCGGGCAGAAGTAGCAGAAGTCGCCGCTTCCGGAGGCCGTCTTCTCGGGCGTGGAGGAACTCCGGTTGGAGAGGTGGCAGAAGCTGCAGCTGCCGTTGTAGGGGTTGGAGGCGCAGAAGGCGTTGACTTCGTCGCCGATGGAGCCGTAGCCGAAGGCCGAGGTGGCCGCGAGGCCGAATGCGGCGGCGACGACCGCCCCGTGGACGAGAGTCTTGAACGTGCGCATGGACTTCCTCCCTGTGAGTGTCGGGCTCCCTCGTGGAGTCCCGGGTTGTCGGGAAGCGGCGTGCCGCTTCCCGAAGAGCGTTGCCCTCGTTGCGTGTCGGTGGGGTGCCTAGGCCCGCGGTTCGCTGTGCAAGCCTGGGGCCCACCGGTCAAGTCGAAGGGTCTGTCGGCCGCAGGGTGCTGGAAACGCTTGGATTTCTCGAATTGGGGAGAGGGCTCAGGCGGATGAGACGCCGTCCGCGAACCGACCCGGGAGACGGGTAGGTGTCGCCTCGGGGCGACCCTGCTCGCCGGCGGGGACCCCGGAGGCCCTCGGGGGAACCCACCTCCTCCGGGGCCCGGTGCGAATTCGATTCCCGGACAGGGAAAAGAGAGAGGGGAGCCCCAAGGGCTCCCCTCCCGTTCGCCTCCTTGCGAAGTGCCGGTTATCGGCAGACGCGGTTCGAGCCGCAGTCCGGGTCGTCGCAGTCGGTGAGACCGTCTCCGTCGTTGTCCGTGCCGTCGGAACAGGTCTTCCCCTTCCCCTCGGACGCACCCGTCTTGCTCACTCGGGGGCAGCCCTTGCCCTTGGTGCGGTCGGCGCCGCTGCAGTCCTGGTCGATGCCGTCGAGGCAGATGTCGGTGGCGCCGGGGAAGATCTCCGGGTCGTCGTCGTTGCAGTCACCGTCCTCGGCGCACCACCCGTCGCCGTCGCCGTCCAGGCAGGGGGGCGGGGAGACGACGATGCAGGCGTCGTCCTGGTCGTCGATGGCGCCGTTGCAGTCGTTGTCCCTGGCGTCGGTGCAGACCTCGGCCGCGCCCGGGTTGATGCGGCTGTCTCTGTCGTTGCAGTCGATCGCCGTGCCGCAGTCGGCCTCGGCGAAGTAGCCGTCGCCGTCGGCGTCGGTGCAGGCGGGCTGGGGAGAGCACTGGGCGTCGTCGGGGCAGAAGTAGCAGAAATCTCCCCGTCCGGAGGCTGTCTTCGCCGGCGTGGAGGCGCCGCGGTCAGAGAGGTGGCAGAGGCTGCAGTCCCCGCTGTAGGGGTTGGAGGCGCAGAAGGCGTCGACGTCGTTGCCGATCGAGTTGTAGCCCAAGGCGGTCGACGCGGCGAAGCCGACTGCGGCTACGACGACGGCCGCTTTGACAAGGGTCTTGAACGTGCTCATGGACTTCCTCCCTCTTGGGTGTGAGGACTCCCGCTCGGAGCCCCGGGTTGTCGGGAAGCGGCGTGCCGCGTCCCGTGGGTGTTGACGGGGTGCCTAGGCCCGGCCCCCGGTGTGCAAGCGAGGGGCCCACCGGAGTCGGGGGGAGTTGCCGACGGCCGTAGGGTATTGATCGGGCAGGGTTTCTAGGATGGGCGAGAGGGCGGGCGCGGATGAGAACCGGCCCCGGTGCGGTCCCGGGACGCGGCCGGGTGTCGCCCCCGGGAGACGCGTTCCGGACCCCGGAGCGGGGGATCGCTAGATTGGAGGGATTCTATCTGTCGCCTTCGGGAGACACCTGCCGTCACGGCACGGGGCCCACCGATGCGGAGGGCCCCGTGCTGTTCTCTCGGAATGGCGGCTGCGCCGTCGTCGGCGCAGCGAGGTTCCCTAGGGAAGCGCAGAAACCGCCTGGCGGTACTCCTTCTCGGTGAAGGAGCGCAGGGTCTCCATGCTCGCCTCGCCCGTGGCGCCGATGGTCAGGAAGGCCTTCAGGAACGCTTCCTCGGACGGGAACTCGCTGATGGCCACGGCGTCGTACTGGCCCAGGGTGAGGTAGAAGCCCTTGAGCTCCCCGCCGGCCGCGCGGCACGCGGCCTTGGCGCGGTCGAGGCGCGAGGGCATGTCCTTGAACTTCTCCATGCCCGTCTGGGTGAACCGGAGCAGCGTCACGTAGGTGGCCATGGCTCGACTCCTTCCCCGAAGAGTGGGTGTTGGCATCCGGTTGCGTCGTGGCCCGTCGAACGCCCGAGCCCGGAGAGCGAAGATACCGGGGTTGCCTGGAAGCGCAAGGCCGGGGCCCGCGCTCACTCCCCGATGATCTTCACGAGCACGCGCTTGCGCCTCCGGCCGTCGAACTCCCCGTAGAAGATCTGCTCCCAGGGCCCGAAGTCGAGCTTTCCGGCGGTTACGGCCACCACCACCTCCCTCCCCATGATGGTCCGCTTCAGGTGGGCATCCCCGTTGTCCTCCCCCGTGTTGTTGTGCCGGTAGAGGCTCAGGGGTTCGTGGGGCGCGAGTTGCTCGAGCCAGCGCTCGAAGTCCGCGTGGAGGCCCCGCTCGTCGTCGTTGACGAAGACCGAGGCGGTGATGTGCATGGCGTTGCACAGCAGGAGCCCCTCGCGCACCCCGCTCTCCCGGAGGCACCCCTCCACCTGGGGCGTGATGTTGACGAACCCGCGCCGGTTGGGGATCTCGAACCAGAGTTCCTTCCGGTAGCTCTTCACGGTCGCTCCTCCGGAGCCGCCTTGCGCTCCACGGTGAGGAAGGTGGGCAGCGAGAGGTTCCAGCGGATGGCCGCCAGTCGGACGGCCAGGGTGAGGCCCATGGACAGGGCGGTCGCCGCGGGCCCCCAGGCCGGCCCCCGGGAGAGGCAGACGTATAGGACGGCCCCGGCCAGGGAGGCGGTGGCGTAGATCTCGCGCCGCAGGACCAGGGGCACCTCCCCGGTGAGGAGGTCGCGGGCGATGCCCCCGGCCACGCCGGTCAGGAGCCCCATGGTCAGCGCCACCGGCGCGGAGTTGCCGAGCAGGAGCGCCTTCTTGGCGCCCACCACGGTGAACACCGCGAGCCCGAAGGCGTCGGCCACCAGGAGGGCCCCCGTGCGAAGGCGGTGGAGCCGGGCCCAGAAGAAGGTGACCAGCGCGGCGGCGGTCCCCACGGCGAGGTAGGCGAGGTCCGCCACCCAGAACACGGGACGGGCGTCGAGGATCACGTCGCGCAGCGTCCCTCCCCCCACGGCGGTGACGAGGCCGACGACGACGACGCCGAACAGGTCGAGGCGGTGACGTCCCGCCGCCAGGGCGCCGGCCACGGCGAAGACCGCCGTGCCGAAGAGGTCCAGGTAGTAGATCACTCTGCCGCTTCCTCCTCCCAGACGTCCCACCACTCGAACGCGCGGTCTGCCACGAGCGCGTCCCACCCGGCGGGCCGCACCCAGCGCCAGCGGGTTCTGCGCTTCCCCGGTAGGCGCTCGACGTCCCCCGGCTCCAGGGTTTCCACCGCGGCCTTGCCCGCGCCGTTGGGGAGGTCCACCACGTAGGGCGGGGTGCCCCCCCCGGGGACGAGGCGGGCCGCTGCCTCCCGGTACACGGCCAGCCCCCGGCGGAGCGGGACCCGGAAGGCCGCGTTGCCCGGCGCGCGGTCGGGGTGGTGCAGGTACCGGGGCGGGGCGCCCGTCTCCGAGACGCGGGCCCAGAGGCGGGCCAGGGCGCCGGGGTCGTCCGTGACCCCGGCGACCAGGACCGACTGGGAGTGGACCTCCGTGCCCGCCTCCCGGAACGTCGCGACGGCGGCCTCGACCCGGGCGTCGATCTCCGCCGGGTGCGCGGCGTGGACCACCACCCGGAGCGGCAGGGCTCCGTCCAGGGCTTCCAGGAGTCCCCGGGTGACCCGGCCGGGGAGGACCACCGGCGCGCGGGTGTGGATGCGCCAGCGCCGAAGGCTCGGGACGCCGGCCAGGCGCTTCGCGATCTCCCGGAGCCGCGCGTCCGGCAGGGCGAGCGGGTCGCCGCCGGAGAGTATGACCTCCTCCACCTCCGGGTGGGCGGCCAGCCAGCGGGAGATCCGCTCCCAGTCGTTCGGCCCGGGGCGTGCCCCGGCCCCGACCTCGTCCCGGCGGAAGCAGAAGCGGCAGTGGGAGAAGCAGCGGCCGGAGGCGAGGACGACGACGCGGTCCCGGTGCTTGCGCACGAGGAAGGGCAGGGGGCGGAGCCGGCGGTCGCCCGTGGCGTCGGGGAGGGCGTCCGGGTCGGGGAGCCCCTCGGCGGGGTCCGGGTCGGTGATGCGCAGCAGGGGGTTTCCGGGGCCCAATCCCTCGGCCAGGGCGCGGTACCCCCGGGGCCAGCGGGCCGGGAACGGAGCGGAGGGCTCGAGGGCCCGGGCAGCGGAGAAACTCATCGACAAAGCGGCCGTCCGTCCTGCACGTGGCGCCGGGGGGGCCGGCGGCGAAAGAGGAGACATTTTGACAGAAAGCCCAAAAAAGTCTAAAAGATACGGCCTTTCGCAACCCCCATCCCAGGAGAACGGGCGATGTACAAGGCGGGTGACCTCAAGAAGGGGCTCAAGCTGGAGATCGACGGCGAGCCGTACGTGATCGAAGAGTTCGAGTTCTCGAAGCCCGGCAAGGGACAGGCCCTCTACCGCTGCCGCATGCGGAACATGATCAACGGCAACCGCTTCGACCGCACCTACCGCTCGGGCGACGTGTTCAAGCCCGCGGCCATGGAGGAGCGGACGATGACCTACCTGTTCAACGACGGACACTTCTACACGTTCATGGACCAGCAGACCTACGAGCAGCACCAGATCACCGCCGAGCAACTCGGGGACGACGTGCACTACCTCATCGACAACCTCGAGATCGACGTCCTGCTCTTCCAGGACCGGCCCATCGGGGTGACCCTCCCGAACTTCGTGGCGCTCAAGGTCGTGAAGGCCGATCCCGCAGCCCGGGGTGACACTGCCACCAACGTGACGAAGGCCGCCGTCGTGGAGACCGGCTACGAGCTCCAAGTGCCCGCCTTCGTGTCCGAGGGCGAGAAGATCCAGATCGACACCCGCACCGGCCAGTACGTGACGCGGGTGAAGTAGGGCGCGACGGGTGATCAGCGGCGAGGCGCTGCGGGAGCTCCGCCGGAAGCGTCCGTTCCTCGAGGCGCGGGCCCGGGTCCTGGAAGGGATCCGGGCCTTCTTCGTCGGGAAGGGCTTCCTCGAGGTGGAGACGCCCCACCGCCTGCCCGCCAACGCCCCCGAGCCCCACATCGACGCGGTGCCCGCCGGCCCGTGGTACCTGCACACGAGCCCGGAGCTGTGCATGAAGCGGCTGCTGGCCGCCGGGTACGGGCGCCTGTTCCAGGTCTGCCGGTGCTTCCGGACCGAGGAGCGGGGGAGCCGGCACCTGCCCGAGTTCACGCTCCTCGAGTGGTACCGCGCCGGCGAGGACTACACGGCGCTGATGGAGGACTGCGAGGGGCTGCTGAGGTCCCTCGCCTCGGGTCGGCCCCTGGCGCGCGGGGGAAGGGAGGTGGGCCTCACTCCCCCCTGGCCGCGCATCTCGGTGGCCGAGGCCTTCGAGCGGTGGGCGGGGCGGAGCCCCGAGGAAGCACTGGCGGAGGGCGCCTTCGACGAGGCGGTGGCCTTCCGGGTCGAGCCGGCCCTGGAGGGGTTCGGGACGCCGGTCTTCCTCGTGGACTACCCGGCGCCGTGCGCCGGCCTGGCCCGGCCCAAGCCGGGCCGCCCCCAGGTCGCCGAGCGCTTCGAGCTCTACGCCGGCGGCCTGGAGTTGGCCAACGGCTTCTCCGAGCTCGTGGACGCCGCGGAGCAGCGGCGGCGCTTCGAGGCCGACCGTAGGACCCGGGCGCGGGCCGGCAAGGACCCCTACCCGATGCCCGAGCCGTTTCTCCGCGACCTCGCGGAGGCGCCCCCCTGCGCCGGGATCGCCCTGGGGGTGGACCGCCTGGTCATGCTCCTGACCGGCGCGGCGTCCATCGACGAGGTCGTCGCCTTCGCGCCGGAGGCCCTGTAGCCCTTCCCCGGCCCTCCGTCTTCACCCCCGCGCCGCCGCCCAGATCCACCCCTCCTTGTGGGCCACCGGGAGCTCGGTCGGCGGCACGGCCCGGCCGCCCAGGAAGTCGGCCGCCGCCACGACGCACACCAGGGCGTCCAGCACCTCGGCGTGGTGTTCCGCCGCCGCCAGTTCGCCCCGCACATCCATCTTCCGTCCGAGCTCCTTCACGAGCCTGACCCGAACCTCGGCCCCCTGCCTCCCCCGGTAGTCCTCGGGCTGGAACCCGTGGGCGAGCAGCGTGGCGGCCGGGTGGACCTCGATCGCGGCCGCCCGCTCCGAAAAGTCGGGCGCCCAAGCCAAGGGCACCGCCTGGCCCATCTTCCGGCGGGCGGCCTCCAGAACATCGAGGGCCGCGTGGGTCGTGCGGCCGATGGGGCTCGTTCTGACCCCGGGGGGGAGCCGGGCCATCCTCGCCCGGATGTCGCGGTCGGTCTGGCGGGAGAAGAAGTGGTCGTCGACGAGCTCGATGGGTGCTCCGGCGGTGTGGTTCTGCAGGGCCGTTCCCAGGGAGAGGGGCCAGCCGAGGGGGGCGTCCAGGGCCAGGAGGACCCGGCGGGCCCCCTGGGCCCGTTGGGCGATGTGGGACGGGATCGAAGGGACGCGGGAGCTTCGCAGCACCTCCCAGAGGATGATCTCCTCCTCCCCCACGTCCGCCACGGCCACCCCGATCCGCTCCCTCTCCGTGGCGCAGTCGATTCCGATCACGCGGGTCATGTGCTGCTCCTCTCCGCCCGTCGCCCTCGTCGGCGGGCGCGTCGGGCCCGATTGGGCGCCCGAAGCAGATAGGCGGCCCGAGGGCCGCCTATCCGGGGTTCCGAACGATCCGGGGTCCCCTACTTCTTCGCGTACCCGATCCCCTTCAGCGCGTCCTCGATCTCCTCGAGGATGGCCGGGTCGTCGATGGTGGACGGCACGCTGTACTCCGTCGCCGTCGGCGATCTTGCGCATGGTGCCGCGCAGGATCTTGCCGGAGCGGGTCTTGGGCAGCCGCGCGACGACCGCTGGTCTCCTTGAAGCAGGCGATCGGGCCGATCTGGTCGCGGATCATCTGCACCAGTTCCTGCTTGAGGTCGGCCGCGTCGTCGGTGACGCCGGCCTTGAGCACGACCAGCCCGACCGGCACCTGGCCCTTGAGGTCGTCGTCCACCCCGATCACCGCACACTCGGCGACGTCCGGGTGGGTGGCGATGACCTCCTCCATGCCGCCGGTGGAGAGGCGGTGGCCGGCGACGTTGATCACGTCGTCCATCCGGCCCATGATCGTAGACGTAGCCGTCCTCGTCGATGTAGCCGCCGTCACCGGTGAAGTAGTAGCCCGGGAAGGGGCTCATGTAGGACTCCTCGAAGCGGTCGTCGTTCTGCCAGAGGGTGGGCAGGGTGCCCGGCGGCAGGGGCAGCTTGACCACGCACGATGCCCTCCTGGTTCGGGCCGCCAGCTCCTTGCCGTCGTCGTCGAGGATCCGCACGTCGTAGCCGGGGACCGGCTTGGTGGGCGAGCCGGGCTTGACCGGGAAGTGCTCGATGCCCAGGCAGTTGGCGGCGATGGCCCAGCCGGTCTCGGTCTGCCACCAGTGGTCGATGACCGGGACGCTTCAGGAGGTCGCGCGGCCCAGTGGTAGGTGTCGGGGTCGGTGCGCTCCCCGCCAGGAAGAGGTACTTGAAGCCGGAGAGGTCGTACTTCTTGAGGTACTCGCCCTTGGGGTCTTCCTTCTTGATGGCCCGGAACGCGGTGGGCGCGGTGAACAGCACCTTGACCTTGTGCTGCGCGATGACCCGCCAGAAGGCCCCGGGGTCCGGGGTGCCGACGGGCTTGCCCTCGATAGAGGATGGTGGTGCAGCCGTGCAGCAGCGGGCCGTAGACGATGTAGGAGTGGCCGACGACCCAGCCCACGTCGGAGGCGGCCCAGTACACGTCGCCGGGCTCCACGTCGTAGATGTTCTTCATGCGTCCAGTGCAGGGCCACGGCGTGGCCGCCGTTGTCGCGCACGACGCCCTTGGGGATGCCGGTGGTGCCGGAGGTGTAGAGGATGTAGAGGGGGTCGGTGGCCTTCACCGGCACGCAGTCGGCCGGCGTTGCGGCCTTGGCCACGACTTCGTCCCAGTCGAGGTCGCGGCCCGGCGGTCAGCTCGGCCTTCGACCTGGGGCCGCTGGAGGATCGACGCACTTCTCGGGCTTGTGCTTGGCCAGCTCGATCGCCTCGTCCAGCAGCGGCTTGTAGTCGATGACCTTCTTGCCCTCGATGCCGCAGGAGGCGGAGATGATCACCTTCGGCTTGGCGTCGTCGATGCGGATCGCCAGCTCGTGGGGGGCGAAGCCGCCGAAGACCACCGAGTGGACCGCGCCGAGGCGGGCGCAGGCCAGCATGGCGACCAGCGGCCTCGGGCACCATCGGCATGTAGATGATGACCGTGTCGCCCTTGTCCGACGCCGATGGCCCTGGAGGGCGCCGGCGAAGCGGGCCACCTGCGTCCAGCAGTTCCCGGTAGGTGATACTTCTGGACGGTGTCGGTCACCGGGCTGTCGTAGATGAGCGCGAGTCTGGTCGGCCCTGCCCGCCGTCCACGTGACGGTCGAGGGCGTTGTAGCAGGTGTTCAGCTCGCCCCCGGGAACCAGCGGTAGAACGGCGGATTGGAAGCGTCGAGGACCTTGTCCCACTTCTTGTACCAGGAGATCGCCTCGGCCGCCTCGCCCCAGAACCCGTTGGGATCCTCGATGCTGCGTTGACATCTCGTCGTACTTGCCCATACATCTCCTCCTTTCGCCAGAAACACGTGTCGATGGCCTAAAACAAACGGGGTGCAGAGTAGCATCGGGTTTTCGTCTTTAGCAACGGTAAAAAAGTTGAGTCTGGCTAAAAACGCGGGGCGCGGAGGCGCAGCACCACGCGCCGGAGGGCGTAACCCGTCCGGGGCGAACGTCCGGGGCGAACGATTGACACCCCGGAAAGCCCGCCGCTAGCATGGCGGTCCCCGCGCGCACCGAAGGCGCCGCCGGGGCCGGGAGAGGGGACGAGACGTTGGAAGAGAAGACAGCGAGCCTGGGCGAGCGGGCGCGGGCGCTTCGGTTCCTGGTGGGAACCGCGAGAGAGCTCCTGGGGGAGGACGGCGTGCCGCCCAACCCGTGGGAGTCGCGGCTCCAGAACCTCGGTTCCGGGCCGGCGGAGACCCTCCGGCTGGCCGTGGCCGGAACGGTGAAGAGCGGCAAGAGCACGCTGGTCAACGCGCTGATCGGGGGCGACGTGGTCAAGCGCGGCGCCGGAATCGTCACCTCCCTCGTGACCCGGGTGCGGCCGGGGCCCGAGCTGCGGGCCCGGATGCGGCTGAAGGGGTGGGGCGAGGTGAACCGGGAGGCCACCGACGCGGCCCTGTTCCTGGGCGCCGACGAGGAGGGGCGGCCCGTGGACCTGCGCTCGGCCCGTGACCGGGAGCTCCTGGAGCGCGCCATCGCCGAGATGGGAGCCGAGGTGCTCGGCGAGGGGGGCTTCTTCGACAAGAACGTCGCGCTCCTGCGGGCCTATATCAAGGGGCAGAGCCGCGTGGCGGGATTGCTGGGCGACGCGCCGCGCGACCTGGAGTTCGGGGCGGAGGAGTTCGAGCGTCACCGCGAGTTCGCCGGGGACGACGCCCTGGCCGTGTACGTGGACGACCTGGTGCTCGAGATCCCGGACCTGCCGTTCCAGGACAACTGGGAGCTGGCGGACTGCCAGGGGTACGACTCCCCCAACCCCCGGCACATGGAGATGGTGCAGCAGTACCTCCTCGGCGCCCACCTCGTGATCTACGTGGTCTCGAGCCGGGTGGGCCTTCGGGAGGCGGACTTCCGCTTCCTCCGGGACATCCGGGCCATGGGGCTGGTGGAGTCGACGCGGTTCGTCCTGAACGCCGACCTCGCCGAGCACGGGTCGGCCGAGGATCTCCGGCTCCTGCGGGATCGGATGGCTTCGGAACTGCGCAACGTGGCCGGCGAGGTGCCCATCCACACCTTCTCCGCCCTGAAGGCCCTGCTCGAACCGCTGAGCCGCTCGGGAAAGACGCTGTCGCGCAAGGACGAATTGCTCCTCGAACTCTGGGCCGAGTCCCCGGCCTCCGCCGCGGACGAGTACGCCGGGTTCCTCTCGTTCCTCGAGGGAGAGGTCGGCGAGCGCCGGCAGAAGCGAATCTCCCGGAGCTTGGAGGGCGTGGTCCGCCGGGCGGCCGAGGCCCTTCGGGCCCGCCTGGAGGCGTCGGTGGTGCTGCTCGGCCGAACCGCCCAGGACCTGGGAACCGAGAAGAAGGCCCTGGCAAGCGCCAAGGACAGGGTCCACGGCTCGCTCAACACCTTCGAGGGCGCCCTGCGAAGCGTGGCGGAGGGACTCAAGCGGGACGCCTTCCGCCGGGTCGACGCCGTGTTCCATCCCCAGGGTGGGTCGGTGGCTGAGGAGGTGGTGGCCCACGTCCGGGCGCTGGAGGCGCCGGCCGGCGCGCTGGAGGCGGACGACCGCCGGAAGCTCCTGCGCCAGATGGCCAAGCTCTACCAGGAGATGCGGGCGGGCTTCCACCGGTACAAGGTCGAGGCGGTGAACCCCAAGGCCGTGGAACAGATCCGGACGGTCTGGAAGGACGCCAGCGCCGCGCTCGCCGCCGCGGCGGGGCCGCCGGCGGAGATCCTGGTGCAGAGCGTGGAGGCGTACCGGCGGGAGGCCGGAGCCCTGGGGATCCAGGTGCCGCCCCTGGAACTGCCGCCCCTCGACCCGTCCATCGGCCGCACGCCCATCCCCCTCTTCTCGGCCCTCACGTACCTGCCGAACCAGTTCGCCGCGGACAGGGTCCTGTCCTTCGCCGGGCAGTGGACCCGGAAGCTCGCCGCGGGCTGGGCCCGGCGGCTCATGGGGAAGCAGGAGCGCACCACGTTCGCCCGCTCGGTCCTCGCCGACGGGGCGGAGGCCGTTCGCGAGCTCCTGGGGGAGGAGGCCCGTTCGAACCTGCTCCACTACAACGAGCAGGTGAAGTACCAGGTCGTGGCCCGAAGCCTCGACGAGCTCGCGGGCGCCTGGGCGCGGGGGTACCGGGAGACCGTGGAGGCCCTGGTGCTGGACCTCGACCGGCTCGGGCAGCTGCTCGACCGGGAGGAGGCCGAGCGGGAGGCCCTGATCCCCCGCCTCCAGGAGGTCCTGCGTGCCCTCGCCCCCCTGGCCGCCTGAGCCCTGGCCGAGCCTGGCGAGGTACTGGCGGGCAAGGCACGGGGAGCCCGTCCGCCGGGTGAGCCTGGACCCCGGCTTCTCCTGCCCCAACCGCGACGGCCTGCTCGGCACCGCCGGCTGCACCTTCTGCGACCCGGCCTCCTTCGCTCCCTCCCATGGCGACCCGCGCCCCGTAGCCCGGCAGCTCGCCGCGGGGATCGCGGTCCTGGAGGGGCGCGGCGTCCGGAAGGCGGCGGCGTACTTCCAGCCGCGCACCAACACCCACGCGCCGCCTGAGGTCCTGGACCGGCTGTGGGACGAGGCCCTCGGGTTCCCGCAGGTCGTGACCCTGTGCGTCGGAACCCGGCCCGACTGCGTGCCCGACGCGGTGCTCGAAGGGCTCGCGGCGCGGCGGGAGCGGGCGGAGGTGTGGCTCGAGCTGGGCCTGCAGTCGAGCCGGGACGAGACCCTGCGCAGGCTGCGCCGCGGCCACGGGGCCGCGGCGTTCGCCGACGCGTGCCGCAGGGCGCGCGGCCGGGGGCTCAAGGTGTGCGCCCACGTGATCCTCGGCCTGCCGGGGGAGGGCGCCGAGGACGAGCTCGCGACCGCGGCCTTCCTGGCGGGGCTGGGCGTGGAGGGCGTGAAGCTGCGCCAGCTCGCCGTGGTCCGGGGCACCGAGCTGGAGGCGGCGTGGCGCAGGGGCGAGGTGCAGCCGTTGGAGGAGGCGGAGTACGCCGTCCGGGCGGCCGCCTTCGTGCGGGCGCTGCCTCGCGGGACGGTGCTGCACCGACTGGTGGGCGACGCGCCGGGCGAGAGGCTCCTGGCGCCCCGGTTCGAAAAGGGTAGAGTGCTTCGGGAGATCCGGCAGGCCCTCGGCCGGGAATGAAACAGCCGGCGGGCGCCGGCTGGGGTTCTTGGTGGGCGAGGCGGGATTCGAACCCACGGCCTCAGGTTCCGGAGACCTGCGCTCTATCCAGCTGAGCTACTCGCCCGAAGGGAAGCGGGAGTTAAGCACATCCACTGCTCGATTGCAAGCTGCCGGAGGGCCCGCAGGCGCCCCGGGAGGAGGAGGAAACGATGAGCAAACCCGCGAAGATCTTCGTCTGGCTCGCCGGGGGGCTGGCGCTGCTCCTGGCCGTCGCGGTCATCGGTCTCAAGGTCTACCTGACGAAGGACCGCATCCTGGCCTGGGTGGTTCCGCCCCTGGAGGAGCAACTCCGGCGGGACGTCTCGATCGCGGACGCCGGTGCGGGCCTCACGGGCATCCACCTCGACGGGCTCGACATCCGCAGCGAAGGCGCGCCGGAGCCCCTCGTCGCCGCGCGGGCCATCCGCATCCGCTGGAACCTGTGGGCCCTGCTGTCGGGACGCGTCCAGGTGGACGAGGTGAGCCTGGTCGAACCCCACGTCCGGATCGTCCGGTTGGCGGACGGGACGCTGGACATCGACGACCTGCTCGGAGGGGAGAAGGGCGAGGAGGCTCCCGAGCCCCGGGCCGAGGGCGGCGGCGCGGACACGCCGCTGTCGCTGCTGGTGGCCCTCTTCTCGGTGGAGCGCGGCCGCTTCTCCTTCGAGGACCGGTCGCGTTCGCCGGCCGAGACCTACACCCTCGACGACATCGAGTCGCGCATCCGCGAGATCTCCCTGGACCGCCCCATCCGCTACGAGCTCTCCGCCCGCCTTCCCCTGGCGGAGAAGGCACGGTTCCGGGCCGAGGGGACGGTGGACCCGAAGAGCCACGACGTGGCGGCCCAGGTGCGGGTCGAGGACTTCGAACTCTCCGGGTTGAACGACCTGCTCGGCGAGGGCCTGCGGGTGGCGTCCGGCAAGGCGGGAGTCGACCTGGCCCTCGGGGTCACGGGGGGGAAGAGCGCCCGGGTGCAGGGAACGGTGCGGGCCGATCGGCTGGCCCTGACGTCCGGCAAGGCCCAGGGAGAGACCGCGGACGTGAGCGCGGAGCTCGACGCGTCCGTCGACCTGGGGGCGCACCGGGCCACCCTCGAGCGCCTCGACGTGCTCGCCGCGGGCCAGAAGGTGCACCTGGAGGCCAAGGTCTCCCGGTTGGACCGCAAGCCGAAGGTGGAGTTCCTCCTCACCTCCGAGGAGCTGCGGACCGACCCCCTCCTGGCCCTGCTGCCCGAGGGGGAGACGGCGGAGCCCGCCGCGCCCGCGGCTCCGCCGGACCCGGCGAAGCCCTCGCCGATCCCCCTGGAGGCGACCGGAGAAGTCCGGGTTGCCCGCCTGCTCGCGTCGGGGGCCGTGGTGGAGGACTTCCGGGCGCAGATCGTCCTGCGCGACGGAGTCCTCACGGTGGAGCCCGCGGGCGCCAAGCTCTACGGCGGGACCCTGGCGCTGCGCAGCCGTGCGGAACTCGAGCGGCAGGGGCCCCCCTTCGAGGTGGGGGTCGACCTCGCGGGGGTCACCGTGAACGACCTGCTCACGGCGCTGAGCCCCACCCTCAAGGGCGCGATGACGGGCGTGATGGGCCTGTCTCTCCAGGCCCAGGGGGGCGGCGGCGACCTCGGGGCGCTGCGCTCCCAACTGAAGGCCGAAGCCAAGGACGGCAAACTGGTGAGCCACCCACTGGTGCAGAACCTGGCGGCGCTCTTCCAGGCCCGGGAACTCGAGACCCTGAACTTCTACGGGGTGAAGGCGGACCTCCAGACCGCCGAAGGGGTCGGCCAGCTCAACTCCTTCGTGTTCAGCGGCCCGAACCTCCAGGCCACGGCCAAGGGCACGCTGGGCCTCGCGGACCGCAAGCTCGACCTGGTGATGGCAGTGGCTCTCCCCCGGGAGATCGCGCAGCGCCTGGTTCGGGAGAAGACCACCCTCGACGCGGTCACCGACGCCCAGGGATGGTCGAAGCTGCCGCTGCGCCTGTCGGGAACGCTGGGCGACCCGAAGTACGGGCTCGACGCCGAGGGGCTCGCGCGCATCGCCACCAAGGCCCTCGGCGGCAAGGCGCAGAAGGCCCTGGAGGAGAAGCTGCTCCCCAAGGTTCCCCTCGGGGAGGAGCAGAAGGGGGCGCTGCAGAAGGGGTTCAAGAGCCTTTTCGGCCAGTGACGGCCGAGGAAAGGGAAGCGGAGATGGACTGGAAGCGCTACTTCGAGGCGGCGAAGGGGACCGGGTATCTGGCCACGGCCAATCGAGCGGGGGAGGTGGACATCGCGGTGTACTCCCGGCCCCACGTGATCGACGGGGAGACGGTGGCCTTCGGCATGACCGACCGGCTCACCCACGCCAACCTGCGGGAGAACCCCCACGCGGCATACGCGTTTCGCGAGGGCGGGTTCCAGGGGGTGCGCCTCTACCTGGAGATGGCCCGGGAGGAGACCGAGGGGCCCCTGCTCGACGCGATCCGAGCCCGTGCGACCGAGATCGTGGGCGCCGGCGCCGGCGAGGCCGTGGAGTTCGCGGTGTACTTCAACGTCCGCAAGTGGCTGCCCCTGGTCGGGCCTTGACCCGACGTCCGCCGCGGCAGGACCCGGCGGGGGGTGGCGCCCTTCGTCCCGGCAGGACGTCTTCCCTGCAGCGAGGAGGTCCGACGATGACTCGCGTTCGCACCTTGCGGCTGGTCGGAGTGCTCGTGGCCGCGCTCCTCCTGGCCGGTGTCGCCCACGGCCAGGTGCAGACAACGAGAGGTCAGTCCGTCTACGTGCCGGTCTATTCGCACATCTACGGCGCGGACCAGGAGAGGCCGATCTACCTGGCGGCGACCCTGAGCATCCGCAACACGGACCGGAAGAGCCCGTCTGACCGTGCTCGCCGTGGACTACTACGCCCAGGACGGCAAGCGGGTCCGCGCCTATGTGGAGCAGCCGGTCACGGTGGGTCCCCTCGGCGCGGTGCGCTACTTCGTGAAGGAGTCGGACGTCGCCGGCGGCTCGGGGGCGAGCTTCGTGGCGCGGTGGCGCTCCGAGGTCCCGGTGACGCCGCCGCTGATCGAGTCGGTGATGATCGGCACCCGGGGGCAGCAGGGCATCTCCTTCACCTCCCGCGGGCAGGTCATCGCCCAGGACTGACGTCCCGTGCGCCCCACGCCTTTTTCCCAGACCGTGCGGTCCCTGCGGCGGCGAGCCCGGGGAGGGGACGGCCGGGTCCGGCGTCCGGCGGCACTCCTCTCCCTCGTCTTCGCCGTGGGGTGCTCGTTTCCGCAGGTTCCGGCGGGGGGCGCCCTGTCCACGGCGCGGGGTGCCGTCGGAGCTCCCACGACCGAAGAGCTCGCCCGTGCGACGTACACGGGCTTCGAGGAGCCGTCCGGGCCGGTCACGCTGGCCGAGGGTTCCTGGGAGGGGCCTCCGTACGCGTCCGGGGGGGCCTCTCGGCCGCGGATCTCGCTGGCGGGGGACTTCCGGGTCACCGGCGACCTCGACGGCGACGGGTCGGAGGAGGCCGTGGTCCTGCTTTCCGGCAGTTCGGGGGGTCCGGCTCCTTCCTCTACCTGGCGGTGGTGGGCCGGGACGCCGGAGAGGTCCGGAACCGGGCGACCCGGTCGTTGGGCGACCGCGTCCAGGTTCGCGGGGCGCGGGTCGCGCCGGGGAGGGTGTCCGTCGATGTCGTGCAGGCCGGCCCAGGGGATGCCGCGTGCTGCCCCGGGGAGATGGCGACGCGGGAGTTCGTGCTGGAGGACGGGTGGAGCCTGCGGGAGCTCCCGCCTGCCGGGCCGCCGGAGCGGCTCTCCCTGAACGCTCTCTCGGGGACGGCGTGGGTGCTCCGGCGCTGGACGTGGGGCGAGGCGGCCCCCTCGGAGCCGGAGGTGACCCTGGCGTTTCGCGACGGCCGGCTCAGCGGGTCGGCGGGCTGCAACGCGTACTTCGCAGCCGCCGCCGACGGGCCGGCGCCCGGCGACGTCGCCATGGGCCCCTCGGGGACGACCCGGAGGGCCTGCCCGCCGCCGGCCATGGAGGTGGAGGCCCGCTTCCTCCGGCAGTTGGCCTCCGTGGACAAGTACGGCTTCCTCGCCGGCCGCCTGGCCCTGTCCTTCCAGCAGGGCGGCGAGCGGGCGACGATGCTCTTCGAGGGGCGCCCCCAGGATGCGGCCGACAGGCCGTGAAAGGGGGGCACGCCCTCCCGCCGTACACCGGTTCCCGCCCATTCCCGTTTCCGAAAGGAGGTTCCGATGATCCGCCGCGCCGCCTTGCCCGTCGTCGCCGTCGCCGCCTCGCTGCTCGCGGTTCCCGCCGCGGCGGCGGAGGGCAGCCCCGAGAAGGCGTCGAAGGGCTGGAAGTTCCGGGCCGAGGGTTCCTACGTCCGCACCACCGGGAACACGGACACCCAGACCATGGGGGCGGTGGTGGACGCGTCGAGGGAGGTCGAGGGAGACGCCAACCGCTACTACGCGAAGGGCAAGGCGCTCTTCGCCGAGAACGACGGAGACCAGACCGCGAACCGCTGGTTCGCCGAGGGGCGCTACGAGAGGGGGTTCACCGAGCGGTTCTTCGGTTTTCTCACGGCCAGCTACCTGAAGGACAAGTTCTCGGGGTACGAGTACCGGTTCAACGTGGGCCCCGGCGTGGGCTACGAACTGGTCAAGACGGAGCGGCACCGCCTCAAGGGGCTGCTGGGCGTTCTCTGGTCCCACGACGAGTTCGAGGAGGGGAGCGACTCCTACGCCATGGGGAAGGCGACCCTCGACTACGCCTGGCAGATCCGGGAGAACCTGAAGTTCAAGCAACTGCTCGACTACCAGGCCTCCTTCCGGGACGCCGACGTCTTCTTCGTGAAGAGCGAGACGGCCCTGGAGGTCAAGATCAACGCCCTCCTGTCCCTCGGGGTCGGCTACATCGTGAGCTACCAGAACGGCCGCCGGCAGACGCCGACGAGACCGACACGGCCTTCCTGACCTCGCTGATCGTGGATTTCTGAGGCCGCCGGGACTCGGCTGCTCCACGGGCTAGCCGCCGGGGGGCGGGCGCCGGACGCCGAGCACGAGCGCGGCGGAGAGCAGGCAGCAGCAGCCGAGGTACGCGCAGGCGGCGGCCGGGTCCCCCCCGGCGCGGTCCAGCAGGTGACCGCTCAGCCATGGGCCCAGCGCTCCCGAGACGAACCCGTAGGCCGTGAAGACGAGCCCGAAGACCGTGCCGAAGTGGGCCGGGCCGAAACACTCCACCACGAGCGGCGCCGAGACGGCGAAGAGGGTGCCGAAGGCCGTTCCGATCGCGACGGCCAGGGCCGCCGTGGAAGCCGTCCCCTGGGCGGCGGGAAGGGCCAGGTACGCGGCCCCCGCGAGCAGGGAGGCCGCCGCCAGGGCGGGGCGGCGACCCACCCGGTCGGAGAGGAGTCCGGCCGCCAGGCGGCTCCCGCCGTTGGCGACGTTGAAGGCCGTCAGGACGGCCACGCCCCCGGTCAGGGCGAGGCCCTTGGCCGCTGCCAGGGGCGCGGCGAGCGTCACCATCGAGATGCCTGCGGCGCCCTGGAGCGCCCAGACGAACCACAGCAGCCAGAAGGGCCGCGTCCGGAGGCTCTCCGCGGCGGTCAGGGAAGGAGGCGGCGGCGCGGCCGCCGCCGGGGACCGCGGGGGAGCGACGACTCCGGCGGCCGCGAGGCCTCCCACGACGAGGAGGGCCGTTGCCAGGGCCAGGTGGGTCCCCGCGTAGCCCGCTTTCGCGAGGAGCCAGCCGAGGGCCGGGGCCATGACCGCCGCCGATCCCGCGAAGGAGAGGTTCACCAGGCCCGAGGCCAGCCCGCGGCGAGTGGGAAACCACAGTTGGGCGACGGTGAGGCAGGGCAGGTAGACGAGGCACGAGGCCGCGCCCACCGTCGCGCCCCACAGGTAGAGGCTCCAAGCGCCCGCGGGGCGACTGGTGAAAAGGAGGCTCGCCGCCGTGAGCACCTCCCCCGCCAGGACCAGCCGTCGCGTCCCCCAGCGCTCCTGGGCCCTGCCCACCGGGAACATGGAGCCGCCGACCGCGGCGAGGACGAAGAACAGCGTCGCCCCGATGGCCGCCCGGCCCAGGCCGAGGTCCGCCTGCCAGCGGGGGGCGACCACGCCCGGGTAGCCGAAGATCAGGGCGCCCGGGCCAGCGATGGCGACGCAGCCGGCGACAAGGGCCCGGGCGGCGCTGCGGCGGGGTGTCTCCACCGGTTCCATGGGGCCTTCTACCGGGCTTCGGGCCCGAGCCTCTTGAGCCAGAACACCATGGGCTTGGGGCTCTCCCCCTCCTCGTCGAGGTCCTTCCAAGCGATGTTCGTGCGCAGTTCCGGGCGGCGCTCGTAGCCCAGCTTCGTCCAGATCCCGTCCAGGGGCAGGTAGCCGGGGGGGCTTCGGGGGTGGTGCGCGGCCCGCTCCACGCCGCAGAACGTGGCGAAGGCGAAGCCGCGGGCCGAGGCGTAGCGCTCGCGCTCGGCGAAGAAGCGGCGGTAGACCCCCCGTCCCCGGTGGGAGGGGAGGAGAACCGACTCCGCGCAGTAGAAGATCCGCTCCACGGCGGGGCCGGCCTCCTCGAAGGGCCGCCGGATGCCGTCGGCCTCGTCGGTCAGGGGCAGGCCGGTGGAGGCCCCCACCACCCGCCCTCCGGCCAGGGCGAGCGCCACCATCCCCTGCGGCGATTCGCACAGGTTGCGCAGGTACCGCTCCTCGTACGCCAGGTCGCCGTCGTAGAGGTACGGGTACTCCCGGAACACTGCGATGCGGAGCCGGGCGATGTCGGAAAGGTGGTCGAGAAGGTCCCGCCCCTCGCAGGTTTCGACCCGGATCTCGTCGGCCACGGCCCCTCCTTCCCCCGGTGCGGCAAGGTAGGCGAGCGCCGGGGGCAGCGTCAAACCCCGGCTGCGGTTGACACCTGTCCGGGGCCCCTGCAGACTCGGCCGGAGAGGAGGTGCCCATGACGGACGTGGGGGATCCAGGCTTCGGGGAGCGCCGCATCCGACTCGGTATCAGCTCCTGCCTCCTCGGGGAGCAGGTCCGCTACGACGGCCAGCACAAGCTCGACCGCTACCTGCGCGACACGCTCGGTCACTACGTGGAGTGCGTTCCCGTCTGCCCGGAGGTGGAGTGCGGCCTGCCGGTTCCCGCGGGAGTCGATGCGCCTGGTCGGGGACCCGGAGGCGCCCGCGGCTCGTGACCACCCGCACCGGCGTGGACCACACCGAGCAGGATGCTGTCCTGGGCCGCGCGGCGGGTCCGCGAACTCGAGGCCGAGGACCTGTGCGGCTTCATCTTCAAGAGCAAGTCGCCGTCGAGCGGCATGGAGCGGGTCAAGGTCTACGACGAGAGCAGGGATGCCGGAGAAGGTCGGCGTCGGGATGTTCGCCCGGTCCTTCATGGAGCACTTCCCGCTGCTCCCGGTCGAGGAGGAGGGCCGCCTGCACGACCCTCGGCTGCGCGAGAACTTCATCGAGCGGATCTTCGCCTATGCAGCGCTGGCGGCAGAGCCTGGCCGCGGGGAAGGCCCGGGGGCGCCTGGTGGACTTCCACACCCGCAACAAGCTGCTGATCCTCTCCCACAGCCCGAAGCACTATCGGGAGACTCGGGCCGCCTCGTGGCGCGCGGCAAGGACGCTCCCGCCGCAGAGCTGCTTCGCGCGCTACCAGGAACTGCTGATGCCGAGGCGCTGGACCTGCAAGACCACGGCGCGAAGAACGCCAACGTCCTGCAGCACGCCATGGGCTACTTCAAGAAGCAGCTCTCGGCCGACGAGAAGCAGGAGCTGCTGGAGGTGATCGAGCGCTACCGCACCGAACTGGTGCCGCTCGTCGTTCCCGTCACGCTGCTCAACCACTACGTGCGCAAGTACGACGAGCCCTACCTGAGACTGCAGACCTACCTGAACCCGCACCCCGTCGAGCTCCAACTGCGCAACCACGTCTGACCCGAGGCCGGCGGACGCCAAAGGGGGCGCCGGCCGGCGCCCCCTTTGCGACGATCGGGTCGAGGCTTCCCGTTCAGTACCCCGAGAACAGCTCCGGCTGGACGCGGTCCCCGGCGATCCCCATCTCGGCCAGGGTACCCTGCATCGCCTCCACCATGGGCGGCGGGCCGGCGAGGAAGTAGAGCGCCGATTCCCACTCCGGCAGGCCCTCCCGGATCATCCCCGGGTTGAGGCGGCCGGTCGGCCCGTCCCACGGCCTCTGCGACTCGTTCATCCGGGTCATGGTCGCCACCACGTCGATCCGCTCCTCCTTCCGGGAGAGCTCCAGGAGCTCGTCGAGGAAGGGCGCCTCCTCCGGCTTGCGGTTCGAGTAGAAGAGCGCGATCCGGTGCCCCGACCGGGCCTGCGCCGCGTGGCGCACCATGGAACGGAACGGCGTGATCCCGATCCCGCCGGCCAGAAACGCCAGCGGCCGGACCGGGTCCTCGGGCAGCGCGAGGCGACCCCGGGGCTCCTCCAGGTCGATCCCGGCTCCGGGCTCGAGCCGGGCCAGGGTCTGCTTGAAGGCGCTCGGAGACAGCTTCGTCGCGAAGAGCAGGTGGCCGTCTCCCGGGGAGGAGGCGACGCTCAGGTGCCGCCGCAGTCCGCGGTCGTCCCGGAGGCCGAGGTCGGGCAGGTTGAGGAAGCACCACTGCCCGGGTCGGAATCGAAAGCCCTCGGGGTTCTCCAGCCGCACGGAGACGATGCCGTCCGCCTCTTCCCGCCGTTCGGTGAGTCTCGTCTGGTAGCGCATGGTCTCCTCCGGCCCTCGCTGGTTCGGTGGGTCCGACGACCGCACCGTACCACGCGTCGGGACCGGGTGCACGGAAGCCGGCGGCCGGCGGCCGGCCGGAACCCCCGCCCTCAGCGCCCCCGAGCTCCCGCCGCCCCGTCGCGGATGGCCCGGGCCAGCGCCAGGGCCTGAACCGGGTCGGCCACCTCGCCGGCCCGCTCCGCCTCCTCGACGGCCCGCAGGATCCGGCCCACCTCGGGCCCGGGGTTCACGCCGAGGCGGTCCACCAAGTCGCGGCCCCGCAGGAGCGGAGACACCTCCCGGCCCCCGCGCCGTTCCCAGAAGAGCTCCAGCAGCTCGCCGGCGACCCGGTGCTCGGTCGCGAGCCACGACGGGTTCGGCCCGGTGGCCGCCTCGTCCGCCAGGGAGAGCAGGACCGCCTCGGGGACCTCCGAGCCCAGGTCCTTGAGGTACCGGAGCCGGGCCCGGGGCGTGGGCGGCGCCTGCTGGCACAGCTGGAACAGCCGCAGGTGGGCGGCCACGACTCGCGCCGCCGCGTCGGCCGTTCGGCGGCCCACCCGCAGCCGCCGGAGTTCCCGGCGCACCGCCCGCCCGCCCAGGGTCTCGTGCCCGAGGAAGCGCCGCCGCGGCCCGTCCCAGGAGGCGGTGGCGGGCTTGGCCGCGTCGTGGAGGAGCGCGCAGAGCACGAGGAGGGAGCGGCGCGTCACGCCCGCCTCCAGGACCTCGTCCAGGTGCCCGAGAAGCTCGGCCGCCCGCGGCAGCCCGCCGGCTTCCCTCGCCAGCCGCGCGGCCTCCCCGGCGGTCCGGAGGCTGTGCTCCAGGAGGTCGTGGGTGTGGTAGTCACCCTGGTCGAAGCCGGGCCACTCGCCGACGAAGGGGAAGATCCGGAGGAGCACGCCGTGGTCGGCCATCGTCCGCAGGGCCCGGGACGCCGCCGGGAGGTCGAGGGTGGCGAACAACTCCGCCCGGACCCGCTCGGCGGAGACCTCGGCGAGGCGCGCGGCGGCGGCGGCCAGCACCGGCGGCAGGGCGGGGTCGGGCGCGAGGTCGAACTGCGCGGCGAAGCGGTAGGCCCGCAGGGTGCGCAGCGGGTCCCGGTCGAGGGCGTCGGGGGCGCAAAGCCGCAGGCGTCCCGCGGCGAGGTCCCCCAGCCCGTCCAGGGGGTCGAGCAGTCCCCGCTGACCCAGCAGGTCCAGGGCCACCGCGTTGATCGTGAAGTCGCGGCCGCCCAGGTCCGCCTCGATGGAGGGCCCCCGAAGGGGAATGACGTCCACGGTTCCGCCCCGGGCCACGGCCACCCGCCACGCGCCCTCGGCCTCGTCCAGCGGGAACGGGGCGCCCCCGGTGGCCTCCGCCACCCGGCGCGCCGCCGCCGCGCCGTCTCCCGGCACGGCGAGGTCCACGTCCGGCGCCGGGCGGGGCTCTCCCCACGCCAGGTCGCGGAGCGTCCCTCCCACGAGCCACGCCTCCCGCACCCCGGCCGAGACCAGGGACCGCCGGATCGGCCCCAACGACTCCAGGTCCCGGGCCTCCCGGATCAGTTCCCGCGGCGTCAGGACGGCCCGTCTCGTTCCCAATCCCTGCTTCTCCTATGGGGCGGCGTCTGGTATAGAGTCGGCCGTTCGCAACGCACGGCCGCTGCGGCCGTTACCGAGGAGCCCATGTCCAAGTCCATGCTCATCAACGTGGTCAACGAGGAGGAGAGCCGGATCGCCATCGTGTCGGGCGGCCTGCTCGAGGAGCTCTCCGTCGAGACCTCCAGCCACGAACAGATCGAAGGGAACATCTACCGGGGCCGGATCGTCAAGGTCATACCGAGTCTGGAGGCCGCTTTCCTCGACTACGGGCGCGACCGCAACGGCTTCCTGGCCGTGGACGACATCGACCCGAGCTACTTCCCCTCCGGCCGGCGCGAGATCTCCTCCCTCCGGGTGGGGCAGGAGCTGATGGTCCAGGTGCGCAAGGGAGAGCTGGGGCAGAAGGGCGCGGCCCTCACCACCTACATCAGCATCCCGGGGCGCTACTTCGTCATCACCCCCTACGTGCAGAAGAAGGGGGTCTCGAAGAAGATACAGGACGAGGAGACCCGGGCCCAGCTGCGCGAGGCCCTGGAGGGGGCCGGGCTCTCCGAAGGCGTCGGGTACATCGCGCGAACCGCGGCGGAGGGGCGCACGAAACAGGAGCTCACCCGGGACGCCTCCTACCTGCTCCGGCTCTGGAAGCGCCTGCAGGCCGAGTACCAGGCCGCGAAGGGGCCCTGCCTGCTCTATCAGGAGAGCGACATCGTCATCCGCACGATCCGCGACTACTTCACCCCCTCCATCCAGGAGGTTTGGGTGGACGACCGCGCCATCTTCGAGCAGGTGCACTCGTTCTTCCAGGCGGTCATGCCCTGGTATCAGAAGCGGGTGAAGCTCTACGAGCAGAAGGCTCCGCTCTTCTCCAAGCACAACCTCGAGAACCAGATCGCGTCGATCTACGAGAAGACGGTGCCGCTGCCCTCGGGCGGGTCCATCGTGATCGAGCAGACCGAGGCGCTGGTGAGCATCGACGTGAACTCGGGCAAGACGACCAAGGGCAAGGACATCGAGGAGACGGCCCTGATCGCCAACCGCGAGGCGGCGGAGGAGGCGGCCCGCCAGTTGCGGCTCCGCGACATGGGCGGTCTCGTGGTGCTCGACTTCATCGACATGCGGTCGGCCGGCCACCGCACCGAGGTGCGCAAGGTCCTCCAGAAGGCGCTCAAGGAGGACAAGGCCCGCACCGACGTGGGCTCCATCTCCAAGTTCGGGCTGCTCGAGCTCTCCCGGCAGCGGCTGAAGCCGCCGGGGAGCGCCGGCATCAACGTCGCGTGCCCCGTGTGCCGCGGGGCGGGCAAGGTGCGCAACACCGAGAGCTTCGCGCTCTCCGTTCTCCGGTTCGTCCAGGGGCACCTCGCCCGCTCGCCGGGCGCCGACCGGGTCCTCCTGGGCGTCCCCCCGGACGTGGAGGCCATCCTCACCAACCGCAAGCGCCGCAAGATGATCGAGATCGAGGACGACTTCCGCCTCCTCATCGACGTCTTCTCGGAGCCGGCCCTCCACGTGAACCAGTACTACGTGGAGTACCGCAAGGACGGCAACACGCAGCGGGTGGACACCAACATCCCCGAGTCCTTCCCCCGGGGGACGCTGCGGACCCCGAAGGGCCTGCCCGCCCCCGCCGCACGGGCGGTGCGGCCCAACGTGTACGCCCTGTTCGAGGACGAAGGGGAGCCGCCCGAGGTGCCGGCGGAGCCGCCGGACGTCGCCGCGACGGCTCCGGCGCCCGCGGCCCCGGCGGAGGGCAACGGGGAGCCCGGCCGGAAGAAGCGCCGTCGCCGGAAGCGCCGGAAGTCCGGGGAGGAGGCGCCGGAGGGTTCCGCCCCGCGGGTGGCCGAGGCGCCTGCGGAACCGCCCCCGTCGTCCGGAGAGGATGAGCCCGAAGCGCCCGCCGCCGAGACGTCCGGGGAGACCCCGAAGGTCCTCTCGGCCTCCGCGAAGCGCCGCCTGCGGCGGAAGCGGAAGAAGGTGGGGGTGAACGGGGCGCCGTCCGACGGGGAGACTCCCCACCTGGAGACGCCCGTCGCGGAGCCCGCCCCGCCCCCGGCTGCGCCTGCTCCGGCCGAGGAAGCCGCACAAGCCCCGGCCATGCCCCCGTCGCACGAGGAGGCCGCCCCGGCGCGCCCGGCGCGCCGGCGCCGGCGCCGGAAGACTCCTGCGGCACCGGGCGACGCCCCGGCGGAGGCTCCGTCCACGCCCGAAGCTCCCGTCGCCGAGAAGGCGGCCGAGCCGCCCGCGGACGAGGCGGCTGCCAAACCCGCAAAGGCCCGGGCTCGCCGAAGCCCCCGGCGCCCCCGCCGCCGTGCCGAAGCCGAGGGCGAAGCGCCGTCGGGCAAGGGGGAACCCGCCGACTGATTCCGTAGGGCCTGGGAGGCGCCGGAGCCCCGCGGCTCTCCTTGACGGCCCGTTTCCCGCTCTGGTAGCGTCGCGCAGTTTTCGGGCCGCGAATAGGCGGCCCTGCGACTCTTTGCACCGCGCTTCGGAGGACCTCCCATGAAGAAGACGACCCTGCTGGCCCCCGGGCCCACGCCGGTACCGCCGGAAACCCTTCTCGCGATGGCGCGCCCGATCATCCACCACCGCGAGCCCGAGTTCAAACCGGTCTTCGAGGAGTGCCGGAAGGGGCTGCAGTACCTGCTGCAGACGAACCGCGACGTGGTGGTGCTGGCCGCCTCGGGGACCGGGGCGATGGAAGCCTCGATCACCAACTTCCTGCGGCGGGGCGACAAGGCCCTCTACGTGAACGGCGGCAAGTTCGGCGAGCGCTGGGGGAAGATCCTCAAGGCGTACGGCTGCCAGGCGGTGGAGGTCCCCGTGGAGTGGGGGCGCGCCGTGGACCCGGCGACCGTGCGGAGCGCGCTGGACGCCGACCCGGAGATCCGTGCGGTGTACGTGCAGGCCAGCGAGACGAGCACCGGCGTCCGCCACCCCGTGGAGGCGCTCGCCGCCATCACGCGGGAGCGGCCGGGAGTCCTGCTCGTCGTGGACGGCATCACCGCCGTGGGCGTGTTCGACCTCCCCATGGACTCGCTCGGGATCGACGTCCTGGTCACCGGGAGCCAGAAGGCGCTGATGCTCCCCCCGGGGCTCGCCTTCATCGCCTGGAGCGAGAAGGCCGAAGGGTTCCTGGGCACGGCCGACCTGCCGCGCTTCTACTTCGACGTGAAGGCGGAGCGGAAGAAGCAGCTGGACAACCAGACCGCCTGGACCCCTGCGGTGAGCCTCGTCGTGGGCCTCGCCGACGTGCTCCGGCAAATCCGCGAGGAGACCCGGGAGGGCGTGTTCGCCCGCACGCGGCCGGCTGGCGAAGGCTGCGCGGGCCGCGGTGAAGGCGCTGGGCCTCGAACTCTACGCCCCCGACAGCCCGAGCGATGCCTGCACCGCCGTGAAGATGCCGGCCGGAGTGGACGGCCAGGCCGTCAAGAAGGCCCTGCGGGAGCGGTTCGGGATCACGGTGGCCGGAGGGCAGGACCAGGCAAAGGGCAAGATCATCCGCATCGCCCACCTGGGCTACGCCGACACCTTCGACGTGGTGACCGCCGTCTCGGCCCTGGAGATGGTGCTCGCGGGCATGGGCCAGAAGGTCGAACTCGGCAAGGGCGTGGGCGCCGCGCTGCAGGTCCTGGGAGGCAAGCCATGAAGAAGGTGCTGGTAAGCGACTCGCTCGCGAAGGAGGGTGTCGCGATCCTCCAGGCGGCGGAGGAGCTCCAGGTCGACGTCAAGACGGGCCTCAAGCCCGAGGAACTGAAGGCCATCATCGGCGAGTACGACGCGCTGGTGATCCGCAGCGCCACCAAGGTGACCGCCGACCTGCTCTTCGCGGCGGCCACCAACCTCAAGGTGATCGGCCGCGCGGGCATCGGCGTGGACAACGTGGACGTGCCCGCCGCCACGAAGCGGGGCGTCGTGGTGATGAACACCCCCGGCGGCAACACCGTCACCACGGCCGAGCACGCGGTGGCCCTGATGATGAGCCTGGTGCGGATCATCCCGCAGGCCACCGTGAGCATGAAGCAGGGCCAGTGGGAGAAGAAGAAGTTCCAGGGCCGCGAGATCTTCGGCAAGGGGCTTGGGGTGGTCGGCCTGGGGAACATCGGCTCCATCGTGGCCGACCGGGCCCTGGGCCTCAAGATGAAGGTGATCGCCTACGACCCCTTCATCAGCCCGGAGCGTGCCGCCAAGATGGGCGTGGAGCTGGTCGACCTCGACGACCTGTTCCGGCGCGCCGACATCGTCACCATCCACGTGCCGCTCATGGAGGAGACCCGCAACCTGGTCAACCGGGAGACGCTGGCCAAGATGAAGGCCGGCTCGTTCCTCGTGTGCGCCGCCCGCGGCGGCATCGTCGACGAGGAGGCTCTGCTCGAGGCCCTCGAGACGGGCCGCATCGCCGGGGCGGCCCTCGACGTGTTCTCGCGAGGAGCCCCCGGGGCTCTACACCCCTGGTGCTCGCACCCCAAGGTCATCTGCACCCCGCACCTCGGTGCGAGCACGGCCGAGGCCCAGGAGGCGGTCGCCGTGCAGGTCGCCGAGCAGATCGTCGACTACTTCCGCACCGGCACTCATCCGCAACGCGGTGAACGTGCCCGAGCGTGCCCGCCGACGCCCTCGATCAGATGCGCCCCGTACCTGGACATGGCCCGCAGCCTGGGCAGGCTCCAGGCCCAGCTCGGGCTGGAAGGGGCTCAAGGCGGTGGACCTGGAGTACTCCGGCAAGGCCGCCGAGCGGGCGCACCGGCCTGCTCACCGGCGCGGCCCTGTAGGGCCTGCTGGCCGTCGAGCCTGGGCGAGCGGGTGAACCTGGTGAACGCGCCGGTGGTGGCCCGCGACCGCGGCATCCGGGTGGTGGAGACCACCGCCGCCAACGGCGAGGACTACACCGCGCTGATCCGCCTGAAGGTGGACATCGGGACCCGGTCGAGCACAGCCTGGCCGGGGCCATCTTCGGCCAGCGCGAGCCCCGCCTGGTGGAATTGGACGGCATCGCCATCGAGGCCATTCCCACGCGGGCACCTGCTGGTGTTCTGGAACTGGGATCGGCCCGGCCTGGTGGGCAGCATCGGCACCGACCCTGGGACGCCACGGCATCAACATCGGCCAGCTGCAGTTCGGCCGCGAAGCGCATGGCGGTCGGGCGGTGACGGTGGTCAACGTGGACAGCGAGGTCGGCGACGAGGTCCTCCCGAGCTCCGCCAGCTCCCCAACGTGATCAGTGTCATCCGGGCGATCCTGTGAGCGGACGGACCCCGTGAGTTCCGGCGGCCTGCGGGAGCCGCGGGGCGGGGCGACACCGAGAGCTGCCGGCCGGTCTCGCTGACCTTCTGCCGGACGGCGGCCGCCCAGTTCCTCGCGCTGCGCCGCGACCTGCTGCGACACCTCGACCGCTGGGGTTACCGCCCGGTGGTCCCCCCGGGCCTCGAGTACGTGGAGGTGTTCTCCCGGCCGCGACCGACCCCGGCGGCCGAGGCTGCGCGTGTACCGGATCGTCGACCGGGCCACCGGCCACATGCTGGCCCTGCGCTCCGACTTCACGCCCCAGGTGGCGCGGCTCGTCGGCGCGCGCTTCCGGGACGCCAGCCTCCCGCTGCGCCTCTGCTACGAGGGATCGGTGCTGCGCGACGCGCCCGCACAGCGCGGCCGGTCGCGGGAGATGCACCAGGTGGGGGCGGAGCTGCTCGGCGTCCTCGACCCGGAGGCCGACGCCGAGGCCATCGCCCTGCTCGTCGGGTGCCTCGCCGAGGCCGGGGTGTGCGAGTTCAAGGTCGACGTGGGGCAGGTGGAGTTCTTCAAGGGCATCCTGCAGGGGGCGACGCTCGCCCCCGAGGACGGGGCCGCCTGACCAGCGCGTGGCCCGCAAGGACGTCAGCGAACTGGAGCGGCTGCTCGACCGGCTGCCCCTTCGCGACCGGACCAAGAAGCGACTCCTGGCCGAACTGCCGCTGCTGGCCGGGGGGTCGGAGGTCCTGGACCAGGCCATCGACCTGGCGGAGACCGAGCACAGCCGGGCCGCGCTCGAGAGCCTCGCGCCGGTCGTCCGCTACGTCGGAGCCGCACGACCTGGCGCCGCACCTCACCATCGACCTGGGGGAAATGCGCGGCATCGACTACCACACCGGGGTGATCTTCGAGGCGTTCGTCCACCACCTGGGGGTGCCCCTGTGCCGGGGCGGCCGGTACGACGGCCTGCTCGGCCTGTACGGGCCCGAGCTGCCGGCCACGGGCTTCTCGCTGGACCTGGTGGCGGTCACCGAGGCTCTGCACCTCCAGGGAGGGTTCCGCCGGGCGGCGCCGCGCGGGGTGTTCCTGGTCAACTTCGCGGCGGACCGCTCCCGGGCGCTGGCGTTGGCCCGGGCCCTGCGGGCGCCGGGGTCTCCCGGCGGCGCGGGACTGCATCCGCCGCTCCCTCGAGGACTCCCTGGCCCACGCGAGGGACCAGGGCTTTCGGCTGGGTGGCGGTGCTCGCCGTACAAGGCACCGGCCGTCGGCGCGGTGCGGCTCGCTGGACCTCACCCCGGGCAGCGAAGACCTGCCGGCCGATGACCGGCTGGTGACCGACGCTCATCGCTGAGGAGTTAGATAATGCCGAACGTGGTCGTCGTCGGCGCCCAGTGGGGCGACGAGGGCAAGGGCAAGATCGTCGATATCTACGCCGGCGCGACGCCCACGCGGTGGTGCGCTTCCAGGGCGGCAACAACGCCGGCCACACCCTGGTGGTGGAGGGGCGAGAAGGTCGTCCTGCACCTCATCCCGTCGGGCATCCTCCACGAGGGGACCGTGTGCTGCATCGGCAACGGCGTGGTGGTGGACCCCGGGGTGCTGCTGGGCGAGATCGCGGGGCTGAAGGCCCGGGGCAAGTGCGCACGGGACGGCTCGCTCAAGGTCTCCGCCGCGGCGCGCACCTCATCCTGCCCTGCCACAAGGCCTGGACATCGGCCCGGGAGGCTGCCGCCGGGAAGCCAAGATCGGCACCACCGGCCGCGGCATCGGCCCCTGCTACGAGGACAAGGCCGCCCGCCGGGGCGTGCGCGTCGGCGATCTGCTCCACCCCGAGCTGCCCTGCGGGAGAAGCTCCGCATGCCTGCTCGACGAGCGAAACGCCGTGCTCGCCCACCTGGGCGCCGAGCCCATCGACGCCGGAGGCGGTGATCGCCGAGGTGTCCGGCCCAGGGCGAGCGGCTCCGGCCCTACATCGGCGACGTCGCGGCCTGATCCACGGGCGGATGGCGGCGAGGGCAAGAACATCCTGTTCGAGGGCGCCCAGGGCACCCTGCTCGACATCGACCACGGCACCTACCCTTCGTCACCAGCTCGAACACCGTGGCCGGGGCCGCCGCCCACCGGCGCCGGGATCGGCCCCGGCGACCTGCACGCCGTCGTCGGCATCACCAAGGCCTACACCACCCGGGTGGGCGAGGGCCCCTTCCCCACCGAGCTTTCGACAGCGTGCGGCGACCACCTGCGCGAGCAGGGCGCCGAGTTCGGCACCACCACCGGGCCGCCCGCGCCGCTGCGGCTGGCTCGACCTGGTGGCCCTGCAGAGCGGCCGCCGCCTCAACGGCCTCACCGGCCTCGCCGTCACCAAGCTCGACGTGCTCCAGGGGTTCGAGGAGGTGAAGCTGCTGCATCGCCTACGAACTCGACGGCCGCATCATCCGACCACATCCCGCGCGCTCCGAGGACCTCGCCCGGTGAAACCCGTGTACGAGAGCCTGCCCGGCTGGACGGAGACATCGGCGGGCGCGCAGGACCATCGCCGACCTGCCCGAGAACGCCCGCAAACTGCTCGACTTCATGCGAGGTCCACGTGGGCTGCCCCGTGGTCCTCGCCTCCGTCGGCCCCGGCCGCGAAGCCACCCTGGAGCTCCAGAACCCCTTCCGGCCTCGGAGCGCCTGACCCTGTGTGCTCCTGGCGTCTCCGGCCCGCGGCCCGGTTGACGCCCCGGGGGCCGGCCGATATAAGAAGACCCTTCCGGTGGGCCGTTAGCTCAGCTGGTAGAGCACCGGACTTTTAATCCGGCGGTCGCTGGTTCGATCCCAGCACGGCTCACCAATAATTCCGATGGGTTAGGCACTCGCAGCCTAGCCCATTTTGCATCTTGTCCGGCCTGTTTCTAGCAATCACCGGCGAGCCAACTGAGTGTTGTGGGTCCAGGAATCTTGTGTTTGGACAACCCATTTGGCTGGGGGCCCAGCCGCCAATTACCGAAATGCTTGCGTGAAACTCGCCGCAAGTGTATTCCCGAACAGGCGGTGGGTCGGGGGGGTCCCAGTGAGCGCATACCGCGTCGTTCCCCTCCCTCAACACCTCCAACCCGTCACCATGGGAGTGCGCGTGGGGAGGTAAGTGAAATCGTGCAATTCGAAGTCTTGGCACTGGAAAAGCTCAATTTCACTTGCGTCCCTCAGTTGCCGCGGCACTTCTGCTGCGAGTGATGCTCCGGGTGCAATCTATAGTAGGTCGTTGACCGGTGAAGGCGGGCCGGGCAAGAATCCGTTTCGGAGCGGCAGTGAAGTGCCGTCTTGGCGACGCACTTCCCACGAGAAGAGGAGAGGGCGATGATCGAGTGGCCAAAGAGCAACGACGCGCTGGGAACCGTGAACCGCGGCAACCCCTGCGAGTCGGGGCTGTGCACGCTGTGCATGAGCGACTGCAAGGGCAAGTGCGAGACCTGGCTCTCCTCCCTGGTGGGCCGCAAGCTGCTCTACCCCCGCAACTTCGGCAACAGCACCTCGGGCGCGGCCAACGTCGTCCGCCGTGGGCGTCGGCTACCACGCCCTGCGCATCCAGGGCTACGCCTACGGGGCCCACGGGCTCCCGGCTGGCCTGACCAACGACCCGGACGACTGCGTCTTCCCCAACGTGGACATCGAGACCAGCTTCGGCAGCGAGATCAAGACCAAGTGCCGCGTGCCCGATCATGACCGGCGCCCTCGGGTCCACCTTCATCGCCGCCAAGTACTGGGAATCGCTTCGCCGTCGGCGCGGCCCTGTGCGGCTTCCCCATCGTGGTCGGCGAGAACGTGGTCGGCGTCGACCGGGAGTCCGAGCTCGAGAACGGCCGCATCAACTCGGCCCCCGAGCTGGACCGCCGCATCGACACCTTCCTTCGCTACTACGACGGCTACGGCGCGATCATCGTGCAGATGAACGTGGAAGACACCCGCAACGGCGTGGCCGAGTACCTCATCGACAAGTACGGCGACAAGGTCATCATCGAGCTGAAGTGGGGCCAGGGCGCCAAGGACATCGGCGGCGAGATCCAGGTCACCGACCTGGAGTACGCCCAGTTCCTCAAGGACCGCGGCTATGTCGTCGATCCCGAACCCCTACGACCCCACGGTGCAGGCGGCCTTCAAGTCCCGCGCCATCACCTCCTTCGCGCGCCACAGCCGCCTGGGCGGCACCAACCTCGACGACAGCCGACGCGGTGCGAGAAGGACTTCATGGACTCGGTCGCGTACCTGCGCGAGCTGGGCTACAAGCGGATCTCGCTCAAGACCGGCGCCTACGGCATGGAGGCCCTGGCCATGGCGATCCGCTACGCCGCGGACTGCCAAGCTGGACCTGCTGACCATCGACGGCGCCGGCGGCGGCACCGGCATGAGCCCCTGGAACATGATGGAGCACTGGGGCGTGCCCTCGCTGCACCTGCACGCCAAGACCTACGAGTACTGCCAGCGTCCTGGCCGACACGCGGGATCAAGGTCCCCGACATCTCCTTGGCCGGCGGCTTCGCCCGCGAGGACCACATCTTCAAGGCCCTGGCCCTGTGCGCCCCCTACACCAAGCTGGTCTGCATGGGCCGCGCCCCGATGATCCCGGGCTTCCTGGGCAGCAACATCGAGGGCGTGTTCAAGCCGGAGAAGCGCGCCGAGCTGAACGGCCACTGGGAGGAACTGCCCGCCGTCGGTGAAGGCTCGTCGGGACCTACCCGGAGGAGATCTTCGCCGGCTGGGAGGCGGTGAAGAACAAGGTCGGCGCCGACGAGATGAAGAACATCCCCTTCGGCGCCGTCGCCATGTACGGCTACGCCGACAAGCTCGCCTGCGGCCTGCAGCAGTTCATGGCCGGGGCGCGCAAGTTCCACCTCGTCGGCGATCTCCCGCGACGACCTGATGGCCGCCAACCGCGAGACCGAGGCGGTCACCGGCATTCCCTACATGACCGACGCCCTCGACGACAAGGCGCTGGCCATCCTGAAGAAGTAAGCGCCGCCACACGATCTGCCCCCTGGGCCGGGGAGTGCGCTCTCCGCCCAGGGGGCCCCGGGGACGGAGGGGGGGCCCGGGGACGTAAGTGAAATCGTGCAATTCGGCGTCTTGGCACTGGAAAAGAGCAATTTCACTTACGTCCCGATAGGTCGACAGGGGCCAAGAGGGTGCCGGATCGGTACCCGTCCCGGCGTGCCGCGGTCGTGACCGGAGGGTCGCAGCCGGGGCTCTGCTCGACCCTCCGGCGTGGCGGAGTCGGCTCCCGGCTCGCCGAGCCCGAGGGTCGGTTTCCTCCCGCCGTCGCGACACCCTACCCCACTCCCCGGCGGCACTCCCTCCGGTGGTGTTCTCACCGCCCGGCGTGCCGTCCCGGCCCTCAATTCACTCCTTCGAGCGATTGACCCGCGAAAGGGCTGGCCTACGTTTAGGACAGCGGTTCCACCTCGTTCCCGAGAGACCGGAGGAGGGCAATGCGTCTGCCTTGGCGTGTGCGTCCTGTGGGGTTCTCTCTGGCGGCCGTTGTGGTTCTGTCCGGGTGTGCGAGCCTTCCGGAGCCCTCGAGCAGCCTTCCTCAGGCAGCCGCGAAGGAGCCGGTCGTTCCCGCACGCTGTGTCTTCGGCGGCGAGGGGTACTGCTCGTTCCGGCCGGTGGACGGGACGACCGTGGAAGGGGCAGCGGGACGCCTCCCGCCTTGCGTTTGGGGAGGAGGGGCCGGTGCGGGAGGAGGAGGGGACTGGGGCCCGCTGCACTGGGCCGTTTGGTCGGGCAGCGTGGAAGCAGCCGAGGTGCTCCTGGCCCGCGGTGCGGATCCCAACGCCAGGACCGCCATGGGGCACACCCCGCTCCACTGGGCGGCCGGGTCGAGGGACCTGGAGATGGCGCGCCTGCTCCTTCGGTACGGCGCGGACCCCGACGCCGAGGACCACCTCGGTCACACGCCCCTCTCGGAGGCCACGGATCCCCGAGCCCGCAGGCAGTTCCGTTCATACGCCGCCACGCGATGAGGGACCGGGGTAAGGCGGGGGCTCCAAAGCGTACGACACCGCCGGGCACTTTCCCCGACCCTGCTGGAGAGGACGGGTTTGCGCCGGGGTTGTAGGGAGAGGGAGCAGTTTCAACCGTGCGGGGCGGCGTTCACGGGCGTCGGGACTGAGACGGTCAGGGCCACCGCGGCAGTTTCGGATCTGACAGGGGCTCTTCTTGCATGCCTGGACCGCACTCAGACAGAAACCGCAAGCGCGCGATGATCAAGCATCGCATGGGCCGCCGGGTCGAAGCGATCCTCATGCTGGTCCTGCTGGTCGTCGCCTTGGCGCACCTGCTGCGCCTGCTCACTGGTGCCGAAGTGATGATCGCGGGGAGGGTGGTTCCGGTGTGGACCAGCCAACTCGGCTGCATCGGGCCGGCGGTTCTGGCTGGGCTTCTCTGGTGGACGCGTCTAGCCCCCCCAATCCACCCCCGTCGCCATCGGGCTCTACATACCGGGTTTGCTCACTTCAAGGCCGCGCTCGGATCCAGTCTGGGTGCGGCCTTGCCGCGTGCCTGTGGAGTTCGATGGAGCGGAGCCATGTCAGATCTTGGTTTGTGCTCGCGACGTTCGGGCTGTTCGGCGCCAGGCGATTCTTCCGCTGGAAGTTTCTTCGCTGACGCTTCCCAATCCCCGGTCGGTTGGGGCACAATCGGGGCCATGGGGAAAAGAATCTTCATCGTCGTTTCGGTATTGTCGTGCTTAGCCCTGTCGGTCGGCAGGTCGGAGGCCTTGTCGGTGCTGGTGTCCAGGGCCGCGGGGTCGGGCATCGACTGGGGGTACGGGGTGGGCGGGTGGTCGGGCGTGACCGCGCTGCTCGACGAGGCCACGGGGGGCAACGTCGCGGTCGTGGACGGCTTCGAGGATCTTGCCCAGATGCTGGACTACGACGCACTGTGGCTCGACGCCCGGTACAGCTTCCCGGCGCCGGTTCGTCTGACTGCCCTGGAGATCGCCAACATCCAGGCTTTCGTGGGGACGGGCCGCCGGGTGGTCCTGTTCGGAGAGAATATGGATTTCTTCGGCGGCTGGGACGAGTCGGTGCTGGCCGTCGTCGGCGGGACCCTGGAGTCTGTTCGACTCAACACGCCCGTTGCCGGCGTCCCGGGGCACGAGTTGACTGACGGCGTCCAATCGGTAGCCCCTGTGATGGCGGGCGTCGCCGGAGGGGGAACCCCGCTGTTCGAGCAGAACTTCGCGACGACGTGGGGTGCGAACGTCGTGACCGTGCTCGACGTAAGCCTCTTCTCGGACGCGAACCTGGGCCAGCACGACAACGCGGTGTTCGCGGACAACCTGGTCCGCTGGGTCGCGGCATCACCGCCGCCGCCCGACGCCGACGGAGACGGATTCACCGAAGACCAGGGCGACTGCAACGACTCAGACGCCTCCATCCATCCCGGTGCTGCGGAGGTGTGTTTCGACGGAGTGGACCAGGATTGTGACGGCGGGGAACCCGATATTTGCATTGTGGAGCATTACCGAGACGCCGACCGTGATGGCTATGGAGACCCCTCGGATTGGTACATTGGTTACTCCCCTCCCCCCGAGGGCTACGTGCTCAACGGCGATGACTGCGACGACACGAGCGGTTCCATCCATCCCGGCGCGGTTGAAGTCTGCGGCGACGGAATCGACCAGGACTGTTCCGGCGGAGATCGGCCCTGCGATCCGGCCACCGACGCCCACAGCTGCGACTACAACCCGGCCGACTGGGCACTGAACCTGTCGGAACTGCTGCGGACCATCCAACTCTACAATTCGGATGAGTACTCGTGCGGGGATGGAACGGAGGACGGCTACACGCCCGGCACCGGGGACCGGACCTGCACACCCCACGCCTCGGACTACCGCCCCCGGGACTGGTCGCTCGACCTCTCGGAACTCCTGCGGGCGATCCAGTTCTACAACTCCGGGGGGTACCACCCCGACCCCGCGGGAGAGGACGGGTTCGCGCCGGGGCCGTAGGGCAAGCAGGAAACCGGATCGGAGAGGGGCGGTGTCCGCGGGCGCCGCCCTTTTCGTCCGGGTGAACCCTTCGTGCCGCCTGGTTCCCTCGGGACGCCGCCGCCGGAGGCCGCTCGCGCGCACCCCGTCCGAAACGACCCCGTTGCCCTTGCGCTCCCCCGAGGGTGCGTTAGCCTGAATCCCGCTCGTCCCTCACCCCTCATGGGGGGCGGGCCCCACGGCCCCGAGAAGCCTTTCTTCCCTCCTGTGCTCTCGGGGCCGTGGTGTGTCCGGGATCCGGGGCGGGCAACGTCCGGCCCTCTTCCGTGCGGCGAGTCGTCCGGTTCCTTTGTACAGTGCCCCGGCCGCGGGCGTCTTGAGTCGGGGGAGCACCGGGCCGATCGTAGGATGGCCGGCGTTCACCCGCTCGACGGAGGATGGAACCGATGACACGCAGGAAGAAAACCGGCATCAGGCGCGCGGTGGTCCTCGCTCCGGCCCTCTTCGCCGCCGCCTGCCTGGCGCTCGGCGCCGGGTGCGTGGCCGGGGCGTACAGCCGCACCAACTTCAACGGCCACACCAAGGTGTACCGGAACGACGAGGGCGGCGGGAAGCGGCTCGTGTACGAGGTCACACCGGACGGCGCGCTGACCGTGTACGACGAGACCGATCCCGAGGCGCAGCAGGAGCGCCGGCGCCGCGCCCAGGCCGAGGCGGTGGCCCAGGCGCGCGTGGACCGACAGGAGCGCATCAAGGCCGCGCCCAAGCGCAAGGCAGGGCAGCCGATCCTGATCGCCCTCCCCCCCACGGAGGTGGACGCGAACCTCGCGAAGGCGCAGCACTCCGAGGGCGCGGTCTTCGAGGAGATCCGCAAGGGGTTCGAGGGCGACTCCGTCATCCGGTTGGTGGACCGCGACCGCGAGAAGGCGAAGAAGTGGTCCGAGGCCGCCGCTCTCCTGGCCGGGCGCGACCCCGAGGCGTCGCCGGCGGCCGACGTGGACGTGCGCACCTCGGCCCGCCTGAAGGAGGTGGTGGGCGTCCGCAAGGACACCGGCAAGCTGGACAAGGGGGTCGTGATCGTGTTCGAGGCCACCCTGGTCTCGAACTACCTGGAGGGCGAGTACACGGTGACGGAGTCGACCGGCGTGTTCGACAACGTGGCGGGCACCCGGCGCTTCGTGGCCCGGATCAAGGAGACGATCCAGCGCGAGATCGCTCCGACGCTCCCGGCCGACCGCTCCCTGTGAACGAGGGGCCGCCGTGCGCGGAGTAGGGAGCCGTCACACGACGCGGCCCGGGTTCTTCCCGGGCCGCGTCGATTCGTGGAGGATGCTAGGCCGGTGGAGCGGACTCCCCGCCGGCCATCACTTCGAAATCTCGATGGCCCGGTACTCGGTGTAGAGCCAGCGCACCAGCAGATACTCGAAGGGCGAGCCCGACTCGTAGTAGCGGAACGCCACGTTCTTGCGCGTGTCGACCGCCTTGACCCCGGAGATGGCCATGAGCGCCGTGTCGTCGTCGATCAGGTGCTGCAGCGGGTCCAGCGGCGGGTAGACGGAGTACATCGCGTAGTCGGCCGCCAGCCCCAGGGTGTCCCGCAGGTTCGAGGGCCCGATCACCGGCAGCACGAGGAACGGCCCGGCCGGCACCCCGTAGTGGCCGAGCGTCTGCCCGAAGTCCTCCTTGCGTTTGTGAACCCCTTGGGTGCTGGCCACGTCCCAGATGCCCCCCATCCCCACGGTGGTGTTGAGGAAGAGCCGGCACAGCGAGGTGGCCGCCGCCTCCCCCTTGAACTGCAGGGTGGCGTTGACGAAGTTCATGATGTCGCCGAGGTTGGAGAAGAAGTTCGTCACGGCCTTTTCCGCGAGGTCGGGCATGATGAACGAGTAGGTCTTCACCACGGGGAGGAACAGGTACTTGTCGAAGTAGTAGTTGAACCGGTACACGCCCCGGTTCCAGCCCTCGAAGGGGTCGTACACCTGGGACCGGCCCTTGAACCCCTCGGGGACGCCCACGCTCTGCGCAGTTCGCTGGGGCTGGGTTTCGGTGCGGAGATGGGGCTTGGAGGCCCCGCAGGCCGCGAGCGAAAGCGCGAGGCAGCCGGCGAGGAGGGCCTTGGCGACGAGGGTCTTCTGCGCGTCGTCTTCATGGCCGCCCCCTCAGTTCAGGAAGAAGTGGGTCATGTAGCCCACGTTGTCGGGGTACTCCATGTTCCCGCAGTGGCCCCCCTTGGGGTAGATCTGAGCCCGGCTGCCGAAGATCGCGCCAGTTCGTCCATCTCGCCCGGCTCCATGATGATGTCGTCGGCGTTGTGGATGAGCCCGATCTTCGTGGCGCTCGCCAGGTAGCCCTCGATGGCCTTCAGGCTCATGGCGTCGATGAGCTGCTGGCGCGTCAGCCCCGGCTGGCGCTTCTGGTAGTAGGGCACGAAGAGCTCGTCGAAGTACGCCACGAAGGTCGTGCGGAACACCACCGTTCCGTACTGGTTGAGGGAGTCGAGCGGCGAGAGCTCCAGGTCGCGGGGCACGATGAGGTTCGAGTGCGTCATGATGTCGGAGGCGAAGATCATGTTGCTCGACGAGATGCGGAACGCGAAGCCGATCAGCGGCGGGAGCTTCTCCCCGGTTGGGGTGATCCCCTCGCGCCGGAGTTCCTTGACGATGTTGTAGAAGAGGTCCTCGTCGAACTCCACGAAGACATCGTTGCGGTAGTACTTTGCGATCGCCTCGACCAGTTCCTCGAAGTAGACCTGGAAGTTGTTGATGCCCCCGGGGATGTTCTCGTCGAGCATCTTGTCGAGCAGGCTCACCGAGTTGAACAGGCTCACGGGCGGGTTGATCATCAGGACCTTCTTGAAGTTGAAGACCTTCTCCGGCTCGTCGAGCTTGGCCACGAAGGCCGACTGGAACGCCCCCAGGCTGTAGCCGGTGAGGTAGAACTCCGAGACCTCGACTCGGCTCTTGACCCTCTCGTAGGCCATCTGCAGGACCTGGTAGAGGTCTCGGGCGTCGTCCTCGGCCGACCCGGGCACCATCGTGGTGGAGGCGGTGATGAGGAAGTTGGGGTGGGTGGGGGATGGGATGGTGAGGACGTGGAAACCCGCGTGCTAGAGGTAGCGGGTCATCCCCTTGACCTTGCCCGTGCGGTGGTCCGCACCGGTGCCGGCGATGATGATCATCATCGGCGCCTTCTTCTTCTGCGGCGCGAAGCCCACCTTGAGCTTGTCGGTGTAGAAGAGCACGTCGGGGATCTCGCGCTCCGGGAACACCGTGAGCTTCAGGGTCTTGAAGGGCACGTCCCTCAGTTCCGGCCCCGGCGCCTGCAGTTCCTGGGGCGTCCCGAGGACCGTGGAGACGAAGCGGTTGTCGAAGGGGTAGTCGTAGGGCCCGGTGACGGCGCCCGCCTTCGCTCCCCACAGGAGCGCCAGCCCGACGGCGAGGGCTGCCCACGCCGCGGGCCCGCCCCGCCGTTGCTTGTCCGTCCTCTCTCTGTCCACCACGTTCTCTCTCCTTCTCTCTGCCCGTCCATGGAGGACCTGAGCAACTGCCCGCCCGCGCCTATCCTGTTTACGCCGCCCAACTGCTTAGCAGCATAAGTTCGCTTGTGCTATGTTTGTCATTGTGCGGACTGTCGATGTTTGTGCTGCGTGATGGGACCGTCATGATGCTCGGTTTTGCTGCCTACGCGATCCTGCGGTTCGTGTTGGAATTGGTGCGAGTCGACGAGGGCGGGCAGTTCGCGAACCGATCTATCGATTTCTCAGTGCGGATCGCCGACATGATCACCGTGCTCGCGCTCGCTCCCGACGGACCATCGTGGTTCGTGGTCCCGAGCGACACGCCCGGATTCTCGGCGGCCAAGCCGGAGGACAAGCACGGCATCCGACTGTCGAACACCGCAGCGCTGTTCCTCGACGACGTCGAGGTGCCGGCCGATCACCTCATCGGAGGCGTGGAAGGCAAAGGCCTCCAACAGGCGCAGCAGGTGTTCGGCTACACACGGATCATGGTGGCGGCCTTCGGTCTCGGCGGAGGCTGGGAGGCACTCGACCGGGCGATCGAGTACTCGCTGGAACGTCAGCAGGGCGGTGCGCCGCTGGCCGACAAGCAGGGCTTCACCCACAAGCTGATCGTCCCGCACGCGGTACGGCTCGAGGCGGCTCGCAGCTACATCGAGGAGAGCGCCGTGATAAAGCCGGCTCCCGTAAACCATGGGATTAAATTCATACGCACGGACCTTCCAGACAGCCCAAGTATTTCGGCTCATTTTAATATGGTTGTCGATACAAGTCTGGCAACGGTCATCGGTTATAATGGATTTATCGTATCGACCATTGAGCATCTAATGGCCAGTTTTGCCGGGCTTTCCATAGATAACGCCATTGTTGAGCTCGATTCTTATGAAGTCCCGATAATGGATGGGAGCGCCAAACAATTTACCGCCATGATAAAATCGGTGGGGATTCAAGATCAGTTCAGCCCCAGATGTTTCTTTGTGATTAAGGAGCCGATTGAACTGAAAGAGGATGGGAAATCAGTCGGCGTCTACCCGGATTCAACATACAAAATCACCTGTACGATTGAGTACAACCACCCCCTGATAAAAAAACAATCTTTTTCCATCAATCTGTCGAACCAGGTTTTTGAGGGTGAAATTTGCAGGGCCAGAACATTCGGCTTTTTAGAAGAACTCGAACATATGCAACGCTACGGACTTGCCCGCGGCGGATCCCTGGAAAACGCGGTTGTGATAGACAAAGACCAGATCATTAATGCGGATGGGTTGCGTTTCCAGGACGAATTCGTACGCCATAAAATCCTGGACTGTATCGGGGACTTTTCTTTATTGGGCATGCCCGTTCTCGGGCATGTGATAGTCAACAAGTCCGGCCATGCCTTCAACCATGCCTTCCTGAAAGAATTTTTTAATCGAAAACAATCCTGGGAAACCCGAATCATCCGGGACAAGAATGACCTTCCCGCCATTTAATCAAAAACGCTTGCCATTTAAAGGTCTATCAGATATTAATCACCTGAAAAAACAAAAGCTATAATTGTTGCAGCAAAATCAGTTTTATCCCCTTTAAATTTGCTTGTATTGCAACAAAACAAATATTATTGATGATATGATGTCAGGTCTGCGAAATAAAATTTGTGTATTTGTTTTAATATGTTATATCATATTTCCCTGCAATTCTTTCGCACAGGATACAGCACTGACGAATATCATAGTAACCAATACCCGTGACGATCTTTTAATTTACCTGACGGTTGACGGCGCCTTCAGGGACAAAATGAAAAAAGCAATTTTAAGTGGTGTTCCCACCACTTTTTCCTTTTATATTCAACTATACCGTGTTCGTAATTTTTGGCCTGATAAAGAGATTGTAGAAATAGACATCACCCATACGATTAAATATAATAACCTGAAAAAAGAGTTTGTGATTACACGGTCGTGGGAAAATAATCAGCCTATTGTTACAAAATCGTTTGTAGAAGCTCGAAAGTTAATGTCTGAGATTGACAGCTTAAAGACCGTACCGCTCAGCCGGCTTGAAAAAGGCAGCCAGTATCAGATTAGAGCAAAAGCTCAACTTAGCAAACTCACTCTCCCTTTTTATCTGCATTATGTACTTTTCTTTGTTTCGTTATGGGACTTTGAGACCGATTGGTATACAATAGAGTTCATATATTAAAAGCCAATCTATATTTTTTTCTCGCCAAAATTAAGATGAAAAATAACTTCGCCGAAAAAACAAAATCATATATTCCGCAAAGCGAACGTCGGCGGCGAAAACGGGAAAGTATTCTCATTGTCGTTATTCTAGTTGTTGTCGCTATATTGACGTTTGCAGAAAACCGCATCATTCATTTCGGCGCAGATATCCCGATTTCAAATACCATTTTGATGTTCATCCTTATCAATATTAACCTTTTATTATTGATATTGTTAATATTTCTCGTTTTTCGCAATGTGGTAAAGCTGCTCTATGACAGAAAACGGAAAGTGATGGGGGCCAAACTTCGGACCCGTCTTGTGGTCGCCTTTATCACACTGACACTTTTACCGACGATCATACTTTTTTTCTTTTCGATCAATTTTATTACCAACAGCATTGAGTTTTGGTTCAATGTCCCGGTTGAGCAGTCTCTGCAGAATTCTTTACAGGTCGGCCGAAGCCTGTACCGACATTTTGAGGAAAACAACCAGTTTTTTATAGAAAGAATCGCCTATCAGGTGAAAGCAAAAAAACAGTTGGACGTTCAAAAGAGAAAAGCCCTTTCCCGATACATTCAGATTGCGCAGCGCGCATTCAACCTGGATGCCATCGAGGTGTATTCATCAAATTCTCAGCGCCTTACCTTTGCGATCTCTTCGAATCTGGAAGCAGAGGGTCTGACTGCAATTTCAGCGAATGACCTTCAAAAAGACTTTGGATCAGAAAAAAGCAGAACTATTTCTGAAAACATTGATATTGGCGAATTGGTCCGAACCATCGGCACCATACCGTTTGACCAGCCGCACCGGGATGCAGAAGGATTTGTCGTTGTTACTATTTTAATTCCGTCGAACCTCTCTGAAAATATGGATTCAATTTCAAGAGGTTTTGAAGAATATCAGCAGATAAAACTCTTAAAAGAACCGATCCAGATAACCTATTATATTACGCTGTCGATTGTTGCGCTTCTGGTCCTCTTCTGTGCGGTCTGGTTTGGTTTTTATTTTGCAAAATCGATAAGTGTACCTATCAAAGAATTGGCAGAAGGGACACGACGGGTTGCCGAAGGGGACTTGAGTTTTAGCATCGGCCAGGTAGGCGATGACGAGATTGGAAGCCTGGTAGATTCTTTCAATAAAATGACACGGGACCTGCGAACCAGCAGAGAGCAACTGGAACTGTCAGCCCGTATGCTTCGTCAGCAGAATATTGAGATTGAAGAGCGACGGCGCTATATGGAGATTGTTTTAAAAAATGTTTCCACGGGCGTCATTACATTGGATTCGCGAGACTTTATCACGACCATGAACACTTCAGCGGAAAAAATGCTGAATTTAAAGGCTGCAGAAATCCTGAATAAAAACATTAAAACACTCTTAAAGGGTCAGCATCTGCGCCTTGCGGAGGGAATCCTGCAAAGCCTGAATGACTCTATGGATGACGCCATTGAGCTGCCGCTGGGGTTGACGATAGAGGGTCGACCGCGCAGCTTTATCGTATATGTAAATATTCTCAAGGACGATGCCGGAAACCACATTGGTATTGTGATGGTTTTTGATGATCTGACCGAGCTGGAAAAAGCACAGCGCATGGCTGCCTGGAGGGAAGTCGCCCGCCGAATTGCACATGAAGTCAAAAATCCGCTGACGCCGATAACGCTGTCAGCCCAGCGGTTAAAAAGAAAGTATGCCACCCAGTTTAAAGAGCCGGTATTTGATGAATGTATCCGTATGATCATTGATCATGTTGAAATAATACGAAATCTTGTTAATGAGTTCTCATCATTCGCAAGGTTTCCAGCAGCAAATCTTCAACCCTGCGAACTGCCGCCCATTATAGAGGAAACCGTAGCACTCTATAAAGAAGGTCATCAAACGATAAATTTTGATCTGTCAGTAGCCAATAAAATCCCTGTGCTCAATATGGATCGTCAGCAAATCAAACGGGCAATGATTAATCTGATTGATAATGCCATCGGAGCGATAAAAAGTTCCGGTTATATCCATATATCTTTAACTTACGAATCAGGTACTAAAATAGTCCGGCTCGAACTGGCCGATAATGGAAGCGGTATTTCCGATGAACAAAAAGCCCGCCTGTTTGAACCGTATTTTTCCACGAAAAAGGCGGGCATGGGCTTGGGGTTGACAATCGTCAGTTCGATTATCGCTGATCACAATGGCAGGATACGGGTAGAGGATAACCAGCCCAGAGGGGCAAGGTTTATTATCGAGCTGCCGGTTTAACCCGGCTATTTCATGAAAATTTATCAGTATGCTTGAAAGAATTTCACCCTTTGGGTGAGCCGCGCGGCCGGCAAATCGAAACGGCCTGAGTTCCCAACAGGTGGAGAGTCCCAGACTCTGTCTTTAGGGGATTCGATTAGCACGGGCGACTTGAGATCTGGGTATTATTGCAATGCGAAATGCGATTAAGAAAAGGAATCACAACCTATGTTTCCATCAGTTTTGATTGTAGATGATGAACCCTCCATACTTCATTCTTTGAGTGGACTCCTTGCCGATGAAGGCTTTGAGGTGTTGACCGCTTCGAATGGATATGAAGCGCTCAAAGTTATCAGTTCAGATGCTCCCGATCTGGTTTTGCTCGATATATGGATGCCGGGCATCGATGGTATTGAAACTTTAAAGGAAATCAAGAAAGACAACCCATACATTCAGGTTGTCATCATCACCGGGCATGGAACCATTGAAACGGCAGTTGAGGCAACAAAGCTGGGGGCATTCGGCTTTATCGAAAAACCGTTGTCGATCGACAAGGTCATTGTGAGCATAAACAACGCGCTGAATTTTAGAAGGCTGGAAGAAGAAAATAGATATTTGCGGAAAAAAACAATTGAAAAACATTCAATCACCGGCAGCAGTCCGCCCATTCAGGCTCTGAAAAAAGAGATCGCAGTCGCAGCGCCAACGGATTCCTGGATCCTGATTACCGGAGAAAACGGAACGGGCAAGGAACTGGTTGCCAGAACCATCCATCAGTTGAGCAACAGAGCCGATCATCCGATGATTGTCGTCAATTGCGCAACCATTCCCGAAGAGTTGTTTGAAAGTGAGCTTTTTGGTCATGAAAAGGGTGCATTTACAGATATGACCAAAAAAAACATCGGCAAGTTCGAGCTGGCCGTAAATGGCACTCTTTTTTTAGATGAAATTGGAGATATGAGCTTAAAAATTCAGGCTAAAATTCTGCGGGTCTTACAGGAGCAGCAATTCAACAGGATCGGCGGTAGCAGAACATTAAGCGTTGATGTTCGCATCATAGCAGCTAGTAATAAAGACCTTGAAAAGGAGATAGCCCTCGGCAACTTCAGGGAAGACCTTTACTACCGCCTGAATGTGATACCCATTAAAGTTCCTGCGCTAAGGGAGCGACGCCAGGATATTCCCCATCTGATAGAAACTTTTTTAGATGAATTCGCCAAACAGACACGAAGTCCCAAAAAGATGTTGGATCCGGATGCCGTAGAATTGCTCTGTGACTATCCCTGGCTGGGAAATGTCCGTGAACTGAAAAACCTCATGGAACGTATTGCAATCATGGATGTAAATGAAATTGTCACCAGTGATGATTTGCCGGCTCCCTATAACCCTAAATCCAACATACTTAAAGGATCTTCGGAGAAGCCGGTTATTATCCCTAAAAAATTTAAAAGAGGCGAAAATAAATTTTGAAAAAGAATTTATCCTTCGAAAACTCGAAGAAAACGATCATGATATTACCCGGACGGCAAAAGCCATCGGTGTCAAGCGAAGCTATCTGTATAAAAAATTGAAAAAATAGATCCAGCCACTTAGAATTTTATCAAAGGACTCTTCATTGAGAATCATCGGGGGCAAGTCTAAAAGGGAAAAGACTTTTCTCGCCTCCGGGCTATAAAGTAAGGCCGACTGCAGATAGACTTCGAGAGTCCCTATTCAATATCCTTTCTGATAAGGTTCCTGAAGCTTTTGTGCTGGATCTGTTTTCCGGAACGGGCGCCTTTGGCATCGAATCGTTAAGCAGGGGGGCCAAACAGGCTGTATTTGTAGAAAAATCAAGGGAGGCCTTGCTTGTGATTCAGCGGAACATCCAGGCCAGCGCTCTTGGAAAGCAGACACAGGTCATCAAATGGGATATTTCAAAAAATCTGAACTGTCTCCAAAGGATACCGATCAGGTATGATTTGGTATTTATGGATCCACCCTACGACCGGGATATGGTACAAAAGGGGCTAAGGAATCTTTACCAAAGCAATTGTGTGAACCAAGGGGGCTGTCTTGTGATTGAGCACAGCGCTTCGGAGCCCATCCCGGAAAATACAAGGGGATTTGCCATTTTTGATCAGCGCAAATACGGAAAAACGCTTGTTACCTTTTTAACCAATGTGCTATAAATCATCTAAATTTAAAACCCTTTAATGGATAGAGGACCAACAATCGATGCAAAGAGTTGCGATATATCCCGGATCCTTTGATCCGGTAACAAACGGCCATATCGATATTGTTGAAAGAGGGCTCAAGCTTTTTGATAAAATTATAGTAGCTATCCTTTACAATCCCGCCAAGAAATCACTTTTTACCGTTGAAGAGCGAGTCGAATTGCTTACGATATGTCTGAAAAATAATCCAGCCATAGAAATAGACTCATTTGGCGGCCTCCTGGTGGATTATGCAGCCAAGAGAAGTGCCCAAGCCATTCTGCGCGGGTTACGGGCCGTGTCGGATTTTGAGTATGAGTTTCAGTTGGCATTGATGAATCGCCGATTAAACCGGGAAGTTCAAACGGTTTTTTTGATGACCGGGATGCGCTGGATTTTTACAAGCTCTTCGATCATAAAGGAGGCAGCGCAATTCGGCGGTAACATTAACGGCATGGTGCCGGCCGAAGTGAATAAAAGATTGAAGGAAAAATTCGGGAAAGCATCATAAATATCGCAGCCTGTCGCCTTTAGGAAATACCGTTATCGAACAAATCCGAAAAGAGCTACTTTGAAAATGGAAGCCGAACGAACATATGATCGGGCCTGTAGGACGGCGGCTAATTAATCCAATGAACACAACAGGAAGAACGAAAAGAAATTAACAATGGCTGTTTCAATATCAAAAAATGCTAAAATAGTTCTGGAAAAACGGTATCTGAAAAAAGACGCCGAAGGGAACATCGTCGAGACCCCTGAGGAATTGTTCGCCAGGGTCGCCGGCAGCATTGCCGCTGCGGATGCAATTCTTGACCCCTCCGCCGATGTTAAAAAAACAGAAGAAAACATTTCTGAACATGTTAAGCCGAATGTGGTTTTTGCCGAATTCACCAACGCTGATGAATGCCGGGCGGAGCCTGGGGCAGCTGGCGGCCTGTTTTGTCCTGCCCATCGAAGATTCCATGGAAAGCATTTTTGAAACATTGAAGCACACCGCAATGATTCATAAGAGCGGCGGTGGAACCGGTTTTTCTTTTTCTAAAATCAGACCGGAACGGGATGTGGTTTCTTCAACAGCAGGGGTTTCCAGCGGTCCGATTTCATTTATGTCCGTTTTTGACATTGCCACAGAGACCGTAAAGCAGGGAGGGACGCGACGCGGTGCAAACATGGGGGTTCTGAGGGTGGACCACCCGGATATCGAAGCTTTTATTGAATTTAAAAACGACCTCGGGCGGCTGAATAATTTTAACATTTCGGTGGCCCTCACAAACAAATTCATGGATGCCCTGAAAGGGCGCAATGATTTCGAATTAATCAATCCAAGAAACGGAAAAACGGTCCGACTTCTTTCGGCCAAGGATGTTTTTGACAAGATTGTTGATTCCGCCTGGCAGACGGGTGAACCCGGTGTCATTTTTATTGACCGAATTAATGAAAGCAATCCGACGCCGCATATCGGGGCCATTGAAGCAACCAACCCGTGCGGCGAACAGCCGTTGTTGCCTTATGAGTCCTGTACCTTGGGATCCATCAATCTTTCTCAGATGGTAGTGAAAAATGAGTTGAGCGTGATCCGATTGACCCAGACGGTCCAGGCGGCTGTACATTTTCTGGATAACGTCATCGAACTGAATAGATATCCGCTTGAGCGTATCGAAAAAATGAGTAAAAGTAACCGTAAAATCGGACTCGGTGTGATGGGATTTGCCGACATGTTGATAAAAATGGGGATTCCGTATGATTCTGATGAGGCGGTTCTCCAGGCAGAGCGGGTGATGTCAATTATTTTAAAGGAGGCCAGGAACGCCTCGGCTGCGCGCGCCAAAAGGTTCGGGAATTTTCCCTTTTATAAGGGCAGCGTCTTTGATGCCCCGGAAACACCTTTTATGCGAAACGCTACAACGACTACGATTGCGCCAACCGGAACCATCAGTATTATCGCCGGGACTTCCAGCGGCATCGAACCGATATTTGCCGTGGCACATGTCCGGCGAGTTCTGGACGGTGAATCGCTGCCGGAGATGCATGCGCTTTTTATTCAGGCTGCGAAGAAACACGGATTTTACAGCAAGGAACTTGCCGCTGAAATTTCAAAGACAGGTTCGGTGCAAGGTATTGACGTCAGTTCCAAACCATATTCAGAAAATTTTCAAAACATCCCATGACATATCTCCTGAGTGGCATATCAAAATCCAGGCGGCTTTTCAGAAATATACCGATAATGCGGTTTCAAAAACGGTAAATTGTGCTGCAAGCGCCACCCGTGAAGATGTCGCCCAGGTTTATCTTTCGGCATACAACGCCGGCTGCAAGGGGGTAACCATATACAGAGATGGAAGCCGTGGCCAGCAGGTGCTGAATGTGGGCACCGTTCTCAGGGAGGCCAGTAAAATTGCGCCGCGCCCCAGGCCTGAGCGTACCACCGGTATCACCGAACGTATTCGGACCGGATGCGGAAAGCTTTATGTTACGGTAAATTCTGATGATGCAGGTATCTGCGAAGTCTTTGCACAGATGGGAAAAACCGGTGGGTGTGCCTCTTCACAAATTGAAGCTGCCGGACGATTGGTATCTCTGGCTTTACGGTCTGGTGTGAAAGCTGATGCTATTGTCAAACAGCTTATCGGCATCCGCTGCCCTTCGCCCTCCTGGCAAAACGGTAAGATCGTTCTGTCTTGCCCGGATGCCATGGCGCAAGTCCTCAAAAATATAACCGGGATAGATATTTCCGAAAGCAGTGAGGTCATGATGGGCGTATGCCCGGAATGCAGCAGCGTCATGGTTCATGAGGAAGGGTGTATGGTCTGCCATTCATGCGGGTTTTCCAAGTGCAGTTAGTCTAAAGCGGTCCCTTTCTATAATAGATATTTTATTGCAACAAATCCGGCTATCAGCAAGACGGTAAAGGCAATGGCCAGAATATTGAAATATTTTTCGATAAAAGCTTGAATCCTGGGTCCAAACCTGTAGATCAATCCGCCGACTAAAAAGAAGCGGGCGGACCTTGATACCAGAGAGGCAAATAGAGAACACCGGGAAATTGATGCCAAAGGCCCCGGCCGAAATGGTAAACACCTTGTAAGGTATCGGCGTAAAACCAGCCACGCCCACCGCCCAGGCATCATAAGACTGGTATAGATTCTTGATATAGTTAAACTTATCTCCAAAGTCATAAAATAATATAATTTTGTTTCCGATAGTCTCCATAAACCGCCATCCGATCAAGTAGCCGAAACATCCACCTAGGACAGACCCGACCGAACAGACCAGGGCATACCGGATTGATTTTTTAGGGGCGGCCACAGCCAGTGCTATCAGTAAAATATCCGGCGGGATGGGAAAAAAAGAGGATTCACAAAAAGCAAGCAGAAAAAGAGCCCAGGTGCCGTATGGGGTTTCGGCCCAGTGCAGGACCCAGTCGTAAAGTCGGCGCAACATGAATTACGTTCTCCAGCCGTGTTCGCCCATAAGCTTAACAAACCGACAGCCCCCCAGGCTGGTCGTGTGAATACCGATATTGTCTTTAGACACTTTCATAAGTTCTTGAGAAAACTGGTTGCCCACCGGGATCACCATCCGTCCGCCGATGGCGAGTTGCTTGATCAATGTTTCCGGGATATCCGGTGCGCCGGCCGTAACAATGATTGCATCAAAAGGACTTTCGTCAGACCACCCGGTTGTGCCGTCAGAATATTTGGTAACGATGTTGTGATACTGAAGTTTGTCAAAAAGCTTGCGTGTTTTCACATACAAGGGGTATATTCTTTCAATCGTATAAACACGGAAAACGATTTCGGCTAAAATAGCGGCCTGATAACCTGATCCGGTCCCGATTTCAAGTACCCGATCATCTTTGTGAAGTTCCAACGCCTGGGTCATTTCGGCTACAATAAATGGTTGAGAGATGGTCTGCTGTTCACCGATAGGTAACGGAAAATCGCCATAGGCTTGGTCCATTAAGGCTTCGCTGACAAATAAATGCCGGGGGACCTTACGAAAGGCGGCCAAAACCCGAGGATCGTTAATACCGCGGGCTTCGATTTGATTTTGAACCATCTCTTCGCGCAAGCGTTTGTATTTGACAGAAGCTCTCTGCATAATAAAAATTTCTATCAAAACTGAAGGGTTACGTCAAGATATTAGAACGGTTAGCGACGGGAATAGTCATCAGGAGCGTTAGAACCTAATGGTATGGGCAGCCTTACCCTGCAGTTGCATAAAACATGACAGCGTACAGGAAAAAGGATAACAACAAGGCTTTAACAGGCTTATTTAGCTATATGCAGATAGTTGGGCGTATAATGCTCCAGGGAAATCTATGGACAGCACACGGCATATCATATTGTTTGTATTGATGGCGGTCTTGGTCGTCATTGTGGGAACAGCCGGCTATATGCTGTTTGAAGGATGGGACTTTTTAGATTCCGTCTATATGACGGTCACGACCCTTGCAACAGTCGGATTCGGCGAAGTGCACAAAGTGAGTAGAATCGGCCAGATCTATACAATCGTGCTGATCATTGTTGGTGTGGGTTTTTTTCTGTATGTCATCGGCGCCGTGGTTCAGTTTATGGTTGAAGGCCGCATCAGGACCATATTAGGGAGGAGAAGGTTGGATAAAAAAATCGACAAATTAAAAAATCATTACATTGTATGCGGATATGGGCGTATCGGCATGGTGCTCTGTAAAAGTTTGCTGACCAACCCGATTGACCTGGTGGTGATTGACAACAAGCCGGACGTTGAAACAGAGCTGATCGAAGACGGGTTTATCTATGTGTCGGGGGATGCGACGGATGAAACCATACTGCTTAAAGCCGGGATCAAGCGGGCAAAAGGGCTGATTGCCGTTTTGGGCACAGACGCAGAAAATGTGTTTCTGGTCCTGACGGCCAGGCAATTAAATCCGGATATTTTTATAATGGCCCGGGCCACCTACAGTGAATCCAAATCCAAGTTGAAAGCGGCCGGTGCGGATAAAGTGGAATCGCCTTATGAAATGGGTGCGGTCAATATGGCACAGCGAATTATCCGGCCAACCGTTACCAGCTTTTTAGACCTGGCTTTTACTTACAAAAATAAAGATATCCAGATGGAAGAGATACCCATCAGCGTTTCGTCTAAACTGGCAAATATTGCCTTGAAAGATTCAGGTATCCGGCAACAATTTAACCTGATTATCATTGCGATAAAAAAGAGAGACGGGAGCATGCTCTTTAACCCCTCCTTTGAAACGGTCATTTATGGCGGGGATACGGTCATTGCGGTCGGGGAGGAAAATAACCTGCAAAAGCTCGAAAAGATATTAAACAGCGATGAATAATCTTTCTATATTTTATAAATAATTCTTTCGTCGGTGATGATAATATCCACATGTTTATCATGCGATTCCATTGGGACTTGCTGGATTAGCTGTTCTTCAAAAGCTAAGGCCACCTTACGGGTGGTAATCGCCAGGTCGGGAATCAATCTGTCATAGTACCCTTTGCCGGATCCAATTCGGCCGCCTTTTTCGTCAAATGCTATCCCGGGAATTATGGCGATATCAATATGTTCAATCGGAACCAGCTTGCACCTTGCCGGGATTGGTTCCAAAACTCCCCGTGGGCCGGGCCGGAGGCTGGAATCAAAGTTGTCGATTTTCATTAATTTCATCCGATAGGAATCTTCACTGAACGCGGGCAACACAACAACCTTATTGTAACTGAAGCATTTTTTTATAATTTCATGGGTTTTGACTTCGTAGCCCAAATCCATATAAAGTAAGGAAATTTTTGCTTCCAGAAAATTGGCGAAATCAAAAAGACGCTCCGTGATAATTTTATTTTTTTTTTGACGAGTGCCATCAGAGAGAGCATCCAGGCGTTTGCCGATCTCATTTCTTATTTCAAGTTTTTTATCTTGAATTCCTTCCATGCTTCGTCTCCTGGTCAGATGGTGTCTATTTGCTGGGAAGCGGTTAACTTGATCCCTTAGTATACAGAAACGGCGAATAAAGTCAACTTACAATAATCATTGACTAAATAACCACCCCATGATAAAAATTTCATCGTTTTAGCTGAAAAATTTCATTAGGATCTCAGGTGCTATCAGGTCTTGTTTTTTTACCCTTCTTTTTAAAAATCAAACTGACAATAAGAAATGATCGCAGCCGGGCTGGAATAAATATAACCATTTAGAAATTTTGGGAATAATTATGCTGGAAATCAAATTCGTCAGAGAAAATTTAGCCAGGGTTCAGAAAGCACTTCTGAATCGGGGAGTTGTTGCAGATTTAGAATCGTTTCAGAATGTTGAATCCAGACGGCGATCGGTTCTGCTTGATGTGGAAGCGCTTCGCCATCGCCGTAATGTGGTATCGGACCAGATTGCTGAAATGAAAAAAAAGAAAACGGATTCAACCGACCTTGTCAGTGAGATGCGGGAAGTTTCTGCCCGAATCAAGGAACTCGACAAACTTTTGTCTGAATATGATGAGGAAATTAATCACAAACTTTTGGAGCTTCCCAACTTGCCGCATGAGACGGTACCTGTTGGAAAAGACAGCAGCGACAATCCGGTGGTGAAACAGGTGGGCACCCCGCCGGTCTTTGAGTTTGGACCCAAGCCCCATTATGATTTGGGGGAAAGCTTGAAAATACTTGATTTTGAAAGGGCTTCAAAAATCACGGGGGCACGTTTTCCGCTCTATTTCGGCGCCGGCGCCAAGCTGGAACGTGCCCTGATTAATTTTATGCTTGATATTCATACCGACGAGCATGGTTATCAGGAAGTTTTGCCACCTTTCATTGTAAACCGTGAAAGCATGATGCATACGGGACAGTTGCCCAAATTCGAACAAGACCTTTTTAAGCTGGAAGGTTGGGACTATTATCTGATACCCACAGCGGAAGTGCCGGTAACGAATATCCATCAGGATGAAATTCTGGATGAAGACCGATTGCCGGTATTGTACTGTGCCTATACGCCCTGTTTTCGTTCCGAAGCCGGCTCATACGGCAAGGATACCCGGGGATTAATTCGTCAGCATCAGTTTAATAAGGTCGAACTGGTAAAATTCACAACACCGGAAACATCGTATGATGAACTTGAGAAGCTGCTGAAATAACGCTGAAACAATTTTGTCCCGACTGGAACTTCCCTACCAGGTGATTTGTTTGTGTACGGGGGATTTGGGGTTTTCGGCAGCGAAGACTTATGATTTAGAGGTTTGGATGCCGGCCCAGAACGTTTACCGTGAAATATCGTCCTGCAGCAATTTTGAAGATTTTCAGGCCAGGCGTGGTAATATTAAGTTTAAACGCACGGGTAAAAAAGGAACCGAGTTTGTACATACCTTGAATGGATCCGGGCTGGCGGTCGGGCGAACGGTTGCTGCCATACTTGAAAACAATCAGCAGGCGGACGGCTCTGTCGTCATACCCGAAGCGCTTCGATCCTATATGAATGGAAGGGACGTTATCAGACTGTGAAACTTGAAAAGATTCCCGAAGAATTAAGGCCCCACATCATACCCAGAGCAGGAAGGTCGATTGATTTACCGCTGTCTGGGGTGTAAGCGCTGAATATGATATCAACCGGTTATTGTACACCTGTCCGGCGTGCGGACAGGTCTTATTAATTGAAGACGCGGCGTTCGATCGGCTGGCAGAAATTCCAGCCGATAAATGGCATCAGATTTTTGATTTCCGCAAAATGCTGAATATCCCGGCGTTGAAAGGTATTTTTCTCTTCTATGAATTTATCGGACCGGTCATGCCGCTGGATGCGATCATATATTTGGGGGAGGGGCACACGCCGATGGTCGAGGCCAATTCAGTTTTGGAAGACAAGGCTCGGCCTAAGGTTTTATTTTAAAAACGATGGCCAGAATCCCAGCGCTTCCTTTAAAGATCGGGGGATGGCAAGTGCTTTTAGTTATATCAACTATATGATCCGCAGCGGGTTTCTTTCGGAGGTGCTGGCAGTTTGTGCTTCCACCGGTGATACTTCTGCCGCTGCCGCCTTGTATGCATCTTATCTGAAACCCCAGGTTAAATCGGCGGTCTTGCTTCCTCACAAAAAGGTAACCCCCCAGCAGTTGTCACAACCGCTTGGCAGCGGCGCAACGGTATTTGAAATCCCGGGGGTCTTTGATGACTGCATGAAGATAGTAGAGGCATTATCAGAAAAATACAATGTCGCCCTGCTGAATTCGAAAAATGCCTGGCGAATTCTGGGGCAGGAGTCGTACGCATATGAAATAGCGCAATATTTTGAGTATGACCTGACGCATAAAGTGGTGGTGGTTCCCATTGGAAATGCAGGCAATATCACGGCGGTGATGAACGGGTTTATAAAATTTTTTAGGGCCGGTATCATAAAAACGTTGCCTAAAATTATCGGTGTGCAGTCAAACCATGCCAACCCGGTTTTCCAGTATTACCTCGAATCGGATGCCGCCAAGCGGAAATTTAGGCCCATGAATGTTAAACCCAGCGTGGCCCAGGCCGCCATGATCGGAAATCCGGTATCCATGCCGCGGGTCATCCATTTGGTCGACCGTTTCAATGCGATGGCCGGTATGCAGAAAGTTTTCATGGTTGAAGTTGCGGAACAGGCCATTATGGACTGGCAGCTTCAGGCCAATCGGAATGGCCATATTGCCTGTACCCATGGGGGCGAATCGTTGGCCGGTCTATTAGCTGCCAAACAGCAGGGGGTTGTGGAAAAAGACGACATTGCCGTCCTGGATTCGACTGCGCATGCCCTTAAATTTTCAGTTTTTCAGGAGATGTATTTTGAAAATAAATTTCCGGCGGAATACGAAATCGAACCAATAAAAGCGTTCGCCAACGCGCCCCAATTGATTTGTCCAACGGACATAGAGCTGCCGGCTCCCGGCAAGCCGCTGCAGGGGGAAGCCCTTAAACGTTATGTTGAACGTCAGAGTGAGGAAATTGCAAAGATCCTGGATTTAAAGAAATTATAATGGTGAATTCAACAGACTTTCACTGACGAGGAAAAAAGATGAAAAGGATCTACTGTGGTTTTTTACTTTTAATTTTTCTTCTGACTGCCTGTACCACCAATATGGCGATGAATAAGCGGAAGGCGGAAGACAAGAGAAACATTGCCGGCGCTTATATCGGCCAGAAAAATTACACCGAAGCGCTCAGGGAGCTTCTTGAGGCCGAAAAACTATATCCCGACGATCCCTATCTGCAACATGACCTGGGATTTGTATACATGGAAAAGGAAAAACCGGACCTTGCCATCCAACATTTAAAAAGGGCCCTGGCATTAAAACCCGATTATTCCGCAGCTAAAAATACCCTGGGCGTTGCTTATATGAAAAACGAGCAGTGGGACGACGCCATTACCTGTTTTAATGAGCTTTCTGAAAACCTGCTGTACACCACCCCCCAGAATCCTTTGTTTAATTTGGGATGGGCCTATTACCAAAAGAAAGACTTTGCCGAATCGGAAAAGTATTATAAAAAGGCCCTCGGCTTATATGAAGACGGGCTGAACAAGGATGCGATTTACATCAAAGCACTCCACGGACTTGGCCTGACCTATATTGCGACAGGACGAAGCCGGGAGGCGGTTGCCATGCTGGAAAAAGCGGTTCAGTTTGCTCCCCGAATTGCCGAGCTTTTCTTTGATTTAGGCCGGGCATATCAAATGGCCCAGGAGTATCCGAAAGCTGCTAAACGCATACAATAAAGTGATAGAACTCGAACCCGATCGGTCCCTGGCCCGGGAAGCCGCCAAGGCTGCTGAAGAAATTAAGCGAACCTATAATCTGAAATAAAAATAAGTGAATCAATCGAGAACCAGCCGATTCTTATCCTCAATAAATAAACGACCCGGTGCGCTATGAAAGCAGCGCACCGGGCAGAATTGATTCGGAGAAATGAATCAGCCGCGTTGTTCCAGCTGAACAATTTGGGGTGTTATAAAAATTAAAAGTTCTTCCTTGTTGTCGGTGATTCCTTTGGACTTAAACAACCAGCCAAGGACCGGGATATCTTTCATGACCGGAACACCGGAAACATCACTTCGCTTGGTGATCTTGCGGATGCCGCCGATCACGATCGTCTCACCATCATTCACCAGCAGCTCCGTTTCAGCTTCCTTGGTGGTAAATGACTGCTGACCATTAACGATGGCGCCCAGTTCGTTGTTGGTCACTTTCAGTTTCATGGCGATGCGATGATCAGGGGTGACCAGCGGTTCAACTTCCAGCAGCAGGTCAACGTTAATAAACTCCGTTCGGGTTTCTCCATCCACCAGCTTGTTGTAAGGGTATTTGACGCCCTGTTTAATAGTCGCTTTTTTGTTGTTCAGGGTTAATATTTTTGGCGCTGAGATAATATTCAGGTCCCCTTCGGTTTCAGACGCCGATATACGTGCATTGACCAGTGAAAAGGGCGTACCTAACAATCGGGTGAAGTTAATACCGAGCGTTCCGAGGGATGAGGTGGGAGGATTTATGGCCGACATATCGTAGGTGAGAGCGCCGCCCAGAGCATCCGAAACGTTATCATTGGGGCCGCCGGTTACTCCCCACTGGGTGCCGATTGACCGGGTAAAGGTGTTGGTTGCTTCAACAACCCTGGCCTCAATCAGGACCTGTGGGGTAACCTGGTCGATTTTTTTAACGATATCCCGAATCTGGCCGATGACATCTTTCACATCGGTAACGATGAGCTGGTTGTTGCGGTCATCGACACTGATTAATCCCCGGCCTTTTGTTAAAACCGGCTGTACTTTTGGCAAGATTTCAGAAGCTCGCGTTGGCATAGTTAACCGCAATATATTCGGTAACCAGCGGTTCCAGTTCTTTTACCTCTTTCTGCTCGTCGCGCCTGGCTTTTCGTTCGGCCGCCAGTTTTGCCTGGAGAGACTTTAGTTCTTTCTCTATCGTTTCCTGCTTGGCGATTCGAATGATATCCCCTTCGTAGGTCATGCCGAGCCCGTTCATTTTCAATATTAAATCCAGCACCTGGTCCCATGGGACCGGCTGGTCCAGGGTTAAAGTGACTTTGCCGGCCACTCCTTTGTCGATGGCAAAGTTTTTGCGGCTGACTTCTCTGAGGATACGGAATACGTTTTTAATGTCCGTATCGTAAAAATCCAGGGCGATTTTTTCGCCGGTATACTCTTTGGTTTCACCGGTAATGGGCTCTTCTACTATCACCGCAGACTCTTTCTGCGCCGGCATGACGGCGCTGGTCGGCTGCTGTCCGGTCGGCTTTTCAGGTTCGGCCGCTGCCAGTGTCGTCTGCGTCATCACCGCTTGCCATGCAGGCAACTTGGTTTCATCAAGAGGTTTGGGTGGGATCGATGATGCTTCGAAATGAACCAGGAGCAGGTTGTCGGTCTGTTCAACAACATAGGGGACCGCTTCCCGCAGCTCAATTGCAAACAATGACGTGTCTTTTAGGGCCGGAGCCTCAAAGGGTAATATTCGATCGACCGCACTTTGAAAACGGGTTGTAATCAACGGTCGCTTTCGATAATCAGGAAGATTGGTATCAAAAAGCTTAAGCTGAATTCTTTTGTCGGTTTCTTTTTTAATGTCGTATTGAATCGGTCGGGTTGTACCGATAATAAGCGTCGATTTGCCGGCCGTTTCGCTGGAGAAATCAATACGATTTACCCATGCCGGCGAGATGGGTTGCGGCGGATTCTTTTCCGCGGCCGGAGGATTGGTTTTAGCCGGCTGGGGGGCTGCCTCGGCAACCATTATGGGGGTTTCTTTTACCGGTTCAGCGGTTTTTTCTGGCGGGACCTGTTTTGCCTGGGGAAGGGCTGCCTCAGGTTTTTCTTCAGTAGGTGCCGACGCCGTCATCATAACTTCAGATCCCACTTGAATCATAAGGCCGTTTTCGACAGGCGTGGCTGCAAATGAGGTTAGATAGGGTTTTGATGTGTCAATCACAAGTCGAAGCTTGTCCGGATATCCGAAATATCGAACACTCTTTACCCATTCGGTGTTGACGGGGATCAACTGCTCCTTTTTTTGCTGCTGCGCTGGCAGCAGCTGGAATATATCAAAAACGATCCGGGGTGGATTGGCAATGGTAAAGGGGTTATAATTTTTAATTACGCCATCCGCCGTTATTTTTATTTTTATACTTTTTTCGGATTGAACGGTATAGATTGATTCCAGTTTTGACGCTGAGGGTAAGCTGTTTAAATCTACCGCCTTTTGTTCCTCCTCTTCCTCCTCCTCTTTCTTAATCTTAATGTCTTCCTGTGTACCCGCTTCTTTCTTTTCAAGGAGGGCAACTATAACGGGTTTTGCGAAAGCGATTTTTAGCCCGTCTCCTGCGCGATCAACTGAATAAGTCACATCCTTGTTGAGTTGAATTTGAATTCGAGAAGCGCTTCCCTTTTCCGTCAGCTCGGATGCTTTAATACCCTCTACCGTACCGTTTTCAAAGGTATAATCAGTCTGAATGGCGTCAAGGGCGGTTTCAGGAAAATAAAAAATAACACCCAAAGGCGATACCTGTTTGACGGAAGTGTAAGTTAGGGGCTGGTTTGCCGCGACCGTCACATAAAAAAACTCGGAGTCTTCCCCCGTCGTTATATTGGTAATCAGTTTAACCGCATTGGAAGCCGGCGGAGTTTCTGCCTGGGGGGGTACGGGATGTGGAAGCACAGCCTGTGACAACCAGCATCAGAACCATAAGAAAAATAGCAACGGCGCAGATTTTTGACGATTCCATTTTTTTGTATTTCATATTAAAATTCTCCGGGAGGTTTTTGAAGTTTTAGTTCTTTTTTTTCGAGCGTAAACTGACCTAAAACATTTTCAACCTCTTCTTCTACAACAACTCGATCTTTTTGTATTTCTAAAACTCGACCTGCGTGAATTCCGATAAAAGTTCCCTTTTTAATAATATAGCCCTTGCCGGAAGCCTCTTCCACCAGCGCCTTATTTCCACTTGGGGCCTGGATGATCCCGACAAGTTTCAACTGGCTCAGGTCTACCCGTTCTAAAGGTGTTAAAGGCATCCGGCGTTTTTTCTTTTGCTTTACAGCATCTGCAGATTCTTCCGGGGCTGCCGGTTTTTCTTCAAATAAAGGCAGGAATGGATCAACCTTGCCTGCCGGACTATAGCTTCCGGCCGCATCTGCTATCAGTTTCTCAAGATCGGTTTCAGATGCCTTGGAATCAGAGTCTTGTTCACTAGTTTCAGCGGTATTCGGGGTTGCTTCTATCGTGTCGGGCCCGGGCTTGTCCGTAGTCTTATCAGCTGGCCGGTCCTGAGCGAGCGGCGAGGGCACATCCTTCCCCGGTTTTTCTCTATCAACGGTTGTCTGTTTTGCTTTAGTCGGAGCTGCAGTAGGGGATGGCTGGGTCGCTGTCATCATTTTTTCCGATGCCGGCAGGGGTTTGCTCGCCGCTACCGGGACCGGTTGCTGTTTGGAAGCAGATCGGCGGCTGTGCCGGCAGTTGTGACGGCGCCGGTTGTGCAGGGGTACTAACCGCTATTTTTTGAGTTATTACCTTCGGCGCCTGGGGCGGTTCGGTTTGGCTGTCACACCCAAAAATAAATACCACAAAAAAGGATAAACAGGCAATTTTAATAGTTATTAGAGTGGATTTATACATAGTGGTAACGTAACTTTTCCCGGGCTATTATTTTTTTGCTCCCTTTTTGGGTGCTGCTTTTGGCTTTGCCTCAATGAACCTGTAAGTAATGGCCGTGCAAGTGATATCCAGCTTGTCTCCTTTTGCAGGGGCTGTTAGCTGGATGTTATCGACATTGACAAGTCGCGGCAATTTTGAAATCTTATCAAAAAAAGCCGCAAGGTCATGATATCTGCCCGTAACCTTTATAGAGACAGGAATTTCTGCATAAAATTTCTTCGGACGCTCATTTTGAGGCTTAAACAGTAAAAATTCAAGCCCGGCCTCCTGTCCTGATTCCGAAATGCCGGCCAGCAGCGAGGGGATTTCCTTTGTCAGGGGTAAAGCTTTTTTGGCGATATTGAAGTTCGCCGCCGCCTGCTTTTCCTTGTCACGCCAGGCTTGTAACTGACTGGCCTGTCGCCGGGCCGTAACGAGTTGGGTGTCGAGGGACTCGGATTCCTTAGTTAATTGGTCGATTTTTTTTAATTTGGGCAAATATGAAAAATATACAAATGGGCCGATGAGAAGCACAAAGGCCCCCACATAAATCAGGATTCTCTGGGTCTTGCTGATTTTTTCAACCTTCTCGAAGAAAGGTTCCATTGATATTGAAGGGAGGCTGAGTTTTTTCATTATTTTTTGGCCTTACCTTTTGCACCGGCAGTCTTTTGTATATCTGCTCTTGTACAACTGATATCAAAACTTTTAAGATTATATTTTCGGATGGTTTTCTGATTGACGGTCTGTAAATTTATATTCGTATATAATTTTGAATCTTCAAGTCGGGTCATAAAATCGGCAACGGTCTTATTGTCAAGAGCAATGCCCTTAATACTGATGTTGCGACCATTCAGAGCGAAGGTTGGTAAGCCACATCCGTTTTTCAATAATCAAGTCGTTAATGGAGTCAAGAAAGCTTAACGGCAAATCCCGGTTTAAGTTTAACTGGTTAATGATCCGCGTTTTGTTTTGGAGATCCCCTAAACGCTTTTTAATTTGCTGTATTTCCCGAATGGCTTTTTGATAAGTTGCCAGCTCTTTTTTCTTAACTTGAATTTCGGTTTCGAGCGTTGTGAGTTTGTCGTTTAGCGTGCCATTATAATAGATTAGGGTCACAGCCGCTAAAGCAAACATCAGGACGAAGATGGAAATCTGGCGACGGATGTTTTCCTTCTTGCGTGCAGCTCGAAATGGTAATAGGTTAATTCGTATCATTTGTCATCAGCTCTTCTGATTGCCAGGCCCATGCAAATAGCAGCCTGGGGGGCAACTTGTTCAAGATATGATGCATCCAACTTCTTATTATCAATAATTAAGTTTTTAAATGGGTCAATCGTTTCAACTTCAGTAGAAGTTTCGACGGCCAACAGTTCTTGAAATTCTTTAATGTTGGCGCCGCCTCCGCTAAGAATAACCCGTTTGATCTGTTCATCCGGATACGTCGAGTAAAAAAAGTCTAAAGCCCTTCTAATTTCAGCACACCAGTCGCTTACAACAGCCGAAGTAATTTCAGACAGGTCATTTTTGGATATTTTATCAGATTTTTCATTGAATTTGATATCTTCGGCCTCTGCTGCCGAGCAATTAACAAGAGACATGATTTTCTGATTGATCTGGCTGCAGCCCAAGGAGACATCGCGCATAAAAACGGAAGAATATCCCTTTAGAATATTCAGTGAGGTTTTACTGGCTCCAATATCAATCAGGGCGGTACTTTCTTCTTCACCTTCGTAGTTCAGTTCAAATATATTTTGCAGGGCAAAGGCATCAACGTCAAGGATAAGGGGGTTTAGTCCGGCCAGTTGGACAACATTCAAATAATCTTCGACCATTTCTTTTTTTGCCGCTACGAGGATCACGTTCATTTGATTGGGGTTATTTTCATTTTCTCCAACAATTTGAAAATCTAAATTGACATCACTGATATCAAACGGGATATACTGTTCTGCTTCAAGCTGGATCGTTTCTTGAAGTTCTTCTTCTGTCATTGTTTGGACGGTTATATTTTTGACGATGATCGAAAATCCACCTATCGATATTGCAACGTTTTGTTCCTTGATACCGGCGGTTTTAAACAATTCACGGATTTTTTGTGCAGCAATATCGGGTTCTCGAATGGTTCCTTCTTCAATAACGCCCGGAGGGATATCCAGCATTGTGAAGTTCTTCAGGCTGCGTCCTTTTTTTGAGTCAACGATTTCACCGACCTTGAAGGTGCAGGAACCAATGTCTAAGCCAACCAGGTTATATTTTTTTCCAAATAGCATAGCTGCTCTTAATCACCGAAAATCTTGTTTTTGTCTGAAAGCTTATACCCTAAAGCCAGAATGATCTTCCGCTTAGTTTCCATCCGGCAATCTAATCCTTTTTCGATACGTGAAATCGTTATAGGTGAAACATTTGCCTTTCTGGAAAGTTCAGCCTTGCTCATCATTAGAGATTCTCTGATTTTCTTTACTGAATTCTTCGTCATTTTAGAATTGATGTGTTTTGTTTGCAGCAAATGATTAAGTTCGGGACCTTGTCATTTAGTAGAACGGAAGTAAAGTCAACTCTACAGTATTTATTTTTTTTGACAAGATTATGTGGCTGAAGAACCTGATTTGTCAAGAAAAATTATTTAGATTTATATATAAATTATATATAACTTATATAAAGTTACATTATATTGTGTTTTATTATTTGTCGAGGCTAGATATTGTGGAGATTAAAATAAAAAAATTTTTAAAAAAAAAGTAAAGCATCGATTAAAATCTGTTTTGGTACCCGTATGAATAATTTCCGGAAGAAATCTCCAAAGGGGATTTCGATCCTTTTTATTCCTGTATAAAAACCTGACCCTTCCCCGCCAAAGGGCGGGATTTTCAAAGGGCCGGACGACGATCCCGCAGCGGGGGGGCAGCGTCCAGTGGCCTCTACCGCGTGAAGTGTGAATGCTCTAAATCCGAAGCACATCTCGGTGCAAGGCGGTATCCGCAAATCCGAAATGCGAAACGATGTTTAATGAGCCAAATTGAATGATCCAAAAATAGATGTATCTTCAGGGGTGAAAATGATTTCGAATTTTTACCAATGACTTTTGCGTAACCCCTGCCCTCTGGGCTTAACCCAAAGCCGGCCCCTCTGGGGTTGGATATCTACGCCTTTATAATATATGATATATTCAAAAACAGCATGATACCCTGCCGGGGAAAGATATTTTGCTAAAATCGATGCCGGCATGGGAAATTATAATCGAATCGGAAAGCGTTATAAGCGGGTGTTTCGCAAATACAATTTTATTTTCAATATAACATACTACCAATAATAATAAAGGTTTACCTTGACTTTGGCAGAGAGTTTCAATATTAAAATAGTGTCCATAACGGTCTTTATGGGGAAATGCGAAATTTCAGAATTGTGTTATATGTAAGAGCGTTATGGGATTAATCCAGCAGGTGATACAATGAATAGAAAATTCATGACAAGTTTTTTTGAATATGTCGGAACACCTTTTGTGATTATGATTGAGGAGTTTGGTCGAATTATGCTGCTCCTGTTTGAGGCGATTACATGGATGATGCGGCCGCCATTTCGTTTTCGCGTCATTATTAAACAGATGGAATTTGTCGGCGTTCATTCGTTGACAGTGGTGATAATTACCGGTGCATTTACGGGTATGGTGTTAGCACTTCAGACGTATTACGGCTTTAAAATGTTTGGCGGCGAGAGTTTGGTGGGTGCAACGGTGGTACTGTCAATGACGCGTGAGTTGGGTCCGGTCATAACAGCGCTCATGGTAACCGGGCGCGCCGGATCTGCCATGGCGGCTGAAATCGGTACCATGAGGGTTACCGAACAAATTGATGCGCTCTATTCCATGTCGGTCAACCCGGTTCAATTTTTAATCATGCCGCGGATAATTGCCGGCATGCTCATGCTTCCGGTTCTAACCATTCTTTCAGATTTTATCGGCGGTGTGGGCGGGTATTTTGTCGGGGTAAATCTGCTTAAAATAAATTCAGGTATTTTTATGGCAAGGATCGTTGAACTGGTTGAACTGGATGATATTTTCAACGGTCTGATTAAGTCTGCATGTTTTGGGCTGATTTTAGCCCTGGTCGGCTGTTACAAAGGCTTTTATACTTCCGGAGGCGCCGAAGGCGTTGGACGGGCGACCACCCAGTCCGTTGTGTTTTCATCCGTTGCGATTCTCATCAGTGATTACTTTCTGACGGCGGCAATGTTCTAATGATTAAACTCATTAAAGTTTGCAAGTCATTTAAACAACAGAAAGTTCTGGATGATCTGGATTTAACGATTGAGCCTGAAAAGATTACCGTTATTATCGGGCAGAGCGGTGGCGGGAAAAGTGTTCTGCTGAAACATATCATTGCGCTGATCAGGCCGGATTCCGGAGTGATTAATGTTGATGGAATCGATATCACAAAGCTAAATGACAAAATGCTCAATGAAACCCGAAAAAAATTTGGTATGCTTTTTCAAGAGGCCGCCCTTTTTGATTCGATGAACGTAGGCGACAATGTTGCATTTCCTTTACGGGAGCATACCCAACTTTCAAAAAAAAAAATTGAAGAAATCGTTCAGACCAAATTGCTTCAAGTCGGTTTAACCGATGTGACCCATAAAATGCCCGCTGAACTTTCAGGTGGAATGCGGAAGCGGGTGGGCTTGGCCAGGGCATTGGCTTTGGACCCTAAAATCATATTGTTTGATGAACCGACGACCGGCCTGGATCCTATCATGTGTGATGCAATTGACAACCTGATAGTCTCCACCCAGAGGCAGACAAATGCGACTTGTGTGGTAATCAGTCATGACATCGAATCGACGTTCAAGATTGCACATCAGATAGCCATGCTGTATAATGGAAAAATTATTGAAATGGGAACGCCGGATGAAATCAAACAATCGAGCAATCCAATTGTAAAACAGTTTATTGAAGGAAAGGCCACCCAGTCTGCAAGTTTAATTTTTCCATTTTTCAAGCTTTATGACTTTTGTTTGTTGGCAGCCCTATGATACGGATTTAGCGGATGCTGTTGAGGGTGTCTTTTAAAAAAAACTATTAACGCGAATCGGTACCTCCGAATGATGACGAAATTAAGCGTAGAAGCAAAAGTCGGTATTTTTGTCGTTATGGGAATGGTTCTTCTCGGATATATGTCCATGAAAGTGGGGAAGCTCAGTTTTAAAACCGGCAAGGGGTATGATGTTCGGGTTTATTTTGATTCAGCCTCTGGGCTTGCGACGGGATGTATCCGTCGAGATCGCGGGTGTGGAAGTCGGGCGAGTCAGCGACATCACCCTCGAGAACGGAAAGGCGCTGGTCACCTTGAGGATCAATCCCAATGTAAAAATAACTCGAGATGTTAAAGCGATGATTCGGACCCGGGGGATTCTGGGCGACAAATTTGTTGAACTGATTCCGGGATCACCGTCTGCTCCGCTGATAAATCCGGGCGAAGAGATCGTGCGCACAACGCCTACCACAGACATGGACACGCTGATAAATACGCTGGGCGATGTGGCCATGGATATTAAGGTGTTGACGAGTTCTTTTGCAAACGTCATAGGCGGTGAACAAGGGGAATCCTCCTTGCGGGCCATCATTCAAAATATCAGGGAAATGGTCGAAACGCTTAACCACACCGTTCAAGAAAACAATACGAATATAGTAGACATAATATCCAATCTGTCGGATTTTTCAGCGAGCCTTAAAGAGATCGGAGATACCAATACGGATGATATCAACCTTATTGTTAAGAATATTCGCAAGGCTTCGGAAAATATAGAGAATTTAGTCGCCAGTATTAGTGAAATTACCACAAAAATAAACAAGGGGGAGGGGACTATCGGCAAGCTGGTGAATAAGGATGAAACCATCGACAACCTGAACGCTGCGCTTGCCACACTCAAGGAGATTACGGATAAGATTAATCGGGGCGAGGGGACGCTCGGTCGACTGGTGAACAATGAGGAAACCATAAAAAAACTGGAAGGTACGCTGTCCTCATTCCAGGAAATTACTGATAAGATCAACAAGGGCGAGGGAACCCTTGGGCGGCTGGTTAATGATGAAGAAACCGTTGAGAACTTGAACTCCACCTTGACCAGCATCACGGATTACATCCAAAAGGAAGAGATGTTTCGTACCTTTATAGATTATCGCGGGGAATATCTCTTTGACAGCCAAGGTACCAAGTCCTATCTTTCGCTGAAGCTGCAGCCTAAATACGATAAATATTATCTGTTTCAGCTGGTGGGCTCCTCCGAGGGGAGGGATGAGGTTACCGACTATACCACAACTGTAAATGGTGTCACCACGGAAACACGTGTTGTTGAAAATGAAAGAGATAAGCTTTTGTTTTCACTTCAGTTCGCCAAACGCTATTATGACCTTAATTTGCGCGGCGGCCTTTTTGAATCTACGGCCGGAGCCGGCATTGATTATTATCTGTTTAAAGACCGTCTGACCCTGTCCTTGGAGGCTTTCGACTTTGATCCCGACCGAAATCCTCATTTGAAATTCAAAGCCGATTTTACGCCGTTTAATCACATCTACCTGACTTCAGGTTTTGATAACTTTATCAGTGACGAAGGCCGGGAATCATTCTTTGTCGGCGCCGGAATAAATTTTTCGGATGAAGACATCAAGGCGCTGTTGACAAGTGTCCCCTTGCCCAAGTAGCCTAACATAATGTTAATCCCCCAAACTACAGAAGAAAAAATAAAGCCGTTCAGACTGGTCAAGTATTTCACCTTTACCAGCCTAATTGTAATTTTTTTAGGAACCGTCGTCCTATCGGTTCTCAACACTCACTGGGCCAGGATGCTGCAGCTCAAAAAAAGCGAGGACTATGCCCTTGTTTTGGTTGAAAACCTGAATCATCAGATATTTACGCAATTTCTCATCCCCGTCTTGATCCGATACGGCAAAATACAGCTTCGCGAAGAGGAGCAGTTTAAGCGGATGGACAAGGTCGTTCGAAGCACGCTCCACAGCTTCAAGGTCGACCAGGTGAACATCTACGACATGGGAAATACGGTTTCCTACAGTTTCAACAAGAGCATTATCGGTCAGAGGGATATCGGCGGGACAGGCTATCAAAATGCGATAGAGGGACAGTCTACCTCAAGGCTCGTTCAAAGGGGAAATTTTTGGGAGATTCTTTTGGGAATTCCCAAGGAAAGCAAAATCGTTACCTATGCTCCGTTGCGTGTGGAACGGCCGCTGTCGACATTGTCGGGTCCGGTTCTGGGTGTTGTTGAAATTGTGCAGGATTTGTCTGATGAATATCAGGCAATATTCAGGTTTCAAATTCTGGTTATTCTGACATACGCCGTTGTCATGGGGGTTTTGTTCCTGGTTCTTCTGTTTGTGGTTAAACGGGGTGAAAGCATCAGCGAAAAACGGGCGCAGGAAAGACTGGAGCTTAAAGAGCAGTTAAGCCGGGCCGAGCGGTTGTCATCCTTGGGAGAAATGGCGGCAGGGATTTCTCATGAAATACGCAATCCGCTGGGTATTATCAGGAGTTCAGCCGAACTGCTCAGGAAAAAAATGACGGTGCTGGATCCCGCCAATAAGATCCCGAACGTTATCGTTGAGGAAACCAATCGGCTCAATGACATCATTACCGGTTTTATCAGTTTTGCAAAACCGAAAAAACCGACCCTGATTCTCTGCCGGATTGAAGATGTCATTGAAAAAAACATCAAGTTCCTTGAATCCCAGATGCAGGAACAGGGATATCGGGTCCTCAGGCACTATGAAAACAATTCGCCTGAAATAATGGCGGACTCCGCTATGATGTACCAGGCATTTTTAAATATTCTGATCAATGCGATGCAGGCAATGCCGCAGGGAGGGAATATTCACATCGGTATCGGCGTCAATGAAAAATTCGTTAATATTATTTTTGAAGATGAAGGCGAGGGAATTAAAGCGGAGTGTTCTTGGAAAAATTTGGGAGCCTTTTTTTACCACAAAGGATACGGGATCGGGACTCGGCCTGGGTATCGTGAAAAATATCGTCGAATCACATGGGGGAAATATTCACATTGAACCTAGAGTCCCCAAGGGGACGCGTGTTTCTGTGAACCTGCCGCTGACCCGTGAGGGATGAGCATGGAAACAATATTGATCGTTGATGATGAAAAAAATTATCCTCCTATTTTAAGCGCGGTATTGGAGGATGCGGGATTTGAAACCTTAACCGCCTATAGTGGACCGGAAGCGCTTGAGATTTTGGAAGATTCCGATGTGGATCTGGTCCTTACCGATATGAAAATGCCCGGTATGGATGGTATTGAACTGCTTGAACGTATCAAGAAAAAGGATCCTGAACTTCCGGTTATCATGATGACCGCGCATGGAACCATCGAAAAGGCGGTCGAGGCAATGCAAAAGGGCGCTTACAGCTACCTGCTGAAGCCGTTCGACAACGAGCAGCTGGTTCTATATGTGAACAAGGCCAACGCCATGTTCAGGGTGGTTAAAGAGAACCGGCATCTTCGGAATGCAGTCGAAACCCGCTATAGCTTCGGGAACATTATCGGAAAAAGCAAACCGATGTCAGAGGTATTTGAGATGATTCGAAAAGTCGCACCCACCAGTGCAACGGTGATGATTGAAGGTGAAAGCGGTACCGGTAAAGAACTGGTGGCGAAATCGATTCATTTCAACAGCCCCAGAAGAGAGAAGCCTTTCGTGGCGGTCAACTGCAGCGCCCTGGCCGAAACCCTTTTGGAAAGTGAATTGTTCGGCCATGAAAGGGGAGCATTTACCGGTGCGGTGGCGACCAAAGAAAGGTCGTTTTGAGCTGGCGGACGGCGGCACCCTGTTTCTGGATGAAATCGGCGAACTATCCCCAGTCTTGCAGGTCAAGTTGCTGCGGGTTTTGCAGGAAAAGATGTTTGAAAGGGTCGGCGGGGTTAAACCGATATCCGTTGACATTCGAATTATTGCGGCCACCAATAAAAAATTAAAACAGGAGGTCATAAAAGGACATTTCCGTGAAGATCTTTATTTTCGACTCAATGTGGTTCACATTGTATTGCCGTCTTTGCGGGAACGTCCCGAAGATATTCGCCTCTTGATTAATCATTTTATTAAAAAAATTTGCAGAACTGAACATCCGGATGAGCCGCCGGTCAGAGGAATCGACAAAGAAGTTGAGCGTCTTTTTTATGAGTACAGCTGGCCGGGAAATATTCGTGAACTTGAGAACGTCATTGAAAGAGGCATTATTCTATGCTCAGGCGATAATATTGAAGTATCGGATTTGCCAAAAGATTTTAAGGAGAATGCCGATAATGCCCAGTCCCTCAACTGGATACCGACAAATGCAAAACTTTATGATACCATCGCGGCAATAGAAAAGAAGATGTTAGAAAGGGCCTTGCTATTGACAAATCATGTGCAGACGGATGCAGCCGATCTGCTGGGAATTGGTCGAAGTGGATTTAATAAAAAAATCAAAAAACACGGAATAACCATTAGAGATTCTTTCCGGGAACCGGATCCTGATTAATTCGAACCTGTTTTTATAAATGTGTGCTGTTGTAATTTCCATTTGGATACAAACCTGTTTCCAGATGGAAACAGAATGTCGGTTTTAAAATTTACAGCAGGGCTCGCCCAGCCGTAAAAATGTGCGGATAAAATTATAACATATTGATAATTAATGAAATAATATTAAATATAAAAAAATATAACCAAGGGGATGAATTGGCAAGCATTTTGCATTTATAATAATCAAACCTAAACCTTAATTCTGTTTTCCTCCTTTTTGTGGCGAGTCAGTATATTCCTGGCTCGCCATTTTTTTGTCTGATTTTATTTAAGATACCTGCTATCTGTTGACTCTGAAAAAAGTTTTGTATTTATCCAGCCAGCCTGTCCTTGGCAAGTTCTATATAGATTGAATCCGGATGATCGGAAACAATCTTACCGTAGGACTCTTTGCTTTTTTCAGGATTTCCGAGGGCGTGATAAATGCGCCCCAGGTTAAAAAGGGATTCGTCTTTCATGATGGATTCCGGCCCTAAGGCTATCTTTTCAAAATATGTTGCCGCCTCCCGGTACTCCTTCTTGGCGGCATAGGAATAGCCAAGACCGCTCAGGACAAGATATTTCACAGGCTGATGATCGCCAAGATTCTCAAGAGATTCGAGGTATAAAGATATGGCCTTGTCATATTCACCGGCCTTGTAGCAGATGTCGGCATAGGACACCCGTGCCAGTTTTCCACCATCTTTACTTGAATATTTTTTTAAAATGAATTCAAAATCCGCATTTACTTCCTGGTAGGCTTTTGCCGGCCCAATCGTTTGCGACAGCGTTTTATATTTTGTAATTCCCTGCTGCATCAGCGAAAAGGCCTTTTCCTCCGACTTTTTTGAAAAATATACAAGCCCGGAAAGGAGTACTAAAACCGCACAAAGCATTCCAACACCGGCTAAAAGCTGCATTTTATATTTGATCGCAAACTGAAAAAGCCGGGCAGAGAAAGTAATGAACTCATCAGGCTCTTTAAGAAGTTGTTTGCGGGTTACCTTTTTTGCTGCCATATTTGCCCTCCACTTCGTCTATTGTTGTTTAAGAATCATCATCGTTAGTGATGGTGTTTCAAAAGTATTTTTTTATCCTGTGCCAGCCCTCATCGGGGATTGATGCCCCCACCACCTGGCAGACTTCGCAGCCGCAGGCGGAACCCAGGACGCCGCATTTTTCAAGCGGAAAGTTGTTGACCAGACCAAACAGAAAACCAGAAGCCCATAGATCCCCGGCGCCGGTGGTGTCAACTGCGTTTCCGGCTCCAATGGGGGCGATGGTGATTGTTTGGTTGTCATGAAAAATAAAGCTTCCACGCTTTCCTACTTTAAGAACGGCGATGGTTACGTTTTCAGCCAGTTTTTTGAGGGCTTTGCGTTCGTCTTCTATACCCGTAAAGGCAAACGCTTCATCTTCGTTAGCAATCAGGATGTCGACATACTCCGGTACAATTTCGTTTAGAAACCTTTTCGTTTCTCGGACAACCGTAAAACTGGCAAGATCAAGAGAAATCATTGCACCGGCCTTTTTAGCGGATTTTAGTGCTGCTAATATCAGGTTCCGATTAAAGACGAGATATCCCTCAATATGGACAATGGCCGCAGCTACCAGAGACGTGTTGTTGAGCTCCTTCGGAAGTGTTTCAGCAGATGCGCCAAGATAAGTCAACATGGACCGCTGGGCATCCGGTGTGATGACTGAAAGAACCCTGCCGGTCGGCAGATGAGATCTAAAAAGAATCGATTCAACGTGATTTTTTTGGAGCCCGGCTCTAAAAAGATTGCCCAAATCGTCTGATCCCAATTTGCCGACGAAGCAGGCGTTTCCTCCCAGCCGGGCAATTCCGATTGCGGTGTTGCAGGCCGAACCGCCCGGAACAATATGCGGTGTATCACTTGCCAGCAAAAGGGTCTGATGGATATATTCATGGTCGACAAGGGTCATGCCTCCCTTGGGAACGCAAGTTTTTTCAAGGAAAGTATCTTCTTCGCGAATCAGGATATCCACGAGAGCTGAACCGATGCTGACGATCAACTTTTTCTTTGGATCTGTTATTCCAATTTCAGGCATATGAGGTATCCGTTAACAAGTCGGCTGAAAATTATAAAATATCATACGGATGAGACCCTTTACCAAACCAAAGACTGATGAATCCAGCCTTTGTCTCCATCGGCGTGTTGAACATGGGACCAGTTTTCTTTCCGCTCAAGCACCTTAAAAGGAATGCCCTTTCCAACCGTAAATAGAATGGGAAAAGAGGTCCCCGGACCGGATCGGATATTGCACTCATCCTGGATGGTAATCAGAGATGGAATTTTCTGAACCAGCGACGAATGGATCCAGCCTTCATCTCCTTCAAAGTCACGGAAATAGTACCAGTCGCCGGATGTTTTTAAAATCTGAAGGGGATGAAATTTTTCAATTTGCCAAAGAATGTCGAAGTTAGTTCCCGGACCGGACCGGATGTTGGCTAAGGGCGCTGAGACGGTCAGCCGCTCGGCTGAAACAACCGGAACCGCTGCAAAAAAAACGGCCATCCCGATGAGAAACCCGATATAATGTTTAACGATTGAATAACGCTGATATAGTTTTTGGGGAACCATTACAAAATGCTCACTGGGGTTTGTCAAAAAAATTGCGCCCGATAGGGGCTACCATAACATCAACACCCGCCGGGGTTTATCCAGTCGTCTAATACCTTCATCCCGGGCAGCCTGCAGCGCCTGTCTAAATTCATGTTGAGATAAAGAAGCGGCCAGCGCTTTGATTTCATCTGCCCTGCCGCAGGGGCGGTATTGCGACATAATATTGACATAGCTGTTACGGGAGATTTTACGGGCAATAAATCGCATGATTTCCCGGGTTCCGGCCATATCCTGGGGCAGCACCAGGTGACGAATCAAAAGGCCGCGTCGGGCGATGCCGGTCTCGTCCAAGACAAGATCACCGCACTGACGATGCATTTCCAGCAGGGCCTGCCGGGCGACGGCCGGATAATCGGCGGCGCTGCAGGTCATTTCGGCCACGGCAGGGTCCCAGAATTTGAAATCCGGCATGTAGATATCAAAAACGCCATCCAGAAGCCTTAAGGTGTCCACTTGATCGTATCCGCTGGTATTATAAACAAGCGGAATTGACAAACCGTCTTTAATGGCAATTTCAAGGGCGGAAAGGATCTGTGGAACCACATGAGACGGTGTAACAAAATTGATATTATGGCAGCCCCCTTTTTGCAGTTGTATCATTATGGCAGCCAGTTGTTCACTTGAAACCGTCTGCCCGTACCCTTCATGGCTGATGCTATAATTTTGACAAAAATTGCACAATAAATTGCAATGAGTAAAAAAAATGGTCCCTGAACCTTTTTCCCCAACCAGCGGGGTTTCTTCACCAAAATGAGCATTATAACTGGAAACAATCACATCTTTGCCGGTTTTGCAGATGCCGGTCTGTTCCGAATTTCGATCGACACCGCAGGTCCTGGGGCAAAGCCGGCAGTCGTCCAGGATGCGGTAGGCCGTCTCTATTTTATTGCCCAAAAGCCCTTTTTTAAAAGTTTCAATATAGGCTGGTTTAACAGCGGACATGATATCCCGTTGCGATGTTAGCTTAAACCAATTAATCTGCCGCCCTGGTAAACGCCAAAAGCCAACACCCATGCCGTCAGGGTGCTATACACGATGCTGACAATCGTCCACTTGGCGGATCCGGTTTCCCTCCTGATTGAAGCGACAGTGGCCAGGCAGGGGACATATAATAGCACAAAGGCCATCATTGCAAAAGCACCCAGCGGCGTCATTCCTGAGGATAAAAGTGCATTCTGAAGCGCTTCGGGTTCATCTCCGGCAACGTAAAGAATACCCAGTGTGCTTACAACGATTTCTTTGGCAAAAAAACCGGTTAGGAGTGCCACGCTCCCACGCCAGTCGATCCCTAAAGGGGCAAAAATGGGTGCGACAAGCTTTCCGATTCGACCCATGTAGGATCGCTCGGCCTGTTCGGCTTTGTTGGCTTTTAGAAGTCTGGATAGGGCGGCATCACGTTCCAGCAGAAGTTGTTTTTTTTCGCTGTCCGTTGCGGTATTTATCTGGCTGCTATAAGACGTATTAAGGGCCTGAATTTCAGCGGTATAGTCGCGTGAATAGGATAGGTTGCGGGGGAAGGCCGAAAGGGTCCAGACAACAATGGATCCAATCAGAATGACGCCGGTCATTCTTTTGAGAAACATCTTGCTGCGGTCCCACATGTGAATGATCAGGCTTTTCAACATGGGTGCCCGGTATGGCGGAAGTTCCATCACAAAGGGGGCATCGGCCCCTTTCAGGATCGTTGAGCGAAAAAGGCGGCCGGTAATGATAGAGAGTAATATTCCGATAAGGTAGATTGAAAAAATGACGGTGCCGGCCTTGCCTGCAAAAAAAGCGCCGGCAAAAATGATATACACCGGGAGCTTTGCGGAGCAGGACATAAAAGGGGTAATGAGAATCGTCAATACACGGTCTTTTTCGCTTTCAAGTGTTCGCGTCGCCATGATCGCCGGCACATTACAGCCGAAACCCATCAGCATGGGAATAAAGGACTTACCGTGAAGCCCGATTAAATGCATGATTTTATCCATTAAAAAAGCAGCTCTGGCCATGTAGCCGGTGTCTTCAAAAATGGCGATACAGAAAAAAAGGATCAGGATATTGGGCAGGAAAATAATGACACTGCCGACACCGGCAATGATGCCGTTAACAATCAAATCCTTAAACAAACTGTCCGGCAAAAGCGTTGCGATAAAAGCGGCTGTCCAGTTGACACCGCTGTCGATCCAATCCATGGGAAAAGCGCCCAGTGAAAACGTCAATTGAAACATGGCCCAGATGAAGAAAATAAATATCGGAAAGCCGAGGAATCGGTTTGTTAAAACCAGGTCGATGTTTCTTGAGATGTCGATTCGCTGTTTGGCTGAAGTTGTCAGGACTTCTTTTATGATGCCGGAGATAAAACCGTAGCGTTCCCCCGTCATGATAATTTCAGGATCGTCGTCATACAGGTTGGATAGAATTTTCCGAAGCTGTTGAGTTTCCGCAAGAATCGTTTGGCAATGATCCGGTACTTTTTGACAAATACGGTCTTTAATTATTTTGTCGTCTTCAAGAAGCTTAACTGCGGTCCAGCGGGTATTGTAGGGAAATGATTCGGGTATTTTGTCTTGAAAGACGGATTGCAGCTTTGCGATGGCCCCTTCAATATCTTTGCTGTACTTAACCCGACGCCGCTTGGGTTTTTCCCGGCCGGATGTCGCCAGTTCAATCGTTTTTTTCAAAAGGATATCAATGCCTTCATTCTTGTTTCCGACCGTAAAAACAACCGGAACATCTAAAAGCTCCATCAGCTTCTGGGCATCGATTTTTATGCCGCGTGCCAGGGCAACATCTTCCATATTCAGGGCAAACAGCACATTACAGTCCAATTCTCTTAACTGGGTTGCCAGATAAAGACTGCGTTCCAGATTGGATGAATCAATAATATCGATGACCACATCGGGACGGTCATCCAGGATAAAATTACGGGCAATAATTTCTTCGATGGAAAAAGGCGTCAGGCTGTAGGTGCCGGGAAGATCAACAATTTTAAGATCATAGCCGAACTTGTGAACATTTCCCTCTTTTTTGGCCACGGTTACTCCCGGCCAGTTACCTACTTTCTGCCGTGTTCCGGTGATATCGTTGAAGATGGTGGTCTTTCCAGAATTGGGATTGCCGGCAAGGGCGACGGTGATGGGTCCTGGCTGCGTCATAACTTTCCTATTTTATCCGTTCGACCGTTATCTGGGCTGCTTCTTGGACCCGCAGGGAAACATGGTAGCCCTTTACGATCAATTCCACCGGGTCTTTCAAGGGAGCGTATTTTTCAATATACAGCTCGGTTCCTTTAATGATTCCCATTTCGAGGATTCGGCGGCGCAATGCGCTGATTCCGCCGACATGCAGGACCTTTCCGGTCTGGCCCTCTTTCAATTCACTCAGTTGCATAGCCCCTCTATCCGATGTTCTTTTCTAACGGCTGAACCAGTATCTTCTGTGACATCCCGCGCCCGAGAACGTAGCGTTTGCCCTCCACCGCAATAACAAGCTGCCCCTTGCTGATGTTGGTTACAATGTCTATCTGATCACCCTGGCGCAGCCCCATGGTCAACAAACGCATGCGGACACCGGCCCCGCCCAAAATGTCTTTTATGATCAGCTTTTCGCCCTGCTTGGCTGTGTCAAGCGGCAACACGCGAACACGTTCTTTGAGACACGTTGCACAAATTCCGTATATTTCCATTTTATGCTGCAACATATGAAAACCGTACGTCGCGGCAATTTTTACCTGTAACTCCTCCAGTTGTTCATTTTCAAATTCAAATATACCCCGACATTTGGTGCAGATCATATGGTCGTGGTGCTGGCCGAGATGCCGATGCTCATAGCGCACTTCCCCGTTGCGGAATCGGTTTTTCTGGGCAAATCCATAACGGCACATCAGTTTCAGGGTCTCGCGCACAAGCCCCGGTTCCAACGCGTGGCCTTGATCATTCAGGATTTGAACGAGTTCAGCGCTGGTCACGTGCTGTTCGGTTTGCAGGAAAGCCTCTAGGACTTTGAATCTATCTTCAATTTTATCAGTACGTTCATTAGTAAAAAGCTTTTTGAACTGTTCATGTTCCTGGCGGTGGATATATTTCATCAGCGATCCCTTTTACAACATTTTTTTGAACATAGTGCTGAAGCCCGATAATGTCAATATATTGAAAATTCATCGTTTTCAAGAAGTAAGGTTATATATTGAGGATATTAAAGAAGGTACTGACTCGGCAAATGATGGCGTGTTGATTAGAGCGGTTTGTTACTACTTGCCTGGTCCAGGGATATCATAGGTTGTGCACGAGCCGCCGGGGCAGGTTCTTGCCTGGGAAATCGCTCCCGGTCGCTGCCCTGAGCCACTGCCGATGGTGTAACCGGTTGTGCTGAGAACCCGCTCGAGGTTATCCGAGTCGCAGTTGGGGCACTGGAGTTTAAGCGATTGACTTTTATTTATCAGCAGCAATTCAAAAATATCGTTGCATTTTAAACATTTAAATTCATATATCGGCATCGGACACTCTCCTGATCTAAATGGATTAATTATTATATTTATGCCAAATGGCATTGAATTGTCAAGAACAACGGTCCATTGGAATTTGGATGTTGATGTGATTTGGGAATTTAAGTACTGAAACCGGGAAAGCAAATCGTTCTGATCTGAATCAGCTTTTGCTGACCGTGACGGTGCTCAGACCCATTACCGGTCTTGCAGCATTTCACTGGCGTGCTCTAGCGCGGTCTTTGTGATCGTTGATCCAGCCAGCATCCGGGCAATTTCTTTGATGCGATCATTTTTATCAAGCGGCTTGATCGTTGTCACGGTTCTACCGCCGGAAACCTGTTTTGATATCCTGAAATGATGCGTGCCGAATTTGGCAATCTGGGGCAAATGGGTGATACAGACGACCTGATGTATCCGGGCAAGGTCCGCCAGTTTTTTCCCGACGACCTCCGCCACGCCGCCGCCGATACCGGCGTCAACCTCGTCGAATACAATTGTTTCGACCGATTCCGTGCCCGCCAGAATGGCTTTTAAAGCAAGCACCACCCTGGACAGTTCGCCCCCGGAAGCAATATTTGCAAGGGGTTTGAGTTCTTCGCCGACATTTGGGGCGATCATAAGGGTAATCCGGTCGATACCGGTTTCGCTGATAACAGCGTCCGCCAGGGCGAGGTATGGATCGGTATGGACATCTTTTGCTGTTTTTCGAAACGACACCTCAAACCGGGTGTGACCCATTTTTAAGGAGCCAAGTTCCTTTTCCACCATTTTAGCTAGTTTTTGAGCGGCCCCCTCTCTTTTTTGAGAAAGTTGGCGGGACAGCCCGGCCAGTTTTTCGTGCAAGCGGCCAATATTCGCTTTGGTCGTTTTAATTTTTTCCGATAGATTTTCTATTTCGGATAACTCATAATGAATATTTTCTAAGATGCGAAATTACGCTTTCGAGGGACCCTCCATATTTTCGTTTTAGTCTTTGGAGTTTGTCCAGGCGGGATTCGACTTCTTCGAGTCGGTTTTCATCAAAACAAATGGTTTTCAAATAGCTGCGAAGGTTTTCTACGAGGTCTTCTATCTGGAAGGAAACTTCATTCAGCCCCTTTGCAGCCGGAAGTAGCTCCGGGTCGAGTTGGCTGGCCTTGTCCAGCTGTTTTTTCACGGTTGCAATCTGTTCGACCACGGCGCCCTGGCCGCTGTAAAGCGCTTCGATACCGTCAAAAACAACCTGATAGAGAGTTTCGCTGTTTTTAAGGCGAATTTTTTCTTGTTCAAGAGACTTGTCTTCATCCGGAACAACAGCAGCATCCTGGATCTCTTTTTTTTGAAACTTCAGCAGTTCAATATGTTCTTCCTGACGACTTTTTTTCAAATCCAATTCGGTTAGTTTTGCAATGGCCGGCAGGATTTCATGATAGCAGGCATAAACTTCCGAGCGCAACGGGAGCAGACCGCCGAACTGGTCAAGAATCAATAGCTGCTGGTCTTCTTTCAATAGTCCTTGATGGGCATGCTGGCCGGAGATACTGGCAAGATTTTCGGTTAGCGTATTGAGTAGCTGAATAGTGGCCAGACGATCATTGATATAGATCCGGTGACGCTCATTACGGGAAATGATTCGTCTGACCAGCAGGCTGTCGGCGGCATCGTAACCATGATCGGTTAGAATGGAACTCATTTGACTTTTGGGCGAAAAAACAAACAAAGCCTCAAGCTCGGCGGTCTCAGCCCCGGATCGAATCAGGCCGGCGGAAGCCCTGGTTCCCAGCAGCAAGTTGACGGCGTTGATGATCACTGATTTTCCGGCCCCGGTTTCGCCGCTCAGTACGGTCAGGCCATCTGAAAAAAGGATCTGCAGATCGTCTATGATGGCAAAATTGCGTATGCTGAGTTCTTGAAGCATATGAAAACAAATTGTTACTGAAATTGATCTGTTCTGAATTGGACAAGATGGCCCCGCGCTGAACAGAATTCTGATGAATTCCTTTCCGAAAAGGGTACCAAAGTAGCTGTTAATATCGCATAAGCATTCATGTTTGTAAAGATACTTGTGAATGCCCGGCGCGAAACGAAAGCCGATGAAAAAAGCTTAAGTTGTCTAAAGCGGAAATGGCAACTTTATCCACAGGCAAAGCGTTCAATGCTTCCGGAAAGGCAAAATGTTTTGCTAAAATTAAGCTTTGTTTTACGGTTAAAGAAGAGTGAAAATACATGTTTTCATGTATTTTATCGTCCGTTGTGTTATGGTTTTAATATGTCATTAATCCGGCATTTAAACAAAATGCGTTTCCTTTTTTGCAAGCATTGGACGATTTGACGCATTGCGACAACGCCTCAAGGAATGGGAAGCGGCATTGAACTCCTAAACAAGAAAAAATAAAGACGAACCCAAACTTTCAGGAGGGATTATGAAACGAAATCATTCAGGATTTTATATTTGCCTTACCGCTGTTGTTCTTCTGTTGCTATCGGTCTTTAGCAGTGGCGTGCTTGCCCAGCCGGTCGATGCACAGGGTCTTGAAAAAATGCAGCGTTTGATCGAGCAGCAGCAATCCCAGCTGGATGCCCAGGCCAAGGCGATTGAAGACATGAAAAAGCAGCTTCAGGCCCTTTCCAAGGAAGCGCCGCCTTCCGCGGCAACCACTGAAAAGCTGCCATCCTTACAGAGCGTCGTCAAACCCGGCAGCGACAAGGTGGATGTGCAGTTATACGGCCAGGTGAACCGGGGCGTCATGTATGCGGATGACGGCAATGACAGCGATTTTTATTTTGTGGACAACGACAATTCATCCACCCGGCTGGGAATCAATGCCAAAACCAAAACCGGTGGAGATCTGGAAGTCGGCGCTTGGTTTGAGGTGCAGTTTGAATCGAACTCCTCCTCCGTGGTCAGCCAGACAAACAATTCAGCCGGCCCCGACAATTTTACCCAGCGGCATCTGGATTTTTTTCTGGAGTCCAAACGCTTCGGCAAGCTGTCGATTGGCCAGGGAAACACCGCCTCCAATGAAACCTCGGAAGTGGACCTGTCCGGTACATCACTGATCGGTTATTCCAGCGTTGAAGATGTGGCAGGCGGCCTATTTTTCTTTAATAATACAACCCGCAGCCTGTCAGGCACAACCGTCGGAAATGTTTTCGATAATATGGATGGACTCAGCCGTAAGGACCGCCTGCGTTATGATACCCCCGAATTTTTCGGATTTGCCCTGGCGGGCTCGGCCGTTGAAAATAATGCCGCGGACATGGCCCTCAGGTATAACCGGAAAGTTTCGGGATATAAACTTTCCGGCGCAATTGCCTATGCCGATCCCGGGAGCTTAACGGTCGACAATCAGTTGAACGGATCCGTTTCAATCCTGCTGGACGCCGGCTTTAATGCCACCCTTGCTGCCGGAAAACAGTTTATGCGGGCATCCGGACGAGATGATGCTACATTCTATTATACCAAGCTGGGATATTTAAAAAAGTATTTTGACATCGGCCCAACCGCCGTTTCCTTCGACTATGCCATAAACAACGATGTGGCCCAGAACGGCGATGAAGCCGACGCCTTCGGGTTACAGTTTGTGCAGAACCTGACGGACTGGCGAACGGAACTATACCTGGGTTACCGCCACTTCAGTCTTGACAGAACAGGTAATGACTTTGAAAATATCAATGCGTTTTTGGGCGGCGGAAGAATTAAGTTTTAAAGGCGTGCCGGCGTAAAATATAAATGTTTGAACCGGACTGGATAACGGATCGGGGATGACGTCTGGCATTGCATTATTGGGTAAATGTTAGAAAATTTTTCTGGCCCTGGCAATATCTTCGACATCACCCATGACGATCAGCGTCATCCCTTTTTTCAACTCCTGGTCGGGGGAGGGATTAAATTGGATTTCACCCAAATCCTGTTTTGCACCCAGAACCAATAAACCATATTTGTCCTTTAAGCCGGACGCGCTGAGTTTTTTGCCTTCTACGGTGGAGTTTTCAGTAACGGTAATCTGGTGTATCCGCAAATTGCCCTGGCTGCTTCGCAGCATGCTGTCAAGAAAGCTGACAACAGTGGGGCGAAGCATTTCAGAAGCCATGCGCAGGCCGCCGATGTAATTGGGTGAAACCACCTGGTTGGCGCCTGCTTTTCTGAGCTTGGGCTCTATGCCGGGATCGATCATCCGACTGATGATGCGTACCTGCTTATTCAACATTCTGGCGGTCATGGTGACATAAAGACTGTCTTTATCAGAGGGAAGCGTGATCACAATTCCGGAGGCCTTTTCGATACCGGCTATCAACAGATTCTGATCATCGGTGGCATCTCCTTTGATATAGAGTAAATTTCCAATGTTTTTACATCGTTCGATATTTTCTTCACTGTGTTCGATAAGGACAACCTGCTCTCTATTTTTCAGCAGCTCCGTCAGAACATGGCGACCGGTCTCTCCACCGCCGCAGACAATATGATGGTTGTTTAATTTTGCAATCATTTTTTCCATTTTGTTTTTCCTCAAGATCCCTGATAACTCTCCTTCAATGATCATGGCTGTTAACGAGCTGATTCCATAAAGAATAACCCCCATTCCGAAAGTGATAAGGATCATGGTAAATATTTCAACGGGGATATTTCCTCCGAATGTCAAGGATTTCTCCATATCCGACCGTCGTCAAGGAAATTACCGTCATATAGATACAGTCCATAAACCTGGGTTTGCCGCCGAGGAGGATAAAGTAGCCGAGGCTCCCCACCAGAACCACTATAAAAACGGCCAGCAGCGCAAAAAGGAGACGTTTCTTAATCTGCATCGTTTCGTATGAATCGTATGAGAAGGTCGGTTAAGATATGGAAACCACTATAGTAACAGTGATAAACCCATACACCAGGATACGTTTTAGTGTAAAGGGTTTTCTGCAAACAATCCCGCAACCGATAAAGGTTTTATCAATTTTTTAGGCAGGGCCGGACGGTGAAAAATCTTTACAAAGGAATCATCATGCTTTATAAATTTTGCGGAGCCATGTTCAAACATTAAGGCAATCGGTGTGCGGGCGGGTTATCCCCAAAAAGAGCATAAAACCGTTTATAATGCGTTTAAATATTTCCTGTCTTCAGAAGGAAGCTTCATTAAGGGTGAGTTTATCTTGAGAACAAAGAGAATTGCTTGATGCTGCCAATAATTACGATCGTCATTGCTTCGCGAAACAGGGGGAAAAAAGCCGAAATACAGGAGCTGTTAAAAAACTTCCCGGTTAAAATCAAGACGCTGGATGAATTCGGACCTGTCCCGGAGATAGCAGAAAACGGAAATACTTTTGAAGAAAATGCTTACCAAAAGGCAAGTTCAATCGCAAGGATTCTGGGGCTGCCGGCATTGGCAGATGATTCAGGTCTTGTGGTAGAGGCTTTGGACGGAAGACCCGGCGTCTATTCGGCCCGATATGCCGGTGAAGATGCCACCGACCAACAGCGGTGTCTTAAGCTGCTCGGAGAAATGGAAGGCCGGGCCAACCGTCGCGCTGCCTTTGAATGCGTCATCTCCGTTGCAGTTCCTTCCGGCTTCGCGCTGACATATGAAGGCAGGTGCGAAGGCCTTATCGCCCAGACAGCGGCAGGTTCAGGCGGGTTCGGCTATGATCCGGTATTTTTTTTACCGTCGACAGGCAAAACCTTCGCTGAATTGACCGCAGAAGAAAAAAACAACGTCAGTCATAGAGGAAAGGCATTAAGAGATTTATGTGCCGAATTTGAAAAAGTGCTGATTTGGATCAGGCAGCACATGCCGTTGCCGGAACCCGGCGGTTGCCGGAGTGCTTAGCACAAGCTTCTTTTACCCTTTACTGTAAGGCGCATTCCCATCAAAAATAGCGGTCAAACACTCAACCAGGAGTCACTTTTCACATTGATTTTCAGCCGGCGTATGCTGGTGGCCCTAATGATGGGGTTCGCCTGCGGGCTGCCGCTTCTCCTGACCATCACAGTATTACAGGCATGGATGAAAGAAGAAGGGGTGGATCTGACCGTTATCGGCATGATGGCGTTGGTGGGACTCCCCTATACCCTTAAATTTATCTGGGCACCGGTATTGGATCGGTTCACATTACCTTTTTTAGGTCGGCGCAGGGGCTGGCTGATTATTGCTCAAATCGCGCTGATTTTTTCAATCGCCGGCTTAGGGACCACCGACCCCGGAAACAGTCCATGGATGTTGGCCTCGGTGGCATTTCTGGTTACTTTTTTTAGTGCGACCCAGGACATTATCGTCGATGCTTACCGACGCGAGGACCTTTCCGATGCCGAGCTCGGACTGGGGTCTTCTCTCTATATCAACGGGTATCGGGTCGGAATGCTGCTGGCCTCTGGCGGCGGATTGATCATGGCGGATTTTTTGCCGTTTTCTCTGGTGTATGTCATTATGGCCGCCTGCCTGCTGCCGGGTGTGGTGACCACCCTTTTGGCGCCGGAACCAGTCATTTCTGAAGATACCCCCAAAAGCATGCGGGAAGCGGTTCTGGCCCCCCTGGTTGAATATTTCAGCCGACCGGAAGCGTTATGGATTCTGGCGTTCATCCTTTGCTACAAAATCGGTGACACCATGGCCAGCGCCATGACAACCCCTTTTTATCTGGATATCGGTTTTTCAAAGACCGAAATCGGCACGATTGTTAAACTTTTCGGTTTCTGGGCGACAATCCTTGGCGCCCTGATCGGTGGGATCATCATGCTGCGCCTCGGTATCAAACGAAGCCTTTGGGTTTTTGGTTTTCTGCAGGCACTATCTACAGCCGGCTTCGTCTTTCTGGCTCGAATCGGGCACAGCGTACCGGCATTGTCAGCGGTAATCGGTTTTGAGAATCTTAGTAGCGGCATGGGAACTGCCGCTTATGCCGCCTTTATGGCCAGCATAACCAATAAAAAATTTACTGCTACTCAATACGCCCTGTTAAGCAGCCTGATGGGGGTTCCGCGGGTGATGGCGTCAGCGCCGACAGGGTTAATTGCCAAGTATTTGGGATGGGAAAGCTTTTTTCTCATTTGCACCTTAATTGCGATTCCGGGAATGCTGTTGCTCCTCAGGATCGCTCCCTGGGATCTGACTGCCAGATTACAGAATTAAATTACATGCCAGGGTGAGGTAATGGAAGTGCCGGGGGAATATCCCTGGAAAGGGATTGAAAAACCCGGGTTAAAATGACCGCAAATCGGAATTTTACCATGAATGAAGATATTCAAAATAAATCCGTCATTGTTTCCAAGGATAACTATCTCAAAGAAAGGGAAAAACTCCTTTTCCTTCCGCCCGATAAGATCCGGGACTATATTCTTGATCACCCCCGGCCGGGTGAACTGGTTCAATCTTTTCCAGAAGAAGACTTTTACTTTCTGATCCATGATATCGGTCCAGAAGACTCACTGGAGCTTCTATCGATGGCCTCTGCGGCGCAGTGGGAATATATCATAGATTTGGAAACCTGGCAGCGGGATCAAATAGACATCTCTGCTCTGACCAAATGGTTTAGACTGCTGCTGCAGGTCAATCCTGGCCGCCTGGTGGAATGGCTTTTGAAAGACAAACCCGAACTGTTTGAATTCTATCTGTTCAAAAATATCGAGGTGATTGTCCGGGAGCATGATCAGGACCCATCGGATTTCGGCAAAGGATTTTTTACTTTCGACGATGTCTATTATATGAGAATTATTGACGATCAAGTAGATGGAAAGCCGCAAAACCAGGACGAACAAACGCGCGACGATGTTATGCCGGTATTGCTGGAGCGTCTGGCCGGGTTTGATCATATTCAATTTCAACAGGTGCTGCTTAAATCCTGCAACGTTATTCCGGCTGAATCGGAAGAGGAAGCGTATCGCTTGAGAAATGTTCGCCTTGCGGAAAAAGGATTTTTACCATTTGATGAAGCCGTGGGCGTCTATCAATATTTAGATCGTCGCGCTTTGCAAGACAAGCAACACAAGGTCATTGCCAGTGAGTCCGAACAACGAAATTTCCTGCCGATACCGCTCTATCCTTCACGAATGATAAAAGAGGAAAGTCTGTTTTCAACATCACTTCAGGTAATCGAAGGCTTCGAGTTGCGGCAGCAGCTCCAGATGGAATTTGTCGCTTTATGCAACCGGATTGTGACGGCGGATCAGAAAAAAATTCATGACAGGGACTCGCTGAAAGATGTTGTCAAAAAAGCCTGCGGATATCTGAGCATCGGGCTGGGGCGCCTGCATGAACCAAAGACGCTGTCTCCGGAACAACAAAAAAAATCTTCTGCCGTCGATCTGGGAAGGTTCCCGCTTTTGGAGATATTCCGGGTCGGCTACGGTTCGGCTTTGGAGTTGAAATGGCAGGCTGAAAAATGGCTTAAAAACAGTTGGTTTAAAACAGCAGGGCTCCCCCTGAGTTTTTGGGGTGAATCATGGCTGGGGGTTTTAGGGGGACTTTTAGTCAAACACCCGGTTTTTTACGATAATTATAAAACCGGTGTGCTTTACAGAGAATTCAGTTCCAACGAGGATATTGCTCAAACCCAAAGGGCACTGGAAACGATCATGGCGGTTGACGAGTTGTTATCGCTGATGACCATAACGATCAAACCCATTTCCGCCAACACGTTACCGAGCCATAAAAATCTTGTTTTAACCCTCTGGGCCAGAGATTATCTGAACCTTTCAAGAGATCTCCGGCCGCTGACCCTTAATGAATTCAAAAAGCTCTTTAAGGACTTATGGATCGATGAGGAATACACCCCGTAAAATTCAACCGGCGCTAAAAACGTCTTTTGTAAACTGGCTGGCAGAAGAAACCGGGCTCGGTGCCGGTGAAATTGCTTTTCGACTCGGCGATACATACGAAAAACTCTTTAACGAAATTGAAAACGAATACGGCTCTGTTTCAGAAGCAGACTTAGATCCGAAATATATTCATCTGTTTCTGCTTTCACCCGAATAGAAATTTTTTAAAAACCTAATTTGATAACCGTTTAAAATTTGAAAAGATCAGATTAGGTAAAGAAAGATGCGTCGTGAAAGTTATCCCCGAAAATGCCCCTGGTGCAACCAACCCGAAAGAAGGGTTGTGCTTTGCGTTTCGCAATCATGAATTGCTGATTAAATCAACCGGGCAGGCGGTTGAAATTCCAGCGGATCGAAGAAATCGAGCTTTTAAATCCAAAACCTGTGGCCCGGCGCTATGTGGGCGCATTTGATGAGCACCCCTGCTTTTCCGTGGCGTTGTCGGATGATTTTACATCGCCGCCCGGTATGGAATTGACAGGGCTGCGGCGATTGTTCGGTCTGTTGAAAGACGAGGTGTTTGTTCTGGCGGGACGTTCTTTTCAGATGATTCAGTTTGAGCAGCGCCATCGGTTTTGCGGTCAATGTGGATCGCCTACGGAATTTAAAAAAGACGAATATGCCAAAATCTGCCCCGATTGCAACCTTGTAAGGTATCCGGGCGTCTTTCCGGCGATTATCGTCGCGGTGATAAAGGATAGACATATATTGCTGGCCCGATCCCAGCGCTTCCCGAAAGGGCGATATAGTGTTCTGGCCGGTTTCGTGGAGCCCGGAGAAACACTGGAGGAGTGTGTCCGGCGGGAAGTCAGGGAAGAAGTCGGGTTGGAAATTAAAAACATACATTATTTCGGCAGCCAGCCCTGGCCCTTCCCGAATTCGCTGATGATCGGTTTTACGGCGGAACATGCCGGAGGGGATATCGTTATAGATAATCGTGAAATAATTGATGCAAACTGGTTTACGACTTCAGCGCTGCCGGATGTGCCGGGGAAACCGACGATTGCCCGGCGGTTGATTGACTGGTTTGTTCAAAACAATAAGGCGTGAATAATTTTATGGAACAGGACAATTGGGGTCGTGATCCGGCTGTTCAACAAACGCGAAGGATTTTTGCGGAGATGGAGCAAACGCAAAAGACGCTACTGGATCAGGCACGACTGTCACCCTTTGACGGTCGCCTGGGAGCCATCCGGGAGACCGCCCTGAAATTGTTTGATAAAGCTGTGGCTCGCGCGGTCAGCAAGGGAATACGGCTGACCGATGACGCCATGATCGGCATATATGCGGTGTGTTTGCAACAGGCTTTGTCGATTGCGGGCATAGCGATATCGCAAAAGCTGTTGTCTGAAGATAGCACCCTGCGTGAACTGGTGTGCGAGGTTTCCCGATGATCCGCTTAAGGCTGTTCGGTCGCTGCCGCATTTACCACGATCCGGTCAGTCCGGTTTTGCGAGCACCGGCCCAGATCGGCTGGGATGCCTGGTTCCGCCGCATCGATCTGGTAACCCCCAGACGGTTAAAGGGAAAAGAGCTGCTGATGAGAACCCGGGGCTGGTGGACGGTGGAGCCTGACGATGTTGTCGAAATAGTTGAGGCACACGGACGGCTGACGGTGGGGGACCAGGGCGAGTTGCAGGTGGAGCTGGAAGATCAAAACACAGTTGAAAAACTTGCGAAAGCCTTATCAGATCGATTCGGGGACCAGGTCCTACTGTCTCCGTAAAAAAATTATATTTCATTACTGCGAGACCTTTGAAAAAGGCCCAATTTTGTTCAAGTTCAAAGGAAGGCGGTCCCGCCACGGCGGGATTAACCACAGGAATACAGGGAGTATTTCGAGGATTAAAATTTGAGCCTGTTGACAAATCCCGCTCAACGGGGACGCGGAAATTGGGCAAAAGGGGGTGTTTTTCACAGGTCTCACCGCACCGGGGAAGCCACCACCAGGATGAGACAGTCCTTTTCCCCGTTGTTCAGCAGGCTGTGAGCCGCGCCGGTGGGAATCCAGGTGGCGTCCCCGGGGCCGACCTGACTGGATTCATCATCGACCCGCATTTCTCCGGTCCCGCTCAGAACAAAGTATATTTCTTCCATGGGATCGATGTGCGCTTCAATTTCCTTGCCGGGGGCCAGATTGGCTATCGCTAAAAAGCCGATTTCCTTTAAGGTGCGTCCGTCCAGAATCATCTGGGCAATGGCGCCGCCATGGGCGAGGTAAGTGGTATCCAGCACTTCCTTGTCATTTAGATTTCTGACGATCATGTCTTTATTTACCATCCTTTCCCTGGCTATTCCGGAGAATAGAGCTTTTGTCTAAGATCTTTCGGTCCAGAAAAATTTGCCAAATATTTTTAAAAGTGACGGAATCATGTCCGCCATCAACGGCTATGACCCTGTTTCCGGGCAGATAGTCGGCCAGCAGTTTCTGGGCGTCGTAGTAGACGGTCTTCTATTGCCGGTGCCCAGATAAATCGGGACTTGCCCGGCCGCATCTGCGCAATTCTGTTTTAACCAATCCCAGATTAGCCGCTGCCAGTCTTTCTCGCCATCGTAGGGTCCCGGGATCCACTGCTTTAGACCACCGGCTTTTGAGATTTCAGCAACGATGGACGCGTCTCCCAAATAAGGTCCCAGCAGCAGGACACCTTCGATATTTTCTGGATGTTTTATGAGGTAAAGAATAGAGCCCAGTCCGCCCATGGAAACACCTGCCAGCCAGATTTTTTCATATCCTTTTATCTTAGCCGGCAGGATCACATCTTCTGTCAGCCGTTCTGTCAGGGTGCGGACTTTGTAATAGCCGAAATGGGCGTTCGGGGCGACCATGTCGAAAGGGAGACGCCTTTTTCTCACCGCTTCCACAAACCCTTCCGACTCAAAGCATTTGTGTGGCTCCCAAAGACAGCGCCAAGTCCCGCCCATCCCCCGCAGGAAAACGATCAGATGCTTGTTCTTTGCCGGCTCGGCCCTATAGGTGAGCGTTTCAAGGGGCTTATGTCCATTACCCATACAGCCGCCGGAAAGGAAAGCAATCAGGGCTGCCGCAACCCTTAGAAATCTATGGGTCATTTTCATCATAAATTTCAATTCTCATGAAACGAATGTTTTATCAAGCATTGCTTTTCATTTTGAAAAGCAATTAGCAGAGAATACGGGTACTAACCAACTATTAAATATTCCTTACAAGTTGCCTCTACAAGCCATTAACTTATTACCATAATACCTTCTGCCAGCTTTTAAAACTCCCATGCCCGGCTGTTCATTTATCGGCTTTTGGCAACACGTCGACTTCCGTGGTGACATACATGGTGACTTCCGGGGTGCCGGGCGCTTCCTCCCCATCGGGGAGGATTCTCTTTTCCGCATTCACTTCGCAGAAAATACTAACAGGCTGGTATCATAGCAAATAATTTTCAACAATCCAGAAATTCCGAATAGTTAACAAACAGCTATCCTCTTAGGTAAAATGAAACCTTTACCTGAGTCGTCAAGGAATCGTTAACAGACAGTTATCGTTAAAGTGGGACCTCTGAAAGACGTCAGAAATAGCCCACAACGAGCTGCTCCATGAATTTACTTCGCCTATTGATGGCTCAAATCGAAAATTCCTCATAAACCCAACAGTCAATTTTTGGTAATTAGGTAATGATATAAAGGAAAATCTGTCGTATAGCAGCGTCTTTTCCGTTTCACCGCACTTAGTGATTCAATCTTGACAACTCAGCCCCACAGCCTTCTTTGAATTTTAGGAATGGTTATCAACAGTATAATTGCCTAATTTATTTATATTTTTTATTGACACAGCTTTGAAAAATATATAATGAATAAAAGTTGTTACAAGAACCTACCCAAATTAGTGACGGCTTCATTGATTTACCCCTACATCCCGACTGATAGTTAGTCACTACATTCTAAATACGAGAAACTTTTGATTTTTATAGCAGACCTTATAGCAATCCGCTCCACCAGGCACCAAGGGGGCTGACGGCCCTTGGTATCTGGTGAGCTTTCCGTTGAGATTTTGATTCGCTACCCGGGAAAGGTGGTTCATGGCCAAAGTAAAGGAAAGGCAAAACAAAGACCGAGAGAAACGTATAACGATGGAGATCATCGTTGACGCATACGGTAATGAAGAACAAGCAATGGGATGGTATTATTACCTCGAAGAGAAGCTTCAGTTTCCGTTTACGGCAATTTGCAGCACGAAACGTGCTATTTCACCCTTGCAGGTTAAAGACGAGGTTGGTGTCATTGGGATAGCTCCTCAACAGGAATGCGAGAAGGAGATATTCGTTACTATCCGTTGGGAGAAGGGAGGCTTGGCGGTTCCACTGTCCCAACTCACCGCCATCTTCTCCACGGCGGAACAAACCAAGCAAGCGGTTGAAGATTGGCACTACTGGGTAAAGATGGGTTATGAGTTTGAGTGATATCAGGTCCAGCCTTTAAGGCAGCACCTGATCGCCAAATAAAATCATAGTAAAGACACCGGGATTGCGTCTTAACATTTGACAAATCGGGAGGCGCTGCAGTGATTCTTCAAAGACAAAACCTTTCATTGAACGGGACCTTCCCAAATATACAGCTTTAATGAACTGGATTGAGTATAATCCGGTTCTGAGGAATACGGCGTGAGTAAATTTTGAATGTATGTTGATGAAGTTGGTAATCCCGATTTGGGCAACTCGGACAACCCAAACCACAGGTTTCTGAGTCTCACAGGGGTAATCATCAGTCTGGAATACGTGAAGGACGTGCTTCATCCTGAAATGGAAGCTATGAAAGTCAAACACTTCGGCGCCCATCCTGATGATCCGGTTATTCTACACAGGAAGGAATTGTTGAACGGCAAGCCTCCATTTCATTGCTTGAAAAATCAGGAAACACGAGGTCTTTTTGATGCGGAATTGCTTGGCTGTCTGAAAAAGTGGCAATATACGGTCATTACGGTCTGCCTTGACAAGAAAAAGCACAGGGATACTTACGCTGCCTGGCGTTATGACCCTTACCATTATTGTTTGGCGGTTCTGCTGGAGCGATTCAATTTCTGGTTAAACAGAGAAAATTCCTCCGGAGATGTAATGGCCGAATCAAGAGGGGGCAAGGAAGACGTACGACTTAAAGATTCATTTCATCGCCTTTGGAAACAGGGTACAGATTTTGTCGTCCCGGAGCAGTTTCAAAGAACTTTTACTAGCAGACAACTTAAGGTCAAGCCGAAGTCAGCCAATGTCAAGAAAAGATTTAAGATGGGGTAACAGGGTCGCATTTCAAATATTTATTATTCGGTCTTTAGCAGAAAAAACCAGAGTCTGAAAGGATTCGTTATCTCTAAGGGTGGCCTTTCATGAATGTTGTTTATGAACCCAGGGGGAGGGCGCGGGAGAACCCTGAGCTCGCGTGCAATCTCTATCGCGGATGCACGCATGGCTGTCGCTATTGCTATGCACCTGCCTGCATGCGGACAACCGTGTAAAAAGGGCATGCAAAGGCTGAACCGCGAAAGGATATTTTGGGACTCCTCGCAAAAGATGCTCAGGGTTTGCAAGGCGATTCCCGCTCCATACTGTTTTGCTTTTTAAGCGATCCTTACCAGCCGCTTGAACGAACTGAATGTTTTACACGGCAGGCACTTGAAATTTTAGCGAAATACCGGCTACTGGACAAACTATTTTAATTTGGACATCATCATTTCCATATCGATAGGTATGTTATGCATGAAAAAATTATAGAAATATTAGAGGGATTTAAGTATCTCAAAGGCGTTTACGAGAAGGATCTGGTGGATGCTGCCATAGAGTTAAGAGAAGAAATCACTCCTCATCTTGTTGCGGTCTTAGAGAAGCTGCTTTCCAGTCCGAATAACTATATCGAAAATCAGGATCTTTTTGATCATAACTATGCGGTCATGCTGTTAGGCCACTTCGGGGAAGCAAAGGCACATAAGGCACTTGTTGATGTGTTTAGCCTGCCGGGCAGGTTATCTAATGATCTGTTTGGCGATATTGTCACTGAAGACCTGCCGATGATTCTGCTGCGCACTTGCAATGGATCGCTCGAGCACATTAAAAGCCCTGGCGTTGAACAAGAACGCGGATGATTTTTGTCGTGCCTCTGCATTGCATGCCATGGCTTATGCCACTGTTGCCAACATCGCTACCCGTGAAGAGGTGTTGGCTTTTTACGGCAGCTTGTTTAGCGGACAAGAAGCGGATAAAGACTCTGATCTATGGGGCTTATTGGCCTGCCTTGTCTATGAGCTTTACCCGGAAGAATTGATGGATACCATCACGCGGGCCTATGAAGATGGTTTGATTAATCCGGGAATGATCAGTTATCAATCGTTTGAGCGCGCACTTCGCCGCGGCAAGAACGAACATCTTGAAGACTTAAGGAAGAATTTTGAGCGCAGATCCCTGGACAATATTCATGCCAGCATGTCCTGGTGGGCCTGTTTTAATCCGGAGCCTGAAGGACCGTTTCCGATGGACTATCATCCTGTAAATCCGAGCGGAAATGCTCTCAAATAAATCCCAAAAACAAAAAAGAGCCAAAAAGAAGAAGCGGAAAATGTCAAAGGCCTCGAAAAGGAAAAACCGTCGTTAGCTATCTTAACTTTACGCCAGGTAATCAGCACAATACCGACTCTAAGTAGCACCAAGCAGGACAAGTAACTGTTTATATTAAAAAGCCTATTTCAACAAATGTTGACAAGTATTATAGTCAGGTGAAATTAACGGCAATCTGATTCCAAAGGTAAAAGCCTCATGCCGAAAAACGACGATCTTATCCATATCATTGCCGACGACCGTGAACAAAAAAGCGAAGTGATACCGATCGCTATCGGGAATGGAAAATGTAAAGTTGGAGATTCAGCGACTTTCCGTCGGCGATTATCAGGTGGACAACCGGGTGATTGTTGAAAGAAAGACGTTAAAAGACTTTGCCATATCCATTATCGACGGCCGGCTTTTCAAGCAGATGATCCGCCTGGCAAATTCCACTTTTACGGGCGTGTTGATTCTTGAGGGTACGGCCGGCGACACGGCCGAACTGGGCGTCACCCGGGAGGCCATGCAGGGGGCGCTGATCACCGTTTCGTTGATATTGGGAATACCGGTCCTGCGGGCAAAAGATGCTGCTGAAACCGCCAAACTGATTGTCTATATGGCCCGCCAGATGGAATCCATAGCCAGGGGCGGCGTCCACCGGCAGGGGTATCGGCCGAAGGATAAACGCAAGAAACAGCTTTTCATTTTGCAGGGGTTGCCGGGAGTCGGTCCCGAGAGGGCCGGCCGGCTGCTGGATAAGTTCGGCAGCGTGGAAGGTGTGATTTCGGCCGGCAGCGACGAACTGCAGAGCGTTTATGGCATCGGCAAAAATGTTGCCGACAAGATCAAATGGGCGGTCAGCGAAGAGATGAAACCTTATGGAAATGAGATAACGTCTGCTTTTGAATCACCGAGGTGGAAAAATCTCCCCAACCCCTCTTTTTCAAGAGGGGGATTAACTCTCTTATTGACTGTAAATGGAGCACATTCAGGAAATTGAGAGGGATCGCAACCGTGAGGATGACGACCGAACAGATCATGGCCCTGACGCGAGGGGATAAATGAAAAAGGGGCCGGTTGATTTTGGGGGGAAGAGAGATATGCTGAAACAGCAGTTGCAGAAATATTTCGGGTTCAATTCATTTTTAAAGGGCCAGGAAGAGGTCATTCGCAAAGTTCTGGAGCGTCAATCCGCGGCCGCCATCTTTCCCACCGGCGCCGGCAAATCGCTTTGTTATCAACTGCCGGCGATGCTATTGCCCGGCATGACGCTGGTGGTATCTCCCCTGCTGTCTTTGATGAAAGATCAACTGGACTTTTTGCTGGAAAACAATATCCCGTCCGCGCGTCTGGATTCAACCCTTCCAAAAAACGAATATAACGCGATTCTCGAAAGAGCCAAAAAAGGCGAATTAAAAATTCTGATGATTTCGGTCGAACGGTTTAAAAATGAACGGTTTCGCTCCCATCTGGAAAAGATGAACGTCTCCCTGCTGGTGGTGGATGAAGCGCATTGCATCTCTGAGTGGGGGCATAATTTCAGGCCGGAATATCTGAAATTGCCGGATTATCAGAAGGAATTCAAAATCGAGCAAACGCTGCTTCTTACCGCGACCGCTACCGAGCGGGTCATTGACGACATGTGCGCCAAATTCAATATTTTTAAAGAAAATGTATGTGTGACCGGATTTTATCGTGACAATCTTTTTCTGCAAATAACGCCGACGGCCGCATCCCAAAAAAAGAACCGGCTGCTTCAACGAATTCTGGAAGCCCCCCAGGCGCCTACCATTGTATATGTTACCCTGCAGAAAACGGCTGAAGACGTGGCGGAATTTCTTTGCGCAAACAACATCAATGCGCATCCCTATCATGCCGGGATGGAAAATGAGAAACGGGAAGAGATTCAAAACAGATTCATGGAGGGAACCCTGACCTGTATTGTTGCAACCATCGCCTTTGGAATGGGAATCGATAAAAAGGACATCCGCAGAATCATCCATTATGATTTGCCCAAATCGATTGAAAACTACAGCCAGGAAATCGGTCGCTCCGGGAGAGATGGAAGTCCCGCTTTATGCGAAGTCCTGGCCAACAGGGACAATATTCATATTTTAGAAAATTTCATTTATGGCGATACGCCGGAGAAACATTCGATCTTTGAATTACTTCGGACCATCAAAGAGAATAAAGGCTTTGTCTGGGAAATCAAAACGGTAAAGCTGTCAAATGACCTGAATATCAGAATTCTTCCCTTAAAAACGTTACTGGTTTATCTTGCGATGGAAAAAATTATTCGACCCAAGCTGACCTATTTTGAGGAATATTCATTCAAATACCATACGGAACCGGCCAGCATCATCAACAGTTTTGAAGGGGAAAGACAGCAGTTTGTTACGGCGATCATAAATCATTGTCATACCCGTAAAATATGGACGGATGTGGATATTCAGGGAATCCTTAACAGTTATGATACGGATCGACAGCGGATTCTCGCGGCGCTGGAATACTTTGATGAGAAGGGCTGGATTGAGCTTCAATCCGGGCAGGCAATGGAAGTGTACGACATTCTGACGCAGGCGTTTGATCTCGAGGTCATGGCTGAAAAAATGTATGCCTTGTTTAAAAGGAAAGAAGCGCTTGAGATTCAAAGAATCCACCAGATGGTCGGCTTTTTTGAAAGCGATCTCTGTATCAGCAGACAGCTTGCCGGATATTTCGGCGAACATCTTGAAAAAGAACGGTGCGGGCATTGTTCATTTTGTAAAAACGGGAAAGCGGTTTTGCCGAATACGACCGAAAGAAAGCCTCTCTCCCATTTTGAATTTAAAGCGATTACCGCTGAATTTATAGAAGCCGTAGGCGAGCAGTTTACCGAGGCAAATTTAACCAAGTTTCTCTGTGGGATTTATACGCCTGTTTTCTCGAAATTGAAGATTAAAAAACTGCCGAACTTCGGCATCCTTGAAAATTATCCCTTTTTGGAAGTCAGAAACTGGATTACGAAAATGCAGGCACCTTGAAACCTATCTGGATATTTTTTAATATTTCTTCAAGATTTTGAAGAAATTCATTTTTTGCGGAGGTTTTGTCAAATTCACGCAGCCATTTTCGGATATAGGACAAGATCGATATCAGGATTTTTGATCAGAACGGTGCGAACATCCTCCAAATCTCTGGGCCTGCCCGCAAATATCTTATGGATGACAAGATCTTCAGGGGCGGTAAAATTGACCTCCTGATCCATATCTTTACTTTTTGGACCGTTTGATGGCCCCTGTTTCATAAGGCGTGTATGAGAAGATAAAATCAACCCTTATGCCGGTGGTTTCATCAAGGGTCGGCAATACCATGGTTTGCCGGACGAATGTATCAATATCTTCAGGAAGGGGTTTAAGAGAAAGCTCCTTGGCCGCACGCAACAGGCGGTCGAGAGAATCAATGTTCACCCCGAGGGTGATATCGATATCCCTTGTAAGGCGGGGTTCTCCGTAAAGCAATACGGCCTGTCCCCCGATAATCATATAGGGAAGGTCGTGATTCGCAAGGCATGCGCCTATTTTTGAGAGCAGTTTTTCAAACATGAATTCAGCACGCCGGCAATCTTTATGTCTGTCTCGATACCCTCCAAAGGCGTTTTGGGGGGAAGGACTCCCAAGTCTTATCCCTTCGAGCCACATCGATGTAAACAGTTTAAGAGCATGAGGAAACGGAAGGGGACCTTCCTTTCGGGATAAGGTATTCATAAATTCTTGTAAGCGTTTTGGGTTTTTTACCATCTATTGCTCTCAGACTTTATATGTAAGAAACCGCTTTTCAAAACGCCAAGTCTATTATGAAAAAAATTATAATTTTGTCAATAGGTTATGCCGATTAAGCCACGAAATGGTTCGGCGGTTGTGACCCTTAACGATACCGATTCATAGTCAGAAATGACTTTTAAAAATTAACCGGCACGACGCACTTTTACCGAGGGAAAGCGCGAAAGATCGGTGTGCGGCAGGAATCTGGCGGCGCTGAAGCGGGTCATGAACTCCTGATTGACGTTTAATTCCAGATAGGTGATGCGGTCCCTGATGGTGTCGATCTCTTCAAGGCTGCTTGCATCGGTCAGGGCCATGGATGCCCCGCCGATGGAACTGTTTCCCAGGGAAACAAAGCGTGAAAGCGGCAGGTCGGGCAGCATGCCGATGGTGACGGCCGCCTCGGGCTTGATGATGGAACCGAAGGTTCCGGCCACATAAAAGGTCGTTATATCCTCCAGCGAAATACCCACGGAAGCGGTAATCGTCTCAAGGATCGAATACATCGCGGCCTTGGACCGGATCAGACTGTCCAGATCCGTCTGGCTGATGCCAAGATCCGCTCCGGTGGCCGACAAGCTTGCCGGTACGATCACGAAATAGAGAGTGCCGTTTAGTTCCTTTAATTTTTCGCCGCAATTATCAGGCACAAACCGGCCACGGCTGTCGATCATGCCGGTGGCAAACAGAAGCGCGGCCAGTTCGATCAACCCGGACCCGCAGATGCCTCTGGGTGGCGAATCATCAATGGTATGGCAACGAAACCGCTCTTTATCCGCTCCCCGTTCAATGTGATCGATGACGCCCGGCCCTGCCATCATTCCGATCCGGCTGGCGCCGCCCTCAAGGGCCGGTCCGGCCGCTCCGGCGCAGGCAACCAGCCAGTCCCGGTTTCCCAGTACGACCTCGGCATTGGTGCCGACATCCACCAAAAGGGCCGTGTCGGGTCTCCGGTAAAGGCCTGAAAACAAAATCCCGGCGACCAGATCGCCGCCGAAATAGCTTCCGGCATTCGGGAAATATCAATACCCGTGCGCGGGGGTTGGCCGCTATTCCCAATTCCAGCGCCGCTATCAGGCCCGGCCGGTTGACCACCGGGATATAAGGCTCGCGAATGATCCGGTCCGGGCTTAATCCCATGAACAAATGGGTCATGACGGTGTTGCCGGCAACGGATAGAAAATAGATGTCATTCGGAATGCAGGCCGCAATTGCTGCAGACCGTCTGGATGGAATCGTTCAGGGCGGCTATCAGAAGATCATGGAGCTGCGCCAGGCCATCGGGCTGTCCGGCAAAATGGACCCGGGTCAATATGTCGGGCCCGAAGGAAAGCTGTGGGTTATGGAATGAAGATTCGGATAGAACGGTTCCGGATAGAAGGTCTATCAGGCGCAAAACCACTGTGGTGGTTCCCAGGTCAACGGCCAGGCCGGCAAGGGCGGAGATGTCCTGAGCCTCTTTGATGTCAATGACGATCCAGCGATGTCGGTCTCTGGAGAGGATGCACTTGACTTTAAAGCCCCCGTTTCGCAACTGAAGGGGCAGCTTCTTGAGAAGGTTGAAATCGATATCGATGTCGTCGGTTTGAAGTCGGGCTTTCAACACCCGAACCAGGCGGTCCGCATCTGCGGTGTTGTCCTGCAACGAGGGGGGCGGCAGGGAAACGATTTGAATCCACCCCGGTTGGCCGGTATTCTTGGTCGACTGTCCGATTAGGGTTCCATCTCCTTCAAAATGGCATTCATGATTTCCCCGGCTTTTCCCTGAATCAGATAGTCGCTGACGGTGTCGGTCAGGGGGGTCTTTTCAGGGTTGATTTCGATGACCAGGGCCCCGGCGTCTTTTGCTATCAGCGGCATGAGCGCAGCCGGCTGGACAACGGCGGAAGTGCCGACGACCAGCATGATATCACACTGAGTGGCCGCCTGACGTGAACGCAGGAGGTGCTGTGGGGGTATCATTTCGCCGAAAAAAACACATTCCGGCCGGTATATTCCGCCACAGCTACAGCGGGGGGGGATCTGCGACAGGTTAATTCTAGGAGTTTCACAGCGCCGGTTGCAGTCCAGGCAGCGATGCCAGGCAAAACTGCCGTGAAATTCAATGACGTCCGTGTTGCCCGCCATCTGATGAAGCCCGTCGACATTCTGAGTAATAACCGTTTTCAGCTTTCCCCATGTCTCCAGTTTGGCAAGTCCTTTATGGGCGTCGTTCGGTCTGGCCTTGTCAACGATCTCTTTCATCTCCTTGAGAAGAAGATTCCAGACCTTGGCCGGGTCACGCATGAAGCTATCGATGTGAGCGACCTCCATCGGATCAAATTTTTCCCATACCCCGCCCTTACCTCGAAAAGGCGGGATCCCGCTCTCGACGGAAATGCCGGCGCCGGTTAGGGCAACGACGTGTTTTGCCGCGCAGAGATCTTTGGCGGCCCGCTTGAATAGATGTTCCATGTTGTTTACGTTCGATTAGGATGTTACAAATGGAAGGCCATATCACCGTTGCCGGACACAGCAAAACATTCCAGCCCGTTTCCCTTCTCGGAGATTCGTTGCCGACAGGATTCGATAATTTTATCCACCGCCATATCAGACCGTTCCTGATTTAAATGAAACAGTCCCAACTTCTTTACGCCGGCTTCAAAAGCAAGATCCAGTGCTTCAGTGAAGATCGAATGCCCCCAAGCTTTTGTTTTTTTGTATTCAGTCGGGGTGTATTCGGCATCATGAATCAGCAAATCTGCACCTGTGGAGAAGTCGACATAGTCTTTGCGTTGCAGGCCGCCGGGGTGAACATGCCCCAATTCATTATCCGTCAGAAAAACAAAGGACTTTCCGTTTTCAACGAATTTATACCCGCTGCCGCTGTTGGGATGACTGATGGGAATGGGGGTAATTTGAATCGACCCGATTTCAAATGTTAAAGGGCAGGCGTCTTCATAAAAAATTTTTGCTTTTAAATCTGCATATCTTACCGGAAAATTGGGCGGGGCCATGACTTTTGAAAGAATTGTTTCAACAAACTTACTGTGAAACGGGCACCGATGCATCTCCAATTGGGCATTCTGAAAGTAAAGGGGTTTAAAAAAAGGAAAACCCATGACATGATCCCAGTGCGCATGGGTAAAAATGAAATTATACCGATAGCGTTTTTCATCTAACAGCGAATTTCCCAGTCTGCGAATCCCGGTTCCCGCATCGACAATAATGATATCGCCGCTTTCAGAGCGGATTTCCAGGCAGGTGGTATCGCCGCCGTATTTAAGATACTCTTTTCCCGAGACAGGTATTGAGCCTCTGGAACCCCAGCATTTTATAAACATAGCATCCTTTTAGCTATATTTTCGTGAGGATTTCAAGTGATTTTTCCAAAAAAGGTATACCAGATCCCTTCGAGCTCCCATTTTTTGATGATTCTGACCGGTTTGTCGGACAATTCGGCCTGGATGTCTCTTGCCTGGCTACGTAAAAGCCCGGACAGGATAAATCCTTTTTTGGATAGAAAGGCCTCAGCAGCAATCAGCTTTTTCATGACCGGGTAATGGATATTTGCAATGACAAGATCCGCGTCAACATTCATAAAATCCTGGGCCATTCCCTGAATCGCCAGGATTCTATCTTCCAGGCGGTTGTGCCGAATATTGTTCAGGGCCGTTCCGACGGCTAGCAGGTTCAGATCCACTGCCAGTATTTTCCGGCAGCCCAGGCGCGCGGCGGCAAGCGCCAGCAGGCCGGTTCCGGTGCCTAAATCCAGTGCCGAGCTATACGAATCAAAGCGAAATGCAAATTCCAATGCTTCCAGACAGCTCAGGGTTGTGGGGTGGCTGCCACTGCCGAAGACAACTCCAGGGTCTAGTATAATGGGCCGTTTTTCCGTCGTCAGCGTTTCTGACGGTGCCGCCCAGGGTGGGGTGATGAAAAAACCGCCGAAATGCCCCGGGCCTAAAATACCCCCCTGCCAGTCGGTATAGGGCATATGATATTCATCAATGAATTCCAAATAAGGCCGGCTTGAAATAAACTGTTCGATCTTGGGAAGAGATGGTTCGGAAAAAAAGAGAAAGGAAAAACCATCTTCCAGCCAGGCGCCGATGAATGCATTGCCTAAGCCGTTGTCGTCTGTTTTTGCGAGCCCTTTCAGGTAGTAGATAAATAAGTCTGAGTAGGGAGCTGCGGGGGGGGCTCCAGGAAGATTATGCAGATGCCGGACATCAGTCATTTTTAGGTAATTGGTCCAGATACCATTCCATGGGATCCAGGAGGGTGAAACCCAGCTTTTCCAGCTTCTTTTTAACGTGGGTGACATTCAGGGTCAACAGATAGGGAAAGACTGCCCGTTTACCTTCTTCCCAATACCTGGCGACCAGAATGCTGCCGAAGGAGATATTCTCTTCTGTTACGGCGTCGACAATTTTTTTCATTTGTCCGATTTTTTCTTCAACCAGAATACAGAGGAGTGTTCCGGGCTCTCCAATTCCCAGCACATTAATGAATGCCCGCATCAAATCCCGCGTGGACAGGATCCCTTTCAGGATTCCCTGCTCGTCCACCACCGTGAAAGCACCGACTTTTTTTTCCTGGATCATCAGGAGGGCGTCCTGGAGGGTATCCTGGGGCGACAGGGTGACAGGATTTTTCGTCATTATTTCCGTCACTTTGATTTTTGCAAGGCGAGTCTGGTTCAATTCGCGGTCCGGATCATCCAATACACTGGACGGCATGGCGCTGCGGATATCGCGGTCCGTTACAATGCCGCAGAGCCGGTGGTCCTTTGTTACCACCGGCAGATGGCGGATGCGGTGTTCGGCCATTTTCTTTTTTGCATCCAATATATCCGTATTTTCATCGATTGTAATAACCTTTCGGGTCATTGACCTGCTGACAAACATGGTTTCCTCCTTACGCTAGAAACTATCATTCCCTGGTTAACGGTTTTATGCGTTCAGCAAAACGGATACATGATTTCCGGCAAGTTCGGGCAGACGATCAAGTGCGTATCCGCCCTCGAGGACAGAAATAATTCTCCCCTTTGAATAACGGGCAGCCATGTCAACAATCTGTTTCATCATCCGGGTAAACCCCTTGGTCGAAAGCTGGATGTCCGACATATCATCGTCGACATGGGCGTCAAAACCGGCCGAAACAATGATAACTTCCGGTTTAAAGGCGTCAAAGGAGGGGAAAAGGTCTTTTTGCAGAAGGCGTTGATATTCGCTATCGCCCCGGCCGGGTAAAACCGGAGAATTGAGCGTAAAACCGTACCCCGGCCCGGATCCTTTTTCAAATTCACGACCGGTACCGGGAAATGCAAACGAGGGGTGCTGATGAATGGAATAATAAAATACCGAGGGGTCTTGATCAAATATGTGCTGGGTGCCATTACCGTGGTGTACATCAAAATCCACGATGCCGACTCGGTTGATGCTCCCTTCAAGCTGTAAATAGCGTGCCGCAACGGCTACATTATTAAAATAACAGAATCCCATGGCACGGCTGCTCTCGGCATGATGCCCGGGGGGCCTGACTGCACAAAAGGCATTGTCGATTTCTCCGGTGAGCACCTGCCGCGCGGCCTCCAGCACGCCGCCCACCGCCAGCAAAGCCGTTTCATAGGTTTTGGCAGACATCTGATTGTCCGGGCTGTCCAACATGGAGTCGCCGGCTTGACTGGCGGACTGGAAGCGGTGGATATAATGTTTTTCATGAACGGCTTCAATCCAATGCAAGTCTGCCGGGCAGGCTTGGATCAATTTTAGCTTCGGCAACAGTCCGGCCCCTTTGATCCCCTTATAAACTGCTTGCAAGCGTGCGGGTACTTCGGGATGATAGATCCCCGTATCATGAAGCAGGTAACGTTCATCGTACAAAAAACCGGTTTTTTTCATTTATTTCAGCGAAAAGGAATTTAGCCGATAATTTTGTCAAAAATGGCAAAGGCTTCTTTTACTGCGGGGTTGTCCTCCGGCATTTCAATGGTCGGCTGTCCATTCAGATCATATTCATAGACGCTTTGATTTTCAGAGATTGTCCCGGCGAGTTCTAAACCAGCCTGGGAAAGCAATTCCAAAACCGCCTTGTCCGGTTTTTCTTTAACCCGGTTGATTAGCACATAGCATTTGGCCACGCCGATATTGAGGGTCTTGGCCAGGTCATTAATCCGGATGGCTGCCTGCAGTCCGCGCCGTGAGGTATCGGAAACAATCAGCAGAATATCAACGTTGCTGGTGGTCAGGCGGCTGATATGCTCCAGGCCGGCTTCGTTATCCATGACGATGTAGGGGTAATTCCCCGTCAGCCGTTCCAGGAATCCGGTCAGCAGGGTGTTGGCGGCGCAATAACATCCCGGGCCCTCGGGTTGCCCCATGACAACCAGGTCATAGCCTGTGGATTCGACAACGGCCTGTTCCAGCTTCATGGACATAAACACATCTTTGGTCATGCCGCTGGGAACCTTGCCTTTTCTCATTTCCTCGCGGGAGTTGCCCAGGGTGTCCGTGACGGTGAGACCGACCACTTCGTTCAAGTTGGCATTGCTGTCGGCATCAACCGCCAGGACCGGAATTTTACCGTTCTTTACCAGGTATTTAATCAGCAGGCCCGCTACAGTGGTTTTACCGGTGCCCCCTTTGCCGGCCAGTGCAATTGAAAAAGCCATATTCTTGAGATCCTTTCGAAAAGAAACCCTCCATACGCCCTTTTATAAAAAGGGAATACTTTTTCTCCCTTTGGTAAAGGGAGGTTGGGAGGGATTTTAGAACGTTACTGCTTACATGGGTAAGCAGTACATAATATTAAAATCTATGACAGTTTAAATAATCCGTCAAGTTTCTTTTATATATGGATTTACTGCAAAAATTTTTCCGGTAAACCCAAAAAGAGAGTCCCCTTTATTCCTTTCGACTCGTTTTTAACCTAAGGGGAAAACCTCAACCGCAGACCGCTTGTTCGGGCCCCAAACACCTTGCAAAAGCCCAGGGCATGTGCTAAATCCAAAAAATAACAGGATTTTTGCCGTTACGGATTGACCCGGATATTTCACGCACCACGATTCTAATAATATTTTTAAAAATTACTGAAAAATTTTTTCACGAAATAACCGGGTCGACAGCCATCAATTTGACACCTGAATTCTGGATATGTTTGGAGGAAAAGAATGGACTTTGAACTGAGCAAATCACAAAAAGAGATTCAAAAAGCGGCCAGGGATTTTACCAGGGGTGAATTCGACAAGGAACTTGCTTTGGAACTCGACAGGAAGCACGAGTTCCCCAAAAAAATCTGGGAAAAAGCAGCTGAACTGGGTTTTCTTGGGATTCATTTTCCTGAAAAATATTCCGGTCAGGGCCTGGGCGTGCTGGAAAATATCATTATTGCCGATGAATTCTGCCGGCGGGATTCCACCATCGGCAGCGCCGTTGTTCTATGCCGGCTTTGCTTCCGAATGCATTCTACGCTTTGGTTCCGAAGAACTGAAAGAAAAGTTTTTGCCGCCGGTGGCCGAAGGCAGAATGCTGTCCGCCGGGGCTTTTACGGAACCGGATCATGGATCGGACATTACGTTCATGGATACCAGTGCGGTCAGGGAAGGGGATGAATGGGTGATCAACGGCACCAAAACCTTTATTACCAATGGCGGGCTGGCCGGTTTTTATACCGTTCTGTGCCAGACCGACCCCAATGCCCAGCCGACATATCGCGGGATCAGCATGATTCTGGTGGAAGCCGACCGGCAAGGCGTGACCGCCACGGATGTGGGCGAAAAAATGGGTATTCGCATGATGGCCACGGCGGAGATGAATTTTAAAAATGTGCGGGTCCCGGTCTCGAACCTGATCGGTAAAGAGGGCCGGGGGTTTTATCAGGTGCTGGAATTTTTTGATGAAAGCCGCATCCTGGTGGCCGCCCAGGCCCTGGGTACGGCCCAGGGGGCTTTTGACCGCGCTCTGGATTATGTGAAACAAAGAGAACAGTTTGGTAAAAAAATCGCTCAGTTTCAGGTTACCCAGCATAAATTGGCCGACATGGCCACTAAAATTGAACTGGCCCGGCTGATTACCTATAAGGCCGCCTGGAACTACGATCAGGGCGGACGCATTGATCCCAAGCTGACATCCATGGCCAAAATGTTTGCGGCAAAGACCGCCGTGGAGGTGGCTGATGAGGCCATTCAGCTGCTGGGCGGGTACGGGTATATGGCGGAGTATGAAGTCGAACGGTTTTACCGTGATGCCAAGATTACGGAAATTTACGAGGGTACGAAGGAAATACAGAAAAATACGATTGCAAGTGCGCTGATAGGAAAGATCTGAATAAAACCCAACGAAAGGGGGATACCGTGATAGATCTCATCAAAAAAACAATGATGGCCGGCATCGGACTGGCGCTTAAAACACGCGATGAAGTGGAAGATCTGGTCAAAGACCTTGCTAAAAAAAGCGACATGAACGAGCAGGAAGGAAAAAAATTTATAGATGAGCTCCTCGACAGGTACGACGAAGCCAAAGTGAAGATGGAAGAACGGGTTGAAAAAATGGTAAAGGATTTCTTGAAAAAGGCCGATGTTGTTACCGGTGATGAATTAAAGGCATTAAAAAAAGAGATCCGGGAGCTGAAAAAGGCCATCAGCAGCGACACGAAGACAACCGGTTGATTTTTGGCTAAATCGATGCTCAGCATAAGAAAAATCGGTGTTATCGGCCGTACCTATCGCCATTTGAACCGTTATCGTCAAATCCTGTCTATTTTAATAAAGTATGGATTTGGGGACCTGGTGGATCGGCTCAAGATTGATCAGTACATTGAAATCGGTCTGCAGATGATTTCCCGGAAAAAGGGAGAGCGCGAAGAAAAGCTGACAGGGTCCGAAAGAATACGGATGGCGCTTGAAGAGCTGGGGTCGACGTATATCAAACTGGGCCAGGTCTTATCCACACGGCCGGATTTGATGCCGGTTACCATCATCCGGGAACTTTCCAAGCTACAGGATGATGTGCCCCCTTTTTCTTTTCCGGAAGTAAAACGAATTGTTGAAAAAGAGCTCTCTTTACCACTTGAGGAGCTCTTTGAGTCTTTTGAAGAAGCCCCCTTTGGATCTGCTTCCATCGGCCAGGTCCACAAAGCGCGCCTGAAAGATGGCGAATCCGTAGCAGTTAAGGTGCAGCGGCCCGGCACCAAAAGGATAATCGAGGTCGATCTTGAAATTATGCTTCACCTGGCGACCCTGATGGAACGGCATGTGGAGGAACTGGCGTTTCACCGGCCCGTCAAGATTGTTGAAGAATTCGCCCGGACCCTTGAAAAAGAAACCGACTATACCCTTGAAGCTGCAAATCTGGAGCGATTTGCCCGCAACTTTTTAGGCGATCCTACCCTTTATATTCCCAAAGTATTCCATGGGCTGACGACCATGCGGGTCTTGACGATGGAACTGGTCGAAGGCATTAAGGTTTCCGACGTTGATCAGCTCGACGCCGCAGGGCTCGACAGAAAGATCATAACCGAACGGGGCGCGGATCTTATCCTCAAACAGGTATTTGATCACGGTTTTTTTCATGCCGATCCGCACCCGGGGAATATTTATCGTGCTTCCCCACAATGTCATCTGCCTGCTGGACTTCGGCATGGCGGGTTCCGTCGACCGGACTACCCGGGAAGATTTTGTGGAGCTGATCGACAGCGTGGTCCGGCAGGATGAGTATCGGACGGCCCAGGTTCTGCTGAAGCTGACCACCTGGGAGTCTGAACCGGATCTTCGCTTGCTGGAAAAAGAAGTCGCCGAGTTCATGGGAAAACATTTATACAAACCGTTAAAGGAAATTCGGATCGGCAAGCTGATTCAGCATCTTTTCGAAATGGTATCCACCCATCGGCTTCGGATTCCGCCGGATATTTTTCTGATGATGAAGGCATTAAGCACGGTGGAAGGGGTTGCCCTGATGCTGGATCCGGATTTTGATATGATCGCCCGGGCGACCCCCTTTATTCAAAAGGTCAAGCTGGCGCGGTTTTATCCGGACCGAATCGCAAACGATATGATTCGCATCGCAGCGGAATTATTTCAGTTTGCCCAGCAGTTTCCGCGAGATCTCCTTGAAATTACCCGATTGATCAAACAGCAGAAACTCACGATTAAAATGGAACATGAAGGCTTACGGGATATGCTGGCAACCCACGACCAGATCAGCAACCGGATTTCCTTTTCCATCATCATTGCCGCCCTGATTGTCGGGTCGGCCCTGATTGTCATTTCCAAAACGCCCCCCTTCATTTACGGCATCTCTATTATCGGCATCATCGGTTTCTTAGCCGCCGCCCTCATGGGCGTCTGGCTGCTGGTGGCGATTTTGAAAAAGGGAAGATTATAACGCCAAACGTGGGTGATGCGTCATCCTTCACAACTTACCTGATATTAGGCCTTTAGTTGGTCTTTTCGACTATTCATTTCAAAAAAGGAGGCCATTAATCAAAAATGGACAACAGATAGTCAACCTTAAAAAGTATGATCTACTATGAACAGTTCATGCGAGATAACAACATAAGGAAAACGCAATGACGAACCACTGCAACCAGTTAGGATTTAATGCTTGCACCAAAAAGGGTTGTAAATATGAAAAGAATACATTCGATTCTGTTTTGCCTGGTATTTGTTTTGTTATTCAGTTTTAACGCCTTTGCTAAAAGAGATAATGCTGAAGACATTTCAATTATTTTGCCAACAGAGAGTATTGCAAAATTTGTGACCAAGTTACTTCCCTATGAGATAAATATGGGTCAAAAATTTCTCGGGATCTTTATTTATTAAATCCATAGAAAATTTTAAAATTAATGAAAATAAAATCTCTTTCTCTTTGCATATTTACGGAAAAGACATTACATATTCTGCAAAAATGGGAGAACAAAAGGCAAGTATCGTGATAGGGAATGCGAATCTGCTTAATGACTGGGAGAGTTCCTTTCGATTTGATGTTGATAAGAACGTTCTTTACATCAAACCACATTTAGTAGATTCGGTTGATACTAATAAAGCGAGCTATAAAGAAATTCTTATAAATTCTTTATTTAATGTCTTTAGTGATATTGAATATCCCATTGATCTTAAGGAGATCGACCCGATAACGACAGAATTTTTGGGTAAATTATTGACTGTAAATTTCGAAGTATCAAATATTTATACAGCTAATAATAAAATGACTATAAAAGTCAGACCAATCCCTCACATAAGTGATAAAAATAAAACTCCGGTGGATAAGGTCCCCCCAAAAAAATGAGATAAAGAAATAATGGAACGGCGATAGGGCAATTATTGAAATTTTAGACAATATCAGATATATTCCCAATGAATATCATTTCAACGGAATAGTATCTTTTCTGGCAAGACGGCCGTCAAACGATACCACCGGCTTGGTGCGGATGGTCTATTAAACGGGGGCGCTTTATCTCCAACATCTGTCTCTCGGAATCGGACCGGTCAAGTTCGGCTAAGTTTTTTTAGAAATCAGATGGCTATAAGCATAAATAACTTAAATGAGCAGTTGCAGGCAATTACCGGAAACATTGAGGCTTGCTATCCTCGTGTCTATTTTCTGGCCCATATTCTCATTTATATACATAGTAGAGCCAAATAAATTTTTTGTTTTATCTGAGTTTATCCGGAAATACGTTTTGATGGGAGTTCTACCTTTGGTATTTTCCTGGGGTCTTTGGTGGGTAATCCAAGGGTTTAAAAAAGATAAGACTTAAAATATGGAGACTCCTTTGAAATCTTGCCGCCATCGAGAATCATTATATTCAGTGTAACATTTCTTGTTTTGCTGATCTTACGCTCTACCGAAATCATCTCATCTATCTGTTTTTTCATTTTATACCGCTTTCCATAATAAAGTTCCGAAACAATGAATTGCGGTATAAGCGGTTGTAGAAAAAAACGTTGGGATAACGGAACGTTTTTTTGACAACCGCTATAGTCTTTAAAAAAGGCATTCATTATATTCCGATACCGTGCAAATGAATTTACCCGTAGCAAGATTTGTCGGCAGTCTCAAGTCGAGTTGCCGCGAGGAATGTTCTATTTTTTGGGGGCACTTCTCAAGCGCGGATCGATACCGGTCAGATATGTTGAATTTCTTCTTTCAGCAGACAGCAGGCAATTTTGTATGCCGGCGAGCCGTCCTTGTGATAGATCAGATTATCGGGCTGGATGATTTTGTTCATGACACACCCCTCGGGAATATCCAGTTGGAACAAGATCGCTTTCATTGATTTTATCTGTGGGTGTGAGCCGGTCGTCGAGAAACATCAGGCTGTGGACGGGAAAATCTTCACACAGGGGGCAGCGGTAAACCCTGCCGTTGGGAAAAATGAAATAGTTGTCGGCCACCCGCCCGGCGCATTCAAAGGGTTCCTCGGGCGAAAGATAGACCTTGGGATATGTTGCGGTGATGCCAAGGGCGGCGGCTTTCCGGGCCACCGGTGGAACGATGCGGAGCCATTCATCCCGGCCGATCTGGATTTTTTCCGGCGAGGGGCCGGCCGCTTTCCCTCTGATACCAATCACCTGTATGAAAAACCGGTCTATTCCCAGCTCATTTAGCAAGCGCGGCATGCTTTCCAGTTCGCCGATATTGGTTCTGCTGACAGTGTAGATCAGGCTGGTTTTGAAATCCCTTGGAAACCGCCTGCCCGATTCCGGCAAGACACTGCCGGAAGGAACCCGCCCCCCGAATCCGGTCATTCACCTCCTCGGTAGCGCCGTCCAGGCTGAAACTGAAATAGTCCACCTCTTGCGGGGTTACCTTTGCAAGGATATCGTTAAACAGGTATCCATTGGTATCAACGGTTACGGAGCGGTATCCCAGTGCCCTGGCTTTTTTGATGCAGCGGGAAAGGTCGGGATGCAGGCTGGGTTCACCGCCCAGAAAGACCACATTGACCTCCTTGCCGGTCGCAATAAAAGTGGTCAACCATTTTTCAATGGTTTCGTAGGACAGCGTATTTTTACCGTGCTGGGCAGGATTGATGTAACAGTGCCGGCAATTCAGGTTGCAGCGGGTCAGGATGTGAAAGAAAATATTGGTGGCATTCTTTGTAAAGGAAACCGTGGGTTCATTCATATTATTCCAGTATAGAAAGCCTGTCCATCGGGCGGGACGGATTTAACCGGCTTTGTCTTGGATTATTATGCTCTATAATAAAAATTCAAAGTACCAAACGACAACCAAATCTCAAAAAACAGAGGCCCTCTGGGGATAATCAACGCTGCCCCCCTCTGGCGCCGGATATTTATTTCTTATCGATTTCCTTTTTAATTTGCGAAAGCTCATCGTTAATGACCCGCAACCGGCTGGATAAAAATTCCGCAAACATTTTGTAAAGCAAAAGCAGAAACTTGATTCTCTGATCCGGTGACGACAGGTTGTCTTCACCATAGGGGTCAAATGCCAGGCAAACGGTTTTCTCCTCCGCATAGACGGAAGCCGATCGGGCCAGGCCGTCCAGCAGTCTCATTTCACCGAAAATTTCGCCGACTTTGTCAATGATGGCGATTTCCATCCCTTTTTTTTCTATGCGCACCTTGCCGGACAGCAGAAAGTAAATCCAGGTATCCTGCCCGCCTTCTTTTATGATAGGTTCTCCGGGTTCATACACCCGAATTTTGCTCAACCGGATCAGCTGGCTCAGGGTCTTTGTTTCAAATTTTCGCAAGGGTGCGATGGTCATCAGTTTCTGAATGTTCTGGACGCTGTCTTTCAAGTATTTTGACTCAATCATATTTCCTCCGGGTGCCGGTCCATGCCGGCGGTCTGAAGGTTTATTCCAGCATGAAAGCCCTGGTTCTCAGGGCAAGGCTGGAGTTAACCGGCTTTGTCTTGGCGCTTTGTGTAAAAGTTCAAATTTCAAAGACCAAATGATAAACAAGTCCAAAATTTAAATGTTCAATGAGCAAAACTTTCCAAAATGAAATATTGTTTAGATTTTCGACTTTTGGTCATTTGAATTTGTTTGATAGTTGGAATTGCGATAATTAAATGAAATTCCAATAATGAAAACCCCCTCTGGAGATAACCAAAACCGGTCCCTCAGGGATTGGATATTGATTACAGTGAAATCGCTAACATCTTTCAAGGCAATCCTTGGACAGAAATTCGTCAAATTCTACCGGATAACAGCCGTCAAAGCAAGCTTTACAGAAGTTATATTCCGGATCTTCAACGCCGGTTGCCTGTAGCAGCCCGGGAAGACTGAGATAATACAGCGAATCCAGACCCAGAAAATCACGCAGTTCCTCAACCGACATGCGTGCGGCAATCAATTCCCCTTTGGTGGAAAAATCGATTCCGTAGTGACAGGGAAATCGGTGCGGGGGGCCGCTGACACGCATATGGATCCGCCCGACCCCCAGTTCTCGCAAGGTTTTGACGCGTGTTTTGGCGGTGGTTCCCCGGATGATGGAGTCTTCAATGATGATGATGTCTTTTCCTTTCAGCAATTCTTTGACCGGATTCAATTTGATGCGGACGCTGAAATCCCGCATGCTCTGGGTCGGCTGGATAAACGTGCGCCCCACGTAATGATTGCGAATCATGCCCATTTCAAACGGAATTCCGGAAGCCTCGGAGTAGCCGAGGGCGGCATATGTTCCGGAGTCGGGAAACGGCATGACCAGATCGGCAGTTACCGGGGCTTCCTTGGCAAGCTGGCGACCGTGCTCTTTTCGGGTCAGATAGACATTTCTGTCGAAAATAGTGCTGTCCGGCCGGGCAAAATAAATGAATTCAAAGATGCAGAACGTTTTGCGGGAAGGGGTTTGCGGCCGGATGCTTTTTACGCCGTCTTTACCGATGATGACGATTTCGCCGGGATCGATTTCCCGTACGAATTCGGCCTGTACCAGGTCCAGCGCACAGGATTCCGAAGCCAGCACATAATGACCGTTCAGTTTTCCCAGGCACAGCGGTCTGAAGCCGTGGGGATCCTTAATCCCGATAACTTCGCCGTTGCTGGTCAGAACGACAAATGAGAAGGCGCCTTTTAATTTTGCGACACTCTCAACAACAGCCTGTTCAAACCCGTATTTTAGATTTTTAACAAAAAGGTGCAGAAATATCTCGCTGTCCATGGTGGTCTGAAAGATGGAACCGGAGCTTTCCAGCTCATCTTTCAAGGTGTGCGCATTGACGATATTGCCGTTATGGGCCACGGCGTATGACCGCTGACTGTGGTGCACCACAAAGGGCTGGGCATTAAAAAGGATCGAACTGCCGGTGGTGGAATAGCGAACATGTCCGATGGCGCTGCCGCCTTTAAGCTGCGCCAGGTGGGCATCGTCAAAAACATCCGGGACCAGCCCCATCCCCTTATGTGACGTAATATTGTTTATCACGGGCAACGGCGATGCCGGCACTTTCCTGCCCCCGGTGCTGCAGTGCGTACAAGCCGAAATAGGTCAGCCTGGCGGCTTCGGGGTGATCATAGATGCCGAACAGTCCACAGGCTTCGCGGGGCTTTTCTGAGGATAACATTTTAGTTGTGATACTCCTGTATGGGTTTAACTGAAAGACGCTGTTCCTTTAATGCGGAAATTCCCTTGCACATGGCCATGGCACCGGCAATGGTGGTGGTATAGGGGATGTTGAACTGGACGGCCGCCCGCCGAATCAGATAGCCGTCACGCCGGGGGGTGTCGCCAAGGCCGGTGTTGATAACAAACTGAATTTTTCCATTTTTAATGCTATCGACAACATGCGGTCGGCCCAGAGAAACCTTGTTGATGACGCTATTGGGAATTCCCTGTGATTCCAGAAACGCGTGGGTCCCGTCGGTTGCAATGATATCGAAACCCATTTGATGAAACTGGGCCGCCACCGGCAGGGCCGTTTTTTTGTCCGCAGTCCTTGACACTGATAAAAACCGTTCCGCTCAGCGGCAGATTCTGGCCGGCGCCAAGCTGGGCCTTGGCATAGGCGGCCCCGAAGGCCGTATCAATACCCATGACCTCTCCGGTGGATTTCATCTCCGGTCCCAGCAGGGTATCGACACCGGGAAAACGGTTAAAGGGAAGCACCGCCTCCTTGACCGAAACATGGGCGGGAATGATTTCCCTGGTGAGGCCGAGCTGCCGGAGACTGCGGCCGAGCATTACCTTGGTTGCCAGCTTTGCAAACGGCACGCCGGTTGCCTTGCTGACAAACGGAATGGTTCGGGATGCCCTCGGATTGACCTCCAAGACGAACAGCCGGTTTCCTTTAATGGCATACTGAACGTTCATGAGTCCGACCACCTGGAGCTCTGCCGCCATGGCCTTGGTAGCGGCAGCGATGGTATCGAGCATCTCGTTGCCGATGCTGTAAGGCGGGAGCACACAGGCGGAATCTCCGGAATGGACGCCGGCAGCCTCGATGTGTTCCATGATTCCGGCGATGATGGTGGTGGTTCCATCCGAGATGGCATCAACGTCCACTTCCACGGCGTCTTCAAGAAACTTGTCGATCAGGACCGGGTGTTCCGGCGACGCCAGGATGGCCAGCCGGGTAAAATTTTCCAGCTCCTTGCGGTGGTAAACGATTTTCATGGCCCGGCCGCCCAGAACATAGGAAGGCCGGACGATCACCGGATAGCCGATTTTTTCAGCGACGCCGCAGGCCTCCTCCACATTCAGGGCCGTGCCGTTGGCCGGTTGAACCAGGCCCAGTTTTTTCAGCATGGCCTGAAAGTGTTCCCGGTCTTCGGCCCGGTCAATGCTTTCCGGCTGCGTGCCCAGAATCGGCACGCCCGCCTGATACAGGGGGACCGACAGGTTCAGCGGGGTCTGGCCGCCGAATTGGACGATGACCCCCAGGGGTTTTTCCATTTCAACGATATGCAGGACGTCTTCTTTGGTCAGCGGTTCAAAATAGAGCTTGTCGGAGGTGTCATAATCCGTGCTGACCGTTTCGGGATTGCTGTTTACCATGATGCTTTCGACGCCCTCTTCGCGCAGGGCAAAGGAAGCGTGCACGCAGCAGTAGTCAAACTCGATCCCCTGGCCGATGCGGTTGGGGCCGCCGCCCAGAATGATCACCTTTTTTCTGTCGGAAAGCCTGGCTTCGTTTTCAGTTTCATAGGTTGAGTAGTAATACGGCGTGGCCGCCTGAAATTCCGCGGCGCAGGTGTCGACCAGTTTGTAGGTGGGCGTTACTTCCTGCTTCCGGCGGAGTTTTTTGATACTGTCTTCGGTCGTTCCCGTAAGGTGCGCCAGCTGAATATCTGAAAATCCGAAGGTTTTGGCCTGTCTCAAGAGGGGCGCCGGCAGGTCGCCGGTGGTTGCGGCAATCTGTTTTTCCATGTCCACGATCTGCCTGAGCTGGTGGAGAAACCAGGGGTCGATGTGCGTCAGTGCATGGATCGATTCAATCGTCATTCCTTTCAGCAGGGCGTAGCGCAGGAAAAAAATTCGCTGGGAGTTGGGGATCGCCAGTTTTTGTTCGATCTCTGAAAGGGTCAGGCTGTTCTCGCCGGGGGTGGACGGATCGGTTTCCAGGGTGAGATCCTTTCCGTCGCCGCCAAAACCAAACCGGCCGATTTCAAGGGAACGCAGCCCTTTTTGCAGGGCCTCCTTAAAGGTCCGGCCGATGGCCATGGTTTCCCCCACGGATTTCATGGAGGTTGTCAGATAGTCTTTGGTTTCCGGGAATTTTTCAAATGTCCAGCGTGGAATTTTGACGACACAATAATCGAGGGTCGGTTCAAAGGAAGCCAGGGTTTCACCGGTGATGTCATTGGGGATTTCGTCCAGGGTATAGCCGACCGCCAGCTTGGCCGCGATTTTGGCAATGGGAAAACCGGTGGCCTTGGATGCCAGGGCGGAACTGCGCGACACCCGGGGGTTCATTTCAATGACAATCATTTCACCGTTTTTGGGATTGACGGCAAACTGAACGTTGGACCCGCCGGTATCAACCCCGATTTCGCGCATGATGGCGATGGTGGCGTCCCGCATGGCCTGGTATTCCCGGTCGCTGAGCGTCTGGGCCGGGGCCACCGTAATGCTGTCGCCGGTGTGGACCCCCATGGGATCCATATTTTCGATGGAGCAGATGATGACCACATTGTCATTGTGGTCCCGCATGACTTCCAGTTCAAATTCCTTCCAGCCGATAACCGACTCTTCCAGCATGACCTGGTTGATCAGGCTGGCATCCAGGCCGGACTTGGCAATCTCGAGCAATTCTTCCGGATTATAGGCGATCCCGCCGCCGGTGCCGCCCAGGGTGAAGCTCGGCCGGACAATGAGGGGGTAGCCGATTTCATCGGCAACTGCCAGGGCGGCGTTCAAATCCGTTACAATACCGCTTCTGGGAATCCGTAAGCCGATCCTTGCCATGGCCTCCCGAAAAAGATCCCGGTCTTCGGCTTTCTGGATGGATTCAAGGGAGGCCCCGATCATTTCAACCCCGTACTTTTCGAGAACCCCCATCTTGGCCACCTTCACGGCCGTGTTGAGACCGGTTTGGCCGCCCAGGGTCGGCAGCAAGGCGTCCGGTCGTTCCTTTTCGATAATCATGGCAACCGTTTCGGGAGTTACGGGTTCGATATAGGTTCGATCCGCCATTTCCGGGTCGGTCATGATGGTGGCGGGATTGCTGTTGACCAGGACGACCTTAAAGCCTTCTTCCTTCAGGGCCTTGCACGCCTGGGTGCCGGAATAGTCAAATTCGCAGGCCTGTCCGATGATGATGGGGCCGGCGCCGATGATCAGGATCTTATGTAAGTCGGAACGTTTAGGCATAGTGTATTCTATTATAGAAAATCTGGTTTTAAGGTCAAATCAGTTTGTAATGTCTCTGTTAAATAAATTTTAAATACGAAGCACGAAAACCGAAATGCGAAAAAATACCGAATGACCAAAATTCAAATGATCCAAGCAATCTATGTATCTCGCATCGTAAATCATTTGTGTTTTTGTCATTGGGCCATTTGCTATTTGAATTTGTTTCGAATTTCGATATTCGGATTTCGAATTTTCCCAATGGCATTTGCAGAAATCAGCCCTCCAGGTTTTTACCCAAATCCAGCTTTTCCGGAGTCGGATATTTATTTTTTTCCCATCATTTTGGCAAAATCGTCAAACAGGTATTTGGCATCATGTGGGCCGGGGGACGCTTCCGGGTGGTATTGCACGGTAAAGATAGGAAGCGTGCGATGCCTGAACCCCTCCAGGGTGTTGTCATTCAGGTTGATATGGGTGATCTCAATATCTTTTTCCGGAAGGCTATTTCGATCAACGGCAAAACCATGATTTTGAGAGGTTATCTCAACGCGACCGGTCAGGAGATTTTTTACCGGTTGATTGGCGCCGCGATGGCCGAATTTTAATTTATAGGTTGTGCCGCCCAGGGCAAGACCCAGCAATTGAATCCCCAGACAGATGCCGAAAAGGGGACGATAATCCAGCAGGGCCTTAATGGTTTCAATGGCATACTGAATCGGTTCAGGGTCGCCGGGACCGTTTGAGAGAAAGATGCCGTCCGGCGCCATGGCCTTGATCACCTCCGGGCCGGTCGCTGCCGGTACAACGACAATTTCGCAGCCGACGGATTCCAGGGATCTTAAAATGTTATACTTGATACCAAAATCAAATGCGGCCACCGCGTACTTTGCCTTGCGCTGTCGCCAGATGTTTTTGTTGAGCGGGGTTTGGGCGGGAATCGCAACGGGCTTTCCGCCCTCCCAATAGTAAGGCCTGGGGGTGGTCACCACGCTGGCCAGATCCTGTCCCACCATGGTCGGGATGCTTTTGGCTCTGAGAACAAGGGATTCAGGGTCCAGGTCTTGGGTTGATAGAACCGCCCGCATGGCCCCTGCGGTTCGAATATGCCGCGTCAGCGCCCGGGTGTCGAGGCCTTCGATGCCCATGATTTTCTGGGCGGTCAGGTAATCGGCCAGCGAAGCGGTCGCTCTGAAGTTGCTGTAAAACGGCTGATACTCCCGGACCAGAAAAGCGGATACCTGTATCCGATCGGATTCAACATCTTCTGAATTTACACCGTAATTGCCCACCAGCGGATAGGTCATGGTGACCATCTGCCCCCGGTAGGAGGGGTCGGTGAGCACTTCCTGGTAGCCGGTCATGCTGGTGTTAAATACGACTTCTCCGGAAGCCTCCCCGGGTCCGGTAAAGGACCGGCAGGGATAGGTGCGTCCGTCTTCAAGGGCTAATAGGGCGTCCATGGCACTCATCGGATCAGGCTTTATCTGTGATTGGATTTTCAATAATATTCGTGTCCTCCAGCTCTTCCTGCCAGTCCGTTCCGTATTCTTCGGAGGCAGTCGACTCCATTGCCAGAACATCCAGTTTGACGGCTTGTACTTTACGATAAACGTCGCTATATTGCCGAACCTTGCCGGCGACTGTCAACAGATCATTTTGGATTGAAATGCCGAACAGTTTTTCATTTTCCTCTAAATAGGGTAGAATCAAGTTCCAGTCAGCGGGGCTTAAATCGACGATTTCACCGCCGTTTAACTGGTTATCCACCACCTTTCGATGGGGATCGCGGATATAAATTGCGCCGCCGGAAGCCAGTGAAAAAAGATTGGATCCGGGATAGGGGGTTTGCTGCTCCCGCAGGGTGCCGTCTTCATCAAACTCCATGCCGTTTAAGATCACAAATCCGCCGCCTTTGAGCGGATCGCCGGCCATGAAAGATTCGGCCAGATAATCGAGGCAGGTGCCGTTGATGATTACCCGCGGGCGACCGACCGCATTGATCAGGGGCCGGCCGGCGGCGTTACCCATCACAAAAACCGTGCCGCCCTTGGCGCCGTACATGAACGTCTGCCCCACGTCGCCATAAATAACCAGCCTGCCGCTTTTCATGATCTGACCCAGCTGATCCTGGCCGTTGCCATGAACCACTATTTCCGGCCCGTCGATTCCGGAAGCCAGGTAATCCCCGGAGCTGTCATAGACATCGATGCGGACGTCGTCGGCTTTTTCGCCCAGGCCGCAGCCGCAAAACCGCTGTCCTCTGTAGCCGTAACAGATAAATTGTCGCCAGCCAAGGTGATAGGCCGCACAAATCAGCCGGGAGTCGCAGTCTTCTCCTTCCGGCGGAAATTTGCCGGCGTTCAGGACCAGGATTTTTTCGGCACCGCGAGGTGCGCGCAAGGTGTTGCGGGTACGTCCAGTCAATATGACGATAGCTGCCCGCATTGATATCCTTCAACGGGGGTGATGCGCTGAATATGGCGGTCAGGCTGTCCCGTATGATTCGTAGAACCGAGCTGCGCTTTAGATTGCCGGTGGCGTAACGTCTGTCGTTGAGGAATGTGAGTGCGGTGATGGCCTTTGCTTTGTTTTCGTCACTGATCTCGGCCAGTTTTTCCAGTTCCCGGCAGAAATATGTTAAAGCGCTAAAATCCCAGCCGGATAGTTGGCTGCTGCAATCCTGAATAAAAGCGGACAGGTCTGCGGCCGCAAAACCGGCTTGAACGGCATTGGAAATGGCATCGGACTTTTCAGGTGCGGAAATTTGGGGCGCATATTTATAAAACTGTTGATGCTGCGGCGTCATTACCGCTTCGCCGAACTTGTTGGTGCAGATGAGCTTTTTAGAGCCGTCGCCCTTGCCGGCATCTGAAACGGTGAACAGGAAGGCGCCGCCATCCGCGGCACTGCCGCCCCGGGCATTCCAGTATTTATCGGCAATGGGACTGAAACGGACATCTTCCGCCGCCAGATTTTGCAGGGTGGCATCAATGGCCTGCTTTTCAGAGCAGATCAGGCCGATCTGCACGCCGTCCCCTTCCTGTAAGGCAAACACCTGGGGCCGCAGCATGGCCGTATCGGTAATGCCGATGAGCTGAAAAAAGTTCTGATAGGGATTGTTGCGGGCAATAATGAAAAACCAGGGCCCGTCCGGCGAGCCATGGACGTGATGAGACTGGATCTGCCGATAGATCTGCTGCTTGTCCGCCGGGAGCAGATCAAAATCGTGTTCGCTGGTGGGGGCCATGGCTTCGATGATATATTCGATGGGGTATTCAAAGGTCCGGTTCAGCAGATCCAGCAGCAGGACCGACACCCAGTTTGCGCGGATGGCGAATGCCGATGCGAATTGGCACGTCGAAGCCGTCGGGGCGCCAGTAGGCGACGATGTCGCGGGGCGTGTAGTAGGTGAAGCAGACGGGAAAGCCGATCTTCAGGATGAAGTCGATGTCGCGGCAGGCGCCGTCGACGATGTAGCCCTTGACCCCGCGGTATTGCAGCGTCTCGGCGGAGAGCCTGCCCATCATCGCCCGCGGCATCGTCGTTGGCCTCGCAGACCACGACGTGGCCGGGCTTCGCCTCGGCGAGCAGGCCGGTCCATTCGAGCAGCGTGGTGTGGGCGTCGGCGGTCTCGTCGACCTTGCCCTTCACGGTGAAGATCGGGCCGGCGAGCTTCTGCTCGGGGAAGAGCGGGCGGATCTCGGGTGGCAGGACGAAATTCTTCAGTCCCATGGCCCGCATCACGTTGTGGATGATGCCGGTGTAGCAGGCCTCGAGACGTTCTGTCGGGCTCTTGGCCGTCGGGCTCATGCTCTTTCCATTCAGTCGGGCGATGGCGTGCTGTAGAGCGTCTTGCCGCCGACCCTGATCTCGACGTCGAGGAGGTAGTCCTCATGCCTCGTGGATCGATGGCGACGCCGAGGCCCGGGGCGTCGGGCACGTGGATCAGGCCATCGGCGTCCGGCTCGATGCGCGTCGCGCAGAACGCCTTGGCGACCGGCCGCGTGTGCACCGGGAATTCGCAGATGCGATGATTCTCGAGCCCGGCGAAGGCTGCAGCGAGGCCGAAAGCGCGAGGTTCGAGGTGAACGTGTGGTTGACGTAGGTGATGCCGCGGGCCACGGCGTGTCCGCCACCGCTTGGCCGGCGCTGATGCCGCCGATCCGGCCGCAGTCGATCTCCACATAGCCGATGTAGCCGTAGTCGATGGTGTGGTTGGCCATGTCGAGATTGTGGGCGTCCTCGCCGCCCGCCAGCTTGACCTTCCAGCCTCGGGCACGATGGCGGCATAGTCCTTGCAGGCCATGCCGGCGACGGGCTCTTCCACCCAGGGGCGGTCACGGCCTCGAGCGCTGGCAGGCGGGCGGCGGCGGCCTCGACGTCCTCGTCGAAGGTGGCCCCGGCATCGACCAGCAGGATGCCGTCGTAGCCGAGGCCCTCGCGGGCGGCGTGGAGCTGGTCGACATCGTCCTGCAGCGTGCCGCGGCCGAAGGGGCCCCAGCCGCATTTGACCGCGCGGAAGCCGGACGCGATCTGCGCCCGGCAACTGTCGCGGGTTTCCTGCGGCGTGTCACCCCAGAGCTGCGAGGCATAGGGCGTCTTGGGATGCGCCCGGTCGTAGCCCAAGAGCCGCCAGACCGGCTCGCCCCGCGATTTGCCGATGAGATCCCAGAGCGCCATCTCGATGCCGGACCAGGTGTGCGGCGCCTGCAGGAGATCCATGCTGTCCCAGGCGATCGTCGGGGCGATCCGCGCCATGTCGGCCGGGGTCTCGACCGCCTGGCCGAGGACCGAATTCGCGATCGGCTTGCAGGCGCCGTGCGATTTCGGGCAGACGAAGGCCGCGATCGACGGCAAGGGCGAGGCCTCGCACTCGCCCCAGCCGGCGAGCCCGCCGGCAGCGACGCGCACCAGCAGCGCATCCTGGCTGCCGTCGCCGGCGTCGGTGACCTCCGGCATGGCGACGTAGAAGAGATCGACGGCTTCGATGCGCATGTTTTCGGTCTTCATCTGCTTGTCTGGACGACCGCGTCGGGGCGCTTCGGGACGTCGGGCAGCAGGCGGGTGCCGAGGCCGGGGCCCGGTCATCGGGTAGACGTGGCCGTGCTCGATCCGCGGCAGCTCGGTCACCAGCTCCTGGTACCAGCCGGTGTAGAAGGCGCGCACGCTCTCCTGGATCAGCGCGTTGGTGGCGTTGAGCGAGAGGTGGACCGAGGCGGTGTAGACCACCGGGCCGGTGCAGTCGTGCGGCGCCACCGGCAGGTGGTAGGTCTCGGCCATGGCGGCGATCTTGCGCGCCTCGGACAGGCCGCCGACCAGGCCAGGTCGAGCATCACCACGCCGACCGCGTTGCGCTCGAACAGCTCGCGAAAGGCGCTCCGGGTGGCGAGCGTCTCGCTCGCGCAGATCGGCACGTGGGTCGAGGCGGCGAGCTCGGCCAGATCGTCGGCCGAGGTCATCTTGATCGGGTCCTCGAACCAGAACGGCTCGAACTCCTCGAGCGCGGAAGATCCGCTTGGCCGCCGGCAGGTTCCAGAGGGTGTGCAGCTCGACCATGATGTCCATCTGTCGCCGACCGCTCGCGGATCTTGCGAAACGGCTCCAGCGCCTGCTCGAGCTCGGCCGGGCTGATGTAGGTCCCGCCGGAGGCCTCGGCGGCGAAGTCGAACGGCCAGATCTTCATGCCGGTGATGCCCTGCTCGAGCAGGGCTGCGCGAGCTCGTCCGCCCGGTGGAGGAAGGCGTCGAGGTCCTCGTACGGGCCGATCGTATGGTCGGCAGGCCCAGTTCGCGGTCATCTCCGCCGTTGGTGCCGCGTACGTACCGGAGCCGGCGCAGGTGTTGTAGATGCGGATCCTAGGTCGCGACAGGCCGCCGAGGAGCTGGTGGATCGGCCGGTCGGCGACCTGGCCCAGTGTCCCAGAGCGTCGATCGCGGAGGCGCCGCGCATTTCGGTCCTGCTGCCGGCGAAGCCCGATCGTAGGCGTCGAGGAGCGTCCTCGAGTGCCGGTCGATCGTCAGCGGGTCCTTGCCGATCAGCCGTGGCGCGGCGGTCTCGTGGACGTAGGCGATCACGGCGTTCGCGCCGAAGAAGGTCTCGCCGAGGCCGACCAGGCCGTCGTCGGTGTGGACCTGGACCCAGCACAGGTTCGGGAACTCGTCGAGCCAGACGGT
>CAVPOV010000006.1:0-63045 GCA_963707045.1 uncultured delta proteobacterium
GTGAAGCTCGCTTCCCGGTCCATCGTCCCGCGAAGCGTCACCACGATCTCCTGGCCCGAACCGTAGCTCGCCTTCTCCGCAGCCACGCTCCCACGAAGAGCCCCGCCGTCGTGACGGTGATCTCCGGAGGATGCTTGCTCTCGAGGTCGTTGCCCGTGCCGTCGCTCTGCAAGGCGCTGACCGTGTAGCGGTACGTCTGGCCGGCCTCGGCAGTGGCGTCAAGGAGGAGCAGTCCCCGCAGCGGCTCGGTGGTCAGCTTCTCGAAGCGGCCGCGGTCCTCTCCCCCGCTCCTGCGGTACACCGCATACCTCTGGTTGATCCCTTGGGGCTCCGGGGGTTCCCAAGTGAGGACGACTCCCCCGTTGCTCCAGGATCCCGTGAGCTTCCTCACGTTGCGATTTGCCGAGCGCACGTCGGCGGGGGCTTCGTCCACGGTGATCGAGAGGTTGTCGACACGGGTGTCGCCGACCAACCCGTTCTTCCCGGGATTCCCGCGGAGGCCGCCCGCGCGGGGGGTGTCGCCCACCACGATCGTGCGGACCTTCGCAAGGAAATACCCGAAAGGAAGGCTCGCATACGTCGGCGGTTCTCCCAGGCGGGCATTCCGCTCGTTGGCGAGTTCGCGCACGCCGGGACCGAACGTCTTGCGCGCGGCGTCGTAGGTCCCCGGCCGCGGGTCGATCCCCTGGCCGTCCACGAACAGGCCGACCTGCTTCCGCTCGTCGTCCCACGCCAGGTCGAAGTGGACGGTTGCTCCGGGCTCGATCTCTCGATCCAGCAGGATGAGGGGATCCCAGAGCCCCAGGCCCTTCCACCGAAACTCGGGGCCGTGCAGCATGAGGGCGGCCCGGCCGGGGTCCTCGTCGAAGCTGCAGGCGATCCGCAGGACCAGGACGGTCTCGCCGGTCTGGTCGAGGAACTTGACCGGAACGGCGCCCGATCGAGGGGATGTCGACCCTGCATCCCGCCGAAGGTCGAAGGAGATCATCCCGCGGCGCACTTCCTCGAAGGACACCCGCGCCTCGTCCGGCCCCGCCTCCTGGCGCGCAGCCCCCGAGTCCCCTGGCGTGGGCGTCTGCCGATAGACCTCTGCGGCCCCGCTCTCCAAGGCCGACGAGAGCAGAAGCCCCAAAGCGACGAGCCACCAGCACACTGCGAATCTCCCGCCCTTCATGGTCTTCCTCCGGTTGCCCCTGTCTCTTCGTTCCCCGTGCAGGCGAGGCCCATCTTCAACTCCCGGGCCGAACGCGACTACGCGGTCATTGGCCCGGGGCGAGCTTGTGCCAGCCGTCCGAGGTCGAGGTCTTCCTGTGGCAGTTGCCCGACTGGTTCTGATACCCCAGCGCCGTGAAGCCTCCCTGTGCGGGGTCGACGCAGTTCTGGGTCAGCAGCGCGGGGAGGCCGCTGGCGTGGGGAGTGTGGCACTTGGAACACGTGAACTTGTGCGCCAAGGTGTTCGGCCCGGAAGCCCCGCCGATCTGGCCCGTGGTGCCGTACCAATTCGCGTAATCCGTTCCGTACAGTCCGCTGTTCACGATGCACGGGGCGCCGTAGGAGAAACACTGCGGCCGTTCGCCGCAACTCCAGTACCGTTCCACGCACCCGATGCTGTCCTGCATGTGCATCGTGTAGGTGGCGCCCCCGCGAAACGCGCTGAAGATGTCCGCCCGATTGGTCCGCAGGCCCCCCAGGGTGGCGTTGCTGTGGCCATTCGCCTGACCGCTCCGCCACAGCGTCGCCCCTGTGTAGAAATCCATGGTGTCGACGTTCGTCCCGTGGCACAGAGTGCACAGCCCCGCCGTCTCGCCCAGGGTGTCCATGGCCCCGTTGTTCGTCGGCCGGTTGCTGTTCTGGTCGATGAAGTATCCCCCCTTGTCCCGGGCCGCGGAGGTCGCCCGAGGCCGGAGGGCGCCGCCGACCACCACCGTGGTCGTGAACGTGTACCCGGGCCGGGGAGGCAACTCCGGCGGGTACGGGTTGCCGACCCAAGTGCCACGCAGGTACGGCCTGCCGCTCGGCCCCACGGTGTCGTGTACGTCGTGGCAGTAGCTGCAGCGGATCTGGCTCTTGTCCTCGAGCACCGGCGACGAACGCTTGACGGTGCCGTTCGCCCAAAGGTTGTCCGCCACGCTCGAGGACTGTCCCGTCGCATCGAAGTTCGCGGTGTGGACCGACGCCACCCGGCGTTTGGTGAGCGGGTCGTACTGGTCCATCCAGTACCCTTGCGTCCAGTCCGTCACCTTGCTCGTGTAGCTACTGTTGTAGAGCCAGCCGAAATTGAACGTCTCGACCGTGCCGTCGTTCGCGGTCGGGAACCGGACCACGGGAAAGCCCGCCGGCGTGGTCTTGGTGTTGTAGCCCCACTCGCTCACGTAATTGTTCCCGGGGACGCTGGAGGCCACGGTATCGTGGCACCCCCAGCAGATCTCCGCTTCCGTCGTCTTCGTGACGATGCTGTCGGCGGTCCCCGGGCCCCCGAGGTGGACCCCACCGGTGAGCGGGTAGTCCATGCCCAGCACGGTGCGCATGTTGGCGTTGGAAAGATTGACGTTGCTCCAACTCGTCGGAGGTAGGGGCACCGTGACTCCTTCTCTGTGCCCGGCGTGGCACCCCCGGCAGTCGCCGGTGGCCCAAGTGCCTCCACTGCGGTCCGCGTCGACGTGAGGGCTGGCGGCCGTGACCGTGGGCGCGTTGGGGACCACGGCCCCACCGTCGTTGTGGCACTGCGCGCACGTCACGCTGCCCGGGTTCCCCCACACCGGCGTGGCTGCCCCGTGGCAGTTGGTGCCGGCGCAGGTCCCGTTGTCCGTGCCGTCGGAACTCGTGTCGGTGTAGATGTCGGTGCCTTCGCTGACCGTCAGCGCGCCGTTGGTCTTGACGCCGAATGTGGTTGCATTGCCGGAGAAGCTGAGCTGCCACTTGCCGTCCGCGTGGTTGTTGGTGTAGCTGGAGGCGCCCGGGTGACAGGGGTCGCAGTCCGTGTGGTCTGCCAGGCCCCTCACGTGCTTCGAATGGGAGCCGCTGGTCTGGGCGCTGACGGGAGGGAGCCCGTGGCAGGCGCCGCAGTAGAATGCGGTGATCGTCTTCACGTCGCCCGAGGCGATCGGCAGGGCCGTGGTGAGATTGTCGGTGGCCGGATGGTTCACGGCCGTCAGGTTGCCGCCGATGCGGTCTCCGGCGGTGGGCGTGCCCGCGATGTCGTAGGTGACCAGCAACCGCCGGGGCGTGGGGTTCGTGACCGGCAAGGGCGCCGCGAAGGTCACGTTGGCGACGTTCGCTGCGTCGAAGGCCGCAGCACCCAGGAGGGCATCTGCGGCGTCCCACTGGTTCGGGGTCGTGCCGGTGTCGTTGTAGACCTTCACCTGGGAGACGTCGGTGTACACCTGGCCGCTGCCGAGGTCCCGGGTGCCGGTGATCTGCAAGCCCTGGAGTTGCACCGACGTTCCCGCCGCGGTCGCGTTGAAGGTGAGCACCTCCACCACCCTGTCGGTGGCTCCCGCGCCCAGCGTCTCTGTTGGGCCAGGGCTTCCGGTCACGGTGAAACCGTCCTTCGGGGTCACCGTGACCGCAGCACTCCCCTTCGGGGTCGGCCCCCACGTGCCCCCTCCGTCCTTGCAGTCCACGTAGAGGGTGGTGTCGGCCGTCCAGGCGGACACGTCAACCTCAGCCGTGACCGCCGCGGTCGGTGCGCCGAAGAAGCCGGAGACGGGCAGCAGGGGAAGGCCCGTGCCCGCCGTGCCCGAGGCCCCGACGAAGTACTCTGCCGCCACGATGTTGCTGTTGCCCGTCGAAGCGTCGCTGCAGGTAGCCGTCAAGTTCACCGTGGAGGTGCCCGACTGGATGGTTGCCGGGACCACCGCCGGTGCGACGCTCAGCGTCGGGGGGGCGGTTTCGAAGGGAATGGCCAGCGTGTCGACCACGAGGTAGCTGTAGCCCGTGTTGCCGAAGGAGACCCACCAGTCGTTGGCCGGGACCGTGATCCTCAGGCCGAGCTTGTGCCCGGCGAGGACCGTACCGGTGATGGACGAGAGGTTGAGGTTTGCGAAGAAGTACCCACCGATGGGATTTCCCAGGCAATCGCAGCACACCGGTGGCTGAACCGTGGCGCTCACGCCCGTGCCTATAACGGTCGCGGTGCCCGTGACCGGGTCGAAGTCGACGAAGTTTACCGTGAAATTCCCGGCGACCCCGGTGTTGTTGCCGACGTAGAACCGGTTGCCCGACGCCCTCCCCCGTATGGTCACATCCCGGCTCGCGTCCACCACCGTGTTCCAGACGGCAGTCAGGCTCTGGTTGGCCCCCCCGGTGTTGGTCCAGGTGCTGAGGGTGTTGCACGGGGGGGTTCCGGCCGAGAGCAGCGTGTAGAACGACCCGAGGGACAGGCTGGCTCCGCAGGCGCCGTAGTTCGTCGCCGTCTGACCCGCGCTGGCGATCACGGTGCCGGAGTTCGCGTAGGGGTAGTGGGTCGCCGCAGTCGAGGTCGCCACCGTTTTCACGGCCGCGGACGACAGCGGCAGCGGCGTGGCCAGGGCCGTCGTGGGAGTTGTGACCACGGCGGTCAATTGAGCGCCGAGGGTGTCGCCCGCCACGGCCGCGGCGGCGATGTCGTAGGTGACGAGCAGGCGCCACGGTGTGCCGCTTGCGACGGCCGCCGAGAAGGGGATGACCGCCGCGTTGGAGGCGTTCATCACCCCGGTGCCGAGCAGCGTGTCCCCTGCATCCCAGGTGTGCGCAGTCGATCCTGTATCCCGGTAGATCTTCACCACCGACACATTCGCGTTGGGGGACCCTGTTCCCGTCCCCGTGATCGTCACTCCGTTGATCTGCGCGGAGGAAGGCCCGGCGAGGAAGGTCAGAGTCACCACGGCCACGGTCTTGTCGGCATAGCCCGGGAACACGGTCTCCGTGACCCCGTTGGCGAGGATCGCGGTGAACGTGTTCTGGCCCGCGAGGGTGACGGCCACGGCCCCTCCGCCCGCAGGCCCCCAGTTGCCCGCGGCGTCCATGCACTCCACGTAGAGGTTCGTGTTGGCGGTCCAGGAGGCGCTCGCCACGGTGGCCGAGACCGCTTCGGTCGATGCGTTGAAGAGCCCGTCCGCCGCGACCATGGGAGTGCCGGTCCCGGGGGTGCCCATGGCGCCCACGAAGTATCCGGCCGCCGTGATGTTGCTGCCGCCCGTGGTGGTGTCGGTGCAGATCGCCGTCAGGGAGACGGACGGCGTCCCTCCTTGGATGGACGCAGGTGCGGCCCCATTGACCCTTACGGTGTTCACGGTCGGGGCCTGCGTGTCGCCCGCTCCGCCGACGAAGTACCACGACGGGGTGGACACGCCTCCGTGGCAGGCGATGTTCGAGCAGACGTGGATGGCGGGGGCGTACGCGCCGCCCGGACTCGCCAGCCCAGCCAGGTTGCGGAAGTCGGTTGCGGTTGCGCCCGCGCGGCCGTCGGCGTGGACGTCCGCGGTGCCAACGGGCACCGCGTCGGCATTGTGTTCGTTTTCTCCCGTGCCGGGGCGGAACCCACCCGGGCTGGGATGGCACCAGGCACAGGTCTGGTTCTTCTGATCCACGACCGTTGCGCCGGCCAGTGTCCCCGCGTTTGCCGCGTAGATTGCGTCGACGTGCTTTTGGTGAGCTCCGGGGCGGTTCGCGTAGCCGGGCCCGTGTTCCGCCGTGCCGTCCGGCCACCAGTTCCGGGCGGCGGTGTTTCCGTGGCAGCCGGTGCAGTTGGCGGTGAAGTCGCTGGCGTGCCGGTGGCAGACCGTGCAGCGGATGGAGTCGGCGTCGTTGTGGGAGGCCGGAGCCGTGAAGGTGGCTCGGTTGTAGTAGTCGGCCCCTCCGGAGGAGGCGTGACAGGTCTGGCAAAGGCCGGTGTCGCCGGCGTTGACCAGATCGTCCGAGGTGTAGCCTCCGGTGGCGGGAGCGAAGCCCGTCACCGGGCGGGAGGTGATCGGGACCCCGTGGATACCGTCGCTGCGGTCGGTCACGCCGCGCCCCGGCGCGCTCCCGTCCCCCGAGTGCACCATGTAGGGGTTGGCGTCTCCATGGGGGTCGTGGCAGTCCCAGCAGAAGGTGCCGCCCGCGATCGGGTCGGAGTGCCCGACGCCGTAGTGGTTGGCGTCGACGTTCTTCGCGCCGTTCCGGTTCGCGTAGCCTGCCGAGGCTCCGTCCGGGTCGTAGCCGCTGTCGCCGTCACGGTGGCACACCAGGCACACCTGGTTCCATCCCCCGTCCTCGGCGCTCCCGGATCGGTTGGCGAGGCGGAACGGGTTGTCCGCGTCCCCGTGGGTGGTGGCCGGATTCTGTCCCGTGCCCAGGAGTCCGTGGCAGTAGGCGCACCCTCGGGAGTCCCCGGTGGGCCCGGCAAACCCCGCCGCCGGATTGCCGGAGGGAAAGGCGGTGGCGCGGCCGTGGCCCGCGGTGGTCCATTCCGAGCCAGCCGCGACGGCAACCAGCCCGTCCGCGAACGCATAGTTGTCTCGGTCTGCACCCGTCGCGGGCAGGTGGCAATCGGCGCACCCCAGGGACGCGCCCCAGGTGGCGCTGCCGCCGCCGTGGCAGGAGATGCTGGCGCAGGTCCCGCTGCCGGGGGCGAAGGAGACGTCCTGCCCGTTCCACGCGCTGCCGCCCCGCAGGTTCTTGGCGCCGTTGACGTGGGCGGCGGGATCGGCGATGGCCGTCGTCGTATCGGTTCCAACCACGAGGACCGTATCCGCGTGGCAGTGAGCGCAGGTCAGGCCGGACCACGCGAGGTGAGCGGTGTGGCTTCCTGTGGCGATACGCGCAGGCGCGTCGCTGCCGCCGTGGCAGGCGTGGCAGGTCTGGGGGCCGGCATCCCAGACGGGAGCGTTCCCGGTGCTCGCCGGGGACTGGCCGGAGCTGTGGCAGTAGAGGTCGCTGCACGAGCCGCTCGCGTAAGCGCCGCCGGGGTTGAGGGGTCCGAAGGATACGCTCTGATAACTGCCGTCCCGGTGGTTCGCGGGGTACTGCGCGTGGCACGCAGAGCACGGGTACCCGTACTCGCCCGAGCCCTGGCCGGCGTGCTTCGAGTGGCCGCTCGCGGCTTCCGGAAAGCCCGCGTAGCCGGAGTCTGCGGGCGGCGGCGGCTGGCCGTGGCACGTCAGGCAGGCGCTCTTGGCGCCCCAACTCCCACCGGGGTCGGAGTGGGTGTGGCAGGCGGTGCAGTCGTCTCCGGGGCTCTGCGGAGCGTCGCTGTGCGAGCCGGCCCCCATGAAGCCCGCCAGGGGGTAGATGGGATCGCCGCCCGCGCTCAGTTGCCCCTGGTGGCACTCCGCGTTGTCGCAAAGGCCTTGACCGTCGGCGCGGAAGAAGTCCTGGGGACCCGTGTATAGGGTGACTTCGTAGCCGGCCCCGGTCCCGTCCCCGTAGACCGGATTCCCGGCCGCGTCCACCTTGGGAACGACTGCCCGGACCATCTTGTCATTGGTGCTCACTCCGGCGCCGTGGGGTTCGTGGCAGTCGTTGCACCCGGCGTAGAAGCCGTCGTGTCCCCGGTGGGCCCCACTCTCGTACTGGCCGTGGCAGGTGAGGCAGACCGAGTAGACCTGGTCGTAGGGCGGCTGGCGTCGAACAACGGACTGGGCCGAGGTGGTCTCGGCGAGAGCGAAGCGCAGCGGGTTGCTCCCCGGAGCCGAAGGCGAGAACGGGTGAGGCACGCTCCCGCTGTGGCAGGCGGTGCACCGGAGGCCGCCCCCGATGGCGCTCTGCCCGTGGCCCCGGGTCGCATACGTCCCGGCGTCGTCCTGGGAGTGACACTCCCCGCACTTGTCCGGGGTCACGGCGGTGCCGAGAGGGTCCGTCTTCGCGTTCGAGGTGGTGCCGTCCGTTCGCAGCACGACGAGCGCCGTGTTCTGATAGCTGTTGTGGCTGCCGTGGCAGTCGGTGCAGTCGGCCGGTGCCGGGCCGTCGTTGATGGTGGCGCGGGCCATGGAGTGACGGGGCGGGGCGTCGTAGTTGCCCGGTCCGCCCCCGTCGGCGTCGTGGCAGGCAGGGTTCTGACACGTCGACGCGGACAGTCCTTCGGCGTCGGCGGGGTTCCCGATCAGGGTCGTGTATACGTCCAGAGGGCCGAGGGCCGGGTCCACCCCGTGCACGTCGGCGTTTCCGGCTCCGTCGCTCACCACCCCGGCCGTTATGCCGGTGTGGCAGTCCAGGCAGTCGAAGGCCGTCGGGTCGGGAAAGAAGTTGCTCTGTACGTCGACTGGGTGCCTGGATGTCGACCGGGCGTCGAAGTGCTCCCATGTCCCGAGCATCACCGTGCGGCTTTCCACCGAGACCGCGTCCTTCTCGTGGCAGAACAGGCACCGGATCGGAGTGGAGGAACCCGTGATCCCCAGGTCGATGGTCTTCTGGCTCTTCTTGAGCAGGTGGGTGCCCACCACCATCTTGTCCTTGCTGACCGCGTGGCAGTCGTAGCAGCGAGACCCGAGCGGATAGTGGATCGCGGCGTGGGCCGCGAGAGGCAGCGCGACCAGGGCGGCGATGACAAGCGCCGCCAGTGAGTGGCGCTCCTTGCTGACGGGGAGAGGGGCGCGAGGACCGGTCAGGAGTCCGACAATTCGCAGCATGGCAGCGCCCCTGTCATGAGAAAAAATGCACGAGCGTGGCATCGACACACCACTGGCTCCGGCTACAAACTGAGACAAGAATAGTCATGTATTTACCGAAAACATGTGAGGAATCTATACCACTAGTATCGAACTCGGAGAAGGCGGTTACGGAGAAAGGCCCGGTCAGAGCTTGCCGGAGCGCAGGATGGCGATCGCCAGGCCGAAACCGAGGACGCCGGCCAGAAGGAAGCCCAGGATGCCGAAGACGGGGAACTCCCACAGCAGCGGGCCCCTTGCCGGAGAGGACGATCAGCGAAGAGCCGATGATCAGGGCCGAGATGATGAGGCTGAAGCTGACGCGGTTGGAGGAGCGGTCGATCTCGAGCATCATGGGCTCGTAGCCCTGGTGGACGAAGTCGACGGCGAACTTGCCCTCGAGCATCTTCTGGAACAGGCGCGTGAGTTGGGCCGGGACGGCGCGGACGAAGTCGCGCACGTCGCGGGCGGTGCGGTACGCGAGGCGGGCCTGCCGGCGGGGGTCGAGCCGGTGGAGGAGGAGCTTCCGGGCGTAGGGGGTCGGCCTGTCGAGGACCAGGAAGTCCGGGTCGAGGACGCGGGTGACGCCCTCCACCGTGAGGGTGGAACGGGCGAGCAGGATCAGGTCGGTGGGAATCCGGATCCGGTGGCGGATCGCGATCTCGGAGGCTTGTCGGAGGATCTCTCCGATCCTCAGGTCCCTGCAGGGGTCGGCCGTGATAGGGCTCGATCAGCTCCCGCAGGTCCCGCTGGAAGGAGCGCATGTCCACGGCGTCGTCCAGCGCTGCCCATCCGGACGTACCCGTCGGCCAGCTCCGCGTAGTCGCGGCGAGATGAGGGCAGACGAACAACTGGCCGAGCCCCTCCTGTACGTCCTCGGAGAGGTAGCCCACCGCGCCGAAGTCGAGGAAGGCGAGCTCGCCCTTCGGGGTGACCAGCAGGTTGCCGCCGTGGAGGTCTCCGTGGAACAGGCCGTCATCGAAGACCTGCTTGAGGAACGCTCGCGCAGTCACCCGGGAGAGCGCCGCCGGGTCCACGCCTCTGGCTCGGAGGGCCTCCACGTCGTCCACCGGGCTGCCCTCGATGCTCTCGAGGACGAGCAGTCGCTTGGTGGTGAGTTCCCACACCACGCTCGGTACGACGATGCCCTCGAACCCTTCGAAGTTCTGGCGGAACCGCTCGGTGTTCGCGGCCTCGAGGAAGAAGTCCATCTCCCGCCGGATCACCCGGGAGAACTCGTCGACGATCCCTCGGAGGTTGAGCGCCCGGGACTCCGGGATGTACCGCTCGATCAGGCCGACGAGGAGGTAGAGGGCCGAGAGGTCGTGGGAGACGGTTCGCTCGATGCCCGGCCGCTGCACCTTGAGGACGAGTCTCGTCCCGTCCAGGAGCCGGGCTCGGTGAGCCTGGGCGATGCTGCCGGCCGCAAGGGGTTCGGGCTCAACCTCCGAGAACACCTCGGCGAGGGGCGCGCCCACCTCTTCCTCGACGATGGCGCGGGCCTGCTCGTAGGAGAAGGGCGGCACCTGGTCCTGCAGCTTGCGGAATTCCTCCACGAAATCGGGCGGCACCAGATCGGGGCGGGTGGCCAGCATCTGGCCCGAGTTTCACGAAGGTGGGACCGAGGTCCTCGAGGGCCATGCGGACCTGCACCGGGACCGGAATGTCGCCGACCAGCCCGCTGCGACCGTGGAAGCGTCGCGACAGCGGAAGCAGTCGGCCGAGGCCGACCGCCTCGAGAATCTGGTGGAACCCGTGTCGGGAGAGGATCAGCGCGATCTCCCGCAGCCGGTTGATGGAGCGGTAGGTCTGGGCTCGGGAGTACAGGTTCACCGGCTTCTTCCTCCCTTCGCCGGGCAAGGGCGAAGTCGATCTGGCGGCGATCCACGTCACCCGTTCGACCCGGACCCGCAGCCGGTCGCCGATGCGGAAGGTGCGCGGGTCCGCTCCCCGATCAGCGCCTGCAGTCTCCTCGGAGTAGTGGTAGAAGTCGTCCTCCAGCCCGGAGACGTGCACCAGGCCCTCCACGAAGAACTACTCCAGCTCCACGAACGACGCCGAAGCTGGCCACCCCGGTGACGTAGCCCCAGTGCACGCTGCCCACCTTGTCGGCCATGAACTGGCACTTCTTCCACGCCACCGCCTCGCGCTCGGCGGCCTCGGCCGCCCGCTCCCGCGGAGGAGAGGTGGGGGCAGGCGTCGGCTGCGAGGTACTGGCAAGGCGTGCTCCTTCCACTTGCGGGAGGGGGACCGCTTCAGGACCGCGGCCCTGAGGTGCCGATGCAGGACGAGGTCGGGGTAGCGGCGGATCGGCGACGTGAAGTGGGCGTAGGTCTCGGAGGCGAGACCGAAGTGACCTATGTTGATCGGCGTGTACTCGGCCTTGCTCATGCTGCGCAGCATCATGTGATGGATCATCCGCTGCTCGGGCTTGTCCTCGATCTGCCGCGTGAGGTCCTGGAAGTCCTTTGGGTGCAGCTGGTGTGCGCCTCGCAAGGTGTAGCCGAAGTTGTGGACGAACCGCCGGAACTCCTCGACCTGGTCGGGGTCGGGTTCCCCGTGCACCCGATACGGGCAGGGGACCTTGCGGTCCCTGAGGAACTCGGCGACCGCTTCGTTCGACGCGATCATGAACTCCTCGATCAGATAGTGGGCCCAGTTGCGTTCGCTGCGCACGATGTCCTCCGGGCGCCCCTGCACGTCGAGGACGATCTCCGCCTCTGCCAGGTCGAAGTCGATGCTGCCCCGGTCCTGCCGTCGGGACCGGAGCGCTCGGGCTAGTTCGCCCATGCGGAGCAGGCCTGGGACCACGTCCGCCAGGTCCTTCGAGGCGTCGCTGTCGGGGTCGTCGAGGATCTCCGCCACCACTGTGTACGTAAGCCGGTGCCGGCTCCGGATGACGGCGGGGTAGAACCGGGATGTCTTCCGCCTCCCGCCTCGACTGAAGACCAGTTCGGCGACCATCGCCAGCCGGTCCTCTCCGGGATTGAGACTGCAGATGCCGTTGGAGAGCCGTTCCGGAAGCATGGGGAAGACCCGGTCGGGGAAATAGGTCGAGGTGCCGCGGGCGTACGCCTCGGCATCCAGGGCCGACCCGGGGACCACGTAGTGGCTCACGTCTGCGATGGCCACCCACAGCCGCACCAGCCCGCCCTCGAGGCGCTCGATGCACACGGCGTCGTCGAAGTCTCGCGCCTTCTCTCCGTCGATGGTTACGAAGTACAGGTGACGCAGGTCTTCCCGGTCTTTTCGGTCGGCGCTCCTCACCCGCAGGGGGACCTTCTCCGCCTCTAGGAGGGTGTCGGCAGGGAACTCGACCCGGACGCCGTGTTTGAGCGCCACGGCCTTGGCTTCCACCTCGGGTTCCCCGGGGTTGCCCAGCACGGTGATCACCCGTCCCTCCGGGTTGGACTCACCGCTCGGGTAGCCCGTGATCTCCACCTGCACCATCTGGCCGTCCGCCGCCCCGAGGAGGTCGTCCCGGGCGACGTACACCTCGTGCAGGAACCTGCGGTCGAGCGGTACCACGACCGCGAGCTTTCTGCGCACCCGTACCTGCCCGATCAGCGCGGAGGTAGTCCGCTGCAGGATGCGGATGACCCTTCCTTCCGGCCGCCGGCCGGTCCGTTCCACCCGGGCCACGACCCGGTCGCCGTGCATCACGGACTTGAGCCACGCGGGACGCACGAAGAGGTCGGGTTGGTCGGGATCCCCGGATACGACGAACCCGAAGCCGTCCGGGTGTACCTGGACCGCTCCGACCACGAGCCCCACGCGGCGTGGATGGGCGTACTGGCCTCCCTTGATCTCCACGGCGTCCCCCGCCGCGACCCGCTCCTCGAGAAAGTGCAGGAACTCCGACTCCTCGCTCGTCGGGACGCGCAGGCGCGCCAGGAGTTCTCGGGCCGTCAGGGGCTTCCCGGCACGCTCCAGGAGGAACTCCACGAAGGCTTCTCGGCGAGGGATCACGTTCGGCTCCAGGTCAAAGTAGGATCGGTCCGCGGTGGCACGGCGTCCTCCTGCGGGGACGCGGTCGCATTCCGGTTCGTCCGCCACGGGCTCCGGCAGTCCGGTCCCGGTCCTCTCAGGGCACGCCGCGCGGCGCAGTATAACCCTTGTCACATGGCGGGCAAAGCCGCCCCGGCGGGGATCTTGACCCGGTTTGGGGGGTGCTATATAGTCCGCCCCGTGCCGAAGTGGCGGAATTGGTAGACGCGCCAGGTTCAGGGTCTGGTGGGTTCACGCCCGTGCTGGTTCGAGTCCAGTCTTCGGCACCAATGGGCAGAGCGGGCGGATCGGCCATGGGGGCGATCCGCCCTTGTCGTTGCGAGGAGAATGCCACCCCCCGGTGGACCGGCCGAGCCTAAAGGTCCTCGCGCGACCGGACGATACCAGGGTATGCTCCCCTCGTCGGGAGCCCAGCACGCGACGGAGGAAGCCATGATGAAGCGACTGTGCAGAGCCCTGATCCTCGCCGTGGTGACCGTGGCCCTGGTCGGGAACGTGGCCGCGGCGCAGATGGTGGATTCGGCTCGATACCGGCAGGAGGCCACCGACAGCGCCATGATGGGGGACATCTTCTTCTTGCGGCCGCTCGGGTTGCTCGCGACGGGCCTGGGTGCGGTCACCCTGGTCATCTCGCTTCCCTTCACGATCCCGACGTCGACCACCGGGGAAGCGACGGAGAAGTTCGTCAAGGCCCCGTTCCGCTTCACGTTTCAACGACCGTTCGGCCAACTGCCCGAGTGATTCCGTCCCGCGCGTCCTAGAGCAGCGCGGCGTCTGTCTCCGACTGAAACGCGTCGGGCCGGTCATCCCGGCCCGACGCGTTCTACTCTCGATCTGCGACTCGCCCGGACAACCGGCCCCGGTTCACTTCCCGCCTACCAGCCTCTCCACGTCGGACTTCATCGTTCGCTCCGTGCCCGGATGGAAGCCGCGGTACGCTGCGACCACCTTGCGTTCCGCGTCCAGCAGGAAACTGGCGGGGGTGAAGGAGACGCCGTAGCTCTGGGCGATGGAGTAGTTTGCGTCCCATGTGAACTGGAACGGCAGGGAGTTCTCTTCCATGTACGACTTGAAGTTCTTGGGCTTCATGTCGAGGAATACCCCCAGTACCTCGAACCCGCCCACGCCTTCGCTGAGCTTCTTGAGGGTCAGCATCTCGCTGTAGCAGGAGCGGCAGGCGGTCTGGAGGAACACCAAGAGAAGAGGTTTGCCCCGCGCGACGCCGTCGGAGGACATCACGACCCCCGTTGCCCCGTCGCTGAACGTGAAGCCTGGAGCCGCGTCCCCCGGGGAGAGGAGCTTTTCCGCTTCGGATGCGCCCGACGCCGGCAACGCCGCTCCCAAGACCACCATCAGGGCGCCGATCAGCGTCGACTGCAGGGGGGCAGCGCTCCGCATGGTTCCTCCGCTCAGCGGCCCTTCACGTGGTAGGGCCGGTTCGTTCCGTGGGGGTCGTGGCAACTCGTGCACGGGGCGTCCCCGGCATCCTTGCGGTGGCCTTCGGTGACCGGTTGGTTGTGGCAGTAGGTGCACAGTTCGCCGGGCGGCGTGCGGAGGAACGACTCCTGCGTTCCTCCGTGGGGGTCGTGGCAGGCGGTGCACAGGCCGATGTTCACCGGGCCGTGGACGAACTTGCGCAGTTGATAGGTGCTGTGGCAGGCGTAGCAGAGTTCCGACACGTTTTCGCCGGGTTCCGGGGGGTGCTCCGGGTCGTGGCAGGAGGCGCACTCCCCGCTGTCCACCTTCTCGTGATAGGTGTACGAATCCTTTCCGGCCCCGGCGTTGATCTTCCAGCGCGCTTCGAGCGTCTCGTCACCGACCCGCAGTTTGACCGCTTGGTCGCCGTCGGGGAGGTTGAGGGTCAGGTGGAAGCGTCCGTCGCGCACGCGGAAGGCGGAGCTTCCCCCCGCCCATTCCGCCACCCCTCGCTCACCGTCGGCCAACCCGATGACGACGACCCGTCCCTTCGTCAGACTGGCCTGGGGCGCGGGCGCCGACAGTTCCAGCGCGGCAGCGGGAACGACCCAAGCGATGAGAAGGGTGGTCAGGGTGAGAGCGGCGGTCAGAAGATGTCTCATGGGGCCTCCCCGGCGAGTCATCCTGACTTGTATCAGAAAGCACGTGAGGTGTGGAAGGCCTAAGCGTCCGCTCCCGGAAAGAAAGAGGGGAGCCGGTGGCGGCTCCCCTCTCCGTTGCTGGTGCCCAGGGCCGGACTCGAACCGGCACGGGTCTCCCCACTACCCCCTCAAGATAGCGTGTCTACCATTTCCACCACCTGGGCAGGGAGTCTCTCAATCACTGACCCGAGGCCGGAGGCGTCGGTGCCTCCCCCTGGGAAGGGGCGCCTGCCGGAGCGGGCGGGAGCGCCGCCGGAGCTTCGGCGGGCGCCGGAGCCGCCGCCGCAGCCTGATCGGGCATGACGCTGGACTTATAGCGAGTGGTCGCCTTGTAGGTCAAGCCGAGGCAGGTGAGCATGAACACGCCTGCCGCCGCCGCCGTCAGCTTGCCGAGCAGCGTGGTCGCCCCGGAACTGCCGAAGAGCGTCTGGCTGGAACCGCCGAAGGCGGCTCCCATCTCGGCCCCCTTCCCCTGCTGCAGCAGGACGATGCCGATCAGGAGAAGGCAGACGACGACGTGCAGGGTTATGAGCAGGATGTACCACATGGTCGGGGATTCTCCTCCGGTCGAAGTTGGCCCTTATACCTGAAACCGGACGATGCTTGCAAACGTTTCGGCGTCCAGGCTCGCGCCGCCGACCAGGGCTCCGTCCACGTCCGGCTGCGCCATGATTCCCCGAATGTTGCCCGGCTTCACGCTGCCGCCGTAGAGGATGCGCGTTCGGTCCGCCCGCTCGGCGCCTCCCAGCGAAGCCAGGAGGCTGCGCACGTGGGCGTGTATCTCCTGCGCCTGCTCGTCCGCGGCCGTTCGTCCGGTCCCGATGGCCCACACGGGCTCGTAGGCCACCACCACCCGGTCCACCGCCTCCGGTCCGAGCGGCGCCAGGGCTCCCCGCAGTTGGGTCTGCACGACATCGAAGGCGCGTCCCCCGTCCCGGTCGGCCAAGGTCTCTCCGACGCAGACGATGGGCGTGAGCCCAGCCTCGAGGCAGCGGCACGCCTTCCTCGAGACCGCTGCGTCGGCTTCCCCGAAATAGGACCGGCGTTCGGAATGGCCGACGATCACATAGACGACGCCGGCCTCCCGGAGCATCCCCGCGGATACCTCTCCGGTATAGGCCCCTTCCGGCTCCCAGTGGACATCCTGCGCGGCGAGGCGCACGGGGCTCCCCGAGAGGGCGCTGGCCACGGCGTGCAGGGCCGTGAAGGGAGGAGCCACGGCCACTTCGACGCCCTGCACGGGCCCGAGCCGGTCCCGGAGCGACGAGGCCAGGGCCGTGCCCTCCCGGGCCGTCTTGTGCATCTTCCAGTTGCCGGCGATCAGCGGGACTCGCAACGGTCAGTCCTCCAGCGCCGCGAGGCCGGGGAGCACCTTGCCTTCCAGGAGTTCCAGGGAAGCTCCCCCTCCGGTGGAGATGTGGCCGATCCGCGCGGCGACGCCGGCCTTGTGGACGGCAGAAACGCTGTCGCCGCCTCCGACCACGGTGAAGCCGCGGCACTCGGCCACCGCCCGTGCCAGGGCGAAGGTGCCGTCGGCGAATGCAGGGGTTTCGAACACGCCGAGCGGTCCGTTCCATACCAGGGTGGCCGCGTCCGCCACGGCGGCCGCGAAGGCGTGGCGGGTCCGGGGGCCGATGTCGAGCGCCCTCCAGCCCGGCGGGACCTCCGGGCCTTCGGTCGCCTTCGCGGAGGCCGGGTCGGCGACGTCCCGTGCGATCACGTGGTCGCTGGGCAGCAGGAGCGCCTTGCCCCGGCTTTCCGCCCCGGCGAGGATCGCTCGGGCCACGTCCACCTTGTCGGCTTCGACCAGGGAGTCCCCGATCTGCGTTCCCCGGGCGGCCAGGAAGGTGAAGGCCATCCCCCCGCCGATCAGCAGCTGATCCACCCTGCCGAGGAGGTTGCGGATCACCTCGATCTTGTCGCTCACCTTGGCCCCGCCGAGGATCGCCACGAAGGGGCGCGCCGGGTTCTCGCAGCACTCTCCCGAACGCCTCGATCTCCGCGAGCAGCAACTTGCCCGCAGCCTTCCGTCCGCCCCCGAAGTGCCCGGCCATGCCGGCGGTGGAGGCGTGGGCACGGTGGCAGCTGCCGAAGGCGTCGTTCACGTAGAGCTCCGCCAGCGCAGCCAGACCGGCGAGACAGTTCCGGGTCGTTCTTGGTCTCGCCGGGATGGAAGCGCACGTTCTCGAGCAGGAGCACCTCTCCGGGCTTCGTCGCCGCCGCGAGGCGCTCCACCTCGGCACCGACCACGGCCGGCGCGAGGGTGATCGGCCGGCCGAGCAGTTCCTCCAGCCTCCGGGCGACCGGGGCGAGGCTGAAGGCCGGGTCCGGCCCCCCCTTCGGACGGCCCAGATGGCTCGCCAGGACGAGGGAACCGCCGGCCTCGAGCACCGTCTCCAGCGTGGGCAGGGCGGCCCGGATCCGGGTATCGTCCTGGATCGTTCCGCCCTTCAGCGGGACGTTGAAATCCACGCGGACGAAGACGCGCTTGGCGTCGAGCGGGAGCTGTTCCAAGGATCGGATGGCCATGATTCTACCTCCCCGGGAGAGTCGGGGCGTCGCGGAGCCCGTGCTCTCCGGCATGGAAGGAAACGCAAACGCCCCTCAAGGCTGGGTTCCCCCCCGGCCCACGAACTCGGCGAGCTCCACCAGGCGGTTGGAGTACCCCCACTCGTTGTCGTGCCACGCGAGGATCTTGACGAGTTCCCCGCCGGCGTCCCGGGTGCTAGGCCCGTCCACGACGGCCGAGAGCGGGCAGCCGACGTAGTCCACCGAGACCAACGGCTCCTCCGTGAAACCGAGGATGCCCCGAAGGGGGCCTTCCGCCGCGCCGCGCAGGGTCGCGTTCACCGCTTCCGCCGAGGCGCGCCTGTCCAGGGTCACGCTCAGATCCGCCAGACACACGCTGGGCGTGGGAACCCGCACCGAGAGGCCCGCGAGCCGGCCTTCCATCTCCGGCAGCACCACGGCCACGGTCGGTGCCACGTAGGTGGTCGTAGGGATCAGCGACAGGGCCGCGGCGCGCCCCCGGCGCAGGTCGGGGTGCGGCCGGTCGAGGATCGCCTGGTCCGCGGTGTAGGAGTGGATCATGGTCACCAGGCCGCGCCGGACGCCGTACTCCCGGTGCAGCACCGCGAGGACGGGTGCCAGGCAGTTGGCCGTGCAGGAGGCGTTGCTCACGACGCGGTGCCGGGACGGGTCGAAGCGGTCCTGGTTCACGCCGAGGACGATGGTCGCGTCGGCGCCGGCGGAGGGTGCGGACACCACGACCCGGTCGGCTCCCGCATCGAGGTGCGCGGCCGCCTGCTCCCGCCGGGTATGGCGTCCCGTGCACTCGAGCACCACGTCCACCCCGAGTTCCTTCCAGGGCAGTCGTGCGGGGTCCTCCTCGCGAAAGACGCGAACCGTCCTTCCCCCCACGAGGAGGGAGCGGTCGTCGGACTCCACGGGGGCTTCCAGCCTGCCGAGCGCCGAGTCGTTGCGGAGCAGGTACGAAAGGGTCTCGGTGTCGGCCAGGTCGTTGACGGCGACCACGAGGCTTTCGGTTCTCCCGAGGGCGACCCGGAAGGCGCTCCGGCCGATCCTCCCGAACCCGTTGATCGCTATGCGCAGGGCCATGTGGGCTCTCGGGACTCCAAACGAACACGCCCCGGGGACCCGGGGCGCAGCGACCGGCCTGACGGTCCGCTCAGATGTAGTACATGAACCTGGAGTCGAGTTTCCGTTCGATCCCCAGGGCCTCGGCCTTCTGGCAGAGGCTCTGGATCGTCGTGGTGCGGAAGATGTCGGCGATCCGGTCGCCGAGCTCCTTCCAGAGAGGGCTCGCGACGCACTGGTCCTTCAGGTCGCACATGGTCGCGTCGCAGCTTCCGCCCGCCTCGTCCTCCCCCACGCAGAAGACCAACTCGATGGGCCCCTCGGTGGTGGTGATGATGTCGTAGATCGTGATGTCCTTGGGCTCCTTCAGGAGGTAGTAGCCTCCCTTCGGTCCACGCTTGCTGCCCAGGATCCCGGCCTTCTTGAGCTTCTGGAAGATCTGCTCCAGGTACCGCGGGCTGATCCGCTGGCGGTCCGAGATGTCCTTGATCTGCGCCGGGAGGCCTCCGGCGTGGTACGCGATATCGAAGATGGCGCGAACCCCATACCGGCTCTTCGTAGTGAGTTTCATGGCTCCCTTTCTCCCGGTTTCCGATCTGTCGGCGGGAAATTAGCATTCCTCTCGCAGGCGTCAAGAAAGCCGGAGGAGATCTCAAGCCTTTTCCGGGAGTCGCACGCGCAGGTGGAGGTCGCGCAACTGCGCCGGCGTCCACGTCGGAGGGCGCCTCGGTGAGCACGCACGTCCCGCTCTGCGTCTTGGGGAAGGCGATGACGTCGCGGATGCTCGGGCGCCGGTCATCAGGAACATGAGCAGGCGGTCCAGCCCGAAGGCGATGCCGCCGTGGGGAGGGGCGCCGTAGGACAGGGCCTCCAGGAGGAACCCGAACTTGGCCTGGGCTTCCTCCGCGCCGATGCGAGAGCAGTCGAAGACCCGCTGCTGCAGCTCCGCGTAGTGGATTCGGATCGAGCCTCCCCCCACCTCGGTGCCGTTGAGCACCAGGTCGTAGGCCTGGGCCCGCACCTCGCCGGGCTCGCCCGTCGAGCTCGGGCTCGTCCTCGCCGCGCGGACTCGTGAACGGGTGGTGCAGGGCCACGTGGCGCTTCGCCTCGGCGTCCCACTCGACAAGCGGGAAGTCGGTCACCCAGCAGAACGCCCAGCCCTCGGGGGGAATGAGGCCCAGCCGTCTCGGCCAGGTGGGAGCGCAGGCGGTTCAGGGCCAGGTTGACCACCTTCGGGTCGTCGGCCACGAAGAACAGGATGTCGCCGGGCTCGGGCCGAGAGGGCGCGGAGATGCCTTCGCGGGCCTCGTTCGCCGAGGAACTTGGCGATCGGCGACTGCCACTCGCCGTCCGGCTGGATGCGGATCCAGGCCAGGCCCTTGGCGCCGAAGGGCGGCGACGAACCCGGTCAGGTCGTCGATCTCCTTGCGCGACAGCACCTGGCCGGCGCCCTTGGCGTTGAGGCCCTTGACACGACGCCGCCCCGGCCGACCGCCTGCGCGAAGACCTTGAAGTCGGAATCCGCCACCGCCTCGCTCACGTCGGCCAGTTCCAGGCCGAAGCGGAGGTCCGGCGCGTCGCTGCCGTAGCGCTCCACGGCTTCGGTCGTAGGGGATCCTGCGGGAAGGGACGCTCCAACTCCACCCCGAGCACTTCCTTCCACAGGCGCCGCGACCATCTCCTCCATGAGGCCCATGACGTCTGATCGGGCGTGACGAAGCTCATCTCCAGGTCGATCTGGGTGAACTCCGGCTGACGGTCCGCGCGCAGGTCCTCGTCCCGGAAGCACTTGCACGATCTGGTAGTACCGGTCGAGTCCCGACACCATCAGGAGCTGCTTGAAGAGCTGGGGCGACTGGGGAAGGGCGTAGAACTGCCCTGCGGCAAGGCGGCTCGGGCACCAGGAAGTCGCGGGCCCCCTCGGGGGTGCTGCGGGTGAGAATCGGGGTCTCGACGTCGAGGAAGCCGTGCCTCGTCGAGGAAGCGGCGCACCGCCATGACGGCCCGGTGGCGCAGGCGCAGGTTGCGCTGCAGTTCCGGGCGCCGCAGGTCGAGGTAGCGGTACTTCAGGCGCAGGTCCTCCCCCACCTCGGTCTCGCGCTCGATGGGGAACATCGGCGGTCAGGGCCCGGTTGAGGATTCGCAGCCCGGTGGCCTGCACCTCGATCTGGCCGGTGGGCAGGTCCGGGTTCTCGGTCTCCGCCGGCCGCGGGGTTCACGATGCCGTGCACCGCCACGACGAATTCGCTGCGCACCTGGTGCGCCTTGGCGTGCGCCGTCGGGGAGAGCTCGGGGTAGAACACCACCTGGGTGAGCCCCTCCCGGTCGCGCAGGTCGAGGAAGATCAGGCCGCCGTGGTCGCGTCGCCGGTGCACCCACGCCATCAGGGTGACCTCCTGCCCCTGGTCCGCCAGACGCAACTGGCCCAGGTCGTGCGTCCTCTTCCAGTCACCCATGTCGTCGATCACGTCGGTTCCTCCAGGTCCATCGCCCGTCGAAGGCGTGCGACCCTTCAAAGAAAGCGCAGGGGCCCGGTGGGTCCCTGCGCGGGTTGGCTGAGCGGTGCGCCGCGAATCCTCAGCCGCCGGCCTTCAGCAGTTTGGCGCTCTCCTCCGAGCCGTGGGGGCAGTGACACGAGAGGCACTGCCCCCGGGTTCGGGTGTGCTGGGTGCCGGTGCCGCGCTCGTGGCAGAGCATGCAGAGCCGGTCCTTCTGGGTCTTGAACTTGTAGGTCCCGGCCTTCGTCGCGGTGCAGAGGGGCCCGCTGGGCTCGTGGCACGATACGCACCCCTCCGCGCCCGCCTCTTCGGCGGCGACCGGTCCGTGGAGGAACTTGAGGGAGACGATGCTGCCCGTGGCATCCGCCCGTCACGCAGGTCCCCGCCCACGCCCCTCCGGCTCCCACGGCCAGCGAACCGGCGAAGATCGCCACCAGGATCGGCAACCACCCGTTCTCATGACGACTCCCGACCTCCCTTCTGCTGCAAGTGCAAGGCAATTCAAGACGCGCTGCACGGCTTCCGACGGGGGCGGTCACCTGGGTTCCCTCGTCCAGATCCTTCACCGCGACGGTGCCCGGGCGATCTCGTCTTCCCCCAGGATCAGGGCGAAGCGCGCGCCCGCATCGGTTGGCCGCCCGCATCTGCGCCTTGATGCAGCGCGGCTCGTAGTCCACGTCGGCCTCGACGCCGGCCGGATCAGGCGGCGTCGCAGCAGCAGGGCCGCCGTGCAGGGCATGTTCACCGCGTGGACCAGGAATGCGAGGGGCCTCGGGCGCGACGCGCTTTCCTCTCCCAGCATCAGCACCATACGCTCCAGCCCAGCGCGAAGCCGAGGGCCGGCACCGGCGGGCCACCCAGCGTCTCGACGAGGCCGTCGTATCGTCCGCCCGCGGCCACCGCGTTCTGGGCGCCGAGGTCGCCGGAGAGCAGTTCGAAGGTGGTTCGGTTGTAGTAGTCGAGTCCTCGGACCATGCGCGGGTTGATCTGGTACGGGCACCCCCTCGCGGTCAGCGGCCGAACGTACGCGGTCGAAGTGGTCGCGCGCAGTCTCCGCACAACTCGTCTGCCAGGGAGGGTGCATCGGCACTCGCCTCCTGGCAGTGGGGGCTCTTGCAGTCCAGCACCCGCAGCGGGTTGGTCGTCCAGACGCCGCCGGCAGTTGTCGCAGAGCTCCTCCCTGCGCGGCTCCAGGTGCTCCCGCAGCCGCTCCACGTAGGCACTCCGGTCCTCGCCAGCAGCCCAGGGTAGTTCACCTGCGAGGGAGACCCTGCCGGACAGGCCGAGCGCCGAGAAGAGGTCCCAGAGCAGGCAGAGCAGGTCGGCGTCCGCGGCGGGCTCCGCCCAGCCGAAGCACTCGGCCCCGATCTGGTGGAACTGGCGGAGTCGCCCCTTCTGGGGGCGCTCGCGCCGGAACATCGGCCCCGCGTAGTAGAGGCGGGACTTGGTCTCGCGGCGGTGGAGGCCGTTCTCCAGGTAGGCCCTCACCGCCGAGGCCGTCCCCTCCGGGCGGAGCGTGACCGAAGTGCCGCCCCGTGTCGGAGAACGTGTACATCTCCTTCTCGACGATGTCCGTCTCTTCGCCGATGGAACGACGGAAGAGCGCGGTTTCCTCGAGCAGGGGCAGGCGGATCTCCTCGAATCCGTAGCTGCGGAACACGGAGCGGGCCACCCTCTCGATCTCCTGCCACACGGGTGTCTCGTCCGGCAGGAGATCCCGGAATCCCTTCAGTCGCTGAATTTCCATGGGGTCAGCAGGAGTGGGCCGCGTAGACCGTGTCCCGGGTGGCCTCCTTGCCCCGGTACATTGCGCGGTCCGCCTGGTCCAGGAGTTCTTCCCGGGTCTTGGCGTCGTTGGGGTAGGTGGCCACGCCGATGGATGCGGTGAGGCGGATCGAACCGCCTTCCCGACCGAGGAAGACGTGCTCCTTGATGGCGCGCCGGATGCGCTCCGCCACTTCCCGCGCTTCCGGCGAGTCGGTTCGGGGCAGGACCACGGTGAACTCGTCACCGCCGTAGCGGATGACGACGTCGCCGTCGCGTACCTTGCTCGTGAGGATCCGGCTGACTTCGATGAGCACCTTGCCTCCGGTGAGGTGACCGTAGGCGTCGTTGACCTCCTTGAAGTAGTCCAGGTCGAGAAAGAGAAGGCTGAACGGGGTCTCGATGCGGTCGGCCTCCGCGATGTTCTTGTCGAGCACCGTGTCGAGGTAGCGCCCGTTGTAGAGATCCGTCAGGGAGTCCACGAAGGCCATCTGCCGGGCTTCCTGCATGCCGCGGGCGGATTCGTAGGACAACTCCACCTGGCGCTCCGAGGAACGCGGCGTTCGCCGTGTCCTCCGGATCGAACGCCGTCCCTTTCTCCGCGTGGAGGAGCACGAACACGCCATCCACCGCACCGCGGTTCCACAGCGGCACGATCAGCGCCTCGCAGAAGTCCGGGGCTCCGCAGCCGTCGGCGATGCGCGCGAGGCGGCTGCGGCCCATCACGTGCACGCGTTCGACGCCGCGCAGGTACTCGAGCCCCTTGGTGATGAAGGCGTTCCGCAGGGCCTCGGCCGCCGTCTGCTCCAGGCCGCGGTGCTGACGCAGGGCCATGAAGTGCAGGTCGGAGCCGCTGTGGAGGCTGAGCCCCACCGCGGCCCGGGTGGCGTGGCACAGCGCCTCCAGACCCAGGGAGAGGACGCGGAAGGGGTCGTCGAGGGACGCGAAGGATCGGGAGAGTTCGTAGAGCCCGAGCTGCTTGCGGAGGCGATCGTTCTCCTCGTACAGCCGCCGCTGCGCGAGCGTGGCCTCCACGACGACGACCAGCTCCTCGGCGGCGAAGGGCTTCCGCAGGTAGTCGGCGGCACCCCGTTTGAGGGCCTGGATCGCCGTGTCGATGGACGCGTAGCCGGTCATGATGACCACGTCCACCGCCGGGTGCTGGGCCTTGACCGACTCGAGGAGCTCCAGCCCGCTCATGCCGGGCATGTAGATGTCGGCGACGATCAACTCCACCTGGTTCTCGCGCCAGGAGCTCGAGGGCCTCCGGGGCCGAGCCGACGGCGAGCACGGTGTAGTCCTCTCCCCGCAGCACCTCCGAGCAGAAGGTGCGGAAGAAGGCGTCGTCGTCCACAACGAGGATGGTCGAATTCGGCATGGGAATCCCGCAGGGCGCCAGTTGCCCGAAGCTACCAAATGCCCCCCGGGGTGTCAATCGCCCGCGGCCGCCGCGCCGACTCCCTCCGGGCCCAGCCAGGCATGCAGGAACCCTTGGCGGTGGGTCGACAGCACCGTGGCTCCGATGGATTCGGCCGCCTCGACGAAACGAGTGGACGGCAGCCCCGGCCGGCCGCCGGCTGAGATCAGGACCGCTGCGGGCCGCACCGACCTCAGGAAGTCCTCGAGCAGGGCGTTCGAGGCACCGTGGTGGGGGGCCACCATGAGGTCGCTGGGGCCGGCGAGCGGAGATCCGAGGAGGAGGCGCTGCCCGGAGGCTTCCAGGTCGCCGGGCAGGAGGACGGACCGCCCGGCCCAGGATACCCGAAGGACGAGGGAGCGGTCGTTTTCTCCGTCGGCTGCCGCCCAGCCGGCCTCCACGCCCCCCCCGTCCACGTCCTGCCTCAGCCCCCCGGGCGGGACCCAGCGCACCGAGCACTCCACGCGACCGGCCTCTTCGAGGAGGAGGCGGTACCGCTCGTCCCCGCGGAAGGAACCGGGGAGCCAGAGTTCCCGCGGCCTTCCCCACCGCAGGGCTGCCGGGAGCCCTTTGAGGTGGTCTGGGTGGGGATGGGTCGAGACCGCCAGGCGGAGGCGTCGGCATCCCAACCGCTCGAGGGCGGGCACGACCACCTGCTCCCCCACGTCGAAGTCCGTCGCCGGGAAGCCCCCGGCATCCACCAGGGCCCAGCCCAGCCCCGGCACGCGCAGTGCGAGCGCCTGTCCCTGACCGACGTCGAGCACCCACAGGTGGGCCCTCCCGTCCGCTCGCGCCGAGGCCCACTCGAAGGCGGCCGGCCCGAAGAGAAGGGTCAGGCCCGCGCCGAGGAGCATTGTGGCGCGGCCACTGCGGGGGGGCGACCGAAGGGCCAGCGTGGTTGCTCCGAGGAGCGCGCCGGAGCCTGCCAGCCCCCACACGGTTCCGAGCGGCTGGCCAGGACAGCGGGGCGACGAGGGGGACGAGTGCGGACTGCAGTTCGAGCAGGGCTCGAACTCCCGTGCCCGCCAGGGCGGCCGGCCAGTGACCCGCCGCAGGGACTACGAGGCCGGCGGCCGCTCCGGCGAGTGCGAGTGGCAGGGACCCGAAACCCACGAGGGGGACGGCGAGGGGGTTCAGGAGGAGGCCGATCAGGCTGGCCTCTCCGAAGTGGTACGCCGAGACCGGTGCGGTGGTGATCGTGGCCGCCACGGAGGTGCACGCCAGAGCGGTCAGCACCTCGCGGGTCCTGCGGAGCAGGCGGCGGGAGAGGGGCGGTGGCGGCCCGAGCCGGGCCAGGGGGTCTGGTCGCGGCCGCAGCCGCTCCTGCAGGAGCGGCGCGACCCAGAACAGGCCGGCCAGTGCGGCCAGGGAGAGGTGCAGGCCCGGCTCCCGCAGCCACTTCGGATCGACGAGGCCGAGGACCAGAGCCGTCGAAACCAGGGCGGTGCCGTGCTTCACCGCTCGCGACAGAGAAAGCGCCAGGAGGAAAAGGCCGGTCATGACCAGGGCGCGCACCGTGCTCGTCTGGAACCCGGAAAGCCCCGCGAAGGCGACGAGGAAGGGCAGGGTGAGCGCGAGGGCGACGGGTTTCGCCGGATACGCCAGGGCCAGCCGCGGCACGCGCACGAGAACCCACATCAGCGGCGGTGTCAGGAGCAGGGCGAGAATCCCCAGATGCAGCCCGGAGATGGCGAGCAGGTGGGACGTCCCGGCTTGCCGGAACGAGTCCACGGTGTCCGGATGGAGTGCCGAGCGGTCGCCCAGAGCCAGCGCCCGAAGCACGGCGCCCGCTTGCCCCGGTGCTGCCTCCTGGAGTTGGGAGGCGGCGAGTCGCCGGAGCCTGTCCCAGCGCCCCGCTCCCGCGTCGGGGGCGGCCAGGGAGACGGAACCCGGCCAGGAAGCCGAAGCCCTCGCGTGGACTCCGAGCCGCCGGAAGCGGGTCTCCGCGTCCTCCCGTCCCGGGTTGCGAAGGCCGCGGGGAGGGCGCAGCGTCGCCCGGAAGGTGACGACGTCGCCCCGGAACGGAGGGGGCTCGGGCTCGCCCGAGACGTGGAGCAGGATCCTCCCGGAGGCGTCCTCCCACGGACCGGCGGCGGCGTCCGCACGTGCCCGGAGGTCGACGACCAAGCGGTATCCTTCGGCCGTGCGGCGTGGATCCTCTGCCAACGTTCCCTGGAACCTGCGCGTCTCGCCGAGGGGGGTGGCCGGTTCCGCCGGAGGGAGGGAGCCGAGGTGGCCCGCGAGCCCCAGCCCCAGGAGGGCGGCGGTCCCCGCGACCCGCAGGCTCCAACCGGGAAGGCATGTCAGGACGAGAGCGGCCGCCCCGACTCCGAGAGCGGCAGCCCAGGCGGGCTGGTCCGCGGCCAGGGTGCCGCAGAGGACCGCGGCCAGGGCAGCGACGGGGAGGCTGTGCGCCCGGAAGCCGCGACGGGGGCCGAGGAGAGGGGGTGTGTCACTCCTCCCTGCGCCGCGGGGGTCCCACGAGGTCCTTGGGGATGACAGCCTTCTCCTCCCGGCGCAGGTACTGCTCGAGTTCGTGCCGCAGATCCTTCTGGACGAATTGGACGACCTCCTCGAGGCTCTGCTGCAACTCGATGATCTTCCGCCTCATCTCCAGGATCACCTGCACCCCCGGGAGGTTCACCCCCAGTTCCTCTCGCAGGCGCTGCACCCTCCGGACGGTCTCCAGCACCTCCTCCGGGTAGAACTTCTCGTCCTCTTCGGCCGGCGCCGAGGAGACGATCCCGACCTCCTCGTAGGTCCTCAGGGCCTGCCGCGTGATCCCCGTGATCTCCAGCACCTCGTGCACCCGGTACAGTTTCACGGCACTCCTCATCGTGAGCCCCCGGTTCTCATATCCGGTCCCGCAGGGTTTCCAGCTTCTCTCGGACCTCGGGGTCCAGCTTGCGCGGAATTCGCACCTGCACCTCGGCGAAGAGGTCCCCCTTGCCGGCGACTCCCTTGCCCTTGAGGCGGAACCGCTGCCCGTTCTGGGTGCCGGCCGGGATCTTCATCCGCACCTCTTCTTCCAGCGTCGGTACGAGGGTGGTTCCCCCGAGCAGGGCGTCCATGAGCGGGACGCTCACCGGGGTGACGAGGTTGTCTCCCTCCCTCCGGAAGCGGGGATCCGGCCTCGTGCGGATCCGGATGTACAGATCGCCCGGCGGTCCTCCTTCCGCCCCTGCCTCTCCCTTGCCCGCGACCCGGATTCGCGAGCCGGTGTCTACGCCGGCCGGGATGCGTACCCGGAGGCGTTCGGCGCTCGGCACCGACCCCCTGCCGCCGCAGCCTCCGCAGGGAGTGCCCGGCAGGCGGCCGCTCCCGCGACACCGCTCGCACGGTTGCTGCAGGGAGATGGGGCCGCGCTGCACGGCGACCCGCCCCCTTCCGCCGCACTGCGGGCAGGGGCCGCCGCCCGTCCCGGCCTTGTAGCCGGTCCCCCCGCAGTCCGGGCACGCCGCTGCACGGCGGTAGGAGATCTCCTTCTCGGTGCCGAGCACGGCCTCCCGCAGATCCACCTCCATCTCGTACTCGAGGTCCGAGCCGGGGCGGGGCCCCGGGGCGCGGCCCCGCCCCCCGCCGCCGAACAGGTCTCCGAAGAGGTCGCTGAAGTCGAAGCCCATCCCGGGGCCGAACCCGCCGCCCCCGGAGCCGTCGCGCGGCCCGGTGCCTGTGCGGAAGCCCTCGAACGCCGCGTGGCCGAGGGAGTCGTACTGCTTGCGCTTCTCGGCGTCCTCCAGGACCTCGTAGGCCTGGGAGATCTCCTTGAATCGCTCCTCGGCCGACTTGTCGCCCGGGTTCACGTCGGGGTGGTACTTCCGGGCCAGCCTGCGGTAGGCCTTCTTGATGTCCTCTTCGGAGGCGGTCCTCTTGACGCCCAGGACCTCGTAGTAGTCCCTCTTGGCCATGCCGAGCATCTCCGTTGCTGGGTGGGCCTCCGGCCGCCGGGCCGTCGCCCGGCAGAAGGGTAGACACCGTCCATCCGGGTGTCAAAAGGGAGGCCGGGGCTGGGGACCCGGTCGCCTCAGCGAGAGTCTTCCCGGTATGCGGCGGCTAAGCGGAGGTAGTCGTCCCGGGTGCGGAGGACCCGGGCGAGGTCGTCGTCCGTGAGGTCGCGGACCCGGCGCGCTGGCACCCCGAGGAGCAGGCTTCGGGGCGGAAATGAGGCTCCTTCCGCCACCACCGCGCCGGCTCCCACGATGGACTCCTCTCCGATCCGCGCGCCGTCGAGAACCACCGCTCCGATGCCCACCAGGACCCGATCGCCCAAGGTGCAACCGTGGACCACCGCGCGGTGGCCGATGCTCACGTCGCTGCCGACGCCGAGCGGATGGGTGCCCCCGGTGACGTGGAGGACGCACCCGTCCTGGACGTTGGTGCGCTCGCCGATGCGGATCCGGTGCACGTCTCCCCGGATCACCGTGTGGTACCAGACGCTGGAGTCCTTCCCGATCTCCACGTCCCCGATGACGACCGCGGTCGGTGCCAGGTGCACCCCGGAAGCCAGTCTGGGCACGGCGCCCCGGAACGGAACGATCATGGATTCTTCCTTGATTGACAGGCCTTTCGGGCGTCGGGTAGCATCACGACCTCTCTCCCCCTCCCCAGCCTCCATCGTCATGAGCCCCACGCGAACGGTCGCCTTTGTCCTGCTAGCGCTCCTGGTCGCGCGGCCTCCCGCCGCCGGTGCCGCGGTTCGACTGGAGACCGAGGGCGCCGCGCCGTTCCTGCTCGAAGAGGCGCTGGTGGAGGATAGCACGCGCTGGTACGACGCCCAAGCGTGGCTGGGCCGCCTGCCCGGTGCCACGGAATGGGACCCCGAGCGCCGCCAGTTGACCTACCGCGAGGGCTCTCACTGGGCCGCGCTGCGGCCGGAGCCGCCCTACGCCGTGCGCGACGGGCGATCCGTGCGCGATGCCCCTCCCGTGCTCCTGCGGGACGGAAGACTGCTCGTGAGCGACCGGTTCCTGGCTTCGGCCGCTGCCGAGTTTCTCGGGCGCCGGGTGGAGGTGAAGGCGGTGCGGACCGGCCCGGCCCACCGGATCGCCCTGGACCCAGGCCACGGCGGAGGCGACCCGGGAGCGCGCGGGGGGGGCGGAGTCGTCGAGAAGGACGCCGTGCTCGCCCTTGCCCTGGGCATCGCGGAGCACTTGCGGCGGAGCGGGTTCGAGGTGCACCTCACCCGGACGGAGGACAGGGAGTTGGGGCATGCCTCCCGCGCGGCCGTCGCCAACTACTGGGGCGCGGAACTGTTTCTCAGCCTTCACGTGGCGGGGCGGGGCCGACCCCAGGCCCGCGGTTTCGAATTGTTCGTACCGCCCAAGGTCGCTCCCGGGATCGACGCACGGCTCTGGGAGGCCGGCCAGTCGGGCCTGGAGGAGGCGAGCCGGCGATGGGCGGCCGCACTCCGCCGTGCCTTGGGCGAAGAGGTCGCGACCTTCGACCGGGGGATCTCCGACCTTCCCAACCCCGTGCTCGAGGCCGTGGCGGCCCCCGGGTGTCTGATCGAGATCGGCAGCCTGTCCTGGCCCCAGGAGGCCGACTTCCTGCAGAGCGAAGCCGGGAAGGCGGCCTTGGGGCGCGCGGTCGCCCGTGCGGCGGAGCAATTCTTCGCCCGGTAGCGCGGGGCGACGAGAGGAGACCCATGCGAGGTGATGGAAGAGGGCCCGAGGAACTGCGTCCGCTGCGGATCGAGAAGGGGGTTCTCCGCTATGCGGAGGGGAGCGCCCTGATCGAGATCGGCAACACGCGGGTACTGTGCACCGCGAGCCTGGAGGACGCGGTGCCGTCCTTCCTGCGCAACAGCGGGAAGGGGTGGGTGACGGCCGAGTACGGCATGCTCCCGCGGGCCACCGAGACCCGCACGCCCCGGGAGGCGGCACGGGGCAAGCAGGGGGGACGCACGCTCGAGATCCAGCGCCTCATCGGCAGGTCCCTGCGGGCGGTGACGGACCTCGGCAGCTTCGGGGAGAGGACCCTCTGGATCGACTGCGACGTGCTCCAGGCAGACGGCGGCACGCGCACCGCCTCCATCACCGGGGCCTACGTCGCGCTCGCGGAGGCCTTCCGCACCATGGTCGGCCGGAACCTCATCAGTTCCGTGCCGATCCGGGAAGCGGTCGCCGCGGTGAGCGTCGGCGTCGTCGGCGGGAGGCCGCTGCTCGACCTGGACTACCGGGAGGACTCGGGAGCCGACCTGGACATGAACGTCGTCATGACCGCGGGCGGAGATCTCGTGGAGGTCCAGGCCACGGGGGAGGAGCGTCCCTTCCGCCGCGCCCAGTTGAACGAACTCCTCGAACTGTCGTGGCTCGGGATCCAGAGCCTCCTGGAGGCCCAGCGGCAGGTGCTGGGGGCGGCGTGAGGCTCCTCGTCGCCACCCGGAACGCGGGCAAGCTTCGGGAACTGCGGGCCCTGCTCGGGGACCGGGGGGTGGAGGTGCGGGGTCTCGTGGACGTCCCGGGGGCTCCCGTGGTGGAGGAGGACGCCGAGACGTTCCTCGGGAACGCCCTCAAGAAGGCCAGGCTCCTGGCGGAAGCGACCGGCCTCCCGGTACTCGCGGACGACTCGGGTCTCGTGGTCGACGCGCTGGGAGGGCGCCCGGGCGTGCAATCGGCCCGCTACGCCGGTCCGGGTTCCGTTGATGCCGACAACAACCGGAAGCTGTTGCGGGAGTTGGAGGGGGTGCCTCCGGAGGGCAGGGGGGCCGCGTTCGTCTGCGCCATGGCCCTGGTCGCCCCGGACGGGAGGGAGTTCACGGCCGCCGGCCGTCTCGCCGGGCGGATCCTGGAGGCGGAGAGGGGGGCCGGCGGGTTCGGCTACGACCCGCTCTTCCTCGTGGAAGAGGAGGGCAGGACGCTGGCGGAGATGGAACTGGCCGCCAAGAACCGGATGAGCCATCGGGCTCGGGCCCTGGGGGGGATCCTTCCCCGTGTTCTCGAGCTCGTCGGCCCATGAGCACGGCGAGGCCGCCCAGCCTCCTGCTCTGCTTCTACTACGGGTTTCTCCTGGTCACCACGGCCCTCGGGTACGGCTTTCCGTATCCCCTGTGGGGCGCGGTCCTGACGGGCGGGTGGGCCAAGGCCGCCGTCGTCGCGGACTGCCTCGTCCTGCTGCACATCCTGCTCGGGTGTTGGCGGGCGCAACGCCTCAGCTGGTTCCTCCTCCTGGGGTACAATGCCTTCGAGCTCCTGAGCCTCGCCGTCAGTCTGACCGTGCTGGGGCCCGCGGAGTTGGAGCCCTTCGTGCAGGGGGTTTCGATGGAGGCATTCTACTGGACGGCGGGTCTGTCCGCGGCGCTCATGATCGCGATGACGGCCCTCGCGGTCCGGCGGCGGGAGTCGTTCGCCAACCGGGACGTCTACCTGTTCTGATCGTGGCCGGAGACGGAGAGGGACGCGCCGCAGCGGGCGCATGATCGCGGCCGGAGCCGGGGCCGCTGGGGAGGGATCGCGATGACGGACGTCGCCGGTGGCCCAAGGAAACGGGTGAGCGTCACGGTGGAGCTCGAGGAGCGTCACCTGGCCTACCTGGAACGCCTCACCGGCCAGATCCAGAAGACGACGGGGGCCGAGGTCCGGGCGTCCGACGTGGTCCGGGCCCTGGTCGAGGCCCTGAGCGAGTCGAGCCCGGTGAACCCTTCGGCCATCCGCGCCGAGGCGGACCTCGTCGAGCTCTTCTTCCGGCGCTTCACGCGCCAGGAGGACCCCCGCCACGACCGGGACCGCATGCGGTCCTAGCCGTCCGGGGTTCCGCTTCGGCCGACGGAAGCACCCGCGGGCGCTTCCCGTCCGATGGGGCTGCGGGTGTGCTAGGTTCTCGGGACGCGCCGCTGCCGGAGCCACTCGGCCAGATCGGCCTGGAGGCGGTCCTCCACGGACCGGGCGCGCTGCACGGGCTCGCGGCGGCGGACCACCGGCACGCGCCGGTGGATCGGGGCGGGATCCTTCAGGGCGGTTTCTGGGTCGCTCATCTCTTCTGCAGCATCTCCTGTATTGCCTTCGGTCGGTGAAGTCCCCCTCTTTACGGCCCCGGGCCGCGGAGACTTGAACGGCAGGCCCGGCGAGGCCGCGGGACCGGTTGCCTCCTGCGGGGCCGCAGGTAGACTCCCCTCTCCATGGAGAGGGTGATGCGCCTCCGGTCCTCCTTGGCCGTCCTGCTTTTTGCAGCGGCGCTCCCGATGGGGGCCTCCGCCGAGGCGTTCAGCCACAAGCCCGTGTACGTCGATCCTTCCCTCGGAGGCTGGGCCGCCGTGCTGGAGGCCCTGTGCTTCCAGGCCGGATGCGGGGAGCTGTACTACGTGGCCGGCGTGTACCTGGGCGAGCGGGGCGAGCTCCGGCTGCTCGTCCGGTCGAAGGTCACCCTGCGGGAGATCGACCGCCAGGGGCTCGGCGCCTTCGCCCAACGGCTGGCCCGGGCCGTGTCGGACACCGTCCGGGACCTGACGGACCGCGGGGCCATCGCGGGGGTGGTCCTCACCTTCTATCTGCTGGCGCTCGAGGGCAACGTGCTCACGCTCGAGGTGTACGAGAGTTGCCTCCCCTCCGCGGCCTTCTCCGAGTACGGCCCGATCCCCCTTCGCATAGTGGAGCGCCGGGTCGACGCCCTTCCTCCTCCCTGAGCCGCCGTCGGCTCCCGCCGGGGCTTGGCGGATCCCTTTCTCCCCCGCCCCGTGCCCGCAGGGTGTGCACACAGGAAAAGTGGATCTGGTCCGAAGATCGGGCTACTGCTTTGTCGCCTTGGTGACGAAACGGTATGGAACTTCGGTGCGTCTTCGAACGGCGATACCCGACGAGATCGCTTTCGTCACGGCGGAGCGCGCTGGTACCATGCGGCAACCTGTGACTGCGGGTGGCTTGGGGAGGAAAGGCATGGGGTTGCGAAGAATCCTGACGGCCTGGGCGGTGGCCGCGGCGGTGGTGGTGCCGGCGGGAACGCCGGCGGCGAAGCCGGTGCCCGAGGAGGTCCTGGCCCTGCAGAAGAAGGCCGGCGACGGGGACGTGCAGGCTCAGTTCGATCTGGCCGAGGTCTATTTCAAGGGGCGCGAGGTGGACAAGGATCGCGCCGAGGCCGCGAGGTGGTACCAGAAGGCCGCCGAGCAGGGGCACGCCCTGGCCCAGTACAACCTCGCGCAGATGTACCACCAGGGGCGCGGAGTGCCCCAGGACGTCGCAACGGCGGTGAAGTGGTTCCAGGCGGCGGCCGAGCAGGGGGAGACCGGCTCGCAGTTGCAACTCGGCTTGATGTTCCTGAAGGGCGACGGTGTCCCGCAGGACCCCGTGCAGTCCTACAAGTGGTTCGACGTCGTGAGCGGGGAACTCTCGGGGCCCCAGGGCGAAATCGCCGTCTCCACCCGCGACGCCATCGCCGCCTCGATGACGCCGGAGCAGGTCGCGGACGGCCAGCGGCTCTCGGCGGAGTGGAAGGCGGCCCATCCTCGGAAGCCGTAACGGCCGAGGCCGGCAGCACGAGGCCCCGTCCTCGCCCCTCAGGCCGCCTCAGAACATGTGCTGCCCGCCGTTGATGGCGACGTTCGAGCCCGTGATGTAGCCGGACTCGGGGGCGGCCAGGAACGAGACCACCCGCGCCACCTCCTCGGGCTCCCCGAGGCGCCCCACCGGGACCTCCTGCACGATCCGGCTGCGAACCTCCTCGGGGACGGCGAGGACCATCTTCGTGGCGATGTACCCCGGCGACACCGTGTTGACCGTCACCCCGTGGCGGGCCACCTCCTGGGCGAGGGCCTTGGTGAAGCCGTGCATCCCCGCCTTCGCGGCCGAGTAGTTCGTCTGGCCCAACTGCCCCTTCTGCGCGTTGACCGACGAGATGTTGACGATGCGCCCGAACTCGCGGGAGATCATGCCGTTGATGACGCTGCGGGTCATGTTGAAGACGCTGTCCAGGTTCGCGCCCAGGACGGCGCGCCACTGGTCCCAGCCCATCTTCTTGAACATGCCGTCCCGGGTGATGCCGGCGTTGTTGACCAGCGTGTCGATGGGGCCCACGGTCTGCTCCACGTCCCGCACGCAGTCCTCGCACGACTCCGGTTCCCGCACGTCGCCGAAGCGGACCTCCATCTCGTAGCCCGCGGCCTTCTGCTCCGACTGCCACGCCCGTGCCCGGTCGTGGTCGCCGCCGCTGTTGTACCCGGCCACCACGACGAAACCCTCGTCGTGAAGTTTGCGGCAGATCGCCGTCCCGATGCCCCCCGTGCTCCCGGTCACCAACGCGATTCTCTTCTTCACCTCGTTCCTCCCGTCTTCACTCGCATTTGCCGTGCACGGCCCCGGTTGAAGTCGCGGGAGGGTAGGGGAGCGCGAGGCGGAAGTGCAAGCGATTTTGTCAAAAAAGAAAAGATTACTTTTCACAAATGTCCGATACCGACCGGGAGTTTTATAGCGGGTTGTGCCGCGCCTCCGGTACTCGCTTGCCCCGACGGGGAGGTGCCCTACACTTCCGGCCGTCGAGGCAAGGGGCGGGAAGTGGAGGTGCGGGATGAATCAGCAGGTGGAGATGCTGGACCAGGCGAGAAGGACCGCGGTGGACCTGGCGATCCAGTTCGGGCCCAAGGTGCTGGTGGCGCTTGTCGTGCTGTCGGTCGGCTTCTATGTGGGGCGCTGGGTCGGCCGGCTGTTCGAGCGGATGCTGGCGCGCCTCGAGCTCGAACCGCCCGTGACCCAGCTCCTGGTGCGGCTGGTCCGGCTCGCGGTGTTCGGGCTCTTCCTCATCATGGCCCTGCAGAACCTGGGGGTGGAACTGCTCCCGCTCATCGCCGGACTGGGGGTGGCCGGCGCCGGGGTCGCGCTGGCGATGCAGGGGGTGCTGGGCAACGTCGTGGCGGGGCTCTCCATCATCTTCACCCGCCCCTTCCGCGTGGGGGAGTACCTATCCGTGGTGGGGGAGGAGGGAAGGGTGGAGGAGATCAGCCTGTTCACCACGGTGCTCGGCCACCCCGACCGCTCCCGGGTCGTGATCCCGAACCGGAAGATCGTCGGCGAGATCCTCCACAACTACGGCGAGATCCGGCAGGTGGAGGCCGTGGTCGGGGTCGCCTACGACACCGACCTGAACCTTGCCCTCGCGACGATTCGCGAACTGCTCGGCGCCAATCCCCGGGTCCTCCACGACCCGGAGCCGGTCATCCGGGTCGTCCAGTTGGCCGACTCCTCGATCAACATCGCCGTCAAACCCTGGGTGAGCGTCCCCGACTACGGAGCCGCGTCCGGCGAGATCAACAAGGCCATCGTCGAGGCGTTCCGGGCTCGGGACATCGCCATTCCCTTCCCGCAGCGGGAGGTGCGCCTGCTCGGGGAAACGGCCTGAGGCGCGTCCCCGCTCGGGGAAACGTCGGCCCCGGAGAGGGGGAAACGCCTTGAAGGCAGGGTCAGTCGTGGTGCGGTGTGGGGGCGGGCCGGCGGCAGCCGTCTTCAAGCGGGCGGTGTGCCGGAGCCGTAGGCTGCCCACCGTCCCGCGAAGCACGCTTTGGCCTGCGGGAACATGGCGGGACGAGCCGCCCTTCGGCGGTTAATCGCCAGTCAATTTGTCAATTTGACAGCGTCCCGTCTGCGTTCCTAACCACGAAAGCGGAGGGGTACCTTTGGGGGGTGGGGGGGCGAAGAACAAGACCGCATGCGCCCCGAATGGTGTGAGGTGAGGCAGGCTCAAACCGCGCCAACGAGGTGAGAACCGGGGCATGGGTGGGGAATGCGGTGGGGAATCGCAAAACCGAGACGCAAGAAACGGGCACCAGGGATCGACCCTAAGCGCCCGTTTTGATTGCTGGTAGCGGGGACAGGACTTGAACCTGCAACCTTCGGGTTATGAGCCCGACGAGCTACCAATTGCTCCACCCCGCGACACGAGGGCCGGATTATACGCGCCCGCGTGCCGTGTCAAGCGGCACGTAGGCTGCGGCGGCACATTTCTTGACGGTCGCGGAGCGGCGCTCCTATCATTCCGCTTTTACCCCTCGCCCGAGGAATCGCTGCCGATGCACCAGCGACACGATTCGACGACGAGATCCGCAGCTCTGCTCGCAGGAGAAGAAAGGCCGTGCTGCTGGCCCACAACTACCAGCGCGGCGAGGTGCAGGACCTGGCCGACATCACCGGAGACAGCCTGGCGCTCTCCATGGCGGCGGCGAAGACCGACGCCGACGTCATCGTGTTCTGCGGGGTGCACTTCATGGCCGAGAGCGCGGCGATCCTCAGCCCGCGACAAGACCGTGATCCTGCCGCGCATGGACGCCGGCTGCCCCATGGCCGACATGATCACCGCCGACGCAGCTGCGCCGGTGAAGCGCGGAGCACCCGGGCGTGCCGGTCGTCACCTACGTGAACTCCTCGGCCGAGGTGAAGGCCGAGAGCGACATCTGCTGCACCTCGGCCAACGCGGTCACGGTGACCCGTCCGTGGGCGCCGACACGCGTGTACCTGGCGCCCGACCAGAACCTGGCCCAGTGGGTGGCCCGCCACACCGACCAGGAGGTGCTGTACTGGAAGGGGTACTGCCCCACCCACCACCGCGTGCGCGCCGAGCAGGTGCGAGCAGGTCCCGGCCCGGCACCCGGGCGCGCCCGTTCGTCGCCCACCCGGAGTGCCGGCCGGAGGTGCTGGATCTGGCCGACGCGGTGGCCAGCACCTCGGGCATCATCGAGTACTGCAAGGGAGTCGAGCGCCGACACGATGATCGTCGGCACCGAGACCGGCATGTTCCACCAACTGCGGCAAGAACAGCCCCGGCGAAGACCTTCGTGGCCGCCTTCCGAGGACATGATCTGCCCCAACATGAAGCTCACCCGCCTGGAGGACGTGGCCGGAGGCGCTGCGAGACGCCGAGTCCGGCGCCAACGTGGTGAGGGTGCCGGGAGCGGTGCGGGTCGCGCGCCGTGGAGGCCCTGGAGAAGATGCTCGCCGCCGGACGCGACTGATCCGTTGGCCCCAGGACCGGCCCAGAGGCGCCCCTTTCCCGGCCGGCGGCTCGAGGAACTCCTCGCCGCGCTGCACGGAGCGTCGGGTCTGTGCCGACGGCCTGCGCGGCTCCAGCCGCGCCTACGTGTCTCGCTTCTGCTCCGGGAGCTGGGGCGCCCCCTGCTGGTCTTCACCCCCACACTGTCCGAGGCGCGCCGCTTCGCGACCGAGGTGCGATTCTTCCTCAACGGCGAGCCCGCCGCCGCACCCTGCCCTGGGACCCCCCCGTGGTGGTGTACCCGGCTGGGAGCGGCCCCCTTCGAGGCCCTGCCGCGGCTGCCGGAGGTGTCGGCACGAAGGTGGCGGCGCTGCTCCGGGCGCCGCACGGCGGACTCGTTCGCGTGCGTGTGCGCCGGTGGCGGCGGCGCTGCAGCGCACGGTGTCCGCCGGCAGGTGCTCGAGCCGCCAGCCGGTGGTGGCGGTGGGGCGAGGAACGCCTCGAGCGCGAGGCGTTGCGCCGAACAGCTGGTGGACTTCGGGGTACCACGTGGTGGGGCAGGTCGAGGAGCGCGGCGAGGCCAGCTTTCGGGGCGGCATCCTGGACGTGTTCCCGCCCCTCTACGAGCAGCCCTTGCGCATCGAGTTGTTCGGCGACGAGGTGGAGTCGATCCGGACCTTCGACCCCGACACCCAGCGGTCGAGGGAGCGCTTCGAGGCGGCCGTCCTCCTGCCGGCCCGGGAGGCCGTGGAGGAGGAAGGGGGCGTCGAGCGCGCGGTGAACCGCCTGCGGCTCCGCGGGCGGGAGCAGGGGCTCCCCCGCGCCAAGGTCGCGGAGGCCATGGAGAGCCTCCGCGGTTCGGCCCCTGTCGCCGGTCCGCGAGCTCTTCTTCCCGTACCTCTACGGCGAGGCTCCCCCCCTGTGGGCGCACCTCCCGGCGGACTTCCTGCTCGCCGTGGACGAGGCCGGCCCGGCGGAGGAGCGGGCGCGGGAGTGTCCTCGCCGAGGTCGCCCGGGGCCACGACCGGGCTGCGGAGCGCGAGCAGTTCGTGCCCCCGCGCCGACGAGCTGTACCTCGGCGCGGGCGAGTGGGAGGGGTTCGCGCAGGGGGCGGCCCGCCTCGATCTCGAGGAGCTCGAGTCCGAGGGCGGCACGGTGCCCTCGGTGGGGTTCGGCACCCGCTCGAACCAGGACCTGAGCACGGCGCTGCGCCAGCACCGGGGCGCCGACCGCCTGCTGACGCCCCTGGTCGAGGAGATCCGACGGTGCCGGGACCGGGGCGAGTCGGTGTGGGTCGTGGCACACGGCCCGGGTTCCGCCCAGAAGCTCCGCGACCTCCTCGAGCCCTACGCGGTGCACCTGCCGCCGCGAGGAGCCCTTCGACGCGGGGGCGGCCCCGACGGGAGGCTCCACGTGGCGCTCGGGGCGCTGGCCCGGGGCTTCCGCGACCCGGCCCGACGGCCTGGCCGTCGTCACCGAGACCGAAGTGCTGGGGGAGAAGGTGCGCCGGCCGCCCCACGGCCCTCCGGCGCGGGTTGCGGTCGTCCCTCGCCGAACTGGACCCGGGCGACGCCATCGTGCACGAGGATTTCGGCATCGGCCTGTACCGCGGCCTGGTGCGGCTCCAGGTGGCGGGAGAGGAGGGGGACTACCTCCACCTGGAGTACGCGGACGGAGACCGGCTCTACCTTCCGGTGACCCGCATCGGGCTCGTGCAGAAGTACGCCGGCCCGGGGGAGGAGGCGCCCCGGCTCGACAAGCTCGGCGGCAAGGCGTGGGAGAAGGCGTGCCGGAAGGCCCAGGAGGGCATCGAGAAGATGGCCCACGAGCTCCTGGAGCTCTACGCGCGCCGCCAGGTCGCCACGCGGCCGGCCTACGCCCCCGCGGACGCGGCGTACCGGGAGTTCGAGGCCACGTTCCCCTACGAGGAGACCCCCGACCAGCTCGGCGCCATCGAGGACGTGCTGCGAGACCTCGGGGGGCCCCGCCCGATGGACCGGCTGATCTGCGGCGACGTGGGGTACGGCAAGACCGAGGTGGCGATCCGCGCCGCGTTCCAGGCGGCCAACGACGGCCGGCAGATCGCCGTCCTCGTGCCCACGACCGTGTTGGCGGCCCAGCACTACCAGAACTTCCGCCGCCGCTTCGAGAGCTATCCGATCACGGTGGAGATGCTGTCGCGGTTCGTCTCCCCCGCGGAGCAGAAGGCCGTGCTCGAGCGCGTGGCCTCCGGCGGGGTCGACGTTCTGGTGGGCACCCACCGGCTGCTGCAGCGGGACGTGCGGTTCCACGAGCTGGGGCTCGTGGTCGTGGACGAGGAACACCGCTTCGGGGTGGCCCACAAGGAGCGCCTCAAGCAGCTGCGGGCCAGGGTGGACGTGCTCACCCTGTCGGCGACCCCGATTCCCCGGACCCTCAACATGGGCCTCTCGGGGGTCCGGGACCTCTCGGTCATCGAGACGCCCCCGGCCGACCGCCTGGCGGTGCGCACCTCCCTGGCGCGGTTCGACGACGACCTGATCCGCGAGGCCGTCCGGCGGGAGCTGAACCGCTCGGGGCAGGTGTACTTCGTGCACAACCGCGTCCAGTCCATCGGCGCCGTCGCGGACCAGGTGGCTCGGCTGGTGCCGGAGGCCCGGGTGGGCGTCGGGCACGGGCAGATGCGCGAGAAGGACCTGGAGCGGGTGATGGAGCAGTTCGTGGCGGGCGAGATCGACGTCCTGGTCTGCACGGCGATCATCGAGTCCGGCCTCGACATCCCCCGGGCCAACACGATCCTCATCAACCGGGCCGACCTGTTCGGCCTGGCGGACCTCTATCAGCTGCGGGGCCGGGTCGGGCGCGCCAACCTGAGGGCCTACGCGTACCTCCTGGTGCCCGGCGAGGCGGAGCTCACCCCGGACGCCCGTCGGCGGCTGCAGGCCCTGCAGGAGTTCACCGAGCTCGGCGCGGGCTTCCGGATCGCCACCCACGACCTCGAGATCCGGGGGGCCGGGGAGCTGCTGGGGAAGGCCCAGTCGGGCCAGATGGCCGCCATCGGCTTCGAGCTCTACACCGACCTGCTGGAGGAGGCGGTTCAGCGCCTCCGGGGCGAGCCGGTGGAGCGGGCTCCGGAGCCGGATATCCGCCTCAAGGTGCCCGCCCACTTCCCCGTGGACTACGTGGAGGACCCGCGCCAGCGGCTCGTCCTCTACGAGCGCCTGACCCGCACGCGGGACCCCGCGGAGCTGGACGAGTTCCGCTACGAGTTCGTCGACCGGTACGGCCCGGTGCCTCCCCCCGTGGAGAACCTCATCGAGGTGATGAAGATCCGGCGGGCCCTGGTGGGGCTTCGGGCCACGGCGTTCGACTACACGGGGCGCGAGCTGGTGCTGGCCTTCGACGAGAAGCCCCGGGTCGACCCCGAGCGGGTGCTCGAACTGCTCCGGGCCGACCCCGCCGCCTACCGGGTGACGCCGGACAACCGGGTGATGTGGCTCACGGGCCCGCTGCCGCCCGACCGCGTCCTCCCCACGGCGTGGGAGCTGTTGAACCGCCTGGGGTGATATGCTAGCGTCACTCGTTCGTCTTCCCGCCGCCGGCCCGGCCGCGTTCGAGGTGCAGATGAAGCGTTGGTTGGCCTTCGCCCTGCTGCTTTCGCCCCATTGGGGGCACGCCGCCCTCGTGGACGGCGTGGCCGCCGTGGTGGACGGGCGGGTCATCACCCGGAGCGAGGTGAGCGACTCCGTCGCCCTGGCCAAGCGCACGGGTCTCCGGGGCGGCGACGAGGAACGGGACGCGTTGGAGGAGCTCATCGAGCGGTCCCTGGTGGAGGCCGAGGCCCGCCGGCTCGGCGTCGAGGTGACCGACGAAGAGGTGGAGCAGGCGGTCTCGGAGATCCGCAGCCGCAACGGGCTCGAGCTCGAGGCCTTCCGCGCTGCGCTGGCCGGCCAGGGGATGGACTGGGACACCTACACCACCGAGGTCCGCGCCCAGATCCTCCGGATGAAACTGGCCGGACGGGTGCTGCGGTCCAAGCTCGAGGTCGGCGACGAGGCGCTCCGCGAGTTCTACCTCAAGAACGTGGCTGACTTCTGCGAATCGGACGCCCTGCGGCTCTACCACATCCAGGCCTCCGGGCCGGAGGGGAGGGCCCGCGCCGAGGAGATCCGGGCCCGGGTGGCCGCCGGCGAAGACCCCGAGCAGGCGGCCCGTGACGCGGATGCGGTCGGCGCGGGGGACATGGGCTACGTGCTCGTGCAAAACCTGTCGGAGGACGTGCGCAGGGCGCTCGAGAGGATCCCCACCGGCGGCGTCACGCCGGTGGTCGAGATGCAGGGCTCCTGCAACCTGTTCTTCGTGGCCGACCGCAAGGACGGGCGGGTCCGTCCCTTCGAGGCGGTGCGGGAGCAGGTGCGGGAGAGGTACTTCCGGGAGAAGGAGCAGGAGCTCTACCGGACCTGGATCGACTCCCTGAAGCAGAAGGCGCGCATCGTCCGGAAGCTCTAGGCTCTCCGGGCCTTCCTGCCATGTACGCTCCCCTCAAGATTGCCGTCACCTGCGGCGACCCGGCGGGAATCGGTCCCGAGGTCGCCCTCAAGGCGCTCGCCGGCGGGCTCCCCCTGGGGGTGGAGGCGTTGCTGGTGGGGCCCCGGGCCGTTTGGGAAGAGGCCCGGGAACTCCTGCCCGCCCCTCCGCCGTTGGGGGACCGGGTGGTGGAGGCGGCCTCCGAGGAGCGCGACTGGTCCTGGGGCACGCCGACGCGGCGGTCCGCGGCCGCAGCCGTCGCCTCCGTGGAGGCCGCGGCGGGCCTCGCCCTGAGGGGGGCGGTGGACGCGCTGGTGACGGCGCCCCTCACGAAGGAGGGGCTGCGGGCGGCCGGCCGGCCGTTCGCCGGCCACACCGAACTCCTCGAGTCCCTGTGCGGTCCGGGGTGCCGGGCGACGATGATGCTCGCGGGGGCCCGCCTGCGGGTGCTCCTGGTGACGACCCACCTGCCCCTGGCCGAGGTGCCGGCGGCGGTGACCCGGGAGCGGGTCCTGGCCACGATCCGGTCCGCGCACGAGGGGTTGGCCGGAGACCTGGGCATCGCCTCGCCCCGGATCGCCGTGGCCGCCCTCAACCCCCATGCGGGGGAGGCGGGGGTTCTGGGGGGCGAGGAGGCGGCGATCATCGCGCCCGCGGTGGCCGAGGCGCGGGCGGCGGGCATCGACGCGGCGGGCCCGCTGCCGGCGGACAGTTTGTTCCACCGGGCGGCGGAGGGGGCGTTCGACGCGGTGGTGGCCATGTACCACGACCAGGGTCTCGTGGCCCTGAAGCTGCTCCACTTCTGGGACGGGGTGAACGTCACCCTGGGTCTGCCGCTCGTGCGCACCAGCCCCGACCACGGGACGGCGTTCGACATCGCGGGCCGGGGGGTGGCCCGGGCCGACAGCTTCCGCGAGGCGATCCGCTGGGCCGCCGCGATCGCGCGGCGGCGCCGGGAGGGAGGGCGGGGATGACGTCCGGGGAAGGGGCGATCCGCTTCGGCACGGATGGGTGGCGCGGGGTCATGGCCCGCGACTTCACCTTCGAGAGCCTCCGCCGGGTCGTCGCCGCCGTGGCGGTGTGCCTGGAGCGGGAGGGTACGGCGGCACGGGGGCTGGCCGTGGCCTGCGACCGGCGCCTGCTCTCGGACCGGTTCGCCCGGGAGGCCGCCGGGGTGCTCGCGGCCCGCGGGATCCCGGTCCATCTCGCGGCCGAACCCCTGCCCACGCCCGTGGTGTCCTGGGCGGTGCGGCACCTGGGGCTCGCCGGAGGCCTCGTGGTCACGGCCTCCCACAACCCGCCGGAGTGGAACGGGCTGAAGCTCAAGGAGGCCTTCGGCGGCTCGGCCCGCGCGGAGACCTGCCTGCGCGTCGAGCAGGCGCTCGCGGAGCTGCCGGAAGGGAGCCGGGTCCCCTGCGTTCCCGCCGGGAGCCTCGGGCCGGCCCACGGGGTGTCGGAGCTCGACGTCCGGGAGGGGTACGGGGAGGCCTTGCGGCGCCTCGTGGACTTCGAGGTCCTCCGCCGGGCACGGCTCTCCGTGGCGGTGGACGCCATGCACGGCTGCGGCGCTCCCTGGCTCCGGAGGCTGCTCGAGGAGGGGGGGTGCCGGGTCGTCGAGCTGCGGGCGGAGTGGAACCCGGGATTCGGCGGCGCCTCCCCGGAGCCGGTGGAGGAGAACCTGGGGGCGCTCATGGAGGCGAGCCTGCGGGAGGGGTGCGCCCTCGGGCTGGCCAACGACGGGGACGCGGACCGGATCGGCGCCGTGGACGAGCGGGGCCGGTACTTCTCGCCCCAGCGGATCCTCGCCGTGCTCCTGCGCTACCTGCGGGAGGCCAAGGGGCTCGGCGGCGACGCCGCCCGGGCGGTCTCCGGGACCTCCCTCGTGGATCGGCTGGCCAGGCGCTACGGCCTCGATCTGGTCGTGACGCCGGTGGGCTTCAAGCACATCGGCGAGGCCATGCTGGAGCGGCCGATCCTCGTGGGGGGCGAGGAGAGCGGCGGCATCGGGGTGGGCGCCCACCTGCCGGAGCGCGACGGGCTGCTCAACGCCCTGCTCCTGGCCGAGGTCGTGGCGCGCACCGGCAAGGGGTTGCGGGCGTACGCGCAGGAGATCTTCGACGAGGTCGGGTACTTCACGTACGACCGCCTCGACCTTCCCCTCCCGCCCGAGGCCGCCCCCGAGGCCCGGCGCCGGGTCGAGGGGCTGGAGGCGCCCGGCACCCTGGCGGGCCGGCCGGTGGCCGACGTTCTGAGGCTCGACGGGGTACGCCTGCGGCGCGACGACGACTCGTGGCTCCTGCTCCGGGCGTCCGGCACCGAGCCGCTCCTGCGGATCTACGCCGAGGCCCGCAGCCGCGACGACGTGAGGGCGCTGCTCGCGGAGGGGCGCAGGATGGCGGCGCCCCCCTGAGCCCCCCGGGCGGGGAAGCCCGCCCGGCCGACCGATCGCACCGCACCCTTTACCGGTTCTCGATGGCCTACGACACGATCCGCATCCGAGGTGCCCGGCAGCACAACCTCAAGGACCTCCACCTGGAGATCCCGCGGGGGCGCTTCGTCGTCGTCACGGGGCTGTCCGGCTCCGGCAAGTCGAGCCTGGCCTTCGACACGCTCTACGCCGAAGGGCAGCGGCGCTACGTGGAGAGCCTGTCGGCGTACGCCCGCCAGTTCCTCGAACAGATGGACAAGCCCGACGTGGACTCCATCGAGGGGCTGTCCCCGGCCATCTCCATCGAGCAGAAGACCACCATCCGGAATCCCCGCTCCACCGTGGGCACGGTGACGGAGGTCTACGACTACCTCCGCCTCCTCTACAGCCCGCGTCGGGGTGCCCCACTGCACCTCCTGCGGGCGGGAGATCTCGAGCCAGACCGTGACCCAGATGGTGGACCGCGTGCTGGGCCTGCCGCCGGGGACCCGGGTGGAGGTGCTGGCGCCCGTGGTGCGCGGCCGCAAGGGAGAGCACCGGGCGCTCCTGGACGACCTGCGCCGCTCGGGGTTCCTGCGCATCCGGGTGGACGGGGAGACCCGGGAGCTCGAGGAGGAGATCGCCCTCGACAAGAACCGCAACCACACCCTCGAAGTCGTCGTGGACCGGCTGGAGGTGAAGCCCGAGGGGCGCACGCGCCTGGCCGAGGCTCTGGAGCTCGCCCTGGCCCGGGCCGACGGGCTCGCCGCGGTGGAGACCCGGCCGCGGGGCCGGGACGCCGAGGGTTCGGAGCGGTTCCTCTTCTCGGAGCGCTTCGCCTGCCCGGACTGCGGGGTCTCCTTCCCGGAGATGAGCCCCCGGGCCTTCAGCTTCAACTCCCCCCACGGCGCCTGCCCCGCCTGCGACGGCCTGGGCACCAAGCTCGCCGTGGACCCGGGGCGGGTCGTCCCCGACCCCTCGAAGAGCCTCGCCGACGGGGCGATCGCCCCCTGGGAGGGGCGCAACGGGGTCTTCTTCCAGCAGACGCTCCGGGCGCTCCAAAAGCACCTGGGGCTCGACCTGCAGGTGCCGTGGAGGGACCTGCCGCAGGGGGTGCGCGAGGCGGTGCTCCACGGCACGGCCGAGGCCGTGGACTTCGCCTTCGAGGCCAAGAACTCCGCCTACCGCTTCCGCAAGCCCTTCGAGGGGGTCATCCCGCGCCTGGAGCGCCGGGTGCGGGAGGCCAAGGACCAGGACGACCTGGAGGACCTGGCTCCCTTCCTGGAGGCGAGGCCGTGCCCCGACTGCGGCGGCGCCCGGCTGCGCCCCGAGAGCCGGGCCGTGACGGTGGGAGGGCGGGCCGTCCACGAGGTGACCCGGTTGCCGGTGGCGGATTGCGGGGCGTTCTTCGAGGGGCTCGCCCTGCCCCCGCGGGAGGCGTCCATCGCCGAGCGCGTGCTGAAGGAGGTGCGGGAGCGCCTGCGGTTCCTCCTGGACGTGGGGTTGGGGTACCTGACGCTGGACCGGGGTGCCTCGACCCTTTCCGGCGGCGAGAGCCAGCGGATCCGCCTCGCCACCCAGGTGGGCTCGCGGCTCACCGGCGTCCTCTACATCCTGGACGAGCCGACCATCGGCCTCCACCCCCGGGACAACGGACGGCTCCTGGGCACCCTCGAGGGCCTGCGCGACCTCGGCAACACGGTGCTCGTGGTGGAGCACGACGAGGACACCATCCGGGCGGCCGATCACGTGATCGACATGGGACCGGGGGCCGGCGAGCGGGGCGGTCACGTCGTGGCCGAGGGGACGCCGGAGCAGGTGGAGGCGAACCCGGCGAGCCTCACCGGCGCGTACCTGTCCGGCCGGCTCTCCATTCCCCTCCCGTCCCGGCGGCGCGCGCCCGACGGGCGCTTCCTCGCGGTGCGGGGGGCCACCGGGAACAACCTGAGGGACGTGGACCTGGAGGTGCCCCTGGGCCTCTTCACCTGCGTGACGGGGGTGTCGGGCTCGGGGAAGTCCACCCTGGTGGTCGACACCCTGTACCCGGGGCTCGCCTCCGCCCTCCACGGGGCGCGCACTGCGGCCGCTGCCCCACCGCGTCCTGGAGGGCCTGGAGCACCTGGACAAGGTGGTGGACGTGGACCAGTCGCCCATCGGCCGCACGCCCCGGTCCAACCCGGCGACCTACACCGGCCTGTTCGGGCCGATCCGGGACCTCTTCGCCCGGCTGCCCGAGGCCCAGGTGCGGGGCTTCGGCAAGGGCCGGTTCTCCTTCAACGTCAAGGGGGGGCGGTGCGAGGCGTGCACGGGCGACGGGCTGCTGAAGATCGAGATGCACTTCCTGCCCGACGTCTACGTGACCTGCGAGGAGTGCGGCGGCCGGCGCTACAACCGGGAGACCCTGGAGGTGCGCTACAAGGGCGCGTCCATCGCCGACGTGCTGGAGATGACCGTGTCCCAGGCGCGCGGAGTTCTTCCGCAACGTGCCCGACGCTGCGGGGCAAGCTGCCGCACGCTGGAGGACGTCGGCCTCGGCTACATCCGGCTCGGCCAGTCCTCCACCACCCTGTCCGGGGGCGAGGCCCAGCGGGTGAAGCTCGCCAAGGAACTGAGCCGGCGCGCCACGGGCCGCACGTTCTACATCCTCGACGAGCCCACCACGGGGCTCCACTTCGAGGACGTCCGAAAACTGCTCGAGGTGCTCCACCGCCTCGTGGAGCAGGGGAACACCGTCCTGGTGATCGAGCACAACCTCGACGTGATGAAGACGGCCGACCACGTGGTGGACCTCGGCCCCGACGGCGGCGACGGCGGGGGGCGCGTCGTCGCGCGGGGGACCCCGGAGGAGGTCGCGGCGAGCCGCGACTCCCACACCGGCCACGCCCTGAAGCGCCTGCTGTGACCGGCGGCATCCGCTGCGGGGGCGTCCCGCGCGTCCGCCCCGGAGCCCCCGGTTCGGGAAGGGGAACATGGTCTCTTGTCGACGCTGCGGGGTCGAGTTGGCCCCTGGCAGCCTCAAGTACCTCGTGACGATCCACGTCACGGCCGATTTCGACGGCGTGCTCCCCGCCGAGGGCGGCGCGGAGGACCTGGAGGCGTTCATGCGCCAGGTGGACGCCCGGGAAGAGGGCGCGTTGGAGAAGGACGTGTACCAGTCCCAGGGGTTCGTGCTGTGCCCGAACTGCAAGGCCGCCTTCCTCCACGACCCGCTCCGAGCCGCCGACGACCGCGCGGGGGGCGACGACGAGGGGCGGGTGCACTGATGCGCTACGGGATCGCCCTGCTCGACGTGGAGAAGCCGGGCCGGTACGAGGGCCTGGAGGCCGGCGCCGTGGTCCGCGACTGGGACGCGGCCCGGGTCCGGGTGGCCTTGTGCTTCCCCGACGTGTACGAGATCGGCATGAGCCACATGGGCCTGCCGATCCTGTACGACGTGCTCAACCGGGAGCCCGGGGTGCTCGCGGAGAGGGCGTTCGCGGTCTGGGCCGACATGGAGGAACTGCTCCGCCGCCGGGGCTGGCCCCTGGTGACCCGGGAGTCGGGGCGGGCCCTCCGCGACTTCGACCTCGTCGGTTTCACGCTCCCTTACGAGCTGCTGGGGACCAACGTGCTCGCCATGCTGGAACTCGGGGGCGTCCCCCTGCTCGCCCGGGACCGCGGGGAGGCGGACCCCCTGGTCCTGGGGGGCGGACCCGTCACGGCGAACCCGGAGCCCCTGGCCGATTTCTTCGACGCCTTCTTCCTGGGGGAGGCCGAGGAGGGCATCGCCGAGATCGCCCGGGTGCTGGCCGAGGCCAAGGGCGCGGGGGCGACGCGGGCGGGGAGGCTGGAAGCCCTGGGTCGGGTGCCGGGCGTGTACCTGCCCTCGTCCACGGCGCCCGTCTTCGAGGCCGGGCGTTTCCGAGGCTTCGAGCCGCCGGTCCGCGTGCGCCGCCGGGTGCTGGCCGACCTCGAGGCGGCCCCGGTCCCGGAGTCCCCCCTCGTGCCCTTCATGTCCGCCGTGCACGAGCGGCTGGGCGTGGAGCTGGCCCGGGGGTGCACCCGGGGCTGCCGCTTCTGCCAGGCGGGCTACTGGTACCGGCCGGCGCGGGAGCGGAGCCCGGACCGGATCGCCGGGCTGGTGGAGAGGGGTCTGTGTGCCACCGGGTACGAGGAGGTCGGCCTGCTTTCGCTCTCGGCCGGTGACTACTCCTCCATCGGGCCGCTCCTGGTGCGGCTGATGGACGCCCACGCGGAGGACCGGGTGTCCGTGAGCCTGCCCAGCCTCCGGGTGGACAGCCTCGAGCCCCGGCTGCTCGAGGAGGTGAGCCGCGTCCGCAAGACCGGCTTCACCATCGCCCCGGAGGCGGGCACCGAGCGGCTGCGGCGCGTCGTCAACAAGAACGTCACCGAGGGCGACATCCTGGGAGCGGTCGACCGCATCTTCGGGGCGGGCTGGAAGTCGGTGAAGCTCTACTTCATGATCGGGCTGCCGACGGAGACCCGGGACGACTGGGCGGGCATCGTGGAACTGGTGGAGAAGGTGGCCCGGGTGGCCCCGTCGGGCCGCGGGCGGGTGGGGGTGAGCCTCTCGAACTTCGTGCCCAAGCCCCACACCCCCTTCCAGTGGTGCCGCCAGCTCCCGCCGGAGGAGGTGCTCCGGGCCCAGGAGTTCTTCAAGCGGGAACTGCGGGACCGCAGGGTGGAGCTCAAGTGGCACGGGGCGGAGATGAGCTCCCTGGAGGGGGTCCTGGCGCGGGGGGACCGGCGGGTGGGCCGGGCGGTCCTCGCCGCCTACCGCAGGGGCTGCCGGATGGACGGCTGGACCGACCGCTTCCGGTGGGGCGTCTGGAAGGAGGCCCTGGACGAGGCGGGCCTCGCGCCCGAGGAGTTCCTCCGGGAGCGCGGCGCGGACGAGCCCCTGCCGTGGGAGGTCGTGGACCCGGGCGTCGACCGGGGCTTCCTGCGCGGGGAGTGGGAGCGGGCGCTCCGCGGGGAATCCACGGGAGACTGCCGCGACGGGTCGTGCACCGGGTGCGGCCTGTGCGACTTCGCGGCGGTGCGCCCCCGGCCGGCGGCTCCGGTGGACTACCCGGCCCGGGCGGAGGCGCCCCCCGAGCGGGACCCCGAGGAGGCGGCGAGGGCGCCCCGGGTGCGCTTCCGGTTCCGGAAGAGCGGGCCCGCGAGCCTGCTGTCCCATCTGGAGACGGTCGCGGCCCTCTACCGGGCCTTCCGGGCCGCCGGGGTGAGCCTGGTATTCTCCCAGGGCCATCACCCCCACCCGCGCTTCACCCTGGGCCCGGCGCTGGGGCTGGGGATCGAGAGCCTGGCGGAGTTCGGCGACCTCAAGGTCTGGGAGGTCCCGCCGCTCGCCGAGACGCGCGACGCCCTGAACCGGAGGCTGCCCGAGGGGCTCCGGGTGGAGGCGCTGTGGGTCCTCACCCCCGACTCCCGGGGCCTGACCGGCGGCGACACGCGGGAGGAGTACGAGGCGGAGCCGGGCCCGGAGGCGTCGGACCGGGCGGCCGGGCGGGGGGGGTGGCGCTCGGTTCTCGACGACTTCTGGCGCGCCCCCGCCTTCTCCGTGGTCAAGCGCCGGAAGAACAAGCCCGACCGGGTGCTCGACGCGCGTGCCCACGTGGAGGCGCTTTGGTGGGACGGGGGCACCCTGCGGATCCGGCTGCGCCGCGGGTCGGACGGGACCACCCTGGGGATCGAAGATTTCGTGCGCGCCCTGACCGGCCTGGAGGAAGGGACCCGGGCCTGCGGCCGCATCGTCAAGATACGCAACGAACTCGTGTGACGGCCGCCCGGGCGGCCGAGGGGAGCAGGACCATGGACCGATCCGAAGAGTACGAAGCGTCCTTCTCGCCGACCGGCGAGGCGGCGTCGTCCCTGCACAAGGAGATCATCATCAACGCGAGCCCCCAGGAGACCCGGGTGGCCCTGTTGGAGAACAAGATGCTCTCCGAGCTCTACATCGAGTACGTGAAGGACCGCCGGGTCGCGGGGAGCATCTACAAGGGCAGGGTGGTCCGGGTCCTTCCCGGCATGCAGGCGGCCTTCGTGGACATCGGGCTGGAGAAGGCGGCGTTCCTGTACGTGTCCGACGTGAAGTCCTCCGCGCGGGACTACGCGGAGCTCTTCGGGGTGGAGGCGGAGGCCGACGAGGAGGACCCCTTCCCCCGGGCCCGGGTCCTCACCCCCATCGAGGACCTCCTCCAGGAGGGGCAGGAGATCGTGGTGCAGGTCTCCAAGGAGCCCCTGGGGCGGAAAGGGGCGCGCATCACCCAGTACGTGAGCCTCCCGGGGCGCAACGTGGTGCACCTGCCCGACGTCGACCCACATCGGCGTCTCCCGGCGGATCACGGACGAGGAGGAGCGGGTCCGCCTGCGGGAGCTCGTGGCCGGGCTGCGGCGCGGCACCGGCGGCTACATCGTCCGCACGGCGGCGGAGGGGTGCAGCGCGGCGGAGCTCGAGCCGGAGGTGGAGTTCCTCGGGAAGCTCTGGGAGGAGATCCAGCGCCGGTCGGCCCGGGCACCCGCGCCGAGCCTGGTCCACTCCGACCTGGACGTGACCTTCCGGTCCATCCGGGACCTCTACACCCCCGACGTCCAGCGGGTGGTGGTGGACTCGCCGGAGGAGTACCGGAAGCTCCTCGACTTCGTGGGCCGGTACGTGCCCCAGGCCCGGCCGGCGGTGGAGCTCTACACCCGGCCGGAGCCCATCTTCGACTTCTACGGCGTCGAGCTCGAGATCGCCAAGGCGCTGGAGCGGAAGGTCTGGCTCAAGAGCGGCGGCTACATCGTGATCGAGATGACCGAGGCCCTCACGGCCATCGACGTCAACACGGGGTCCTACGTGGGGAAGCGGAACCTGGAGGAGACGATCCTTCGCACCAACCTCGAGGCCGCCCGGGAGATCGCCTACCAGCTCCGCCTGCGGAACATCGGCGGGATCATCATCATCGACCTGATCGACATGGAGGTGGAGGAGAACCGCCGGAGGGTCTTCGAGGCCTTCGAGAGCGAACTGCGGAAGGACCGGGCCAAGACCAACCTGCTCGAGATCTCGAGCCTCGGCCTCATCGAGATGACGCGGAAGCGCGTGCGGGAGAACCTCGGCCGGTCCCTGTGCGAGCCCTGCCCCTACTGCGAGGGCCGGGGATACGTGCGGTCGCGCTCCACCGTGGTGTACGACATCTTCCGGGAGCTGCGCCGCCGGCGGGCCACCCTGGCCGGGGAGGAGGTGGTCGTGCTGGCCCACCCCGACGTGGTGGGGTACCTGTTCGAGGAGGAGCGTGGGAGCCTGGAGGACCTGGAGCGCTCCCTCGGCCGGCGCATCGCCGTGCGCTCCCGGCCCGACTACCACCAGGAGGACTTCGAGGTCCTGGGCTGACGGGGCGGGGCCCGGAGGGCGCGCCTCAGAGCTGGTCGCGCTCGGCGAGGCGGAGGTACATCTGGGCCTTGGCGTTCTCGGGGTCCCTCTCCAGGATGGAGCTCCACTCGTCCACCGCGAGCTCCGCCTGGCCGCGGGTGTAGTAGGTGATCCCGAGCTGGATGCTGGCGTTGGCGTACCCGGGGTGCTCGGCCTTCACCCGGTTGAACTCCTCCACCGCCCTCTCGTACTCGCCCATGTCCCGGTAGAGGACGCCGAGGCGGGTGCGCAGGTCGGGGAACTTCGGCCCCAGGGCCAGCGCCTTCTCGTACTCGGCGACGGCCTCGTCGTGGATGCCGAGCCCGTGGTAGATCTCCCCGATGTCCGCGTGCAGGTTGGCCAGCCGGCCCTTCACGTAGGGGTCGACGGACCCCTGCCCCACCCGGGCGGCCTCCCAGGCCTTGCCGAAGGCCGTCTGCGCGGTGTCGTACTGCCCCGTCTCGTTGAGCGTGACGGCCAGGTTGAGGTGGGCCTCGGTGTAGCGCGGGTTGATCGAGATGGCCTCGTCGAAGTGCTGCTGCGCGCCCTCGTAGTCCTCCCGGTCGAAGGCGATGGCGCCGAGCAGGTTGATCACGTCCGCGAAGCGGCAGCCCATGTCGAGGAGCTTCTGGAAGAAGCGCTCCGCGTCCTCCATGCGCCCCTGGTTGTAGGCTTCCTTCCCCAGTTGGTACAGCTCGATCATCGCCGCTTCCATGCCGTCCTCCTCGATGATCCGGATCACTCGGCTCCTGCGGCCGCCTTCGTCTCCAGGTCCAGCGCGAGACGCAGCGCGTTGGCTCCCTCGGGGGTCTCCGGGAACTCCTGCACGAGCCTTCGGAGCCGCTGCAGCGCGGCCGGCGTCTGCTTCTTGCGGATGTAGTAGCGGGCCACGTACAGCTCGTGGGCCGCGAGCCTCGAACGCAGCTCCACCAGGCGGCCGCGGGCCTCGGCGGCGAACTCGCTCTCGGGGTAGGCGTTGAGGAGCTTGGTGAACGCCTCCGCGGCGCGCCGGGTCGCGGTCTGGTCCCGGTCCTCGGGCAGGCTCAGACGGTCGTAGGCGGCGCCCCGCCGGTAGACGGCGTAGGGGATCCGCTCGTTGGTGGGGTGGAGTTCCTCGAAGGAGCGGTACGCGGCCGCGGCCTCCTCGTACTTCTCGTCCGCGAACGACGCGTCGGCGGCGAGCAGTTCGGCCTCCGTGGCGTAGCGGGAGAACGGGAACTCGTCCCGGATGCGTTCGCCGAGGCTCTTCGCCTCGTCGAACCGCTTCTCCTCCAGCGCCTCCCGGGCCAGTCGGTAGAGCTCTTCCGGAGGGGTGTCGGGGGCGACCTGGAGGGCGCCGCACCCGGCGGCGATCAGATACAGGGGAAGGAGCGCGGCGACGACGACGCGCGCGATCGTCCGGGCACGGGGCAGGGCAGGGGAGAGGGGGTGTTCGAGCACGGCGGCACCTTAGCGGGAATGGGTCGGCGCGTCAACGAGCCGCGGGGGGGGCTGCGGCGGGTCCGGCCGCGGTCGCGGCCAGCGTCGGCAGGCTGTCGGCGTAGGGGGGGCGCGCCACCCCCGCCTCGGTGACGATGGCCGTCACGTAGCGGGCGGGCGTCACGTCGAAGGCGGGGTTCCAGACGCCCACGCCCTCGGGCGCGACGCGGGAGCCGCCGCACCGGGTCACCTCGTCGTGGGCCCGCTCCTCGATGGGGATCGCCTCCCCGTTTTCGAGGGAGAGGTCGACGGTGGACAGGGGTGCCGCCACGTAGAAGGGAACCCCGTTCTCCCGGGCCAGCACCGCCACGCCGTAGGTGCCGATCTTGTTCGCCACGTCGCCGTTGGCCGCGATGCGGTCGGCGCCCACGATCACGGCGTCGATCCCGCCGCGCTGCAGCCGGTACCCGGCCATGCCGTCGCTGATGAGGGTCACCGGGATCCCGTCCTGGGAGTTCCCAGGCGGTGAGACGCGCGCCCTGCAGGAAGGGTCGGGTCTCGTCGGCGACCACCGCCACCCGCTTGCCGGCCTCCACGGCCGCCCGGACGACCCCGAGCGCCGTGCCGTAGCCCGCCGTCGCCAGGGCGCCCGCGTTGCAGTGGGTCAGCACGGTGGCCTCGTCGGGCAGCAGGGCGGCTCCCCACCGGCCGAGGCGCCGGTTGGCCTCCACGTCCTCCTCCAGCACCGCATGGGCCTCCGCCAGGAGGTCCTCCGCCGCCTCGGCGGCGGGGCGCCCCCGCAACGCCTCGGCCCGGCGGCGCATCCGGTCCACGGCCCAGAACAGGTTGACGGCGGTCGGCCGCGTGGCGCGCAGCGCGTCGCACGCCGGCCCCAGCCGGTCGGCCAGTTCCCCGGCGCCCTGCGACGCCAGCTCCCGGGCGGCCAGGGCCACCCCGTAGGCCGCGGTCACGCCGATGGCCGGGGCCCCGCGCACCACCATGTCGACGATGGCCTTGGCGACCGCGCGGTGGTCCCGGTACTCCCGGTAGACCTCCCGGGCGGGCAGGAGCGTCTGGTCGAGGAGGACCACGCGGTCCCCCTTCCACTCGATGGTCCGGAAACCCATGGGCGATTCCGCTCCTCGATGGCTCGCAGCGGCGGGCCGGGTCAGCCCCCGAGCTTTCGCGCGACGAGCTCGTTGACCACCTGGGGGTTGGCCTTGCCCTTGGTGGCCTGCATCACCTGGCCCACGAAGAAGCCCATGAGCTTGGTCTTGCCGGCCGCGGTACGCCTCGACCTCTGCGGGGTTCGCCGCGATCACCTCGTCCACCGCCGCCTCGATCGCCGAGGTGTCGCTGATCTGGCGCAGCCCCTTCTCCTCGACGATCTCTTCCGCGGCCCTTCCCGGTGGCCCACATCGCCTCGAACACCTCCTTGGCGGTGTTGGCGGAGATGGTGCCGCCTCGCATCAGGTCGAGCATCGCCGCCAGGTGCCGCGGGCTCACGGGCGCCTCGGCGACCGGCGGGGCCTCTTCCCGGTTGAGTTCGCGGAGCAGGTGCCCCATCATCCAGTTGGACACCGCCTTCGGGTCGTCGTGGAGCGCGCACGATCTCCTCGAAGTAGTCCGGGCCAGGTCCCGTCGCTGGCAGAGGAGGTCGGCGTCGTAGGCGGGCAGTCCCGTGCTGGTCCTGGAAGCGCGCGCGCTTCTCGTCGGGCAGCTCGGGCAGGTCCCTCTGCACCGCCTCGAGCCAGGCCGTCGTCGATCACCACGGGCAGCAGGTCCGGGTCCGGGAAGTAGCGGTAGTCGTGGGCCTCCTCCTTGGAGCGCATGGAGCGGGTCACCCCGCGCTCGCGTGTCGAACAGCCGGGTCTCCTGGACCACCGCGCCGCCGTCCTCGAGCAGGTCGATCTGGCGCTGCCGCCTCGTAGACTCGATGGCCTGCTCCAGGAAGCGGAAGGAGTTGATGTTCTTGATCTCGGTGCGGGTGCCGAGCTCGGCCTGCCCCAGGGGCCGCACCGAGATGTTGGCGTCCACCCGCAGGCTGCCCTCGTTCATGTTGCCGTCGCAGACGCCCAGGTAGACCAGGATCTCCCGCAGCCTGCGGACGTAGTGCGGAGGCCTCCGTCGCCGAGCGCAGGTCCGGCTCGCTGACGATCTCGAGCAGGGGCACGCAGGCCCGGTTGAGGTCCACCAGGCTGTAGTCGGCGCCGGGGGCCTCGGGGTGGAGCAGCTTGCCCGCGTCCTCCTCCATGTGGATGCGGGTGATGCCGATGCGCTTGGGCCTGCCCGCGTCGTCCTCCACGTCGAGCCAGCCGCGCTCGCAGGATCGGCAGCTCGTACTGGCTGATCTGGTAGCCCTTGGGGAGGTCCGGGTAGAAGTAGTTCTTGCGCGCGAACCGGCTCGTGGGCGCAACCGTGCAGTGGGTGGCCAGGGCCACCCGCAGGGCGTACTCCACCACCGTGCGGTTGAGCACCGGCAGGGCGCCCGGGCAGGCCCAGGCACACGGGGCAGACCTGGGTGTTGGGCGTCGGCGCCGAACGCCGTGGAGCAGCCGCAGAAGATCTTGGTGTCGGTCAGCAGCTGGGCGTGGACCTCGAGGCCCACCACGGTTTCCCAGGGCTCATGGCGGGCCTCCTCAGGCGATCGGCGCGTGCGCGGTTGGGCATGCCGCCCGCGCCTGCTCGTAGGCGTAGGCGGCGCTGCAGCAGCGTCGCCTCGGCGAACGGCGGCGGCCAGCAGCTGCAAGCCCGATGGGCAGGCCCTCGCGCGGTGAAGCCGCAGGGCAGGCTGAGATCCCGGGCATGCCCGGCCAGGTTGCACGGGATGGTGAAGATGTCGCGACAGGTACATCTGGAGCGGGTCGTCGGTCTTCTCGCCGATGCGGAAGGCGGCGGTGGGCGCCGTGGGGCACGCGATCACGTCCACCTCCTCGAAGGCCTCCTCGAAGTCCCGGCGCGATCAGGGTGCGCACCTTCTGGGCCTTGCGGTAGTAGGCGTCGTAGTAGCCGGCCGAGAGGGCGTAGGTGCCGAGCATGATGCGGCGCTTCACCTCGTCGCCGAAGCCCTGCGCCGCGGGTCGCCCGGTACATGCTCGATCGAGGTCGCCTCCGCCGGGATCGCGCAGGCCGTACTTGACGCCGTCGTAGCGGGCCAGGTTGGAGCTCGGCCTCGGCGGTGGCGATCAGGTAGTAGACCGCCACGGCGTACTCGGTGTGGGGCAGGCTCACCTCGCGCACCTCGGCCCCGAGCTCCGCGAGGCGTGCCGACGGCGCCGCGCACCGCCGCCTCCACCTCCGGGTCGAGGCCCTCGACGAAGTACTCCTGGGGCACGCCGACCCGGAGCCCCTTCACGTCCGGCCGCAGGGCGGCGGCGTAGTCCGGCACCGGGCTGGTCCACGCTGGTGGAGTCCGCGGGGTCGTGGCCGGCGATCGGCCTCCAGCAGCAGGGCGGCGTCGGTGACGTCCCGGGCGAAGGGGCCGATCTGGTCCAGGCAGGAGGCGAAGGCCACCAGGCCGTAGCGGCAGACCCGGCCGTAGGTGGGCTTGAGCCCGACCACGCCGCAGCACGCGGCGGGCTGGCGGATCGAGCCGCCGGTGTCGGAGCCCAGGGCGGCCACGGCCATCCCGGCGGCGACCGCCGCGGCGCTGCCGCCGCTCGAGCCGCCGGGCACGCGGTCCAGGTCCCAGGGGTTGCGCACCGGGCCGAAGGCCGAGTTCTCGGTGGACGAGCCCATGGCGAACTCGTCCATGTTGAGCTTGCCCAGGAACACGGCGCCGGCCGTCTCGCAGCCGCGCCACCACGGTGCGCGTCGTAGGGGGGGACGAAGTTCTCGAGGATCCGCGAGCCGCAGGTGGTGCGGACGCCCTGGGTGCACCAGGAGGTCCTTGAGGCCGACCGGGATCCCGGTCAGGGGGCCCGCCTCGCCTCGCCCGATGCGCCGGTCGGCCGCGCCGGGCCATCTCCAGGGCCAGTTCGGGCGTGCGGCGTCAGGAACGCGTTGATCTTCCCGTCGACCGCCTCGATGCGCGTCGAGGTAGGCGCGGGTGAGTTCCTGCGCTGCGTGACCTCGCCGGCGGTCGAGGAGCCCGCGGAGTTCGTGAGCGGTCTTGGGCGAGTCCAAGTCCATCCGGCGATCGGGTCGGCCCGCCGTGCGGCCGCGCGGCTCAGGCGTCGATCACCTTGGCGACCTTGAAGCAGCCGTCCTCCCCGACCGGGGCGTTGGCCAGGACCCGCCTCCTGGCGGGAGCGACGGCGCCGGCCGCGTCGTCGCCGGAACGCGTTGACGATCTCGTGCACGTGGGCCGTGGGCTCCACCCGTCCAGGTCGAGCTCTCCGAGCTTTTCCACGTACTCCAGGATGGACGACAGCTGGGAGGCGAGGCGGTCCACCTCGTCCGTCCGTGACGGCCAGGCGGGCCAGTTGGCCACGTGCAGGACCTCGGTCGCGGGTGATCTTCATCGGCGGACACCCGGAAGCGAGCGGGGAAGCGGTGCGGCCCCGACGGCAGGCAAAAGGAAGCGGAAAGCTAGCACACGGGGCTCGACGCGATCAAGGCGCCTTCCCCGGCGGGGGCGCGGTCAGGGCCGTGCGGGCGCTTCCCGGGAGGGGGGCGCCGGGTCCGGGGCGCGCCACGGGCCCCGGGAGACGTGCTCGGGAGCGCCCGCATGCGGCGAGCCCCAAGCCGCTTCCAGCCTGGACCGGCACAGGATGCACAGGGTGGGTGCCCCGGTTTCGTGCACGGCGCTCCCGGCGAGATGAACCGCCTCGAGGCACGCGCCGCAGAGCGGGCCTTGTCGCGGGACGCCGAAGAAGGTCCGGCCCAGGATCTCCAGGTGCGTGGGCGCGGCCGGGAGCGGTTCTTCCCGGGCGAAGGTGCAGCCGCAGAGCCGACAGGAAGACATCTCGGCCTCCTCCTTCCGGAGGTCGGCGCCTCCCGGGGCACGAAGGGACGGGGAAGGAAGGTCGAAGAGCGCCGCGAGAGAGGCGGGGCGCGAAACCGCGGCCGGGAGGGGCCTCCGGACCCAAGCAATGTAGCCGGGGGGTTCGGCCCGCGCAACGGGCTTCGGCCGGGAATACCCGCCCGGCCACCCGAAATAGCCCCGCGGGCCGTCGTCCGGGGGAGGGGCCGGGGGTTTCCTCTCGGGGGCCGGCGGGTTATCCTCGCGGGGTCTCTTCCGTGAGGGAAACGATGCCCTGGCCGATCCCGTGCCCGAACTGCCGCCGCTTCATCCCCGCCGACGCGGTGAACTGCCCCCACTGCGGGCTGCTGCGCCCGGGCGAGCGCTGGCGGCGGCGGCTGACCTCGTGGGTCACCGACGACCCCAGGCTCCTGCCCCGGATCATCGTGTGGACGAGCGTGGCGTGGTTCGTCCTGTCGCTCCTGGTCTCCCCGAAGGGCGTCGGCCTGTCCGCGAATCCCCTCGGGTTGCTGTCCCCCTCCGACCGGAGCCTGCTGCTCCTCGGGGCCACGGGCACGCTCCCGGCGGCGCGGCTCGGGCGCTGGTGGACGCTGCTCACGGCGACCTGGCTCCACGGGGGCGTGCTCCACCTGCTCTTCAACATGGTGGCCCTGACCCAGATCGGCCCCCTGGTCGTCCGCGAGTACGGCGGGGGCCGCGCCGCGTCGCTCTACGTCCTCACCGGGGCGGCCGGTTTCCTCGTGTCGGTCCTGGCGGGCGTGCCCTTCACCATCGGGGCGTCGGCCGCGGTGTGCGGCTTCATCGGGGCGGCGCTCTACTACGGCCGCAGCCGGGGCGGCGTGTACGGCCGAGCCGTCTTCCAGACCCTCTGGGGGTGGGCCCTGGGGATCTTCCTCTTCGGGCTCGTGGTGCCGGGCATCAACAACTGGGCCCACGGCGGGGGCATGGCGGCGGGTTTCCTGCTGGGGAGCGTCCTGGGCTACCGGGAGCGCTCCCCCGAGCGGCCCTGGCACCGCTGGCTGGGGCTCGCCTGCGGCGGCGCCACGGTCGCGGCCTTGGGCTGGGGCGCCCTCGGCACCCTCCTCGTCCTGGCGGGACGCTGAACGAAGGAGAGGAGCCCCGGCCGGGCGGCACGGGGCTCCCCTCCTTCACCTGGTTTTCTGCGGGCTGCGCTTCAGCGTTCCGAGCCCTTCTGGGGCACCACCTTGAGCCAGCCGCGGCCCTCGAAGGCGTCCCCCGCCACGGTCTTCCCGGTCAGGATGCCCTCCAGATCGCCGACCCGGAAGCCGGCCTCCGCGTTCTCGAAGTGGCAGACGAGGTCGGGCCGGCCGTCCCCGTCCACGTCCTCCCCGGAGAGCGTGCCCTTCCCCTTCTTCCCCAGCCCCGCGCAGGACGAAAGGCTCGTCTCCGCGCCCGTGGGCCCGAACCGGAGCGTCGCGGGATCCACCGCGAGGGCGTCGAAGGCGGGCGAGGAGAGGATCGCCACCGGGATCCGGCCCCGGGCCTTAGGGTTGATCGGGGCGAACTCGCCCCCGCCCGGCCGGATGTCGATGGCCACCGCCAGCACGGCCGGGGAGGCGCCGGTGACCACCAGGCGGTAGTCGCCCGAGGCGAACCAGGTGGCGTTCGCCACGGTGCCGTCGTTTCGGAAGAAGCGAGGGAAGTTGCTGATCCCGACGATGTACGTGCCGTCCTGCGGAACGACGTAGTTGTCGATCCGGGGGTCGGTGCGGGTCCGTCCGCGTTGTCGCTCACGCGGTCGACGCGGTAGCCCGGGGGGACCGCGCCCAGGGTGGCGAGGGCGGCCGCGCGCACCGGGGTGAAGACCGCCATGTAGAGGTCCACCGGCACGGCGCCGCCGTAGCCGTCCTCCACGTCGATGGTGACCACGTCGCCGGCCCGGGCCCGGAAGGCGTAGAAGTCCAGGTCCTCGCTCCGGCCGACGAGGGTGCCGAGAACGGCGTCTACCTCGGCCGACCCGGACGGGGCCCGGAGTTTCTGGGGCGTTGCGAGGGTGTCGTTGGGCTCCTCCTCCGGGAGCCCGGCGGCCGCGCCCGGCAGGGCGAATGCGGCCAGGGTGGCAGCTGCCAGAAGGATCCGTATGGTTCGACGCATGGTGTTCCCTCCTGTGGAACGTTCCTCCTCCGTGAGCGTCCCCGCGGGCACGACCGGTTTCGGCTGTCGGCTCCTCCGTTCCGACAGGGTCAGAAGTTGGCCCGCAGGCTGTAGAAACGCGCCGTGTGGGTGCCGTCGCGGTCGGTCCACTGGGTGGTGACCTCGATGCCCGCCACTTCGTTCGTGCCGCACAGGGTGCAGGTGTCGTCGACGACCCAGCTGCGGGAGAAGGTCCCGTCGGGGGTGTCGCTCCCTCCCGCGAGGCCCGCGAAGGGTGCCCGCCGCAGCTCCTCCAGCTTGTCCTGGGAGAAGGACGCGGCCTGGGACGTCATCCTCCCGAAGGTGTTCGCCCGGATCACGTGCACCAGCACCGGGATCAGCCCGGCCATGGCCACCGACATCACCACCAGGGCGATGAGCACCTCGATGAGGGTGAAGCCGGCGGTGCGCTTCTTCCGTGTCATAGCCACCCTCCGTCGTAGGACTCGAGCCGCAGGTTGCCGGTGGCCGCCTGGAGTCGCACCCGGCGGTTCCGGTCGGTGCGGCCTCCGGAATCGACGCCGGGCATGAGGTAGACCTCCCCGCCGCCCGAGGCCGAGCCGTTGGGGCGGAAGGTGACCCGGTTGTCCGCCAGTTCCACGCCGTCCGCCGTGGAGGCGGCGCTCGACCCGAAGGCGACCCCGTTGTACTGGGCCGAGAGCGTCACCTCCCGGAGCAGGGTGTCCACGCCCGCGTCGTAGTCTCCGTTGGGCGGCGTTCCCCCGTTGGGGCGGTCGATGGCCACCACGTAGGTTCCGGCCGCCGCCGCCCCGGCGCCGTTCACGCCGAACTCGACCACCACGGGCTCCCCGGTCTCCACCGACTTGGTCCGGGCGCGCCGCAGGTCCATCCGGACCTCCCGGGCCGCCCCGGAGGACGCGGAACCCGGGGAGGGCCCCGAGCAGGGCCGGCGCCCCGATGCCCAGGAGGATGCCGATGATGGCGATGACGATCATCGCCTCCACCAGGGTGAAGCCCGCGCGGCGGGGGTCGCTCATCGCACCTGCCTCCAGTTCCGGATGGTGATCCAGCCGTTGTCCCCCAGTTCGGCGTCCTGGCGGATCTCCTTGGCGTTGCCGGTCGCCGTGCTCGTGGAGACCGCGGCGAGTTCGTAGGCGCCCACGGGTCCGGCCGGGGTCACGGAGAGGGCGACGGACCCGTAGTTGGTCGTCGAGGGCCCCGTGAAGGTCCAGGTCGTGGGCGTGCCGCCGCTTGTCTTGGCCTCCTCCTGCACGAGCCAGGGGCTGGTGACCAGTTCGAAGCCGCCGCTCGCCGGCGTCCCGGTCACGGTGAGGTCCATGTAGTCGGCGCCGCCGAGGCTCGTGCCGTAGGAGGTGGCGGTGACCGGGAAGAGGGCCCCGGTGCGGTCGCGCAGGAACCACGAGGCGAAGTCCTCGGAGCCGCTCCGCCAGGACGCGTTGGGAGCCCCCGGCGCCCCCAGGTGCGCCTGGGGGTCCGACTCGTAGAGCCGGAAGGTCCCGGCCGCGCCCACCGCCCGCAGGATCTCGTAGGTGGCCGGCGCCGTGACGCCGGTGGGGAGCACGAGCGTGTCGCCGGTGTTGTCCTCGATGACGTAGACGTTCGGCGGGGAGGCCCCGTCGGAGACCACGTAGCCGACCCACATGTCGTCGGCCCAGCCCGGGGCGGCGACGCTGCAATCGATCACGTTGGCCACCGAGGCGCCGGCGCCGGCCCACGCCACCACCTGCCCTCCCTGCTGGGAGTAGAAGATCGCGGCGCGGCCGTCCGCCGGCTGCACGGTCGGCCCGATGCAGTCGGTGACCCCGTAGGACCCCGACGCGCTGTTGGCGACGATCTGGTAGCGGGTGCCGGTGCGGTCCGCCAGGGTGAAGCCGGCCCACTTGTCGGAGGTGCTCCCCCAGTCCACGGCGCTTCCCGAGGTCTTGAGGATGTCGGGCATGGTCGCGTCGTCGAACTGGAAGGTGAAGTTCGGGAAGGTGCCCCCGCCGGTGCCCGAGCCCCAGCCGCGGATCAGCTCGAACTTGGCCCGCTCCAGGCCCGCCTCGCACAGGTAGAAGGCCTGCTTCGCGTCCCGGTCGTGGGCCGCGATGCGCACCTCCAGGGTCGAGGTGGCGATGCCGGCGGCGGCGAGGATGGCGAGGACCGCCAGGATCACCATGGAGGTGACCAGGGCCATCCCGGCCTCCCCGGGCCTCCCCCGCTCTCCGCTCGGATGTCGGCGCTGCGTGGTCATGGCTTCCTCTTACGGGTTGTCGACCGTGATGGTCACCGAGTCGGTGGCCGAGGCGCCGCAGGTGTTGAACGCCTCGGCGGTAAGGGTGTAGGTGCCGCTCGGCCACCCGCTCGCGTTGCCCGGGGTGGCGAAGCAGTCGACGCCGCCGAACCCGCAGTACTCCAGGTTGAACTCCGAGTGGACCCCGAAGCCCACGGGGTCGGGCGCGATCCGGAAGTCGACCCTCTGGATCTCGGCCGTGTCGAGCGGGTCGGCCCCGAGGCCGTCCTGGGCCTCGGCGTGCCACGGCAGCTGCGGTCCCATGGTTGCCGGTGCGGTGCCGTACGTCTGTCCCGGCAACGGCCAGCGGGTGGTGACCGAGGGCAGCGGGCACTCGACCAGGGCGGTCACGGTGTCGCCGCACCCGCTCACCGGGTCCTCCGCCCGGAGGATGACGTTCCCCACGGCCGTCGGCACGAAGGTCGCGGTGCCTGCCGGCGCCCGGCGTCAGGGTGCCGCCGCCGGTGCTGGCCGGGTCCACCGACCAGGTCACGGGGAGGCCCCCCGACAGTGCGGTCAGGGTGTAGGTGGTCCCGTACCGGAAGGCCGGGTCGGGCGGGTTCCAGGCGATGGAGACCGCGGGGCACAGGATCGTCTCGGTCACCACCTCCGGGCACCCGTCCACGTCCGCCACGCGGATCGCGACCGCGCCCGGCATCGTGGCTGTGAACGTCGCGGTGGAGGTGTCCCCCGTGGGCGTCAGGATGCCGCTGCCGGGGCCGGTGGGGTCCACCGCCCAGGAGTAGGGGAGACGGCCGCCGGACACCGTGAGGGTGTAGCTCTGGCCGACCTCGGGAGGTCCGCCCGCTGGCGCCACGGTCACCCGGAGGGTCGGGCACTGGACGTCCACGGCGGCCGAGGCCGAGCACGCCGTGCCCGCCGGCCAGGTGCCGGTGATGGTCGCCGCGCCCGGCGCCCGGCCGTGACGAGGCCGGAGGCGTCCACCGAGGCGACGGTCCCGTCGCTGGAGGCCCAAGTCGGCGCCCCGCCGGCGCCCGTGAGGGACACCGTCGTGGTCTGGCCCGGGTTGAGCGGCGCGATCGGGCTCGGCGCCACGCTCAGGGTCGGGCAG